>CAWJAB010000030.1:0-26185 GCA_963840675.1 uncultured Acidobacteriaceae bacterium
TCCCCGCCCCCGCGCTCAAGCGCTGGCCCTCGTAGTTGGCCATGAAGAAGGTCTTGTCCTTGCCGTTATACAGCCATGGAATCCGCACCGGGCCGTCGACGACCAGACCAAATTGGTTCTGGCGCAGCTTGGCATTGCTGCCCGATTGGAAGTAGTTTTTGGCGTCGAAGGCGTCGTTGCGGAGAAACTCGAAAAGCGCGCCATGAAAGTCGTTGGTGCCGCTCTTGCTGACCACGCTGATCTGGTTGGCGCCCAGGCCGTACTGCGCCGAGTAGGTTTCGCTCAGCACCTTGAATTCCTGAATGGCGTCGATCGAGAGGATGTTAGACGGGACGTTGGTCGTCTGATCGGTGTTGAGGATGCCGTCGAGCAGGTAGCTGTTCGACTCCGGCCGGGATCCGTTGATGCTGATGGCCTCGCCCGCGCCGGGATGACCCGACTGTTCGCCGCCCGTCTCGACCGCCCCTGCGCCGATAAAGAGCAGATCGAAGAAATTGCGCCCGTTGAGCGGCAACTCGGTGACCTGCCTCGAACTGACGAGCTGCGAAATCGCGGCATTGTCGGTATCCAGTTGGACGGCATCCGCCGCAGTCGTAACCGTCTCGCTCACGTGCCAGGCTTCAGGACCAAGTTGACGCGTGCCTGTTGAGCGACAGCCAGGGTGATGCCGGTGACCCGCACCTTTTCGAAGCCGGGAGCCTCGGTAAGGACGCTGTACTCACCGGGTATGAGGCTCAGCACGGTGTAGTCGCCGGCCGAGGTGGTGGTGGCTTTAGACATCACTCCCGTGGCGGTATTGGTAATAGTTACCGTGGCCTTGGGGATCACAGCGCCGGTTGAATCTACGACCGAACCAAGGATCGACCCGGTGCCGCCGGTTTGCGCGATAAGCCTTCCGACCGCAAGAAAGAGTAAAACTGCCCAGATCGTGATGGTTCTATTTCCTAACGTACTGCCTCATGTGTCTGCTTGAACATAGTTCGCCTCCAAAAGGATCGGCGGAAAGGTCATCCTAGCCAAACTGGGCCGGTAGCCATAACTGTGGCCACCTTGCCTCATCCGAAATTTCAGGCGTAGAAGACGTTTTTCCAGATCAGCCTCGCATTCATACGGTTGACCCCGAACTGGTCAAGATTGCTACGGTAGCTAGGCGTCTAATACTCGTGGACGGTTCGTTTCGTATCGCAAGTCATTGCTAACGCGGAGGTTATCTGGAGAAGTAGCAAGCCGTATCAAGGCGGTGCTACATTGAGACGGCCGAATTTTCGGGCCGCGAGATGAGACCTTGGCGTCCACTGCGTCAGTGACAGGTGCTTGGCACCCCAAAACAGAGAGCGAAAAACAGCTCGTGCGCTCGCAACTCGAAAAGATTGTGAGCGACGGTAGATTCGCTGCCAGTAAACGGTATCCGCACCTGCTGCGATACGTCGTGGAACAGACCTTGCGGGAAACGAAGACGACTTGAAGGAGCGCACCCTCGGGGTAGAGGTATTTCATCGGCCGCCGGATTACGATACCAATCCGATCCTGTCGTACGTCTCTGTGCCGCGGAAGTAAGGAAGCGACTTGCCCAGTATTACCAGTCACCGGCGCACGGGGGCGAACTAAGAATTGATTTGAATCCGGGATCCTATGTTCCCGTCTTCTCGCATCCAGCACCGGATGCGCCTGTCGTCGAGGCGATTCCGGCGGATGATTCCGCCGAGTGATCCCGGATGTTCCCTCAAGCGCAGCAGGTCAGCCAGCCCACGAGGAGGAAGAAAATCCATCGGCCGGCGGGTTTGATAGCTGCTGGCGTGACCATCGCCGTGATATTGGTCTTTATTTGGCGGCGCTCGGCATTGGAGACCCATAGGAAAACAAAGGTCCGCTCTTGATGAAATCTGGTCTCCGTTGCTCACCAGCAGCAAGCCTATCTTGTTCTGTGTGGGCGAAAAGGAGTTGTTTGCCCCACATGATTCCCTGACTGAGCTCCAGAGCGGGGCCGAAGACAACTCGTTTCTTCAGGCGTTCGCGGACAAGAACGACTTTGTTCCTTTTTCTGACGTGCAGATTCTTAGCAGATTCGTGTCTCTGATCGGAGCTCACGGACATGCTTTCAGGGTTCAGAGTTCCCGGACGACCATTTCCTCTCAGCTTCGGGAAGGGCCGGTTGTTCTGATTGGAGCGCTGAACAATGACTGGACGTTGAACAGAACGTCCTCACTCAGGTTTCATCTGGAAGGGCCTGAGGGCCCAGATCGGGTTTACTGGATCGCGGACACACAGCACCCCGAGTCACGCGCCTGGCAAGTCAGAGCGCAGGCTCCGAGGAGTCATGTTGTCAAGGACTATGCAATCGCCGCCCGCTTCACTGACGAGAGCACCGGCCAGGTAGTTCTGGTCGCGGCAGGAATTGCAGGTAGCGGAACCAGGGCTGCCGGTGAATTCCTGACCGACGAAGCAAGCCTGAAACAGTTGGTAGATGGCGCTGGCGTCGACTGGGGTCAGAAGGAATTTCGAAGTCGTCCTTAGCTCGCAGGTAGTCAACGGGATGCAAGGCAAACCCAAGGTGGAAGCTATAGCATTCTGGTGAGTCACCTGTCGCCTACAGTGTGCCCGAGCACCGATGGGTACTTACGGCGAAACGGGCCGGGGCGGCTTCGGGTGGTACTCACTCGCTAGAGCGGCGGCGGCTTCCATTTGCTGCTGCGCCCCTTCGTGGTCGCCCTGCTGCTCCAGCAAGTTGCTAAGTTGCGCGTGGACCTGGAAGGCGGGCGAATCGGCCGATTTGTTCGGCGAATCCAGATAGAGTTTGAGTAACTGGATGGCGAGTTGGGGATCCTGGTTATTGCGGGCGAGAAGGGTGGCCCCTTCGACCAATGCGGATCCATGCGGCTTTGCAGCCTTGGCATCCGCATCAACGCCCGCCTGTACTGCCTGCAGCATCCGGTCCCACTGCTTGCGCCGCGCATAGAACGAAGCCAGCGTCATCCACGCGTCGGCGGTTTGGGCCTCCGCCGCCGCCTTGAACTCGCTTTCCGCCAGCGGGTAATTCTTATCCTTCTCTGCCAACCGGCCTTTCAACTCATGAGCCTGTGTTAAGTCATACTGCTCGAGCGCCTGCACCACGCCTTGCGCCTTTTGCTTGCCCCCGCCGACAATCGACGGAGCCGCAGTATAAAACTCCCCCAGGTCGGAGAGCGCATCTACGTTTCCACCCTGGAGTTGGACGGCGTGCTCAAATTCGTCGCGCACTTTTCTCGCCAGCCCGAAGGCCTTGATGGAATGGATGGCGTCGGCTTTTTCGCCGTAGGCCCGGCCCAGCCAGAGGTGATATCCGCTATCCAGCGGCGACAGCCGGACCGCTGCTTCGCACTCGCGGATGGCATCGTCCCAACGCTCTTCCTGGTAGTACACCCGGCAAAGCAGATTGTGCGCCTCACCGTCTCCCGGGTTTCCCGCAAGCGACGAGCTCAGGCGTGAGATGGCATCGTCTGCCCTGCCTGCCGCCAGATCGGCAGTGGCCGGAAGCAGCAGGTCGTTGGCGCTGGAAGCAGCATGAACCGGCAACACCCATAGCAGGGTCACCAGGAGACGAGAAAGCGTTACTGAGCAAGGTATTCGCACTCAACCAGTTGATGTTCGGGCGGCGGGAAGGATTCGCGCGGCAACCGGCGATCAGCTGACCCCGCAGCAGTCTCGCCGTGGGTTGACAATGCCCTCTGTATCACTGTATCTATCCATCAGTACAGTAAGTCAAAGCGGACGGTACTTAGCTGGATAGGAAAGCGTCTCTTGACGAAGGGCACGGCTTCAGCCGTGCGCACAGAGCCGCGGCCAGTCAGGGCTTTAGCCCCCGAGGTACGATTTTTCACGCGTGTACCTGCGCGGACCCGACGCTAAAAACCGTACCTCGCGGCTAAAGCCGCCTCATGCGAAAGAGATTACGGCACGGCTGAAGCTGTGCCCTTCGTACAAATAGCCCTTCTAAAATCGCAATTTGGATTAGTCTGCGCACAGACGGTCAAGGAGAGCTAAGAATGTTGTGGTACAAAGCGTGGCTGGAGACCCGTTCTCGATTCGTGATTGCGCTGGTGGGATGTGTGGCGTTCTGCTTGATGTGGGTGGTCGAATTTGGGAAGGGAATTGTCGCCTCACGAGGGCAGGCAGGTTTGTATGATCTGTTTCACACGGTGCATGCGGGGCTGTGTTTCTGCTGGGTCCTGGCAGTGACCTTCCTGATGATGGGCGGCCTGCTGCAAGAGAAGGTTGTCGGTGCGTCCGCGTTCACCCTCGGACTGCCGGTGAGCCGCCTGCGTCTCATGTCCGTGCGCTTTGGTATGGGCTTCGTGCAAGCGATTGCACTGGCGGTTGTCCCATGGATCGGAATGCTCGCGTATGGCAAGGTGGCGGGTTACCAATACTCCTTTTGGCAACTGTGCTTTCATGTATTTCTGTTGCTGAGTGGAGGGGTGATCTTTTTGACGATCGCGTTCCTGATTTCTTCTGTTGTGGAAGGGCAATACACGGCGCCCGTGGTGAGCATCGGTGTATCCGCCGTGCTGGTTTACGCACTGAGAGGCGAAAAGCTCGCCGCTTTACAATCCAGGGAGATTCATGGTGGGCTCCGATGGGTTTTCGTGGCGAACGGGACTTCTTGACTGGACACGCCCCGTTGTTGCACGCGGCCGCGTTTGGTGTCGTCGCCGCGTTATTGTTTATGATTTCTGTCAAGGCAATCGAACGCTATGACTTTTGAGCCATCTCGTACATTCGGACTTGTTGCAGGCCTCGGGGTCGGGGCTGGGATGTTTTATTACAAGTCTCTGGTCGATGCGCATCTGGCTCGCGGTCTGACACCGCGCCTTCTTTTGGTTCACGCGGATGTTCGCCGGGTGATGTCTTTGGCCGCTGCTCGCGAGGCCAATCAACTCGCCGAGTACCTCGCCGGCCTGCTGCAACAACTTGCGCGCGGCGGCGCTGAGATTGCGTCGATTCCAGCGTTTTCTCCGCAGATCTGCGCTGCGGAGCTCGATGCCATCACGCCTCTCCCGCTTATCAGCCTTCTGGATGCCATCGCTGCCGAGGTCGAGCGCCGGCGGTTCCGCCGCGTTGCCTTGTTCGGCGCGCGCGTCACCATGGAAACGCAGATGTTCGGTAAGCTGCGTGGAGCAGAGGTGATCATGCCTACGCCTGGTGAGATCGACACTATCGCTGATATCTATGGCCGGGTGGTGGAAGAGGCGAGCGCCTCGACAGGAAGACTTCAACACACTGCGTACACTTGCCCACACGCTCATCAAGCGTGAACGGCTCGATGGCATCGTTCTTGCCGGGACCGATCTTGCGTTTGTCTTCAACCCGGCGAACACTGACTTCCCGCATTTAGATGGAGCACGCGTCCACGTGGAAGCCATCATGCGGGAGATTGCACCTTCTTAGCGCGAGATTTCTGTGGTTTCGATGAGCTAGTCTTCTTTATAAGAGGTGGCAGATGCGAAAGGAAATCATTGGACAGAGGACGGTTGCGGGAGGGTCGGTCCGCCGCCGAGTGGCTCGATCTGGCTTTAATCGCTCGCGTGCAGCTCACGTCAGAGGACCCAGCATTCCCGGTGGAAAATGCGCTGAGTACAAACCCGGAGCTCAACGAGCTTGGTTGGCGGGCTGGCAGTCCAGGACCACAGACGCTTACCTTTCTGTTCGATGCACCGCAGACAATCAGGCGGGTCCGGCTGCATTTCATGGAGCACAAAATTGAGCGCTCGCAGGAGTTTGTGCTGCGCTATTCTTCGGGTGGGGAGACGGATCGCGAGATTGTGCGCCAGCAATGGACCTTCAGCCCGGGCGGCTCCGCTCAGGAGATCGAAGAGTACACGGTCGAACTGCAGTCTGTGACGAAGCTCGAGCTGGTAATCGATCCAGACCGCGGGCGCCGCAATAGCGTGGCGACACTTAATGCATTTCGCGTAGCTTAGCGTTCGTGGTTGCTGGTTGAGAGAACTGCAGATCCGCAGCCCATTCCTGGCAATGTTTCGGTCACCAAGGCGCAGCGAAGCGGTTTGCCCCAGCTACCCCACTCGACCGAAAGCGGCTTGAAGGGGGGCAGCCACCAGGTGTTTTGAAGGATTCCAAGGGAGAGGTCAGCCCCGTCAGCCGCACCAATTGCTCAGCCTCGATCCTCGTCCCCAGGATCGACACCTTGGGAATCTGCCCACGCGCCATGGCTACTTCATCGCAACGGTACAACCGCGGGCAGTTCTGGCAGTCCTTGTATATCTTGTCGGGCAGCGCGGTTCGATCCTCCACTACGCGAAAGCCATGGCGGAAGAAGAAATCGGGGATGCGGGTAAAGAGGCAAACACAGCCCACGCCGTGATCCTCAGCTTCATCGAGCAGCGACTGCAGGATCAGGCCGCCCGTGCCTTTGCTCTTGGCTTCCGGACGCACCACGATGGAGCGGACCTCCGCCAGGTGCGGACCGTACAGGTGCAACGCGCCGCAGCCTTGAAAGATGCCCTGGGCCGATTCCGCTACGGTAAAGTCGCGGACGTTCTCACAAATCTCCGCGAAGGCGCGCCGCAGCAGGGTCCCATCCTGCGACAGGCTGTTCACCAGCTCATATATGTTGGACGCGTCTTGTAATCTGGCCTTACGAATTTCCATCCATCTGTCCCATGGCAGCAGAAAGTCTCGCCTCCTGCGCCGCTAATGCCTCATGCACTCGACCCACCGCGGTGCCGCCAATCACATCGTGGCAGTTCACGGTCGCATCGAGGGTGATGCTCGAAAAAAAATCGGCTTCAAACTCCGGCCCAAACTGCTTCAGCTCGGCGAGCGTAAGGCCATCGAGTTCGCAACCCCTTTCCAGACCATAGCGCACCGCGAGGCCAATTTTCTCGTGCGCCTTGCGAAAGGGAACACCCTTGTGCACGAGGTAAGTCGCGGCCGCCATGGCGTTGAGAAAGCCGGTCTCGCAGGCACTGCGCATGCGAGCCGTGTTGAAGCGCAGCGCCGCGGTAAACCTGGCCAGCAGCGCGGTCATCCGCTCCGCAGTGTCAGCCGCGGAAAAGAGCGGCTCCTGGCTCTCCTGCAGGTCCTTGTTATAGGCCAACGGAAGACCCTTCAGCAACATCGTAACCGTCTGCGCCGCGCCGTTGATGCGCGCCACCTTGGCGCGCACCAACTCGGTCAGGTCGGGATTCTTCTTCTGCGGCATGGCGCTCGACCCGGTCGAAAATGCCTCCGGCAGCTCGACAAATCCAAACTCCGCCGTGGCATAGAGCGTGATCTCTTCCGCAAACCGGCTGGCGTGCAAAGCAACCAACGTCAGCGCCTGCAGAAACTCCAGTGCGAAGTCGCGGTCGCTGGTCGCGTCCATGCTATTGGCGGTGGGCGCGGAAAATCCCAGCTCCCGCGCGGCAATGGTCCGGTCCAGCTTGAGGGTCGCGCCGGCCACTGCTCCAGAGCCCAGTGGACAATAATTCAAGCGCCGCCTCAAATCCCCCAGCCGTGTCATGTCGCGCAGCAGCATCTCGCCATAGGCCTGCAGCCAGTGCGCCACTAGCACCGGCTCGGCTCGCTGCAGGTGCGTGTAGGCGGGCATGACGGCGTCGCCTGCTGCCCGGGCCTGGGCGGTGAGCGCGCGGACCCAATCCTGCAGGTTGCCGGCGATCGAGGTGCACTTCTCCCGCACGAATAGCCGGAGATCGGTCGCAATCTGCTCGTTGCGGCTGCGGCCGGTGTGCAGCTTGAAGCCGAGGTCCGCGATGCGCTTCACCAGTTCAAGCTCCACAAAGTGGTGAATGTCTTCCGCTTGCGTGCAGTTGTAGATGTCGCTGGGCGGACGCTGCGCGTACTCGTCGCGAATCGCGTCGAGCGCGCCCACAATCTGCTCCAGCTCCGCCGCGGTGAGAATACCCGCCGCGGCAATGGTGCGCGCATGCGCCTTGCTGGCAGCTACTTCCTGGGGAAGCAGCTGCCAGTCAAATGCCAGGGAGCGTTGCCATTGTTCGAAGTCGTGGTCCAGTGGCTCGCGAAAGCGGCCAGACCACATCTTCACTGGACAGCCTCTTTCTTCTGCAGCAGACGCGCCCGGGTGCGGGCAGGCAGCCCCAAGAATCTGGATGAAGCCCTTGGCGTCTTTCTGATCGTAGCTGTCGCCCATGGTGAACGAAGACAGATCGTCGGAGTAGAGCGAGTACGGCGATTGCCGGCCGGCCACACCAATGTTGCCCTTGTACAGAGAAAGCTTGACGCGTGCCGGTGACCAGCTTCTGCGTGTTGTCGACAAATGCGTCCAGGGCCTCGCGCAGCGGCGTGAACCACAGGCCGAAGTACACCAGCTCAGCGTATTTCAGGGCCACCTGCTGCTTGTAGTGCGCCACTTCGCGGTCCAGTGTCAGCGCTTCGAGCTCACGATGGGCGCTGGTGATCAAGGTGCCGCCAGGAGTCTCGTAAAGCCCGCGGCTCTTGATGCCGACGAAGCGATTCTCCACCAGGTCGATGCGGCCGATGGCATTGCGCGCGCCGATCTCATTGAGCAGCTCCACGATCTGCACCGGCTCCAGATGCATGCCGTCCACCGAGACCGGCCTGCCCTCGACGAAGCCAATCTCCACCACTTCCTCGCGGTCGGGCGCTTCCTGCGGAGAGCGGGTCATCACCCAGGTGCTGGGCAGCGGTGCGTTGCCGGCGTTCTCCAATTCGCCGCCCTCGTGGCTGATGTGCCACAGGTTGCGATCGCGGGAGTGAATCTTCTCCCGGCTTGCCGCCACTGGGATGCCGTGCGCCTCGGCGTAGTCCAGGCAGTCTTCGCGCGACTTCAGCGTCCATTCACGCCAGGGAGCGATCACCTTCAGATCCGGAGCGAGCGCCTGGTAGGCATGCTCGAAGCGGACCTGGTCGTTGCCCTTGCCGGTGCAGCCATGGGCCACGGCTTCCGCGCCTTCCTTCAGCGCCACTTCCACCTGGTGCTTGGCAATCACCGGACGCGCAATCGAAGTGCCCAGCAGATACTTGTGCTCATAGATGGCGCCGGCACGCACCGTCGGGATAGACGTAGTCGCGCACGAACTCATCGCGCAGGTCGAGGACGACCGCCTTCTTCGCGCCGGTGGCATAGGCTTTCGCGACCACTGCATCCAGATCTTCGCCCTGCCCTACATCGGCAATCATGGCGATTACATCCATACCGTAGTTCTCGTTGAGCCAGGGAATAATGATCGAGGTGTCGAGACCACCTGAATAGGCAAGAACAACTTTTTTAGACATGCAAAACTCCTTAGTAAATATGAGAGCCCGAGCCTCGCTGGCGCCAATGCTTGGCTGTCTGATTAATTTGTCGCCGTGTCGCGGGAGCCACCCGGGCCGCCGCCCAGCAGCAGAACCATCAGCGCCTTCTGGGCGTGCAGGCGGTTCTCCGCCTGGTCAAAGACCACGGATTGTGGGCCGTCGAGCACCGCGTCGGTAACTTCGGCGTTGCGATGCGCGGGCAGGCAGTGCATGAACACGGCGTGCGGCGCGGCATGCGCCATCAAGGCCTCGTTGACCTGGTAAGGCTTGAAGATGGGCGCCCGCTTGGTCACCTCATGCTCGAAGCCCATGCTGGTGCAAACGTCGGTGTACACCGCATCGGCTCCGCGTACCGCCGCCACCACATCGTGGGTCAGGGTGATGGTGGCTCCGCTCTCCTCCGCGATCTTCAGCGCCTTCGCCGTGATCTCCTGCTTGGGGTAATACGCCTTGGGCGAGGCCACGGTGCAGTGCGCACCCAGCAGGGCAGCGGTCAGCATCAATGAGTGACAGACATTGTTACCGTCTCCCACGTAGGTGAACTTGACGCCGCGCGCGGTGCCGAAGCGTTCTTCGATGGTCATGAAGTCGGCCAGCGCCTGGCAGGGATGCTCCAGATCGCTGAGGGCATTGATCACCGGGCAGCGGGCGTACTCCGCCATCTCGGTGATGGTCTCGTGGGCATAGGTGCGCAGCACGATCAGGCTTACCCAGCGCTCCACGTTGCGCGCCATGTCGGCCAGCGACTCGCGCTCGCCCAAGCGGAGATTGCGTCTGGTCCACGAACATGGCCGATCCGCCCAGAGTATTCATCCCGGCTTCAAAGGTCAGCCGCGTGCGCAGAGAGGCCTTCTCGAAGAACATCACCATCTGGCGAGCATCGAGAGCATAAGCGATAATCGGCCGGCGACGCCTTGATCGCGTGCGCGAGTTCCATAATGGCGGCGATCTCTAACCGGGAGAGATCGGCAATGGAGCAGAGATCGCGGCCGGCGAGGCTCGCGGTGGCTAGAGCAAGCGTATTGCCCTCCTGTACTGCCTTTTCGTCGACTACTAACGTTTTGCTAGCCATTCCGTGGCCCCCTTCTGTTTGGATGCGCCTTCTTCACTCGATGGATCTCGTTCAGCGCGCTGACTGCCATGTCCACGTGCTCGCGGCCCATGATGAAGGGCGGCAGAAAACGCAGTACGGTCTCGCTGGTGCGATTGATAAGGATGCGCCGCTCCAGCATTTTGGCGACGATCTGCTTGGCCAGATCAGCGGAGTTCATCTCCATCGCCAGCATCAGCCCCATGCCGCGCACGTCCACGACGCTTTCGTGCTTTGCCGCGAGATGGTGCAATTGCTGTTTGAAGTACTCGCCCGTCTCGTTGATTTTTGCCAGCAGGCCTTCCTGCTCGATGGTGTCGATCACCGCGATGGCCACCGCGCAAGCCAGCGGTCCGCCGCCGAAGGTGGTGCCATGCAGGCCGGCATGGATTCCGCGCGACGCCTCCTCAGTGCAGAGCATCGCTCCCAGGGGCAGGCCCCCGGCCAGCGGCTTGGCCAGCGTGGTTACGTCCGGCTGAATGCCGAATTGCTGGTAGGCGAACCACTTGCCGGTACGTCCCAGGCCGGATTGAATCTCATCGGCGATCAGCAAGGCGCCGGTGGACGTGGTAAGCTCGCGCGCGGCGGCAAAGAACTCCTGCGACACGGGGCGGATCCCGCCCTCGCCTTGCACCGGCTCAAGCAAAACTGCGCAGACTTCGTTCGAGAAGCTGGCGCGCAGATGATCCACGTCGTTGAAGCGCACGAAGTCCACGCCCGGCACCAGCGGCTGGAAGGGCTCGCGGTACTTGTCCTTATGGGTAGTGGAGACCGCGCCCATGGTGCGTCCGTGGAAGCTGTTCTCAAGCGCCAGGAACCTGGTTCCGATGGCGTGGCCTTCGCTCCGCCGCAGCGCCGAGTAGGCGCGCGCCAGCTTCATCGCCGCTTCCCAGGCCTCGGTTCCGCTGTTGCAGAAGAAGGCGCGGTCCAGCCCGGTTCTCTCCGTCAGCCGCAGCGCCAACTCCGCCTGGCCTTCATGGAAGTACAGGTTCGAGATGTGCACCAGCTTGCGGCTTTGCCGGGCGATGGCTTCAGTCACCGCGGGGTGTCCATAGCCCAGCGCGTTGACGCCGATGCCGCTGAGCAGATCGAGATAGCGTTCGCCGTTTTCGTCGACCAGGTACATGCCCTCGCCGTCGACGAACAGAATCGGATTACGCTCATAAGTCGGGAGCAGAAGTTTCGCTTCTGCCGCCTGTATCGATTTCAGCTTCATGCCACCATCACCTCAGTTCCTTGAACGACTCGTGTGGAACACAAGTCCGGCAATACCGCTGCCGCATCCGCGGGTAGAATGCGCACGCGCTTCACGCCCGCCAGCAGCGCCTCGCGGCAGGCGCCCAGCTTGGGCAGCATGCCGCCGCTGATCACTTCAGTCTTGGTTAGCCCGGCAATCTGGTCCACGCTCAGCCAGCGCATCACCTCGCCGTTCGATCCGCGCACCCCGGGCACGTCGGTAAGAAACACCAGGGCGTCGGCCTTGCAAGCCACCGCGCACGCTGCCGCCATCTCATCCGCGTTGATGTTGTAGTACTCGCCGTCGAAGCCCAGCGCCAGGCTGGAGATCACCGGCACCGCGCCCATCTTCCAGATGGCATCGAGCCAGCGCGTATCGGAGGCGACGATCTCGCCCACAAAGCCCAGGTCCGGCGTGGTGCGCTTTTTGCGGGCGCGAAAGATCAATCCGTCTCCACCGGAGAGGCCAACGCCCGCCTGGCCGTGGCTGCCCAGGGCCGCTACCAGCTCCTTGTTGACCCGGCCGCCCAGAACCATGAGCGCGGCATCGCGGGTCTCCGCATCGGTGATGCGCAGGCCGGCGATAAACTCGCTCTGCTTGCCCATCTGTTTCAGGGTGCGGGTCAGCGCCGCGCCCGCCGCCGTGCACTACGGCTACCTGGTTGCCGTCCTGCGCCAGGGTGGCGATTGCCCGCGCGCACCCGTGCAGCAGGTTGTGATCTTCCAGCGCGGCACCACCGAGTTTCACGACGAATTTCATGCCAGGCCCTCCGTTTCGTCCCATCCGCACATCAGGTTCATGTTCTCTACCGCCTGCCCGGCTGCCCCTTTGAGCAGGTTATCCAAACAGGAGACCACGATGCATCGCCGCCCATCCTTGGCCAGCTTGAAGCCGATGTCGCAGTAGTTGGTGCGCACCGAGTACTGTATCTGCGGCAGTTGCGATTTGCTCTTGGCCCCGCTAAACACTCGCACCATCGGGCTTGCCGCATAAAACTCGCGGAAGCAGGCGTCCACTTCGGCGGCTTCCTTCTTCTCCCTGAACGTCACGTACGTCGTGGAGAGGATGCCCCGCGGAATCGGCAGCAGGTGCGGGGTGAAGATAATCTGCGACTCCTCCAGCCCCAGTTGCTCCAGCATCTCGCCCATGTGCCGGTGGCCAAAAACCCCATAGGCGGAGAGATTGTCCGCGGCATACATGAAGTGGGTGGTGGCGGTGGGCGCTTTGCCCGCGCCGGAAACCCCCGACTTGGCATCGCAGATGATCCCCCGGTCCAGGTCCAGCCAGCCTGCGGCCACCAGCGGCTTCAACGCCAGGATGACCGAGGTGGCGTAGCAACCCGGGTTGGCCACCAGCTGCGCGTTGCGGATGCAGGCGCGATGCAACTCCGGTAGCCCGTAGACGCTCCTCGCCTGGATCTTCTCGGCCAGCGCCGCATCCGCGTCGTGAAAGCCGTAGATGGCTCGATTTTCCGGCTGCCGCAACCGCCATGCACCGCTCAAATCCACCACTCTCAATCCGTGCGCCAGCGCTTCCGGCACCCAGCTGCGCGACTGCTCATGCGGCGTGGCCAGAAAAAGCAGCTCCACCCCGCGCTCCTTTAACAGCTCCCAGGAGAAAGACTCGACCATCAGCCCGGAGCTGCCGTTGTTATCGGCAAGCTGCGGATGCATCTCAGTCAGCCGGACCGGCTCGGCGTCGCCGCGCCGACAAATACCGGCGGCCGCCCCTTCAGGGCAGGGTGGTGCAGCAGCAGGCGCGCCAGCTCCAGGCCGGCATAGCCGCTCACTCCAGCGACGGCGGTTTGTACGCGTCTTCTTCGTACCATCATCATCCGATCATGGCTTCCAGGCGTTCCCGCAACTGGGTCGCCCGCTTGGAGTCGGGGCAGATCACCAGCACGGTGTCATCTCCCGCGATGGTCCCCACTACTTCCGGCCAGTCTTCGCCGTCGATGGCCAGGGCGACCGGCTGTGCCGTGCCGCTGGTGGTGATCACCACCAGCTGGTTCTGCGCCTGCTTCACTTTGAGCGCGAAGCTGCTCAGCATCTCGGCGGTCTGGGGCAGGTCGTCGTCCTCGTAGGCTGCTCCGTTCGGCACCGCGTAGCCGTTGGGTCCTTTATAGAGATGCAGCTCGTGGATATCCCGCGACAGCGTCGCCTGGGTCACTTCGAAACCGCGCTTGACCAGGCGGCGCCGCAACTCATCCTGGCTGCCGATGGGCGCGCCCGCGACGAGTTCGCGAATTGCACTGTGCCGGTCTTGCTTCATCATTTCTATAGCTTCCTGCTGCCGTAAAGGCTCTTCTTTTAAGCGGTTGCGCAATTACTGTGGTCTCACAGAGATCGCGAGGAGTGGTTTTCCTTGGCAAAAACCACGAAAGGCTCTTTCGCTTCGGTCTACACCAATTGCGAAACCGCCTGGTGCAAAGTCAGAGCGCGGCCGATGGCCGCGCTCGGTGTGCATAAAAATACATTCACATGTATAAATATACAGAGTCCCTTTGTCAACGAAAGGATGCCTATTTTTATACAAAAGTCACGGGGAAGCCACGCCCCGCGGCTGGCGGTGTCCTTCGTGGTGCAAAAGAAAATTTATTCACCAGTTACTTGTCAGAGAAACGGGGATTATAGTTACGTATGGGTTCCTTTGCCTCAAATTCGCTGGAGCGCAGCCTGACCCCCAACTTGCTGGATTCTCGCTTTGACCACGACTCCTGCGGTGTGGGATTTGTGGCGACGCTGCGCAATCAGCCCACCCATGAAATTCTGACCCAGGCGCTCACCGCCCTGGCTCGCCTGGCGCATCGCGGAGCGATTGCCGCCGACGGCAAAAGCAGCGACGGCGTCGGCATCATGACCGCGATCCCGCGGGAGTTTCTGCTTGCTTCCACTGGGCTATCGCTCGATCCCGGGCAGCCGCTGGGGGTGGGCGCAGTCTTTTTCCCTGAGGAATCCGGCCCCGGCCAACAGGCGCTGGAGCAAGCGCTGGCTGCGCAGAACCTCGACGTGCTCGCATGGCGAGTCGTGCCCACGCGCGAAGAGATTCTGGGCGAGATCGCGCTTTCCAGCATTCCCGTAATCCGGCAAGTGCTGGTGACCGCCAAGGACGCCGATAATTTTGAGCGCCGCCTGTACCTGGCGCGCAAGCAGTTCGAGCGTGGCGTGGAGGAGTCGGCTGCTGAGGCCGCCGGCTATGTCTGCTCGCTCTCTTCTTCCACCCTGGTTTACAAGGCCATGTGCGCGGGGCGCCTGCTGGCCGAGTTTTATCCTGACCTCGCCGACCCGGCCTATGTGACGCCGTTCGCCATCTTCCACCAGCGCTACGCCACCAACGTTCTGCCCTCATGGGACCGGGCGCAGCCGCTGCGCGCCCTGGCGCATAACGGGGAGATCAATACCGTCTGGGGGAACCGCGGCCGCATGCAGGCCCGGGCAGCGACCATTCCCGCGGAATGCTACCCCATCCTGACCAAAAACGGCTCGGACTCCACCAGCCTGGACGAAATTGTGGAGTTGTTGGCGCGCAACGGCCGCAGCGTCGCCGAAGCGGTGAGAATGTTGCTGCCTCCTGCCGGCCGCCAGAAGGAGTCGCCGTTCCTGCGTTACCACGCCGACTGCGTTGAGCCCTGGGATGGCCCCGCGGCTCTGGCTTTTGCCGACGGCCACCTGGTGGGCGTGGCCCTGGACCGCAATGGACTGCGTCCCTGCCGCTTCTTCCTGACCGAAGACGCGCTGGTGGTGGCTGGTTCTGAAGCCGGCCTGGTGGATCTTGATCCGGAGAGGATTATTCATAGCGGCCGCCTCGGTCCCGGCGAGATGCTGGTGGCGGACCTGGACGCGCACCAGTTGCTGGAAGACGATCAGCTGCTGAAGGAGTTCGACCGCTTCACCGGCTACGGCAAGCTGGTAGCGGATACTCCGCTGGAGCCGGCGGCATTCACCCCGGTGGTGGACGATCTGACCCAGCTGCAGCAGCTTTTTGGCTACACCCGGGAGGATGTCCGCATGGTGCTGGCCCCCATGGCCAGCGACGGCAAAGACGCGGTCTGGTCCATGGGCGACGATACCCCGCTGGCCCCCCTGGCGCACGCGCCGCGGCCGGTCTACGCCTATTTCCGCCAGCGATTTGCCCAGGTCACCAATCCGGCCATCGACCCGGTGCGGGAATCGATTGTCATCCAATTGCACACCCGTTTGGGTCCCTGGCCGCACATACTCAACACCAAGGCGCGGATTCCCGGGCTGTCGCTGGAGTCGCCGTTTCTCTCCCTGGGCCAGATCGCATGCGCTGCGCAACCGGAGCCACGCCCTGGCCGACGAGATGCCGCTGGCGGTGCTGGACTGCGTCTTTGCGCCGTCGTGCAATCTGCGCCGGGCCATCGACGATCTGTGCGCGCGCGCCGTCGAGCTGGTGCGCGGCGGGGCGGCTATCTTGCTGCTCAGCGACCGCGCGCTCGCCCAGCCGGGAGCCCGTGCCGAGCTCCTTCCCATCCCCATGGCGCTGGCCACCGGGGCGGTGCATCACGCGCTGATGCAGGCCGGGGTTCGCACCAACGCCGGTCTCGCGGTAGAAGCGGGCGATTGCCGCGACCTGCACCACGCAGCGGTTCTCATTGGCTATGGAGCGGGCGCCGTCTGTCCCTGGCTGGCGCTCGAGACAGCGCGCAATCTGGACCCGGAAAAGGGCGAAGCCAACATGCTTCATGCCTTTGACCTCGGGTTGGCAAAGATCATGTCGAAGATGGGCATCTCCGTGGTCGACAGCTATCGCGGAGCCCATCTGTTCGACTCGCTCGGCCTCGACCACGAGGTGGTTAAGCTTTGCTTTGAAGGAACGCCCTCGCCCATCTCCGGCATTGGCTTTGCCGAGTTGGAAGCCGCGTTGCGCGACCAATGGTCCGCAGCTCAGGAAGAGGACAGGCAGCCGGCGCTGGTGAACGCAAGTCACCAGGCGTCGCCCACGGCAACCGCGCAGCAGCCGGTCACACCGCGAGAAGCCAAGGCTCTGCCCGACTACGGCTGGGTTCGCTTCCGCAAAGACGATCGCGCGGAGCCGCACGGCTGGCAGCCGCAGACGGTAAAAGCTTTGCAAGTGGTCACGGGAACGGCGCGCGGCGCGGCGGCGACGGCGCTGCAGCCCGCCCAGGCCTGGAGCGCCTTCAGCGTCCTGGCGGCCGAGAACAAGCCTGCGGTGCTGCGTGATTTGTTGGAGATCCGTCCCGCTGCGGCGCCCGCTGCCGCTGGACCAGGTGGAGTCCGCTCCCACCATCGTGAACCGATTTATTGCCTCCGCCATGTCGCTGGGCTCGCTGAGCCCGGAAGCACATCAGACCATCACCGAAGCCATGAACAAGCTCGGCGGGCGGTCGAATACCGGTGAGGGCGGGGAAGATCCGGCGGTCTACCCGGCGTACCCGGGGGCTCCGGCGATCCTCAATAACAAGGTGAAGCAGGTGGCGTCCGCGCGTTTTGGCGTCACCACGGAATACCTGACGCACGCGGAAGAGATCGAGATCAAGATTGCCCAGGGATCGAAGCCTGGCGAAGGCGGGCAACTCCCCAGCCACAAGGTCACGGAGCTGATTGCCCGCCTGCGCCACGCCCAACCCGGCATCGCGCTGATCAGCCCTCCGCCGCATCACGACATTTATTCGATTGAAGACCTGGCGCAGCTGATCTTCGATCTCAAGCGGGTGAATCCTCGCGCCGCCATCGGCGTGAAGCTGGTTTCAGAGTGCGGCGTGGGCACCGTCGCCGCCGGGGTCGCGAAGGCCTACGCGGACTACATCGTGATTGCCGGACATGCCGGAGGCACCGGCGCCTCGCCGCTTTCCAGCATCAAGTATGCCGGCAACCCGTGGGAGATCGGGCTGGCGGAAGCGCAGCAGGTACTGATGCAGAATGGCCTGCGCGGGCGTGTGCGCCTGCGTTGCGACGGTGGGCTGCGCACTGGCCGGGATGTGCTGATCGCCGCGCTGCTGGGCGCCGATGAGTTTGCCTTTGGCACCGCGGTGCTGGTGGCGCTGGGCTGCGACATGGCGCGACAATGTCACCTGAATACCTGTCCTACCGGCATTGCGACGCAACGGCCCGATCTGCGCGCCAAGTTCCGCGGCAAGCCGGCCAACGTTATCCGCTTCTTCGAGGAGCTCACCAAGGACCTGCAAATGCTGCTGGCCAGCCTCGGTTTGCCCTCGCTCGAGGCGGCGACCGGTCGCGTCGATCTACTGGAGCAGGTGAGCGCGGCCGGCGGACTCGACCTGAGCGCGTTGCTGGCGCCGCCTCTTGAAGGCCACGTTCGTTGGCAGGGCCAGCGTAATCGCCGCCCCTCCGATCATGCTGCGATCGACAATGCCTGGGTGCAGCCGGCGCTTGCCGCGCGCGCGGCCGGTCTGCCCTTTTCCGTCGAAGCCACGATCGCCAACCAGCACCGTACTCTGGGTGCTCGACTGGCCGGCGAGCTGGTTTGGCACGGACTGCACCACAAGGACACTCCGTTGAGCTTCAAGATGCAGGGCGTTGCCGGGCAATCCTTTGGAGCGTTCGCTGTGCCTGGGATGCAGCTGGTGCTGGAGGGCATGGCCAACGATTTTGTCGGCAAGGGCCTGTGCGGAGGAGAGCTGATTCTCCGCGGGCAGGGCCGTGCGGCACGCGAAAGCGAGCTGCACGTCATTCTTGGGAATGTGGCGCTTTATGGTGCTACCAGCGGCTCGCTCTTTGCCGCCGGGCGCGCGGGCGAGCGGTTTGCGGTGCGCAACTCCGGAGCCTTGGCGGTGGTGGAAGGTGTTGGAGACCACGGCTGCGAGTACATGACAGGTGGTTTGGTAGCCGTGCTGGGTTCTACCGGCCAGAACTTTGGCGCGGGCATGACGGGCGGCCTGGCCTGGGTCTTCGACGAAGACGGAACCTTCGTCTCTCATACCCGTTACCACACCAGCTTTCTCGCTCCGGAGCCCCTCACTCAACTCGACGAGCAGGCGGCCGAAGAGCTGCATCAGCTCATTCAATTGCATGCCGAAAAGACCGCCAGCACGCGCGCCCAGTGGATCCTCTCCGATTGGACGAAGCTCTCCGCGCGGTTTGTGCGCCTTACCCCTTTGCCCCAAGCGTGAGTGGTCGCTTTGATCCGCCTCTGGCTGGGGATGACGAAGGTTAGATCCGTGACTAACCTCAAGACTCTCAGCCAAACTGACCTTGTCATCCCGAACAGCAGACTTGCCGCGGCTTGAGTGGTGGAGTGAACCTCAACGGGGGGCTGTCATTACTACCATCACACCAAATGAAAGCGCGACCCTCCTCTTTGTCATCCCGAGCGAAGCCGAGGGATCTGCAGTTCCACTTCATTCGGCAAACAATCCAAATGAAAGCGCCGGCCTGCCATCCCTTCTCATCACGATTCCATCGACTGCGGGTTACAATCGACAGGCGTTTGTATGTTCAATCTCGAGACCCTCGTCGATGTAGTTTCCCTGGTCGCGGCCAGCAAGCGTGAACGCGCAGTGCTGTGGCAGGACTCATCCGGCAATTGGCTCCCCATCTCCACCGACGATCTGTTAGCTCGCGTGTATGCCCTGGCTAATGCCTTTGCTAACTGGGGCATTGTCAAAGGCGACCGTATCGCGCTGCTGGCAGAGAATCGCTGGGAGTGGCCCGTGGTCGACTTCGCTACCCTCGTCCTCGGCGCAGTCGATGTGCCCATTTACCCCACACTCACCGCCGAACAAATCGCAAAGCTGCTGATCGATTCGGGCGCGCGCATCGCCGTCGTCTCCACCGAGGCACAGTACCGCAAGATCGCCGCCATTCGCAGCCAGACGCAGCTTGAACGCATCCTGGTCATGGACCAGATCCCGGGCCTGGAGAGCACGCTCAGCGTGATCGCCCTCTCGTCGCTGCTGGAAAATGCCGCTGCCACCGCAAGCGGAGTCGATATCGAACGCTGGCTGCGCAGCTTTGCAGTCAAGCCGCAGGATCTCGCCACGCTTATCTATACTTCGGGCACTACCGGTGATTCCAAGGGTGTCATGCTCACGCATGGCAATATCGCCTCCAACCTGAACTACTCCACCCGAACCTTCACCTGGGACCCCAACTCCAGCTGCATCTCCTTTCTGCCGCTTTCCCATATCACGGCCCGCCACCTGGACTACGCGCTCTTCTGCTACGGCGCGACCCTGGCCTACTGCGCCCACTTCGACCGGCTACCCGCCGCCCTGACTGCCATCCAGCCGACGGTCTTTGTCGCCGTGCCGCGGGTCTACGAGAAAATTCGCGATGTCGTGCAGCAGCGAGCGGCCACGCAAACCCGCAGTCAAAAAGCTCTTTAACTGGGCGCTCACCACCGGCCACCGCCACCGCGACGAGATTCTGCGCGGTAAAACGCCCTCTTCGCTGCGCTGGCGCCTGGCCGATCGCCTGGTCTTCAAGAAAGTCAAGCAGGCCTTCGGCGGCAAGGTGCGCGACTATATCGCCGGAGGCGCACCGCTGGGGCTCGCCACAGCGGGCTGGTTCGCCGATGTCGGCATTCGTATCTTCGAGGGTTACGGGCTTACGGAAACCTCGCCGGTATTGGCCCTCAACAATGCCAAGGATCACCGCATGGGCTCTGTGGGCAAGCCGATCGAGACAGTGGAATGCCGCTTCGCCCCCGATGGTGAATTGCTGGTGAGGGGGCCCTTTGTTTTTGCCGGCTATTGGAAGAAGCCGGAAGCCACCGCCGAGGCCATCGAAGCCGATGGCTGGTTCCACACCGGCGATATCGGGCGCCAGGACGAGGATGGCTTCCTCTACATCACCGACCGCAAGAAGGAGCTGATCAAGACCTCGGGCGGCAAGATGATCGCGCCTGCGCCCATCGAAAGCAAGCTGAACAACAGCCCGCTGGTGGCCAATGCCGTGCTCGTGGGCGATCGCCACAAATTTCTAAGTGTGCTGATCGCGCCCAACTTTCCCGCGCTCGAGGACCTGGCTCGGGGCAAGGGAATCGCCTTCTCCTCGCGCGCCGAACTGGTGAAAAATCCGCTGGTGCAAGCGGAATACCAAGCCTTGGTCCACAGCGTGAACGAGGGCCTGGCGAACTTCGAGACCATCAAGCGCTTCCACCTGGTTGCGGACGAGTGGTCGATCGATTCCGGTGAGCTGACACCGAGCATGAAACTCAAGCGCCGCGTGGTCGCCCAGCGCTATGCGGAAGAAATCGCTGCGTTCTACCATGACGAATCTACCGCCCATCGCTGAGTTGCAGCATCTAATTCGGGTAGGACCCGTCTCTCAACCTGGAACTTGTCGAGGTGTCCTCGTGAAGAAGCATCCGCTGCTAAGCATCGTCGTGGCCGTCGTTGTTCTCCTGCTGCTGGTGGTCATTATTGTGCCGTTGTTCATCAATGCCAATACCTTCCGTCCCACGCTGGAGACGCAGCTCACCTCCGCCCTCGGCCGCAAGGTGACCCTGGGAAATTTGAGCTTCTCGATCTTCTCCGGCAGCCTGGTAGCCGACAACATCTCCATTGCCGACGATCCTGCCTTCAGCGCCAAGCCGTTCCTCCAGGCCCAGTCGCTGCACATCGGGGTTGAGGTCGGGCCGCTGATCTTCCATCGGCAACTGCTGGTTACCAGCTTTGTGGCCGATTCGCCTTCCATCAACCTGGTTCACAACGCACAGGGCGTATGGAATTTCTCTGCCATCGGCAGCACCGCCGGCAGCCGCACGCAGAATACCCAGAAGGAGAGCGCGCTGCCCAACTTCACCGTGGGCCAGATGAAGATCGTGAACGGCACCGCCACTGTTTCCGACGTGCCCCCTACGGGAGCGCCGTTTACCTACAGCAAGCTGAACCTGTCAGTGGACCAGTTCTCCTTCGCCAAAGCCTTTCCCTTCGTGCTTTCCGCCAGTCTTCCCGGAGGCGGCGAACTCGAGATGAAGGGCAACGCCGGGCCGGTGAACCCAAAAGACGCTTCGGAAACGCCGCTGAGTGCCACGCTTGACCTGAAGCACTTCGATCCGGTCGCCGCCGGCGTGGTTCAGGCGAACCAGGGCATTTCCATGCTGGCCGACATCACTGCGCAGATTACTTCCAATGGGCAGAGCGCCACCAGCAATGGGACGGTGCATGCGGCCCGGCTGCAACTGGTGGCCAACGGCGCTCCCACCCCGAACCCGGTCGATATCACCTACACCATCAATCACAATCTGCAAGCCAGAACCGGCCAGATCAACGACCTGGGCATCAAGACCGGCGGGGTGGTCGTGCATGTGACTGGCACCTATTCGATGGTTGGCCCGCAGACCACGGTGGCGCTCCAGCTGGCTGCGCCTAACCTGCCCATCAACCAGGTTGAGGCGTTGTTGCCTGCGGCCGGCGTTCGCCTTCCCAGCGGATCCAGCCTGCAGGGCGGAACCCTCACGGCGAATCTCTCGATCACCGGACCAGCCAATGCTGCGACCATCAGCGGCCCGGTGGAGGTGGACAACACGCGGCTGGCCGGCTTCGATCTTTCCTCGAAGATCGGCGGACTGAAGCCGGTTTCCGGAACCCAGGGCGGCACGCAGATCCAGACCCTGAAAGCCAATGTGACCTCATCCCCGCAGGGGACGCGCATCGACAATCTCTACACCTCGGTTCCGGTGGTGGGCACGGCCACAGGGGCCGGCACGGTTTCTCCGGGCGGCGGGCTTAACTTCCAGGTTGTGGCCAAGCTGAACCCCAACTCCGGCGTGTTGGCTGGCTTGAATGCCGGGGGAGGCGCTCTCGCCCAGGTAGTCAGCACCGCGGCAGCCAATGGCATCCCGGTGCACATTACCGGCACCACCACCAATCCTGTAATTCAGGCCGATCTCAACCAGCTGCTGCAAAAGAATGCCGGCAACATTCTCAAGCAACAGCTGCTGGGCAACGGCAACAAGTCGAACCCCGCCGATGCGCTGAAAGGGCTCTTGCATCACTAGAAGACCCACTGAAAAACGAAGCTTTAACCGCAGTGGACCTGCGGTTAGCTTTGTCCAATCGCAGGCAATCCTCGCAGGGAGGGACATCCGCCTTGCATTTCCTTAATGCCAGCTCCGCAGTATGATGCACAAGGCACCATTTGCACTGCACCTTTGAGGAGATGAACATGCGAGTTGGAATGCTGACTGGTGGCGGAGACTGCCCCGGACTGAACGCCGTGATCCGCGCTGCTGTACGCAAAGGCATTTTCCACCACAACGATGAGTTTGTCGGCTTTATCGAAGGCTGGAGGGGCGTTGTGGAAAACAAAACCATGCCCCTCACCATCGCCACCGTGTCCGGCATCCTGCAGCTGGGGGGCACCATTCTCCGCACCTCGCGCACCAACCCGCGCAAGATGGAGGGCGGCATCGACAAGTGCCTGGCCAGCATCAAGGCCAACCAGCTCGACGCGCTCATCACCATCGGCGGAGACGACACCCAGGGCGTAGCCAATGCCCTGGTGCAAAAGGGCATCAAGGTGGTGGGCGTGCCCAAGACCATCGACAACGACCTGAGCGGAACCGATGCCTGCTTCGGTTTTGACACCGCAGTCTCCATCGCCACCGAGGCCGTCGACCGGCTGCATTCCACTGCCGAAGCCCACAACCGGGTGATTGTCTGCGAGGTCATGGGACGCGATGCGGGCTGGATTGCCATCACCTCCGGCATCGCCGGCGGCGCCGACGTGATCTTTGTGCCGGAAAAGCCGATCGATATCGATCAGGCAGTGAAGATCCTCAAGGAGCGGCACGATCGGGGCAAGTTCTTCTCCATCGTCGTGGTCGCCGAGGGAGCCAAGCTGCCCGGCACCGACAAGCAGGCTACCCAGGGAGCCAAGTTGGACGCCTTCGGGCACGCCCGGCTCAGCGGGATCGGGCAAACCGTCGCCGAGTTGATCGAGGAAAAAACCGGGTATGAAACGCGCTCCGTCAATCTGGGTCACACGCAACGCGGAGGTACGCCAACCGCCTACGACCGTATGCTGGCGACGCGTTATGGGTCCGCTGCCATCGATCTGGTGCACGAAGGGCAGTTTGGCCGGTTGGTGGTGCTGCGCGGCACGGAGATCACCCATATTCCGCTGGCGGATGCGATCGCAAAAACTCGCACCATAGGTGACGATCTGATTTCTCTTGCCGCCGGTTTGCAACCGGAATTGTAATTTGTAATGGCTCAGCGACAGCCCTTGTAGCAGTCGGCTACCCTCGATGAATGAATGAGATAAAAGCGATACGCGATGTGGAGGATGAACCATCCTGCAGCGGGGACCAGATCGGATACGATGTCCTTGGTAACCGTGTGAGTTCCCGAAGTAACGATTCGCGCGCCGCGAAATTCTGCTACGCTCTAGCGGAACTAAACAAAACCGCTAAAACCGTTTCGCAATTGCTTTAAGCCGGAGCAAAGGGGCTGATCGTGGTTTTCTCCCAAAGAAAACCGCATCTCGCAACCCTAACGAGGCCCACGTCATTGCGAAGCGGTATAAAACCCGAAAGCACGCGATAATTTCTTGTATTACACGGTGAAAACGCGGTATAAGCACAACGGCGGGTATGTACTCTCGCCCGGTCCCGCAGTTCCCAGAGGAGAGCACTTCGATGAGAACCCCACCGGCGAGAGATGAAGTTCGCGAAGTAATGGACATCCGTATTGCTTCCGACTATCTCGGGATCAGTCCTGACACTCTTTACAAATATGCCTCGGACGGCTTCGTCCCCGCGTTCAAGCTTGGCAACCGCTGGCGTTTTAAGCGTTCGCGCCTGGATGAATGGATGGACCAGCAGTCGTCGCAGGGCGCCCAACCGCGCAAAGCAGAACCGCACCCGGATGTGGCGCAGCCCAGGAAACCGCAATCGGTGGTTCCCCGCCAGAAAAGAGCCGTGGCCGCGTGCGCTAGAGCAGTTTCGCAATTGGTGTCGACCGAAGCAGCAGGCCTTCTCGTGGTTTTCTCTCAAGGAAAACCACACCTCGCGGTCTTTAATAGGCCACAGTAATTGCGAAACTGCTTTCTAGCGGAGATGGTCGCGGAGAATGACCAGCAAGACTCCGGCGGCGATGAAAAGCAGCAGCGTCAGCGTGCTGTAGGCCACTTTCATGCGAAGTCTTTCCTTCTCGGAGGGGCGTTCATAGGCCAGCCTGCGTTTTTCCCGGCGAAACGACATTGCCGTCTGCTGCGTGCCCAGCACCAGCATGACCAGTGCGGCCAGAAAACTCACTGGGAGATGCTCGTGGCTGGAATTGTTGTACGCCCGGTAGAAGAACTGACCGGTCAGTATCGACAGCCCCAGCACCATGGAGAGTTCGAAGATGAGAGCGAGCTTCAAAAAGCGGAGCAACGGACGCCTCCCAGGCCTGATTGCAGACTTAAGTTTAGTAAGCTTGGTCAGGCTGGGGCAAGTTGGATTGCAAAAAAAGCTGACCATTGGGAACCTGGCCGCGCGACAGCGGCTTTGCATGTCTGAAATAAGAGACAATGCAGTCATGACGGCTGCGCCAACGACCGAGCAGATGGTCAAGGGAGGACTGCGCTCCTCTCTGCTGGCGATCTTCATCAATCTCACCCTGGCGCTGGTTAAATGCCTGACCGGGGTCATCGGGCATTCGTTTGCGCTGTTGGCCGATGGCATTGAATCCTTCCTGGACGTCATCAGCTCGTCGGTCGTCTATTGGGGGCTGCGGCTGGCGATCAAGCCGCCGGATAAGGATCATCCCTACGGGCATGGCAAGGCGGACCCGATCGCCGCCGCGGTGGTGGGTGTAGCCATGATCCTGGCCGCCGTCGGCATTGCCGCGGAAAGCATCAACCTGATTCGCACCCCGCATAAATTACCCCACGCCTATACCCTTTGGGTGCTGATCTGCGTCGTTCCGGTGAAAGCGCTGCTTTCCCGGTACGTGTCGGGAGTAAGCGAGAAGATCGAGAGCTCAGCCCTCAGGGGGGATGCCTGGCATCACCTGAGCGATGCCATTACCTCCGGCTTTGCCTTTGTGGGCATTTCGGCTGCGCTGCTGACGGGAAACCCCACGGCGGATGATTGGGCGGCCCTGTGCGCCTCTCCTGTCATCCTTTTCGGCGGCTGGCAGCAGCTTCGCCGCCCCATCGCCGAGCTGCTGGATACGGCGCCCGCGCCGGAGATTGAAGAGCGGGTCCGCGCGGTGGCCGAGGGCTGTGCCCGACGTATTTGGCGTGGAGAAGTGCTTTGTCCGCAAGGTGGGCTTCCGCTATTACGTCGATCTGCATGTGGTGGTGCGGGGTGATTTAACGGTCCGGGAAGGGCACCAGATCGCCCATGCCGTGGCTGACCAGGTGAGGCAGCAGGTGGAAAAGATCGCCGAGGTTCTGGTGCACATCGAGCCGGAGGAAGAGCTGCTGAGAGCCCACCCCCCGGAGTTGATGGCGGAAGAAGTAAGGGAAGCGCCTCCTTCCGCACGCCTGCTGTTGAGCTAGCGGGGGGTGGTGGGGTAAGGAGGGAATTCGCGCTCCAGCTTGCGCATGGCCCGGTATTTCAAGCCGACCCAGCCGGCATATCCCAGTTGCACGGCGATGGTGATGACGTAGGCGAGAACCAGGTGACGATGTTCCATAATTTCCCTC
>CAWJAB010000031.1:0-137101 GCA_963840675.1 uncultured Acidobacteriaceae bacterium
GCAACAACCGGATCGAAGCCGAGTCAGGTCGATTCCCAGACCGACGAACAAATGAGTGATTTAGCCTGACTGAAGGATTCGTGGAGGTCGATGACAGGCGTATTTGTCTCCTGAAGCTTCTCGGCGTGTTTCGACGCACGCAGTGATGAGTCTTGAGCAGCAGGAATCGACGTAGTTAACTGCTTCCATCGTGCCGCGCAATTTCCGACATGACCGATCGATATACGCCATCCGAGTGCAAGCTTTCGACAGCCTTGCGCAGCGCTGCGTCTACCTTCGGATCCTTGGAATACCGGTGGGCCGCATCCAGTAATACCCGACCCATATCTCCATCCGAAGAAATGCGGGTTGCCGACTGAATGGCTGCGATGGCCATCGAGGAAGAGGTGCCGGGCTTGTCGAGCAAGGCCAACAGAACGTGGCTGTGATCGCCATCTGAATGGATGGTGTCAGCGGCGGCAAAGAAATCGTCGCGGACCGGCTCAACATTCGCTCCAACGAGTTCCACAAGGACGCGAGCTTTATCTCCGTCTGACGAAATCCGCTGCGCCGACTTCGCAATTCCGCCAACCGTAGCTGCACCAATTCCTTGCCGGTGAACGAGTGCCACAAGCACCTGCTGGTGGTCGCCATCGCTGGAAATTGAATTCGCCGCATCGATGAATGCCTTGCGGATGAACTCGTCATCGCTATACCGGGCAACCGCCTCTTTGAGCACCCGGGCTTTGTCGCCGTCAGAAGAAATCTTCTCGGCCGACCCCAGCGCCCGAGCCAGCGTGTCACGATCGTCGCCATGTGCCGCCAGTAGTGTCGAGAGAACGCGCGCGTGGTCCCCATCCGACGAAATCGACTTCACCGCTTCGAAATACGCCATATCAAGACCGCCATTTTCACGATAGGAGTCTGCCATCTCGATCAGCACTTCGGCCTTGTCGCCGTCGGACGAAATATGCCTTGCCGCCCTCGCCACGCTAAGAAGTGTGTCAGCGCTTCCCCCGTCCTTCTTAAGGATGTCGGAAAGCACCCTACGTTTGTCGCCATCCGAACTAATGCTCTTGGCTGCCTCGAAAAGATACGGGCGCAGTTCGCCAGTGAAATACTTTCCGTCCACGGTAACGAGCACCTGCGCCTTGTCGCCATCCGACGAGATCCCTCGGATCAGTCTTGCGGCGTCCATCAGCTGCTCCGTGTTTAGCGTCGCTTGCGAAAAAAGCTGCTCCAGATAAATGCGCTTCGATCCATCGCTGTGGATCAATCCAATCTCAGTGATTACGGCCTGCGGACCGCCTTGCCGGAGTATTCGCATGACACGGGGTCCCGCTCCAATCCCACTATCTCGAATCATCTGCGGCAGCAAGTGCCCCAGCCATGTCCGCCCCTCGGGGTCCAGCGGTTTCGCGGACCAACCCACCAAGTACGTTTTCGTGAGGTTCCCTGCCGAATCTGCCTTCACGTCATACGCGCGCCCGGAGAGCCATGTCCCTTCCTCCATCCGAAAATGGCCGCCAGGAGAAAGTGACTTGACGTCACGATCGTCATCGGTGAATTCGATGGCGCCGTCAACCTTCACGCTGAGTGACGTCCATCCGTTGTGGGTCGTCATCTCCATGTGAGTCTCGCCGCTCTGTTGCGCGCCCACGAGGCGCAATCGGTGCGAGCGGCGCTTTAGGAGCTAGCGGCGCGCTCGGCGCCAGGGGGGCGGGTGGTGCCAGCGGTGAGGTGGGTGACTGCGCTGGTGCCGTCGGAGTAAGCGCCGCGACCCGCGTCGGCGGTGCCGGTAACGCCAATGGTGCACCAGGAACTGGTGCTGCAATTGGCGCTCGGGGTGCTTGCAGTGAGTGCGGCGGGCTTAGTGGGATCAGCTCCTGTTGGCTATTTTCGTACGCCGGATTCTGCGCGAAGACGATCATTTGCGGTGCCCGCGCGCCCACATAGATCAATGTCCCTACTGCGGCAATCGCCGCCCCCAGCGGACCGAGGGCAAGCTTCGGAGCCGCGTTCCGAGTTCTGTCCAGCATGTGATGGACGCGGCTGAAAAGTTGCGAACGGTTTCCTGTCGCGCCTACAGCCAGAACGCCCGCGTGCTCCCATTGCGAAAGTTCTGCCACTTTTGTGAGTGAGGCCGCATACGGCTTCGCCGTTCCCGTTGTCGTGACAACCCAGTCATCGCATGCCATCTCACGCTCGATCGACATCCGGTGCCCGATCCAGTAAACCGCCGGATGGATCGGTAGTATTGCTTCAATCAATTTCTGTGCGAGGTTGGTCCAATCATCCCGGCGCCGCAGGTGGGCTAGTTCGTGCAGCACGACGTGTTCGAGTTCCGAATCCGAAAGAGTGTCGAGAAATGCTCGAGGGATAAGGATCGTCGGCTTGAGAAATCCGAGCGACATTGGCGCTGCTACGTGGCTCGAAACGAGCAATTGCGTTTGCCGGTGGACACCGTTGATTCCGCTCAGACTTCTCAACCGCAGCTGCCACTCTGTTGAAACCGGCATGGCGTCTGCTTTCAATCCCCGCAACTCCCGGTAGCCAGATCCGAGGCGCACCAGCATCACTAAAGACAGGAACGCCCAAATGATCTCGAGCGCGCCCAGAATCCTTACAGAGCGAATGCGAATCAGAGGGTGCTCAACGGCCGCCATCACAGCCGATGCACTTCGGGACGCAGCATTCCGCGCTTGTACGGATTCAGACGCCTGCTCAGAAACCGACTCGGGTTTTGATTTCGGAATTAATACACGATGTGACTCGGGGTTTGCCGCCGTATTCTGTGAGTTAAATTTGGGCTCCTGAATCTTAACGGGTGCAGGAGTCGTAGTCGTGGGCTTGTTCGTCGCTGCAATCGCAGGCGAATTCGTTTGCGCGCTTGGAATGAACACTCTGGAGGTGAGCGGTCCGAGGGACAACGCTACGACAGCGAGTAAGGTTACCCACAGAACCGTAAAGCGAGTTGTCGGGTTCAATCGCGGAAGCAGTTTCAGAAGGAGCCACATCGCCACCGCCAGGAACATCCCCTGCCAGATTCCGTTGAGAAGAGTTGTCATCGCAAAGTTGACGTGCGTCATTTCTGCTCTCCTTACTCGCTCTCCGCGATCATCTTTTTGATTCGTCGCAATTCTGCCCGGCCGATCGTTTCTTCTTTCAGCAGATTCACGACCAGCAGTTCGCGCGAGCCGCCAAAGAAGCGGTTCACTAGATAACCGAGTGCCTTGCGGCTGGCTTCTTCCTGAACGATTACGGGTTCATAGACGAAGGCCCGCCCCTTCTTCGTGTGCCGCAGGTAGCCCTTGGCTTCGAGAATACGCAAGGTTGTCAGCACGGTGCTGTACGCAAGCGGCGGATCGGTCGGTAATGACGCCACTACATCGCCCACGGTTGCCTGTCCCTTCTTCCAAAGCACTTTCATGAGCGGCAACTCTCCTTCTGTCAGGTTTGGTGACTTTTTCCTTGCCAACACTTCCTCCCCGCCTCAACAATTAAGAAATTAATAATTCGAGGAATTTATACGGCGAGCAGCATCGCTTGTCAACTATCAAATTAATAGTTTGGCAGTTCGAGTCAGGTGTATCCGGAAATCATTACCAGCCTACCGGCGAGCAGATGAAAAAGCCGCAATCGGTATCATGTCGCCGAATCGTCTCCCAGACACAATCGTTCCGGGTTGTTCCTGAATGACCGCCCACACGGAAGTTACTCCAAAACGGGTGTGTCCGGGTTGGCGACGACTCCTCGAACATATTATCCGCTCGCCTGACGAGGATTCCTTTCCGTTGGCGGGCCTTTCCTACCATGGAATCACACGTTTCCCGGTTCTGGGAGAATCACCGCCTATCCGGAAGTAATCCCCAAAAAATGCGGTTCTGTCCGGATAGGCGGCGATAGTCCCGAAATCCGAGTTGTACTCTCGTATCAGATGCTTGATCCTTTAGCCTGCGAGATGGCTCTATGACAACCGTTCAAATCTCCGGAGGAGTCGTACATAATCTTCCGGCTGATCTCCGAGAGGCGCTCGCGTCCGACGCGAAGGCACTGACGGCTTGGGAAGACATAACGCCGCTCGCGCGCAACGAGTGGATCTGCTGGACCATCTCCGTCAAGAAAGATGAGACAAGGCGGCAGCATGTCGAAACGCTGTGCTCGCAGCTCAAAGGAGGGATGCGGCGGCCTTGCTGCTGGCCGGGCTGTCCGCATCGATGAGCATCCTGTGGTCTGATTCGCGTTCGAGCGGTTGTTTGAAGCAACGAAGTCTGTGCTAGGAATCGGCATTTCGGACGAGTGACCGCCTATCCGGAAGTAACTACTTGAGTAACAACACCAAAAGGGATCGATCTTGCCCCGAATTTTCAGTACTGGAATGTCGGCGAGTATTTACGAGTTTGCTTCACTGGACAAAAGGCCGCACCTCGGGCAACCAGCGCGTTTGCCACTGCTCCGCTCTAATCTATGGTTTCTAACGCGATAGCGTCCTTTATCATTCACGACTTGGCCGGCAAGGCCCCAAGAGGCTTCGCAAAAGCAGGCAACAGCCGGTAGATCACTTGATCGAGAAAGCGATTGTTCGCTCAAGTAATTTGCTGCTCATGGCAGTCGTTGTCCCATGCGCGTTTTCGGGTACTGATCCTGGGCGAAGAGCCTGGGACAGTCAGTTCGCACTCGCTGCAGTCACCTCTCAGTTTGACAACGGTGATTTTGCATTCCGCGAGAATGCAGCTTCACATTTCTCAACCCGCAGTCCGCAACTATTCTTGCAATTCAGCCGATTCAATCTTCTCGCAGCAGCATCATTGGATCGATCGATAGTGCCCGCTGAGCTGGGATCCATGTAGCCAAAAGGCCCAGCAAAAGCATGGCCAGCACAACCCCTCCCAGGACCAGCGGGTCGCGCGGCGTAGCTGTGTACACAATGAATGCAAGCACCCGGGAGGCCAGGATTCCAAGCAGCAGTCCTGCCGCAGAACCAATTGCCAGCAATCTCAATGACCGTCCCAATGCCGCCCGTAATACTTGGTTGCGCTTCGCGCCAAGAGCCATGCGAATTCCCAACTCCCGCAGCCGCTTGCTCACCGAGTACGCAGCCATCCCGAAGATGCCGGTTAACGAAAGCATTGCTCCCATCAGCCCGAGCACACCCAGCGCCACTGTGGCCACGCGCGAGGGGAACAGGGCTAAATCCAGGCCCTGGGTCCAGGTCTGGATGAACATCGGCAGGCTGTCATCCATTCCTCGCAACTTATTCCGGATGGCTGTCGCCAGTTGTTGCGGATCGCGCTCAGAGCGCACCACCAGGGCTGTCATACCGGTGGGAGACTGCAGGAATGGCAGAAACATCGCCGGCCTCGGATCCTCGGTAAGTTGATAGTATTTTCCGTCTTCGGCAACTCCGACCACTTGGACTCTTGCTCCATCTTCTGTCTTGTAATATTTGCCCAGCGCGTTGTCGACCGAGCCGAAAATCCTGCGCGCAAACAGCGCGTTTACGATGGCCACGCGCGGTGAGTTGCCGTCATCCTGCCATGAGAGGCCTCTGCCGGCCAGCAACGATGTGCCCGCCGCATGAAAATATTCGGGAGATATCTTGAACACCTGCACATTCGCAGCAGCGTTTGACGTCCTCAAATCCGTGGTCTGTTCGGTGAAGACATCCGCAGTCGATCCACCCCCACCCAACGGGATTTCACTCACGAATCCCACAGTCTTTACGCCGGGAATCGTCTGCAGAGCATCGATCATGCGCCTCTGCATGGCGGGAACCCTGTCGCCGCTGTATCCGGCCATGCTGAGAGTTGTATCCACCAGCATTGCGTTCTCGGGTGCAAAGCCGAAGTTGGCGTGCATGGAGCGCGCCAGGCCGCGCACCGCGACCAGCGAGGAAGTCACCAGCACGGCACAGATGGCGATCTGCACCACGAGCAAGATGTCTCGAAGAGTGATCCGGTGCCCAGTATTGCCCGCAATGATGCCGGTTGATCCTCCCTTGACCACTTCATAAGGATTGGTGCGCAGTATCTGCCTCACCGGGACCGCGCCAAAGAGGAATCCGCTGGCTAAGGCCAGAAACAGTGCGACCAGGTAGACATTCGCATCCGGGTACAGGGGCACGTGCATGGGATATTCGGGAATCGGCTGCCAGGCGCTCAATTGGCGCAACAGCACAACGCTGCCGAGCAGTCCCAGAACGCCACCAACAAGTGAAATCAGCACAGCTTCGGTAAACACTGCGCGCAGAATGCGTCGGCGGGTCGATCCAAGCGCGAGGCGCAGAGCCACCTCGCGGGAGCGGTCTGCGGCGCGCGCGGCAAACAGGCTACCCAGGTTGGCGCAGGCGGCCAGCAGAATCAATCCCGCCAGCAACATCAATCCCGTCATGAATCGCTTCACCGCTGGCCCAAGCATGTCCCCGACAAGACTGGGACGGGCCAGAGAGTAGGTCATATAAGCATCGTCCTTGGGATAGGTCTTCTCCAGATAGGCCCCGATCGAGTTCAGATCGGCAATGGCTTGTGCAGGAGTCACTCCCGCCTTTACATGTCCGAGCACCATGAAAATGTTGCGCTGTCCGCGATTGCTCAGAAAACTTGGCCCATCCTCCCGGTTGACCATCGGCACAAAGAAGTCGGGATAGAAAAACAGCAATGTCCCCCTGAACTCAGGCGGGGTGACTCCCAGGACGGTGTACGGATGCTTGTTTACCTGAACGACGCGGCCCACAACGCCGCGATCGTCCTGAAAATGGCTGTGCCAATAGGCATAAGTCAGCACCAGGTATGGTGCGCTGTTCGGGCCATGCTCATCGGCGACGTGGAAGAAGCGGCCTAGATATGGCTGAATCTTCATCGCATCAAAGTAGTTCCCAGTCACCTCGTAGCCCCAGACCTCGGACGGGTTCTTGCCTGTATCAAGCGCCACCTGGGTGAGGATATAGGCCGTCAAACCGTCAAAGCTGCGGTTGCGATCGCGCAGATCGAGATAGTCGGGATACGAGGTTGCCTGCTCCTTGTAACCGCCGCGCTCGATGGTGTAGAGGCTTTGCGCATCCGGCACATTCAGGGGCCGCAGGATCAGCGCATTCAATACGCCAAACACCACAGCATTTGCGCCGATCGCGAGTGCCAGGGTCACGACGGCGGCGATCGTGAATCCGGGAGAGCGGCGAAGATTACGCGCGGCAATACGCACATCAGCCCAGATGGATTCCAGTCTGGGCCACTGCCACACTTCGCGGCTGTGCTCTTCCAGGACGGCTCGATTGCCAAAAGCCATGCGCGCCTGCCGCTCGGCTTCCTTCCGGCTCATCCCTTCGCCCATGAGCTGCTCGGCGCGTTCCTCTATATGCAATCGCATCTCTTCAGAGAGGTCATCGTAGAGTTTGCGGCGGCGGAAGAAATTTGGAATCCAGTCCATGGAAGGCTCCTCCTAACTGGCTGGGGATTTGCCCGGATTGAGGACAAGCGCGATACCTTCGAACATGCGTCCGAAGCTGGAAATCTGTTGCTCAAGATGCCGAAGACCCGAAGCCGTGATCTGGTAGGTTCTGACGCGGCGATTGGTGGAAGATACACCCCACTCGGCCTTCACCAGCTTTGCCTTGAGCAGTCTCTGGAGCGCCGGATAAAGCGAACCCTCCTCCACTTGCAGAAGGTTGTTCGATCGCTGCTGGATGTGTTGAACCAGCGCATAACCGTGCGCCGGCTGGCGGCGCAATGACTCAAGGATCATCATTTCGAGTGCGCCGGGAAAGAGATCGCGAGCGGTAGCTTCAGTCATAGGCCTTGTTACTACAGGCATAGACTAAACATGTATACGATTCATTGTCAACTCGTAAAATGACGCGCGAGCGGGCTTCAATGCCAGATACCGGGACCCCGGGGCGTTTACTAGGACCTATCAGCGACAGTCTTTTCCGACGACAACACAGAGAGCACCAGATCGGCTCGCGTTTGGACGCTCTTCTTCGGAAGAAGGACTACTTTATAACCTAGGGTTTCATAGGCGGTTCTGAGATGTTCGAACTCCAACACTGCCTCTTCGAAGCTGTGTTGGCGCTCGGAATCTGAGGCATATATCTCCTTCCATGGTGGAACAAGGAAGATCGTGCGGTAATAACAATAGCGAAGAGTCGGCGACAGAGTTTCGTTTGTTGCGTATTGGAGGGCCACCGCAGCGTCAACCAGTCCTCGATAAAAAACACCCATCCCGGCATAGTCGCTGCAAGTCTAAAATCATCGTTCGCTGTTCGAACCGCTTTGCGTGCAAAGGCTTCAAGATCGAGCCATGGAAGAGCGCGGCCGTTATTTTCGAGTTCGACTTGAACGATTCGACGCCCGGTTCGGCGATCACACGGTAGCCCCGACTCCTAAGTTCCTCAAGAAAGAGGACTTTCCGCCTCCTGAACAGCCAGATAGCACAACAAAGCGATTGTCCATATAGCTATATAGCATCTTCGGGTTTAGGCAGCGATCCCTGTGTCCAGGTTCCCACGATGGACTTGCGGTCCGACGAAGATCTTGCCCTCATAGTCGCCGTCAGCGGAATCGATCTTGAATTTGAGAACGTCTCCATCAAAACTGACGTTCGAAGCGGGTATGGCTTCCCGCCTTGGTAGATGCTGTATAAATCGGCTTTCAACAAACCGCCGTCTGTTTTGCTAATTTTGATCACTGCCCGCATGTCTTTTTGCGCATAATGCAGGTTACCCTGCCATGTATCCTCGATTCCAGTATTTGCTACTGCGGATTGCGCCATTGTCCGAATCGGATATCCGAAGGCGAGGACGAGCAAGATGCCTGACACAAATGCGTGCGCGAAGTTCGACACGTCCTTCAGGGCGGAGATCGCTTCTGCCCAGGACCAGCCAAACCGCACAGTGCGCGATTCCCCTACTTCGAATCTGTCCGTGTTACATTCGGTCCATGTCCCAAACGCAGCTCCAAGCGAAACTCCACCATTCCAATTTCCTTCGAGGCCGGTTGTAGTTATTCAACGGGTTTTCCCCATTCTTCCCCAATCAGCCGCCAGCTGAGGGCGTCTGACGGCGAGAAAGACGCCCTCTGTGGACGCTGCGGTTACCTCAGCGCTGCGAGGACCTGTTTGCTGAACTGTACGGCGCCTTCGACGTTCGGGTGTCCGGCGGAAGCGCGGTAGCAAAGCTCGCGTTCGAGGACATCGAATGGATCGGGATGAGCTGCATCGCACAACGGATGCCTTAGTGCAGCCACGGGGTCCTGCGGGTCTAGGTCGTCGTTGAGGTTCAAACCCCAGAGCAGGGATGTATTCGGAACAAAAACGGAATTGTCGTCCGTAAAGCCTGATGGAACAAAAATGATTCTCGCATCGCCTGCGCCAGCGATGGCGTTCACAAGTTGGGCCGTGGAATCATTGAAAAATGCCTCGCACCGCGCGAGGACCGGGTTGATAAAGTCGCGGTCGTTGTCCAGAAAACCAGGAATGGCCACTCCGTATAGGCTCAGCATTTTCATTACTCCGACCGGGTCACTCTTTGCGCTTAGGATGGGGATAGTATCCGGTCACCAGAATCTCACAGGACGCTTTAGAGAATTTCGCACTGACCTTATTGAGTAACACCAGCATTCCGTCGTGACATGCATGGATGACCCTGACATCGAGGGGAGGAATCAGCGCCAACGGATTGAGAATCGTCGCAACGCCTACATCATTAATTCCGCCGTTCATGATTACCAAGTCCACAGTACTGGGCGAATTACTGTAGCCGTCGCATTGCTCAATAATAGAAAGGCGTGCAGCAGGCACCTCCCCTACCTGGGGCGTTCCGCTGACACCGGTCGCGCCGATGACTGCTCCCGAATGAGCCACGGATTCGAGCGTGACCCCCTCAGGGTGCTTGGGCAAAAGTGCTTGCTGCACGAGGGTAGTGAATTTTTCGTACGGGAGCAGACCTTGGCCCCAGATAATTGAATCGCCTAGCGTAACGATCCTGAATGGGTTTGGCATGGTTTCTCCTTTTTCGGAGCCCATTCTACGCTCATCCCTAAAAACCGGTGACAGACGATGCGGACATGACGAAGCTCGTCTCTCGGAGATTCAGGACAGGAGATTCAAACAGACGAAATAACCTCTCGATTGGCGCGCACGGCGGATCAAGCCGCCGCTGTCGAATGCGCTGCTATCCTGGCGATCCGTACAGCCGGCGCTGTTGGAGGGTTATTTCGTCTGTCCTGACGCTCCAAACACGGTAGCCATCTGCCATTGCTCGTTGCCCCTACTCAAGCCGACCTAACCGTTTTCTGAACATCTCCGCACTGGGGGGCCAATTTATGCGTCAAATTTAATAGGGGTAGAGAGGGAAACTGCAGATCCCTCGGCTTCGCTCGGGATGACAAAGGGAGGGTTGCGCTTTGGTGTGGATTCGTTGCTGGATGGGATAACAGCAGGTCCCTCCACTACGCGCTACCCGGATTTCCTGTGGAACTTGATGGCTCTGGCAAACTCCATGCGCCTTTCTTTGCGGAAAGGCGCACACGCAGCATCGACCAGCGTATCGTGGCAGGAAATCCGGGTACGCGCTCCGGTCGGGATGACAATTCATTTGTGATACTTACATTCCTTTTGATCAACCTTCGCGTGGTTCAATTTCTCTCAACTTGCCGCAGCCAAGTTAGTTGCTCGGGATGACAACGGGGAGTGAGTCCAAAGTGCCAACTTTGGACCCGAAAAGGCCTGTCTGATGCATAACCGCTTACGGCTACGGGTTCGGCGTCTTTTTTAGACAAGTTCGAGGCTTCAGAATGTGCTGTTCCAATAGGAGTGCTGCCCGATATAAAGGTCGTCCGCAACGTTCTTCAATATGGCGCGGCGCACGTCCAAAACGTTCATTGCGCCCTGCGTTCTGTAGAGCACTTCGCCCTTGGTTCCAATCAGAACTAGATACCAAAATAACTGACGGCCTCGCGCCAGGTGCAACTAAATTTAGTTGCATCGTGCGGTTCAGGTAGCCTGCAACTGCCCGGGCCACCTTCAGATCACGAACGCTGGAGAAGGTGATTGCTCCGTAGTGTGTCGGAGATAGGCTTTTAGTGTTTAGAATCAACAGCTTAAAAAAGCTATAGCTTTAAGTAGGTCATTGAGAATAAGTCACTTATACCATTACGACTTTTTCTCTCCGACACACTCTCCGTATGTCCCGCTTTTTCCGAATCGCTCAATCTCTTCGGAGTCGCGGAGCTTGGATTGTTCTTTCAGGAAGATGTCGACCCGATCAGAAGTCCACACCGCAACTCCAGCCCCAAAGAAATCTGTGTCTTCCGTCCAGATTGCACAGGCAGGATAGGGCCGTAGCCAGACCGGCCAATCCTCCTCGTCCCGGCTCCGTAGACGCTGCCGGGCTTCGGCTTCGAACAGACCGTAGGCATCCTGGCCGATGGGTCCGATCAGGAATTGCAGGTAAGTGAGGGCAGCGGGAACGTCTGTATCTGATTTTCCCCGTTTGTTCAGTAGAGCGGGCAGATACTTCTCTGCGTCGGCATACGAAACCTCCGGCGGATAAAACCGGATCCCATTTTCGCTATAGGTTTCAAGAAGCTGCCGGACGCGCTTGCCGAGAACGCACGAATCAGGATATTGGCTTCCAGCACGATCATCTCAGCGCTTCCCAGCCTTTCTCGCACGGCGCGTCTGTTTGAATTCTGCGGCGATCTCTTCCTCGTCTACGCCGGAAAGAGCGGCTGCAAGCCGGTCTGCCGCTGCGCGTAGTTCGGCCATGTCAGCCGCTCTCACGGACCTGCGTGGAGTCGGGACATAGACTCCAAGGGTCTCGCCGCGCCGGGTCACGGCGACGGGTGTATCGGACTCCAGAAACCGGGCGATCTGTTGGCGGAACTTCGCACCCCCACCTTGATTGCAGGTATAGACACCTCCATGTGTACACATCAGGGTACACCTTATGAGGGGTGAATTCAATGGCATGCAAGAATGCTGAAAGTGCCACTTCCGTTCACGCAACCTTTGTTGGATGGCGAGCGAATCCGAGACAGCGTTTCGGGAATTTCGGGACGAAATAACCCACAACAGCGCCGGCATGGATCGCCAGGATAGCAGCGCAGTCGACATCTGTGGCTTGATTCGGCGAGCGCGTCCAATGGAGGGAGTTATTTCGTGTGTCGCGAATCCTGACAGCGAAGCCTGACAATTTCTATGCACGATGTCGTGTCGGGTATCGAAGGCAAAGCAACAGAGACCGAATATCGCTTTATGGAGTCCTGCGCCAAGCCTTGAGGAGATCGACCAATACCCCCACATCGCGTCGTAAATCTGTTTCAGAGAGACGCATGGCATGAATTGAGGCGAGCTCGGCGAGATCCGAGGGCAAGTTGTCTTTTGCAGGCATCTTCATGCCGTGGGTCAGGCATGGAATCACGAGCTTCCTTTGCTGCAATGCCTCCGCAACCTCGCGTCTCACCCAATCATCCTGCTGGTCGATGCGGCGGGTGCCACCCTGAGGTCCGATACCGAGCCATTTCCTTCCGATGATTGCCACCAAAATGTCGCAGGCAGAGATCGTCTCCTTGATCATTTCGGAGAAAACCATGCCCGGCTGCAAGGTGTCGGAGTCTCGAAACACCCTTACATCCGGCACTTTGGAGACCAGAGCCTCGAAGAGAAAGTCCGCATGGAGCGAGCTATCGTTACGGCGATAGGAAAGGAATACACGCGGTCCACCTGTCAGCTGCCTGAGACCATCAACGGCACCGGCATCGGAATCAGGCGCCACTGCGTCTTCGGCGGACGCTCGGACGATATTGGCGAAATCGGTCAGAAGTTGACGCCCGTCGACTTTTTGAAGCTCGCTGCTGGATTTGCGCACGAGCTTTGACAGGTTGTCATCGTCCGACAGTGCCGCCAGAATAAAACCCGATCGAATTACCGTCGCTCCATGCTCAATCGACCCATAAGTCCAAGCCTTTGTAATTGCTTCAAGGACATAGGGACTGATAGCCGGGGTGCGCGCGTTTCCTGATTTGAACCCGCTGAGCGTGCGATTCAATTCAAACATCATTCGCGTGCGGTCGATTCCGAAGCTTCTAACGATTAAATCGAAATCACTTTCCTTTTGATCTAAAAGCTTCATCAGAAAATGTTCTATTTCTACGTCATAGTGCGTGCGGGAAAGACACAATTGAGCCGCACCTTCGAGCGCGGAGCGGGTTGTCTGGTTTAGCTTATCTATAAGCCTTTTACGGTTGACAAGCATTCTCTGGCTCCAGCCAAGATGCACCATGGTATCGTACTTGAACCAATCTGAGTGGCGTGATGCATCCCCCTCTACCAAACTCGTCGTCCCCGGGCCGGATCAGCATTACGTTGCCCGAAGCACCGGGCGCACCGGCCCGTGAATTGCCTTTTGTCATCGGCGTGTTCGCCAGCCTCAGCGGGATGCCTGAGAAGCCTCTGGGCCGCGTCAGGGATCGCCGCTTCGTCAGCGTCGAATCATCTAATTTTGGTTCAGTGATGACGGCTTGCGCTCCTCGCCTGGTAATCAGCGTCGCCAATAAACTCTCAGACGACGAGGATGCTTCTCAGATCAAGGTGGAGCTCGCATTTCGCGGGATGGAAGACTTTCGGCCCGAAAGCATCGTCCGGCAGATGCCGGTTCTTGGCGAGCTGATGGCACTACGCGGTAGGCTTGCCAGCCTGCTTACGAGTGTGCAAGCCGTGGACGGTCTGGACGAAATGCTCCACGATGCCGTCACTTGTTCCGACAAATTGGATCGCTTACGGGAAGAGATTGCGCCCAAATCGGACACACCCCCGCAACGCCCTTCGCAGCAGCCGGTACAAGCCGCGCGCCCAGAGTTGCAGACGCCCCCGCCCCAAACCACTCCATCACCAGGCGGCGGCGTGTGGTCCAGGGCGGAAGTTGCCGAAGCGTCCCCTTCTTTGCTGGACCAGTTCGTAGACGCGTCAAACGCGACCACGCCATACCAGCGGGAAGAGACGCGGGATGGCCTTACGCAGTTCATTAGTCAAGTGCTTGACGGTAAGATGACGACGGGCTTCGATGTCGAGCAAATGATCCATGTGCGCATTTCCGCGATCGATCAGCTTATCTCCAGGCAAGTCAGAGAAGTCCTCCGGCATGCCGACTTCATGAGTTTGGAATCCTCATGGCGCGGTCTCTATTTCCTTGTTGTGCGTACTCATAAGGCGGCGAATGTCAAAATCCAGGTTCTCAATATCAGTAAGAAGGAGCTGGCGGCTCAATTTTTTCGCCAGCGCGCACGGGAAGATTCGGCGGTCGCCCGGAAAGTGCTGGATCAGAAGGCCAGAACCGTTGGTGAGACGCCCATTGGCCTCCTGATTGGCGATTTCTCCATCGGCAAAGAGCCCGATGACACCTACCTTATGGAGATGATGGCGCGCCTGGGCGCCGCCGCACAGGTACCGTTCATCGCCGCGGCTGACCCCAAGTTGCTGGGTTTTTCGAGTTTCACCCAGATCGTCGACGCCACTTTGCCGGACCGCACTTTCGATGCCGTTGAATATTCCTTGTGGAGCAGGTTACGAGGTCGCCCCGAGTCGCGTTATATCGGACTTGTTTTACCTCGAGTACTACTGCGTCTCCCGTATAGCTCTGTGGATAATCCAGAGATTCCGTTCCATTTTGAAGAGGGGGTCGACGGAACCGATCAATCTCTATTGCTATGGGGCAGTGCGGCGTGGGCGTTCGCCGCGCGACAGGCTGCTGATTTCGATCGCTACGGATGGTTTGGCGCGCAGCGAGCCCCGGATAATTCGAGGGAGCTCACTGATCTTCCTGCATTCGATTTCTGGACGGACGACGGGGACCTCTCATGCCTCGGCCCGGCTGAAATCGCCCTCAGCGATGCGCGTTATCTCGAGCTCAGAAGCCTCGGACTTATCCCGCTCTGCCAGATCGGGGAGACGAAGAGGGCGACGTTTTTTGAAGCGTGGTCCTGCCATAAGCCTAAGATCCATCCCGATTACGATCCTCCCACCACGTATGAATCCGCGGAGATCGATTGCGTATTATCCGTGAGTCGAATCGCCCATTATCTCCGGAATATCCTTCAGACTGAACGCGAGCGTTTTCAGACCCTGCACGAGTGTGAAGACTACTTGCGAGGGTGGATTGCACCGTACGTCGCGCCCGATTATGCCAGAGGAACATCGTTTGAATCTGCCTTTCCGCTGCTGAGTGCGGAGTTACGCATCGAGCTCCCAACTGAATTTCGGCGTTCCTCCTCGCTTCGAGTCTGGCTCACGCCCAGGCGCGCTGTCGGGAGCCTGCCTCACCCAGTCGAGCTTGTCGTTCAAGTCGCACTTCCCCTCGCGCTAGGTGACACCTCGAAAGAACCGGTCGCCGAAGCGGTTCAGCCCACGGAACTCTCGACGCTATCTCCGACCCAGGGAACGCTCCTGAATGGTTTTCCATCCAGGCGTGACCAGTTCATTCACAGGGCGATGATGGCGGAGTCATGCATAGTCAATCGCAGGCTCGATGTTGCGATTGCGATCCTCGAAGATTTGGCCGAACAGATAGAGCGATACCACCTCGACGAGTGGGAGTCGACTCAGCTCGTAACTCACGTCTGGGACCTGCTGCGGCGCTGCTACCTACTGATCTCAGACCGTTCTGGGGTAGATGATCGATCCGCCGCTCTCCTTCGGAAGATATGCCACCTTGATCCGACCCGCGCCCTCAATTGAATATGCGACATCCAAATTCGGTGACGAGGATTCAAGATCAGGACTTTGGGGATCTCCGGCTAGCTGAAAGAAGCGGGCGACCGCTTGGCACGGCAGAGTTTGTCCTCGGTCTGGAACGTTTGCTCGGTAGGCCTCTGCACGCCGCACTCCAGGACGCAAATCCACGAAAGTTTCCGGCATAGGTGGAAATGCGTATCGCGGTAGGGACGCATTAGAATGTCGACGCATTAGACCCTAACACGAACTCGGGTGAATTGGTAAGCTGTCACCGTATTAGCCCCGAAACCACTCAGCCTTGGCATGTGCCGACTATTCCTCCGGCAGCTTGAGCAGGTCTGAGGTCTCTACCTTTACGTTGAGACCTGCGGCGGTGACGATCGCTTGCAGGCCGGGGACCGCCCACGCGGGATAGTCGGGTGAGGCGACGATCCGTTCGATCAGATGACCTATGTCGACCTTGACGCTGCCGCCCCGTGGCTGCCCTCTTTCTTCGGGGAGATCTTCATCCCAGACCTCTGCGAGATCAGGTCTATCGAGATTGTGAATGAACACCCTCACTTCTTGCTCGTGGGCAAAGCTTCGTCCTTTTGAGAAGACTAAGGCGTAGGCCGCGAGGTGGAGTCCCCTCCTTGTTTGGCTCATGCCTCGAATAATCCACTCGCCCAATCCCTACGAAAGATAGACACGATAGGCACGATTCCAACTTGGCGGCTGTTGTCTGTATCGCGACGCCGTCGTTGCCTCGGGTATAGAGCTTCCACATCGCCAAGGACTCTACGTTGTTTTCATGCCAGCACAGGACTCGGTATGCATCACCGTATCTCCGCAGCTGTTTTCGAAAGCTCCCAACAGCCCATTTTCCCCATGCCTGAGCCTTTGCAGGGTAACCAAGATCCTGGGCTCGAGCCGTCTGTGCTTGTTGGAAACCTTCAAGTGATCGTAACGGGGGCACTCCTTCCCATTTGTCCTCAAACTCTGCCAAGGTTGCGAAATAGAGTGACCTTTCGGACAGCAACCACAAAAACTGCGAAAGGTTCATGTATCGCCAAAGCCTCGCGTCGTCCAAAATATTAGTCAGTCCTAAGTTCCGGAGCATCAACGCATGGTAACTGACGACAGCCACCGAGTCTAGTTTGATTACTCAACCGCATGAAAGAGGGAAGGTTCATCGAGCGCGGCGAGGTTTGGCGGGTCGACGGAGCGCCAGACCTTATCCTCGCTTCCCCACAAACACGCCATGCGCTGTGTCTAGATTCGTTGTCAGACGGGAATGGTACTTTGCGGAGATGGACAGCTATCCCTCGTAATTCGTGATTAGACGGAACTGACACTTTCGCCGGAAGATGCCTTGTCCTTGCCCCTCTAATTTGCAAGGTGTCAGTCCCGTCTGGTCATGAATTACCGTAACTATTACAAAATTGCTGATTCAGCGAAAAATTGCTGATTCAGCGAGCGTAAACGGTACGGCATCCCATGTACGGGCCAAGCACCTAGCAGGCAAGAATAGGAAATCCGACACGAGACGACAGACAACAAGACACGAGGACATCGACCGAGCCGCTTACGGCCGCGGGTTCGGCGTCTCTCTTAGACAAGTTCGAGGCTTCAGAATGTGCTGTTCCAATAGGAGTGCTGCCCGATATAAAGGTCGTCCGCAACGTTCTTCAATATGGCGCGGCGCACGTCCAAAACGTTCATTGCTCCCTGCGTTCTGTAGAGCACTTCGCCCTTGGTTCCAATCAGAACTGTGTATGGAGCGCCACCCTCCCACCCCGTGCCGAGAGCTTTTACCGCATCCGCCGCATCGTTGCTGTTAAAGAGAAAGTTCTTATTGAACGCGTGCTGCTTCTGAAGAAATGCGGAGACCATTTGCTTCTCGTCAGGATTGTTGATGCTTAAGGTCACGATATTCAATGGCCGGTTTGCATACATACGAACCATTGTTTGCAATTCCGGGAATTCTTCGACACATGGCCCACACCAGGTAGCCCACACGTTCACGAGCAAAAGCTTGTCCGTGCCGGCATTCTGGCGCAAACTCTTGAGCTGATCGGCGGTGATCAAATCCAGGGTTACCGGCCTCTGGTTGAAATGGGCAATCTCATTTTCGACGTTGGCCGCTTTGTAGGCCCACTTTGTAGAGCACCCAACCGCGGGCGTATCTGTGACGGCGACCGGCTTTCCAGCGAGCAGATCATCGACGGCGTCTCTGGCTTCGTGTTTCGTCGCCAGCTCCTCACGTTGATTGCTATCGATCCGTCCCTCGTAACGCAGAATGCGCTGCTGGTCAAAGATGAACGCATGGGGAGTTGCCGTAGGTCCGTATTTGAGCGCAACCGCCTGCGTAGCACCATCGTACAGGTACGGATACGGGAAGTTCCTATAGGCTGCGCGTGCCTTCATATCCGCAAAAGAATCGCCTACATCGGTGTATCCGTATTCGCTGAGCTCCTCTGCTTTTGGATCATTCCCCATGATCACAACCACGGCCACTCCCCGGCCCTGATAGTCCGTGAATAGCTGCTTGATTCGCTTTTCATACATCTGTGCGACCGGGCAGTGATTACAACTGAAAATAACAACGAGGATCTTGCTCGACGCATAGTCTTTGAGGCTGTGCGGTTTGCCATCGACTCCCGGCAGATTAAAATCCGGCGCCGGCGAGCCGATTTTTAGGATTGGTGGAACATCGCTACCCGTGTGTGCAACGTCGTCCTGCCCCCGTCCTGTGGGGCATGAAAGAAAGGCTAAGCCGAGAGCAATCATTGTCAGCCACAAATGTGACCTAAGCCGGGTCTCCCTGGCTGGTGTGGATGCAAAGTAATCTAAGTACACGGAGCCTCCTCTCGAACACCTGCAGTCTGAAAAGATTATGAGCGTCGCCGCCTCCCTTTTACTGCTCGACGGCTACCGAAGTCAATCATCACGCCACCCACCCGGAACCTGATGGTGGCAGCTAGCTCGCCGGGTGCAGAGAGAACCTAAGCATTTGCTTCTGGTCAGGCGAACTGCAGATCCCTCGGCTTCCCCGGAGCTTGTGACCTTTTTTAACTTCGATTGAAGTTTGTGGTTGGAAAGCTCCAAAGAGTATCTGCCAACGAGCATCGCCGGGGTCCCCTCGGCTACGCTCGGGACAGGCTCTTCGACTACACGCAATAAACCGTTCGTTATGCGATAGATCTGCGCGGCGGCTCCGCTCAGGATGACGGTTTTGCTTGGGGTTGAAAAACATCCGGTTACGTGTGCAGAAAACACGCAAAATCGAAAAAGTCACAGGCTCTCAGGATGACGGGTTTGCTCGGGGTTGAAAAATCATCCGGTAGACGTGCAGAAAGACGAAACGGTGGAAAAAGTCACAGGCTCTCCCTGTGAACAAAAAAGGGCATCCGGTCGAATTGGATGCTCGTCCAGGGAAACCGCAGGTCCCTCCACTACGCTACGCTTCGGTCGGGATGACAATTCATTTTTGACACTTACCTTCCCCATAATCGACTTTCGCGTTGTTCATTCAACCCTTTATTGCTGCAGGCAAGTAGAAGGGCCACCCCAAATTTTCTTGCAGGTAGGGAGACTCCGCGGGAAGAAACTTCGGAGTAGTCATGGCTGTGGTTGACATCGGGGTCATACTCCCATAGCTTGTGGCCGTCTTGGGGCAATAGCGCATGCGGCCGGCATTGTTGCCGTAGTTCGGCCAGCCAAGATCCGGTGCCGATTGCGCCGGCGACCAGCCCCCGCAGCAAACCATGGCAAGAGCGGCGAGCAGCCAGGACTTAGCCATTTTGGCCGGCTTTCATCGTTCGATACTCGTTTTCCAACAACGACATCAGGACCAGTGAATGGTAGGCACCGTCTCGATAGAACACCTCGCGCATGATGCCCTCTTCCCGAAAACCAAAACTCCGATAAACATGCCGCGCTCGATCATTGGTTACGAAGACATCCAGAAAAAGCCGGTGCGCACCATATTCGTCGAACGCGCGCTCCGCAACTTCGTTCAGCAGCTTTCTGCCTATGCCCTGATTCGGAATGCCGACGACAATGCGTTTCAGTTCCACTGATCTGTGTTCAGACTGCAGTCCCTGCAGAATTGCGAAGGCGGCGATTCGCCCTTGCTCGTCTTCTGCCACGATGTAGACCGCATCCGGCTCGGCCAGCGTTTTCAGGTGCCGCTCTTCCGGCCAGGAGCCAATCAGGGTGCGGTACTCGGGCTGCTTCTCCAGCGCGCGAATTTCGGGTGCATCCTTCGGGGTTGCGTTGCGGAACCTCATGACAAAAGATTACCTCCGCCGGATAACTGGCTCCGACGAAGTTGCGGATTTGCTATCTTGAAAAAATGAATGATGCAGGCGGCGAGCTTCTGCCGGCGCTGGAAGATATTGTTTTGACGGTTCGCGATCGCCAAAAGGCGCTCGCGAGCGCCGCGGCACTCATACGGAGTTCCGCAAATTACCGTTGGGTCGGCCTGTATGACGTGGATCAGGCGGCCGGACTTGTACGAAACGTAACATGGAGCGGGCCCGGCGCGCCGGAGCATCCCATCTTCCCGCTTACCAAGGGACTGACCAGTGCGGCGATCGCCCAGAAGCAGATCGTAAATGTTGGGGATGTCACGGCTGATCCCCGCTATCTGACGGCATTCGGCACAACCCGCTCTGAGATCATTGTTCCGGTATTCGATGCAGACGGAAAGGGCGTCGTCGGCACGATTGATGTAGAGTCGGAAGAACCAAATGCCTTCAATAAGGATATTCAGGACCTGCTGCAGGCGTGTTCGGTTGTGATTCGGCCCTTGTGGCAATCTTGAGGCTGCACGAAGCACACGGCTTCAAGAAGGGGATCGAACTCCGGATGGAGCAGCCAGGCTTTGCATTGTCGGAAAAGACCGTGGTGGGTCTGCCAGGAGCGGGCTTTGGTGGTCGAAAGGCTCCGAGCAGCAATGGGTAAGAGAACGCCGTCGGGGTCCTTCGACTGCGCGCCATGCAAGCGTTGTGTCGGGCGATAAATCTGTGAGGCGCTCCGCTCAGGATGACGATTTTGTGGGAGTTCTGACGTAAAACACCCCAAACAGATTAGCGCTCATGAATTTGGGACCCACTGCATGACCCCCGGGTCTCAAAGGCGAGACCTTGATTGCATAAGGAAAAAGGCTTCAGCGATCCTAGAGAGAGTCTTGAGGGTGGGACCGAGAGACTCTGGGATCAGGAGAAGCCTTATGAAGATTATAGGATGTGATTTCCACCCGAGCTTTCAACAGATAGCGATATGCGACCTGGAGACGGGAGAAGTGCAAGAACGAAAGTTGAGTCACGCCGATGGCCAGGCAGAACGGTTTTATCGGGAGCTAGGCGAGCCGGCGTTGATCGGCATCGGCGGTGCTTTCCTCCTCGTCATGCTGGATGAGTGAACACCAGGCTGGGATACGGCGACATGACTACCTGTATCATGGAAAATCGGCCTAATAGAGAGATGGGGGATAGGTATCCTGTCGACGGATCTAACGGATCTAGGGCCGGGACCAAAGTGGGTACCCGGAATAGATCCAATGCAATCGAGTCGCCGAAATCCATCGCCGAGGTGAGGCTCAATTCGGCAGTTCGTTGAACCCTCGTCCAGCCATGATCATCGGCACGCACTTCTCTGCCCGCGCTACCCGGGTCTTTGCCTGCTTCGCGCTTGAGATATGGAAGATGTAAGACTTCCTCCGGCCCGGCGTGAGCGCTTCAAACGCTGCCTTCAACCCCGGAGCCTCATTGAGCCTGGTCTGCAACTCCTCTGGAATTGCGTACTCTGAAGGTTTCTTGAGCTCGACCTTCTTCCTGGACTCCTCCAATGCGACGGCTTCGTAGAGATAGTTTGTTAGAGTCGGCTGCAGAACCGTGATCTCCCGGAGGGAGGTGAATTTGATCCATCGCGCCGCCTGAGTGTGCTCTCCGATCCGTTGGAGAACGTGCTTTGTATCCTTGAGCAGCGCTCCTTTGAAGAACGAAAGCGCGCACGACTCTTTGAGCGGGATGACAATTGCCACGTTCTTTCCCTGGAAGGTGAAGCAGGGCTTGCCCCACTTGAGTTCTTCGGTCAGGAAGCAATCGAGCGCGATTTTGCGCAGCTTGTTCGTTTCCTTCTGCCACTTTTTTGCGTAGGGAACTTCCATGCCTCAGCTCTTGCCCGCCAACACTTTTTGCGATTCCCAAATGTTTTCGCCCAATACAATCCAATTCTGCCAAAAACCAGCCTCAGGTGACTAGTGGCCTGTCGCAGAGAAATCGTTAGCAGATCATCCAGCTGAAAGGATCGGGTCTGCAGGTGATCGGGGCCTAACGCGGTCACAGCTTACCTAGGCTGTAACAAGATTAAATGAAAGTAATCTGGTAATAAGGAAATGCATTGCCCTCAGTGGAAAGCCGCCCAGTTACTGTTGCTTTATGGACGCTTTGAAGCCCGCTGCGGCGAGGTCTCTGGAGGGGCCAACAGCGGGTCCCTCCACTTCGCTACGCTACGGTCGGCATGACAATTCATTTGTTACCCTCACATTCGCCACACATCAAGAGAACTGCAAATCCCTCGGCTTCGCTCCCGACGAACAAAACGGTTTCCCCGTAGGCATTTGATACCGGGAAAGGGAAACTGCAGATCCCTCGGCTTCGCTCGGAATGACAAAGGGAAGGGCAGCGCTCCCATTGAGCATAGTGGTGCTGGTGACAATCTCCGGACGCTGTTCATTCCTCCCTAAACTTGCCGCAGGCAAGTCAGGCTGCTCCTAATGAACAAGTGGGCTCCGATTAAGTTGAGTGCTGATCGAGTGAACAGCAGGTCCCTCCACTCCGCTCACCCGGATTCCCGCGTTCGCTCCGGTCGGGATGACAATTCATTTGTGACACTTGCATTCCCCAGAGTCAACCGTTGTTCATTTCCTCTAGTTGCCGCGGGCAAGTAGAGGTGCTCCTAATGAACAACAAGTGGTTGAGTGAACCGCAGGTCCCTTGTATCTAGGCCCATTTGGTGTGATGGTAGTAACGACAACCGCACAGACGGTGTTCATTCCAGGCGAAACTTGTCGCAGGCAAGTCAGTCTGCTCCTAATGACACAAGAGAGTCTGGGGTTTCCAATCGACATCGGTTGCGTGGATCCCAGGTCTCAAAGGCGAGACCTGGGCCACCCGATTTGTTACCTAAACTTGCCGTAGGCAGATCCCCGCGTATCTAGGCCAGCACCTTGGTTACTACGTTGCCCGCGACGTCGGTCAGACGGAAGTAGCGGCCCTGGAACTTGAAGGTCAGCTTGGTGTGGTCCACACCCAACTGATGCAGGACAGTCGCTTGCAAGTCGTGAATGGGCACCGGATCTTCGACCACGTTGTAGCAGTAGTCGTCCGTTTGGCCGATGGAGATGCCGGGCTTGATGCCGCCTCCCGCCATCCACATGGTGAAGCATTTCGGATGATGGTCGCGCCCGTAGTTGGTGTCGGTCAGCTTGCCCTGGCAATAGACAGTGCGGCCGAATTCCCCGCCCCAAACTACCAGCGTGTCGTCAAGCAGCCCGCGCTGCTTCAAGTCCTGAACCAGCGCGGCCGAAGGTTGATCGGTGCCCTTGGCCTGCAAGGCTATGTCCCGGGGTAGGTCGTTGTGCTGGTCCCAGCCGCGGTGGTAGAGCTGAATAAAGCGCACGTTGCGCTCGGCCAGGCGTCGCGCCAAGCAGGCAGTTGGCCGCATACGTACCAGGCTTGCGCGAGTCCGGCCCGTACATCTCGAAGACCGAGTCGGGCTCCTTGGAAAGATCCATGAGATCGGGCACCGAGGTCTGCATGCGGTAAGCCATCTCGTATTGGGTGATGCGGGTTTCGATCTCAGGATCACCGTACGCGTCAAACCACATCTTGTTCAGATGGTCGAGGCTGTCGAGCATGCGACGGCGCGTCTCCGCGTTGATGCCCGGCGGGTTGTCGAGATAGAGTACCGGCTCAGCGCCGGCGCGAAAACGGACGCCCTGATACTTAGAGGAAAGAAAGCCGTTGCCCCAGAGGCGCGAGAACAATGGCTGGTCGGGGTTGAGCGCGTTGGCCTGCGAGATGAGCACGACGAAGGCAGGCAGGTTCTGATTCTCACTGCCCAGGCCATAGGTGACCCAGGCGCCCATGCTGGGACGGCCGGGCTGCTGAAATCCGGTCTGGATGAAGGTGATCGCCGGGTCGTGGTTGATGGCCTCGGTGTTCACCGTCTTGATGATGGCGATGTCGTCGACGATTTTGGCGGTGTGGGGCAAGAGCTCGCTGATCCAGGTGCCCGACTTGCCGGCCTGCTGGAACTTGAAGATGGGCGCGGCCACGGGGAAGGATGCCTGGCCCGAGGTCATGCCGGTGATGCGCTGGCCCTTGCGGATCGAGTCGGGCAGCTCAGTTCCCTGCAATTCGCGCAGCTTCGGCTTGTAGTCAAAGAGTTCGATTTGCGACGGCGCGCCCGATTGGTGGAGGAAGATCACTCGCTTGGCCTTGGGGGCGAAATTCGGCATCCCCACCAGGCCGCCGGTCTTGGGATCAATGGCTGCGTCCTCCGCCATCAGGCCCTCGGGCCCGAGCAACGAGGCGAGCGCCGCCACGCCAATGCCGCGCGCCGTGCGGCCGAAAAACTGGCGCCGGGTCATCTGCAGCAAGATCTCGCGTTTCTCGTTGTCCATAGGAGTCACTCTTTCGTGATGGTCTCATCCATGTTGAGGATGGTGCTGGCAACCGTGGTCCAGGCAGCCAGCTCCGCCGGGTCCAGCTTTGGGTTGCGCTTCGCATCGCCTACGCTGATGAGCTTCAATGCCGAAGCTTTGTCGTGGCGGTACTCCACTAGTTCCTGCCGCGCTAGCTCCAGCAGAACTGCGCGCTCCTGGGGCTGGGGCTTGCGGTCGGTCGCCAGGCGGAAGGCAAAGTCGACGCGCTTCTCAGGATCACGGCCGGCCTGAACCAGCGTCTTCTCGGCCAGCACGCGGCTGGCTTCGACATAGGTGGGATCGTTGAGCAGCACCAGCGCCTGCAGCGGTGTGTTGGTGACGGTGCGGCGCGCGGTACACTTCTCGCGGTCGGGGGCATCGAAGGTGGTGAGCTGGGGCGGCGGCACGGTGCGCTTCCACACCGTGTACATGCTGCGCCGATAGAGGTCGGCGCCGGTGGACTGGGTGTAGGTTTGCCCGGAGAAGCCACCGCCAAAGGCCATCTCTTCCCATAGGCCCTTGGGCTGGTAGGGATAGACGCTGGGACCGCCAATGCGGGTGTCGAGCAGGCCACTTATGTCGAGCGCGTTGTCACGCACCATCTCGGCGGGGAGGCGGAAACGCGGCCCACGCGCCAGCAAGCCGGTTCTCGGGATCGCGCTCGTTCATCTCCTTCGTCTCGCGCGACGACTGGCGGTAGGTGGCGGAGGTCACAATCAGCCGCATCATTGCCTTCGTGTTCCAGCCTCCGGCGACGTACTCGGTTGCCAGCCAGTCGAGCAGTTGGGGATGGCTGGGTGACTCACCCTGCGAGCCGAAGTCGTCCGCGGTCTTTACAATGCCGACGCCGAAACAGTCCTGCCAGTAGTGGTTGACCGCTACCCGCGCGGTCAGCGGGTTCTTGGGGTCTACCAGCCACTGCGCCAGGGTCAGACGATTGGGCGGCGCACCGGGCGGCAGCGGCGGCAGGAAGGCGGGGACGCCGGGAGTGACCTTCTCGCCCGGATTGTCGTATTGGCCGCGCCCCAGGATAAAGGTGTCGCGCGGCTGCTTCATCTCGGTCATCACCATGACGGAAGTGATGGACTTTTGCAGCTTCACCTTCTGCCGGCGCAAGTCGACCAGCTGGGCGTAAAGCTGGCGGTCTTTTTCTGGCGCCGCATACTTCAGGTAGTACTCGCTGAGCGCGGCCTGGTGTTCTTTCTCGATGCGCGCGGCCTTGGCCTCCGGGGTCTCGGCCTTGTTTTCTTCGCCGATCTGGGGTTCGGGTTTCGGCTCTTTGGCCGGCTGCAGGGTTGCGATCTCCTGGGTGGGCTTTCCGGCCAGCGCCAGAAGCACGGAGCGCGCCGGCACGCGGATGGCCAGGGTTTCCGCTTCGTCGTCGGTCAACGTGCGGCTGTAGATGCGCAGGTCGTCGAGGCCGCCCTCGAAGGGTTTTCCGATAGTCTTTGTTACCGACCTCGAGCGGAAGCGGAGGTGCGGAGGGAGCCGCTCAAGTTGTCTTTCAGCACTTCGGTCGCGGCCGGCTTGCCATCGACGTAGAGCTTGATGCCCGAGGCTTTCCCGAGCCGTCATAGTCCACGACCAGATGACGGAACGAGACGGTCACGTAACGCTCTTTGGTTTGGACCTCAATGGCATCGTCGGGCCAGCGGCTGGCCAGGCGGACGATAAAGTGGGAGATGCGCTCGCTGCTGGCCGTTGTAGGTGGGATCGTCAGATGTCGTAAGTGGGATCGTCGATCATGACCTCGTAGCCCTGCCAGTGGTCGGTACCATCCCGCTTCTGGATAAGCTTCACGGCGCTCGAGGTCGACGGCGTGGCCCACAACGCCAGGGCAAAGCGGTCGCCCCGATCGAAGTCGCCGGCGTTGCCGAAGTTGACCTGGGTCTCACCGCTGAACTCAGCAGCCTTGCCCACAGTTCCCTCGTCGTACACCACTTCGCCGCGCACGGCTTTGCCGTCGTGGTGCTGGCCGGAGGCATCGGCCAAGCTGCCGTCCAGCGGGTAGTAGGCGATCAAACCATCGGACGGACGGCTCGGGCGATATTCGCCGAGGCCTGCCATGCATTGCGCGATGCGACCATTTCTTTTTCGGGCAGCTGGGCGAGGGTGCCGGCGATCTGGCCATTCAGCTGATCGAGATGTTGTTGCTGCGCGGCGGTGGGCAAGGGCAGGATACGGATCCGCGTTGCCCTCGAAGCCGTCGAGGCCCCTCTCGGGAACGGTGTTGAAGTAGGCGACGAGGCGATAAAAATCCTTCTGCCGGATGGGATCGAACTTGTGGTCGTGGCAGCGGGCGCAACCCACGGTAAGACCCAGCCAGGTGGTCCCCGTAGTGCTGGCGCGGTCGATAATGTACTCCGCATGGTATTCCGCAGGGATGGCGCCGCCTTCGAAATTGATCATGTTGTTGCGGTTGAAGCCGGTGGCGATTTTGTCGTCCAAGGTGGCGTTGGGCAGCAGATCGCCCGCCAGTTGCTTGACGGTGAACTGGTCGAACGGCATGTTCTGGTTGTAGGCCTTGATCACCCAGTCGCGCCACGGCCACATCTCACGCAGGCTGTCGATGTGGTAGCCGTGGGTGTCGGAGTAGCGCGCCAGGTCAAGCCACTCCATGGCCATGCGCTCGCCGTAATGGGGGGAGGCCAGGAGCTGGTCCACGCGCTTTTCGTAGGCATCGGGCGATTTGTCGGCCAGGAAGGAGTCGACCTCGGCGGGGGTGGGCGGCAGGCCCGTCAAGTCGAAGCTGACCCGGCGCAGCAGGGTGGCCTTGTCGGCTTCCGGACTGGGCTTCAGACCTTCGGTTTCGAGGCGCGCCAGGACGAAGCTGTCGATGGGGTTGCGCACCCACGTCTTATCCTTCACCTCGGGCACGGGCGGACGCTTGGGGGCGACGAAGGACCATTGCGTCTCCCATTTGGCGCCCTGGTCGATCCACTGCTTGATGACCTCGATCTGCTTCGGGGTCAGGGTCCGGCCGGAATAGACCGGCGGCATGCGGAAGGCCGGGTTGGTGGAACTGATCTTCTGGTAGAGCTTGCTTTGCGCCGCGTTCCCCGGGGTGATGATCTTGTAACCCCCGCGGTCGACGAAGAGACCCTCGGTTTCGTCGAGGCGCATGTTGGCCATGCGGTGCTTTTCGTCCGGGCCATGACAGGTGAAGCAGGTGTCGGAGAGGATGGGACGGATTTCGCGGTTGAAGTCCACGGGCTTGGTGGGCGCGTCGGCTGCAGCCACGGGCCGGGTCACGCTGAGGGTCCAGACGATTGAGGCAGAGATGAGCAAAGCGAAGAACAGCCGCAGCTTCAAAGTTCCCATCCCTCCTTAGCGGCGGTTTCCAATCGCGCTGACTTGGACAGCCTCGAACTTAGCCCTTTCCGCTGCCTGCCAATATACCCCCCGGCTCCCTACGATGAGCCAGATTTGCATTCAGGTCGTAACCCTTGAGTTCCCAGATGAAATCTGGTTTGGCGGAATGGATTTGGTGCCGCGCCCACGGCGCTCGGATCATCTTCTGGATTGCCCCCAGCCCTTCCGGGCTGGGCTGACGTTTGGCGGTCGGCCCTCCGGGCCTTGCATCCGTTCCCTTCCGCAGCCTTCGGCTACTTCAGGATCAGTTTCTGTACCCGCCAGTTCAGCAGCTCGCTTACGTAGAGCTCATGTTCCGACGGGCAGGCTATTTCGTGGATCCAGCCGAATTGCTTGAGCTGCTTGCCTGACTCACCAAGATAGCCAAGCACCTTGCCATCGAGACTCAGCTTGTAGATCCGGCCGGGATAGGCGTCGGAGCTGAAGAGCACCTGGTTCGGCCCGGGCGTGATGCAGATGGCCCAGGGCGAGCCGGCCTGCATGGTTCCGTTGCCGGAAACGGTCTGCACCGGCTTGGGCCCAATCGCCGGCCGCGCATTCGGATCAAAGGGCACATCAATGGTGATCTGGCGGAGGAAATTGCCGTCGCCATCAAAGACCTGAATGCGGCGGTTGCCGCGATCGGCTACGTAGACATTCCCTTTCGCGTCGACGGCAATACTGTGGGGCACACTGAATTGACCGGGCCCGTCCCCGGGCTCGCCCCAGGACTTGAGCCAGTTGCCGTTCTTATCGACTTTCGCTACCCGCGAGTTGATGTAGCCATCGCTGATGTAGGTGTTGCCTGCCTGGTCCCAGGCCATGTCGGTGACCTGGCGGAACATCCCATCAATCGGAGGCAGCGGCGGCTTGACGTGTTTCAGCGCTTCGGTGCCCTCATCCGATGCTTCCTGCTTGCGGCCGAAGACCATCGCCACGCGGCCCTGCGGGTCGAACTTGATGACCATGTCCGAGCCCTTGTCCGCTACCCAGATGTTCTCTTCCGGATCGACCTTGACCGCATGGCCGTACGACCACGCGTAGAGATTGTGGCCGATCTCGCGGATGTACTTGCCGTCAGGGCCGAATTCGAGAAGCTGCGTGGCGGCCGCCGCGTACGCAGGACCGGTGGTATTGCCACGCGACAAGACGAAAACATGTCCCTTGCGGTTGACGGCCACGCCGGCTGCTTCTCCAAAATAGATATCCGGCGGAAGCTTCAGGAAATTGGGGACCGAAGTGTATTCGATCACGGGAGGTTGTTGGGCGCAGAGAGCAAGGTTCAACAGCAGGAACAAGGGAAACACCAGGCGCTTCAAATCGACCTCCGGGGAAAGCACGATCCAGCATAATCTAAATATGTCGCAGAACTATCAGAGCCAGGATTTATGGAGCCGGGCAACTTCGGCTAACGGTTATCCATTCGACGAACTCCGCTCCGTCTTACAGAAGTCGATACGCCGGGGTTGGATCGAAGACGCGGTGCTCGCTGCTTACGAGTTCTTCCTGAGCGGCGCAGAGGCCGAGGAACAGCTGTGGCGCAGGCTGGAGATCATCGCCACGGAAGATGTCGGCTTTGGACTGGTCGAGGCGCCCGCCATCCTCGAGGCCTTGAACGCCCAGCGCCTGCGCATGGCCGATCGCGGCGACCGCTGGATGTATTCCGTCCATGCCGTGCGCCTGCTGGCAACCGCTAAGAAAGACAACACGACGATGGAGCTGGCTTCGTGGGCGCAGTCGGTCGTCGCCCGCGGAGAGCGCCGCGTCGAGGTGCAGGATTTCCAGGTGGACATGCATACCCGCCGGGGCGCGGCGATGGGGCGCGACATCGTTCATTGGTGGACGGAGGGCGCGAAGCTCGAGAACAAGCTCGACCAGACGCAGAGCTCCCTGGGGTAAGTATCTCGACGACCTCTATACGGGGAAAAAGAGCTAGCGATAGCGGGCCCGGACGCGCGTCTCCACGCCGCCGGCAATGGAGTAGAGCACAACCGAGAGAGTCATGGCCACCAGGCTGGCGCCCCAGGCGCGCTCGGTTTGAAAGGCCTGGCTGGTGAGGGCGAACATATTGCCCAGGCCTCCGGTCTGCATCAGGTACTCGGAGATCATGGTCACCATCACGCTGTACGCCGCGCCGATGCGCAGGGCAACCGCCATTTCGGGCACGGCAGCGGGCAAAGCCAGCCAGCGTAGCTGCTGGCCCCGGGTCGCCGCTAACACCGCGAAGAATTCACGGGACCATGGGGGTAGCGTCCGCAAGCCTTTGCCGGCAAAGACAAAGCCGGGGAAGAAGGTCATGATGGCGACGGTTACGAACTCGGTTCGACTCTGGTAGCCGAAGATGCGCGCCAGCAAAGGGATCAGGCAGACGACGGGCGTGGAGCTGAGCAGCAGCGCGGCGGGGCTGATGGCGGCGGAGAGTAGCTGCGACCTCCAGGCGGCGACGGCGAGCAGCAGGCCCAGAAACATGCCCGCGGCCAGGCCGGCCACGGCAAAGCCTAACGTCCACAATGCAGGCAGCAGGTAGACCAGCGGGTGCAGTGCGATGTCGCGAACGACGGCGACCGGAGAGACAATCACGATGCTGTTGTAGTGGGATGCCATGACCCACAGCTGCCAGACGGCGAAGATCAGCAGCAGGCCCCAACTCTGGGAGAGGAAGCGCGCGCGTGAAATCATAGAGAATCTCCGCGCCACAAAGCGCTCGGCAGCATGGGCGGCTCCATAGCCGGCGAGCGAGATCACGGCCACCAGCAACACCGCTGCCCACATCAGCGGTATCTCGAAATTCTGCATGGTGTTGAGGATCACGATGCCGAGGCCGGTTGGCGCTCCGAACCACTCACCGACAATGGAGCCGATCATGGCGGCGGTTACCGAGACCTTGAGGCCGCTGAGAAACGAGGGCACGCGCGGATGGCAGATCGAGATAGCGCAGAAGCTGCCACCTGCGGGCTCCGAAGGTGGTCATCATCGCGCCCAGGCGGCCGGATGCGGAACGCAGGCCGGAGGCGACGGCAACGTAGATGAGAAAGAAGACGGAGATGGCCGCTAGCAAGGCCGGGGTTAGTTCACGGCTGACCAGCAGAATAAAAATGGGGCCGAGCACAATGGCGGGGATGGCATTGATGGTCACCGCGAGGCGGTCGAGCCCGGGACGCAGCGGCGGAAACAGATACGCCACCAGCGCGGTTACCGTTCCCAGCAGAGCGCCGGCAGCCAAGCCTTTCGCCGCCGCGCTCACCGTCGCCAGCGCGGAGCGGTAAAGCAGCGCGGCGAATCTTGGTTCCAAATAAACCTGCAGCACGCTGGCCGGGGTGGGCACGGTGAGCCCGGCTGCTCCTGAACGGGCCAGCAGCTGCCAGGCGGCCAGGATGGCGAGTTGCGCCAGAACTGCATAGACAACGCGCTTCTTCATGTCAGTGCTCCAGAAGCAACGTGAGGTGGTCGGTGAGCTGGTGAAACTGCTCCAAGCGCATGCAGTCGATGCGGCGCGGCCGGGGGAAAGGGACGGCGATGGTTTCCACAATCTCCCCGGGGCGGCCGCTCATCACCATCACGCGATCGGCCAGGAACAGGGCCTCGTCTACGGAGTGAGTGACCATCAGGGTCGTGAGGGTTCTCTCCAGGAAGATTTGCTGCAGCTCCAGGTTCATGCGGCGGCGGGTGACGGCGTCGAGGGCGCCAAAGGGTTCATCGAGCAGCAGCAGTGTGGGTTCGAGCGTGAGCGCACGGGCGATGGCAGCGCGCTGGCGCATGCCTCCGGAGAGCTGGCTGGGCCTTGCCTCGGCAAAAGCCGCCAGGCCGGCGAGCTGGATCAGGTGATGCACGCGGGCGCGATCGACGGGGCGCCCGGCAATTTTGTAGGGCAGCGCTACATTGGCGTTGACCGAAAGCCAGGGCAGCAGGGCGGAGTCCTGGAAGGCAATGCCCAGGCGATGCTGGTCGCGCAGCAGCGCGGGCGCTTCGCCGTCGACCAGGATGGAACCTGTGGTTACTTCCTCCAGCGCGGCTACCAGGTGCAGCAGCGTGCTCTTGCCGCAGCCGGAGGGACCAAGCAGGGCGACGAACTCGCCGTCCTCGATGGTGAGGTCAATTCCCTTCAGGGCGAGGACGGAATCGCTGCGGTTAAGGGCGTAGGATTTGCTGACGCCTCGAATCTCCACTTTGGCCATAGGTCAGGCGATCGCCTTTTCAAAGCGGTCCATAAGAATGCTGTATTGCCGGCTGAGGCGCTCCTTCATCGACGCCAGATCCACGGTGAGCAGGACGCGGTCTTTCATGACTACGCGCCCGTCGATGATGACGGTCCTTACGTTGGGGCCTACGGTGCTCTCGGCTAGTGTGATCATGGGGTCGTAGTTGGGAAACTGCGCGTGGCTGGTTGATTCCACCAGGATGATGTCGGCTAGCTTGCCGGGTTCGAGGGAGCCGATGTGCTTTTCCAGACGCGCGGCGCGCGCCCCTCCGCGAATGGCTGACGCGCAAGCATCTGCTCATGGGTGATGGGCGGATCGATGTGGTACGGCGTGCCTCCCACAGCCTGCTGGCCGACGGTAGCCGCGTGCACGACTTCGAACATATCCAGGCTGCCGCGGGTGGCTGCGCCATCGGTGCCCAGGCCCATGCGGATTTTACGCTGCAGCATCTCCATCACCCGGGGCGCACCCATGGTGTAGTTGTTGAACGAGCAGTGACAGGCGGAGACGTTGCGGGATTGGTAGAGGTCGAGCTCGTGCAGGCTCAACAGCACGGAGTGGGCGGCGTGGACATGCTGGTGGAGCGCGCCGATGCTCTCCATATACTCGGCCGGGCGCAGGCCCCACTTGCTGATGGCGTAGTCCACCTCATAGGTTCCCTCAGCCAGATGGGTGTGGATGGGGGTGTCGAGCTGGTTGGCCAGAGAGCTCATGCCGCGAGTGAGCTCGGTGGTGTTGACCATGATCTGGCGTAAGGAAAGCCAGGCATTCACCCGGGGATGATGCTGCCAGCGTTTGACTAGTTCTTCGTTCTTCTTGAGGGCTTCGTTGGTGGTGAACCTTGAGCCTGCGGGGATGGTCTCGTCCATATCCATGGTGGAGAGGGCGATGCGGCCGCGGATGCCGATCTCGTCGGCTGCCCTGCCCATCTCGTCCGGAAAGGGTCCTCCGGCTTCGAGAAAGCAGGTGGTGCCGCTGCTGATCATCGAGGCGTAGGCGGCCAGGCCACTGCAGTAGACGTCCTCCGGTTCCAGGCCGCTCTCGAAGGGGATGAGGTAACGGGACCACATGGGGCTCTTCAACTCGCCACGGCGGCGGATGGCGGAGATCTTGCCATGGAGAAATTGCTGCGCGGTGTGGACGTGCGCATCGACAAAGCCAGGCATGGCGATCAGCCCTCGGGCGTCGATGGTCTGTTTCGCCTGTAGCGGGCTCGCTGGCCCGACCGAGACGATGCGATTGCCCACTACGGCGATGGACCCGTCGCGGATCTCAGTGCCGGCGTCGTCGAAGGCTACGATGCTCGCCCCTTGGATTACGAGGTCGGGAACTTCTGTCATTGCGGTTCTGCTCTCAGTCAAAATGTTTGACTACCCCACTAAAGCCAAGAAACACGGTTTGTATGGACGGGCTGAAGCCCGTCTCCTTCAAAGACATTGAGTTCTCGGTTGCCAGGCTTTGATAGGCGTCTTGGAGTAAGGACATATCTATCAGCCGCGCGGGATCGGGCAGGTTGGTTCGGCCCGCGGCAGTCGCGGCGCTATACATGTTGTTGACCAGATCCTGCTCGATCCAGAAAGGGCCTGGCGATCCGGGGGTTTGATACAGCGGAAGTTGCAGTTGATTGGTGCGCAGCTCGTGGCGGAAGGTGAGGCCCAGGTCGGCTCCGTACTTGTCTACGGAGAGGCGCGCGGCATAGGCCGGGTCAAGCTGGTTGCCGGCTTTGCCGCGAAGCCTGGCCTTGAGGAAGCCGACCAGCTCGGCTCGCCGCGCATGCAGGGTTTTCCGCTCGACAAAAAGCAGGGTGGAAGGGACCTTGTAGCCTAACTGGTCGAGGCGGGTCACGATGAAGTCCACACCGGGGCGCATGCCCATATCTTCAAAGGCCAGCGGCTGGTTGGTAATGAAACAGTAATAGGCGTCTCCCGCGCCGTTCAGCAGCGCCTCGGGAGAGAAGCCGACAGGGACGAGTTGATAATCAGGCGGCAGATGATTGAGCTTGAACATGGCTTCAATGGCAGTCCGCTCGCTTGGCCCCTGGACCAGGAAGCGGCAACCGGGCAGGTCTTCCGGCCGGCGGATGGGCCGCCGGGGCAGAGACATCAGGGCCGCAGGATGTACGGGGAAGATGGAGCCGATGATGACGAAGTCATTGCCGCGCAGGCAGGCGTCGAGCAGAGGCAGCCACTCCGCCTCGCCAATGTGGGCCTGGCGGGCGGCCAGCTCGACCACGGGCTGCGGCGCATTGGGACCACCCGGCCAGACCTTGACCGGGACCTTCTCCTGGGCGAAGTAGCCGTTCTCAAGCGCTACCCAGAGGTCGGCGTACTCCACGTTGGGCACCCAGCCCAGGACGAAGATCAGATGGCTGGCGTCAAGAGACTTGCAGGCCGTGAGCCATGGCAGCGCGGCAGCCAGCGTCGCGCCGCCTCGGAGGAAGCTCCGCCGGGTGCATGAGGATGTCAGAGAAGGCGCGGCCGGCGCTTGCTGCATAGAATTAATATGACAGCAAATTCTCTGCGGAGGGTGCGCGATTAAGCGCGTTATGCGCGTTAAGTCCTGGTCAGCCAGGCCTCGAAGCCCAGGGGGGCGGTTTCAATCCGCGGTTCGGTCCAACCCGCTTCCAGGGCCATGCGGCGAATCTCCTCCAGCAGATAGGCACGTTTGATCAACATGTTGCGGAAGACAAACATCATGAACCAGCGGTTCAAGCGGCTTACGCCCAGGCCATCCACGTAGCGCTTTATCTCCGATAGCGATGTGTCACGGCGCATATCGATGAGCAGCGCAACCCCGCCCGGGCGCAGGACGCGCCGCATTTCCGCCATCGCCTTGACCGGCTCGGTGAAGTTCTTGAAGGCTGCACGGCAGACTACAAAGTCCACGCTTGCGTCTGCCACCGGGAGGGCGGCGGCGTTGCCCAGCTCGAAACTGGGGCGAAACGCCTTCCTCTGCTGCGTTGCGCCGGGCGATTTCCACAAAGGTCTTGCTGATATCGAACGCGCGCACCTGGAGGCCTCGCCTGGCCAGCTCGATGGAGAGAAATCCGGGGCCCGGCGCTACCTCGAGCACCTGGGCCGACGGAGGGAGAGTTTCCGCGATGCGGACCGCCAGTGCCTTGAACTCAGGCATGTCTTTGCGCGTGGTGCGGTCATACCAGCGCGCGGTGCTGCCTTCCATGCCCATTCCCTTGTAAGCTTTAGCTGTTGTCGTCATTTATTCATCTCCCATGTATCTTATTTAATAAGATACATGGATAGTAAACCATAAGAGTGGTTGCCCGTCTATGCCCAGAAAAGAAAAAACTCGCCGCACAGACTTGACCACAGTGCCGGCGCCGGTCACTACCGCCGATCGCATTGTGCTGGAAATCCGGAAGTTTATCGCGGCAAGCATCTTCTTCAATACACAGGCCGCGGAAAAGGCCGGCCTTGGGCTTACCGACATGCAGATGCTGCACATGCTGCAACTCTACGGGCCATCGACACCTAGCCACCTGGCGAAGTGGACAGGCCTAAGCAGCGGCGGCGTCACGGTTGCGCTTGACCGGCTGGAAAAGGCGGGGTACCTGCGCCGGGAGCCGAATCCCGAGGATCGACGCAGCTTGCTGATCGCACTCATACCCGTGCGGTTGCGGAAAGTGGCTGCGATGTATGAAGGGGTGGAAAACGAGACCCGGCGACTGCTGGCCACATTGCCACCAAACGATCTCGAAGCGGTGGTCCGGTTTTTCGAGACGATGCATGATGTGCGACGGGATCGCTAGTGGTGTGTCTCACGGTACAGCGGCGCGTGCGATGGTTGATTCATTGACTCCAACGACATTCTGAGCTGTTGGTTCTTGATGAGAAGATCGCATACGCATTGCTGCAATCTCCGCAATTGTTCTTGCAAGCCTTCCCCACGTGACAAACACGGGTCTTCGTCCAGCGGGCTCGCGAGGGGTGAACTCGTCAAGTACTGCTCTATCAAGATGGTGCCGCGAGGGGCCTGTTTGAAGGGTTCTTGACGCGGTTGTCGAGTCATAACGATCCTCGAATTCGAATTCCCGTCCCAAGATCTTCCATTTCTGACTTCGGAGAGGACTTTCTAATCCGAAGCAGCAGGTGCACCTTGGCTACGGCCATATTTCTTCAGCTTCTTCGACCGCAAATTGTCACGAGCGGTTTCGTTGACGACAATTCCGCGAGATTCCCCATCGCGTTCCGAGCCTAAGTCCTGAATCGCATCCCGGCTCTCGTCGAGCGCCTTTTCGCCCTCATTGATCGCATCATTCAGGGATCGCAGGGCCTCATCGGGATGGCGCATCATCAGATTGCGGGCCGCCTGAAACCGGAACATCATTGCCTGGAAATTCTGCAGCAGCGCATCGTGTAATTTCCGGGCGATACGCGTGTCTTCAATCATGCGCGCCTGTAAAGCCAAGGCCTCGGCTCGCTTTTGTTTACTCATATCGTGCGCGAAAACGATAGCCTGGTCCCGGCGCTCTTTGAAGCGCGCCACGCCGACCAGTACCGGCACGCGCGTGCCGTCTTTGCGGAAAAACTCCTTCTCGAACGGCTGCAGACGTCCGATCCTTTTTACCCTTTCAACCCGCTGTGCGTCGGCGGTGCGCCACTCCGGCGGCGTCAGGTCCGTCCAGCGCAGGCGGCCCGAAACGAGATCCGCCCGCTCGTATCCCAGCATGCGAAGGTATGCGTCGTTGGCCTCAAGGATCGGGCCTCCTATATCAACGATGAAAATTCCGATAATGCCGGCATCGACCAGGCGCCGGATCTTCGCCTCCCGTTCCTGAAGATCGCCGTAGAGGCGCGAATTTTCGAGAGCGCTCGCCGCCAACGAAGACATCAGCTTCAGTACTGTGATCCGCGCGGGCGTGAAGACGCCGGAGGCCAGGTGGTTTTCAAGCAGGAGGACGCCGACAAGTTTGGCTTGATTGAGCAGCGGCAGGCAAAGAATCGACCCCACCTTATGCTGGCTGACATAAGGATCCGCGACGAACCTTGCCCGGGTGGCGGCATCGTCGATAACCACGCTCTCGCGGGTGTCCTGGACGTAATAAACCACAGACTCCGGCAGCAGCGATTCAGTGACGACCTCGTCGCAAAGACGTACAACGATTGTCTCGCGGCGACGTATTGCCTCCGCCGCGATCCGGGGTTCACCGCTACGCGACAGGATCAGCAAGCCGCGCTGCGCTCCCGTCTCCTCGAGTGCGGCGCGCAGAAGTGTGCCAATCAAATTATCTTGCACAATCGCACCTGAGAGTGCCTGTGAAATCTTGACCACATGACGGACCACCTGGCGATGCGGTATTCGGCTAGGGCACGAATGCGAAGCTTCCAGGGAGTTGACCGCCTGGGCAAGCTGCACGATCGGCATGATCGCAGACCATCGTCGCTTCGCTGCGCTTGGCTAAACCTAGCTTCCCTGCCATTTTCACCAGATCTGCGAAAGAGTCGGCGTGCATCTTCTGCATCACTTGGCCGCGGTGCGCTTTCACCGTGATTTCGCTGATGCCGAGTTTCCCGCCGACCTGCTTGTTTATCAACCCGCAAGACACCAACGCCATGACCTGCCGTTCGCGGGCTGAGAGAGAGGCATAACATCCCTGAAGGGCTTGTTTCTGCGCCTTTTTAGCAAGAACAAGACGACTCCGTTCGAGAGCTTCTCGGACAGCGCGCAAGAGTTCGTTGTCCCGGAAAGGCTTTGTAAGGAATTCGACAGCTCCTGCCTTCATGGCTTCGACAGTAGTGGGTATGTCGTCTTTGGCGGTGAGAAAAATGGTTGGGAGGTGAGGGCATTCCACGGCTGCGCGCTTCTGCAACTCGAGACCGCTTAGGCCCGGAAGAGACACGTCCAGTGTCAAGCAGCCGGGAGCAACCTCGAGCGGATGGGCGAGGAATTCTTCGGCCGACGCAAAGGTCTCCGGATGCCAGCCTTCGCATCGCATTAACCGCTCCAGTGATTCGCGCACGGCCCTGTCGGGGTCGACGACGAAAACGACCGGTGTGGACTGCGAAAGTTTTGAGGATAAGCTTTGACCAACCTCGGGCGCCGAACCTATGTGATGCCCCAGAGGAGATCCCGTCACCATGAAACCCATATCGGCCTCCTTAACCCTTGCGTGATTCACTCACGTCAAGCTACGAGGATCACTATGCAATCTTGGCCGATGCGCTCACAACCCTAATTCGAGGGAATGTTTTTCGTTCCATAGGTTGCGTGATTGTCCGACTTTTGGGGGACGCACGGGAGGCCCATCAGAGTGTTCAGCTTCCGATATTCTTTCTTCCGAAGAGCCGAGCATCGATCGACCAGGCACCTGGACCGATCATCGCCAACGTGCCGCCAAGGACCGCCAGAATAATTGACACCGACTCATCGCCGGCGCCTGTCAAGGCGATCCACACCTGCACGACCGCGACCAGCGCACCCACTGCGGGAGTCCATAAGCCTGCCAGAATAAACAATCCCAGGACACTTCCGGTTAATTCCGGCACAATCGGCCCAACGGCATGGACTCCCCTGAGCACAGTTGCCCCATGGTAGAGCAGAGCAATGCCCAGGACCAATCGTTGAATGAGAAGGCCGAAGCCCGGCCAGCCGTTCGCGAAGGTGGAGAATAGTCGTTGCAAGGAACCCCCTTAGGGAGCGTACCCCCCTCGCAACGTCCTGGGAACGTCTGAAACTCGGAACAGCTTTCATACTTTCGGGTGATTAGATTTCGATAATTCCGCGCTTAAGGCCGATGGTGACAGCATGAGCGCGATCGCTGGCGCTAAGCTTCGAAAGGATGTTCGTGACGCGGCTCTTCACGGTCGCCTCCGCAATGCAGAGTAGGTCGGCGATCTGTTTGTTGGAATTCCCAGCGGCAATCAGCCTCAAAACCTCAATTTCCCGGGCACTCAACTCATCATCGGTGGCGTGTTCAGCAAGCTCAGCCGCGACTTCCGGCGGTATCCTCTTTCGCCCTTGCCATGACCGCATGAATCGTCTCGATAAGTTCCCGATCGTGGCCTTTCAATAGATAAGCCCGTGCGCCGGCGCGCAGGGCACGAAGCACTTGAACATCGCCGCTATAGGTCGTAAGGACTATGATGCGTGCGTCTGGGAATTCAGCCAGGATACGGATCATAGCCTCGATCCCATTGAGACCGGGCATTTGAAGGTCCATCAGGGTCACGTCTGGGCGATGTACTCGGAACTTTTCGATGGCCTCTTCTCCGTTGGAGGCCTCGGCGACCAGCTTCATGTCAGGCTCTGCATTAATCGTAGCCGCAATGCCTTTGCGGAGAAGAGCGTGGTCGTCCACGGCGAGAATTCGAATCATGCCAGGAACGCTACTCATCGCTACCTGCCCTGTGGAACAGCAGGAATCGACGGTTATGACGACGTTTTTCGTACGCCATCGCAGCGGGAATCGTCAGCTGCACCTCGGTGCCTGCGCCCATCTCACTCCAGAAATCCAATCGCGATCCAATTCGCTGAGCTCGCTCGCGCATGCCCGGTATGCCGAAGTGCCCAGAAGTCCCGCCGGCTTCCAGGATCCTGGGGTCGATCCCGTTGCCATCATCGCGGATACGCACTCGAAGCTGATCGTGATCATAACGGATCTCCACTTCGATGTGGCTGGCAGCAGCGTGCGCGAAGGCATTCCGGACCACCTCGCGGGAGATCCGGTAGACCTCATCCTGAAGCATCGGGGATAAATTCTGTTGCTTGCCTTCAACCAACACCTGATAGCTCGGAGCATTCCCATTCAGCTCCTGACCCGTTGCCAGTTCACGGCATGTGGCATTCAGCAATTCCGGAAGGTTGCGCTGCGCGGCTGGTTCCGGGCGCAAATCGCGAATCGCAGCACGGCCCTCCGTAATGCCTTCCTCCGCAGCATGAATGGCCTCATCAACAACCTGCATTGCGTTGCCCGCATTTCGCAGCAACAATTTACGAGCCGCCTGAAATTGAAAAGCTGCTCCTTGAAAACTCTGAAGCAGGGTGTCGTGCAAGTCTCGCGCGATGCGCATGCGCTCGTTCACTTGAGCGTCGATCCGGATATCGAATTGTTGTGCGATTTGGCGCATGCGATAGCGATAAACGGACCAGATTACTAGAAGCGCCGCCAATGCATATGCAGTTCGGAACCACCATGTGTTCCACCAGGGAGGCAGGATGATGATTTCAAGTTCTGCTCCGGGTTCGCTCCATTGGCTGCTGTTCGTGGCGCCTTGCACACGAAAGCGATATTTCCTGGCGGGAAGAGCGGTGTAGGTCACGGTACGGCTGTCGCTCCCGACTTCAGTCCACGAATTGTCCAGACCCTCGAGCATGTAGCGATAACGGTTTGCCGGCGAATTGGAATACGCAAGTGCTGCAAACGTCAGCGAGAACGGGGTTTGCTTATGCGAGAGGATGATCTCCGAGGCGTACGAAATGGCTTGCGGTGTAATTTTGAGCGCTGGCGAATGTGAGTTCCCCAACAACCGGAAGTCCGTAATCACGGTTGGGGGCGCGTAGTTGGCCTCCGGAATAGCTTCGGGGATAAACGTCGTCGCTCCGCTGAATCCGGCAAAAAACATCCGCCCGCTCGCGGAATGCAGGCAGGCGCCCGTACCGGCCATCTCCGGACCCGGAAGACCCTCGGCTGTGGAGAAGTTACGGAAGGTCCTGGTTGAGGGATCAAAGCTGGAGATACCTCTCGTTGTGTTCATCCAGAGCTTGCCGCGCGTGTCCTCCAGCACACAATCGACAGCGCTGCTCGCCAACCCGTCACGGGCATCATAAACAGTGAAATGTTTCGTCGCCGGATCGTACTCGTTAAGGCCGTTTGATGTGGCCACCCACACCGCTCCAGTACGTGCGATATGGACCCAGTTAACTTCGCTGTCGCTCAGACTGCCTGAGGCGTCACTACTGCCAATGGTCGTAAACTGCGCTTGTTTTCGGATTGAAATGTTGCAGGCCAAAACCGTAAGTTCCGAGCCAAAGATCGTGCTGGGTGCCCTCGGCCATAGCAAGATAGATCAGTTCGCGGGCATGTGGATCGGCTTTGAAAGTTGTAAAGCGATCTGTCCGAGCATCGAAACGATCGAGTCCATCCCAGGTCGCAGCCCACAGTGTCCCATCGTGATCCACCAACAGTCGATTGACGAGGTTGTTACTCAGCGACGAAGGAGTCGTTCTCGTTGTGCCGGTAGTTCTTCCATTGGCCGTTTCTTGGATCGAGCCGGAAGAGCCCATTGTTGGACGTCCCGACCCAGATGAATCCAGCACGATCTTCGACGACGCTGGATACGTCGAACGGAACACCCGGCTTTACGCCTACAAACGCAGTGCTTTTTCCCGATGGATCGATGCGATATAACGCGGGGCGTGTTCCGATCCAGAGATTCCGGTGACTGTCTTCGTAAAAGCAGCCGATTCCACCTTCTTTTGGCTTTAGGCTCACAGGCTGAAATGCCGCTGGAACGGGGGAAAAACGTTGCAGTCCGCTCCCAAAAAGGGCTACCCAGATGCTTCCATCACGATCTTCAAACAAACTCGTTATACGATCTTCTGCGAGGCCGTCGGAATCGCCGGGCCTATATGTGTAGCTAATAAACCGGCTGTGTTCGCGATCAAACTTCACCAGACCGAGATCCCTGTGTCGCAAGCCAAAGATTTCCATGCCGGTCCTCCAGCATCGCAGTCACGCCGCTAAAAGCCGTGCTCGATGTGTCGCTGGCATGAAAGGAGTAATAGGTAAGGACATTCCGTTCGCGATCGAACTTCGCCAGCCCATTTCCTGCACCGTAGATGATCCAGAACCCCCCTGACCGGTCCTCGTAAAAGGAGAAGTCGCGCGACGCCTTATGAAGCGGGATGGACAACTTGACGTGGCCGTTCGCGCGATCAAACTCATACATCCCGTCAGGCTCTCCGACCCAGAACCTCCCGGTTTTGTCTTCAGCGGCTGAAACGACGTGATTGTCTGGAAGGCTCTCGGGGTCGCTTGCGTCGTGCGTGTAAACGCGAAATTTCCCGCTCTTCTGATCAAGCCGGTACAACCCCCTGTCGGTCGAGAACCACAATAAGCCCGCGCGGTCCTGGCTAATCTGCTTGACCATCGGCACAGGAAAGTGGATGAAGGTATCCGTCTTAGGATCGAAGCGGTCCACGGCCTGCTCACAGCCGATCCACAATGCGCCGTCGCGATCCTTGAACAACGACTCGATGTCCACGCCACTGGGGCTGTTAGGGTTGCCCCTTTCGTGCACAAAAACCTTGAACGTGTAGCCGTCGAACCGGTTAAGTCCAACCAGAGTGCCGAACCACATAAACCCCAAATCGTCCTGCACGATGTTCATGACTCTGATTTGCGAAAGCCCCTCAGCAGTCGAGATGTGGGCGAAACGAATGTCCGTAGCGTAGTCGACGGGCAGTTTCACCGGGACGGGGTTAACGTGAGCTTCTGGCACTTTCGCGCAACAGGCAGTGACGCTGATCAAAAAAACCGCCAGGCTCAAACCTGCTCGGACGGAAAAGGAGTTCAAAGCGCTCCCTCGGACCGCATTGAAACCCGTTTTGTATCACTGGGAGTTAGGCTCTTGCAGAGTAGAGCGTGGTCGTCCACGGCGAGAATTCGAATCATGCTAGGAACGCTGCTCATCGCTACCTGCCTTTTTGTCCTGACGCCACACAATCGCACCAAGTGCAGTCAAAAACTGCACGATGGCATGGACGGCGATCTGCCGCGGATCGTCGGTGGAATTTCCTATGCTGCCAAAAGCGCTATTGGTGCCGATTCCTGGAACCAATCCATTCACTCGATTGTCCACAAGGCCCATGGTGCCGGAGTGAGAGCCCGGCTGGCTGTTAAGCTCGGTGTGGTTCAGCACATTCGAGGCCTCGAATGCAAGCACCAGGTTGAACCGTTCGTAGACGGGGAAGCGCCTTCTGACACCGGCGTCGACATTGGTTCGCCAGGGCAGCCGAAGATCTCCCTGGGATTGGGATTGGTTCCCGATCCAGTAGAGATTCGGGATGATACTTCCGTTAGCGCCGGTCAACGTTTCACCCTGGAAAGTACAGAGATTGTACTTTAGGAACGAATACGCAGGCGGAGTGACAGTTGCTCCGCAAGGCAATGTCACTGTCGTGCCGTCGTTATACCAGAGCTGGAGCGATTTTGGCACTTGCAAGGCTTGACCCGAATTTCTGTCCACGCGGGAAGTAATGGCTCCATCGCCTTCCATGCTGAGATAGGACGGTTCACCACTTTGAGCCCGGACGACTGTGCTGACGGACCAATCGACTCAGCTCTCTCGGAGTAGCTACGTCTCGTTTCATCTCTGCCCGCGGTCGCCCCACCATCCTCTGGTCCGCCATCGATCCCCAGGACCAAGAGCTGATGGACGAAGAAACCGCCGAACCCGAAGAATCGTCGGCGGAGCCGAATTAGTGCGCATAGTGTGCACTTTTTAGCCATTTCCCGAACCCGGCTTCCCTGCCCTCGGCTGCGCTCGGATTTCCTGCCAAGGTTGGTGGCGTCCGGACGGCTGTCATTATGTAACCAAATAAAAGTCAATTCCGATGAGTTAAACCGCTGCGAATTGTATCTATATACGTACTACACCGGCGGAGCCCGCAAACTTTCGGCGCCTTTGGTGAAACAAAGGACTTATCAGCCTCAGGGCTAGCCCACCTTGATGTTTGAAAATTCAATAGTAGGTTTCAGCGGCGTCCTCCCTCCGCATGAAAGTGGAAGCGGAGGCCTGCCGGTCCGCCGCCCTTCTGTGCCCAAGGTGGGCCAATAGAAACCACTCCTCGCGACCTTTAACAGGCCATCGTGATGGCGAAACCGAATTAGTGCGTTAGTGCGTACATTTTAGCCATTTCCCGAGAACCGCAACCTTTGGCAACGCCTCAGCCTTGCCAGCAGCTCCAGGAACACAGAAAAAGCCCCGGCCCGAGGACTTATCACGCTTACCACGCTTATCACGCATCATTTTGTCATTTCCCGAGAACCCGTGCCCTCGGAAAGGCCTCAGCAACATCGCCCTGAGGGGGCTTTTCGCGCATCTTTTTTTGGGGGGCCGGTCGATTGCTGGCGCCTCTCAGGCCAATTTGCTTCAGACCATGCAGCAGCCCGGTGAGCAACCGGCCTTATTCCCCTTATTCCCCTTTTTCCGCACATTCCGCGCCGAAAGGGAGAAACTTGGCGGTCCGAACGAATGCTATAAGCCCACGGAACGCATGACCGCCCGGTTGCTAAGTCAGATACATTCTTTTGGCTTGAGTGGGGTGGTTCAGGCCCTCAGCAGCTTTAGACAAATGTAGAAACTCTAGATGCGGTTTTCCTCACAGAAAACCGCACACACTGCACTCTCTAGCGCCGCTAACAGGAAATCCGGGTACGCTCAGGATGACAAGGGGGAGGGCGGCGCTTCCATGGAGAGCGGTTGCTGGATAGAGGCCGTTCCATTTGCCTTGGGTGGCCCTGCTGCTCCATGTTTCCTTTGCTCAGATTAAAAATCTGGTTTGTAAATGGAGCGCAGATAGACTGGACACTTCTGCTTCCGAATACGCACAATGATGCGGGCGATGGGAGAACAGGGATGCGGCTTAAAGATAAAGTGATCCTGGTGACCGGGTCGACTACCGGCATCGGGGAGGGCATGGCGAGGATCTTCGCGCGCGAAGGCGCGAAGGTCATGATCCATGGAAGACGAAAAGATGCTGCACAGGCGCTGACCGCTGAGCTCGGTGAAGGAGCCTCATTCACCATCGGAGCCCTCGAAGATCCAGCGGTGCCCTCACGGCTCATCGCGGAGACGGTTGATCACTTTGGCAGGATCGATGGCCTGGTCAACAATGCCGCAGCCATCGTTCGGGGAAACATCGAGAACACTGATGCGGAGATATTCGACAAGACCGTGGCCATCGACCTGAAGGCGCCCTTCCTCTTGATCCAGGCGGCGCTTCCCCACTTCCGCAAACAAGGCACAGGGCGAGTGCTGAATATCGGGTCGATCAATGCGTATTGCGGAGAACGCAACCAGCTGGCCTATTCCGTGTGCAAGGGGGGCTTGATGACCATGACACGCAACCTCGCGGACGCACACGGAGCGGAAGGTATCCGGGTGAACCAGTTCAATGTCGGTTGGACGCTCACACCGAACGAATTCGCGCTGAAAATAAAAGAGGGTTTGCCCCAGGACTGGCCCACCCGGGTGTCCAGGACATTTGCCCCGTCAGGCCGGCTGCTCTCGCCGGAAGATATCGCCTGGGCCGCGGTGTACTTTCTTTCCGACGAAGCAACGCTCATCAACGGCGCGGTTCTCGATGTGGAACAGTATCCCGTCATCGGGCGCAATCCCGTAAAAGAAAGCCCGGCTGGAACACTTTCATGACTATGAAAACTGTCGTACAAATCTCGCTTGACCTCACCTCGATCTCCGAGGCCCTTGCAGCCGCGCGGCTCGCTCTCCGTGCAGGAGTTGACTGGTTGGAGGCAGGCACTCCTCTCATTGCTTCCGAGGGGATGAACTGCGTTCGCGCCCTGCGCGCGGAGTTTCCCGGCGTTCCCATCGTTGCTGACCTCAAGATCATGGACGGCGGTTGGCCCGAGGCCCAGATGGCGGCGAAAGCAGGAGCTACCCACGTGGTGGTTATGGAGCGTGCACACCCAGAGACCATCAAGATGGTGGTGCGGGCGGGAAAAGACTTCAGCCTGAAGGTCATGGGAGATAATCTCGCCGCCGAGGATAGGGTCGCGGCAGCCAAGAGGCTGGAGGATCTTGGTTGCGATTTCGTGATTCATCATATCGGGTACGACGAACGCCGGGGATTGGCGGCGATGGGAAAACCGTATCCCAGCCCGCTCGACCAATTGCGAGAGGTGGTCGCGGCAGTTCAAGTGCCGGTGCAGGCGGTTGGCGGTCTTTCCATTGAACAGGCGATCCGCATTCCGGAATATGGTGCGCCCCTGGTTGTTCTGGGTGCGCCGCTGGCTATCGATGCGGCTGCCCTCAAAACCGATTCAGACAGCCTCGAGGATAAGCTCCGCCTGGTGTGCGACAAGGTGCATGCTTATCGCGGGTAGATGGGGCGCGCAGGCGTTCGCGGTAATGGAACTAGTACCGCTCTCCGGGAGGAGGGCCCGGGGGGCGTCCTCTGCGTTGCGCTCCAGCAGGGGTTGCGGTGGGATCTACCGCAGCCACCAGATCCGCATGCATGCCTTGAGCGAAGTTTCCCGGCTGCAGGCGAGCGATCGCTAAGTGGCCGTTCTGGTCACCGAAGACCTGATCCTCATCCTGCGTGGTGCGGTGGATGCGGTGGAGACTGTATGGCTCGTGGCGCATCAGCTCGGTGGCGACTTGCTCAGGGAAAAATATCTGGCCGGTGTGCGAGGTGTGTCCCGCCTCATAGGACGTCCCCGCAAGATGGCCGCCAATCCTCACCTTGAAATGTATGTGGTTGGTGCGGCCCATGTAGAAGCCGGGAAAGACGGTTTGAAAATTTACCGCACCGTCGGCTCCCGTCAACTGAATACCGCGCAGGAAGGTCAGCTTGTCGGTGGGATGATTTTGAGGCGGCGGTCCCATGTCCTCCGGGGGCGGCGGGCCTCCTGGGCCACCGAAGGGCGGGCCTCCTGGCCCCATCGGATTCTGTTTCGTGAATCCCGCGTAGAGACCGAGAGCATCGCAGTGCCACAAATCCACGGCCGCGTTGGACAAGGGCTTGCACGATCGCGAGTCGAGCACCAGTATGCGAAGAGAAAGAGGCACGCCGGGTTTGCTTTCCACGATGTGGGAACGGAAGAGCTCGCCCGCGACGTAATATGGCCCTTCCTCCTGCTCTGGGATCAACCGGCACACTTCCGGGTCAGAAGCGAACGCAGAACGCTGAAGCTCCAGCGTGGTCGCAAGAGCAGCACTGCCAACCAGGAAGCGGCGGCGAGTAAGGGGTTTTTCGATTCATGAGTCCTCGTTAGCGATAGACGATACTGAGTCACAGTAGAGTACAAAGGAACGTGATGTCCCTGGTACCGACGTTTGTCGAGGAAATTGGCGGCTTCTTTCGTACACACCAGTCCCACGTGGGCGGCTTGGACATCTCACGCCTGTCACTCGCCCAAGCCTACGAAGTACAGGATGGATTTATTGCCGCGCGCGTGCAACAGGGGGCGAAGGTTGTGGGTTGGAAGGTGGGATGCACCAGCACCGCCATCCGGCAACAGTTCGGCCTGACGGAACCCATCTCGGGGAAAGTGCTGATGCCCGATGTCTTTCACTCCGGGGATCATGTGCCTGCCTCTTCCTTCGTGGATTGCGCAGTCGAGCCCGAACTGGTATTTCGCCTGGGCGCGGAGATTCACGGGGAGATGAGCGACGAACAGATAGTGGGCGCACTCAATGGTGTTTGTGCCGGCATCGAATTGCATAACTATCGATTCCGGTACGGGAAGCCGACACAACAGGAACTGATTGCTTCGAATGGGATTCATGCGGGCCTGGTGCTCCAACCGATGCTTCCACTGCTTCCCTTCTGGGATCTGTCCTCGGAGAGAGGTTTCGCTGCTGGTGAATGGTGAGGTCAAAGCTTCGGGCACTTGCCGGGAGATTATGGGGAGCCCTCTGCTCTCGATCCGCTGGCTGGCTCGACATGCAGCTTCGCGCGGCGAAAGACTTGATGCAGGACAGCTCATTATTCCCGGATCCGCAGTCGCGCTGGTTCGTGTCGCAGCAGCCGACACCATCGAGGCGCGATTCGATTCCCTTCCCTGCTGCTTTCGTCACCCTGGACTAGAAATTAAAGGACACTTGCAGATCGATGCTGCGGTTGGAGGAGGGCGAGGAAAAGAAGCCCCCTGCCAACGCATTCGACTCGCCAAAGAGTGGTGACTCGAGAACGCCTACGGGCGGCGCAAGGTTCACGTTGTTGAAGATGTTTCTGCCCATGGCGGTGAAGTTCAGCGAATAGCGCCTGGGTACTTGCTGATCGAGCATCGGGGGCCTTCCGCCGCCGCTGCTGAGGCCGCCAGGGCCCAGTCCGCCTCCCGGCGGGCCACCCCCTCCAGGACCGCGGCCGCCGCCCCCACCGCCGCCCGGAGGCCCATTGAATCCTCCGCCGGCCCCGCCTTCGACGCGTGGTCCAATGCCGATCGACTTGCTTACCCGCAGGTTCAGGCTGAATGCCCCCGGTCCGTTGACGAAGTTGTAAGGGACGCGGGCCTCATTGGCGCCGGGATTCAGGTCGAAATCGCCGTACTTGGGTGTTCATCACGTCGGTGCTGGAGGAGGTGGCAAACGCCGGGCGATCGTTGAACTGGTTGTCGCCGTTCAGGTCCTGCCCCACGGTGACGTTGAATGGGGTGCCGGAATTCACAACCATAAACGGGCTGATGGAGATGCCAAAGGGAGCTGAATAATTGCCGCCCAGCAGGAACCGGTTGTGGACATCAAAGGTGGACCTGCCGTAGTCTTCGCGCGGGTTGAATTGGTTGGAAGGAAAGTAGGCCACGCCCGAGGTATCAGCCTTGGCGAAGTTGAGGACGTAGAAGCCGAAGAGCGAGAGCTTGCGCTCGCGCACGCTGAAGTTGGTGATCAGCTGATTCTGGTGATAGATGCCGCCGGATTGATATTGATAAAGGTTTTCATTCTTGCCGTTGGGCCGCACGCCGGTTCCGGTATCGATGTCATAGGTGGCGGGCAGGAATGCATTGATGTTGTCGGTAAAGTACTGATGCAGGCCGCGGGAGTTGATGTAGGTAGTCGAGACGGTGATCATTTTGCCGAACTTATGCTCGACTCCGATGGCAGCTTGCATATTGGTGGCCGCGGTAAGGTTGGGCGCGATGGAGTAGGTGGTGGGGGCTGCCTCACTTGAGGTAGACGATATGGTCCCATCGGGTGAGGGGTTCTTGATCACGAATTGCTGCTGATTGATGCCGTTCTGACGAATGGCCTGCAAGACGTTGGTGGATTGAAAGCGATCGAAGAACCAGCCGTAGCCGCCACGAATGACCGTGGTTGCGGGCTTGCTTTTGCCGTTCACGGCCCAGGCAAAGGCGAAGCGCGGTCCGAAGTCAGCATGATCGTTGATCCGGTTTTGCCCTTCGTAGCGCAGGCCGTAGCTCAGAGTGAAGTCGGAGCGCAGACGCCAGTCATCCTGAAAGAAGATGCCGGCGTCGAAGAGATTGACGACCGCGGCGGGATTACCCTGGGTAACTGAATACTGCGATGGCTGCCCGGCAGAGTAAGCGTCAAGCGAAGCATAGGTATAACTTCCGTTGAAGCCGGCGGTTGACTCGTTGGAATCACGCACCAGCCTCAGACGGCCGCCGAAGCGGATGGAGTGCGGGCCGAGGGCGGCCGAGGTGTAGTTCTGCAGCTTCATAGTGATCCTGGGCGTCGCGAATTGTTCCTTCGTTGTTGCCGCCACCGGTAAAGGCGCCTTGCACCGTGATCGTGGGCGTGGTGTAGAGCGGAAGTTGATTGTCGCGATCACGGATGTACTCAAAGCGGGTTTCGTTCACGATCTTTGGGCTGAGTATCTGGGTGTCGCTGATCTGTATCGTGTTCTCCTCGTTCAGGGTGTCATAGCCTTGCGTCTGCAGAGCGAATTGGGAGACTCCATCGTTGGTGCTCTTTTGCCGGTCGTACATATAACGGAAGGTGAGGGTGTTGTTGGGCGAGAGCTGAAGATCAATGCGGGGGCTCAGATCCATCCGCGACTGAGGATTGGGAACCGCCGCGGCGTAGTTGTAAGTTCCTCCCGTAGGGTCGGGCAACTGGGCATTGATGATGGAGTTGGCATTGTTGTCGCGGCGAAATCCACTGAGAAACCAGGAGGTTCTGCTGTTGAATGAGCCGCTGACGTTGCCCAGAAAGAAAGTGGAGTAGTAGGGCGGCTCGCTGGTCACAAAGGTGTTCAGCGAGTTGAAGGAGGAGTCGTTGCCGTTGGCCATGATCATACCGTGCAGTTTGGTGGTGCCGGGCTTGGTGAGGATCTCGATACGGCCATAACCGAGCTTGTCGAATTCCGCGGAGAAGGGATTCTGGTTGATTCTTATTTCGCGGATGGAAGACTTCGGTGGCAGCTGTCCGCCGGTAAAGCCGTCGATATAGATCTGGCCTCCGTTGGGTCCGGCCGCGGGGCCGGCGAGCGCGTTCAGCTCATCCTGCAGTTGATCGGGATCGTCGGAGAGTGCGTCGAGATCTTTGCCCTTGATCACGATGGCGCCGGCGTTGTTGTCAGGGCTGGTGTCGAGGCCTGCTCCCTGATCGGTAACCGTGACTTGTTGCTGGTCGACGGCAATGATGAGGGCAAGGTTCTGCAGCACGGCGCGCCCCGCGTCCACCGACACACTCTGCGCCTGGGGAAGGGCAAGCCCAGGTGCGGTAACGGTGATGGTGTAGATACCAGGGGCGAGTTGGGGAAATATGTAGGCGCCATCCGCGCCGCTCTGCACCGCCGTTGTGGTTCCATCCTGCGCCTGGAGGGTGATGGTCGCTTTGGTGACGCGGGCTCCGGAGGGGTCGGTCACTACTCCGTGGAGCGAGGCGCTCGCGGGCAAGGCAAAGACTGGGGTGGCTGCGAAGAGAGCTATGCAGAGCAAAAGCAGGACTATTCGCATACGATGGCTCGCGGATGGAGGCGGTTGGTTATTCATCACCTTTTCAGGAGACACCCGTTGGCCTGGCAACGCGGTCACAAAGCGTCACTCTTGGTAAAGGATTGTCACGGGTGTGTGACAATTTGTTACATTTACGGCGGTCACGGGCAGCCAGACGGGCGTAGTCTCGGAACTGGTAGAAAGACCGAGCATGGAGCCCATTCTTCTTATCGACGATGACGTGGAACTTTGCTCAATGCTGAGCGACTACCTGGGGCGCCATGGCTACCAGGTGACCGCGGAACACAACGGCAAGACGGGCCTGGGCATTGCGCTGGGCGGCGGTTACTCCATCATGCTGCTGGACGTGATGCTGCCCGGGCTGGATGGTTTTGAGGTGCTTCGGCGATTGCGCGCGGCGGCCTCGCCCATGAGCGTTCTGCTGCTTACGGCGCGGGGGGAAGATGTGGACCGCATCGTCGGATTGGAGATCGGGGCCGACGACTACCTGCCAAAGCCATTCAACCCGCGTGAGCTGCTGGCCAGGATCCGGGCCATTCTGCGAAGAAGCGGAGGCGCCGAGACGCCCGCAATGGCAGGAGACTTTCTAACGGTCATGGGCCTGGAGCTGGATACGGCGGCCAGGGTGGCGCGATGTGGCGGCGCAGTCCTTGACTTGACGGATGTGGAGTTCGGGCTGCTGCAGGCGTTGATGCGCTCCGCCGGCGAGGTGGTGGCGCGCGAGCAACTGGCCGAGGGGGTGCTGGGGCGTAAGTTTCATCCCTTCGACCGCAGCCTGGATATGCATGTGAGCCGGTTGCGCCACAAGTTGGATACAGCCGGCAATTTCGGGGATCGGGTGAAGACGATTCGCGGCGTTGGCTATCAGCTGGCAGTGCCGGCCCCTCGCAAACTGGCGGGAGAGCGATAGGCGATGCGAGGACTTTTTACCAAGATCTTTCTCGGCTTCTGGATCGCGCAAAGTCTCACCTTTGTTATCTCGACCATGCTGATCCTGCAGCACAGGTTTGTGGGCGCCCACGAGATTGTCGAAGTTCTCAATACAACACTGCCCAGCACAGTGGGCGCCGCGGTGAACGCCTACGAAACAGGCGGATGCGCAGGTCTGCGAGAATATGGCGCGTCGATAAAGCAGAGTATCTACCTGGCCGATACGCCGAAGCATTTTCTATGTGGGGCTACCCTCTCCTCCGCGACCGCTGCAGCATTAACGGCGGCTGACACAAAGGCCGGGATGCACACCAACCTGGATGGCGACGATTACCTGTGGAGCACAGCGATGCAATCCGCGGGCGGCCAGCGCTATCTTTTCCTGCTGAGCCGTCCGCGGACCCCCCACCCATTTCATCTGGGCGATCTGCTTCATTTCGCGTTTCCGCAGCTCCCCGTAGGCATCGTGGTTTTCGGGTTGACCACGTTCATCATGGTTCTGCTGCTGGTGCGGCCGATCGGAAAACTGCGCATTGCCGCCCGCAAGCTGGCGAACGGAGAGTTGGCCACGCGCGTGCCCGAGCCGGACGGAGAAGAACGTCTCTTTGGCGGTGACGAAATCCAGGGACTGGTGCATGACTTCAATTACATGGCGGAGCGGCTGGAGCAGTTGGTGGGGGCGCAGAAGATGCTGGTGCGCGATGTCTCCCATGAATTGCGTTCTCCGCTGGCGCGCTTGAGCGTGGGCCTGGAGCTGGCGCGAGAAGAGGCTCCCCCGGCGATGAAGGGACATCTGCAACGCATCGAGCGTGAGGCCGGGCGCCTGAATTTGTTGATTGGGCAGCTGCTTCGGTTGTCCTCTATGGAGTCCACCGATGTATCCACACACACGGACCGGTTCCCCCTGAATGCACTGGTGCAAGACCTGCTTCCGGATGCGGAGTTCGAGGCGGAACAGAGGTCCTGCAAGATTCGGATATTGAGCCAGTGCGACTGCATGGTACAGGGGAACCCCGAACTGATTTATCGGGCCATCGAGAATATCGTTCGCAATGCCATTCGCTACACCCGCCAGGAATCTGTGGTGGAGTTGACGATGAGCTGCGAGGAACGGGGTGGAGGGCGCATGGTGACGCTCGATGTGAGCGATTGCGGGCCGGGTATCCCAGAGAATGAGCTGGAGAATGTTTTTCGCCCGTTCTACCGGGTCGACGATTCACGGCAAATTGATACCGGAGGGTTTGGAGTGGGATTGGCGATCGCGGACCGCGCGGTGCGCCTGCACCACGGCGAGGTGCGGGCACGGAACCGCCCGGAAGGCGGGCTGATCGTTAGCCTGAAGCTGCCTTGCGAGAAGTGAGGCGGGGAAGGTTTGATGGGGATGGGAACGAGTCGGAGAAGGTTTCTCAAATCGATGGTTGCGGTTGGAGCGGCGCGCGTGGTTTGGGCTCAGCTTCCGGCGGAGACGGCGAACCTTTGGGGTTCGCCAGTGATCAATTGCCACTTTCATCCGCGGCCTACGCTGGAGGCTAACCTGGCGCACTTGAATGGGTCCGGATGCCAGGCCGCGTACCTTTTGGCGCGGCTTACGGCGGCCGATGACTGCAAACGCTTTATGGCACAGGAGCCGACGCGCTTTGCGGGTTACTCGGTCAGCACGGACGTTTCTGCTCCCGATGCGGTCACGCTGCTGACCGAGGCGGTCAAGGCGGGCGCACATGGCTTCGGCGAAGTAAAGTTTCATGTGGAAGCCGACGGCCCGGAGATGCGACGACTCTATGCGGCAGCGGGAGAGCTTGGTGTGCCGGTAACTATCCACTTTCAAGAGGTGCCGCATACGCCAACGGAAGGTGTTTTCAATACCGGGTTCAAGCGCTTCGATAAGATCCTGAACACGTATTCGAAGACAGCGTTCGTGGGCCACTGCGACGCGTTCTGGGCCAATGTGAGCGCGGACTACGCCAACGACAAAGACTACCCGAGGACGCCGATCGTGGGCGGCGGCATCACCGACAAATGGCTGGGAGACTATCCCAACCTGTTCGCCGATCTTTCTGCGAACTCGGGCAATAATGCGCTTACGCGCGACCCATCGTTTACTGCGGATTTTCTCAAGCGGCACAAAGATAAGCTGCTGTTCGGCAGCGACTGCTCGTGCAAAGATGGACACGGCGCCGGGATCTCGCAAGGCGGCAACCCCGGCGCAGCAAGACTCGCAGGAAAGTGCGTGGCGCGGGAGACGCTCACCGTGCTCAAGGCAAACACCACACCTCTACTGTTCCACCAGCTGGTCTGGGTGAACGGGCACCGGGTTTACAAGCTGCAGGGGTAGCACTTTCAACGGAAAGCAAGGATCATGGACTGCAGGGCGAAGTCCATGTGCTCGCCCATAAGAGAGCTGGCACGCACGGCGTCGCGGGCTTTAATCGCCTCCACAATGTCGCGGTGGCTCACCTTGTCTTTGGCGACCGCTATCAAATTAAGGCGGCGCAGGAAAGCCATGGTCAGCCGCATCTGCGCAATCATGCGGCCATTCTCGGTTCGCTCGGCAAGGGCGAGATGGAACTGCTCGTTGAGCGCGAAAATTTCCGGCAAAGAGTTATTCGGATTATCTTCCGCATCGAGGATGCGCTGCAGTTCCGCAATGTGCGCAGCGGTCGCGGTCTCAGCCGCCCGCTCACAGGCATAACGCTCAAACAAGCGGCGGTAGGCATATAACTCAGAGACATCTGCCAAGGTGATCGGCTGTACCTGAAATCCCTTGCGGTGGAAACTAATGACCCAGCCGTCCTGGCCAAGGCGGCTTAAGGCTTCGCGGACGGGAGTGCGGCTAGTGTGGCAGCGCTCGGCCAACTCCGGCTCTGCAAGAAAGGAGCCCGGCCGCAATTCCCCCTCAATGATCCACTGGCGCAAGAGGTGGTAAACCCGCTCTACTTCGCTGCCCGATTCCCTGGTACCGTTGGTCAACCCGTACGACGTCATAATCATATTTTTGCCAGCATACCGTACCTGCACCAATCCTGTCGCGACATCGCGGCTCAGGATAAGGAACTCAGAGAGAACTCATTTTTGGTTTTCTGCAATCCGGGCTAAGCTGCGAGTGTAACGACCCCAAGGCACACCATTCTGCGCAACCGACGAGGTATCGCGATGCATCGGTGTATCTCCCTCCTGGCCAAGCTTCTTCCCATATTGCTTCTGTCCACTGTCTGGGTTTCCGCCCAGACCTTTCGGGGCAGTATTAATGGAATCATCTCCGATCAGTCTGGTGCGGTTTTGCCCAACGTCCCGGTCACCGCGACAGCGACGACGACAGGCATCATCCACACTACGGCGACCTCCAGTGCGGGAGAGTTTCTCTTCCAGGACCTGCCTATCGGAGAGTACGTTGTCGAAGCAAACAGCAGTGGATTCCAGGGAGAGAAGATTGACCGCGTACCGGTATCGTCGGGAGCAGTTTATACGTTGAAAATCGTCCTTCACCCCGCACAGACAATGACTTCTGTGGAAGTCTCCGCCGATCAGGTGGGACTGGACACCGCCTCCTCGACGGAGCTCACCGTTTTACCGACAACGGCGGTGCAGGACCTGCCGCAAAACGGCCGCGATGTCTCGCAGCTCGTGGCTCAGTCTCCCGGTTTTGCCGGAGCCCCCGGTCTGGGTGGGGGCGGCCTTGGATCGGTGAATGGAACTCGGCCGAATGCGATCAATTGGCAGATCGAAGGCACAGATGACAATGATCTCTTTTGGGGTTATCCCTCCTCCAACATCAGTGGCGCCTCCGGCATCGCGACCACGCTTATTCCAGTGGAAGCGATCGACCAGTTTTCGTTTGTGACCAGTTCAGGGGCGCAAATAGGCCGGAATGCCGGCGGCACCGTCAACCTGACGCTGAAGTCCGGCACCAACCAGCTGCATGGTTCTGCGTTCTATTACATCCGGAATGAATTCTTCGCGGCCAATACACCATTCGCTCCACCGGGGACGAAAAAGCAGTATTTGCGCAACATCAACGACGGTGGTTCGGTGGGCGGACCGATTATCAAAAACAAAACTTTCGCTTTTGTCGCATTTGAGTACCAGGGATTCGGCATTGCCAACACTTCGAGCTCCACGGAACCATCGACGGCCTACCAGGCGGCTGCAACGGACTTGCTTTCCTTTTACGGAATACCGGTAAGCCCGGTGGCGACATCGCTCCTGGACAACTTATGGCCTGCCGACGCTCTTACCGGTCCAGCCAGTCCCGCCAATTACTTCAACAACGCGATTGCTCGTGGTTTCAGCTATAACGGCGTGGCCAAGATAGACCATCACATCAACGAAAAGAACAATCTCTCGATAAGGGCCTTCCTGGGCTACGGACATACCGAGAGCCCTGGACCTTCTTACCTGACACCCTATTGGGCATACGGCCCACAGCGTTCGCAGAATTACGCGATCACCCATAACATGACACCGACACCTCACCTTGCCAACCAGCTCTCTTTCGGTGCGAACATCGTCTACCTGTTCTTCACCGATAAAGACACGAACTTCAATCCGGTCGCGCTGGGCCTGAATACAGGCGTCACTGATCCCTCGCTTTCAGGGTCGCCAAGGATTCAGATCACGAACTTCGATCCGATTGGGTGGAATCCGCCTTATGGCCGCAAGACCTACGTTCCGCAGCTGACCGATACGCTGACGTACGTAAAGGCCGCGCACCAGATGAGCTTCGGCGGTGACTTCCGCTGGGCGCAGTACAAGGATCTGACACAAAGATATGGCCGCGGCTCTTTTGTATTCGACGGCTCACAGGGTCCGTGGAGTTCCTCCGGCACCGCATGTTCCGCCCTGGCGACGATGAACCAATCGGCACCTTCACCGGTGACCGACCAGAACACGCTGGATCTCGCCGACTTCATGGCCGGCTGTGCGGCAAGCGCGTACATTGCCCAGGGTGACCAGAGGCGCGACACCCGTATCCACACATTCAGTCTTTTCGGACAGGATGCGTGGCAGATGAGCAAGAATCTGAATCTGAATTTTGGCTTGCGCTATGAATACTTTGGGCCGCCTCACAACGAGAGCAAAAACCTGTCTATCTTCGACCCGAATGTCCCGGGAGGACTGGCGGTTGCCGGCCAGGACATCGCGAATATCTTTCCCCAATTCAAGAAAGGGTTTAATCCGCGCGCCGGGTTTGCATATTCACCGGGAAAGAGTACTCTCGTCATTCGAGGGAGCTATGGGCTTTACTTCGATACTCCCCATCTGCAGCTGTTCTTCGACTTGCGGGGGACCAACAATGGGGGTACGCCCGGGGTGGAGGACAACCCTGTAGGAACTCAGCCGGTTGCCTTTCCTTCCTTGAATAGCGTGGTCATCGAGCCTTATCAGCCGATCTTCCCAACGCTAGACGAGACGATCGCCGGCGAAAGTGTCATTAATGTCTTCTCCATCAGCCCGAATTTCCAGCCTGGAGTCACTTCGAACTACAACCTCAATATTCAACAGGCGCTCGGCCACTTCGCTGTGGCACAGATAGGCTATGTGGGCACACAAGGCCGCCACCTCACGACCGTGGTCGATATCAACCAGGCGGCCCAGGGCAGTGCACAGGCGACCATCATCACTTGCGACCCGAAATATGCGTCGGCGGGCGAGGGAAACCAGCAATGTTCGCGGCCTTACTTCAACCAATTCCCGAATTTCGCGGTCATCAACCAGGTGCAGAGCGGCGCAAACTCCAATTTCAACTCGCTGCAGGCCTCACTGCGGGTGGCGAACTGGCACGGCTTTTCCGGCCAGGCCAACTACATGTGGTCGCACAGCCTCGATTTCATGACGGGGATTCCACCCTATCTCCCACAGAACAGCACGAATCTCAAAGCGGAGTACGGAAACAGCGATATGGACACGCGTAATGGATTTATGGGCTACGTGACCTACGATATACCCGGCTCCTCGCACGGACCTGCCTGGTTGTCTCACGGCTGGCAGCTCAACAGCATTGTGAACTTCCATGCAGGCCAGCCTTTCACGGTGATGGCGACTAATAACAGCAGCGGAAACGGCGAGTTCTCAGACCGGGCGGATCTGGTACCGGGCATGAATCCATTCCAGGGCGTATCCCATAAGGTCGTGGACGGAGCGGTGCAGTGGTTCAACACGGATGCGTTTGTAGATCCGCCGGATGGCCAGTATGGCACCACGCGGAGGGGACAGTACACCAACCCCGGATACTCGGAAGTGGATTTCTCCGCGTTTAAGAACACGCATCTTACGGAGCGCCTCACTTTGCAGCTGCGAGTCGAGATGTTCAACCTCTTCAACCGCCTCGACCTGGCGCCCGTTGGATACCCGCAGATTGCGGACTCCGCAGGCGAAGGCAATTCCGGTCAGATTTTCTCAACCTTCGGCGCTTATTTTGCCGAACAAGGTATCGGACCCGGCGAGCCTTTCAATACCCAATTCGCGGTCAAGTTCATCTTTTGAGCAGGGCTTGAACTGCAGAAGCTTTCAGAGGGGAGGTCGGGAGTACTCCTCTTCGGTGACGTGCTCTAGCCAGACCACATCGATGCCTTGCTCATCGGCCTCCTGCATGGCCAGATGAGCCATGGTTCTTCCCGGCGCCGCGCCGTGCCAGTGGCGCTCCTGAGGCGCAATCCAGACTGTATCTCCCGGGCGAATGATACGCGGCGGTTCACCGGCCAACTGCACCAGACCTAAGCCCTCCACGACGTGCAGGGTCTGCCCCACAGGATGCGTGTGCCAGGCAGTACGGCTGCCCGGACCAAACCAGACGTGGTTTGCCTTGAGCCGCGAAGGCGCCACCGGGCTGATGATTTCGTTGAGCCACACCGTTCCGGTAAACCACGCATCGGGTCCCTTGCGGCAACCTCGCATCTCTGCAGTCAATATCTTCATGGTGCAGCCCATTCTACATCGCTGGTATACCCTGGATGCTCATGAGATGGATTCGGAATGCTTTGGCTGCCGGGGTACTTTCCTGTGCGATGCTCGCAGGGCAGAACTTCACCGAGGTGAAGCCCTCCCCACAGCAAGTGGCATGGCAGGATCTGGAGTTCGGAGTCATTATTCATTTCTCCACCAACACATTCCTCGATCGCGAATGGGGCGATGGAACCGCCAGCCCGGCCGTGTTCAATCCTACGCAGTTCGATCCGGACCAATGGATGCAGGCGATCCAAGCCAGCGGAGCTAAGTACGTGGTGCTGGTTGCGAAACATCACGACGGGTTCTGCCTGTGGCCCACCGAACAGACGGACTATAGCGTCAAAGCAAGCCCGTGGAAGGACGGCAAAGGAGATTTGGTGGGCGACGTGGCGCGCGCAGCACATAAATACGGCCTGAAATTTGGGGTCTATCTCTCACCATGGGACCGGCATGATCCGAGATATAACAACCCCGAGGCTTACGATAAGTATTACCTCTCCGAGTTAGAAGAGCTGGCACAGAATTATGGCAACCTGGTTGAATTCTGGCTCGACGGCGCGGGGAGCGCCGGACACGTTTATAACTTCTCAAAGATCATCGAAACGCTGCGGACCTATCAGCCCAATGCGATCGTGTTCGCCGATACCGGCCTATTCGAGTACGGCGATGCGCGCTGGGCGGGGACAGAATCAGGGCGCATCGACTACGAGAACTGGAATGTTATCGACCGTCACGGCTACCTGCGCTGGCGCCCGGTCGAGGCAGACACGCCGCTGCGCTCCCTGCATTGGTTCTGGCATCCGCACGACGAGTCGTCGCTGAAGAGCGTGGCGGAGCTGACCACGACCTATGAGCAATCCGTTGGACGCGGCGCGCAGCTCATGCTGGGATTGGCACCCGATACCCGGGGACTTCTGCCGGATTCCGATGTGGCCAGGCTGAAAGAATTCGGCGCGGCGATTCGTCGCCTGCAGACGCGGAACCTCGCTCTGCAACATCTGCCGACCACAGCGGAAGCAGCCGCGGCCCTGGATGGAAACCCCGACACGTTTTGGTCAGCGCCGCCGGGCTCACACCATGCAGTGCTGGAAGTCGACTTTGCCAAGCCAGTCAGCATGGACCGGGTGACGTCGATGGAATGGGTCAACGATGGACAGCACGTGGAGAAATATGCCGTTGAGATATGGAAAGATAACGCGTGGAAGACAGTAGCCTCAGGCGAGGCCATCGGGCATGAGAAGATCGACCGGTTTGCCCCGGTGACCGCGAGCCGGATCCGGCTCAATATTCTGTCCAGCTCACAAGAGGCGCATATTCGAGAATTTCAGGTTTATAGCGATGAGCAATAAAAAGGGGCAGGACTGCGTAGTGAAACGAATTACCCATTCCCGACACTATGCCAGTAACTGACCGAAGAAGAGAGATTCGTAATGACACGTTACATAATGCTTTTCCTTTACCTCACTGCGCTCACTGCAGCGGCCCTGGCTCAAAGTGAAACCGATCAAACCAAGAACTCCGATTCTCCTGTTGCCTACGTATACGTTTCCCGACCGACCCATATGGACGGTTTCGCCGCGTCCTCTGCGGGAAAGCTCACTCCGGTGCCAGGTTCACCCTTTGCCAACATATTGGTTGGGGGCATGTCAGTGAACAAGAAGTATCTGTTTGGGGAGAATGGCTCGGATATCTTTACCTTCTCCATTGCGTCGGACGGTGCACTCACCCAGGTCAGCAAGATCGACGCGCAGAGCTACAATCCTGGGCCCCTCGGAAACATAGGACCGGTGCGCATCGATGCTACAGGCACAACGCTGTACACGGAGGTGTTTAATTCCGAGGACCGGACGCTTATCGAGTCGTTCAAGATCGAAAATAACGGCGACCTACAGTACTTGGGAAACGCGGATAGTGGGGTGTTTTCGGACCAGATTCCGCTGTTTTCTCCCAGCGTGCTGGAGAACAACAAGTACGCCTACCAGGGAGGTGACATTGATTTCGACGACACGGAAGGCCCGGTACTCGTGGGTTACAAGCGAGAGAGCAATGGATTGTTGAGCGCCATCGACGGCGAGGCCACGTTCCCGAACCCGGCTCCCGCCTACTACACCTATTTTCTGGACGCGCTTGCCGTGGACCCAAGCGATCACGTGGCCTTCGCTGTCGAAAGCCTTGATTACGAGTACACTCCGCACGGACATGACCTGCTGGGAGTGTTCACGGCTAACTCCCACGGCAACCTGAGCACAACCAGCACCTATAGGAACATGATCTCTACGGATTTCGAGCAAGTCGGCACGATGAGCATCTCTCCGACGGGCAAGCTTCTCGCAGTTGCCGGGGACAATTCGTCCTGTGACCCATGCTCACTTGGGTTCCAGGTATTCCACTTCGACGGAAGTAGCCCGATTAAGCACTATAGCGGTGTGCTTCAGGCGAGTCATCAGTTCACGCAGTTTGGCTGGGACGGCGCCAATCATCTCTACGCACTGAGCGCCGACGGGTTCTTATTCGTGTACAAGGCGACGCCGACGAGTATCACGGAGGCTCCAGGCTCGCCGTACTCGATCCCGGAAGCGGGGAACGTGATTGTCCTGGAAAAGTAAAGAGGCCCCGATTATTCCTCCCGCAGTAATTGCGCTGGGTCCACGGCCAAGGCGCGGCGCGCGGGAATCCAGGTGGCGACCATGCCTACAGACGTCATGGTCACGATTGCGCCGGCCAGAACCAGAGGGTCGCGGGGCGTGGCCTGGTAGATGAGGTGGGCGAGCAGTCCGCTGGCAACCACGCCTAGAAGCAGGCCGAGAAGCGAGCCGGAGAACAACAGCAGCAGGGGACGGAGCAGCGCGGCGCGCATCAGTTGCGTGCGGCGCGAGCCCAGCGCTACACGAATGCCGAACTCCTTCAGCCGCTTGGAGACTGAATAGGCGGCCATGCCGAAGACGCCGGTGACGGCCAGCATGGCGGCGAGCAGGCCCATCACGCCGAGGGCCGCGGTGGCTACGCGAGCAGGAAACAGCGCAAATGCGAGCGCATCGGACCAGCCATGAAGTGTAAAGGGCAGGCTGCGATCTACGCCAGCGAGCGCCGCATTGAGCGCCGCGGCAACCTCAGCCTGCGGCAACGGCGAGCGGACCACAAGCGCCGTATCTCTCTCGGCGTACTGCGCGAGAGGAAAGAACATTGCCGGGGTGGGGTCTTCGGTCAGCGACTCGTATTTGCCGTCTTCCACCACGCCGATACTTCGAAGAGATCACCCTCGAAGGAAATGGCGCCCCACCGCGCGGGTATTGCCGAACATCCTGCGGGCGAAGATCTGGTTCACTAACGCGACTTTGGGTTTGGTTGCGTCGTCCTGCCAGGTGACGTCGCGGCCCGCGAGCAGCCGCGTTTGGGCAGCTTTAAGATAGCCGGGCGAGATGGAGTAATAGTGAGCGGCCATCACGCTATTGGAATACGCTGTTCGGCCGTACCCTCGCGGTACACCGGGGTTGAGCTGCCGCCAGTGCCGAGCGGAGTATTGTCGATGGTTCCGACGGCGGTCACGCCCGGGATGCGCTCAGCAGCCTCTATGACGCGCCGTTGCACAGGCAGAGCAGAGCTATCGGAGTAACCAGCCATGTGCATATCGGCCTCGGCCAGCATTGCACCTTGGGGCACGAAACCGATCGGCGCGTGCAGCGACCGCTCCATGCCGCGCAGCGAGACCAACGAGGCGGTCACCAGCAGGGCGCAGAGGGTGATCTGTACGCCCAGCAGCAGATCGCGCAAGGTGAGGCGGTGCGATAAACCCGCGATAGGGGCGCCGCTCTTCATGGCCTGCATGGCATGCGTCCGCCAAACCTGGCGCGCTGGGATGAGGCCCGGCAGCACGGCGCTGGCCAGGGAGAGCAGCAGGGCGATCAAGTACACGCGAGCATCCGCAACGACCGTCACGTGGATGGGAAACTCCGCAAAGGGCTGCCAACGGCTCAGCGACCCCAGCAGCGCGGCGGCCACGAGGGTTCCCACGCCGCCCGCGGCGATCGAGACCAGAACAGCCTCGGTGAATAGTTGGCGCAGGATGCGCCAGCGGGTGGAACCGATGGAGAGGCGGATCGCCAGTTCGCGAGCGCGGTCGGCGATGCGCGCGGCAAAGATGCTGGCCAGGTTGACGCAGGCCGCCAGCAGCACTAGCAAGGCGAGCACCATGATGCCGGTGAGAAAGGGCCGCGCCGGGCCGGCCAGCAGGTCGCCCATCAGACCCGGCTTGATCAGGCGTGCCGACAAAGTGTCGTCAGAGGACGGATTCTCCTGGGCGAGCCGATGGGCGATGGAGTTCAGGTCATCGAGTGCTTGCTGCGGAGTAACGCCGGGCTTGAGCGCGCCGAGCACGTTGGTGCCGTGGTTGAACCGCTTGTCCAAAAAGTTGAAACCATCGATCTGTTCTTCATTGACTATCGGGACCCAAAAGTCAGGCCAGAAAAACAGCTCGGTGCCATGAAAGCTTTTGGGTGTTACTCCAATGACGGTGAAGGGGTGCTTGTTGAGGTCTACAGTTCTGCCGACCACGAGCGGATCGGCATTGAAGCGCGTGTGCCAGAAAGCGTCGCTGAGCACGATGAAGGGCGCGGAGTTTGGACCGCGCTCGTCGGTTGCGTGGAAGAGCCGCCCCACCTGGGGCTGAACGCCCAGCATGTCGAAGTAGTTGCCGGAAACTTCGTAGTTCCAGCGCTTTTCTGCGGCACCTCCGATGCTCATACCAGACATGGAAAGCCGGTATGCGGCTATATCGCGGAACGTCGCGTTGCGGGCGCGGTAATCGAGATAGTCGGGATAGGATTGCGAATTGTATCCCTGAGGTTTTTGCACGATCTGGAAGAGCCTATCTGCCCCGGCCACATTGAGTGGGCGCAGAAGCAGCGCGTTGAGCACACCAAAGACAACCAGGTTCACGCCGACCCCCAGGGCCAGGGTGAGGATCGCGGTCAAGGCAAAGCCGGGCGTGCGGCGCAGTTGACGGAGCCCATAGCGAATGTCGAAGGCGAAGTTCTGCAAACCCAGGCTCGCGTCGATGGCGGTTACCCGCTCGTCGATCACCGTTGGGTTACCGAAGCGGCAGAGCGCGTCGCGGCGGGCCTCGCCGGACGACATGCCGCCGGCGAGGTTGTCTTCGATCCGCATTTCGATGTGCGAGCGAAGCTCGGCATCGATTTCCTGTCCTAGTTTGGAGCGGGAGAAAAGATTCAAGATGCGACGCAAGATCGACATGCAAATCACCTCACGCGTAACGGAACATAGCCCGTACGCCCTTTACCAGCTGCTCGAAGCTCTTTTCAGCCTCGTCCAGCTGTTTACGTCCAACGGCAGTCAGCTTGTAATACTTCGCCTTGCGCCCGGTTTCTGTCAGGGCCCACTCGGAACGGATCCATCCGCTATTCTCCATGCGGTGTAAGGCCGGATACAGTGATCCCTCTTCTACGTTCAGCAATGCATCGGAGGCTCTTTGAATGTGGAGCACGATGCCGTAACCGTGCAGCGCGCCGGTCTGGGAGAGCGTCTTGAGAACCAAGAGATCCAAACTTCCCTGAAGGTCATTTCTTGCCATGCGGGTTGATACCTATTTGTCTTGGTATGGGAAGCGTAGAGCCTAGAAGTAGAGGGGTGTCAAGCTGGGGTAGCTGTAGCCCGGTATTTCTGCGCACGCGGAGGGATGGAAAAGCGTACCTCAGGGGCTAAAAGCCCTCACCGTCCACGACGTATGCGGCACGGCTGAAGCCGTGCCCTTCGTTCAGCTCTTTGCCCATCGCCACATTTTCACGCGCGATTTATCTTTGTAACGGATTACAGGTTTTGGAGGTACTGAGGTACTTGACCATCTCATATTCAACGAGCGCGGGATCATTGGGATACGGCTCGGTGGTTCCGGTGAAGCTATAGCCGAGTCGCTGGTAGAAGGCTGTCGCGATTGAATTACTACTCGTCACCATAAGGCGTAACTCGCCGGCTCCCTGACTGCGTGCCCACAGTTGTACAGCATCCATAACATGGTTCCGAGGCCAGTTCTTCTATGCGTAGGGGCCACCCACATGGATGCTACGTATGCTCTTTGCGGATCAGCTTTGTCGAAATAGCCGCGCGATGATTCCGCAGGGCTCACCCTTGTCCATGGCGATATAACAGACGGCATGGTTGCTATTCCAGGTGGAGACTCGCTGGAGCCAGTCCTCATCGGAAAGCTGAGATTCCTTCACATAGGTGCTTCCGAAGGCAGACGGCGTATCTTGCAGAGCACGCAGGCGGACGGTTTTGAATTCTTTGATAAACCGCAACGATAGCTGCTCAAGCGTGGGCATGTTCGGGATATTTTATGTGGAATTGATATCCTGTGTTGGTTGACGGAGTCCACGATGCTCTCAAACCGATCCGCGCCACCGTGCACAGTTATTCCCGTACTCTCGTATCCGGATGTCAACGCCGCGGCGGACTGGCTCTGCAACGCATTTGGCTTCACGCGTCCGTCTGCGTATCGGCAACCACAGGATTCAACTCTGGGCGGGTGACGGATGCCTGGTGGTCGCGGAAGGTAATGTGCCGGCGGACACGGCACACCTGGTGATGGTGCGGGTGGCCGATGCGAAGAGCCACTGCGAGCGAGCTGAACAACAAGGGGCACGCATCCTCGCTCCCCCGGCCGACCACGCCTTCGGCGAGCGCCAATACAATGCGCAGGATTTCGCCGGGCATCGATGGACTTTCACGCAAACCATCGCCGACATCGCTCCCGAGCAATGGGGAGGCACCCCGGTGGATATTATGGGTTCTCGGGGGATTCTGTGAAGCTTCGTGTTGCGCTTTGTATCGGTATGTTGTTCGTCTCGCTTGGTCATGGGCAGGAAAAACCGGCTCGGCTTACGTTTGAAGTGGCAGCAATCAGGCCGACGCCGCCGGACGCACGCTACGGCGGGATCAAGCCCATGCCCGGAGGCGACGGGTACCTGGTGCAAAATATGGCGGTGAAAACGATGATCAGCCTGATGTATAAGGTGCCAGGTCGACAGATCAAAGGCGGCCCAGACTGGCTCGATACCAGCCGCTGGGATATTGAGGCGAAGGCAGACCACTTCTACAACATCGACGACCTTCATACCATGTTTCAGAACCTGCTGGCCGACCGATTCAACCTGAAGTTCCATATAGAGACCAAAGAAGGTCCCGTGTATGCCCTGATGGTGGACAAATCAGGATCGAAGATGAAGATCAACGACAGCGCCCAGGACTTCAAGATCCCCATCATGCCCGGCCCGGATAATGTCTTCGTAGGGACGAGGGTCCCCCTGAAGTACTTCTGCTGGTTTCTGAGTAACCAGCTCACGGCAGAGGAAAGACCGGTGATCGACCGGACCGGGCTGGGTGATAAAAACTTCGACTTTACCCTGTCGTTTGCGCCGGAGCTGCCCCCCAATATTCCGAAAGAGAATCTGCCGCCAGGACTGCTGGATCGCCCCTCGCTGTTCGACGCTTTGAAAGAACAGCTTGGCCTGAAACTGCAGCCGGAAAAGGGTCCGGTGGAGTATTACGTTATCGACCACGTTGAGAAACCATCGGAAAACTAAACGAACCGAAATCGGCGTAGGATGGCTGCTGGTGGCGAAGGAGGCTGACATGCTCAGACGCGCATCGGTTCTATTTGGATTGAGTCTTCTGGTGAGCTTCGGATTTGCGAAGGATAAAACAAAGAATATTTTGCCGGCCTATGTTTTGAATGCTCATACCGTGGCCATCATCGTCGACCCGCATGCAAGCATTTCGATCGACGATCCACAAGCCAATCAAATTGCGCAAAAGGATGTGGAGGCGGCGCTGCTGCGATGGGGACGGTTTGAGCCCGTTCCGACAACGCAAGGCGCCGACTTGATTATCGTGGTGCGCAAGGGGAACGGACATCTGACGGATGAGACGATGCACGGTGCTCCCCAGAACAACCGGCCCGGCGGCATCAACTCTTCTGGCAATGGAGGGTCGATGGGGCCGCAACATGGCATACCACAGGGAGTCTCGGAAACGCCTGGGCTCGGACAGAGCGATGAAAGTCCACGTCCGCAAATGGAGATAGGGGAGGCTGCGGATTCATTTACTGTTTTTCAGGGCGGGAAAGAGAAACCGCTCGATAGCGTGCCGGCATGGAAGTTTTTGGGCAACGATGGGCTCCTGCCGCATAGCGTGCCCGCAGTCGCAGCGTTTAAGAAGGCGGTCGCGGATGCGGAGAAGGCTGCGGCAAAAGAAAGAGGAAAAGTAGGGCGCTCTCTTTTTTGTGATTGGGTTCCTCTGAATAACTCCCAGGTCTCAAAGGCGAGACCTGGGCCACCCACCTAGCACCACAGTGGCGAAGGCGCGAGTCAACTGCAGAAACCTGGCTCCCCGGATCCGTTGAAATTGGTGGCTCTGGCGAACTCAGGCGCCTTTCTGACGAAAGGCGGACGCGGGACTTTCCATTCGGTGGCAGGAGATCTGTTGCCGGGAGAAAAGAGAGAGAGGTCGCTTCCATTTGGATTCGTACCTGTAGAAGAGATGAGCAATCCCTCTATTTGCGGCCGGTGATGGATATGCTTCACGTTGGTCAAACGGGATGGTTATTTTGAGGTGAAGTGGGCGGCTTGGTAGACGAATTGAATGCCAATCACCAGCAGCCATAGCGAGAGCGCAAAGCGCAGCTGGCGGTTGGGGATGCGGGGAGCGACTCCGCTGCCGGCCAGGGCTCCGAAGACGCCGCCGATTCCCAGCTTCCACAGCAACGCCGTGTCGTAAGCGCCGCCAATCATGTGGATGCCGGTACCCACTACAGAAAGGGCAAGTCCGAAAGTAAGGTCGGTCCCAACCACCTGGGCCGCGGTCAGCGACGTCAGGCCGAGAAGCGCAACCGTTCCCAGTGCGCCCGCACCCGAGGAGGAAAAGCCCACTTCCGCGGCGATAGGGAAAGTGATGAACGCGATCCATTTGGGGCGGTCGGTCATGGGCCGGACTATGGCGTCAGGGAAAAAGTGGCGGAAGATTTGCCAGCCGGAGGAGAAGATGATGATGGCCCCGAGCACCACGTAGAGCAGCGACCTGGGACCGTACTGCGCGACATGGCGGAAGAAGAGCGATCCCAGGATCACTCCCGGAATGCCGCCCAGCAGCATCCATACCAGGATGCGGTAGGAGACTTGCTTGCGGTAGATCTGGACGGGGACCACGATCAGCTTGACCACGGCGGCATAGGCCAATGCGGTGCTCACCGCGATCTCCACCGGCACGTGAAGAAAGAGTATCAGTAACGGTGCCGTAACCACGCCGGCTCCCACTCCTGTGAGCGCGATGATCACCGCGATGACGAACCCGATCAGCAACTGCAGCATGGAAAGCTCGTTTCTATTCCGCTTGCACGTGGATACCGCATTCCTGCTTGCGCCCGCCCCAACGGCCCGAGCGGGGGTCGTTGGGGTCAAAAGGCAGGCTGGTACATGGTTCGCATCCAATGCTGGTGTAACCCTTGTCGTAGAGCGGCAGCAGCGGTATGCCTTGCTCTTCGGCATACCGCCACACGTCCCGGGTGGACCAGTCTGCCAGCGGGCTGACCTTCTGCAATTGCTTGCCGGTGGGCAGGGTGAAGGTGTCCACCGCCTGCAGGTTGGCCCGGGTCTTTGCCTGCTCCCGCCGAAGGCCGGTGAACCATAGGCGATAAGGCTCGAGCGAGGCAAAGAGCGGACCTACCTTACGCATTCCACAGCAGCGATCAGGCGCCGTCTGGTTGAGAATGCCGAATTGCGATCTCCTGCTGGGCTACAGTGAGCGCGGGCAGCACATTCACCAGGTTCAGGTTCCATTCGCGGGCGAGGCGATCGCGATACTCGTAGGTCTCGGCGAAGTGGTAGCCAGTGTCGAGAAAGATTACCGGCACATCGCCGAACACCTGGCGCACCATATGAACCACGACCATATCCTCGGCCTGGAAGCTGCTGGTTACACAGACATCGGCTAGCGGGGTGGCGGCAATTTGATCGCTTACCAGGCGCTGGGCTTCGGCTACGTTCATTGGGTGCTCCGGTTGAGCAATTGCAGTAGGTGGGCAGTCGCTTCGGCTGGGTCTTGCGGCAGCCCGGCGATGGGCTCGAGATCGGCGCCTGAGAGCGCGATGGATACCTCGCCGGCGTCAGTTTCAATGAGAACAACCACTCCGGCCTGGAATAGCCGTTGCAAGAGATCTCGATTCCCTGCCCGTGTGCGCACCACTTCTACGCCGGCTTCGAGCAGCGCGGTTTCGAGCAGGCGAAGCAGATCACGGTTAGGGATGGCGATGGCCGCGACGGGGGCTTTGGTGGGCGATTGGCCGCTTAAGACTTCGCGCACCATGCCGGCGGCTACGGTCGCGTGAGACGCCGCGTCGATCAAGATGAAGCTGCCGGTCACGCGCTGTGCAGCATAGGGATCGAGAAACAGCGGACGAGTGGTCTCCACCTCCACCACGCCGATGCTGTTGAGCTCGAGGGTCGCGGCCGGCTCCGGCTCGAGGGTCTGCATATTGACGCGATGCTGGATGTTCCTGACCCTGGCCTTGACGGTTTGCGAGGTATGTTTCAGCAGGTAGGTCTTGCCAGGATCGAGAGGTTCGGCGTTCATCCAGACCACCGCGGCCAGAAAGCTGCCGGCAACCACGGGGGGCTGGTGCGCGGCGGCAAGCATCTCTCCGCGGCTGATATCCAGCTCATCTTCGAGGGTCAGCGCAATGGACATGGGCGCCACGGCCCGCGGCAGATCGCCATCGAAGGTGGTGATGCTCTTTACCCGGCTGGTCTTGCCTGAAGGGAGGGCAACCACGCGGTCGCCCGGCCATATGGATCCGGAGGCGATCTGCCCGGCGAAGCCGCGGTAGTGCTGGTCTGGACGGATGACGCGCTGAATGGGCAGACGAAAGGGCGCGTTGGCCCCATCCTGCGCGGTGGGCACGGTCTCAAGGTATTCGAGCAGCGTCGGGCCCTGGTACCACGGCATCCGGTTGCCGCGCTCGACTACGTTGTCACCGTGCAGCGCGCTAATGGGGATGGAGACCAGGCCGTTAATCCCCAGCTTGGCGGCAAGATTTTGGAGATCGGTTTGCAAGGACTCGAAGACCTGCTGCGAGTAGTCCACGAGATCCATTTTGTTGACGGCGGCTACGATGTGCTGCGTGCCCAGCAGGGAGGCGATGTAGGCGTGGCGGCGCGATTGGATGAGGATGCCTTTGCGGGCGTCGACCAGGATGATGGCCACGTCGGCCGTGGATGCGCCGGTGGCCATGTTGCGGGTGTACTGCTCGTGGCCGGGAGTGTCGGCGATGATGAACTTGCGATGGGTAGTGGAGAAGTAGCGGTAGGCGACATCGATGGTGATGCCCTGCTCCCGCTCTGCGCGCAGGCCGTCAGTTAGCTGGGCGAAGTCGATCGCGGTGGGTACGTTTGCGGTGGCCGCTTTGGTCACGGCGCGCACGTGATCCTCGTAGACATTCTGCGAGTCGTAGAGCAGCCTGCCGATCAGGGTCGACTTGCCATCATCCACGCTGCCTGCAGTGCTGAAGCGCACCAGGTCTTTGGCCTGCTCCGCGGCGAGAAACTCTTCCATGGAAAACATATCTTCGACGAGCGCGAGCGGCATTAGAAATAGCCCTCCCGCTTCTTCAACTCCATCGATCCGTCCTGATCGTGATCGATGACCCGGTTGGCGCGCTCAGAAGAACGAAAGGCAACCAGCTCGGCAATGATTTTGGGAATGGTGTCGGCGTCGGAGCGGATGGCTCCGGTGCAGGGGCTGCAGCCCAACGAACGCAGGCGGCACTTGACCCACTGCTCTTCTCCCGGCAGGCCCTGGATAAATGGCTGCTCGATGGGGATCAGGCTGTCGCCGCGCACCAGCATGCGGCGGTTCTGGGCGAAGTAGAGGGGTACCACCGGGATGTCTTCCAGGTGGATGTAGTGCCAGACGTCGAGCTCAGTCCAATTGGAGAGGGGGAAGACGCGGATGCTTTCGCCCGGGTTCACGCGTGCGTTATAGATGTTCCAGAGTTCGGGCCGCTGGTTTTTGGGGTCCCATTGGCCGGCGCTATCGCGGAAAGAGAAGATGCGCTCTTTGGCGCGGGATTTTTCCTCATCGCGGCGTGCTCCGCCGAAGGCGGCGTCGAAACCATGGGCGCGCAGGCCGTCGAGCAGGGCGGTGGTCTTGAGCAACCCGCAGCAGCGGCGGGTTCCCAGCGCGATGGGATTGGCTCCATCCGCCAGCGCGGCTTCATTCCGCCAAACCAGCAGTTCCACCCCGACTTTGCGGGTATAGTCGTCGCGGAAGGCAATCATCTCTTTGAACTTGTAGCCGGTATCGATGTGCAACAGGGGAAACGGAATAGGGCCGGGGTAGAAAGCCTTCTGCGCCAGGCGCAGCATCACGGATGAGTCTTTGCCGATGGAGTACAACATCACCGGCTTTTCGAACTCAGCCGCCACCTCGCGGAAGATGTGAATGCTCTCCGCCTCGAGCATCTGGAGATGGCTCAGCCTGGGCGCGGCACTCGCCTGCATCGTCTCGACTCCCAAACTCGCCACGGTCGCTCCTATTCCGTATGCAATAAAAAACCGCTCGCCAGAGGCTGGCAGCGGTTGTGGTATTCGTCTGAGTTATGCGAAGGTCTTAGGGGACCCGTCTGCTGGAAAACTCACACCCGCCTGTGCACAATGACAGTGAACAACACTTGTCACAGCAACAACAGCCAGCGGGATTACGCAGGGCCAACATTAACTTTAATACTCTGGCGTCGCTTCCCTTTTGTCAAGCTCAGGGCATTCCGGCGGTGACCTAAACCCTTCACGTATAAAGACTAAACAGGAGCGCCACGGTATTTATGAAATGCATACGAGTTGGTCTGATTGGCTTTGGATTCGCCGGACGCATCTTCCAATCGAATGCGATTGAAGCGGTGGAAGGATTGGAACTGGCCGCGATTGTGCAGAGAAGCGGGGGCAGCGCAGCAGCGGCCTTTCCCCACGTGAAGATCGTACCCTCGGTCGAGGCTTTGCTGGAAGATACCAGTATCCGGGTGGTGGTGGTGGCTACTCCCAACGCCACCCACCTGCCGATCGCCCGGCAGTGCCTGCTGGCCGACCGCGATGTGGTGATCGACAAGCCGTTTGCGGTGAGCTCGAAGGAGGCGGAGGAGTTGATCCGGCTGGCCCGCTCGCAGCGCCGGCTGCTGAGCGTTTACCAGAACCGCCGCTGGGATGGTGACTTTCTGACCGTGCGAAAGCTGCTCGAGAACGACCGGTTGGGCCGGCTGGTGAAGTTCGAGTCGCACTATGACCGATACCGCCAGGTGCCCCGTCTGCATGCGTGGCGGGAAGACGGGTCGGCGGGCGGAGGGGTCCTGTTCGATTTGGGAGCGCACCTGGTCGACCAGGCACTCGTTCTGTTTGGCGTTCCCCATTCGGTGTGGGCAAGTGTTCGGGTAGAGCGAGAGGGCGCGCGGAGTGATGACGCCTTCGATATTTACCTGCATTACCCCGCGCCGCTCGGCAACGTGTCTACTTCTCCTGCCGGCCCGGTGCCCTCGGGTCTCGGGGTGTGGCTGCGCGCCACCTGCCTGGCACGCGATCCTGAGGCCCGCTTCACGCTCAACGGCACACAGGGCACCTTTCGCAAATTCGGCAATGATCCACAGGAGGCGCATCTGCTCGCGGGAGATATGTTTTCTTCCAAGCCGTGGGGCGTGGAGAGTCCGGAGCATTGGGGCACGCTTGTCACCGATGAAGGCGGAGACCCGGTCAGCACACGCGTGCCTACGGAACCGGGCGATTACCGCGGGTACTATGTCAACCTGCGCGACGCACTGCATGGCAACGCGGCGCTGGAGGTTACTCCTCTGCAGGCTTGGAAAACCGTGCGGATCCTGGAGATGGCGGTCGAGAGCAGCCGAACGGGGCGCACGATTACTTGCGACTGGACACTTGAGCCGTAGCTGCGGCCCACTACCCCACTCAAGGCAAAACCTGGCTTGAATGGGCCACCCGGACTATGTTTCACGTGCAGAGTTACTGAGGTGGATTGTTGGCTGGCGTGTTCGGCTTGCCTTCTACTTTGTTGACGCCGGTCTTGGTGGTATGCGCTGTCTTGTGGTACGCCGTCTCGGTTCCCGACTTGGTCTTGTCATACCCTTTCTCAGTTCCCGACTTCGTTTTGTCGTAGCCCTTCTCGGTTCCCGACTTGGTCTTGTTGTAGGCCGTCTTGCTTCCCTGGCTTGCACCATGCCCGGCGGTGGTGGCCGCGTTCTTGGTATCTGATCCTGCGTTCTTCATATCCTGTTTTGCGCCAGGATCGGTGGTTTGCGCAAACGCGACGGGTAGAGTGACAGCCATGGCTGCGATGAGTGCCAACGACTTCAAGTTCATGGGTATTGCTCCTTGCAAACGACAGTTGGTTGGATGCAGCTGGAGGCAAGGGAGTTCACCGGCCTTGTAGTAGCCTGTCTTGTGAACAACTTGCGAGCGCGTCGATATTCCTGCCTGCTGGGCGTTGTGCTGCTTGCCTTACCGTGCCTGGCACAAGGGCCCGTTTCCATCGACGTGGACCTGAGCAAACCCGTGGGGAAGTTCACACCTATCTATAGCTGGTTCGGGTACGACGAGTCTGGTTATACAGTCACGCACAATGGCCAGGCGCTGCTTGGCCAACTGCACGATCTGAGCCCGGTTCCGGTGTATATTCGCGCGCACTTCCTGCTGGCGACGGGCGACGGAAAGCCCGATCTCAAATGGAGCTCGTCAAACGTCTACACCGAGGATGAGCAGGGGAACCCGGTTTATAGCTGGACGATTCTCGATGAAATCTTCGATGCGTATGCGGCAGCCCACGTGCGCCCGATGGTCGAGCTCGGCTTTATGCCGAAGGCGCTGTCTACCCACCCCGACCCTTACCACATCGGATGGCCATTAAAGCCCGGTGAGGTGGAAGGCTGGTCCTTTCCTCCGAAGGACTACAAGCGGTGGCAAGAGCTCAATCGCCAGGTGGCGGCGCACATGGTCCAACGTTATGGCATGGAGACGGTCTCCACCTGGTACTGGGAGGTGTGGAACGAGCCGGACGGGAAGTACTACTGGAAAGGAACAGAGGACGAGTACAACAAGCTCTATGACTACGCGGTCGCAGGGGTGCGGCAGGCGATTCCAAATGCGCGCGTAGGCGGGCCGGCGACTACCGGGCCGGGCCCCAGGGGCAACGCCTCACAGTATCTGCAGGATTTTCTCACGCACTGCGCGACCCAGAAGAGCGCGGCGACGGACGGGTCAATCCCGCTGGATTTCATCTCCTTTCATGTCAAAGGAAGCCCCAACGTGATCGACGGCCACGTGCAGATGGGCCTCGACCGCGAGCTGAGCAACGCGGATGCCGGATTCGCCATCGTGCGCAGGATCCCGCAATTCCGGCAGCTCCCTATTATTTTGAGCGAGGCCGATCCGGAAGGATGCGCTGCTTGCTCCGCGCGCCTTTATCCGCAGAATGCTTATCGCAACGGACCGCTTTATCCCACTTATACTGCGGCCGCGATGAAAGGGTTGCTGGAGCTGGCAGATCGCGATCAGGTGAACCTGCTGGGCATGCTGACGTGGGCGTTTGAGTTTGAAGGCAAGCCCTATTTCGAGGGATACCGCACGCTGGCGACCAACGGCGTCGATAAGCCGGTGCTGAACTTCTTCCGTATGGCGGGATTGATGCAGGGCAATCGCGTGGCGACGACCAGCAGCGGCGCGGCGACGCTCGATGGCATTTTGAAAAACAGCGTTCGCCTCGCGCCGGATATCGATGCCCTAGCAACCAGCGCCGCGGGGGAAGCTTGTGTCTTGCTGTGGAATTATCACGATGAGGATGTGGCTGCGCCCGGCGCTGCCGTGGCCGTTTCGATGAAAGGGATCCCGCTCTCGGTTCATCGCGTGCTGCTGCATCATTACCGCATCGACGATCATCACAGCAACGCCTACACGGTGTGGAAGGAGATGGGATCGCCGCAGGATCCCACTGCGGAGCAATACGCAACGCTGCAAGCCGCGGGGCAGCTGCAGTTGGTCGACTCGCCGCGATGGATCACCCCCGAAGATGGCAAGATAAGACTGGATGTGCAACTACCCCGGATGGGTCTGTCGCTGTTGCGGGTTACGTGGCCGGCCAACTGAAGACTGATAAGGAAAAGGGATTATGAAGATCAAGGAAGTCCGGACCAGGGTCGCGCAGTGGTCGGGAGAGACGACCCCATTGCCGCCGCATTTTTGCACCAACCCAATGGATCTGCTCTCACTGCCGCTCTCCACCATGAGCACCTTCACCTTCCATAGCTGGCTGGTGGTGGAAGTGATGAGCGACGACGGACTGGTGGGCATCGGCAATGCGGCTTTGACCCCTCTGGTGGCCAAGCAGGTGATCGATCATCACCTGAAGCCGTTGCTGTTAGGCGCCGATCCCTGGGATATCGAGTTTTTATGGCAGCACATGTATCGCAAGACGATGGCGTTTGCGCGCAAGGGTATCGGCATGACGGCGATCAGCGCGGTGGACATCGCGCTGTGGGATCTGCTGGGCAAATCGGCCAAGCAGCCGGTCTTTCGCCTGCTGGGAGGGCGAACCAAACCGCGCATTCCGGTGTATGCCAGCCGGCTGTATTCGAGCCCGCTGGAGCAGTTGGCGTTCGAGGCGAAACGATACAAGGATGAAGGTTACAAGGCGATGAAACTGCGCTTCGGCTGGGGTCCGGTGGATGGAGCCGCAGGGATGCAGCGCAATATCGAGCTGGTGCGCACGGTGCGGGCGACGGTGGGGGATGAAATCGACGTGATGGCGGATGCCTACATGGGATGGACCCTGGACTATGCCAAGCGCATGCTTCCTTTGCTTGAGCCGTTCAACCTGCGGTGGCTGGAAGAGCCGGTGATCCCGGATGATATCGCTGGGTATGCGGAGTTGAAGTCCTACGGCCGAGTGCCCATCTCGGGCGGAGAGCATGAGTTTACATCCTATGGATTCCGCGATCTGCTGGAAAAACGCGCGGTCGACGTCATCCAATTCGATACCAACCGAGTGGGCGGGATCAGCCAGGCAAGGAAGATCTCGGCGATGGCCGAGGCGTTCTCCATTCCTGTGATTCCGCACGCGGGACAGATGCACAACTACCACGTGGTGATGGCGAGCCTGAACTCACCGATGGCGGAGTACTTCCCACCGGTCGATGTGGAGGTGGGCAATGAGCTGTTCTGGTATATCTTCGACGGCGAACCGCGAGCTAAAGACGGATTTATCGATCTGGACGATCAGCTGCCGGGATTCGGATTGACGATCAACGAAGAGCGGATCAAGCAATTTCAGATCATCGAGTAGAGGCGATTTGGTGAGCAAGGAAGAAGCTGCTGAGGTGCTCTCGATCGAGGGGCGCGAGGTCCGCGTCACGCACCCCGATAAGCTCTATTTTTCAAAGCAGACCAGGCTTTCGAAGCTTGACCTGGTGCGGTATTACTTGTCCGTCGCGCCGGGAGCGCTTGGCGGAATTCAGGATCGTCCCATTGTTCTGAAACGTTTTGTGAACGGCGCTGAAGCCGAGGCGTTTTATCAGAAGCGCGCGCCCAGCGATCGCCCTTCGTGGCTGCGCACGGTGACGCTGTCATTTCCTTCGGGGCGTACGGCGGAAGAGATTGTGGTCGATAATGCGGCGGGGCTGGCGTGGATCGTCAACCTGGGGTGCCTTGAACTTCACCCGCATCCAGTAAGGTCCGGCGATCTGGACCACCCGAATGAGCTGCGGGTCGATCTTGATCCTGGGCCTGGGGTTGGGTGGGCCGATGTGCGCCGGGTTGCGCTGGAGGTGAAGGCGTTGCTCGAGGAGCTGGGGCTTCGCGGGTGGCCTAAAACCAGCGGCTCACGCGGGATGCACGTGAATGTGCGCATCGAACAGCGGTGGAGCTTTACCGAGGTACGGCGCGCGGCGCTTGCGTTGTCGCGTGCTGTGGAACGGCGCGTGCCTGCGCTGGCCAGCTCGAAGTGGTGGAAAGAGGAACGTCATGGCGTGTTCCTCGACTACAACCAGAATGCGAAGGATCGGACGACTTGCTCGGCATACTCAGTGCGCCCGCTTCCCGACGCTCGGGTTTCCACGCCGCTGCATTGGCAGGAGGTTCCGGATTGCGAGCCGGCGGATTTTACGGTGCTGACCGTTCCGGCTCGATTCGCGGCGATTGGCGATCCGCATATTGGCATGGACGAGGCTGCCGGTTCGCTCGAAGGATTGCTGGAGCTTGCGGCGAAGGACGAGTCCGCAGGGCTGGGTGATGCTCCGTGGCCTCCGCACTTCCGCAAGATGGAGGGAGAGGCGGCGCGGGTGGCTCCTTCTCGCGCTAAGACCACCGCCGCCAAGAAGACGCCACGGACCAAGATGCCCCTGGTGGTGGTGGCGAACTCTCCTAACAAAGAAGCTGCGCTGGCTGGGTTGGAACGATGGAAGGCCAGACATGCGCAGGTGGCTGAGCTGCTGGCGGTGGATGATGTTCTGGTTGATTCCATGCGCGGGACTTCTTCCACGTGGACGCGGATACGGGTGAATTTGCGGCATGTTCCGGAAGAGATGAGACCGGCGCAGGAGACTCCTGACCCGGATGATGATCCCACGCGGGAATGGCGCACGGGGCGTGGTGCTAAGCGCGCTTCTAAGCAGAAGGGGTGAGGAGCGTTCATTTGCATTGGCTGCTGGTGGAGTGGAACTGCAGATCCCCTCCTCGGGATGACGAAGGGGAGAGGGTCGTTTTCATTTTGGATTTGATGCTGGTTGGAAAAACAGCAGGTCCCTCCACTTCGCTTCGCTCCGGTCGGGATGACAATTTTGTTATGCAACAGACCGTTCATCCCCTCCTGTTTATTCCTTCAACGTCTCCTCTTGAATGCCGCGGTTTTTTTAGCGGCCGGCGGCGAAGATGGCGGTTAGCTCGTGCGGGGACACGACTTCCAGCTGGGCATAGGTGCAGTCACTGGGTTGCTTATCGGTGCGCCAACGGCGAAAATGGGCCATGTGGCGGAAACGGCTGCCCTGCATGTGCTCGTAGGCAACTTCTACCACTAGCTCAGGACGTAACGGCTCCCAGGAGAGGTCTTTGCCCTGACTCCAACGGCTCTGGCCGCCGGGCATGCGTTGCTCTCCTTCACTCGCGGCCCAACTCCTCCAGGGATGATCGGTGAGCGCGTTTCGCCGGTAAGGCGCAAGAAACTCTGCGAGCTCACGGCGCTTCTCGGTGGTAAAGCTGGCACAAACACCCACATGCTGTAGCGCGCCCCCATCATCAAAGAGGCCGAGCAGCAGCGAGCCCACAGAGCCCTCGCCCGTCTTATACCAGCGAAAGCCGGCAACGACACAGTCGCAATCACGCTCGTGCTTGATTTTGAGCATGACGCGCTTGTCCGGCTCATACGTTCCGCCTCTTGGCTTGGCAATTACTCCGTCGAGACCCGCGCCCTCAAAGCGACGAAACCAATCAGACGCTACACTCGCTTCGTGGGTCGCCGGGGTGAGATGGACTGGCGGTGTTGCGGAGGCGAGCAGCGATTCCAAGCGCGCCCGCCGCGTTTCGAAGGGCTCGCTGCGGAGATCAACGTCTCCCTCGCAAAGCAAATCAAAAAATACCATCGAGGCCGGGGTTTGCTGGGAGAGCAGCTTCACCCTGGATGCCGCGGGATGAATGCGGAGCTGCAGGGTTTCGAAATCAAGGCCGCTCTCCGTGGCAATCACGATTTCACCATCAAGCACACAGCGTGCAGGCAACTGGGCGCGCAAAGTCTCAAGCAGCTCGGGGAAATAACGGTTCAGCGGTTTTGTGTCGCGACTCTGGATGAGAATCTCGTCCCCATCGCGGAAGACTAAGGCGCGAAAGCCATCCCACTTCGGTTCAAAAATCCATGAGTTGCCTGCCGGTAATTCGTCGACTCGCTTGGCGAGCATGGGCAAGACCGGCGGGTTCACGGGAAGATGCATGCCCAATGTTACTGCGATTAAAGTGGACACGGAGGGTTGACCCATGCCGGTAGACGCGCGCAGAACGATTTCTGATCTTGAGGAGCTTCGTGCACTGACCGCGGATGAGCGCGGCGCACAACGGATTGCCTGGACTCCAACCTGGCTCAAGGCGCGCGCGTGGTTCCAGAGCAAGCTGGCGGCGCTTCCGGTGGAACACCACCTGGACGCCGCCGGGAATTCCTGGACGACGCTGCGCGGCGAGTCTGATCGGACGCTTATCCTGGGGAGCCATCTTGACTCCGTTCCCAATGGGGGTTGGCTCGACGGTTGCCTTGGGGTGCTCGCCAGCTTCGAGGTACTCCGCGGTTTGGCAGAGGACTTCCACGGCAAGCCACCCATCACCATCCGCTTGGTGGACTGGGCCGATGAAGAGGGGGCGCGCTTCGGACGGAGCCTTTTCGGGTCTTCCGCGTTCGCCGGCACGCACTCGATTCAGGCCGACAGGGGACGGACGGATCGGGACGGCATCCGGCTGGAGGATGCCCTGCGGGGATGCCAAGTCGACGTCGAACGGATAGGAGAGGCTGCGGTCGAACGCGGGCAGGCTGGGGCGTACCTGGAATTGCATATCGAGCAGGGGCCGGTGCTGGAAAGAAAGCAGCTGCCTCTGGGCGTGGTGCTGGGCACCAAGGGCGTGGAACGCCACGCCATCACTTTTCATGGACAGGAGGCGCATTCCGGTTCCACTCCTATGGCAGTGCGACGGGACGCGCTGGCAGCAGCGGCCAAGCTGGCACTTGAGATTCGGCCTATTGCGAGGAAACATCCCGATGCGGTGGCTACCATGGGGAGCGTGAAGACGTTTCCGGGGATCGTTACCGCGGTTGTAGGGCGATGCGAAACTACGCTGGATATGCGGGATCTGGACGCGGGCGTGCTGGCGGCGATGCTGGCCGAGGCCCAGGAAGCAAGCCGGCGTTTCGCCGCGGAGGAGGGCTGCACGGTGGAGTGGTCCAGAATCTGGAGTATCGAACCGATACCGTTTGACCCGCGGCTGATTGAGTTTTGCGATGAGGCAGTTCGCGAGATCGCCGGCGATTCTCACGGGTTGCCCTCAGGGCCGCTACACGACGCAGCAGAGGTGGCGCGGGCGGGGATACCAGTGGTGATGATGTTTACCCAGTCGCTCGCGGGCCTTAGCCATAATCCGGCGGAAAATAGCAGGACGGAGCACCTTGAGCTCGCCGTGCAGGCGTTTGACCGGCTGGCGAGGAAGACGATGCAGTGGCTGGTGTAGAGAACAGCAGGTCCCTCCACTGCGCTACGCTTCGGTCGGGATGACAAATTTGTTAGGAGTAGACGGTTACTGTTGGAGGGATCGGCTGCCGGTAAAGTGAACTGCAGATCCCTCGGCTGCGCTCGGGATGACAAAGGGGGGGAGGGGCGCTTTCATTTAGATCGGATGCTGAACAGAGGACCCGCAGGTCCCGACCGGAGCGTAGCGCAGTAGAGGGACCTGCTGTTCTTTCTCGGCTTCCCGTGCACCCGGATGGTGCATAATGATGGTTTCCGGAGAGGATATCGCCCCCATGAGCGGCCAAACGTCCTTTGTTCAGCAGGCGCCGGTCCAGGCAGAGACATCCGCGCGGTTCCCTGATTTTCATCCTCCACTCGACCGGCAGGCAGCCCTCCCAGAAGCCAACCGATGCCTGTACTGCTTCGATGCGCCATGCGCCTCGGCATGCCCTACCCATATCGACGTCCCAAAGTTCATCAAGAAGATCGCCAGCGGCAATCTGCTGGGATCGGCCCGCACCATCCTCGATGCCAATATCCTGGGCGCAAGCTGCGCCCGCGCCTGCCCGGTCGAGGTGCTGTGCGAAGGCGCCTGCGTGATGCACCGCTACAACAAAAAGCCCATCCAGATCGCACGGCTGCAACGCTTTGCCATGGATTCACTGCACGCAAGCGGCGCTCCGCTGCCCTTTACACCGGCAGCCGACACCGGATTTTCAGTGGCGCTTATCGGCACCGGACCAGCCTCTCTCGGCTGTGCCGCAGAATTGCGGCGGCGCGGCATCCGGGCCATTCTCTACGACGCGCGGCCTTTGCCAGGAGGCTTGAATACCTACGGCGTGGCCGAATATAAGCTGCCGCTGGTCGAAAGCCTGCGCGAAATTGAAATGCTGGCACAGCTGGGCGTCGAGTTTCACTTCGAGACGATGATCGACCCAGAGGCGCTCGCCAAACTGGAACGCAATCACGATGCCGTCTTCCTGGGAATTGGCTTAGGCGCTATCCATCAGCTCGGCATCGCAGGCGAACAACTACCAGGCGTGACCAACGCACTCGACCTGATTGCCGGGTACAAATCAGGAAAGCTGACGAGAGTGCCGCCGCGCGTGTTGGTGGTAGGGGCGGGCAATACCGCGATCGACGCGGCCATCGCTTCCGTTCGGCTGGGCGCCACGGATGTGCATATCATTTACCGGCGCGGCGAGGAGCAGATGTCGGCGTTCAGCTTTGAATACGAGCACGCGCGGCTCGAAGGCGTGAAGTTCGTGTGGCAGGCACAGCCGAGACGTATCCTTGGCAACGCGGCCGTCGAGGGGATCGAGCTTTCCCGGCTGGCCGACTCCGACGATGGATCGATTGTCCCGCATCCTGGCTCGGAGTTCCGCCTGCCCGCCGACCTGGTGGTGCTGGCGATCGGTCAGTCGAGCCAGACGGAACCGCTGGCTGCGGTGGTGGAGCTGGATCGTGGACGCATTCGCATCGACCGGGCAACCGGCCAAACCTCAAACCCTAAGTACTTCTCCGGCGGCGACTGCACCAACGGCGGCCGCGAAGTGGTCGACGCAGTCGCGGATGGAAAACGCGCGGGCATCGGGATTGCCGCGTGGCTGGGGGCGCCCGTTGCCGCAGCCTAAGCCGACTCTCGCTACCACCTTCTGCGGCATCCCTTGCCTGAATCCCTTCTGGCTCGCGTCGGCGCCACCCACCAACTGCGGTGAGCAGATCATGCGGGCCTTCGATGCAGGCTGGGGCGGCGCAGTGTGGAAGACCATCGGCGAGCCGATCACCAATGTGAGCTCACGCTACTCCTCCATCGACTGGGAGGGCCGGCGCATGATGGGCTTCAATAACATTGAGCTCATCTCGGACCGGCCCATCGAAGTGAACCTGCAGGAGATGAGCGAAGTAAAGCGGCGCTATCCCAACCATGTGGTGATCGCTTCCCTGATGGTCGAGAGCAAGCGCGATACCTGGCACGATATTGTGCAGCGCGCAGAAGATGCCGGAGCCGACGGGCTGGAACTGAACTTCGGATGCCCGCACGGCATGAGCGAACGCGGCATGGGATCAGCGGTCGGACAGGTACCCGAATACTGCGAGCAAATCACGGGATGGGTGAAGGAAAAGGCGCGCACCCCGGTGATCGTAAAGCTTACGCCCAATATCTCCGACATTCGCATGCCGGCGCGAGCCGCTAAGCGGGCGGGGGCGGATGGCCTCTCCGCGATCAACACCATCAACTCGATCACCGGCATCGACCTGGACACATTCCAGCCCAACCCCAACGTCGACGGCAAGAGCGCCCATGGCGGGTATTGCGGCCCGGCGGTCAAGCCGATCGCGCTCAACATGGTGCGGGCGGTGCAGTCTGACCCAGCCAGCGCGCTGCCTCTCTCCGGTATCGGCGGCATCGCTGACTGGCGAGACGCTGCTGAATTTATACTGCTGGGCTGCGGCACGGTGCAGGTATGCACCGCAGCCATGCACTACGGCTATCGCATCGTGGAAGATATGCAGGATGGCCTGCTGGCGTGGATGGCAGAAAAAGGCTTTGCCACCATCGATGATTTCCGCGGGCGGTCACTGCCCACGGTAGTCGACTGGAACCAGCTCAATCTGAATTACCAGATCGTCGCTCGTATCCACGAAGACCTGTGTATCGGGTGCCAGCTTTGTTATACCGCCTGTTGGGACGGCGCCCACCAGTGCATCCACCTCGATCGCACTGCGCCCACGCCTGATACCACGCGCACGCCGGCCATGGTAGAGGGTGCGGCGGCTCGCCGCATCTCGACTACTCCGATTCCCAAACTTGATTCTGGCAGGTTGGGCCAGGGCAATGCGATCACCCCGCTGGAGCGGATTCCGCGGGTGGATGAACATCACTGTGTCGGTTGCAATTTGTGCTCGCTGGTCTGCCCGGTCGAGGGGTGCATCACCATGGAACGCGTGGACACAGGGCTCGCCCCGGAGAGCTGGGCCGAGCGCACGGCTGCCGGCGCGGTTCCGGTGGCGCATATGAGGTCGTAGAACGCGCCTATGCCGACCCTGATCCAGAACGGCACCGTCGTCAGCGCGGACGGCCAGCGCAAGGCCGACGTCCTCTTCGACGGCGAGACCATCGTTCAGGTGGCTTCCAAGATTCCTGCAGATGGACACACTTTAGTCGATGCGCGCGGGTTGCTGGTAATGCCGGGCGGGGTGGACGTTCACACTCATTTGGATATGCCCTTCGGAGGAACGGTATCGGCGGACGATTACCGTACCGGCACCATCGCCGCAGCGGTGGGGGGAACGACCACGGTCATCGACTTTGCCCTCCAGTCCAGGGGGCACACCATGAGCGAGGCCCTCACTACCTGGCTCAAGAAAAGCGCCGGCAAGGCGTGCATCGACTACGGGCTGCATATGGCGGTGACCGACCTTGGGCCGGGCGACGGCGCGCAGGGCCTGGCTGAAATGGAAGCCATGGTGAAGCAGGGGATCTCATCCTTCAAGCTCTTCATGGCTTACCCCAACGTGCTGATGATCGACGACGGCCTGATGTACAAGGTGATGCACAAGGCGGGCACGCTGAACGCCCTCTGCTGCGTGCACGCGGAGAATGGCAGCGTGATCGATATCGTGGTGGCGCGCATGATTGCGGAGGGTAAGACGGCGCCGCACTACCACGCGCATAGCCGTTCGGCCAAGGCGGAGGCGGAGGCCACGCACCGCGCCATCCACATCGCGGATATGGCCGACGCGGTTGTCTACATCGTGCATCTGTCGAACGCTGATTCGCTGCGTGAGCTCAAGCATGCGCAACAGCGCGGCCTGCGTGCCCTGGCGGAGACTTGCCCGCAGTACCTGGTGCTGTCGCTCGAAGAGCACATGCCGGGGAAGAGCTGGGATGAGGCGAAATATGTCTTTACGCCTCCGCTGCGCGCAAAGCATAACCAGCCTGCGTTATGGAAAGCGCTGGAAGACGGCTCGCTTGCCGTGGTCTCCACCGACCACTGCCCTTTCCGTTTTGCGGATCAAAAGTCTCTGGGCAAAGATGACTTTACGAAGATTCCTAATGGCGGTCCGGGGATCGAGAACCGCTTGCAGATTCTCTGGCACTTCGGCGTGAATTCCGGGGCGCTCACCGCGGAGAGGTTTGTGGAGCTGTGCTCGACCACGCCGGCGCGCATCTTCGGCATGCCCCAAAAGGGCGTGATCGCGCCGGGCAAAGACGCGGATATTCTGCTTTGGGATCCTGATGCCACTTACACCATCACAGCCGCTACGCAGTGCATGGCCACCGACTACTCCATGTTTGAAGGCTGGCAGGTGAGGGGGAACGCCAGGGAGGTATTTTCTCGCGGAGAGCTGGTCGTGAAAGACGGAAAGTGGATCGGGCAGACCGGGCGGGGGCGCTTTCTCAAGCGCGAAGCGAATGCCGGAGGATTCGCCTGATGCCGGTTATCGTCGATGCGGACCGCCAGCTTTACAACGGAGACCTAGCGCCCACTACGGCGGCGAATCGCACCTGGGGCACTTATAACTACATCGCGCTGTGGTTCTCCATGTCGATGGAGGTCACCACTTATATGCTTGCCTCCTCGCTGATTGCCGGGGGCATGAACTGGAAGCAGGCTCTCTTTACCATCCTGATGGGCAACCTTATCGTGCTGGTGCCCATGCTGCTGAATGCGCACGCCGGGGCCAAGTACGGAATTCCCTTCCCGGTTTTTGTGCGCGCCAGCTTTGGCACGCTTGGCGCGAATATTCCCGCGATGCTGCGCGCCCTGGTAGCTTGCGGATGGTTCGGCATTCAGTCGTGGTTGGGGGGCCAGGCGATTGCCGCCATGATCGCGGTCGTATGGCCGCCGACGGCGCACAATCCCGCGGTGCTATGGGCGAGCTTTCTCGGCTTCTGGGCGCTCAACATGTTCGTGGTCTGGTGCGGGGTTGAGTCGATCCGTTTCTTGCAGAGCTTCTCAGCGCCGTTCATGCTGGTGATGTCGATGCTGCTGCTGTTCTGGATGCTGCATAAAGCCGGCGGCTTCGGACCTATGCTTTCGGCGCCCAGCCACTTCCACTCCACCAGCAGCTTTCTTCATTTCTTTTTTCCGTCGTTGACGGCGATGGTTGGATATTGGGCTACGTTGTCGTTGAATATTCCGGATTTTACCCGCTATGCCAAGTCGCAGGATTCGCAGATTGTGGGTCAGGCTTTTGGTTTGCCGGTCGCGATGACGCTGTACTCGTTCGTCGGCATTGCCTGTACGTCGGCCTCGGAGACGATCTTCGGCGAGCCCATATGGTCGCCGATCACCCTGCTGGGACGCTTCCATCAGCCGTTGGTGGCTCTGCTGGCACTGGTGGCGGTGTTGGTGGCTACGCTCAACGTGAACATCGGGGCGAATGTGGTTTCCCCTTCGAACGATTTTTCTAACCTGGCGCCGCGGTTGATCAGCTTCCGCACAGGCGGCCTGATTACCGGTTTTCTCGGCCTGGCCATGATGCCGTGGAAGTTGATGAGCACCTTTGGCACTTACATTTTCGGATGGCTTGTGGGGTACTCCGGCTTGCTTGGGCCGGTGGCCGGGATTATGGTGGCGGATTATTTCCTGATTCGCGGCACGCGCCTGGATGTGGCCTCGCTTTACCACCGCGGCGGCCCTTACGATTACTCCCGCGGATTCAATCCTCGCGCAATTGCCGCGCTGGTGGCGGGGGTTTTTCTGGCGCTCATTGGGTTGGCGGTTCCGGCGGTTCGGTTTCTCTACGACTACGCGTGGTTCGTGGGTTTTTTTGTTTCGGCGGGGATCTATTATTTTCTTATGCTGCGATTCAAGCCTCAGGCCGCGTGAGGTTTTCAGCCGTCCCTTCGGGACTACTCTCAGGTGCATTTCTATACCCGGGACTGGCGTCCTGGCTACATTCAGGTCGTCCCTTCGGGACTGGAACGTGCTTAGCGTTGTGGTGCGATTTGGGTTCGCGCGATTTATCTTGAACTAGTCTGGGAACATGCTTAAGACAATTATTGGCTTTACATTGGTTGGTATGGCTATTGGTTCGGCGGCCGCACAAGATCGTTCCTATGGCCGCTCGGTGGTGAGTACTCCTTACGGCATTGTGGCTACTAGCTATGTGCAGGCTTCGCAGGCCGGCGCAAGAATACTGGAGCAAGGCGGATCGGCCATTGATGCGGGGATCGCGGCCAACGCCGTGCTGGGCGTCGCGGAGCCGATGACGAATGGAATGGGCGGCGATCTCTTCGCCATCTACTGGGAAGCGAGCACGGGCAAGTTGTACGGCTTGAATGCCAGCGGCTGGGCTCCCAAGGGCCTGACGATCGATCACCTGGAAGCAAAGGGCATGCACACGATGCCGCAGAAAGGGATCGATTCGGCAACCGTGCCGGGCGCTGTAGACGGGTGGACCAAGCTGCATGACCGGTTTGGCAAGCTGCCCTGGAGCGAGCTATTTCAACCTGCGATTTTCTATGCCACGCAGGGCTACCCTGTGGCGGAAATGATCCATGCTTACTGGGAAGGCGCTGCGCCGGGGCTGATGCAGTATCCGGAAAGCCGAAGGGTCTTCCTGCCAGGAGACAAGGTTCCTGCGATTGGCCAAATGTTTCGCAACCCTGATGTGGCCGGGGCACTGACTATCCTCGCCAGAGAAGGCGAGACCGCTTTCTACAAGGGCACAATTGCCCAGGCGATTCTGAAGACCTCGCGTGCGCAGGGCGGGACCATGACCGCGGAAGACCTTAGCCAATATTCCGCGGAGTGGGTGGAACCTATTTCAACGAAGTACCGCGATTGGACGGTGTATGAGCTTCCGCCAAATGGCGATGGCATGGCTGCTCTCGAGATGCTCAACATCATGGAGAACTTCAAGCCCTCGCCCGACGGTCCGCTGAGCGCCGCGGAGTTACACACCCGGATCGAGTCGATGAAACTCGCCTACGCCGACGTGACCGCGTACGACGGGGATCCCAGGTTTGGACATATCCCGGTCACTGAGCTGCTTTCGAAAGAGCACGCTGCCAAGCGAGCCGCTCTGATCGATCCGAACAAGGCGAATTGCGATGTGGCTCCGGCGGGATTGCCGCGCAGCGATACTACGTATCTATCCGTCGTCGACCGGGAAGGAAATATTCTTTCCCTTATCCAGAGCAACTATGATTCTTTTGGATCGGATATCACGGTGTTGGGCATGGGCTTCGTGCTTCACGATCGCGGAGGCCTCTTTTCCGTCGATCGCAAGTCACCGAATGCACTCGCCGGCCGCAAACGTCCCTTCCACACCATCATTCCCGCCTTCATGGAGCACGGCGACCAGCACATTGGCTTCGGCATCATGGGCGGCATGAATCAGCCGCTGGCCCACGCGCAATTCGTCTCCAATGTGGTCGATTACCACATGAACATCCAAGCGGCGATGGAGGAGGCTCGCTTTACGGTGAGCAAAAAGCTGGGGTGCAATATCCTGATCGAGTCACGAGTTCCACCGGATGTGCTGGGAACGCTTGGGACGATGGGCCACGTATTGGAGGTGCGGAAGGAGTATTCCACCACGATGGGACGGGGGCAGGCGGTACTCCACGACAGCACCACCAAGATCAATTATGGAGCTTCGGAGCCGCGGGCAGATGGCGCGGCTATACCGGAGGTGCCCAGATGATCGCGATCAGCGTCCTTGATTATAGATGATCCTCGGCACCGTATTCGACCTCAACGGGTTCGCCGCTAAGCAGGAACGGACGAAAGATCCATTGGTTCACCGCATCGAGAGAGGCTTGTTGCATCATGCGAGGACCATCTATGATTTTCGCCTTTGCAACATGACCATTGCGGTCGATTGTGAACTGGATCCTGACAACACCATCGTCGCGTTGCGCTTTGGCCAGAGCCGGATACACAGATGGCAACGCTCTTGAGCATTTGCAGGCTCGTGACGGAAAGCTGTAATCGGCCCTGGCGGAAGGAGCACGGCGTCTGATGGCGGAGTGAACATTGCATTGTCCGGGTCTTGCAGACGCTCCAGCGAGTCGACGGCCAGCTTAAAGATCGTTTTGCCCCCATGTTGATTATCAATTCTCCGGCGAGATAATGGTTCTGAAAGACCTGGGTCCGGTTGTATATCGTTTCCATACTGGCGCCAAAGGGAACGCTCAGTCGCAGGACCGGTGTTTCCGGGTCGATGCAAAAAGTAGGGAAGGTTGCACCAATGACTGGGTTGGCCCCGGTTGAGTGAGCCAGCACGATACAACGCAGTTTTACATCGCCCGTAAAATCGGCTTTCTCGAAAGTGAAGTCTTTGGTGCCTTGTAGATCAGGCAGTGGCTCGAATAGATTGATGGGAATCTGGAGTTCGTCTCGCGCGGCCCAGCTCTGTTCGCCTGACCGATACAGTCCCGCATCGGTCCCGTAGTCGGTCTGCGTAAAGCCAGGACGAGTGTAACTGCGCTTGTATCGATGCGGGCCGACATACCACTCTTCGAAGACTCCGTTGACAGGATTTTTCCCTTTGGCATCGAACAAAATGTAGGAAGCCTTGATGTGCCATGGTTTGACACCGGGGAAGTTCAGCCCCTGGCTCTTCACCGCGAGCATGTATAACACTTCCGGATCGTCGAGTGTGGGTGCCGCCGTCCCTATGCGATGGCAGGAGCAGAAAACAGGCAAGCAGAACGGCCAAGGGTACGCGCATCATCAGGGAACCGGTAGAGTTCCTGGATGATATTCCCTCTCCGTATGCCCTTTCAACTGGTCGCGGTAGAAATAAACCTCGCGCAGGTTACCGGTGCTGTACCTCTCCACTTGATCGTTGAAGTGACGCGAGTCTGGATGTCCGCTTTCACCTCCTGCAGTCACCGCCCGGGCTCGCACCTTATCGCCAAACTCCACCACCGCGACAAAACTGTTGCCGCCGGTTCCGTACCACTTCTTTGTCCCTGGATAGGGCCGGGCCCCGAAGGCAGCCAGTGAGCCCCAGCTGGAATAAGTGAACCCCACAGGGGTGCTTGGCCTGGCATCGTCAAAGCGCTGCACAATGTCACCAGTGAGACGCTGGAAGCGATTGATCTCGCCCCATGGCACTTGCCAGGTGCCGAAATCTGCCGTGAGCTTGTCAGAAGCGGTCGCCAGGGCCTTCAGGGCTACATCATCGGGCACGACCGGCGCGGCAAATTCATCTTCGTAGCCCGCCGGTTGACCCGCCTTCGCGATCTGCTGGCCCCAGAAGATGGCTAACGAAGTGGCTACGGAATTGACGCCCCAGCGCAGGTCCCACTGCTGCAGCACGCCAATCTGGCCGGCGAGCGCAAGCTTGGCTTCTGAACTGGCTGGCAGGTTTTCCCAGGCATGGATAAGGCGGGACAAGGGCTTGATAAACCACGGCAAGTAACTGTCGTAGGCCGCCGTAACCAATGAGTCCAGGGTGAAATCTTTCCTACCTTGCAGCAAGCGCAACGCATGCAGGCCGCGAGCGGACTCCGTGCCGGTTTCAACGTAGGCAGGGTAATCCTGCTTGTGCAAGCTGCTTTCGCCGGCGCCGGTCCAGGGTGAATCGTTCACGTTGAAGAGATAGCCGCTTTTGGGATCCAGCAGGTGGGGCGACTCGTCGACGGTGAGCAGGCCCTGCCACTCGGTTGCCGGGTCACTTCCATCCACTGGCTTGGTGAAGTCGAAGCGGGTGTCGCGGCGGGGTATGAAGTTGCCGTGGAAGTAGGCGATGTGCCCGTCGGCATCGGCATAAACGGTGTTGTTCGACGAGTTCGCCTGCAGCTCCATGGTTTGCAGGTATTCCTGATAGCTTTTCGCCTTGGTCCGCGAGTATGACTGCGTCAGCGCTTTTACCGGCTCCTGCATCAGCCGGATGGTCACCCACTTGCCATCCTGATCGCGAATCACCGGGCCGTGGTGGGTGTAGTAGGCGGTGAACTTCTTCTCTGCCATTCCGTGTGGAGTGAAGTAGGGCACGGTGATCTGCTTCTCGATCACGGGCCGTTCCCCATCGCCATACTTGTAGGAGTAGTGCCCGTCTTTGCTGCTCACCGTCTCCAGATACTCATCGACGGCGTCGACGCCGCTCGAGGTGTGCATCCAACCCAGTCGCGGGTTGAAGCCCTGGTAGATGAAGAACTGTCCCCAGGTGACCGCTCCGTAGGCGTCAAGGCCTTCCTTACTGACCATCTGCAACTCTGAGCGGAAGAAAAAGGAGGTGTGCGGATTGATCAGGAGCAGCGCGTGGTGCTGCACGGTGTTCGATGGTGCGATGGCGATTCCATTGGATCCGCCAGGCTCCGGGTCGGCTCGCTCGGGCAAAGATGCTACGGCTTTGCCGCCGTAGAAGGCTTCCAGCTTGGCCAAGTCGACTCGCTCAATGTCGCCCCCGATACTGCCCTCGGTGAAAGACAGCGCCATCCAGGGCTCGAAGTGTTTGATCACCCGCGGCTTTACCTGCGGGTGCTTGGCGAGATAGAAGTTGGCCCCATCGGCAAACGCATCCATCAGCTTCTTTAGCCACTCCGGGCTTGCCGCGTAGTCCTTCTTTAAAGTCTCGGGATCGATGAACAGCTTCATGCGCAGATCCTGATAGACCTTGTCTTCCCCTTCTGCCTCGGCCAGGCGGCCCATGGCGTTGAGGTAGTTCGTCTCCACCCGGTTGAAGTCGTCTTCGGCCTGGGCGTAGATCATCCCGAAGACGGCGTCGGCATCGGTTTCTCCATAAACATGGGCGATGCCCCAGTCGTCGCGCACAATGGTGACGTGGCTCGCCTCGTGGGCCCAGCGGGCGGCCTGAGTCTCTGCACGACACGGAGGCAGCGCGAAGAACAGCAATGAAACAGCCGACGGTTACCAGAGTTTTCTTGGTTGCCAAGCTCAGTTTGCCTCCCGCCGGCCTGACTTCGACCGCATCACGAAAATGGTCGTAGCAGCAAGCAGGCTTGGGACGATGAGCGCCAGCAAGCCGGGCTGGTAGGTTCCAGTGTGATCCCTGGCAAGACCCATCCACCAAGGCCCGATGAAACCACCCAGCATCCCGATCGTATTCATGGCGGCGATGCCAGCCGCGGCGGACTTGCCATGAAGGAAGCTGGTGGCCAGCGCCAGGAGCGGTCCTTGCAGGGAATAGTAGCTTAGCGACCCCAGGGCCAGCGCCGGGACCGCCAGAAAGGGCACGGTCGTTAATCCGCCCACTCCATAGCACACGGCAAGTATCAGGAAAGGGATAGCGACATGGAGGTACCGCTCCCGGGTACGGTCGGAGTGCATGGCATTCAGGAGCATGCAGGGCGCACCCAGCAGGTTCATGGCCGCCACTAGGAAGCCGACGTTGCGGTTGCTGAGAGCGGTGATTGCCTGCAGAATCGCGGGCGCTGACAAGGTGTAGGCATAGCCGCACGTCAGCATGCTTAGGAAAATGAGACTTACCTGCCAGACGCGCCGATCGCTCAGGGCTCGGAAGATATTTACGCCGTGTACGTCAACTGGGCCCTCTTTGTTGACGTGGTGCAGAATCCACTGGCGTTCATCGTCGGTGAGCCACTTTGCTTTCGCCGGGCCGATGGGCAGATAGAGCAGAAAGACAAGGCTCAGCACAATGGCGGGCAGGCCTTCAATGAGAAATAACCATTGCCAGCCGGCCAGTCCGGCCTTTCCCTGGAGCTGCAGAAGGGAGCCCGCGATCAAGCCCATCAATACCGAGCTTATGGGCAACGAGATGTAGAAGCGGCTGATGGCACGAGCACGCATGTGCGCAGGGAACCATAAGGCGAGATAGAAAACGACGCCGGGGAAGAAGCCCGCTTCCGCCATGCCTAACAAAAAACGCATGACATAGAACTGCAGCGGGGTGCGGACGAACATCATGCCAATCGCCAGCAGGCCCCAGGTGAACATGATGCGGGCAAACCAACGCCGCGCTCCCACACGATACAGCAACAGGTTGGAGGGAACCTCGCAGGCAGCATAGCTTACGAAAAAGAGGCCGGCGCCAAAGCCGTAGACCGAGGCGCTGAAATGCAGATCGCGGTTCATCTGCAGAGCAGCAAAGCTAATGTTCACACGGTCCATGTAGGCGATGCCGTAGCCTAGAGCAATCAACGGGATCAACCGCCAACTGGCTTTGCGCAGCGCAGCACGGCCCAACGCTTCGTTCTTGAGCAGAGACGCGTGGGCAGCAGACACGGGCTCGACGAGGGACATTCCGCTCCTACAGGGTGGGTGTGGTGAGGATACCATCCGTGGATTTCGGTCTGTTGTCCTCGCTGCCTAAGCGACTGGAGGTTAGGCGGGATGTTAGCCCACTCAAGCCAAAACCAGGCTTGAATGGGGCACCCGGCTTTTTCTTGCGGGGTAGAGAGTGGGATTAGGTTGCTGGTCGAGTGAAACCGCAGATCCCTACGCTTCGCTTCGGCATGCCGGTGCTACAAATAAATTGTCATCCCGACCGGAGCGCGCAGCGCGTAGCGGAGGGACCTGCTGTTCTCTGGCCGTAGAATGAAGCGCGAGAGGTGACATAGAAAGATGCCTACCGACGGAGAAGGCCTGGATGATCCGAGGCTTTTGGGCGAATGGTTTGCGGTTGCATGGTCGCGAGAGGTGGAGCCTGGACAGCTAGTGGCCCGCAGGCTGCTGGGCCGCAATATCGTACTGTGGCGGTCGGCAGAAGGCGTCCAGTGCTGGCTCGATCTGTGCGTTCACCGCGGCGCTCAGCTTTCCCTCGGCAAGGTTTGCGGCGAACGCTTGGTGTGCCCCTATCATGCCTGGGAATACAACAGCAGCGGACAATGCGTGCATATGCCTTCAAGTCCAGGACAACCTCCTCCGGCCAAGGCGCGCGCACAGACATACCGGGTACAGGAGCGCTACGGCATCGTCTGGGCTTGTGTTGGGGAGCCACTCGGCGACCTTCCCCAGTTTGCCTTCGGCGAGGACCCGGCATTTCGCTTGATGCTGGCCGGCCCGTATTTCTTTCACGCCAAGGGGCCACGCGTGGTCGAGAACTTCCTCGATGTCGCTCACCTTGGCTTCGTCCATGCCGGGCTGCTCGGGCGATCCGCACCACGGCGAGATCGAAGATTATGAGGTGGGTATGGGCCCGCAAGGGCCAGAGGCACGCGAGATTCGCATCTGGCAGCCCGATCCGGACGGCACGGGCAAAGGCGCCCTGGTCACGTATCACTATTGGGCTTGCGGTCCGCTCACAGCCGGCCTCAAAAAAGTACACGGCAATCAGCGTTACAGCCTGCTGATACAGGTCGCGCCAATAGACGCGGATACCTGCGAATCGCGCGTTCTCATCGCGATGGACTATGGGCACGACGTTCCCGCACAAACGATCATCCACTTCCAGGATGAGGTCACTGCCCAGGATAAGGTTGTGGTCGAATCGCAGCGGCCGGAGCTGCTGCCCCTCGACCTGCAGTCAGAGCTGCACCTTCGATCGGATCGCATGGCGATTGCCTATCGTAAGTGGCTGCGCGAGATTGGCTTCTCCTATGGGACGGCCTGATGGAGGAGAAGTGGTTCACCCCCGGAGACGTCGACGGCTTCTTCGGACTCTTCTTCAGCGGCTTTCCTGACCTGCTGCTGATCGTGGGCCTGGCGCCCATTTGCGGCTTTCCCCTGAGCTTTGTCGCCAGCCACATCCTGCCCGGCGCAGCGATTTCCATCCTGGCAGGAAACCTCTTCTACGCATGGCAGGCACGTCGCCTGGCAAGCAAAGAAGGGCGCAGCGATGTCACCGCCATTCCCTTCGGCGTCAATGCGCCCACCATCTTCGCCTACGTGTTCCTGATCATGGGCCCGGTCTACACCCGGACGCACGATGCAAACCTGGCCTGGCATGCGGGAATCTTTGCCAGCCTGTGCAGCGGAGTGGTGCAGACCGCGGGGGCCTTCTGCACCGATTGGCTGCGGAGCAATGCACCGCGCGCCGCACTGCTGTCGCCGCTGGCGGGGCTAGCCCTGGCCTATCTCTGCCTGGGCTTCATCTTCGGCGTGTTTGAGCAGGCGGCCATTGCGCTGCTGCCGATGCTCGTCCTGTTTACGCTGTATGGCTCACATCTAAAACTGCCCTATCGCCTGCCGGCAGGAATGCTGGCAATCGGGCTGGGCGCCGTGTTGGTGGCGGTGCTGCGCTGGCTGCATATCTATACCGTTCCCCGGCCGGTGGCGCCGGCGCTGCAACTCTATTTGCCCCATGCGGTCAACATCTTTGCCCTCTTCAGCCAACGGGGGTTTTGGCCTTATCTGGCGATTATTGTTCCGCTCGCCGCGCTGGATACGCTGGCATCGCTGATGATTCTGGAAAGCGCTAAAGTGGCCGGCGATGATTATGCGACGACCCCGTCGCTGCTGATGAATGGGCTGAGCACGATGGCCGCTGCCTGCCTGGGCAGTCCCTTTCCCACGACGCTTTACCTGGGGCACGCGGCACACAAGGCCAACGGCGCACGCTCGGGGTATTCGGTGCTGAACGGGGTCGTGACCCTGGTGCTTTGCACTACGGGGATTTTGCCGTTGGTGCTGCGGTTTGTGCCGCTGGAGGTGGCCGCTCCGGTGATTATCTGGTTTGGCCTGATCACGGTCGGGCAAGCCGTCACCGAGGTGCCTGCGAACCAGGCCATCGCCGTGGTGATTGGGCTTATTCCGGCCCTGGCGCAGTGGGCGACCAGCCTGGCAGATACCGTTGCGCGCAAAGCAGGAAGCAGCCTGATGGAGATTGCGCCACGCATGGGCGGCGACCTGGCTATGGGGGGATTGATTGCGCTGGGACAGGGATCGCTTCTGACCTCGATGCTATGGTCCGCGACGCTGGCGCTGATCGTACAGCGCCGCTTCGCGCCGGCGTCAGCCTGGCTGGCAGCGGCGGCGGGCTTTTCCGCGGTGGGCGTGATCCATGCCTATCGGCTCTCTCCCAACGGGGTTGAAAGCATGATCGGATGGTGGGTCGCGCCTGCGTTCACTCTCGCCTATGCGAGCGGGGCGGCGTTCCTGCTGGTTTGCGCATGGTATGCGCGGAAGCCCCTCAGAGGCCGCGTGAGAACTGGGATGGTCCTTTGGGACCCCGTCTCAAACGCGAGACCTGGCCACACCTGATTTACGAGGTGGTCTACGCAGACTCTGCCCTTCAATGCAAAACAAAAGGGCTGCCTCGTTGGAGAGGCAGCCCTGCATGGCAGGGGACCTACTGAATGGTCACAGTGAAGGTTCCAGTACCGGTGATGGCGGAATTGCTGCTGTCAGTCGCGGTGACGGTAACGGTGTAGGTGCCACCCGGAGAGCCGCCGCCGGTTCCACCGCCGCAACCAAGCCCCGCACCGACACTCAGGAACACCAGCATGATCAGCGCAGCCGGCCATCTCTTCCTGCGGATGCCCGGTATGAGCAGCAGCAGCAGGCAGCCTGCAGCGGTTCCTCCGGCGGCGGCAATCCGGCCGCCATTCTTGCGGAGGTCGGCAACCACACGCTTCTGCAAATTCCCGGTGGCGGCGATGGTGGTGATGGTGATGGTCGTGGTTCCTGTGCCACCCGCGGACAACGCAATACTTGCCGTCTGCGATCCGGTGCTGCCGAACCCGTAGTCCGCGTTGAGCGAGGCAGCCGAGGCGGTTAGATTCGCCGTGCCGGCGTACCCGCCGGTGGAGGTGAGCGTGACGGTCGAGGTACCGCTGTTACCCGGCGACGGCGACGAGATGGTTATATTCGTTGCCGAAACGGTAATGCCGGGATTGGTGACGGTCACGGTTGTGGTCCCGGTGGAGGTTGCGTTGTAGCTGTCTCCTCCATACGCAGCCGTGATGGTATCCGTACCGGCGACGAAACCGAGCGACGCAGTGGCGGCGGAAACACTCAGGACCGCCGTTGCCGTATCACCGGTGGCCAGCGTTACCTGCTTGACCGTACCGATCGTCGTCCCGCCGGTGGTGAAGGTAACCGGCCCAGTGAGCGTGCCCGCGGTTGTCCCAGTTACGGTTGCCGTCAGCGTGAGGCTACCGCCCAGGGCGAAGGTGGTGGGACTGGCCACAACCGCGGTTGTGGTCGGCTGCGTTCCCTGCGATACGACACGTCACCGACACGATGGTGCTGGTCGACTGCGTATAGGTGGAATCTCCGGAGTAAGTAACGTAGACAGTGTGAGTGCCTGAGGCAGCGAAATTAGTTGTGAAGGTGGCGGTGAAAGGGGACGCGGTGGAGAGGGTGGGCGCGGTTTTTGCCAGGCCATCCACGATAAAGGTGACGGTGCCGGTGGGCGCTGTCGACAAGGTGTTGGGTGTAACCGTCGCGGTAAAGGTAGCTGACTCACCGATCGCGAGCGAAGTGCCAGGGGTGACCGCCAGTGTCGTCTTGGTACCGGTCGCGGCTACCAGGGCAGCGGCGGCCGTCGCCAGGTTGTTCGCGTCGACCGATCCTAATCCAGTTGTCTGGTCATAGCCGGTACCGGCGACGTAACCGATCACCGGATTGTTGCCGCTTGGGCAATTGGGGGAACCGGTGGTGCAGGGCACCTGGTTGTTCCCGGTGGTGATGTCGTGAAAGGCAGAAGCATAGGTGGTGGAGTTCGAGGCCAGCTTGTAAAGGGCTGGATCGATGTTTCCCAGTCCTCCACCGGCGGCCAGCTTCTGTTCAATGATCGCCAGAATACCGGCAAAACTAGGCGCCGCGAAAGAGGTTCCCCCGGCAACCGGCGTCAGATTCTCGTCCTGGGTTGACGGCACATTCAACGTGCGAAAGCTGGTCGCCTGGCAACTGGAGACGTAGGTCGCGCTGTTCTGAGGTTGCACCTGGGTGCAGTAAAGCAGTCCGTCGTGGTCGGGAGAAGCAGCCAGCGCGATATCCGGCACGTCGCGATGGCCATCGGCCGGGATGCCCGGGACCCCTGCCTGCCAGGTGGGCTTGGGGAACAAAGCACTCGCGCCACCGCCGGTTCCGGAAAGGCCACCACCATTGTCGACGGAAAAAGTGGTGTCATTCCACGCCATCTCAGGAATATAAGACTTAGCCGAACTGACCAGATCGTTCGAGCCATTTGCACTCCAGTAGGTGCCGGCGCCAGTCTGCGGAGCGGCCGCGGTGCCATCACCCATGAATTCGCTGCCACCCACATCGGTCACATAAGCACTGCTGCCGGGATAATCGACTGCCAGTCCCTGGGTTGCTGAAGTGATGGTTTCGGTAGAGCTGCTCGCGTCGCAGTCCGCAGCACCAGTGTCTCCGGCTGCCAATAAGACCGTTTGTCCCTGACCGTTCGCCTGTTCCAGCCATGATTCGATCGTAGTGATGTTGGCGGAGGAATAGTTCACCTCGCAGTTGCCGTAGCTTTGGCTGATGATCGGGATGGTGATGCCATTGATCGGTTCCTCGATCACATACTGCAGTGAATCGAACACAGAATCCGAGTTGACCAGTACGATGGACGCGCCAGTGGCCACGCCGCCTGACCACTCAAGGTCAAGGTCGGTCTCCGCTAAGTCGTTGTTGCCAGCGCCGGTCTCGACGGACTCAGGCGTGGTGCCTGGCACGGTGAACACCGTTGGATTGTTGACGGAAAGCCCCGAAGCGGAGCGAAAGTCGGTGATGTCGGCAGGCACGATATCGGTCTGCCCCATGATCGGCAATGGTCACGCCTTTGCCGGTATCTCCCGCGGAGTAGAGCGGGCCCAGGTCATAAATGGTGGCAAAATCCGGCGGGGCGAGATAGTGGGCTCCGGTCGCTCCCGAAGTAAAATGCGGATTGCTGGCGGCCTGCCTGCTTTTGGCTAACTGGATCCTCGGTTTCGGTTTGAAGTCATCCAGCCCGCGAACATAGCTCACGAGACCCGCGAGGGCGCTGGGGATGGAGATCTGTGTGGCGTTGGCATAGTGCTGCTCGCCATCCACGCTGTAATTGTGAATCTGCGTCTGGAAGGCTTTCTCAACCGATGCTATGCTGCCGGTAAAGTGGATCGCGTTTTTGCTCTGAGAGGTAAACGTGATGGTAAATCCCTCTTGCTGCAACCATGCAGAGACTTTGTCCAGATCCGCCTGGCTCATGCCAAACTGCTGGCCAAACTGTGCCTGCGTCAGCCACTTGTGATAGCTGGGTGAAGCCGGATCCTGCTGTGCCTGGAGCAGCGCCTTGAGGGCCGCTTCCTGCGCGTCGGTGCGCTTGAAGTTGATGGACATGCCTTGCAAGACCTTGGAATTGTCGGCCAGCCCGGTGTCAAATTCGGCTTTCGCCAGCGGATGCATGGTTCCAACCAGCGGCGACATGCTGACGGAGTCGATCGGCTCGGCAATGCGGTCCTGGACAGCCTGAGCCTGGGATCCCTGAGATAGGGCACTCACAGCAAGCATTAGCAAGAATGGGGCAGAGAGAATTTTGCAGAATTTTCGCACAGGGCCTTCTCCTCGGGGTCGGAGCTCCACAACGGAACTCGCAAATCATGGTCACGAACGGCGCGTTGCAGGGTAGCGCCGTTACCGGTTAGACGCATCCAACTAAAAACGTTACGCGGGCATATCGATATTCATGAGAAGTGTCTCCCGCGGGAACGTCGCTGTGCAAGTTACTTGCCGAAGATGTCATCCTCTAAACAATGCCTTCGACGATTTTCGCCGACACGTGTACCCGCGATTTACAGACGTCAATCCCTGGTCCCGAGATTACGGCCAGCCAGGAAAGTTTGACGGTTCCGGTATTTCGAGGTGGTTTCTGTTGATATCCTCGACGAACCCGGCGAGGGGTGATGGCAGCGCCTTGCCCGCTGCCACGATGTAACCCTAATTACAACGATAAGTCTCGTTTTTCCGGCTTGATCGGCACCCAAAAGGTAAAGGTTGCTCCCTGGTCGCGATGGCTGGCCACATCAATTCCACCGCCATGGGCGCGGAGAAGTGCTTTGGCAATGGCCAGGCCCATCCCGGTGCCATGCAAGAGGCGCTGCCGGCTGCCCCGGTAGAACTTGTCGAAGATGTAAGCCTGCTCGGCGTCGTCGATTCCCTGCCCCTGGTCGGTGATGCTTACCAGCAGGCGTTCTGCTTCGAGCGCTGCGCCGATGCGCACCGGCGACCCGGCGGGCGAGTAACGCGCGGCATTTTCCAGCAGATGACGCAGCACGCGGCGAATCAATTCCCTATCCAGCGAGACCGGGGGCATGTCGGGGGGCATTTCTACGGTTACCGGGCGGCCGCGCAGCAGGGCGTGGCAATCCTCCAGCGCCATGTCAATCACTTCCTGCAGAGGCTGCAGTTTCGGCCGCACTTCAATGCCGTCGGTATCGAGCTGGGCCATTTCCACTGCCTGACCGATCAGGCGATCGAGGCGGGCGCTCTCCTCATCGAGGATGGCGTACATCTCGCGCCGCTGGCTCTCTTCGAGCGAGCGCTGCGACAACAGGCTGGTGGCGGCGGCGCGTATGGCGGTAAGCGGAGTACGCAGTTCGTGGGTCACCGAATCGAGCAAGGCGCTGCGCAAGCGCTCCCCCTCACGCGCCGCCTCCACCCGGCTGAAGCGGTCGAGAGCGGTGGCCCGTTCCAGCGCAATGGCGAGCAGGCCGCCGATCGCGTCATACAGCCCGGCGGAGTAGCCCGCCTCGGTCATGGCAATCGATCCGCTGGCGCGCATGCCCAGGACCAGGGGAACGATGCACACTCCATCGCGACGTGGTCTGGGGCCGTCGGGCAGCCGCGCGGCAGCACGCAGCTCATCGAGCGAGACCAGGGAGCGACGCGGATCGGAAGAGTAGGCGGAGTCGTTTTCCGTGAGATAAACCATGACCGCATCGAAGGCGAAGATGGAGGCCACGACTCGCGGCGCGTGACTCGCCACATCGTGCAGGTTCTCTTCCATCAGGAGCTGATGACTGAATTCGTAGAGGCGCTCCATCTCGCCGCGGCGCGCCTCGCTCAGTGTGGCCTGCCGCCGTTCGCTCTCTGAGATCCTGCTGATAAGAATGGCCGAGCCCAGAAACGACAGCAGCGCAATCCAGTTTTGCGGGTCGGCGATGGTGAAGCTGCCAATGGGGGGAAGGAAGAAGTAGTTATAGAGCAGGGTGCAGCCGAGGGAGAGGCAGACGGAGTAGACGAGTCCCCAGCGGAAGGCTGCCAACTGCACCATCACCAGGAAGGTAAGGGCGACGGTGGTCTGGTTGACGTGGAGTATTCTGCGATAGACCAGCACCACCAGGAGGGCGGCGGCGGTCATGGCCAGATAACGAAAGACGGGCGCCCGAGCCCGCGAGAGACGCATAGTTGGCGATGATATCGTAATGGGCCGGCAAAGGAGGCAGATGGCAGAACGAGTTCTGGTGGTGGACGATGAGGCGCAGATCACACGCGTGCTGCGCACTGCGCTTTCCGCCCAGGGATACGACGTGCGCGCTGCCAACGATCCTGAAGAAGCCCTTCGTCTGTTTGAGGAGTGGAGTCCGGATCTGATTGTCACCGATCTGATGATGCCGGGCATGAGTGGAGTGGATCTGTGCCGCCGCGTGCGCAGCAAGACCGCGACCCCCATCATCGTGCTGTCAGTACGTGACCAGGAACGTTCCAAGGTGGAGGCGCTGGATGCCGGCGCCGACGACTACGTAACCAAGCCTTTCAGTATTCAGGAGCTGCTGGCCAGGGTGCGGGCACACCTGCGGCGCGCCCCGGAGCGGACCGTCGATGCGCCCCTGGAGATTGGGGATTTTGTGGTGGATGCATCCGCACATACCGCGACGGTAGGCGGCAAAAGCCTGCACCTGACGCCAACCGAGTTCGATCTGCTGCTCTTCATGGCACGCAACGCGGGCAAAGCCCTGACCCATCGCGCCCTGCTGACGGCGGTGTGGGGGGGCCAGTCGGCGCATCAGCCGGAGTATCTGCGGGTGTTTATTGGGCAACTGCGCCGCAAATTAGAGGCCGAAGGTCCGCGGCAGTATATCCAGACCGAGCCTTGGGTGGGGTATCGGTTTTTGCCTGAGGGCGTGCCGGAGTAGGTGCCGGGTGAACTGCAGATCCCTCGGCTTCGCTGCTAATGAACAACAGGGTTCCCGGTCGTGCTCGTCCAGGAACCGCAGGTCGCTCCACTGCCCTCACCCGTCTTTATTAATTCCTTATCTCTCGCTTACACCACCCTTAGTCGAGGGGCGTTCCACTAAGAAGACTATGGAGCACACAATGCAGGATTTACTGATGATTGTGTTCGCAGTGGTCTTCTTCGGGGTCGCGCTGCTCTACGTTCGCGGCTGCGACAAGTTGAGGTAAATACGGCCATGACACATACCACCCTCGTGGTGCTGATCCTTACGGCTGCCACACTGATCTACCTGGTGATCACGCTGCTGTTCCCGGAGAATTTCTAGAATGACTGCACATGGCTGGCTGCAGTTTGTCGTCTTCTTTGCCGTGCTGCTGCTGCTGATGCGGCCCCTGGGCCTGTATATCGCCCGGGTGCTCGAAGGGCAAAAGACGTTTCTGGATCCCCTGCTGCGGCCTATCGAGCGGCTTATCTATCGTGCCTGCGGCATACAGGCAGAGCAGGAGATGAGTTGGCAGCAATACTCCATCGCCATGCTCATCTTCAGCTTCGTTTCCCTGCTGCTGACGTACCTCATCGAACGAGCCCAGGCTTTTCTGCCGTGGAATCCGCAGCACCTGGCCGGCGTGGCGCCGGCGCTGGCCTTCAGCACCGCGTCCTCGTTCACTACCAATACCAACTGGCAGGCCTATACGCCGGAAACCACCATGAGCTACTTCACGCAGATGGCAGGCCTGGCCTATCACAATTTTCTCAGCGCAGCCATCGGCATCGCCGTCGCGGTGGCCCTGGTTCGCGGCATCGCCCGCAAACAGTCGCCCACCATCGGCAATTTTTGGGTGGATACGACGCGCACCATCCTGTGGATCCTGCTGCCCATCTGCCTGGTAATCGCCCCGGTGCTGATCGGCCAGGGTGTGATCCAGAACCTCAAGCCTTATACCAACGTCGCCACCTTGCAGAAGGGCTGGGCAGGTCATCGCCCAGGGGCCAGTAGCCTCGCAGGAGGTGATCAAGGAGTTAGGCACCAACGGCGGTGGCTTTTTCAACGCCAATAGCGCCCACCCCTTTGAAAACCCTACGCCCTTCAGCAACTTCATCGAGATCGAGCTGATCTTCCTGATCCCCGCCGCGCTCACCATCACGCTGGGCAAGATGACCGGTTCTCCAGGACACGGTTGGGCGGTCTTCGCGGCGATGGCCATTTTGTTTTTGGCCGGCTTCCTGGTTTGTTATTGGGCAGAGTCGCAGCCTCATCCGCTGCTGCATGACGTGGACCAGAAGACCACGCTGGTGAACTCCGGCGGCAATATGGAAGGCAAGGAAGTACGGTTCGGCATCTCGCAGTCCGCGCTCTTCGCCACCATCACCACCGACACCAGTTGCGGCGCAGTCAACTCCGCCCATGACTCCTTCATGCCTTTGGGTGGAATGGTGCCGCTGGTCAACATCATGCTGGGCGAGGTGGTCTTCGGCGGGGTGGGCTCGGGACTCTACGGGATGTTGATCTTTGTCGTCCTGTCGGTGTTTATCGCGGGCTTGATGGTGGGCCGCACACCGGAATACCTGGGCAAGAAGATCGAAAGCTACGACGTGAAGCTGGCGATGCTCTATGTGCTTATCTTTCCCCTGCTGATCCTGGTGCTGGCAGCTTTTTCGGTGCTCTATCCGAATGCTCTCGCCAGCCTGAACAACAACGGGCCGCATGGCTTTTCCGAGATCCTGTATGCCTACGTATCCACGGCCGGCAATAACGGCTCAGCCTTCGGCGGTCTGAATACCAACACCAACTGGTACAACCTGACGCTGGCGTTCAATATGCTGTCCGGGCGCTTTCTCATGATGGTTCCCATGCTGGCGCTGGCCGGCAACCTGGCGCAAAAGAAGAGCGTTCCCCCTTCATCGGGAACATTTCCCGTCAACACAGGGCTGTTCACGGTGCTGCTGGTGGGGGTGATTGTGATCGTCGGCGCGTTGACGTTTTTTCCTGCGCTCAGCCTGGGGCCGATCCTCGAACACCTGTTGCTGCACGCGGGAAAGACCTTCTAGGGGAGATGTGATATGGCAGAAAAACAGAGTCTCTGGAACCCCGCGATCCTACGCCAGGCGGCGCTCGGCTCGTTTCGCAAGCTGGACCCACGCCTGATGGTGAAGAATCCCGTCATGCTGGTGGTGGAGATCGGCAGCGTGCTGACGACCATCCTGCTCATCCAGGGAGTCCTTGGCCACAGCGGCAGCTTTGCTTTCAACCTGCAGATCACGTTGTGGCTGTGGTTCACGGTGCTGTTCGCCAACTTCGCGGAAGCCATGGCGGAAGGGCGCGGCAAGGCCCAGGCGGACACGCTGCGCAAGGCCAAAGGCGAGACCACCGCCGTGCGCTTGAAGACCGCGGACAAGGACGGAGCCAAAGAAGAGGTATCCAGTGCCGCATTGCGCTCCGGGGACCTTATCTATGTCGAGGCCGGAGCTTATATCGCAGGCGACGGAGAAGTGATCGACGGCGTGGCTTCGGTGGACGAATCCGCCATTACCGGGGAATCCGCGCCGGTGATCCGGGAGGCGGGCGGAGACCGGTCCGCGGTAACCGGGGGAACCAAGGTGCTCTCCGACTGGATCCTGGTCAAGATCACGTCCAATCCCGGCGAGACATTTCTGGACCGCATGATTGCCCTGGTGGAAGGGGCCCAACGGCAGAAGACGCCCAACGAGATTGCCCTCAGCATCCTGCTCTCCGGGCTCACCATCATCTTTTTGCTGGCGGTCGCCACGCTGCAGCCGATCGCGGTGTATTCGCAGGCGCCGCAGACCATCTTCGTGCTGGTTTCGCTGCTGGTCTGCCTGATTCCCACCACCATCGGCGGGTTGCTTTCGGCCATTGGGATCGCGGGCATGGACCGGCTGGTGCAATACAACGTGCTGGCCATGTCTGGCCGCGCCGTGGAAGCGGCGGGCGACGTGGATACCCTGCTGCTGGATAAGACCGGCACCATCACCCTGGGCAACCGGCAGGCAACGGAGTTCATTCCCGCGCCGAATATCAGCCCGGAGCGGCTGGCGGACGCGGCCCAGCTTTCCTCCTTCTCCGACGAGACCCCCGAAGGCCGCTCGATCGTGGTGCTGGCCAAGGAAAAATACGGTCTGCGCGGCCGCGACCTCAGCGCTCTGCATGCGGAGTTCATCCCCTTCAGCGCGCAGACCCGGATGTCCGGAGTCAACGTCGGCGCCCATGTAATCCGCAAGGGCTCGGTCGATGCCATCTCGCGCTTTCTGGTGGAACAGGGGTCGAACCTGCCGCCGAAGGTACGCGAGAGCGTGGAAGAGATCGCGGGCATGGGCGGAACCCCCCTGGTGGTGGCGGAGAATTCCACTGCACTGGGCGTGATCTACCTGAAAGACATTGTCAAAGGCGGCCTGAAGGAGAGGCTGGCCAAGCTGCGCGCGATGGGTATCCGCAGCATCATGATCACGGGGGACAATCCGCTGACCGCGGCGGTGATCGCCCGGGAGGCGGGGGTCGACGATTTTCTGGCCGAGGCCAAACCGAAGGACAAGATGGACCTGATCCGCCGGGAGCAGGCCAAGGGCAAGCTAGTCGCGATGACCGGGGACGGCACCAACGACGCCCCGGCCCTGGCCCAGGCCGATGTGGGGGTGGCCATGAACTCCGGCACCCAGGCGGCCAAGGAAGCCGGCAACATGGTCGACCTGGATTCAAACCCCACCAAGCTGATCGAGATCGTGCAGATCGGCAAGCAACTGCTGATGACGCGGGGCGCGCTCACCACCTTCTCCATCGCCAATGACGTGGCCAAGTATTTCGCCATCATCCCGGCCATGTTTGCCGGGGTCTTCCCCGTGCTCGGGCAGCTGAATGTCATGCGCCTGAGCACACCCCACTCGGCGATCCTGTCGGCTGTGATCTTCAATGCGTTGATCATCGTGGCGTTGATCCCGCTGGCTCTGCGGGGGGTGAACTATCAGCCCAGACCGGCACAGGTGCTGCTGCGGAACAACCTGCTGATCTATGGCGTGGGCGGGGTGATCGTCCCCTTTATCGGGATCAAACTGATCGATATTTGCTTAACCGGGCTGGGTTTGTCCTGATCGGAGTTGTCTATGCTGCGCAGTGAATTGAAGATCGCAATCCGCTTTACGCTGCTCACCACGGTGTTGCTGGGGATCCTGTATCCGCTGGCGGTCACCGGGATGGGGCAACTTACGCTTCGCCACCACGCGGATGGAGAGTTGATCTTCCGCGACGGCCAGGTGGCCGGGTCGCGGCTGATCGGGCAGAACTTCAGCGGGGATCTGTATTTTCATGGACGCCCGTCGGCCGCCGGCAACGGCTATGACGCCACCTCTTCCAGCCCCTCGAACTATGCTGCCTCGAACCAGAAACTGATCAGCCGCATCGACGGCGATGTGGCGCACTATGCGGCGGAGAACAAGAGCCAGCCGGTGCCGATCGACCTGGTGACGGCCTCCGGCTCGGGTCTTGATCCTGACATCTCTCCCGCCGCCGCGATGTTCCAGGTGGCCCGGGTGGCAGACGCCCGGCATCTGCCGGTGGCAACGGTGCGCGATCTGGTGCAACGCCACGTGCAGGGCCGCCAGTTTGGCTTTCTGGGAGAGGAGCGGGTGAATGTGCTCCTGCTCAATATGGATCTTGACCGGCTGGGGCGTTAGGCACCGAAAGCCCAGGTCTAAAGCCGATACATTGCGAGCCAGCCCAGCTGGTCCGGGGGAGCGGCCTGCGAGACGCTACGCAATGCCGGGCGAGGCCTAGATGCTCGCTGCGCGCGCTTAAGCGCCCGCCTTGCCGTGGCAACAGAGAACTCGACGTTTGGTCCCGGGGGACCCAGCGATTTAGACTGCTTCGCTGTACTGCTCTACATACTCTGAAGCTTCTTCTGAGACTTCTTCAGGCACCGGCGCTGCCTTTACGGCAACCGGCTCTTTTTTCGCCGGGGTCGCCGCATCGGTGAGATCGACATAACCCTGCAGGGTTGCGTTGTCTTCAATCGACAGCCGCGCGGCGGAGATGTCTCCGACGAACACTGCGGAGTGCTTCAGTTCGGCGCGCCCAGTCGCCTTGACACTGCCCTCAACCCGGCCGAAGACGACCAGATCGCCGGCGACGATGTCTGCGTGGATTATACCGTTGGCCCCAATGGTGAGCCGCTTGCCCGTCAAGGTGATGTTGCCTTCCAATACGCCGTCGAGGAAAAAGTCCTCCTGTCCCGTAACTTCGCCGCGAATGCAAATGCCTTTCCCGATCACTGTGCCCGAGCTGTTCATCGTTGGTACCCTCCGATGCAGCAACTTTATGGACCAAAGGTAGGGCTCGCAATCACCGAAACGTCGCAGATGATGACTGTTTGTAGGCGGCCCACCTCAATGCCCATTCAGGCGGGAAAGTGAGAGCCTTTGCCGGCCGGCCGCGTCGAAGTTCGAGGGCGCGAGCCATTGCTCGAAGTTCGACTGGAGCTGGGGCCATTCCGAATCCAGCATGGAAAACCAGGCGGTATCGCGATTGCGGCCCTTGACAATCATGTGCTGGCGAAAGATGCCCTCGAAGGTAAAGCCGAGGCGCAGCGCAGCGCGCCGGGATGGCTGGTTCAACGCATTGCACTTCCACTCGTAACGGCGGTAACCCAAGTCATTGAAAACGTGGCGCGCCATGAGATACATGGCCTCGGTGGCGCCGGGGCTCCGCTGCAAGGCCGGGGTGAAGATAATATGACCGACTTCGATCGAGCGGTGGGCCGGCTCGATGCGCAGGTAGGAAGCCTGGCCGACCGGGAGGCCGGTGGCATTATCGATAATGGCCAGAAAAACCGGGTCGACGGATTTCTGCTTCTGGCTAAAGGCCGCTTCGTAATCGGCGAGACTGGCATACGGACCCTCGTTCATGTAGCGCCATAGATTGTCTTTCTCCGGCCCGTGGGTGCCATCGTACAGTGCCTTTGCCTGGCTAGCCTTGTGGAAGGGGCGAAGCGTGACCACGCGTCCGGGAAGCACCACGGGCTTGGGCCGTGGTGCGGGAGAGGGGTCGACCGCGATGCCGATCTCCGTCATGGAACGATAGTAGCAAGAGGAGGCCGGCGGCTAAGGCTTGTCCTTCCCCGATGTGCTCTCCCCCGAGTAGTAGCCTTCGCGCGTCTGTACCGTCAGGTCCTTAGTCTTGGTGGTCAGATGAATGGAGTGAAAGCCGGCGGTCTGGTCCTTGGGCGGGGTATAGCCCAACATGAATTGGGTGCGCAATTCCTCGGCGATTTGGGCATAGATGTCGTCTACCGAGTCCTTCTTTTTAGCCTCGAAGAAGCGTCCCCCGGTCTGCTGGGCGATTTGCTGGAGGATCTTCTTGCCGTTGGGACGGTTCACGTCCGAGCCCCTGGGGTAGCGGCCCCCACCCGGATAACCGCCGCCCGGGTAGCCACCGCCCGGATAACGCCTCCCTGGGTAGCCGCCGGGGTAGCCATCGGGGTCGTCCATGGGCCGTTGTTGAAGCCGCTATCGTGGTCCTCGTGCCCTCCTATATAGATGGTGTAGACGACGGTCTCCGCCTTCTGGGCTGACTCGATGGCACTGTTCATCGTCTCCTGGCTGCCCCGATCCTCTCCATCCGTCAAGACGACGATGGCCTTGCGGCCCTTCTGTTTCGCGGTTATTTCATCGCAGGCCAGGAAAATCGCGTCGTAGAGCTTGGTGCCGGCCGCCGCCGTGATGCGCCCTGGGCGATCCGTTGCCCTGGTCACTGGTTTGGGTGTTCTCAACCGCCGACTCGACGTCGATCAGGCCGACTGCTTTCTCCAGCTTGGCGTGGTCCGAAGTCAGATCCTGCAGCAGTTCGATCTCGCGGTCAAAGTGGATCACGAAGGCCCGGTCCGCCGGACGGTTGATCATCTGATCGAGGAAGCTACGGCTGGCGCTGCGCTCCCTATCAATATTGTCGCGCTCGCTCATGCTGGTATCGACCAGCAGACCCACGGTTAGCGGAAGGTTGTTCTCCTGGCTGAAATAGCGGATGGACTGCGGCTTGCCATCCTCCTCCAACGTGAAATCGTCTTTGGTGAGATTGTTTACGATCTTGCCGTGCTTGTCGCGGACGGTCACCGGTAACGTGACCACATTTACGTCGACCGAGAGCGTGGGCACGGCAGGCGCCGGGGTCTGGGCCGCAGGGGTGGCCGGGGCGGCACTTGAGTTTTGCGACTCGAGCGCCGGCGCCAGAAGAAGAAAGCAGATCAGCGGAAAGATCCGAAGGAGGCCCATGCCCAACTTAGACGATACAGGATTGAGTCTTGTCACCTCCGACGGGCTGCACAGGCCGCGGGAAAACTTTTGTTTTGTGTCAGGGCAAGACTTTAGCCGGGCCGTAAAGGCAAGTGGTTTGCTATCTATTGTCGATGAGTGACTCGGCATAATGCGTCAACTGACAATCGGCCTCGTCATGGAAGTGGTGGACATTTCGATGATTGAAAGTAACGTTCGCATTCGGCAGCAGTGAAGTCACGACCGACACGCCTGCGCGCCAACTTGATCAACTCAAGTGGATCCATCGCATAGATCAGCACCGTTTCGTCTCCACTCGCGGTAGCAAGGCGTTTACTGTCCGAACTCCAGACCACGCTCAAGACGGGGCCTTGATGTCCCCTAAGGGTTAGCAATTGCTGGCCGCAAGTCACGCTATTGACTCTGTCTTTTTGACCGCTGAAGGTCAGCAATTGATTACCGCTCGCAACATCCCACACCTTCGCGGTCTGATCGAAACTGGCCGTTGCCAGACGCGTTCCATCTGGACTCCAGGCCACGCTGGAGACAAAGTCCGTATGGCCCTTCAGGGTAATTAATTCCTCCCCGTTTGCAGCATTCCACACCTTCGCAGTCCGATCTTGACTGCCCGTTGCCAGACGCTTGCCATCCGGGCTCCAAGCCACGCTAAGAACGCCGCCTTTGTGGCCCCTGAGGGGCAGCAATTGATTGCCGCTCGCGGCGTCCCATACTGCAGCCGTTTCGTCATTACTGCCAGTGGCGAGACGCCTTCCGTCCGGACTCCACGCCACGCTTTTCACAAGGCCTTCATCACCCTTCAGACTTAGTGAGAACTGTCCGCTGGCTGCGTCCCACACCAGTGCTTTATGGTCATTGCTCGCCGTGACCAGCCACTTCCCGTCTGCACTCCAGGCCACACAATTCACATAAGCAGAATGACCTTCAGGACCATAAGTTCCTGCATACGTCTCGCGTCCCACACCTTCGCCGTCCGGTCCAAACTTCCTGTGGCCAACCGGTGCCCGTCCGGGCTCCACTCAACGCTGGATACGCTGTCCGTGTGGCCCTTAAGAGTCAGCAATTTCTCCCCGTTATCCACCTCCCACACCATCACCGTTTGGTCATAACTCCCCGTGGCCAACCAGTTCCCGTCTGGGCTCCAGGCAACGCTGGATACATTGTTCGTGTGGCCCACCAAGGTTATCAATTCCTGCCCATCGTCTGCATTCCATATCTTCGCGGTGTGATCCAAACTCCCTGTGGCCAGCCACTTCCCGTCCGGACTCCAGGCTACGCTGTACACACGGTCCTTGTGACCCCTTAGGGTCAACAACTCCTGTCCGCCGGCCACGTTCCAAACCTTTATAGTTCGGTCAACACTCGCCGTTGCCAGACGTTTTCCGTCCGGGCTCCAGGCAAGCTTGTAGATCTCAGCAACATGGCCCCGCAGGGTCCCTCGTTCCTCACCACTGGCCGCGTTCCACACCTTCGCAGTGTTGTCAAAACTGCCCGTGGCCAGCCGATTCCCATCTGGACTCCAGGCAACACTGTCTACGCCACTCTGATGCCCCTTCAGCGTCAGTAACTCCTGCCCAGTGGCGTACCAAATCTTCACCGTGCCATCCAAACTTCCTGAGGCCAAACGCGTCCCGTCCGGACTCCAAGCTACGCTGTACACACCGCCGTTGTGACCCTTTAAGCTCAGCAATTCCTGCCCGCCTGCTGCGTCCCACACCTTTATTGTCCGGTCCGAACTCCCGGTGGCCAGGCGTTTTCCATCCGGACTCCAGGCAACGCTGTTCACGTCCTCCTTATGGCCCTTCAGAGTCAGCCATGCTTGGATTGAGGAGAACGCTTCATGGAGTGCCCCCTCCGCCGCTGGTATAGGCGATTCGCCAAATTGAAGCGTTGCGTTTACCGCATGCATGCCAAGAAGAATGCTTCGTTGCCGATCTTCGTCTAGACTTGCGGTCGCCAACGCCGTCAGTTCCCGAGCCTTAGACTCCCGACCATTCCGTTCGGCGACATTCTTTTGTATGACTGCATAAATGGCCAATCCCACCGCTATTACAAACGAAACGGTCAAGGTTGCAATGATGATCCGCTGTCGCTTGGTTTCGGACTGGCGGCTGGCCAGGATGTACTGCGATTGGAGAGTTGTCGGCTTGGGTTCTTTCTCGGCGCTCATTGCAACCCAATGCTCAGCTTCGGTCAGGTCTTTGCCTCGAAGAAGGAAGCTGCTTTCCTTCGCCTTTTTTGCCCACTCCTTGGCGCGGGTTAACAGCCGCGTGTGCATCTGAACCCTGGCAAAGTCAACATCAAGAGCCGTGATCAAAGCCGCAAACTTTTCTTGAAAGTTATCGTTATCTCCGAAGTCAATCCTTTGAAATCTGCCGAGATCCTCTGGGATCGCTTCGTCCAGCACGGGGCGATAAAGAATCGGAATCATTCGTTTGTTGTTGGCAACAGCGTGATCGATCTCTGTGCGGCAATTGCGCGAACCCGCCGAGTCCGGGCTGATCACGAAGATGAAATAGTCGGCTGAGTCGATGTTCGTGAAGATTTCTTGCTGCCACTCCACTGTCAGCGGAATGTCCTTCCAATCAATCCAGGCTTCGCGCTGCTGCGCCAACAGAGCATCATAAAGCTTGGATACGAGGTTTTTGTCCTTGCGCGAATACGAGATGAAGGCCTGTGCCATGTGCACCGTCAGAAATTTAACAAATAATCACATGTAATGCTGTCGCTGCTTTCCGTAAGTGTACGCGCGTCTTAGCGAAGCAAATACGGCGAAAGCAAATACGGCGACAGGATACGTATTGCAGCAAAATAGGGGGAGATAGGTATGCTGTCACCGCATTTCCCCCTGTTTTTCCAAAGTGCCAGGTCCGGTCTGACCACGAAACTTCAAAGAAACTTTCGTCGGTCGCAGAACCCCACTTAGCCTGTCACCCCTCAACTCGCATTCCCGGTCGAACCGTGCTTGAGGCGGTTAAATATTAACCCCATATGGATTAAAAACTAACCATTTCCCGCTTAGTTCCGAGGACGCGACGAGGCGTCGCGAATGTGATGTTTGTCGCTCGAACCCGCTGTTTTCAATCACTTGAAGAATTTTTTAGAAGTGGGCCGAATTTGGCACGCCAAATGTAACTAAGGTACCGCGTAAGCGGTTAACGTCACTTCGAGTGACGCTGTAGATCCCATCAGACGAGAGCCTGGAATGTGATCGCGCAGGATAAGTAGAAGGAAGGCATCCATGAACGGGAGATCGAAGAGCTGCTTAACGGGTCCACGCGGCGGTTTACACTTGAACGCGGTCACTGTCGCCGTGGGGGAACAGGGCTTGGAATTCTTCGCGTTCGATGCGTCTTACGTCGAGAAACTTCGAGCGGGAGATGCGCATATAGAGGGACACTTCGTGAGCTACTTCAGCGAACTGATCCGTTTCAAGCTACGCTCCCGCTTGAATTCCAAGGAAACAATCGAAGATGTCAGGCAGGAAACCTTCACACGCGTACTGACACTGTTGCGCGGCAAAAAAGGCCTGCGGCAGCCGGATCGATTGGGACCCTTCGTCAATTCGGTTTGCAACCATGTCTTGTTCGAGCATTATCGTTCGAAAAGAAGAAAGGAGGCGACGATCGACCACGAAGTGGAGGCCACCATTGCTGGCCGCGAACCAAGTGCGTTGAGTCTGCTGGAAGCCAAGGACACCGAGCGAGTGGTTCGCCAGATTCTTAACCAATTGCCCGAACGCGACCGGCGCCTGCTTCAATCGGTGTTGCTGGAAGAACGCAATAAAGATGAGGTTTGCGCCGAGTTCGGCATCACCCGCGAATATTTGAGAGTGTTGTTACACCGCGCCAAGCACTCGTTCAAGTCGTTTTATATTGGCCGTTTGGGTGTGCATTATGGTGCACCGGCGAGGCGCTAGAGGTTTCTGCTTGATCCTTGTTCAAGCGGATTGTGCGATTCGTGATCGAAGAGTTGCGGAACCACCCCGAGTCAGGTGACCCGGGTCAAAGGGGGACAGGTCAGGGGGACAGGGACAGGTCAGGGGGACAGAGGGACAGGTCGGGGGACAGAGGGACAGGTCAGGGGGACAGACGGAGTAACCCCTAATACACGCTACAGTGGTTATTTCGTCCGTCCCTTTAAATTCGTCCCTTTAAATTTACGTGCAGCCTCAAAACCCCATCTTTCGCATCAAACGTGGAAAAGATCAAATGGTGGAGAAGCCGACCCTCTACGCTCATCAATTGATGTATTTGATGAGCAGCACGTCATTCCCTTTTTCTCCATAAAACAACTCATCGACCAGATTCTTGGCCAGCAAAATCCCATATCCGCCCGGGCGAATCCCTTGCGCCTCGCGGTGCTTCTGATGACGCAAAGGATCATCCTGCGGATTGTTCGCAGCTGTATCGAGGTTTCCCGCTAAAGAGAATCCTTCGCCCGGATCTTTAATGCGGATGAGCACCACGTGACGCGCGCGGAGATAGGCAATCTCGATACGCCGTTCCGGATCAAACTTCCCGCCATGCTCCATTGCGTTGAGCATCATTTCTCTGCTCGCTATCGCCACCTTATCCTCGTCAACTTCGGGCAAATTCAGAAACGCGCGAACGAACTGCTGCAGGCGATTGGCCGCGGATACGTCGCAGCGCACCGAAAGACGTATCCACGCATCCGTCCCGGACAGCATTTCAATCGCCTCATCCCCGGCAGGACTCTCCATCGCCAGTTGCAGCACCTCCTCCATAGCCTGTGTCGAAAGCGGCCTTGTAAAATAACTGAAAGCTCCCGCGCGGATCGCGGCAATCCGTCCGCAGGTGTACTCCTGTCCGCGACAATGATCAAACGAGTATGTGGCCTGACCAGCCGTACCTTTCGAAGCAGTTCAATATCTTCCCGGCCTGAACTGGCCTGGTCGGCGATAACAAGGTCGAAAGCGGACTTCTCCACCAGCGCGAGCGCTTCCTCGTTATCCCGCGCGCGCTCCAGCTTCCACGAGGACAGAACTGTCGACACCACACCCGTCACGGGCGAGTCTGAACACCCAACCACCAGCACCGTATTCTGCAACTGCGGATTATCGTTGATCATGAGAAACGCATGGACCATGATAGTCCGATTAGGCTTGCAGGACGGTTAACGTAATTCTCGGAGATTATGCCCTGCGCCTCTCCACGATAGAGCCGCCAAGGATCTCCGCGAGATTTTAACGATCGGGCGTTGCTACGACGGCTCTGCAGAACTCGAAAATCGGGGTTATGTACGGATTGGCGACAACCGGACAACTCAACGCAAGCGCGTTTCGAATATGCGGTTCTGAGCTTCCACGCACTGTCATCGGGGAAAAGGCCTTGCGCGGGAACCGCCGTGCTAGCTTTGGTACATTTTCTTTGACCCTCATGAGCTCAACCGTCGTCCGCCAATCTAACCCTTCCCTGCGTGCGGCCCTTCGGCTCGCCCTCCTCTTCGCCGCCATCAAGCTCCTCCTGCAGTTCACCCTGACACTCTGGACCCAACACATCGGCTACAGCTACTTCCGCGACGAGTTCTACTACATCGCCTGCGGCCGTCATCTCGCATGGGGCTTCGTCGACCACGGCCCCATCGTCGCTCTGCAAGCACGCCTCGGCGAGCTCCTCTTCGGCGACTCTCTATTCGCCATCCGCATTCTCTCCGCACTCGCCGGAGCCGCCACCGTTTTCCTCACCGGCCTGCTCGCCTGGGCCCTCGGCGGCCTCCGCCCCGCACAGGCGCTAGCGATGCTCGGCGTCCTCGTTGTTCCTGTCTACATCGCCCTCGACGGCTTTCTCTCCATGAACTCCTTCGAGCCCGTCTTCTGGATGCTCTGCGCGCTCGCGCTAATTCGTCTCATCGACGGCGCTCCGCAGCCATTCTGGTGGACCATCTTCAGCCTCTCCGCCGGCATCGGCCTGCTCAACAAACCCTCGATCCTCTTCTTTCTCATCGCCGCCGGCATCGGCCTGCTCCTAACGCAGCAACGCCGCATCCTCTTCACTCGCTGGGCCGCAGTCGGAATCGCATTAATCATCGTCATCGCCCTGCCCTACGGTTTCTGGCAGATTCACAACCACTGGCCCACTCTCGAGTTCTTCCACAACGGCAAGGTCGGAAACAAGAACGTCATCCTCGGCCCTATGGGCTTCTTCCTCGCCCAACTCTTGCAGATGCACCCCGCCAACGCTCTGCTCTGGATCACCGGCGTCATCTCTCTTCTGCGCGCACGCTCTATCCCCCACGGCCGCTGGATCGGCTTGACCTTCCTCATCTTCTACATGCTCATGTTCGTCCTGCACGCCAAGGACTACTATCTCGCCCCCATCTATCCAGTGCTCTTCGCCGCCGGGGCCATCGCCTGGGAGCGCCGCGTCCCTGTAAAGCCCCTCGTCGCCGCAAACCGCGTCTTCGCCTTCCCCATCTTTGAATGCGCGCTCATCCTCACCGGCCTTCTCGTCCTGCCGATGTCCTCGCCCATACTTCGCCCCGCCGCCTGGGTCCGTTACACCACGGCGCTGCACCTGAAGAGCAGCAAGACCGAAACCGCCGCCAGCGGTGAGCTCCCGCAGTTCTACGCCGACCGCTTCGGCTGGCAGCAACAGGTGGCAATCGTCGCTCGCGCCTTTAACTCCCTTTCACCTGCAGACCAGCGCCGCGTCTGCATCTTCGGCGGCAACTACGGCGAGGCCGGCGCCATCGACTTCTTCAACCGCCGCGATCAGCTCCACCTTCCACCTGCCCTCAGCGCACACAACAACTACTGGCTCTGGGGCATGCATGGCTGCGATCCCGACCTTGTTATCGCTGTCATTGATGACTCTCCGGACGATGTCTCGAAGAAATACGAGTCCGTCACCATCGTCGGCGTGCGCGACACGCCCTACGCCATGCCTTTCGAGCACGGCAACATCTACCTGCTTCGCGGCAGACGCCCCTCCGCGCCCCTCAACTGGGCCGACGAGCGCCATTACTACTGAGCGATACCCAGCTCTTCGCCCGCGAATCCAGGTCGTTTATGCGTCGCGTTTGAACTCATCCTGTGCGTTCGTACGCACACAGATTTCTCGTTCAACACCTTGGCTCCGCACATCACAGAAACACTGATATTCACGGGTTGGTCCCCACAAAGTCGGCTTCTCACCTTGGCACTCCATCGTGGCCGGGCGGTTAACCGGCCACCCGGAAGTTATCCTCAAAAATGCGGTTCTGTCCGGATAGGCGACCACCCGCTCGGAGCTCGAATCATTAAGCGCGACGCCTTCATTCCAGCCTTACTCGGAAGGGAGACCTCTTTGCATCCCCACAGCCAGCGCCGCTCATCGAAATAGCACGCGCTCGTAGATCGATCTTTCGCGCTTTGCACCACACAATAACTAGCTGATTTCTTTCACCGTGATTTCATATTTAAAGTTACCCGGATCGATCCGTCCCTCTGAGGTTTCGCCCTGCGGATACATGAAGTTCACCAACGGTTTGCTGGCGGATCCCGGTGGGTCCACGTCATGAGCCTAGTTGTATGCCATCCAATTCATCTCCCATGAACCGAACAAAGAATTGCGGGCCCGCGACACGATTTCATCGCTCAATGGACGATTCCCGGGAGCTTCTTCCAAAGCTACTTTCCGGACATCGGCTGGGTCCATGCTCCCCTCGATGTCCGACAATATTCCAAGATCATTCTCATCTATTCGTATCGAAGCGCCGCGACCGGCTCGACTTGGCTGCCGGCAGCGTTTGAAGCATCGCGGTCAACGACAGGCTCGGCATCGAACCTGGGTGAGTTGCCAGGTTCCACCTTGACGCAAAACCGACTATACGGCCAAATGGTGGCTCGCACTCCACTATCAGTGAGTGAGTTAGCGATAACGCGTTCAGCGAGGCTCATTTCCAGTTGCTATCGAGGATTCGGGGAGCTCTTTTGCCCGTTCAGGCTCGTTGCCCTTGTCACTGCAGCTCCGCATACTCCGCCCTGGCCTGCCTGAGGACAGGAAGATCGGGGTCGGCAGTTTTCCATAACGCGAAGAACTTCTCGTACGCATCCTTGGCTTGAGTGCCCTCGCCCGCAAGCACGTAGCCCCGCGCCATGCCCAGATAAGACAGCGCATAGTACTGTCCCCAGTACGGGTGAACCCAGGTGGCTCCCCAACTGGCGCCTTCATGGTCCGCGATCTTCAGGAATTCCGCCGCCGCTTCCGCGCCTCTCTTCATTGCAAATAAACCAGCCCGCGCACGTAAACCGCATCAGGATAAGCACGCTCGTACGGCGAGGCGGATGCCAGCAGTTCGATGCCTTTGGCCGGTTCGATCATCGCCTCAATTTCGGGCAACTGCACGACATTCCAAATTGTTCCGTTGGGAAAGAGCTTCGAAGTTTCCGCGACGAGCTTTTCCGCCTCGGCGGTTTCACCGCACATTGCCAGCGCCAGAGCCGGACGCCCGAGCCCGCGCACAGTTTGGCAATTACCGGCCAGCGCATCGGCACGCGCGTCGGCTTCCTCGAAATCGTCAGCGACGTATCGAAGTCCCTGCCTCCTTGCGGTCTCCGCAGCGCGCTGGTATTCCTTACTGGATTCACGTCGTTGCCCATGCATGTTCAGATAGGCCGCCTGCAGGCCGAAGCTGAGGTACTCTTCGGGTTTGCCCGAAAACCACTGAATCTCATGGGCAATCGACGGATGATCGTCCTGGAGATACGCTAACTCGAGAAAGCGCTGGTGAATTCTCGAACCGTCGATGCCCAGCGCTCGAACCTTCGCTGCCACCGCTTCTGCTTCAGGCAGCCGATTCAGGCACATCAGGGCATCCAGTTGACGGCGCCAGGGCGGCTCCATATGGGGTTCCAGGCGAGCTGATTCCTGGCCTTCCTTCAGCCCCTCTTCAAATTGCCCCATATCGATGTAGGTAAGGCTTAGCTGGGTCCGGGGACCCCAATTGCGGGGATAGTTGCGGGCAGACAATTGCCAGGCGTCGATCTCTTTGTCTAGCTCACCCGTGAACCTGTAATAGTATGCGGTGATATCGGTTCGCTCGGTCTCGGATACGCGATCGACGAGACTGAAAGCTCGTTTCGCATCTTCGGCACTGCGCTCCATGTCACCGGCCTGTTCGTACGCGATGCCCCGAAGATAGTAGGCCATGGCAAAGTTCGGATCGATCGCGATCGCCCGCTCGAATAATGGGATCGCCGCTCGAAAATGACCCTGGCCCATGATGGCAAGGCCCACGGTGTAATTCTGAAGGGCGTCCAGGGAAGGGGTAGTGGCCTGTTCCAGCGGAGTGTCGTGCTCGCGTATCGTGCTCAGCGATTCGCCGACGCGGGAACGGAAGTTGCTCGCGATCATGGTTAGAGCGTTGAGCACGTCTTCCTTTCGGGCTGCCTGCACCTGCTCCTCATCGAGGGTCTCGCCATTGCGGCAATTGACCGCCTTCAGGCCCAGAACATACTGGGTTCCGAGGCTCGCGATCGAGCCTTCGAGGGCGGCGGCGCTTCCCGTGCGCTCGCAGATTTCCCGGGCAATCTCCGGGGTCAGGCGCGTGTCGGCCGGCTTGTCCATGAGGCGAAGGGTCTGCTGGATGCGTTCGTCGGAGATCAGGCGCAGGAACGGCGATTGTTCCAGCTGCACCGCCAGGCCCTGGCGCAATGTGCCATCAAAGACCGGATTGCCGGTTGAATTCGTGAAGTCGGCGAGCACGACGGTGTCTTTTTCTGTGAGCACCGGTGCGCGATGGACAAACAGTTTCCAGGCACCGGCGGAGCCACAGCGACGAGAAGGACTGCCGCGGCGGCGATCCATCCCCACTGCCTGGTCTCTTCCACCTGCACTTCAACATTGGAATGGCTTGCGGCAACAACGTTGAGTTCTTTGTCCGGCACCAGTTGCACGTCTTCCGCGAACCGGTAGCCGCGTCCTGGAACGGTGACGATGAACTGGTGATCCTGCGGACTCTCGCCGAGCGCCTTGCGCAGGAGGAAGATGTTCCGGCTCAGGTTGGCTTCTTCGACGAACGTATCTGGCCAGATTGTTTTCAGCAGGTCGTCTTTGGTGACGACCTGCTTGTTGTGACGGATGAGAACCAACAGGATCTGAAAAGCCTTGGGCGCGATGGGGACGGTTTCGTCTTCGCGCAGCAGCAGGTCCTTCTCCGGATCAAGGCGGAAGGGGCCGAACTCGTAGAGCTGCCGGGTCTTCGGGTCTGCGCTTGCGGCCATGAGAAAGCACCTCGTTCCGGCTCCAGTACCGGAACTGCAGCAAAACCAGGCGTGACCTAGCCTGCTCGGCCCTTCGTAGGTTCATCCCTTCCCGCAGGTCGGCTCAAATTTAGAGAAGGGGCTGTGGGGAAACAACTCCGGTCTTGCGACAGTGACGGATTTTAGCATGATTTCCGCTGTAACTCAGGCGCGCGACTGGCTCCTTGCTCCGCGCGCGAAATCCCTTCATTTCTGCCGCTTAGCAGGAAACCGAGAAATCATCAGAAATAATCATCGGCGCTCCAAAGGACTTCCCGGCGCCATTCCGGCAAGCTGCCTTCATGTTTTCCCGGCAAGCGTTCTCGGGACGCGGAGAGGCAGGAGCGATGGCAAAGCGGACCAGGATCACGATCGAAACCGATTCGCTTCTCGTTCTTCGGGCGCGAAAGTCGCTGCGGGCCTGGTGTCCGCAGTGCGCCGCGGAGGCGGAGATGATCCCGCTGAGTGACGTCGGTGTGGTTTCGAACCTGCCGCCGGCGGAGGTGCAGGCATGGATGGAGTCTCCAGACCTGCACCACACGAAGGCGGCTGATGGCAATGATCTCATTTGCCTGAACTCCATGCTCAAGCGGGTCCGGAGAACGAGGGAAGGAGAACGGCTCTCGGCTGATCTCCTGCCGCAACGGGAAAACATCAATAAACGCAAAGGAGAAACCATGAAACTCAGCAAGACAGCAAAAGCACTGACCATCGTCGCGGTCTTCGCACTCGCTCTGACCGCAGCACCCGCAGCGAAAGCCGCCGAGGCTGCTCGGATGCCACCCTGAAGGGCCCCTACTCAGATCAGGACACGGGAACCATTGTTGGAGTCGGTCCGTTCGCCGGTGTCAATGTGGACAGCTTCAATGGAAAAGGCAAGCTTACGATTAGTGGATGTCCAGCGTGAACGGCAGCGTTTCCACGGGGCTGGAAACCGGAACTTACCAGGTGAACCCTGATTGCACCGGTACTTATACGGTCACGGGTGGAGGCATAACCATTGACGCCTTCTTCGTGATCGAGCGAGGACGGGAACGAACTTCAGATCGTCATTACAGACTCCGGTAACGTGATCAACTGCGTCGCACGGAAGCAATTTTCAGAGCGACCACGACTAAAGCGCGGTGATCTGTTCTCCGTTGGGATATGGCCGGACCGCTGCGATCCGGCCATTTCATTCGTTGGCGCTGATGAGGACCGGTTGCTGGGCCCACCAACGCCTGTGCAGCTCTCAATTGACGTATTCAGGCCAAGTCACTCGTTGACCTGCTGAAATCGATCTGCGCATTCGGCAAGTGGCCGTAAAACCGGCTACGCGGGCAGAACTCGAAAGTCGGGGTTCTGTCCGGATAGGCGACAATCCTCCCGGGACTGCAAATTTAAGGTTGAACCAGTCGCGACGAGTGCCTCGACCTCTGGGTGTCGTCCGAAGGTCCTTATGCGCAGGGAGATCGGCGGACACTGGCCGACATTTCGGTACTAACCGGAAGCTCGATGAGCGTATGGCGATTATGCGCTCATTAAGAACGAAGACGCGCGAGGCTCGGCTTGCTGAAGTGAAGCCTGTTTCTCACTACCAATCCACATCCGCGCGGCTTTGCTCGAGTATCAGACATCACGTCGTTACTCTTGGGTCGTCGAGCTCTCCATCGGTTGAATTACTTTCTGCCGCTCGCCACGTTCGGCGGCGCGCCTTACAGCTGCGATGAGACGAGCGTTGTGAAGTGCGTGTTCAAACCCCGGTGTGGTGTAGGTATCCGAATGCATATCGCGGACAAGATGAGCGTAGACTTCTGCCACGTTGATCGCTGCGTCCATGAGCCCACCGGAGACCGCGGCCTCTTCCGGCGGTGCGAATGGGATGTTCGACGCCAGCTTGAGATCCCCAGCCTGGAAACCGTAAGGATGACCCCCGGTCAAGCTAAGCCATCCCTCCGATCCTCTGATTTCGAAGGTGAAGCGAGCATCCTCCGGCGCTACGCCGCCGCTGATGTCGGCCGTGAATACGGCACCAGAACGGGTCTTACCCAGGACGTCGATGTGATCGGGAGTTTCACGCACACTATGCCCGCCGGTGTCCGTCAGTTTGACCGCGGGCCAAGAGTCTCGGTCAGGGCGTCAACCTCGATGATTGGTCCGAGGACGGCCTCTATCATATCGAGGGTATGCCCCGCAGTGATGGTCAGCAGGTTGGCGCCGGAAGACTGTCTTATTGAAAAGTCATGGGAGGAATGGCATCTCCGGGCCGAACCCGGTGGTGGTGGAGACAATTCTCGCGTTGAGCGGCCGTCCAATCTTTCCGGAGGAAAGCAACTGCAGCCGCACGCCGCACGGCCGGATTCAAACGGCCCTGCAATCCGATCGCGGTATGAAGTGAACCGACCGCGCTTGCCATCTCTTCAGCCTCCGCGACAGTGCGTCCGAGAGGCGCCTCGCAGTAGACCGCTTTGCCAGCGCTCAATGCCGCCAGAACAAGTTCGCGGTGTGCGGGAACCTTGACGGAGATGGTGATGACATCAATCCGGTCATCGCGGATCATCGCGAAGGGATCGGAAAACCAGCGATCAGCACCGAAGGCTTCAGCCGCTTCCCGGGCACTCTGCTCGTTGCGTGTTGCCACAGCTGCGAGCCTCAGGCCGGAAAGGCCGTTGATCGCCGGAACATGCGACACGCTTCGCCCAGCTTCTTTGTGGGTTTGCACCCACGATTCCCACGAAATTTGTTTCTGAGTCATTGCTTGATCAGCCAGAAGCCGTACCACAACTCTTCGATGTTCTCGCCTCTCATGTTCCTCCTTCATCAACCTATTGGCTCAGAATCTCTAATCCCCCCTGCAGCGCTTCTCGCCTTTCAGAAAACGAGAAGTAGGCTCGCTCACGCCGGTAATAAGCACGCGTGACGATCGACAAACAGGAGGCTCACCGAGATTCCGCACATCAACACGCCGATGATGCTCTCCAGCGGCCCAAGCGTGCGCCACGTTCGACGGGAGACTTACGTCGTTACAGCCGAGCGTGGAATAACTGCTCGCGGAGAAGTAGATCGCAGAGTCCCATGACGGTAGGCACCGCCAGCGATAGAAGCATGCCCACAGCAGAATCTCCATCCCGTGCAGGGCAACGACGGCTGTTGTCAATCGCACAACCAACGCGGCAGAGCGAAAGACGCCGATAGTGCTGCATATCTCCTTCCAACGCACGTCGTACCCACGCATGAGCGCGCGCAATTCCGGCAGACTGTAACCACAGCGTCAGGGTCATTAGAGGCAACTCCGCGCCAAATCGATGAACAGACATCGGCTCTCCCTTTGAATCCTGTCGCTTATTTCCAGCCACCGCCCAGCGCCTTATAGAGCTGGACAAGGCCCTGGTACTCGTTGTTTCGCGCCTGCGCCAGGGTAAGTTCGGCACTGAACAGGGATCGCTGACTATCAAGGACATCGAGATAGTTCGACGTGCCGCCTCGATAACGCATGAGTGACACGTTGACCGATTCCTGAAGATCCTTTACGGATTGTTCCTGGCGCTCGCGGACCACGTGGTATTTGTCATAGCCAATCAGGGCATCCGAGACATCTCCGAATGCGCGCTGAATGGTCTGCTGGTAACCAATCAGGGCTTGCCGCTCTTCCGATTTCGCATAGCGCAGGTTGTTGCGCAGGTAGCCGCCCTCGAAGATTGGCTGCGTGGCGGCTGCCGCGTAGGTTCCGACTCCGAGAGGCGCCGGGATATGCGATCCGGCAAACTGGCTATGTCCAAATGCCGCGCCTCCAGAGCCGAGGAGCGAGATCTGAGGAAAAAACATTGCTTTGGCGACGCCAATGTTGGCATTCGCAGCTACCAGGTTCTCCTCCGCCTGACGAATGTCGGGCCTGCGTTCGAGCAACTGCGAAGGAAGGCCGGTGGGCAACTGAGGCGGCAAAGTCTCGCTCCACGTCCAGCCGTCTGGGGTCTCAATGCCCAAGGGCGTTCCCGCGAGGAACATTGTCCGGATACTTTCCCAGCAGGATATTGATCGCGTCTTCCGTCTGGCCGATCTGCCGTTCGAGATCGGGGATCTGTGCATTTGCCGCATCGAGTACTTGCCGGGCCTGAAGCACGTCGAGCGTCGTTGCCAACGCCGTGCTGCAGACGCAACTCGGTAAGCTTGACCGAATCTTCCTGGGTTGCGCACTGTTTCTTTGGTGATCTGAAGCTGCAGATCGAGATCGCGAAGCAGAAAGTAATCGCTGGCCACGTCGCTCACAAGCGTGAGGATTACCGTCTGTTGTGCGTCCTGTGTGCCCAGCAGTTGGGCCCGGGCCGCTTCGGTTGCGCGCCGATAGCGCCCGAACAAATCCACTTGAAACACGACGTCCCCAGCGAGCGAAAAGACGTTGGACTTGATGTTCTGGTCGGTCTTTCCGCCGCTGAAAGTCGGGTCGAGTGAAACTTGCGGAAACTGTTCGACCGCGTAATGCCAACCTGAGCTCTCGCGGCATTGACGCGCTCGACCGCCAGTTGCAGATCGTAGTTCTGCTTCAGCGCCGTGCGGATCAAGTTCCTGCAATTGAGGATCGTGGAATACTTGCCACCATGGCAGATCGGCGAACGATGCGGTTTGTGGTTCAGTCTGTTGCGATTGGTCAGGGCCGTGGAAGGCCGGAGGCGTCTGCACCGCCGGCCGATGATAGTTGGGTCCGACCGTACAGCCGGAGAGCACAGAGGCCGACAGGAGAAGGAACCATGCGGATCTTGTGCCGAATCTGTTTTGGAATCTATTACGCATCTTGCTTGCCCTCCGCGATTGCACCGTGCTGCGCTGCAGGCGACAGGAAGCGTGCCCGGGCCGCTGCGGACCATCGCTCCACCAGGTAGAAGATCGCCGGCACCGTGAATATGCCGAGCACACTTGCGGCTGTCATCCCGCCGATCACGGTCGTGCCCATCATCTGGCGCGCTACCGAGCCGGCGCCGGATGCTGTCCACAGCGGCACGCATCCCAGAATGAATGCGAACGAGGTCATCATGATCGGCCGCAGGCGAAGTTTCGCGCCTTCGAGCGCCGCGTCCATCAGCGGCTTGCCATTGTTCGTACTCGTCTTTTGCGAACTCCACGATCAGGATCGCGTTCTTGGCGGCCAGGCCGATCAGCATCACCAGGCCGATCTGCGCAGTAGACATCGTTCTCCATCTGGACCATGTAAGGCGGCAGGAAGAGGCCGAGAGCAGACGCGGCGCAGCCACAGCACGCCGAAGGCGCCGAAGATCGCGACAGGTGTGCTCAGCAGCACGCTGAAGGGCAGACTCCAGCTTTCATAGAGTGCCGCCAGAATCAGGAAGACGAAAAGCAGCGAGAATGCGAAGATGACCGAGGCCGGCACTCCCTCCTCGGCCTTCTGCTCCTGATAAGACATGCCCATGTAGTCGAAGCCCATTTCATGAGGCATGGTTTGTTTGAAGACCTCTTCCAGTGCCGCCCTTGCCTGATCTGAGCTATAGCCGGGCGCGGCGCTGGCGTTGATCTGCGCGGAGCGGTATTCGTTGTAGCGCATGGTGAATTCAGGGCCTGAGCGTGTCTCAAACGATCGCCAGTGCGGATAGCGGCACCATGTCGCCCTGGTTGTTGCGCACGTAGAACTGTCCAAGGTTGTCGGTATTCGACCGGTAGGGAGCTTCGGACTCGACGTACACCTGCCAGGTTCGGCCGAAATCGTTGTAGTAGTTGACGAACAGGCCGCCCATGTTCGCCTGAATCGTGCTGTAGACATCGCGTCAATGAAACGCCTTGCTTCAGCACCTTCTCTTGGTCGACCTGGACGAACTCTTGCGGCACGCTCGGGATGAATGTGGTGAAGATCGAGCCAATCTCAGGGCGCTTTCGAGCCGCTGCCAGGAATTTGCCAGGTTATCCGCAAGAAATTGGACGTCCCTTCCAGCGCGGTCTTCCAGGACAAACGAAACTCCTCCCGAAGTGCCGACGCCCGGGATCGCGGGCGGCGAGAAACTGAAGACCGTCCCTGCCGGCAGATTGTTGAGTTCCTGGTTCAAACGTGCCTTGATGGCCTGATATTGTTCGGCCCTGGCTCTTGCGCTCATCCCAAGGTTTCAGGCTGACCCAAAAGAAGCCGTTGTAACTGGTGCGGACATAAGCTCAGCAGGCTGAAGCCGACCACGCTCGTGGTGTACTGGACGCCCGGAGTGTCGGCGAGAATCTGTTCCACCTGTCTCGCTGCCGCGCTCGTGCGCTCCAGCGAGGCAGCATTGGGAAGCTGCATGTTGATGTAGAGATATCCCTGGTCTTCATCGGGCAGGAAGCTGGACGGTAGCCGGCTGCCAAAGAAGAGTCCGGCCGCGCCGCAGGCTACCAGCAGCACTAGCACCATGCACCTTTCCGCAGCAGCACGCCAGACCAGTGGACGTAGCCTCCCGTAGCGCGCTCGAACAGGCGATTGAACCAGTTGAAGAATCGCTGCAAAAACCCATGGCTCTCTTTCTTTCTGCGCAGCAGGAGCCCGGCCAGCGCCGGGCTGAGGGTGAGGGCGTTGAAGGCGGAGAGAACCACCGAGATGGCGATCGTGACGGCGAATTGCTGATAGAGCCTTCCCGTGATGCCAGGGATGAAAGCGGTCGGCACAAAGACCGACGAGAGAACCAAGGCGATTCCAATGACCGGGCCGCGATAGCTCCTCCATCGCTTTTCGAGCCGCGTCCTTGGGATTCAGGCCCTCCTCGATGTGGCGCTGCACACCTTCGACAACGACGATCGCGTCGTCTACCACCAGGCCGATGGCCAGTACCAGCCCGAACATCGAAAGCGTGTTGATGGAGAAACCGAACAGCGGGAAGAGGACAAACGTTCCAACCAGGGAGACAGGCACAGCCAGCAATGGAATCAGCGTGGCGCGCCAGTCCTGGAGAAAGAGATAGACCACCAGGATCACCAGCGCAATCGCGATCAGAAGTGTCCAGACAATTTCCTTCATGCCTTCTGTGACCGGGGCTGTCTGGTCGAGCGATATGGCGTAGTCCATATCCTCGGGGAAGCGCTGCTTCATCTGGGCCATCAGTTTGCGGACACCCTCGACCGTTTGCACAGCATTGGTGCCGGGCAACTGATAAACGGCGATAGCGGCAGCGGGCTTGCCATTCAGGCGACTGATCATGCTGTAGTCCTGTGTGCCCAGTTCGACCCGGGCCACATCTTTCACGCGAACGATGCCGCCATTCGGTGCTTCGCGCACGATGACGTTTCCAAACTGCTCCGGCGACTTCAGGCGTCCTTGAGCCAGCACGGCATAGGTAAACTGCTGGTTCGCGGGAGCCGGTTCGCCTCCGACCTGACCTGCGGGGTTGACTGTGTTTTGCGCCTGGATCGCGTTGGCGATGTCCGTAACGGTGATGCCGAGCTTCGCCAACTGGTCCGGCTTCACCCACAGCCTCATCGCATACTGGCCCGAGCCGAAGACCTGGGTCTGGCCGACGCCATACAAGCGCGCGACGGGATCATTCAGGTTGATGTAGGCGTAGTTGGCCAGATAAGTCGCATCGTGCGTACCATGTGGCGAATACAGGGCGATCAACATCAGCGGAGCGGTGGTCGAATTCTTGAGAGTGACTCCGTAGCTGTTCACCGAGGGCGGGAGCTGACCAGTTGCCAGTTGCTCGCGCGACTGCGTGAGCAGCAGGTCCGTGTTGGGATCAGTCTTGAGATCGAAATCGACCAGCAACGTCGTTTGCTGGTTGGCGGTGGCGTTCAGGGAGTACATGTAGGTCATGTTGTCCACGCCGTTGACTTGCTGCTCGATGGGCGTGGCGACCGAATCTTCCAGAGTCTTGGCATCGGCGCCCGGGTAATTGGCCTGCAACCTGATTTCGGGCGGCGCGATGTTCGGAAACTGTGATATCGGCAGGGTCGCGATCGTAACTGCGCCGACGATCACCATCAGGATCGCGATGACCATCGCCACAATGGGCCGCTTGATGAAGAATTTGGACATGATTCTTTTCCTTTGCGCTTTAGGCCATCAGCGGTTCAGCGATCACTCGACGTCGCTCTTGAATGGTTTCGTTTGCACCGTCATTCCCGGCCGGAGATTCTGCTGGCCTTCGACAACCACGCGTTCACCGGGATTCAATCCACTCTGGATGACCCACATCGTGTCAGTGCGCTGTCCGACTTGCACGGGGCGCATGCTGACGCGGTTGTCCTTATCGACAACAGCAACCAGATAGCTGCCCTGCTGCTCGTTGACGGCGGCCTGGGGGATGAGCGTGGCGTTCTGCTGCTCCCGGATCATGGCGCGGACCTTGCCGTACTGCCCGGGACGCAAAACATTGCCGGGATTTGGAAACAGAGCGGCTAGCTGGATGGCGCCCGTGTTCGGATTCACCTGGCGATCGGCGAAATAGAATTCGCCTTCCTGTGGATACGTGGTTCCGTCGGCGAGAATGAGTTGCAGCTTCCAGTGATCCTTGTCTGGGCTCGAGAACCGCTTCTGGAGAGCGAGGTATTCCTGTTCGCTGACCGTGAAGTAGTCTCTGATGGGATCGAGCGTCGAAACTGTAGTCAGTGGTCCGCTGCTCGTGCTGACCAGGTCACCTACCTGTGCCTGGGCGATACCGGCGATGCCGTCGATTGGCGAAACGACGCGCGTGAAACCGAGGTTGATGCTGGCGGTTTCGACTGCGGCCTCGCCGGATTCGATTTGAGCTTTCGCTGAGGCAATGGCGGCTTCGGCTGCCTTCACCTGGGCCTTGTTAGCAAGATTCGTCTGCGTCGCATTGTCGAAATCCTGCTTGCTGACGGCATCGACCTTTGCCAGAGGCTCGTACTTCTCCACATCGAGCTGGCTTTTGAGCTGGTTCGCTTCAGCCGTGGCGAGCTGCGCCTGATCCTGAACCAATTGCGCCTGCGCTTGGGCTAACTGGCCCTTCGCCTGGTCAAGGGCTGCCTGGAATGGGCGGGGATCGATCTCGAAGAGGAGTTGCCCCTTGCTGACGAACGATCCTTCCTTATAGTTGCGCGTGAGCAGGTAGCCCGTGACCTGCGCTTTCACATCGGCATTTACCTGCCCGGTGAGGGTTCCGATCCATTCTCCATAGATCGGAACATTTCTCTGCTCTACCGGAGCGACCTCAACCACGGGCGACGATGGCGCCTGCGTGGAAGGCTTTGCCCCGGAACGAGAGACGGCGACGCCCAGGATGGCCGCGAGCAGGACGCCTGATACCCATGCCACGTGCTTCGGTTTCAGAACGGACTTGATCTTCATTTGCTGCTCTCCTGTTGCCGGGATGTTCCCCTGCGGGGAAGCTTTTTCCGCGACGACTGCACCATGGCGCCGCTCGCAAGGCTGAGAAGTGAGATCCCCGATGAGCGCAGTCAGCCACACGCCTTCAACGATGAGACAGGCCCCCGCCAGATGAATGGCCGCGAGAAGATCGCGTCCGGCGTCATCGACCCCCGTCAGCTGTCTCAAATCGACTTCGATCTTTCGGCTCTGGGCGCAGCGAGGCGCGCCAGGCGTTTTCTGTTTCGGCGACCCACGGACCCTCCAGCCTGCCCGCGAGTTCCAGCCTGCAAACCTTCTCATCTTCGTGAATCGTGATGCGTAACATAACGTCACCCATGTGTATGGCACGGGGCATGCCAATTTGGCGCATCGGCTAAACGCCGGAAGAGAAAGGGATTAATCGGCACGGGCGAGAGGCGGCCTGCCAGGACTGCGGTGGCACGCTGCCAGAAAACGGGCAGATCGAGCGACTGTCACTGCAACAGTCGCGAATCTCCGTCACGGCTCCGCGATCTAATCGGTCGTAGGTCGAGATATGTAGATGGCGTGTTCACCAAACGGCCCGGATACAGCTCTCTCGAGCAACGGCCTTGCTTCGCGATACGAGGCGCTCGCGCGCATTGCGGAATTGATCCGGTCTAATCCGGAGGAAAAGGTCTTATTCCAGACCTGCGCGAGCGAACTGCATCAAGTGGTTGCATTCGATGGTTTAAGTTGGTTCGATCCGGCAGCCAATTGGGTCCAGTGGCATTTCCTCGAGCCTTATGACAGTGCACTTGAGGCTCCCACGCTACGAGGTATTCCGAAAGAGGAAACGGTCGCATGGTGGGTGTACCAGAATCAGCGGCCGATAGTTATTCCATTCATTGACCGCGAAACGAGTTTTCCCCTTGTGGTCGAGCGGCTTTCCAGGTTAGGGCTTCGTTCGATCTGCGCCCTTCCGCTGAGCACGGCGCACCGAAAGCTGGGAAGCCTGGTTTTTGCCAGCCACCTCGACGACGCATATTCTCACGAGGATCAACAGTTCTTATCCGTAGTCGCCAATCAGATCGCCGTCGCAATGGACGACGCTCGTGCGCAGGCCCGCTTGCGATTGCTCCTGGACATCACCAATCGCATTGTCACCAAGCTGGAGTTGCGCGACCTGCTTCGCGAAATCGTCGCGAGTATCAGGCAGTTTATGCAATGCGACAGCGTCGGGGTGGCTCTGCCCGATCCGGAAGATGGCGAATTACGCCGTTATGCTGTGGATCATGCCGGGTACGAGGAGATGTCTGTCGGGCCCGCATCCGAGCGGACCAAGACGGTCTTCCGGACGGGCAAGCCGCTGATCGCCACCAGGGAAGAGGTCGCCGCTGATCCCCAGGGCGCGATCCCGAACATGTCGCTCTGCCTTTACCCTCTGATCATCCGGGAACGCGTGCTCGGCGTATTCGGTTTTGGCAGTTCGCGCGAGAATGCCTTCACCGAGGATGATCTTACCTTCCTCGGTCAGGTCGCCAATCAAATCGCTCTCGCCGTTGAAAATGCTCTCGCGTATGGGCAGGTTTCCGAACTCAAAGATAAGCTCGCGCAGGAAAATGTCTATCTCGAATCCGAGATCCGCAGCGAGCTTCATTTTGAGGATATCGTCGGAAACAGCGAGCAGCTGCGCCGGGTTCTGAAAGAGATTGAGACGGTGGCGCCCGCAGATTCCACTGTGCTCATTTATGGAGAGACGGGCACCGGGAAAGAGTTGATCGCTCGGGCGCTGCACGATCTTAGCTCTCGGAAGTCGAACGCCTTTGTGAAACTGAATTGTGCGGCGATTCCGACGGGCTTGCTCGAGAGCGAGCTGTTCGGCCACGAGAAAGGTGCATTCACCGGCGCCATCATGCAGCGCGTGGGCCGCTTTGAACTGGCGAATCGCGGAACCATTTTCCTGGATGAGGTTGGCGAAATCCCACTGGAACTGCAACCGAAGCTGCTACGTGTTCTGCAGGAGCGGGAGTTCGAACGCTTGGGCAGCACGCGCACCATTCGCACTGACGCACGGTTGATCGCCGCGACGAATCGCGATCTTAAGACCATGGTAGAGGAGCAGAGATTCCGGTCTGATTTGTATTATCGGCTGAATGTCTTCCCCATCCGAGTGCCGTCGTTGCGGGAACGAAAAGAAGACATTCCTCTGCTCGTCCGCCACTTCGTCAAGGAATTCAGCCGCCGGAACCATCGGGTGATCGACACCATTCCGTCTGAAACCATGCAGGCGTTGATCCGCTATCACTGGCCAGGCAATATTCGAGAGCTTCAAAATGTGATCGAGCGGGCAGTGATTATCTCGCGGGGTCCCGTGTTGAATGTGGCCCTCGCCGAACTCACCCCGGATGTGAGTTCTCCTCCAGTTCCTGTTATTACCCGTGCCAAATCCGCCTCCCATGAGAGCCTTCAGGAGATGCTGGAAGAGACGGAGCGGAATCAGATCCTGCGTGCCCTGGAAGACGCGAATGGAGTGGTCGCGGGGCCGAACGGAGCCGCGGCTCGTCTTGGAGTCAAGCGTTCGACGCTCCAACTCAGGATGCAGAGGCTTGGAATCCGGCTGTCGCGAACTGCCGTTGATGACCGCAAGCAAACAGCGCAATGAGCAGATCAGGAGGAGCCTATATTCAGAGCTTGACGCGATGCTAAGTCGGCTGATCGACGGCCAGCATAGGGGAGAAAAACGCCACTCGACCTTACAGTTTGCTGCTCCCGAGTCACGGGCTATTCGGAAGTAATCCAAGTGGTCGAATAACCGGCTGTTCGGACAGATCGTTGCCAAAAATCGGGATTAACTACTTCGTTATCCTTGAACAGTAGGGAGTAATCACGAGTTTACTACCCGCTCTTCCACATGATTATTCTCCAGGATCATGGACGGCGGCTCCCCAGCGTATTACTGTCGGCCATAGGACAAGATTTTTATGCCAAACCGGTCGCATGGACGCAACCGTCCTCACCCGATTCCTGCACCGAGAGCTTTCGGAGCCTTCCAGCCTGGAGCAAGCGATGATCCCACAGCAAGCCATGATGAAAGATGCACTCTCGCCTCACCCGCCATCACCGTTGCCCGCGGATGCATCGCCACCCTGCGCCGCGCCAAATTCGATATCGGCGTTCGTAGCTCCAAAGACGGAAAATCAGGTGCCTGGTGGTGGACCTTGCGGCATCCGGAGGATTAGTACCCTCCGGTCAACCAGGCAAGATGCTCAAATTAATTACTTGAGCACCTTGAGCATCTTCATGAAACAAACGACTTATTTGGCAACGTTGCCAAATCCCAAAATCTGAGGCAAATGAATGTCACTACTTTTGAAAGTGGTTGCTGAACTAATAGATCCTGTGATGGCACCCTTGAGCTCGGCCCGTGTGGCAGAACATCCAGGATCTGGTAAGGCGCGTAGGCCTTCCGTCATAGATACAGACAAAAAGCAGGCGATCGGCTCCAGGAATAGCGATGCTCTGGCTGCGATCGTTCGGGCAGTCCTGTGAGTGACCACCGGGACCACAAAAAGCATAGAATCGAAAAATATCGAGGGGTGCGCGGTGCGACTCTGCCGTGGCTGCTTCCATTCATCTTCGCTGCAACGGCCATCGGGGCGGATTCGATCGACGGAAGCTGGATCAATGAGAATTCCCACACAGGAGGAGTCACAAGACTCGTCGTCCGGTCCGATGATCAGCAGTTGTTCGTCCGCGCTTGGGGCGCATGTCATCCTAGTGATTGCGATTGGGGCGAGGTACAGTGCGCGCTGCACGGTGCAGGCTGCAAAGCAACCTGGGATCACGGCTTCGCGACCACATCTATGCAACTCCTGCCGCTTGAGGACGGGCGCCTCCAGATCAAGTACAAAGCCGACTTCCATGACCACTCCGGCCGGCACGACTTTGGGAGTGAAGAGTTTTTCGTCCGCGGCGAGCCGCCGCAAGTCACCCGGAGCCCGATCCGGAATCTCACGCCCGAAGAAGCAACGAAACGCATCCTGGATTGCGTGTTGCCGAGCTACCCTGATTCAAAGGTGCGCCCTCTTGTCGTAGGAACGGTCGATATCGGTCTTGTGATATCGACTAGCGGCAACGTGATGGACGGCACCCGTTTTCTCACCGGCCCCAACCTCTTCCGGGATTCAGCGATGCAAGCGGTGCGTAAATGGAAGTTCAAGCCAGATTCGGACGACGGGCAGCCGACATTAGGGCGCGTACGCGCACTCATCCGTTAAGGGCCGAATGAGCACCGAAGCAGCACTGGCGCCTGCAATCCTGCCTGACTCGTTCGGGGACCGGGGCACGCCAAGGAACGAAGAAGCAGAAGCTCGCTTACCTCCGCTTCAATGTGAAAACTAAAATTTGAAGGGACTAGGATTAACGTCCCCTTCAGTAGAGAAGTCTAGAGTTCAACAACCTCTCCAAGTTTAGGAAGCTCCGAGGGAATTCCGAACTTCTGGCTAATAGCCGCGCTGAGGGCACGGCGAGCCTTGTCTTCACCATGAGTGAGCAAGATGCGCGGCCTGAACGGAACCTCGGCAGAAATCCATTTCAACAGGTCAGTCTGCCCGGCATGCGCGCTGAACCCGTTGAGAGTATGAATCTTCGCGCGAACCGTGAGTCTCTCGCCGCGAATCGATACGGTCCGGGCACCGTCCACAAGTTGGCGTCCGAGGGAACCCTCGCCCTGGAAGCCGACGATGATCACATGGGTGTTTTCGTGCGAGATGTTTTCGTGGAGATGATGCAGGATGCGACCCGCATTACACATGCCGGCGCCAGCAATGATCATGCTGGGTCCCTGGATCTTGTTGAGTGCCTGAGATTCCTTTGCAGTAGGAGTGGTATGGAACCACGCCGGGTTGAGAGGCAGCAGCCCTTTGCTTTGCCAATCCAGCATCTCCTCATCAAAGAGATCGGGATACTTCATGAAGTACTTCGAAGCCTCGATGGCCATGGGGCTATCGAGGAACACATCGAAAGATTTGACCATCTGCTCCGCGAATATGATCGCGAGATGGTAGAGGATCTGTTGGGAATGCCCGATGGCGAAACTGGGGACCAGCATCTTGCCACCCTGGGCGACTGTCTCCTTCACGATGGATTCAAACTCAGCCACTGTTTCCGGATAAGGACGGTGATCACGGTCGCCATACGTGGACTCAAGGAAAACCAGATCCGCCTGGCCGGGCGATTCAAAATCGCGCACGATGGGGCGTGAAGTCGGCCCCAGGTCGCCCGAGAACACGATTCGCTTCTGTTGGCCGTTCTCAGTCACGACCAGTTCGATGCTTGCTGACCCCAGCATGTGTCCGGCTTCAATCCAGCGCGCCGTGATGCCGGGAGCCACCTGAACCGGTTCATGGAAACGGACTTCGCGAGCCATCGAGCGGAAGGGCGCGACGTCTGCAGGTCCGTACAAGGGTTCGACCGGAGCCACCTTAGTGACACCCGCTCGGCGGTTGGCGCGCTCAGCATCCTGGACTTGTATCTTTGCCGAATCCTTGAGGATCAATTCGGTGAGATCAATGGTTGCGGCGGTCGCATAAATCGCGCCCCGAAATCCACGCTTGATGAGCAGCGGGATGCGGCCCGTATGATCGAGGTGGGCGTGGGTGAGAAGGACGGCATCGAGTGAGGGAAGGCTGATCCCGGCGGGGATACGGTTCTTTGCCTCGGAACCCTTTCCACCCTGAAACATACCGGCGTCGATAAGGATTTGGGCACGGTCAGTCTGTACAAAGTAGCCCGACCCGGTGACTTTCTCCACCCGCCGCGCCGACGACTTTAATCTTCATGTCTGCCTTTCTCTCAGAAAATAGATATCTCATGAGAGTTCGTAATCCATACAGGAATAGGGGTATATTTACTCACATTTGTTCTACAGTCGTCACTTAACGGGCCTCCGTTCGGCATAGACGGGTATGAAAGTGGCAGACGGAACTGACCGACTACCCCATCCAAATGAGAATCCACCGGGCGTGCTGGTAACCACCATAACGGTTACACAAGTGGCACAGAGGACTGCCCGTTCTGGGTAGAAGCGATGCCTACCCTGCCCTCCACCGCCATCTTTCCGCGTCCGTCGATACCAGCATGGCCGCCTTGGTACCGGAAAGGGTAATGGTGCGGGCTGTCGGTCACTGGTCAAATACAACCAGCCTCAGGGCACACCAATGCTCGAACTGGAGGGCTCTCAATAAGTGTGGAAGGCTAACACTGGGAGCACAGGTATGGGGCAGGTCGGAGAATTTCGTGATGTATTGCAAAACGGAGATGTAAAGTGAGCGCACTGGTTGCAGCGTCGCCGGAACTCAAGAGACTGTGGATCCGGGTTCTCAAGCGAGTCCATCCTGACCTGGCGGTTGATGAGCAGGATAGACGCCGGTGTGAACGGCTCACGCAACAGGCGAATGATGCCTATGCGAGACGTGATGAAGTTGCGCTGAGAGCGGTACTGGAACCGAAGGGCCCGCCGCCGCCCCGGCAAGCCCCGCCTGACGCTTGGGAAGCAAGGGCACAGGCTCAACAGGCGACGCCACCGCAGTCAACCTATCAGCCACCGTCGGTGCCGCAACAGCCGCCCATCGTGACTGGGCGCGAGGCGTTCGGCATTTTTTGGGCAGCCGGCGCGGTCCTTTGCCTTCTTCTTTATGGAATTTTTGACGCGCTTAGTGAAGAGGTGGGACGGAACACGTCCTTATCTTTCCTGGTGCTGCTAACCGCCGCTGTACTCTGGTTGATCACCAAGAACTCCAAGTTGTCGTACAACCACAAAGCAAGGTGGGTGGCGGCAGTCGCAAGTGGAATGATCCTGGTAGGGATATGCCTTTTAGACAGTCGTCCCAGAGCAAATCCACTGTTTCCATCGGCTCGCGCCGCAACTGCTCAGGCTGTGGCCCTGTCGAATGGAAAGACAGCGACCATCCGCCCCCGTCTCAATGGTATTGGGATGTAATCAAAACCAGGGTGGGACAGAGTTGGAACCCGTCGGCGGTCGTCAATACCCCTGCAGACGCTACTGCGGATATTGCGTTCACGATCTCACATGACGGTTCACCGCGTGATGTCCAGTTACGTAAGCCTAGTGGTTATCCATCGCTCGATTCGTCCTGCGTTCTTGCTGTGCAGCAGGTGAAAACGTTTGGTCCACCCGAGGGTGGCGCCAAGGACAGTCTGAACGTACTTTATCCTTGTTCGTATAGCGAACTCGATTCGATGAACGCTCATCCAGCGCAAAGTAACACACGCACAAAAGACGGCGACCGTAATGCCGCCAAGGCCCGAACCGGCAGAGAGTCTTGGTTCACAACTTGGCGGGTACATAGAAGCGGCGAAAAACAAGGTCGCACAGAAATGGAACTCGTCGGAAGTTGCCGGCAGTACCCCGGCGGGCGCAACTGTCTACATTCAATTCGCGATACGGCGGCGTGGCAATCATGAAGCCCCGACTATGGAAACATCAAGCGGGTACTCATCCCTTGATGTTTCATGCTTGGCGGGCTGTAGACCGAATACAGACTTTCGACCATCTTCCTAAGGGCTACGGCGGAGAGAGTCTGACCGTGCTCTATCACTGCACCTATCCAGGTTCGCCCACGACAAAGTTCGCACAGGATTCTATCCTGCCGCCGGCGCAACAACCGCCGCCAAATGGCCCTGTGGATGGTGTCCATGGCGTGCAGCAACCCACCAATGACAAGGTGGTCACGAATTAGAGATGCCGCGACACGATACTCCCCCCGGACGCCGTGCTGGTAACCGGTCACAAGGGTACACAAGTGGCACAGAGGACTGCCCGTTCTGGGTAGAAGCGATGCCTAACCTGCCCTCCAGCGCCATCTTTCCGCATCTGTCGATACGAGCATGGCCGCTTTGCTACCGGAAAGGGTAATGGTGCGGGCCGTCGATCACTGGTCAAATACAAGAAGCCTCCGAGCATACCAGTGCTCGAACTGGAGGAACTGAAGCTCTCATTCAGTGTGGAAGGTCACACACTGAGAGCACAGGCGCCGGGGAGGCATAAACAGTCGTGTCGATGAAGAATCCACTCCAAAGAGCTACCACGGCAGCCACGGAGCCGGGACCCTCAGGCATGCGGCTACATAGAGCGGTGGCCAGCCGCAGTCCGCATCCACATTGCACCGCGTTTCCGTGCCGCCTTCTCAGACGGAGAATTTGTTGATGTATTGCAAAACGGAGATGCAAAGTGAGCCCACTGATGGCAACGCCACCCGAACTCAAGAGGCTGTGGATCCGTGTTCTCAAGCGAGTTCTTCCTGACCTGATTGATGAGCAGCATAAGGACCGGGGTGAACCGTCCACGCAACAGGCGAATGACGCCAATGCGAGACGTGATGAATTTGCACTGAAGGTACTGGAACCGAAGGGCCCGCTGCCGCCCCGACAGGCGCCGCCTGACGCTTGGGAGGCAAGGGCACAGGCTCAGCAGGCGACGCCACCGCAGCCAACCGATCACCCACCCTCGGCGCCGCAACAGTCATCCAGCTTGGCTGGGCGCGAGGCGTTCGGCATTCTTTGGGCAGCCTGCGCGGTCGTTTGCCTTCTTCTTTATGTGATTGTTGAAGCGCTTCGTGAAACAGTAGGACGGAACACCTCATTATCTTTCCTGGTGTTGTTGACCGCCGCGGTACTCTGGTGGATCACTAAGAACTCCAAGTTGTCGTACAGCCACAAAGCAAGGTGGGTGGCGGCAGTCGCAAGCGGAATGATCCTGGTAGGAATAAGCCTTTTTGACAGTCGTCCCAGAGCAAATCCACTGTTTCCATCGGCTCGCGCGGCAACTGCTCAGGCTCCTGTCGCATTGAATATTCCGACCATCCGCTCTCAGCTAACACAGCACAAAAGAAGGCGACTGTAATGCCACCAAAGCGCGAACCGGGAGAGAGTCTTGGTTCCCAACTTGTCGGGTACATAGAAGCGGCGAAAAACCAGGTCGCACAGAAATGGAACTCGTCTGAGGTTGCCGGCAGTACTCCGGCGGGCGCAACGGTCTACATTCAATTCGCCATAGGGCGGCGCGGGAATCATGAAGTCCCGACTATGGAAACATCCAGCGGGTACCCATCGCTCGAATGTTTCATGCTTGCGGGCCGTAGAGCGAATCCGGACTTTCGACCATCTTCCTAGGCGCTACAGCGGAGACAGTCTGACCGTGCTCTATCATTGCACTTATCCAGGTTTGCCCACGACAACGTTCGCACAGGACTCTATCACCCCGCCGGTGCAACAACCGGCGGCACCCGGCCCTGTGGATGCTGTCCATGGCGTGCAGCAACCCACCAAGGACACGGTGGTTACCAATTAGTCGGCTGCAGGAATGGTTGAACTTCAGACCTGCCCAAATTAGATTTTCAGCGCGCCAATTCGGACAGCAGATGGAGCCTTAACTGACCAAAGAGTCTGCGTGAGAACGACCATCACGAAATCGAGTCCCGGAGAGCCTGCCCTGAGCTTGTCGAACGGGGACGGCTGAACTTAGCCCAGGACGCAGTCCTGGGTTTGCATGCACCATTGAAAAGTCCCGCA
>CAWJAB010000032.1:0-148707 GCA_963840675.1 uncultured Acidobacteriaceae bacterium
CGCCCCGACCCCTCAACCCGAACCTGCATCACCCTGCTTTCGACTTCAATGACGCGATCCTTTCGACTGGGGCCGCGTACTGGGCCACGCTGGTCGAGCAGCAATTGCCCGTCTAGTTTCACTTCCTCCGCGTCAGAACGGATGAGCCCGGTCTGGCTCAGGCTGGAAAGGTCCTGGTTACAAAATGGTAAGCGTATTTGTTCCGACGCTTGAAGATGGTCATTTCGCCTCTCAGCGATATTTGGAAAACTGAGGACACCTTGCAATGGACACGCGCGACGTGGAAGCAGCAGTGCGCCTGGTCCTGCCAGCTGTGAATCTGGACCCGGCTGGTTTCGCACTGGATCGTGGATTCATAGCCCGCGCTCAGCGCAGCCGGAGCTATCTGGGGTCCGCAGTCAACAGCATGGCATGTCAGTTTGTCTTCGCCGGCCTCCGCGCGGACGGGGAGCCTGCTCAAGCCGACCGTGTCGCTGCGGATGTCCTCGCGTCGCTCCCGCCAGCGACTCTTGCTGTCTGCGAAACTTTGGTGGTGGCCTGGGCCGACTCTGCCGGCGGGGTCTTAGCAGCAGCCTATACCGTATTGTCCTCCGCCAAGCTTGGGAAACTCGTCGGATGCTCGTGGTCCGATCCGGAGACCTGGCCGGAGCCTATGATCGACGCCTCCAAGTCAGCCGACGAACTTATCGAGAATGCACTGGCTCGGCTAGAATCCGTCATTCGAGACCACCTCAGCAATCGGGCACCAACGTTCGCGGCCAGTCTCCAACGAGCGCTTCGGCTAGTGGATATGGCTCTACTCCGTTACGGGGGAGGAGGACAAGACATTTCGGCGCATCCTTCTGTATCTGCTCCCGACGAATCTTGGCGCACATGGCGCACGCACTACAGCCGCTCCGTCCGAGACGAGTGGAACCGGGTTCGTCGCGGCACCGGCAAGCGTAGTCCCGAAACGATGAAACCGCCCACGAATGGACCGCTGTCTGGACTCCGAATCTTTCTTTCCTATGCAAGGCCGGACGCGACCGCGCTGGCGTGGCCGGTCTATGAGGTTTTGAACTCTTGTGGAGCCGACGTGTGGTTCGACCAGGAAAGAGGACCCGACGATGATCAGTTGGCTGCCGGGTTTGCCGAGACGATCGGAGAATGCGATGCGTACATCATGTGCGCAACCGACGAATTCGTAGAACGCGCGGGTTATGCGACACAAGAATTAGCGTGGGCCCTGCAACAAAGCGCATCGGGCGGTAGAACTAAGTACTTCCTCGTCGTTGCCTGGCCTGGGACCATTCTTCCGACCGCCGTCGCGGGCTGGCCGGCGATTGAGTTTCACAGTGGTGATTTAGAAGAATTGAAACGTGGACTTCTGGCGCGCCTCCAACCTTCTGCGAGTGTCGTGTCGTTAGCGGCCACGCCATTGCCGCTTTTCCTCACCCCACCTCCAACCGTTTCCCCGCTCCCCGCGGAGGCAGACTTGCGATTGGCATGGCGCCGCGCGCAACATGTCCTCCGGTTTGACGAAATCGATCAGAAGACAGTCGAGAAGTTGCTGTCCAGCAAGCAGGAAGACCGTCATGCTATTGAGGTTCGCCAACGTCTTTTGCATGTCGGCGAGGGCCTGGACTGGGATGGCACGCTTCAGGATCTCGATCTCTGGCCCGACGATCCACTGACACGCGACGTGCGATTCCGGTTAGCATCTGTGCGGGCCGTGGTTGGGGCGCGATGGCCGCTGAACGACGACTTGGCTTGGCAGTCGGGTGTGGCTGGAGATGTCAAGCGCCTCGCCACGCAGAAGATTCCGGTGGCCGCTTGGCCTTCCGTTGCCGGCTGGGATGACAGCGCCCGCCGATTGGCTTTGCGTCACCATGGGGGTTTATTGCGTGTTCTGTCCGAGCTACTGAGGCGCGGCCTAGACGAGGGAATCATGGACGTCCCACGGTCGACCACTGACGAGTGGAGAGACGAACTCGTTGCACGCCGCCGGGAGTGCGCCGACGCGCTTCTCGCCCTGCGCTCGGACGCACGTCTCACGTGGCGGGGGGATCCGCCGGAATGGGACGCCCTTTTCCGATTCTGGCGGAAATTCCTTTTGAATCCCAGTTGCGTATGGCCTGAGCCGGTGCCTTCCATGGTTCTTCAACTATTGGCGGGTAATGTTACTCAGATAGCCGCGGTGGCCGCCGAAACGGGTTGGTATGCCTCCCGCCACAAGGGATTGGCTAGACAGAGGTTCGTGCTACAAAGCGGCATCGGTCCCCGGTCGGACATCGAGGTCTACGCCCTGGGCACGGACGGAGTGGATACCCCGGGCGATTTGGAGAACACCGTCAGGCTCGGTCTCGTGGCGCGACCTCACCGCGGCGCCACGCTTTGTCTGTCGTGGAACGGGCACCATTTTTCCGTTCACTCTGCGACCGGTTCGAGTACGATGGCCGCTCCCGATCAACTGGATCGTGCCATTAACTGTTTGAGAACTTGATGCTCTTCCGCGTCGCAAAGATCTGGATTCAGCAATACCAGGTTCGGTAGGGACGCAACGGGTTTTTCGGAAGAGCCCAGGAAGAATCCGGGAATGTATGAGTATTCGACATCCACCTCGAATACTTCATCGAGCGCCCTGGCCGGATTGTCTGCCTCGGCATTGTCCCTCACATAGGCATCGATCTCCAGGAATCCTTTGAGTGGGAGACCCCGCTCAACCAATCTGGTGCCAAGCCCAAGGAACGGCTTCAAGTAGTTGCCGAATCGCAGCGGTTGAACTTCGCGGTGGGTGCCATTCCAAGCGACGAACAGCGCCGCCACATGCTGATCGGGTGAAATGGCAGTTCGGTTGTGGCTGTTTCCGTCCCGCAGAGTTTCCAAAGCTTTCTCAGCGAAAGCTGGTAAGACCTCAAGACCGGAGAAGTGCCCCAGCGCCGACCTTGCTAAGCCTGCGGATCCAGGAGATGTAAGCGGTCGATCAAGTGCGTCCGCGAGACGCCGATTGATGTAAGCAACGCGGGCAGTATCGTCCAGCAGAAGTGCGCGTCGATCCGGATCCTTCCCGACACGCGTACGGTACAGCTTCAGCGGGACCGTAACTGATCCGGATACTCCAAGCGGGACAGGATCGGGCAAAGTAGTGGATTGCATTCTTCTACCCAGGGGGGAAGCTTACCATACGCAGAGCCAGACGGGCCAGAAGTCGGCTTCGGGTCCCAAGCCGGTTGCCACAAATGGGTACAGACGGAACGTAACCAATACTGTGCGTCTCACGGAGAGTTGCTAGAGGTCGCTCCCGCACGGTGAACGCTCCGTCGGATTCACCACGCGGTGCAATTGAATTCTTCCAATCTCGCAATGTTTACCGCGATGATTTATTGTTTTCCATTATCCCTTCACTACCCGAATCGTCAAAGGTTCATTAAGCAGTACCCGACGTAAGGGAGCACCGATTTGGTCGCACGCAATATCCTTTTCGCGCTGGTCTCGCTGTCATTCACCCCGGTCCAAACGGCAATTGGTCAGACTGCAAACTCACAGAGCCCTACCGGCTCCGATCTGACTGCACAAACCTCTTTGGTCATCGTTCCCGCGCTCGTGCGCAGCAAATCAGGACAGCTAGTCTTTAACCTGAATGCCTCTGACTTCGCGCTCACCGATAACGGCATTCCGCAAAAGCTCACGTTGAGCAGGATACCGGCAGCGAACCGCTCGCGTTGGTGGTCGTAGTAGAAGTCGGCGGCGCGGGCGCTCCCGAATTCGATAATGACAAGCTCGCCCCCTGGCCCCCGTGCTCGAAAACATGATTGGCAGCGTCCCCCACAGGATTGCGGTCGTTGCATTCGACAGTCAGCCAAGACTAGTCCAGCAGCTCACCTCGAACGTCGACGCGGCTGCGAAGGCAATCATCGCTCTCACTCCGGGCTGTTCCTTCCAACATCACATGGAGAACTGTGAAGCGCCCGGATCCTTTCACGATCTAAGCACCGCAGACAATGGAGCTGCCATTCTCGATGCCCTGGGTTTAGCCGTCGGGTTGCTTCGCGATCAGCCCGTTTCTGACCGTCGAGCGATCTTGCTGGTCAGCGAGACCATCGACCGCGGTAGCGAACTCACAGTGGACGATGCCGTTCGCGATCTCAGCGATACAAACACTGCCATCTACAGCTTCGGATTCTCAACCGGAAAATCTGAAGCCGCGCACTACGCCTACCGGGAGCTGCCGGGAAGCCATCGTTATTCCAACCCGCCGAACGGTTGTATGGGAAAGGATCCCGTGCCCGATCCCGATGCCACGCACAGCAAAACTGTCCAGGCATATGACTGTCTTACGCTGCTTGCTCCACCGCTGGCTCTTGCCAAGATGGCCGCCATCCTCGTCACCGATGGCTTGCACCGCAACGTTCCCGAGACCGTCGCACGCCTCACGGGCGGCGAGTACTTCAGACTCACCGACCGCAAGAGCCTCGAACGCGGTCTGCAGACAATCGCAAATCACCTCCCAAATCGCTATGTCCTCAGCTTCCATCCCCCGTCTCCCCATCCCGGGTTCCATGCAATCGAGCTGCGTCTTTCTAACTACACAAACCTTGAAGTGACAGGGCGGCGCGGCTACTGGAGAGAGGACTTCGCAGGCCCGCCGCGGGCTGCCCCGGAGCCCCATTGAAAGGCGGCTTGCAGAGTTCCTGAAAAACAGGATTTCTCGTTAACTTAAGCACCCCGCGGCCCCGGCTGGGCAACTTACTGACCGCCCGGCTTTCAAGGCACTCCGCGACGGGTCCGTTGTTCAGAAAGTATGATGGAAGATTCTACGAGAGGTCAGCATGCATCGTCGTCGCGCCCTAGGTCTTTTCGCTGCAGCAATCGATGGCTCCGTTTCCTCCCAAACGCATGCGTTTGCCGATCCGGAGAGCTGTCCCGAGCATGTCGAATGGTTCGCGAAGGTGATGGAGAATCACGTCCTAACCTTGCATGTACAGTCTTAGATTGATTCTGAGTTAGTATCGAGCTGCTACAGGGAGCCTGACCGTCACCGCTGCGGTTTCTGTATGAGCGACATTCATCCTTTGCTGCCCCCGGCTGATGTGGATGCGCCTCCCCTGGTGTCGGTGGACGAGGTCAGCAAGAGCTTTGGCGCCAAGACGGCTCTGCGCAACGTTTCCTTCTCGGTTCCCTCGGGGCAAATCTGCGGGCTGCTCGGCCCCAACGGCGCCGGCAAAACCACCCTCTTCCGCCTGCTCATGGGCATCCTCAAAGCCAGCTCAGGCCGATTGTTGATCGACTCGCTTGACGCTTTCGAAGACCGGGTCGCCGCCAAGCGCCTCATCGGCTTCCTGCCCGATGAGCCTGTCTTCTATTCCTATCTCTCCGGCCGCGAAGTTCTCGAGCTCAGCGCCGCCATGCATGGCCTCGATGTACCGCAAACCATGACGCGCATAGGGCCGCTCATCGCCCAGCTTCGCCTTGCGGACGACATCGACAACTACGCCGAAGACTACTCCCGAGGCATGAAGAAGAAGCTCGGCCTGTTGCTCGCCATGCTTCACCAGCCCAAATTGTTGGTGCTCGACGAGCCCACTAACGGCCTGGACGTAGAATCGACCCATCTTTTCTATGACCTGATCTCAGCCACGGCCCGCGACGGGGTCACCGTCCTGTTTTCCACGCACCTGATGGATCATGTGACACGCCTCTGCTCCCACGCCGTGATCATCAACGAAGGGACGGTGGTCGCGAAGGGCTCGATCGGCGACCTGCGCACGCAGCACGGCCAGTCGGCAGGGGAAACGCTCGAAGACATCTTCCTTCGGCTCACCACACGGCCCGCGCAATCGTGACCCTCGCCACGCAAACCCCCGCCGGTTTCTGGCGAACGGTCCGGGTACTGCTGGGCGCGGCGCGGCGGCGCGCGAACGGCCGCCGTCGCCGACAGCGCGAGCTGCTCGCCCAACGCACCGGCAGGCAAGCCTCCACCGACTGGAGCTTTTTCGGCACCGCCGTCACCGTACTCTTTATGGCCATACTGAACGCGGGCGCAGGCTTTGTTCTGATAATGGCCGTCGATGCCGCGCAGCGCGTGGACGTCGAGTTCCGCGGCAAAATTGTCGTCGGCGGCCGGTTCTACCAGGCCGTCGAGAATATGGAGGCGGTGGACGCCCGGCGGCCGAGCGAAGGAGGGCCCAGACCTGCGGCGCCCACAGGCGCTGAAAACGAAAACGTGCCCTATCACAGCGAGGCCAGCAATATCGCCCGCCGCTACGGCGGCTCGGCCACCGTCATCGAACAGCGGCTGCGCCACGATGTGCAGGCCCATGGAGCCGCCGATCTCGTTCCAGCGCGCAGCGCCACGCCGGGGATGAAAGCGCTGGCCAGCACCGGCCCCGTGCCGATGATGTTCGGTTCGTTCATCCTGCTGTGGTGGGGTATCATGCTCGTCTTCCAGGGCGAAGGCCTTGAGCTAGACATTCAGCGCCGCCGCCACCCTCTCTGGGAGTGGGTCTTCTCCCATCCCGTGCCAACCGGCGCCTTCTTCCTGGCCGAGATTCTCACCCCCATTGCGGCCAACCCGGTTTACTGGACGAGCCCGCTTTTTCCGGGCGTTGTGTACGGTGCCGTGTACGGACCGCTGCCTGGGGTGCTGGCGGTCTTGCTGGCCGGCGTTCCCATAACCGTCGCGGCTGCCTGCCTGGGCAAAGCGATTGAGATCGGCGTGATTCTGCGTTTTTCTTCCCGCACGCGCGGCGCCGCGATCGGCCTGATGAGCTGGATCGGCTATTCGACCCTGATGCTTTTCTTCGTTGGGATGTTCGCCGTTTCCAAAATCATCCCACTCATGGCAAAATTTCTCGCTCCGCTTGCCCCGCTCCTGTCACCTTTTCTGCGCCTCTTTTTGGGCGGGCCATGGCCATCTGCTGTGGCGCATGCAACGTTCAGCGCGCGCCTGCCAGCGCCGCCGGGCTTTTCTTTCTTCGCCGGCGTGCTCACCTGCTGGCTTGCTTCGCTGCTGGTGACCGTCTGCGCGGTCTGGTTCACGGTCTGGGGCGCGCAGCGCGGGCTTGCCGGCGTCACCGGCGACATCGCCCCGGTGCGTGCCCGGTCCCAATCCGCACACTTCGGACGCGACCCGCTTTACCGCAAGGAATTTCTCTGGTTCGTGCGCGACCGTAGCGCTATCGTGCAGACCATCCTGATTCCCCTCACGGTCGCCGGCTTTCAGGTGTTCAATTTTCGCGGCATCCTGAGCCAAGCCAGCGGCGCGTGGAACTACCTTTGCGGCGCCGCAATCTTCTTCGGCACTTACTTCCTCTGGGTCCTGGGCCCCAAATCGCTGGCCTCTGAGGGGCAGGCGCTATGGATCGCCCTGACCTGGCCCCGCGGCCTGGAAAGCCTGCTCAAAGCCAAAGCGTGGCTATGGTCCCTTATTTCGTCCGGCATGGTTTTCCTGGTGCTTGCCTGGACAGCATTTTTGTTTCCCGCGCAGATCCCCCAGATTGCCCTTGTGGGCGTGGGCTGGTGGTTCTTTGGCCGCAGCATGGCCGAAAAATCCGTCACGCTGGTCACCATCGCCTCGCCTTCCGGGGAGGCGCAGCCGATTCCTCGCGGACGGCGCGCCGCCGCCCAGCTCGGCATGCTCACGTTCGCTCTCGGCGTGGTCACTCGCCAGTGGAACCTCGCCATCGTCGGCATCGTGTTCTCTTGGATCACCGCCGCTGCCATGTGGCAGAACCTCCGCGCGCGTCTGCCTTACCTCTACGACCCATGGTCAGAGACGCTGCTCCCCCAACCCTGATGCACGCTATGGTCGCCATCAGCTTGCTTGTTGAGGGCAGCGCGGTTCTCGTAACCGGCGCGGTGGCGTGGGTGCCCCGGCAAGACTTCGCCCTCGCCCGCGCCATGGCTTACGCCATTGCTGCCACCGTGGTGTTTCTTGCCACTTCATGGTTTCTCTCCGGGCGCGGGGTCGCGCCTAACCAGGTGTGGACGTGGGTCGATGGCCCACCGCCAACGCCCCGCAAAGACAAAGCTCTCGACGAGTACCTTGCCGAGCCGGACATTTCCTTTGCCGAAAAATTCGGCCTGACCGGCAGCGGGCTTATGCCCGCGCTGCTGCTCGGCCTGGGCATCGGGCTGGCCCTCGGTGGGTTGGCTCACGGCTACACCGTTGTTCTTCGTCACATCCCAGCGCTGACGGAGCTTCTGCGCAACGCCCGAGCAGGCTGCCCCCCAGTACCCTGGCTTGCGCGTTGCTTACGCCATCACGGCCGTCGGCTTCGCCCCATTCGCCGAGGAGTACCTGTTTCGCGGGCTGCTCTATCGCGCGCTTGACCGCGATTGGGGTGGCTGGCGCGCTGTGCTGGGAGCCGCAGCGTTTTTTACCGTGTACCATCCCCTGCTTGCGTGGCCGCCAGTCTTCTGTGTCGGCGCTGTCAACTGCTTGCTGTTCAAGAAGACGCGGCGTCTTCTTCCCTGCGTCGTGCTGCACATGACTTATAACGGTGTCTTGCTGCTGCGATGAGAAAGGTCAGAGACAAAGGATGCTGGTGCTGCGCCCGCCTAGTTTTGATGTCGCACTTTGCGCCAATTGCTCTACTCTGACCGAAGATTTACAATCCTGGAGTTGTAATCGGACCAAATCTGTCGTATATTATAGTTACTGCGAATGAGTCGCAACTAGGTTATTTCTTAATCCTGCGAAGAGTCGCAACTGGATACGATGCTAAAGCGCTGCGAGCTGTTGAATGAGGTGGAAGCGAGGGGGGTACGGCTTACCTCGCAAAGGCGTGCGTTGATTGAAACCATCCAGCAGGCGGATGCCCACCTGGACGCAGCGACCCTTTTATCACGCGCTCGCCAGCGGGACCCCAAGATCGATCGCGCGACCGTCTACCGTACGCTTGAACTGCTCAAGCGGATGGGCCTGATCGATGAGCTCGACCTGATGCATCTGAACGGCGAAAAGCACTATTACGAGGTCAAGACCCAAAAGGACCATCTGCACTTAGCGTGCTTCCGTTGTGGGGAGATCGAGGAGTTTGACAGCCCCACGTTCCAGCGCCTGAAGCGAGAGATTGCTGCGCAAAACGAATTTCAAATCCAGGTAATGCGTCTGGAAGTGGGAGGGCTGTGCCGGCGTTGCGCTGCGCAGCAAAAAGCTTCTTGATGATTGTCTAAACGAAAAACCCAGATCCCCGCGGCGATCTCTTGGCGGAGACCGCGAGGACCTGGGGAACCACAGCCGAATAGACTGCGGGCTTCCTTCACTATAGGACCCCCACCCGCAAGGTTTCAACTGTCACGATGGCTGGCGCTTATGTTGCGTTGGCCTGAATGCTGAACGTGTGCCTGGGGAGCAGGAACGATGAAGGTCGGAACGCTGATTCAAATCGAACGCAGGGCCCCGTTTAAACATCATCTCCATCTGGTTTTCTGGTTGTCTTTTCTGCTTTCGTTCTCGCTGTTTACAGCGGAAGCACAACGGGCTCATCCCGGCCGAGGGGCCGTCTCGGCGCAGGATCTGGCAAAGCTTGTGGCTCCCGCCGTCTCCGGCTCAGACGCGGCAGATCAGGTTTGCCCTCGCTTTGCTGCCGGTTCAGCCACTACCGCACCCCCCGAGTTGGAGAGCCAGAATGGAGTCCTGGAAGTCACCTTCAAGTTCCTCACCGTAACCGATGCGCAGGGACTTCTTCGCTATTGCTATGTGACGGATACCGGCCTGCAATCGCCCACCCTGCGGGTGAACCCGGGCGACCAGCTGATCATTCATTTCCAGAATGACCTGCCTGCGTTGCCAACAACATGGCCGGCATGAAGATGAGCTTGTCGTCTCACGACACCACCAACAGCAGCAGCGCCTGCAACGGAACCATGTCACCGACCGCGACCAATATCCATTTCCATGGGACGAACGTGACGCCCATCTGCGGCCAGGATGAGGTCGTCCATACGCTGATCCAACCCGGCCAGAGCTTCGATTACAAAGTGCAGATCCCGCAAAATGAACCGCCGGGACTTTACTGGTACCATCCGCACCCTCATGGCATCTCTGAGTTCCAGGTACAGGGTGGAGCGACCGGAGCCCTGATCGTGGAGGGCTTGCAAAATGTCGACACAGCCCTGGCGGGCCTGCCCGAGCGCACCTTTGTCATACGCGACCAAATGCTGCCCGCTTCAGAAAGCAACGACGCCAACATTCCTGCCTGGGATCTCTCGATCAACTATGTCCCGGTGACCTATCCGAAATACACGCCCGCTGTCATCCAGACCAATCCAGGGCAGCAGGAATTGTGGCGCGTGGCCAACACCGCTGCCGATACCATCCTGAATCTGCAATACGTTGTCAACGGGACGCCGCAGGCCATGCAGGTGGTGGCCATCGATGGATACCCCATTGCGTCGGGCAGCAGCGGTCAACCATCGGAGAGCGAGACCAGCATCCTTCTGCCTCCCGGGGCGCGCGCGGAATTTGTGGTGACCACGCCGCAGCTTGGCGCCCAGGCGCAGCTGAACACCGAAAATTGGGATACCGGACCCGACGGAGATTTCGACCCACGCGGACCATCGCCAGCATCGTAAGCCAGAGCGGAGTAGAAAGTTCATCCAAGAGCGGCGTTGGGAGCGGCGTTGCCCGGCGGCTACCGTCGCACACGGTGAGAACCAGGGTCACACGCTTCGCCGCGCTGGCGGCCGCTACCCCCGTGGCGCAACGCAACCTTTATTTCTCCGAAGTGCTGCAGGATCCCACCAACCCAAATAGCCCGACAAACTTCTTCATCACCGAACAGGGGCAACAACCCGCCTTGTTCGACATGAACAACCCGCCCGCCATCGTTGTGCATTCGGGCACGGTCGAAGACTGGGTCGTGCAAAATACGGCACTGGAAGATCACATCTTCCACATCCATCAGATTCACTTTCAGGTTCTTGAAGTCAATGGCCAACCGGTGAACGATCCGGCCATCCGCGATACGGTCGATCTGCCGTTCTGGAGCGGCAGTGGACCTTATCCGAGCGTGAAGCTGCGCATGGATTTCCGCGATCCGAATATTGTCGGCACCTTTGTCTATCACTGCCACATCCTGCAACACGAAGATGCCGGGATGATGGGTGCGATCCAGGTGCTGCCATCCGCCGGACTGGCCTCGACCACCACGGCTAAGGTCTCGGCCTCCAGCATTACGCCCAATGCCAGCGTCACCTTGACGGCGAGTGTGGTGGATGCTTCGACCGGAACCCCAACGCCTACCGGAACCGTGCAATTCCAACTCAACGGGCTCAACGTCGGCAACCCGGTGACCCTGGCTAACGGGCAGGCGACCGTGACCACGCCTATCAACGGAGACGCGGGCGTGAGCAACTTGACTGCGTTCTATGAGGGCGACGCGACTTATACGGAGTCTGTATCTGCGAACGTTCCCATAACCATCTCGAATTTCGCGCTGTCTTCGGCCGGCGTGACCGCCCCAGTAGGCTCAGCCGCCATCGCCAAGGTCACGGTGAACGCAGCCGCCAATTTCACCACTCCATCAGCTTCGCGTGCACCATGCCTTCCGGCCTGACTGAGTCGGCATGTTTTGTGGACCCTAATTCCATGAGCGGCTCGGGCCAGGTTTCGCTCACAGTCAACACCACCCCGGCACATCCGCTCAGCAGTATGCGCACGGGTGCTCCCGGATGGCTGGTTGCCGGCGGCGGCGCCAGTCTGGCCGGCGTCTTTCTCTTTGCCTTACCGCGGCGCAGAGGGCGCGGCCGGGCAATGTTTTTCCTGACTCTCGTGGCGATCATCGTTCACGGTTATCGGCTGCAGCAGCACAGCAAAGACTGACCAGGGAACGCCGAAGGGTACTTACACCGTGGTAGTTACAGGTACGGCAGGCAGCGGGCCCGCGCAGTCACAGACCAGCGTGGACGTTCCAGTCACGATCCAGTAGAGACTGCACCGCTCAAAGAGAAGAGATCAGGAGTAGAGCATGTTGAAGAAAGCCGGACGTCTTGCAGGCACGATGGCAAGGATCCTTTGCGCCGTCGGAGTCTTGTCCGCCGCGTTAGCCTGGGCAAGCGTGGGCGGAAGCATCTCCGGAACCGTGAAAGACCCTGCAGGGCGTGTGCTGCCAAACGCCGGCGTGACCATCAGGGAAGCGAGCACCGGGCTGTCCTACCAGACGCATACCGATAGCAGGGGCGGCTACGTCTTCCCCGTTCTGCCGGTCGGCCATTACGAACTGAATATTCAAGCTCCTGGTTTTACCGGCTATCGGCGCACGGGTATCGTGCTCGACACCAATGCGACGCTCTCGCTCGATGCTTCGCTGGAGGTTGGCGGCGTCGCGCAAACGGTGAGCGTGGTCGACAACACCTTGCATGTCGATACCACCAGCACCCAGTTGGGCCAGGTGATCACCGGCCGGCAAATGACTGCGGTTCCACTCGATGGCCGCAGCTATACCGACCTGCTCTCTCTGCAGCCCGGGGTCGCGCCGCAGACATCGATTACCTCTACCACCGTGCAGGACGTGGGCGCGACCATTCTCAACCCATCGGGAACTCTCAATCCCGGCACCATCTCGGTGAACGGGCAGCGGGAGTTCGCCAATTACTTCAGCGTGAATGGGGCCGACGTCGAAGAGGATGTGAATGCCGGCACGGCGATCGTGCCTAACCTCGATGCGATTGACGAATTCCGCATCATCACCAGCAATTTCGATGCGGAATACGGAGAATTCAGTGGCGGCCAGGTCAATGTCGTCACCAAATCCGGGAACAACGGTTTTCACGGCAACGCATTCGAATTTCTTCGCAATACCGATCTCGACGCGCGCAACTACTTCTCTCCGACCCGGGGCGCGTTTCGCCAGAATCAATTTGGCGGAACCTTCGGCGGCCCGATCCATCGCGACCGGGTATTTTTCTTTACCGACTACCAGGGGACGCGGCAGACGCAGGGCATAGATACGGGAACCATCAGCGTGCCCTCAAACGCGGATCGCACCGGCAATCTCTCCGACCTCTCCAGCAACCTGACCGGAGTGGTGGGTGGCCCGTACTTTGCCAACCTGCTCACGCAGAAACTGGGTTATCCGGTGATTTCGGGTGAGTCTTACTACGTGCCCGGGTGCATTAACTCGACCCAGTGCGTCTTTCCCAATGCTGTGATTCCTCAAGCGGCGTGGTCGACTCCGGCACAGCGAATGCTCCAGTACATCCCGGCTCCGAACACGGCCGAGGGCTATGCCACTTCCTCCTACAACCAGACTGTGCGCGACGATAAGGGCGCGATCCGCCTCGACGCGAATACCCGCCTGGGTCTGCTCTCCGGTTACTACTTCATCGATGACTTCGATCTCGATGACCCGTATCCGGTAGCGCAGAGCGGCGCCAGCGTGCCTGGCTTCAATGCCATCACCACCGGCCGGGCACAGCTCTTCGCGCTGGGCCATACCAAGACCTTCAATACCACGATGGTGAACGAAGCCCACCTGAGCTACATGCGTAACTACACCAATCTCGGCCAGCCGGTGGGTGGAACGAACGTTACCCTGACCTCCCAGGGCTTCGAGAACGCCGATGGCTAGTCCCAGTATCGTCGCTCTCGATCCCAAGGGACAGAGCGTGGAGAACCTCAACTTCAATGGATACTCCACCGGCGCTGCGGCCAACCAGCTCATTCAGGTCAACAATACCTATCAAGTCGCCGACGCTGTTTCCAAAGTGCTGGGCAATCACACCATCAAGTTTGGCGCTGAGTTCCATGCTGACCAGGTGAATGCTCACCCCATTGCCCAGTTCAACGGCAGCTTTGTTTTTTCCGGGACGGAGACGGGCGACGACTTTGCCGACTTCCTGATCGGCGTGCCCAGCCAATATAACCAGAGCCAGCTGAACCCCTTCTATGCCCGGAACAAATACTTCGGTCTGTTTGCCCAGGATAGCTGGCGGGTTTTTCCCAACCTTACCCTCAATTACGGTCTTCGTTGGGATCGCATCGCACCGTGGTCGGAAAAGTACAACCAGATTTCTACCTTCGTAGCCGGCGCGCAGTCAGTCGTCTTTCCCGGCGCGCCTCCGGGCATTCTGTATCCCGGCGACCCTGGCGTGCGGAATACACTCGCCCCTATCGGCAATCTGAACTTCGCGCCGCGCGTGGGTTTGGCCTGGTCGCCGACCGCAGAGCCAGGCAGCTTCCTGGGAAAGATCGTGGGGGCTCCGGGAACAACCAGCATCCGCGCCAGCGTGGGAAACTTCTATACCGCGATCGATGCCCTTTCCATCGGAGTACTGGCTGCGAACGCTCCCTATGGCACTACCTATACCAGCCCTGCTCCTCCGCTGTTTGCGACACCCTTCATCACCGCGGCCAATGGCCAGAACAATGGCCAGCCCTTTCCTTATAAGTTTGCTCCCTTGAATTCCTCACGCAGGAACCCGGATCCCAATATCGACTGGAGCACCTACGAGCCAATCGAAGGTATTCCCGGATATGACATCCATAACCGCACGCCGTACACCGAAGAGTGGATGCTTTCGCTGGAGCGGCAAGCCGGACCGAACACCGTCATCAGTGCGAGTTATGTTGGCACTTCGAGCCACAGCCAGCGTGTTCTCATTGAGCCAAATCCCGGAGATCCGGCGCTCTGCCTGAGCCTGAGCCAGGCCAGCGATGTGCAACCGGGAACGCTCACCTGCGGCCCAGGCGGCGAGGACACGGTCTATTATCCGATCGGTGGTGGGCAGGTAAACGGTACGCGCGGACCATTGGGCTCGAACTTCGGCAGCAATGCGCTGCAGTCCACCCTCGGCCACGCCAACTACAACGCACTGGAGCTCAGCGCCCGTCATACCAGCGGCCGTCTTGAATTTTCAGCAGCCTACACCTTTGGCAAGACGATGGATCAGTCATCGAACGTCGCCGAGGAGGTCAATCCTTTCAATCCCGCGCTCAGCTATGCCATCTCTTCCTTCGATGTGAAGCATAACTTCGTGGTCAGCTACGAGTATCAGCTCCCGTTTGATCAGCTCTTCCGTCCTGACCGCCTGACACGCGGTTGGTCTCTCGCCGGCATCACGCGATTCTCCAGCGGTTTTCCAGTGACCATGGTGAACAACGGGGACAACTCCCTGATCGGCACCAATCCGAACGGGATCAACAACAGCAGCATCGACGAGCCCGACTACACGGGTGGTCCGCTTCACCTGAGCGGTAATCCCCGGAAAAACGGGAACAACTATTTCGCTACCACGGTCTTTCCCATGAATGCAATCGGCACGCCGGGCAACGCCAAGCGGCGTTTCTTCTATGGCCCGGGAGCGGACAACTTCGATATGGCGGTAGCCAAGAAGCTGGCGCTGACTGAATCGAAATCTCTGCTCTTCCGGGTAGAAGCCTTCAACCTCTTCAACCACACGCAATTCAATGGTCCCAGCTCGGTTGACGGCGACATCGGCAGCTCGACTTTTGGCAACGTCATCAGTGCTGCGCCGCCGCGCATCCTGCAGGGAGCGCTGAAGTTCACGTTCTAGGTTTATCCGGGCTCACGCGCACAAATTGCTGAACAGCAGGTCCCTGCTGTTCGAATCTGTATTTTTGCAGGTGGTGCTCTCCGCCAAAATCAATTCCCCGCGTCAGGCACATCGTGGCTCTGCGATACTGTTACCGATGCGCCATCTCTTCCGGGCCTTGCCGTCCGCTTGCTTGTTGTGCCTGCTTCTTGTCTGCCGCCCCGCCGGCGCTTATTCGCTGCTTACTCATGAACAGCTCATTGACCTGACTTGGCAGAGCTCCATCGTGCCCCTCCTGCGCAGCCGATATCCCAACATCACCCCTGAAGAGCTTGAACACGCACGCTCCTACGCCTATGCGGGCTCGGTCATTCAAGACATTGGCTACTACCCATTCGGCGATCCCTTCGTCTCCAACCTGACTCATTACGTCCGCTCCGGAGACTTCATCGTCTTTCTCTTCCGCGATGCCAAAGACGCGAACCAACTTGCCTTTGCCATTGGGGCGCTCTCTCATTACATCGGCGACAACATTGGCCATTCGATGGCGACCAACCGCTCGGTTCCCATCGAATTTCCCAAGCTTGCCGCAAAATACGGGCCGGTTGTAACATACGGCGAAAATGAACACGCCCACGTGCAGACCGAGTTTGCTTTCGACATCAACGAGATTGCGCACCACCGCCTGGCCCCCGTGCACTACCTTCGCCACATCGGTCTCAACGTCCCTACCCAGCAGCTTGCAGCCGCCTTCTACGACACCTATGGCCTCAGTGAGGATTTCTCCAAAGCCCGATCCCGCCGCATCAATGTAGGAGGCTTTCGCTTCGCGGTCCGCAGTTTCATTCCCCGCATCGCGTATGCGCTCACGCTTTTGCATCGCAGCCGCATGCCCGCGGACTCCACGGGGCCGGAGTCGAGAAACTTATGAGCGAGGTTGCGCGGGTGGAGGCGGAAAATAATTGGGACCAGTACCGTAAGAAGGCCGGCATCGGAACCTATGCGCTCGCCGGGCTGATCTTTATCGTGCCCAAGATCGGGCCGCTGAAGCTGGTTGCGATCAAAGGCCCGACCGCCGCGACGGAAGAGGAATACGTGCGCAGCGTCAATCTATCCACCGACGCCCTCAGCTCCGCCATGACCCGGCTGGGCACGGCGCACCAGACCCTGGCCAACCGCGACCTCGACACCGGCGCACCGGTTCATCCCGGAAGCTATCGTCTCACGGATGACACCTACGCCAAGCTTGTCCACCGCCTGGCCGCCGATCCCAAACACTCGGTGCCGCCAGGCCTCAAGGGCGACATACTGAACTACTACGCCGACCCAAACGCTCCCATTCACACTAAGAAAAATGCCAAGAAGTGGGCGCAGCTACAGGCCGAGCTACAGACGCTGAAGACCATGCCGGTGAGCACCCAACCGATCGCCATCGAAACCGATTGAATTACATGTCAAGAAAGCCACGCTTCAGCGCGATCATGACAGCGTGTGTACGATCGCTGGCGCCCAGCTTCGACAGGATGCTCTTCAGGTGACCTTTAACCGTGTGCTCCGAGATGCCGAGTTGCTCGGCGATGATTTTGTTGGAGCTGCCACTGGCGACACCGCGAAGAGTTTCCAACTCCCGGCCGGTGAGCGCATCGTCCGCGACGTGCTCCGCCATCTCAACGGCAATCTCCTGGGGAATGCGGCGGTGGCCTGCGTGGACCAGGCGGATGGTGTCAATCAACTCCGTGCGCAACATGCTTTTCAGAAGATAGCCGGAAGCTCCCGCCTTGAATGCCCGAAGCGCCTGTACATCTCCTCCGTACGTAGTCAGGACAATGATGCGAGCGTTGGGCCACTCCTTGCGGATCGCGGTAATCGCCTCGATGCCGTTGGCCTTGGGCATGCGGAGATCCATCAACGTGATGTCCGGCCGATGCTGGCGAAAGAGGGTGATCGCCTCTTCTCCGTCGGTCGCCTCCGCCACCACGGTCATATCGGGCTGCGCCATAATCGCGCCGGAAATCCCGCCCCGCAAGAGCGGGTGATCGTCCACCGTAAGGACTCGGATCGGCTGTTGGCCACTCATGGTGATTCCTCACATTTTCCACGCCAGGCGCGGAAACATACCAGCATACTCGCGGGTAACCGGCCTCACCCCCCTCAAAAGGATGGCTTCCCCGGGCCTCTTTGTGCGTTTGTCCAAGGTTGCGTTGGTGGGTACTCTCGTTACGATGCAAAGACTCTTCTCCATGTTCCCCACGGGGATGGCGGGCATAGCTTTAGTCTTGCTAAGGTTATCCGTCGCGGTCATGCTGCTCATGCTGGGATATCCCCGGGGAGGGTCGAATTCTTCTGTTTGGGTCTTTGCCGGTCTTGCTGTGCTTGCTGCGTTTTTCTTTCTCGGCGCACTTACCCCTGTCTTATGTGTTGTCGTTTGCGGCATTGAAATAGCCGCCATTTTTCTGCTGAAAAATGTCGACACGATTCACATGCTTTTCTCGATTGTGGATACGGCAGCGTTGGGTTTGCTCGGACCAGGAGGATATTCGCTGGATGCCCGAATATTCGGCCGCCGGCGGGTGATATTGTCCACCGATGACTTGGCGGACCTGCCCTGAGGTTATTTTTTTCCGGGAATGAAAATCGCCGCCTGCTCGGTAATTGCACTGTCTGCCATTACCTGGGCTCCGCTGGAGCTGACCGCTTTCCTTGCGGATGTGAGGGGCTGAGCGGCGGTCACTTGATAGGACTGGTATTCGATGGTCAGGGTGGCCACACCGCCCAGGCGCACACTGGTCACGGTCTTGTTTTCCTTCGGAAGATAGAATCCGTTGTCCACTTTCTGGTAGGTGTGGTGGATCAGCGACTTGGTCGTCCAGAACGAAGGACTTCGGGCCGGCTGGGCCTCGATGCGGGTGACCGCGAAGTCATGCGCATCCACCCAGATCTTGCCGCGATACAGGAATCGGCTCTCCACCTTCGGCTCAACATTCAGCACATAGTTTGTCCCCTCGGTGCCGGCCAGCGTAAAGATGTAGTTATCCGGACCTAGCTCCGTGTGCTTTCGATTATCCGAGTCGCCGGCCTGCTGTTCGCTCTCCAGCAGCCGGTGGAAGACGCGATTCTGGATCATCTTCGACCCGGTCGCACTGACGATGGTGAAGCGCTTGATGGCGGGCGCGTCGAAATTCACTTCCACTTCCATGGTCGCTTCCACAGAGGATGGGGAAACCGCGATACTCCAGGCGATAGCTGCGCTTGCCGACATAGTGCTGCAGGCTCTGCGCACGTTCCTGGTTCTTCTCCATCAGGTGCTGCACTACCTGTTCTGAAGTGAGCGCAGGCAAGGCAGGTTGTGCCTGCGACCAGGCGGCCGGCGCACACACCAGTGTCACCGCGGCCAGCAAGATAGGGAACCAGGCGCTCGAAGATACCCCGGGTAGCGGCTTATGATCCTGCATCTGTCTCCCTCGCGAGCCGGTCGTCATCTGGTTTCCTCTCTAAGTCTCTCTTCTCAGATGCAAATTTGCCTCTGCTTTTCTTCCTGGGCGGTTACGGATGGCACCATTTGCACGTAACGCTGCGGTAGGTTTCCCAAACCGGTAACGCCGGCTGCTCTCAAAGCGCACCCGAATAGAGCGGGGGCGCGGAAAAGCGATTGCGGCAGGAAGAGGTCGTGCATTGCTTGGAGTATCGGCGGTGTTGCAATGCCGGTTGCGTGAAAAATTACCTAATAGATTAGGATGCGCGCCAGTTGGCAATAGACAGCAGCGTCCGGTATACAGCTACAGGGGGGACTCATGTCGAATTTGCAATATCAATCGGGGTTTGCCAACGAATTTGCGTCCGAAGCGGTTGCCGGTGCTTTGCCTAAAGGGCAGAACGCACCCCAAAGGTCGGCTCTCGGGCTCTATACCGAGCAATTCAGCGGTACCCCCTTTACCGCTCCGCGGGCCATCAACCGCCGTTCCTGGCTTTATCGCATCCGTCCTTCGGTGACCCACCGGCCCTTTGTGGAACTCGACGGCAACAGGATGCGCAGCGGACCGTTCAACGAGGTTTCTGCGACGCCTAACCAGCTCCGTTGGGACCCGCTGCCCATTCCGGATGCGCCCTGCGACTTTCTGGACGGCATCATCACCATGGCCGGCAACGGCGACCCCGCGATCCAAACGGGGTGCGCGGTGCATATCTACGCTGCGAACCGCAGTATGTCGGGCCGCTTCTTTGCGAACGCCGACGGCGAGATGCTGGTCGTGCCCCAGCTAGGCAAGCTCCGCTTCTTCACCGAGCTGGGCATTCTGGAGGTGGCGCCGGGGGAAATCTGCGTTCTGCCCCGTGGCCTGAAGATGCGCGTCGAGTTGCTCGAGGACGCGGCTCGCGGCTATATCTGCGAGAACTATGGGCTGCCCTTCCGTTTGCCCGACCTGGGCCCGATCGGGGCCAACGGGCTGGCCAACCCACGCGATTTTCTTTACCCGGTGGCCGCCTTTGAGGATGTCGACGGCAAATTCCAGACCTTGTGCAAGTTCCAGGGCAGGTTGTGGTCCGCCGGCATCGACCACTCGCCGCTGGACGTGGTGGGCTGGCACGGCAACTACGCCCCTTACAAGTACGACATGGCGAACTTCAACTGCATCAACTCGGTCAGCTTCGACCATCCGGATCCATCGATCTACACCGTGCTCACCGCGCCCACCCCGGTGCCGGGCACGGCCAACGTCGACTTTGCCATCTTCCCGCCGCGTTGGATGGTGGCCGAGCACACCTTTCGTCCTCCCTGGTTCCACCGCAACGCCATGAACGAATTCATGGGCCTGATTTTCGGCCAGTACGACGCCAAAGCCGAAGGGTTTGTTCCTGGCGCCGCCAGCCTGCATAGCTGTATGCAGGCGCATGGGCCGGATGCGGAGACATTCGAACGCGCGGTGAATGCCGAACTAAAGCCTCATTATCTTGGCGGGACGCTCGCCTTCATGTTCGAGACTCAGCTGGTGTTGCACCCTACCCGCTTTGCGCTGGAGACGGATTGCCTGCAGCGCGAGTACTTCCAGGTGTGGCAGGCGCTGAAGAAGCATTTCACCGGAAGCCCGGTCGGATAAGCCCGGCGATGAATGCCACCCATGATCCCGGGCGCCAAAGCTGGGTCGCCTCGGCCAATCGCCCGGGTGTCGACTTCCCTATCCAGAACCTGCCTTTTGGGGTTTTCCAGGCAACCCAGCCTACCGTGGGGGTGGCCATTGGCGAACAAATTCTGGACCTGCGCGGCTGCTATCAGGCCGGCCTGCTGGCCTCCCTCCCAGCGGCAACGGGGGAAGCTTGTGCCGCAGAAACGCTCAATCCGCTCATGGCCCTCGGCGCGGAGTGCTGGTCTGCTCTGCGCGCCCGGCTCAGCGATCTGCTCCGTGCCGACCATCCCGATGCAGCTTCCAACCGGAAGGCCCTGGAACCCCTTCTGGCCGCCATGGCGGATGCCACGATGCTGAAGCCCGCGCAGATCGGCAATTACACCGACTTCTATGCCTCGATCTACCACGCCACGAATGTGGGACGGCTGTTCCGGCCGGACAATCCCCTTTCGCCTAACTACAAATATGTGCCCATCGGCTATCACGGGCGAGCGTCGTCGATCATGGTCAGCGGCGCTCGCGTTAAGCGGCCGCTGGGCCAGACCCTGGCTGCTGCTGGAGCTCCGCCCCGCTTCGCGGCCAGCCAAAAGCTTGACTACGAGATGGAAGCCGGCTTCTTTGTTGGACCCGGCAACAGCCAGGGAGAATCGATAGCTATCGATCATGCCACCGGGCACATCTTCGGCGTGTGTCTGCTGAATGATTGGTCCGCGCGTGACATCCAGGCGTGGGAATATCAGCCTTTGGGGCCCTTCCTGGCCAAGAGCTTTGCCACCACCATCTCGCCCTGGATCGTCACCATGGAGGCGCTCGCCCCTTTCGCTCACCCGCGTTTGCGCGGCCGCCGGCAGACCCACCTCCGCTTGCCTACCTCGATGGCGAGCAGGACCGCCAGCATGGCGGCATCGACCTTACCGTGGAGGTCTTCCTCCGGTCTGCACGGATGCGCGAAGCAGGCGCTGACCCGGTGCGGCTCAGCCGCGGCAACCTCCGTGAGCTGTACTGGACCGTCGCCCAGTTGTTGACGCACCACGCGAGCAATGGCTGCAATCTTCTGCCTGGTGATCTGCTGGCCAGCGGTACCATCTCCGGGCCCGGGGACGGATCTCGCGGGTGTCTGCTGGAAATTACCCGAAATGGCCTGGAAAGCATCTCTTTGCCTACAGGAGAGTCGCGTCGCTTTTTGGAAGACGGCGACGAAATCATCTTCCGCGGACATTGTGAGCGAGCGGGATTTGTGAAAATCGGCCTGGGCGAGTGCTCGGGAACGATCAGCGGGCAAGAGGAACTCAGCGCAACCTCTTCAAAGAAGAGCACGACCTTCACAGGTTGACGGATAAAGTCACTCTTCAGCCGAATGCGAACTAGGGCTTGGCTGCGACAGGCAAAGCGGCGCCGCCGGCCAGGAGCGCCTTGCCAAATCCCGGCTCCTGGCCCCGCAGCAGATGCTCTATGATGTCGTGGATCCTGATCTCGTCGAAGGGCTGGTTTACGTCCTGCTCGGCTCGCTGCCCCGGTTGGTGGATCATCAGGACAGGACGCGGGTCGAAGCGGCCCTGGCTTGCAATCTCCTCTTCCCTGCTCCATTGCCCCGTTGGGCGCCATAATGCGATGCGCCAGGAGTGGTCGGAGCAGACGATCAACGTAGTCTTGGCAGCCGCCGGGGTGGCGTTCAATGTCTCCATCAACTTGCCCAAGGTGCGATCGGCGAGCGCAAGGTTGTCGATATATGTGCCGGTGGCGCCCGGGTGCGGAGACCTACGGTCGTAGATGCCCGGCGGATGGGGCACGGAGAGATGGATAAAGACAAAGCCAATGCTCTGATCACGAATCAATGCTTCCGCCTGGGGCACAAGCGCCGCCAAATCGGCCGCGTGCTTTTTCTCCTGCGGATGATCGGAGCTTTGCTGCCAACCCTCCACCACTTCCATGACCGGCGCCAGCGCGTTTCTTAAAGCAGAATAGGACGGTGCGGTTCCGTTCCACTGGCCATCGCCCATCGTCCAAAAACAGTAGTTGAGCGTGCCCGCGAGGATACGGCAGTAGGGGTTGTGCCAACCCACAACACCGGTGGTCCAGCCCAGTCGCTGGGCATCGGCAAAGACCGTGGCATGAGCATCGAAAGACTGCCAGCCACGTTGGCCAGCCAACTTTACCGAGGGTCGTCCATCGAGATCGCTGCGTAGGCGGTTGACAACTTGGCCCAGAAAGAACGAGGGCACAACCCGCTCGGTGGTGTCACCCACCGGCTGCAAATCCGTGAACAAGACGCTCTCACTCTTCAGCTTGTCGAACACAGGCATGGAGAGGCCGGGGAACCGGTGTTCGAAGACCTGGTTGTAGGAAAGCTCGTCAAACAGGAGCCATACGATGCGTCTGCCACCCACCGGCATAGCCACAGACGACGGCCCAGCCCGCGAAACCGGAACCTCAGTGTCAGCGGGTTGGGCGCGCAAGGCCTGATATAAGAGCTCCGGGACCATCCACACCAGGCTGCAGCCCACCAACAACAAGAGAAACCGCGAACCTCGAACTGCCCGCTGATAGAAGACCGGGCGAAGCCAGCGCAATGCCAACGCAAGCAGAAGAGTGCCGTAGAACAGCAGCTCGCCGTAGATGTGGGGAAGGTTAATTTGCCAGACAGCCGCAACATCCGCGGCCAGAGCTGGAACAAGCACGGCAGCGACCAGCGCCCAGACCGCGTTTCGCCGCCCGGCTTCGCTTCTTTCGAGATACGAGAACAATAACGCGGCTAATAGAGCGACAACGATCAGATCGATGAAGACGCCCCATATCATGCTCTGCATAGGCAGAAAGCTGTGATAGAGCACCGCATGGTGAGGCGAGATCTGCGGCCAGACACGAAGCAGCAAAAGCAGGATGGCCGCGGCAAATCCCTGGGCGATGGTCTTTAGGTTCATCTCTTCTCGAACAGAAAGAGTACACGGCCGTTGGTCAATTGCTCACGCGCTGTGATGGTGAAGTGCCGGGTGAATTGCTGCACAAAGAACTCTTCGCTCAAATGCTGATAGAGCTCGTCCCGGCCCCGGCAAAGATCGATATAGCGCACATCGGTCTTTGGAACCCACTCTACGATGCTGGAACGATTGGTGAGCGAAGCCAGCAGTGTGGCCACGTCAGCCATGGGAATCTGGTCGGCAAGCAGCAGATGATGCAGAATGCCCAGCATCATCACGCAATCAAAGCGGCCGCGCGCCCGGTCCAGTAACGTGAGCGACTCGGCGTTGCACCATCCAACTGCCGGAGTTGGCCTGGCCGCGTCCGCAACCAAGGGAAGGATCGGCAGGCCGGCCGCCCTGGCCTCTCGCCAGTTAAGGTCCGAAGAGGCAACGTCGGTGTCCCAGGCGACCACGCGAGCGCCCACGCCGGCAGCGATACGCGAGTACTGACCGGTATTGCCACCGATATCGAGCACCGCATCGGGTCGCAGCAATTGCATGGCACGGTCGACAAACTCCTGCTTTTGCTGTCGCTCCTTGTCGGTGTAGTGGTCGGCGCCGGTCTGGTAACCGATCCATCGCGAATCCCGCCCTTTGGGTTCCAGCGAATGCAGCGTTTTGCGGAAGCCTCTCAGGTTGCGCTGCAAAACTTCGGCGGCAATTTCCGGGTCCTGATGCAGCGTAGGCTGCGCTCCGGTTCCGCGCTTGCGGCTCTCAAGCAGGTATGGCAGCGTCACCAGGGAACGAAGAGGCGCACTCCAGCGTTCGAGGCTCGATAGATGGGGGTACAGGTCCGTTGGCTCATAGCCGTCGCGACGATTCAGGGTTGCCGCCAGGGGCCAGCCCAGGTACTTGTTCGCCGCCAGGGGCAACAAAAACGTACGCGCAAACTGGCCGTAGGCAAGCCACAGTGGACTTCCCGGATCGCGACGCTCGATCGAGAGCAAATCCACAAAAACCGGGCGAGAGCCCTCGAAGAGGATGTTTAAGGGGGTCGCATCTTTGAGAATCCAGCCCTCGCGAAGCAGCTGTTCGCATAGCTCCAGCGTCAGTTCGCCGGCAGCGACCCACTGCCCTGGGGTCCACTCCCACGGATAAGAAGGAAAAAAGACCCGCGGATGCTCCAGCAGGAGGGGCTGATCTTCTACCGCAGACAACACCTGGCTTTGCACCAGGTGGCCTTGGTCCGTCCACCGCCGGGCGAGGTCAGACTTGAGGAAACGCAACGATTCAGCCGCGTAACGCGCGTGAACGGTGCGCAGTACATGGTCGCCATCGATGCGCAGCGATCCAGCCGGATCGCGAAACGTCGCAATCTCTTGCGACGTACTCTGGCTCATGGCTGGTTCTCTATAACCTCTGACTGTGCGCCGGCCGGTGTAGGAATTTGTGGGTGTTTGCGCATCGAATGAAAGATTCGCTTGAGGCGATGGCGCAGATAGTAGAGGGTGCCGGCGAACATGGACCCGGCTACCTGAAGAAAGACAAAGCCGGACCCCGGGTCGACGTAGGCTTGCGCCGGACGTTCAAAGGCGACAAGCAGCGCTGCGATTTGCAGCGCGCCGAGCAATAAAAGACAGGAACGCAGAACGCGGGGGGACGGTCGGCTCACGAAGCTCCTTGAGGCCCGAGTTTACCTTTAGTTGGTAACGTGCAACGGGCCGTAAAAGTTGCGGTTCTTCTATATTTTGTCATCGACCGTTCATAATTGATAGATGCCAAAAAATATACTCGGGATTACGCGTAAATAGTTCAGATGCTTCCCTTAGGCGACAGGCAATTGGTACAGATTCTCGACGCCGCGCTGGCCGACACCGCCCGCCGCAGCGGCGACTGGCTGGTCTGCAAGCCGGGGTGCACGCAGTGCTGTGTGGGGGTCTTCGCCATCCACCAGTTGGATGCAGCCCGTCTTCAGCAAGGCATGCGGGAGCTTGGCGGCAGTGATCCGCGACGGGCCCGGGCCGTTCAGGAGCGGGCCCGTAGATCGGTCGAGCGCCTCGCCCTGGACTTTCCCGGCAATCCTGCGACCGGCCTGCTGGATTCGTCGGAGGAGGCGGAGGCGCGTTTCGAGGACTTCGCCAATGACGAGCCCTGCGCGGCGCTCAATCCAGATACCGGCCTGTGCGACTTGTACCTTGCTCGCCCGGTTACCTGCCGGGTTTTTGGCCCACCCGTGCGCTCCCAACAAGGGCTCGGCGTCTGCGAGCTTTGCTATCACGGCGCCACCGAGGAACAGATTGCTGCCTGCGAAATGCCGGTCGACTCCGATGGCCTGGAGGCGAAGCTGCTGCAGGAGTTCGAGCAAACCTCGGGCAGGCATGGCCGCACCCTGGTTGCCTTTGCCCTCGCCGACAACCGGCTGGGAGACAACCCATAGGGTGGCGGGGCCAGTACAATCGGTTTAGAGACTTGTGAAAGTAGATCCATGCCTGCTAATCCCGTAACTACTCTGAGTACTTCCCTCGGAATCGCCGCCGCAAACGCCGGCTTGACCATCCTCTCCTGCGAGGAAGGGATCGATTTCAATGCCCGCCCCACCGCGATCTTTCGTGTCGGTCTTTCCCCGGATGCTCCCGCGGAACGCACGCTGCGGCTGGAGTTAAGCGAGAATTTTGACTTTAATCGGCCTGAGCTGCTGCCGGAGATGACCACTCACTTGCGCAACGAGGCTAAACGGCTGCGCAATCCGCGGCCGGATGCCTATGTGACGGTGGCCGGCATGCCGATCACCTTTGGCGACTTTCGCTGGCCCTTCCACCGATCCTCTTCGGGATCGGATACCTACATCGTTCACGGCGTTGTCCATGTGGCCGACGGCACCGATTCCTTGCTGCATGCCAAGATCTCCGCGAGCATGACGGTGACCTTTGCGGAAATTGTGCCGGCTCCCGAGCAACCCTACGCCGAGACCTTTATCTACAGCGCGATTCGCAAGACCCTGGACCAGGGCCAGCTGGAACTGCTGAAGAGCGGCAATCGCCAGCCGGTTCCGGTGACTACGCGCTATTACAGCCGTTGGCAAAAGAAGTTTTTTTTCACCGACAGCGATGACCAGGCGCGCCAGCAATTCCTGATGACCAAAGTGTTTTGGCTGTCTGGCATTCTGGGAAATTCTCAGCCAGTGTGGATTGCCGACCCACGGGACGCGCAATACCTCAACACCACTCCGGAAGAGCTGATCGGCGCGGCCGCTGCATTAGCCGCGTCCGGGCTGGTGACGGTAAGCGAGGAGAAAGATGGGGCGGGCGAGTTTGCCGCAGCCACACCCGCGCTGCTGGCGCGCGAGCCCGAGTTCCGCGCGCGGCTGGAGCAAGCCTACTCGCTCACCAAGCCTTCCTTTAATGAGGAGATGCGTCACGGCCATACCAATATGTAGTTTGTAACTCTGGGCCTGCCGGCGCGTCTTATCCGCAGCATGTACAAGCAAAGCAAACGGATTGCCGCAATCATGGCCTTCACCCTGGCGGCAGGCCTGCAGGCACAAGAGGGCGCGGCGCGCCGGACCAGAGGGCCGTCCTGGTCGAGCTGTTCACTTCGGAAGGATGTTCCAGCTGCCCCCGGCGGATGCCTTGCTCCGGCAAGTGAATGGCAGCCGGACGAGCGCGGGGCTGTTGGTCGTCGGCATCAGCGAGCATGTCACCTACTGGGACCAACTCGGATGGTCTGATCCTTACTCCTCTCCGGTCTACACGGACCGGCAAAATGCCTATGGCCAGAGATTCCAGCTGGACGGCGTATACACGCCGCAGATGGTGATCAACGGCGCGGAGCAGATTGTCGGCAGCGATCGCGCTGCCCTGGCGCAAGCGGTGCAGAAGGAGGAAGAGCAGAAACCGCGGATGTCTCTCCGCATTCTCTCCTTAAGCGTTGCTCAAGACAAAGTGACGGTGAAATTTTCCGCCGGCGGCGAGGTGCCGGCCAAGGGAGTGGACGTTATTGCCGTGCTGGCGGACGACTCGGACAAGTCCAACGTGCTGCACGGCGAAAACTCCGGGCGACTGCTGGCGCATGTCTCAGTGGCGCGTTCCATCTCTCGAGTCGGCAAGGTGCAGGCCGCCGGGGAGCGGACGGTGCAGATCCAGATTCCTTCCTCGTTTCAGGCTTCGCAGGGCCATCATCTCATCCTGTTCGCGCAAACGCCGGGTAACGGGCGAGTGCTGGGAACGGATACAAAGCCGCTTTAGAGAATTGCATGGCCATGGAAAGAGATGAATCGCGGCTGATCGCTGTCGATCCTTGCCGGCGATGCACAACTGTTCCATGAATTGATTCGCCCTTATGAGCGCAGGGTTTACGCTATGGCGTTGTCATTTCTGCGCAATGAAGCCGATGCGGAAGACGCCGCCCAGGAAGCGTTCCTCAAGGCGTTTCGCAACCTGGCGAGTTTTCGCGGCGACGCCAAGTTTGGCACCTGGCTGGTAAGCATCACGTTGAATGAGGCGCGAAGCCGTATCCGGCACCGGGCTACGATCAGGATGGAGTCGCTGGATGAGCCGGCGGATGAGCAAGGACAGAGTTTGCCGGCGCTGTTACGGGACTGGAAGGAGATCCCGTCGGAGGCGCTGGAGCGGAAGGAAGTGAGGGTTCTGTTGCAGAAAGCCATCACCGCTCTGCCGCTGATCTACCGCGAAGTCTTCCAGCTGCGGGATATCGAGGAATTGAGCGTGAATGAGGCAGCGCAGGCGCTGGGGATCAGCATCGCTTCAGTCAAGGTGCGGTTGCATCGGGCGCGCATGATGTTGCAGAAGAATCTGGCGCCCCAGTTGAAGCAGATCGCTCCCAAACGGAGGTGGCTCGCATGGTTATAGAGTGCAAACATGTTTGGGAGCACATCTCCGGCTACCTGGACCAGACTCTCCCGCCGGATGTGCTGGAGCAGGTACAGAAGCACCTGGAGCATTGTGAGATTTGCTCCGCCATCCTCGATTCAACGCGCAATATCCTGATTCTCACCGCGGATGAGCGAGTGTTTGAGTTGCCCCTTGGCTTCAGCGAGCGGTTACACGCGCGGCTTGAAGAGGAGATACGGAAGATGGAGCATTAACAGCGTCTACTTCCAATAGCCTCGCGCATCCGGCGATTGCGTTCGTCTATCGTCCATATGGAGCCTTCTATGCAGATCACTCGGGATATGCACCATGCGCTGCGCCAATTGCGCAGATCGCCAGGATTAACCTTGACCGCGCTGCTTATGCTGGCCTTCGGCATCGGCGCCACTACCGGCATCTTCTCTATCGTCGAGGGCGTACTGCTGCGGCCTCTGCCGTTTCCCGATCCAGGCCAGGCTGGTGACACTCTCAGACATGATCGAAGGAGTGGACTATGGCGGCGACACACCCGCCGTCACCGCGCCCGGGGTTCGAATCTATATGCGCGACACCAGCACCTTTTCCGGCCTCGGTGGTTACCAGGCGTCCACCTACGAGGTTTCGGGCGGGGGCGAGCCCGCGCAGACAAACGCCGCGCGGCTCAGCTCCAGTATCTTCCCAGTCCTCGGCGTCGCCCCATTGCTGGGGCGTACCTTTACTCAACAGGAAGACGACTCCGCGGCGCGCTTAACGGTGATCAGTTATGAAATGTGGCGCGGCCGCTTCCATAGCGACCTCAAATTCTAGGGCAGAAAGTTCTGCTCGATCGCAAGCCATACGAGGTGATAGGCGTAATGCCGCGCGGGTTCGAATTTCCCCTGGTTCCGGGCCAGTTGAACCGCAGCGAGCTTTGGGTGCCCTTGAGCCTTACCCATGATGAATTAACGCAGGGCGCGGGAGGCTGGAGCTTCTACATGGTGGGACGCTTGAAGCCCGGCGTGACCCCGGCGCAGGCTCAGCAGGATGCTGCCGGGGCGGCACAGGAGATCATGCGCAACTTTCCGCCGGCTCTCGCCAGGCGGCATATTCGTCCTCTGGTACAGCGGCTCGACGAGGCCACGATAGCGCAGGCCCGCCCCTTGGTTCGCACGTTGTTTCTCGCTGTCATGTTGGTGTTGTTTATCGCCTGCGTCAATCTCGCTGGGTTGTTGCTGGTACGCATGATTGGCCGGCGGCACGAGATCGCCGTGCACGTGGCCCTCGGCGCAAGCGGAGCAGCCGTTCTTCGCCAGTGGCTGGTCGAGGCGTTGCTGCTGAGTATGAGCGGCGGCATCCTGGGGCTGGCCCTGGCGTGGGTTGCGCTCCGCGCAGGCATCAGCTTGCTGCCGGAAACGCTGCCACGCGTCAGCTCTGTCGGACTGGACTGGCAAGTCGTCGCCTTCGCGCTCGGATTGGCGGTATTGACCGGACTTCTCTGCGGACTGGTTCCCGGCCTGGCTGCCACGCGCACCGGCGCGAATGAAGCGTTGAAGGAAGGAGGGCGCACCGGCACCGCCGGGGGCGGACAGGCCCGGCTGCGCTCGGCCCTGGTGATCGCGGAGCTTGCGGTCGCGTTGGTATTGCTCACCGCCTCTGGTCTTTTGCTGCGCAGCTTTCAGAAGATGCGCTCCGTCCAACTGGGCTTTCGCGCCGATCACATGCTGACTGCCGGCTATAACCTGCCCCGCCAGCAATACTCGACCCAGCCTGCAATCGACGCATTCAACTCGATCCTGCAAAGCAAACTGGAGCAGCTACCCGGAGTGGAAGCAGTGGGAGTCACCACCTTGCTGCCCGCGGCCGGCCAGGACCTGCGCAGCACCTTTACTCCCGAGGGATATGTCCCCGCCAAGGGCGCAGGTTTGAACTTGGTCTGGCTACCCGAGGTGATGGGTGATTACTTCCGGGCCGCGGGGATCCCGATCCTTCGCGGACGCGCCTTTACCGCGGCCGACACCGCAACCTCTCCACTGGTGGTGGTCGTCAATCGCACTCTGGCCGAGCGCTACTGGCCGGGACAGGACCCTATCGGAAAGCGCCTGCACCGCGGCTCGGCGGAAGCAACGGCACTACCCTGGATAACCGTGGTGGGGGAGATCGGAGACGTCAAAGAGCTTGCGGCGGACGTTCCTACGACAAACCAGATTTACCTGCCGTTCAGCCAGGGCAAGAGCAACGTGGGCCCTTTTGCTTCTCCCGGCATGCTGGTAGGCAATGGCGGTTCCATCGTAGTGCGCAGCGAACTGCCGCCGGAGCAGATGGCCGACGCGCTGCGCTCCGTGATCCGATCCATTGATCCGCAGCTTCCGCTCACTCATGTTGAATCCATGGACCGTGTCGTTTCAGAAGGCCAGGCGCCGCGTCGCTTCAACACCGCCCTCATCTCCAGCTTCGCCGCTGCGGCCGTGGTGCTGGCGATGCTCGGCATCTATAGCGTCATCGCTTTCTCGACTGTTCTGCGAACCCAGGAAATGGCGATTCGTCTCGCGCTCGGCTCGCAGCGCACAACCGTGATGCGATTGGTTCTTCTCTCCGGCGCGAGGTTGGGACTGATGGGAAGCGCCATCGGCGCGCTGGCAGCCGTGTTCGCCATGCGCCTGTTGCGTTCGCTCCTGTTTCAGGTAGATCCTCTCGACCCTATCGTTATTGTGTTGGCGGCGATGTTCATCTTTGCCCTGGCGCTCGCGGCATCGTTGATTCCGGCGTGCCGAGCAGCGTCCATCGACCCAATGCGGGCGCTTCGTGCAGAGTAACGGAGGTTCGTAGCCACTAAGGCACGTTGTGCACGATGCGATGCGTGATCCACTCCGCTACCACGAGCGCAAGGGTGATCACGGCAAGCGCGATCTGGATTGCTTCTGAGCGTTTCTGTTTTGCAGTTGCCGGGCTGACGCGCCACTGCGAGGACGGGCGGGAGCGCAGGCTGCGAATTCTCCAGATCACATACAAGTTGACGAATGAGCCGATAAGGGCAATCGCCATCATGGGTATGCGGATGGCGTCCGCGTGAAATCCGGTTGCCGGCCGGTTGAGGCCAGCTGCGGCGGCAAGAGCGCTAAGGCCGATGACGACGCGGACTCCGCTGATCGCCATGACCGCAGTGCAAGCGCTCTGCAGCAGGATGAAGAAGAGACTGGTGAGACCCACGAGCCAGTTGCGTGGCTGGGTGGCGACTTGCCGCTCCGTAGTGGATTTGCTGGCTGCGTCGTGTTTCTGTGCAAACATGTCTCCTCCACAGTACACCGCGAGCTCACGATTGAGAGGCTTGGCTCCATCGCCCAAAATCTGGCCCTACCGTACCCCGGCCTCCGCATGCGGGTAGCCGATAAACTGGTTCGCCCAACGAATGAAATACTTCATGTTGGGCGCGTCCGTATGGCCTCCGTCGTCCTGCCTCCACGCCAGCTGCCCATTGAGCAGGCCGTCGTTGACCGCAGGCATCTTGGCTGTGCGATAGTCCTCTTCTACGCCGAGTCCCTTCGCTCCCAGGAGCGTCCACACCGGGCTCGCCGCCACGGTCGCCATAAAACTGCCTCGATGGTCGAGCCATTTAGCGTCTCCCTGCTCAGGGATGCCGTAGCTGATAAACGTCAGGCGGGGAGCACACAGTGCGATCAGCTCGTTGGAGTCCACTGGAAGGTCCCCGGGATTCATGCTGCCGAAAGCAGCTTTGGACGCGCCGTACTTCATGAAATTCCCGGCCATCCAATAGTATTCACCGCCGGTCAGGCTTTCCACGGCTTCGCCGAAGTTGCGGCGTAAGAGGGTGGCGCCGCCCTTGCCCGAGGAACCGACCAACACCATCGCGAAGCGCCGATCGAAGGCCATGGTCACCAACGCCGCCTTGCCGTAACGCGACACTCCTTCGATACCGACGTGCTTCGCATCCACCGCGGGATTGGTTTCAAGGTAATCGAGACCACGGCCGGCGGCCCACGCCCAGGCCCGCAGCGCTCCCCATTGGTCCGGTTGGCGCGGTTGGCCCTGGTTAACCAGACCGATGATGCCTCGCGTGACTCCCGCTCCGTTGTCGGCCTGCGCGCTCTGCGGATCGAGGGTGGCAAAGCCCCAGCCGGCTGCGATCAATTCGATGGTGCTGGGCGGGTCACCATCGGCATTCGGCTTGGGAAACTCGAACGGGACCGGGCGGACCGGGTTCCATCCGGGATGCTGCGCGATCACGTCCTTCAAGGATGGGTCCTGCTGCACCAGCAGAGCTTTCATTGCTGTATTGAGACGGGCCAGATCTTCGGGCGAAGGTTGAACCGGGCTGGGGAAGCCGGCGGGGCCGAACATTATGAGAACGGGCACCGGTCCCTTGGCGTCGGCCGGCAACACCAGCGTCATGCGAAGATTCACGCTGATCAGTGGATAGGATGAATTGTCTACGTGGCCGGTGAGGTCGGTTGCGATCACGGGATGGAAGCCGACCATCTCTTTCTCGCTGGCCAGGACCGACCAGGTCACCTTCGGAATATTCTTCGGCAACCGGCCATAGACGTACTGCTCATAATCGTGCACGATCTGCGGCCGCCTGACGTCCCACCACATTTGCGGAGTGGTTACCTTCTGGCCGTTGTTGAGGGTGAGCGGATCGGGCAGATTGGGGTACGGATTGGCCTTCGACTCGTCGTAGTTCGCGTGATTGGGCGCTTTTTCGTCTCCGCTGGGACCGGGCCGCAACGCCTGGATTCCGAGCTGGTCCATCATGTTTTGACGATCCTGATCGGCGGTGAAGGTAACGGGCGGAGGTACGGTTGAGGCGGAATTCTGCGCCGGGCCCGGCATTGCTGTTAAAGCAAGCAAGGCGGAGAGGGAAAGGGCACGAGCCTACAAGCCGGACGTGAGAGCATTCGCATGGTGCTACCCTTGCATTCGTTATCAAGCGATTTCGTTCGATATCCATACTATTGGAAATGAAATCAGCAAAAACCGTCGCATTCGTCATCCTGCTTCTTCTGGTTCTATCTCGGCCTGGCATCTGCGCGGATGCCCAGGCTTGGGTGGGGAGCTGGGCTGCATCCCAACAGATCCCTGAGCCGGGGAATTCTCTCGCCCCGGGCGACCTCCACGACGCCACTGTCCGCCAGATTGTGCGGTTATCCATCGGCGGCAGTAGGTTGCGCGTTCATATCTCCAATGCATTCGGAACTGAGCCGCTGCGATTCACCTCAGTGCATATCGCACGTCCGCTTTCGCCCGCTGCTTCGGCCATCGACCCCAAGTCGGACAGGTCTCTGACATTCTCCGGTGCAACCGAGGTTATTGTCCCGGCAGGCGCCGAGTACATCTCCGACTCCACCGATTACCCGGCTGCACCGCTATCCAGCGTGGCCATCACATTTCATCTGGATGAGCCCCCGGCTCGCGAGAGTGGTCATCCCGGATCGCGCGCCACGTCTTACTATGTGCACGGCGACCTTGTCTCATCCGCGGACCTGCCTGGCCCAAAGCATGTGGACCACTGGTACCAGGTATCGGGGGTCGATGTGCTGGCTCCGCCGGGCGCGGCTGCCATCGTCGCGCTGGGCGACTCCATCACGGATGGACACGCCAGCACCACCAATGGCAATGACCGCTGGACTGACGTTCTCGCGGAGCGGCTGGGAGGGTCTCCATCGACGCGCTCCATCGGTATGCTGAACCAGGGAATTGGCGGCAACCATCTGCTCACCGACGGACTCGGCCCGAATGCCCTCGCTCGCGTGGATCGCGATGTGCTTGCGCAGCCGGGCGTACGCTGGCTGATCCTGTTCGAGGGAGTCAACGACCTGGGCGGCCTCACCCGCAACGGCGAGGTCTCTGCCGCCGAACACAGTGCCCTGGTGGGCCGCATCCTCTCCGCTTATGAGCAGATCATAGTACGCGCCCACACCCATGGGCTTCGTGCGATTGGAGCTACCATCACCCCGTTTGCAGGTTCCGATTACTATCATCCCGGGCCGGCCAGCGAGAGCGACAGGCAGGCGATCAACGCCTGGGTCCGCGCCCCGGGCCACTTCGATGAAATGATCGACTTTGACAAAGTCGTGCGCGATCCCCACCAGCCCGGCCGCCTGCTGCCGGCTTATGACTGCGGCGATCATCTGCATCCCAATCCAGCCGGCTATCGAGCCATGGGCGATGCCATCCCGCTCGCGCTCTTTGCACAACAGAATCAGCCATGAGACGGTTTGCGCTTTTCCGTCCCGAAGGCCGCGAGGAAGGCATCGACGACGTGGATTTCGAGGTCCTTGGGAGCCTTGCCGCCTGTCTTGGTTACGAATATGTGGCGATAGATCATGGGACCGAGCAGGAGCGCGATGCCGACCTCGGGATCGATGCCTCGGCGCAGGATACCGCGCTTTTCTCCGCGCTTGATGATGTTGGTCAACGCCACGCGGGCAGGCTCGACGACCCTGGCGCGCCAGACTGCACCCATCGCGCGGTTGCGCGAGGCATAGGCGATCATGTGCGGCGTCATTTTTTCCCGCAGCGCCTGGCGGTCGGCTGCCGGCTGATACTGGAGCTGGGCGATGAGGTCGGCGCGGAGGTCGCCGGAGTCGAAGACCGGCGGCTCCTCGTCGAGACCATGCAGGTAGCCGATCACTTCCAGGCACAGGGCGTCCTTATCCTGCCAGTGCTTGTAGATGGTGGCCTTGCTTACCCCCGACGCCTCGGCGATGGCATCCATGCTGGTGGAGTCGATGCCGCGTTCTGAGAACAACTGCACGGCCGCATCCAACACTTTCTTGTGGGCCTGCGCGCTTCTGGGTCTCGCCATCTCGTCTTACGCTTCAATCCTGGTGAACAGATAGGCGCCTGCGCTAAGGAAGACTGCGGCGATACCCGCGAGCAAAGCGACGTCGAATGCCAGGCTGAAGTGCCAGGTGTTGATGAGCGCGCCGCGCAGGCCGTCCACTCCGTAGGACAGCGGATCGAGCCTGGTGATGATGCGCATGGCGAGCGGCAGATTGGCCAGGGGAAAGAGCGCGCCGGATAGAAAGAAGATGGGCAGGACCAGGAAGTTCATGACCAGTTGAAAGCCCTGCATGTCTTTAATGACCGAGCCGATGGCGGTTCCGAACGCAGCGAAGACGATGGCGATCATGATGACGAAGAGAAAGGCGGCCGGGATGGCAAACCAGCTGTGGGGGCGAAAGCCGGCGATGAGGCAGATGACAAGGATCAGCGTGCCCTGGATGACGGCGACGGTTGCGCCGCCCAGGGTGCGGCCGATCATGATTTGCATGCGCGAGACCGGAGCGACCAGCGTTTCTTTGAGGAAGCCGAATTGCCGATCCCAAAGCATGGCAATCCCGGAGAAGACAGAGCTAAAGAGGACGGTCATGCCGACGACGCCCGGAGCCATGAACTGCAGATAGCTGCCATGGCCGGCCTGTTGGAAGACTGGACCGAGTCCGAAGCCCAGCGCCAGCAGGTAGAGGCACGGCTGGCCGAGGGATACCACGATTTGTACCCGCGAGCGCACGTAGCGCTTCAGCTCCCGCAACCACAAGATATAGATCGCGCCCATTTTGGTTTGCTCCTTTCCAAGATCCGGTTAGCGGCGCCAAGACATCTGCGCGACCTGGCGCATGCGCATCTTTGGAGTTGGCTGCTTCGTCACGCAGCGAAGAGCCGGTGAGAGCCAGGAACGCGGCTTCGAGCGATTCGGTTCTTGGTCTGCTCTTTCAATTCCGCCGAGGTGCCCTGGGCCACGATCGTTCCATGGTCCATGATGGCGATGCGATGGGCGACGCGGTCGGCCTCGTCCATGTAGTGCGTGGTGAGAAAGACGGTGGTCTTCTCGGTCTCGTTAAGGCGCTTGACGTGGGTCCAGAGTTGGTTGCGGCTCTGCGGGTCGAGCCCCAGCGTGGGCTCGTCGAGAAAGAGAATCTTGGGCGTGTGCAGAAAGCCGCGAGCGATCTCCAGCCGCCGCTTCATGCCGCCGGAGAAGGTCTTCACGTAGGCGTCTTTGCGCTCCCATAGCTCGAAGAGCTTCAACAGCTCCTCGGTGCGCTGGGCCCGCAGCTTGCGGGGTACGTGGTACAGGACGCCGTGGAGATCCATGTTCTCCCAGGCGGTTTGTTCGTTGTCGAGACTAGGGTCCTGAAAGACGATGCCGAAGCGTTGGCGGGCCAGCTTCTGCTTTACCGTAGGATCAAGTCCGTCGAGCTCGATGCGGCCGCTGGTGGGGCGCAACAGCGTGGTCAGCATCTTGATGGTGGTGGTTTTGCCGGCGCCATTGGGTCCGAGAAAAGCGAAGATCTCACCCTGCGCGACATCGAAGCTGATGTTGTTGACGGCGGTGAAGTCGCCGAAGACCTTGACCAGATTGGTGACGGAAATCATCCGAGGAGGTACCTCCCGTGTGCAGGCAGCGTCCTGATGATTTCTATACTAAACCGTTCAGTTATGCGTGTCCAGCGTTTGGGCCAAAACCGCAGTGAGACGGTTGTTCTGCCCCCATGTGCGGACAGCGGTGCGAAAGTGTGACGTCGGGATAAGCAACGCGCCTTACCTGGTCCAGGCTCCTTAGCTGGTGGCCACAACAGGCTCTATACCTGCGGGTTTCTCCTTTTCCCGAGCCGGAAGGAGGCGGGTTGAGTTGAGGATGAAGGTAAGCTCCGAGGCGACGTGAATCAACGTTGCAATAAGCGGGTTGAGAAAGCCGGCCGCCGCCAGGCCGATGCCAACAGTGTCAACGATCAGCGTGCCGTAGAAATTTTGCAGGATGATGCGGCGGCAGTTCCGCGCGATGCGGACCGTATCCACAAACTTCGCCAGATCATTGCCGATTAGAACGACATCTGCGCTTTCTCTGGCAACATCGGTTCCGGCGCCCATGGCAACGCCAACCGTCGCCTCACTCAGTGCGGGCGCATCATTGATGCCGTCGCCCAGCATGGCCACCGTTCGACCTCTTTTCACCTGCTCGGCGATAAAGGCAGTCTTCTGTTCCGGCAAAAGTTCGGCGTAACATTCGATGATGCCGAGTCGGGCTGCTGCCGCTTCCGCGGCTGCCTTGGTATCCCCGGTGAGTAAGACGACTTTGATATTCATCTCACCGAGAGCCCTGACCGCGGGCGCTGCGCTTGGACGTAATTGGTCGGTCACTACAACGGAGCCGCAATAGCGGCCTCCCTGCGCGACCAGGACCTCGGTTCCTGCCTCTTTGCCATGGACCTCCCTTTCTGGATGAGCGATTCCCAGTTCTTCAAAAAGAGCTCGATTCCCTACCACGATGGCTCTGCCGCGCAAAGAGGCAAGAACTCCCCGGCCAACGCGGTACTCAAAGAATTCGGGATCGGCAACCTGCAGGTTTTTCCGCTCCGCAAAGCGGACGATGGCACGACCCAGCGGATGCTCTGAATTTCGTTCCGCCGTGGCAGCGGCTTCGATGAGGGAACGCTCGGAAATACCCGGCGCAGTACGGACAGTCGAAACCACGGGAGTTCCGTAGGTCAATGTTCCCGTCTTGTCGAGGAAGACTATATTTAGCTGCCCGAGCGCTTCGAGGTAGATTCCACCCTTGATGACTGCACCCTTTCGAGCCGCGCGTCCGATGGCGCCCAGAATGGCCAGCGGCGTGCCCGCAGCAATCCCGCACGCGCCGGCAACGATGATGACCGAGATTGTAGACCGTAGGTTGTGTGTGATCAGGAAGGTAAGCACGGCGGCGCCCAAGGCGAAGTAGACCAGGTAGCCGGCAAGCCGGTCTGCGGTCTTTTGTATCGGAGCCCGGGAGCGCTCTGCATTCTCGACTGCCTCAATGATCTTGCCGAAGGTAGTCTCTTTTCCCAGACGCTCCGCGCAGACCTGGAGTGTTCCGGCCTGGTTGATGGTTCCCGCGTAGACATCGCTTCCAGTCTGCTTTTCAATGGGCATGGGTTCGCCTGTGATTGCCGCCTGCTCGACAAACGAATGACCGCTAAGGACCCGGCCGTCCACGGGGATTCTGCCGCCGGGCCGTATGACAACGACTTCTCCGGGCAGAATTGTTTTTGTATTCACTTCGAAGATTCGACCCTCTCTGAGCACGCTCGCGGTCTGGGGTAGAAAATCCAGCATGTCCTGGATGGCGCGGCGCCCGCGACCGACAGTCAGCCCCTCGAGGATCTCGGCTGCAAGCACGAACGCTGTGATCACCAGCGCGGTGAAAAACTCGCCGATCGCCAGCGCGGAAACAAGGGCGATCGTCATCGAGAGTTCCATCGTCATGCGGCGTTCTAGAACGTTTTCAAACGCCTCTTTGAAAATGGGGTAGCCTCCGATGAGGGTAGCCACCAGGCCGATAACGCTTACTCGGGGGAAGGGCTCCCAGAGATGAAACCAGACTGCCGCGGCGGCGAGCGCGACAAAGACTACGCGAAGCACCTCGACTAGTCGAAAGCCATGTTCGTGGTCTTCTCTCTGCGAGACGTCTACGAGAGCATCCGTAGGTTCAGGAACGTGAATTCCGGCTTCGGCTGCTTCGCCGAGATCGGCCCTTGTTTCGTTCTGGTTCACAACGCTCATGGCGCCTCCGAACTTCAGTTGAAATATCTCTTGACCACCGAAATGAGTTCTTCTGCCGCCTCAAGCTGTGAGGGAAGTGACTTCTGATTGGGGGCAAGAACGTGAAACCGCACGTGACCCTCGATCAGCTCCGCCATCAGGCCATTGAGTGCGCCGCGGCACGACGCCACCAGCTGCAGGATGTCTTCGCATTCAGCATCTCCTTCAAGAGCGCGTTCCACCGCCTCGACCTGCCCCTTGATGCGACGAGTGCGCGACAGCAATTTTTTCTTATCCTTCGTTGTGTGTGCCAAGATTTCCTCCCGGTTTGCATAATATAGCCCCCTACACTATATTTCAACAATAAGGGAGCCATGGAACATGCTGGACACCAAGCGTCGAGTGATTGGACAGATCATTGTTTGCCAGGGATGTTGCTGCGGGGCAACGTACAAGGATCGTCCAGAGGTACCAGTTGCCTGGTTAAAAGAGCAGTGGCGTAGCCGCGGCCTACTGAAGCGTGTTCAGCTTTCGGTGAGCGGTTGCGTGGGCCCCTGCGATCTCCCCAATGTTGTGGTGGTGAACTCCAGTTCGGGCTCTCAATGGCTGGGAAATATAACCGAGCTCAATCAATACAGCGCATTAGTCGATTGGGCTACCTGCTCGATGGAGGCCGGCCGGCTTCTCGGGCTGCCACTCGAATTCAAAGCCCACTTCCTGCAACCGTGGCGCTGATGGCGAGGACATGCGTCGGAAGTCGGGGTCCACTCAAGAGTTTTTAGCTGTTTTTACACTGATCGAGAGTCAAGGGCATTCTCAAGCGATGCCTACCTCCTGAAAACCTGCATCATGAGTTCCGTTTGTACTCGCTCAAGTTGGTCCAAGGTCGCCTGCAAAGCCTGGCGATCCTCATAGGAAGCAGCATTAAGAATGCCCTTGAGCCGAAAGGATGTAAGTCTCATCAACTGTTCGGCGTTCTTCATTTTCTTACCGTCCGCCGAGAGGCCGGTGTGAATTTTCTCTGCATAATGCTGCACCATCTTCAGTGTCGCTGACGCATGGCCTTCATCGCCGGTTCTAAGCTGCTGTCCTGCAAGTTCGGTCATCTCATGAACGACTTCTGCGTAGAGAAAACACTGATCTTTAGGCTGAGCTTGATCAGCCTTGACTATTAACGCGGCCATGGCCTGAGAGTCGACGATTCGTTCGTCTGCCGCCCAGGCGCGGTTGCAGCTCATTGTTGAAGCTAGTGCAGAAATGGCGAGAATCGTGGCCGAAAATCGCATAATGAGCCTCTGGGAGGCCTACTGAATATCGTTCGTCTAATGACTCGACCTTATCCGTTTCAACCGTCGCAGACTACCTCATGGACAGCAATAGAAATTGCCCGGCTGGTCTCTCAGCAAGATATTTTGCTCCGATGATATTCGTTTTTCGACCAAGAATATGACGAAGTTAAAAGGATGTTCTCGTTCATCTCTTCGCAAAATACCCACCGCGGGTCTTTACCATCAATCTCTCCATTCCTTGGACATTCGCATCCACGTGCACTGTGCGGTAGCCACCTTGGCCACCTGGTTTGGCCGAGTGATAGCCAATCGTGTATTGACTTCGGATGTCGGCCGCCACTTCCTTCGCGACTTCATGTACCTGCGCAAGCTTCTTCGGATTCCAGGTTCCTCATCGTTCTCTACCATTCGCTACGAGAGCTCATACGCCGTTGTTCTGCCCGCCGCCGGTCCGCCGGAATGGCGAACCATAGCCCGGCCAGCAAAAGCATACCCGCGGCCAGCACTCCACACTCGAACGGCCATTTCAGCAGGTCGCCAACGTCCTCTAAGCCATAGACTTTTTCCAGCAGCCAACCGTGCATGACGTCGGCATCCACGGCGATCGTTCGAACTACGGCTCTAAGGTGTTTCCGGCCGGCCCACTTTTCCGTGTACTTGAGGGTGGGCGTGCCGTCTCTGTTGGCGATCACGGCTGCATCTTCGTCGGTCACAGTCGTGAGTGTCTGCTCTGGGTAGCGGTCATCGACCAGATCGATCACCCTATACCGGCTCAGCTCTTTGCCGCGAAACCTCTTCGATTCGGATAGCACGCTGCGCACGTAACTCGCGAAATACCAACGCTGAAGTCCAGTTCGATCTCTCTGCCAGTGATACATCGCAACACCGATACCTAGTGCGAAGGCCAGGATCACCGTCAGGATCGACCACGCCGGAACGCGTCCTGGCAACGCGCTCTTGTTCGTTCGTTCAAGTGTCCGGCCCATGGTCTCCTCCTTTTCGTGGTTTTCTCTCCAGGAAAACCACTCCTCGCGATCTTTGTGAGGCCACAGTAATTGCCAAACTGCTTTAATCGACGGTGTGTCCCATAAGCCACAATCCCACACAGATCACTTCGGCGACCAACACCAGAAGAAATAAAACCGCGCTCAGCTTCTCAGAGCGCGTCCAGCGGATCCGCCGCACCCTGCGCTTGCTGCCTTTACCTCGATTCATCGTCCTCGACACAACCGCCTCCCTTCGGGACGCTGCTTCGGAGACAGCAAGTGCCTGCTGTCCCCTGAAGCGCCGGGAAAGACGAGTTGGTTCCGGCTAGAAGTGCAACCCCACTTCCGCCGTAAGCGCTCGCGGCGTCACGTAGTGAGTACCGCTGAACGTGGAGAGGAAGTTATAGAGTGCGTACTTGTTTGCGATGTTCACCCCCGTAAACCGCAAACTCCATCTGTACCTGTCACCCTTGAAGATGTTGTCTTCGCCGATGGAGGCGTCGAAGAGGTTGCGTGGCTGGATCCGGGGCGGATTTTTGTCATCGTTTTCCGTCCCCGGGGCTGGAATTTTCACCAGGTTCGAGGTGTATTCCGAAGCCGGGCAGGGCGTCGGCAGAGCAGTATACGGAGTCGCCTTGATGCCTTCGCAAGTAAGCCCTGCCTGGAACTCCTCGTCCGCGGTTAGCCCGCTGAGGTCAATACCTGGTTGGCCATTGGGCAGCGTCACCGAGGGTCCGCCGTTAATTGGATTGCATAGGCTGTTTGGGTCGGTGACGTTATAGCAAGGTACGGAGCCGGCAACCAAACCGCTGTCATAGCGCCAATTGAAAGCTATCCAGGGTTTGAGGAAACCGCTTCCCGGTAACTGGTACTGAACGTGCGTGGTCTCGTTGAACCGTTCGTCATGGTCGATGCGAAACGGATACCCACCTTGCCCAACGGTAGCGCCGGCCCCGGCCGACTGTGGCGGAAAGAAGCGCGCTGAAACCGAAGACATGACCACGAATGCACTAATGTTGTGAAAGTTGGGGACGTCGGCGCGCAATGCAAAGCCAGGGATCTTTGAGTTGTGCCAGTCGATTGGAAAAGTGATGGGTGTGTTGCCCAGTACGCTAAAGTCAAAGGCGTTGTGAGTGTATTTCCAGATGTAGTCACCGCTGAATACGAAGTTCTTGCCGGCTGCTTGTTGGAAACCGGCGTGGAACTCGTTGCGGTAACCAGGCTGCAGCGTGCCAGACACGCCGGGCGTGCAAAGCAGCAGCGGAGCCAGCACAGCATTGGAACATCCAGAGCTCGACAGCACCAGGTTTTCGTTGAACGGCGTTTCCAGCGTGCGGGCGTAAGAAATCCGCAGCACCGTGCTGGTGGGCTTGACGCTGTAAGCGATGCCCATACGTGGCTCCGCTTGGCGGGCCACCGTGAGACCGTTGTACAAATCGCCGCGGAGACCGACATTGAAGAGCCAGTTTCCGGCCTTGATCTGGTCCTCGGCATAGAGGGCCAATTCCTTGATATCCGTGTGGCCGAAATAGCTGTAAAGACCGCCTCCACGCGTCAGGTCGTACGGTATGAGAAGCGAATCGTAGGTGCCTGCAGGGTTAACCGCCGGATCATTCGATACCAATCCAGCCGCGGCGCATTGCGTGGGATCGGAAAATCCCGGCTGCGGATTGCCGTTGACATCGACGCATGGCGAGTTGTAGTTGGCCTCGACGATGCCGAGAGTGTCGTTCTCACGGAGGAACGTTTGCTGGTAGACCGCACCCATCTTAATGTTGTTGATCCCCTTTAGATACGAGAAATCTGTGCGCAGCCCGGTATTGGTCAATGTCCGATACTGCGCGATCGACGATGTTTGCAGATTCGGGGGACCGAGATCGGCCAGGGGATTGCCGCTGGGATAGTAATTGTAGGCGTCGCGGCGGACGAAGGCCCCAAAGTTGAGTACCGAATTCGTTCCGAAAATGCGAGTATAGGTCGGCGCGATATCGAAGGTCTCAATCTTCGACTTCTGATCGGCGTTCCCGATGTTGGCGAAGACCGGGTCAGGGCCCGCGCCACCGCTGACCACGTTCAATACATTCAAGTTATCGTAGGCGTTAGGAGTCTGGAACCAGGAGCGGCTGTAGTTCAGGTTCACATGGATGGAATCCACCTGCGTAAATTGATAGTCCACCCGGTCAAAGATATTCTCTTCGTTTCCCTTGTCATGGAAGACGACGAACTCCGGCGGGTCCAGGAATCTTCCGGTATTCAGTCCATCGGCTTCGACGAAGTTCCCCCAGTTTTTGCCCCCATAGCCCAGGTCAAAACTTCCTGTCGCTGAACCAAACGTTCCATAGGTGGCGGCAATATCGCCAGTTGGCTTGGTGACTCCTTGACCCGACCGCGTGGTCGCAACGATGACCAGGCTGGTCTTTCCGCCGAACTCTGCTGGAGGCGCGCCCGAGATAACCTCAAGGGACTGAATCGAGTTCGACGGAAGCTGGTTAGAGAACACCTTGCTCTGTTGATCTGTGATTGGCTGACCGTCTACGGAAAAGGAATTAGACGCGTGGTCACCGAGACCATGGAAAAGACCGTTGGAGTCGGCGGCGACGCCGGGCGACGATAGAGTTACCAGGGAACTCAGGGAGGATGACTGGCTCTCGAGGGGCAATTTCTGGAAGAGTCCTCGGTCTATGTCAGTGTGAAAGGTGGGGTCATTCTCTAACAGATCCTCCGAACCTTCGACCGTCACGGTGGTGGAGGCGCCCGCCAGCTTCAAGACGATATTCGCCGTAAGGGCTATTGTGGATCGCACATCGGCATCTTGAGACACGCTGCCGAAGCCGGTCGCCGTTACTGCGAGATGGTAGGGGTTAAAGGGTAGATTGCTGAACTGATACCTTCCTGTGCTGTCCGTCTTTGCCGTTCGCGCATAGCCGCTGACCGGGTTTTCAATAGTGACGGTTGCTCCGGGGACAACAGCGCCGGATGGGTCGGTGACCGTCCCGCTTATCGAGCCGGAGTTAGATTGCGCCTGGACCTTCGAGACCATCGCTGAAAATACAAACACGAATAGGAACGAGAGAATGCTGCGCGTAGGCATGCGCATGTCGAGCCTCCTGAGGTTCACTGATTTTGGGGACAGAACTGCTTACGACTGAGCAGTTTGTGCAGGCGGAGGCCGGGTGAAGAGGGAAAATGCAAAAAACAGTCGTGCACGGATCGGCTGCAACGCAGCCGATATGCTGGCCACGACAAAAACAGTCCGCGGCAGAGCTTGCGGAACCGAGGGTTGAACAACCAGGTGTGCGGTATGGCAAAGCGCACAATCGGACTGAACTACTTGGCCGTCCGCGTGCGTATGCGCAAGTTGCAGCAGCCCGCTGAAGGTGATAAGTACGCAGCAGAAAAAGCCGAGCACTATCCACAGCGTGCGACGTGTACCTAGATTACGGCTATGCCCTGGCATAAGGGCCTCCATAAATCCTGTGCTGCGATTGACGTTGCTTTAAGCGAACGCAACATCCACAGGTGGAGGCCGGGTGAAGAGAGAGAAGACACAGAAGACGTGAACCCGAATCGGCTGCGGCGCCGTCGATATTGCCGCTACCGTCCGAACCGTGTGCGGCAAAGTCTGGGGAATGGGTGGTTGAACAACGATGTGGGCCGTATGGCAAAGGGCGCAATCGGATTGCGCTCCTTGGCTATCAAGGTGCGTATGTCCAACCTGCACCGCTGCGGTAAAAGCAATCAGCGCACAGCAGAAGAAGCCAAGCGCCACCCAGAGCGAACGACGTACTCTCGGGTTGAAACTAAGCCCTTGCATTGCCCCAAATTATAACCCACAAAGTTCGCAACACGGCTAGTAGTACATACAGGAATGGGGGCGTGCTGATCCGTGAAGATCACGGAATGCCGATGAGCAGGCCGCCGCTCATACCAATGGACTGCTGGTGGCCTCCCGCAAAACTGTAGTCGTACGCCGGTTCAAGGAACCAGCCAAATCGGTGTTTGCCGGCCGGCCAGAACATAAAGTCTCCCGCCGCCTCTCCAACGATGGAGTTGCTGGTTATCCCATTCTGCTTGAGGTGTACCCATTCGGGACCGATCCCCAACATGAACTCCGTCTTCCGCGATAGGGTCCACGGTTTCTTGAAGAGCAGGTCGGTGTCCCATTCCGTGGATTTACCCGTGTAGAAGGGCGACACCCCTGCCTCAAGTTCCAGCCAGTTCTCTATAGGTGTCACCTCCGCTGCAAGATTCGGCGCGAACATCGCAGCGCCTCCGGTGATATTCCAGCTTGTCGCTGCCCCAAGCTCAAGGATGGCTACTGGGTCTTTGTCCTTGCGGGTGTCTTGCGGATGGCCGGAGGACGACGTAGAAGAGGTCTGCCCGCACGCAGACACACAAAGAAACAGAGACAGGCACGCTCCAGCGAGCGTGAACATGCAAATACGCATAGGAAGTCTCCAGCGTGGAGTCGTTTGTGTCTGCGCCAAAGGGCGCGGAGGCAACAAGCTAGGAGGAGACAGGAACGCGGGGTGGTCGGAATATGGCCGAGCGCGGCGCCAAAACAGGTGAGGACGGTTCTAGCCGAACCCTTGTGATCACAGTATTCGCCAGCGTCAGAACAGGGCCCACGTTGGGGAGACCGTGAAACCCACAGCACCAGCAGATACCGTTACACGTGTCTGGCGGAGCGGGCAGCGGATGGCAAAGCAGGGGTTGAGGCGAAGAAGCGGCGACAAAGTAGGGTCCATCGCACAGATCGCAGTGTGGCGAATGAACCGCAAGGCAGGCCAACACTGCGCACACCAGCCATGCGATCACGGAGGCACGAGTTGTGACAGGACTATCCACGCGGCTAACCACAACGATAAATCTAGACCGCCTTAATCGCCAGCGGCCAGCTCAGAACGACCACGGGGAAGATCCAGGACTCATCTTTTGTCAGTTCTATCCGGGGGACTGGACGGAGCGGGCACTCCTCCTGGGGCTGTCCCTTTTCGGCCCGGCAGCGGTCATGGACAAAGAGAAGATCCCACCTCCGGCCAGACCGAAAGTGCAGCGGCTCCTCGCCTCAAGCAGCATCGCCGCAAATTCACCTTATAGAAGGCGCTCGTCTTTCTGAATTCGGACCTGGGATAAATTCCTCTTTCCGCAAACTAAGCTACCCACAATTGAATCTATATAGGCAGCCACACCTGGAAAAAGATATCCGTCCATCGGGAGCACTCACAAATGACGTTGAATCGACGGCACCCTGGAATTTCCATCTCGATTGGTTTCCCAGTCCAGCCAAGTCGGAGGGCATCCTCCTCCACACTTCTCGCACACCCCCAACTGTGGGGGACCTTAGCACGCATACCACGCACAAATGTGACACTTCCCGCCCCTTTGGGGAGCTTATCCCGCATATCCCGCAGTGCTCTGGGCCAACCAATGGCCTCGGCATCGTGCCTCCGAGGGGACTTACTGCGCTTACTGCGCTTAATGCGCACCCTCCGCAGAGAAAAAGCGGGGACTTAAGACGCTTAAAACGTTAAGGGGCACCCTCTCTGCACACAGCGAGCACAAAAACGGAGGCGAAACGGAGACGCGGCCTTGGCAGTTAACGTTCCATGTCTCGAGCGAACGCAATCCAGCGGATCGGGGGTTCTATACAGGCCACAGCGAGCGACCTTAAACTGTAGTTGTTTTCACTTATTCGACCCTTTCATGGCTTTTATTTCCGATCTGCGAAGTTTGTGGGAGGGGCTGTCCAGCGGGACAGCACGCGTCTTCGCGAATCGAAGCGGCGCAGCGCCGGCAGACCGAGGCCTTTTGCGCGGCCAGCACACTGGACGCCCAGACCGACTGTCTGATCGAGCTTTTTGCGGGCATCTGGGCGCAGGGCTCCGAGGCGGCATTCCAATTCCAGTTAATGTGCTGGATTGGCATGCTGGAGCACGACGCTGATCTGCGGCCACGCTTTCAGCAGGAATGCAGGTCTATGCTCGGCTCCCTTAATTCGGTTTCGCTGTTTGCGGAAGCGGGGATTCCGGCGCAGCATGCATTGATCAGGGAAATTACCAGCCGGCTTTTTCAGCATTGGCTGCCTCCGCCGCGGGCAGTTGAGGATACAGCCAGGCTGTTCATTCCGGTCTCAAGTTCGTCGCGCGCTGTAAAGCGCTTTGTCGAGATGGACGAGACGGTGTTTGCCCGCCTGGCCGCGATTTTCTGGATGGCAGAAGGCCTCGATGCGTATCCCCATGTACACCAGGACCTGCACGAAGGGTTGAGGTTACTGGCGGCGCGGGTGTCTGCGCGGGGCACCAGCCGAGAGGTCCGGCAACGCAGCGCAACCCTGATGGTGGAGCAATCTCCTTCGTATGCATTGGTCTTTGCTACCGAACGATTGATTGATTGCGAACACTCCGCACCCTGTGGGAATTGTATTGAGAGCTGGCTCAACGCGGTTTTCGCCTGCAGGGGAGAGCTGTCGCTGGTCCGCATCCGTATGGAAGACACTGGGGCGAATGCTCCGCTGGTCTTCGACCTGGGGGCCATGGATGCAGCACTGGACCGGATGGAATTGCTGGCGGCGACCATGGTGGAGCACGCCAATGGGGATGTGGCTTCGGTGCAGCGGTTGCTGAACACCCTGGTACGCGGCCTGCTCGAGGATACGCGCGTCTCGTCGGTGATCCGGCAGAACTTCAACCTGCTGGCGCGCAAGACAGTGGAACGTACCGGCCACGGTGGCGAACACTATATCGCGCACAGCCGCAAGGAATATTGGCAGATGTGGGGTGCGGCGATCGGCGGCGGATTTCTTACTGTATTTACCGCGGCCATCAAGCTTCACGTTGTCGGCAAGCACTGGGCGCCGTTTATGGAATTCGTTCTGGTAGGAACGAACTATGCCATCAGCTTTCTGCTGCTGCAGATGTTCGGCTTTGCGCTGGCCACCAAGCAGCCTGCCATGACCGGGGCCACGCTGGCCAATATCATTAATCGTAACCGGGGTGACTCCCGGCGCAGCGAGATCACCGAATTTGGCGCATCGATCAGCCGGACGCAGCTGGCCGCGGCGCTAGGCAATATTCTGGCGGTCTCCACTGGAGCGGTGATCTTCAACCTGGTTTGGCTCAGGATTTTTCACGTACCGTATGTGCCGGCGGAGCAAGCGCAGAAGGTTTATTTATCGCTCCGTCCGCTGGCCTCGGCAACAGCCATCGATGCTGCGCTCACTGGTGTCTTGCTGTGGCTTGCCGGGCTGATCGGAGGGTGGTTCGAGAACTTCGCCGTCTACCATCGCATCCCAGCGGCGATTGCAGAGCATCCGCTGCGCCACACCATTGGCGTCTCGGCCATGCAGAAAATTGCAGACTGGGTGGACCACAACATCGGCCCGTGGAGTACCAGCATCTCGCTTGGCTACCTGCTGGCCTTTACGCCGGTGTTCGCGGAATTCTTTGGCTTGCCACTCGACGTCCGCCACGTGACACTGAATACCGGCATGTTCGCCTTCGCGGCCGCTCGCTTTGGCCCCGCCGCATTCAGCCAGGAATGGCTATACGCTGCGATGGTAGGCATCGCGATGATGTTTGTGCTGAACCTGGGAGTCAGCTTTGCCATCGCTTCGTTTGTGGCGCTGCGCGCTTATGATGTGGGCCACAAAGAGCGCGCATCGATCCTGCGCTATGTGCTCAAACAGATGATTTCGTCTCCACTCCAATTTCTCTTTCCCGTTCGCCCGAAGAAGCCCGAGGCGCTTATCCCCAAGGAAGATATCGAACGGCCGGGGAATGCGGCGTAGAGGCCTGGAGATTTGGTTCCGAGTGGTCCCCTGCGGAGCTTTCATCCACGGCGGCGACCAGCACTACGGTGCGGGCTGATTGTATTTGCGCCCTTGCTTTCTTTTGGGGGGGAATAGGTCACCGATAACCGGAAGCCCTGGTATTGCCTCGCAAATTCGAAGTGGTATATAGTCAGTCGCGCTCATGAACAGCTCCGCCTCATGTCGTACGGCGATTCTCCTAAGCTATTCGGCTTTGGCGGCTTTCGCGCCCGGCGTAGCGCAGCATACGGATCAAACGCCGGCCGCGGGCGGCATGGCCGAAATCACAGTAAACGTGAATGTTATCCAGGTGCCTGTCGTTGTTCGCGATGCCCAAGGGCGCCCCGTGGGCAATCTCAAAAAAGAAGATTTTGAGATTTTCGACCAGGGAAAGCCTCAGGTCATTTCTGGATTCACGATTCAGAGGCATTCCCCCGACGATAGCGTCACCAAGGACGGTGGGCCCGTATCTTCTGATCCCGCTTTGTCAGTCTCCGACGGTGCTGGTCCACATTTAGCTCCGCAGCGAGCTGGCAGTCCGAAACGTTATATCGTTTTCCTGTTCGACGATCTCCACCTTAGCGGGGCTGATCTACAGCAAGTCCAGGGGGCCGCGACACGCATGCTGGCCGAGTCTCTCGATGGTGCCGACGTCGCGGACGTAGTCTCGTTTTCAGGAATCAGCAGCGGTATGACGCAGGATCGCGCAAAGTTACAAGAGGCGATCGCAAAACTGAAACCCCGGGGGATCAACGGGGGAGCGGGTAGGGAGTGCCCGAATATTGATTACTATCAAGCAGATCTCATCAACAAGCAGGACGAGCTGGCGACTCAGTCAGCCATTGAGGACGCCATGACCTGCGCCCATATGACGATGCAACCCGGGGTCGGACGCGAGAGGGCTGCCGAACTACTGGTGCAGTCCGCAGCGACCCAGGCTCTGTCAATCGGCGATCAGGACGCTCGGGCGACGCTGGGTTTCCTCGAAGAGCTCGCGGGTAAGATGGCCTCCCTCCCTGGAGAACGAATGATTATTCTTGTGTCGCCCGGTTTTCCCTCAAGTTCGTTGGCGGGCATGACGCTGAAATCGCAAATAATCGACATTGCGGCCCGCTCTGGCGTTACGATCAATGCCCTCGATGCGAGAGGACTGTACTCAACGGAATTGGCTGCCAGTTCTCGGGGTAGCGGAGCCTCCGCTACAGGCTCTGCATCCCAATATCATCGTGATTCCATGGTTGCCAATTCTGACGTGATGGCTGAACTAGCAAACGGTACGGGCGGCGTTTACTTCCATAACATCAACGACCTTCAGGGTGGATTCAGGCGCTTGGCTGCTGCCCCAGAGTTCCTTTACCTTCTCGACTTTTCACCGAAGAGTTTTAAGCCGAATGGCACCTATCATCAGTTGAAAGTCCTCGTGCATCAGCATGGCCTAACGGTACAGGCGCGCCTTAGATATTTAGCGCCAGGCCGGTCCAATGTGTCAGGCGCCGGCGTCCCCGTTCCAGAAGGGTCCGGCGGTTCACAGGTCTCCGCGCCTCCGCCGCCCGCTCCCCCGGCCCGAACTGAGAGGAGCGGTACAAACCAAGGCTCGACTGACGAAACAGTGAAGTCCCCAGCCGAGGTTCCGGAAGTAAGGCTAGCCGCAACAGTACATGGTCATGTCAACGATACTGCCGGTGCAGCTTTTGAGGGTGGTTCTGTAGGTCTCGTCATCACGGACCCGGGCCAGCTACCCGGCGATGCCAAGCTTAGATATAGCTTCACGGTGGATGACGACGGAAACTTCGCAGGTACTCGGATCGAACCAGGAACTTATACGGTTGTCTTTTATTTCGGCGACAAGCTAATGGACTACATGGCTAACGTAAATCTTCCAGGGGGACACGACACCGCGATTAATTTGGATGAGACTCGTAAAGAATATCTCGACAGGGCAACGTCAGCGGATCCGGCGGAAATCAAAATCAAAAAGTAGCGCCAGGCGCGGCCAGGAAATCTTCAACGGCTACTCTAGGAGTTACCCCCTAACCCAAACTTTGGAGGTTTTAAGCAGCCACTCGTCGACTGGCGATGTCCTCTCTGGTAACACGGTCTAATTTGTCGGTAGGACAAAGTGAGACGTGTATTTAACGCCAGATGGGAGCGCCTCCTCACCGTAAAACGTTAGAACATTGCTCCTTTGCACTACTGCAGCAATCCTGTATGTACCGGGTAGCAGAGAGAAAGATGTTGACCTTCCCGGTGCCAGCTCGATGCGTTGCTCAGAAGGTCCACTCATCAGCACACGAAGGGCATCCTGGGTTCCATTCTCAAACACCCATCGGGAACTACCGGCTCCCGCCGAATCCGTGAGGGACACGGTCGGTACTGGAAAAGGAGAGTAGTTGTTTGATCGAGCAATTCTTTCGATCTGTGCCTGGACCGATCCTTCCTGCTCATAGTCCGCCCTCAGAAGATCATCGTTCAACTCGCCGGCAGCTGGATCGGACGCCAGCACATAAATTTCAAGGCACTGCAGCTTGCGACGTTCGTCAGGGCGACTGCCGCTGATTTTAACTTCGAGCGAGCGTTGGCAAGACTTGGCGGCGTAGGCGAACCTGCCGTTCTCTGCGAGAATCAGCGCCTGATGATAGTAGTAGGTAGCTTCCCGAGGTGCAGCCTTCGGGTTTTTCGGCAGTGCGCCCACGGCTGCATCGAGGTCTCGAAGAGCGGGATTGAGCTTGCCCATCGCTGCTTCTATTCTCGCGTTCAGGTCATAGGCATCTGCCAACATCGCCGACTTTGCGCTGGCAGGGTCCAATTCCTCGTCTGGTCGAAGATTCACCTTCTCGTCCTGCTGAAGGCTCTTGAACAATTGGCTTTGCCAATGCATTGCCTCTTTGTTATTGCCGATCGCCAGGAAATCTTGGGCCGTACAGGATCGTTGTGCTGCGCAGTCCTGTGTCCATTTCAGTGCAACTTCATAAGCGTGGTGTTCCTGGTGATAAACCGTGTCCAGGCCTGCGCCGAGTTGCTCAAATGCACTTGCTGCCTCAGCATGCCTGCCGAGTTCCGCCAGCGTATAGGCATGGAGGAATTGCGACGGCTCCCCCTGATCTTTTGGCTGTCGGCTAAAGACCTCAAGCGACACCAGACCATTGTCGTTTTGAACCGACGCATCGGAAATGTACATCTTCGGGTAGCGACAAAAACTCGTAAACTTCACGGTGTTCGGTACCGTCGATGTTTGACACTGAGGATAACCGTGCAAGGAGGCTGCGACTGCCGAAGTCAGGCTGCCATAGAGCCTGTCTGCTTCTGATTGCGAAGAACGTGGCGCATAGCAGATATACGATGGGGTGCTATCGCGATGCGATAGTGAACAGCTCATTTCAGGCAATTGGAAAATACTTGCGCCGGTTTCCAGCTCCGAAAATGAGCTAAAACGCGCATGCAGCACCTCGGCTAGCGCTGAACGGAACTCCTGATTTTCAAAGTTCCGTACCGGACCGGGTTCCGGCTTAGGCGCCGCGCTCACTCTTTCCGCAGGTGAATCGAGCGTCAGACACACTGCTAAAAAAATTAATGCCTTGGGTAACATCCTCGTTGTCCCTATGGCGTGATTTGACGAGCATGCTCTGCGGTCAATGCTTCTGCTACTGGAAAGGCGTAACTCCGAGACGCAAACGACTGGCTACTGGGTTGCCGTTCTTGAGCGCGGGAACAAACTTCCATTGCGCGGATGCGTCAATCAGGTCTTTGTCAGTGTTTCCTTCTGTTTTGATCGACCACACCTTGCCTGCGGCGTCGATCACCAAATTGACCGCCACCTCGGCATTGAATGTAGCGGGCGACACACCCTGAGGCGGAGGCGGGCGCCTAAACACGATCGGTTGGGGGGAAGTGTCGACTTCGTACGCGCGCATATGATCCCCTGATCCGCCGGTCTCGTCCTCTACGTGCATTTGGCCGTCTGATTGGGTGGCGGTCACCCGATCGTAAATCATCACTTTCCCTCGGCGGCGAGGGTGTGATGAGCCGCTGGAAACACCATCGACCTGACTGCGGATGCCATGTTCTCTCGCATTCAGGATGGCTGTACGAATGCGGTCGAAATCTGCAGGCGGCCACATATCAGCAAGTGCATGCCACGCATCCTCTTCCCGGCCGCTGTAAAGATAACACCAGACAATCTCCAGTACTTTGATTTTCGTTCTTCGCAATTCATGCAACGCATCGATTGCTGCAGGAGAGGTGTTCGACAGTTTCCCATCGCTATTCTTGAAGTTGCTCAGTTGCTGAGAATCAAGTTGGGCTTTTACCGTATTGATCTTGCGATCGAATTGCACCGGAAATTCTGAGCCTACGTCTATCAGCCGCCGATGTTCAAACCTGAGCACGACTGGCGGAGCAAAATCGAGTGCACTTAGCGGGAGGTTTTCAAAACCATCTACAGCGGCTGCATCGCTGGTCCAGATCTCAATGCGGCCGTCCAAATTCGTATCGGCGGCACGGAAGAAGTCTCCGCCGGTGATCGTTCGCAGCTTGCTCGGCGGCTTGGCCAAAGAGTAAATCTCGTATTTCATCAACGGATCGAAGGTCGACTGCTTTATCTGAAAGGCCACGACCTGCGATCCTAAGCCCAAATCGACATCCATCATATCGACATCGACTTGGGAGGCCCCGTGTTCAACAACCAGATCTTGCCCACTCCAGGTGAATCTTGCTTGACAAGCTCTGCGTGCAAATTCCGCATCCCGTACCGCCCCAACAGACACGGCTACACCGGTTGGCGATTTGGCGTCGAAACTACCGAAACCGTTGCTGCAAACCACATCTTGCGCTTGGCTGCTGGAGGCAATACAGATCGTGCAGAGGATCGCTGACGACAAAATTGTGCTGGCGAAGCGGCCATTCAGAGGATGTGCCACGGAGATGCCCGCAGCCATAATATCGCAGTTGCTGAAGGTTTATATAGCGTTGGTGAGTGCTGGACCGAGGGCTGATAGCCCCAGCCCGCTTCTTTTGGCCGACCCTTTGGAAGATCAGCGAGCCTTTTCTTCTGGAATGAAGTGTTCATCGACAGCGTTCTTCATCAAGCCGGGTGGCAGTAGCCCCTGGGCGAGGATGAAGTCGTGGAAGCGCTGGGCGTTGAACTTCGCGCCCAGAGCTTTTTCGGTTTCCTTGCGGAGTTCGAGCAGTCGCGTATACCCGTAGAAATAGCTGGTCGCCTGTCCTGGAGAGCGGAAGGTGTAGCGTTCGACCTCCTGGTTGGCGAATGGGACTGAGAAGACGACGTCCTGGGTGAGAATCCTCATGGCGTCGGCGGGCTGCAGCTTACCGGCCTGGAGTTCGGGGTCGATGAAGGCGCGGGCGGCACGAAGCAGGCGGAATTGCAGCGAGATGAGTTGTCCTTCCTTCGGCATATAGGGGAGGGTGATGTATTCGGCGTACAGGCCCCAGCCCTCGGCGTTGGTGGAGTTGAAGGCGTAGAGTGCGCGGGCGTTGGAGACGCCATGCTCGACCATGGAATCGAACTGTAGCTCGTGGCCGGGACGGGCTTCGTGGGCGATGAGGGTCCAGCTGGCCGCGTCGAAGGTGTAATCGTCCACCTTGGCGGCAGCCGCCTGGCCTGCTCCGGCGGGCATGCTAAGCGGCAGCACAAAGACGCCGCGCTGCCCGGTATTGTGCAGGAAGGGCGGCGGCACCATGTGCGGCGCAGGAAGCTGGGCGCTCTCAGCGAGGGTGCCGAGGCGGATGATAGCGGGGCGGTCGGGAAGCGTCACCAGATGGTCGTCAACGATGATCTTTTCGATCTCGTGCAGACGCCTTTCGTAGAAGGGCAGGATGGCCTCGCCGACCAGCTGCTGCTTCTTCAACTCGCGGATTACCTCGCGGTAGTCCGTAGACGGCCAATTATGTTCGTGCGCGATCTGGGAGGCGAGCACCTGCATCTGGCCCTGGTAGTCGATAAACGCCTGGTGCGCCATGGCGGCGAGCTGCGCCGGAGGGATATCGACTCCGTAGCCTTCGAGCGAGAGCGCGTAGTCCTCGGGAGCGAGCCGGAAGTCCGAACGGGCATGCGGGAGGATGGTCGTGCGCGCCCAGTCATCGTAGGCGGTGAGCTGTTTTTTGAGCAGGTTGAAGCTCGGCTCCCAGCCGGTGAGGTGGTATTTGACGAAGAGGGCCTGCAGTCCGTCGACCATGGCCGCGTTTCGATTCAGCGAGGTTTCGATCTCGTCTTTAGTGGGGTAGTAGAGTCCGGGCTTGCTGAGTTGAATGTTGGCGCGCAGCAGCAGCTTGGCCGTCATCGCATTGGCCGGGTCAACGTTTGCGGCAGTCTGCCCCGGAGCGATACCGGCGTAGCGCTTCAGGCGCTCCACGGCGGCGATTCGCCGGGACTGGGGGACCTGGTCGTCGAGCAGTGGCTGCAGGCCACCGAAGATGTAAGCGGTCGCATTGATGTAGGGACTGCCGTGCGCCAGGCTGTAGTCTTCGACGCGAAAGTTGAGTTGCTCTTGGGCGATGAGAATGCTGAGGTCTTCGGCGACATTGAGATTCTGCTCAGTGGCGCGAGCCTTGATCAGTTGGGCGACGGCGGCTTCGATTTCTTTGCGCTTAGCGAGCTGGGCGGTGAAGGAGGGATCGCCGATCTGGGTGTCGTATTGGACGAGGCCTTCGGCGGAGGCAGATTCGGGCGAGTAGCGGTTCTCGATGTCGAGCAGCGTCTGGGTGTAGGCGTTGGATTTCGGGACCCAGGACTGATCAGCGGGCTTGTAAGCGGAGGCAGCCTGCGCCGGGCCGAGGGCAGAGACACCAGTAGCAGCAAAAATGAGAAAAGCAGCAAGAGCTGAGGGGCGCATGGATCTCCAAGAAACGGCGTTGGGAGGGTACGAGGAGTATATGCGATGGCTCCCACAGGCCCACCATTTTGGAGGTCGAAACAATCAATACTAAAGGGTGGAGACAGCATTTCCAAGGACAAACAGACGGACCATTTACCCACAATTCAGTAAATTCCCCAAGCACTTGGCCCGAGGAAAGAGCTGAGTTAATGGAATGGTCCGCCGCCTTTACCGAAAATCCCGTTTCGGTCACGAAGCCCTGAGTCATGGGTCTAGTTCCTCCAACATCTTTACCCGGGTTGAATCTGGTGCTACATTACGCACGTCCGGTGTGGCCCCAAGGTCGCTCTAGCGTGGCGGGAACGGAATTCGGGTTTCTTCTATAGAAAAGCGGAAAGCGCGAGCGAAACGCCTCTTCGATCTAAAAAAAAAATCCGCCGGGACTGAAAATAGGGCCGAATTCCGCTGGGCCAAGGTCGATTAACCACCGCTCCCTCGAATAAGTAACGGATCTCCGCTGGGAGCCAACCGAGGGACCTATGCCCGAAAATCACGCTGGTCCGTTCACCGAGCTTTTGCGGGACTGGAAGGCGGGCGATGAAAATTGGGCAACAGCCCGCGTCTGGTTGCATCGCCAGCTGCAAAGGATGGCATAGCCGTGGCATCCCAGGCTTGGGACCGGATCAAGGAGGTGCTGCATCAGGCGATGCAACTTGCCCCGGAAGAACGCAGCCGGTTCCTCGATGAGGCGTGCTCTTCGGATGCGAGCCTCCGCGCTGAAGTGGAGTCCCTTCTTTTGGCCAACGAAGGCGTGCGCTCCACTTTTATGCAATCATCGCCGGTGCCGGAGTTGGCTGGGTTGCTGGGAGAGAAGCCAGGTTCAAACGACAATCGAGCCGGGGCGCTCGCCGCTGTGGAAGCGGGCCAAGTCTTCGCGCAGCGCTTTCAAATCGTGCGTAAACTCGGCGAGGGCGGCATGGGACAAGTCTGGCTGGCTGAGCAAACTTCTCCCGTGCGGCGGCAAGTTGCGCTCAAGCTGATCAAGGCTGGCATGTACGACGACGCGGTCGTGCAACGCTTCCACTCGGAGCGGCAGTCGCTGGCGATCATGGATCATCCCGCAATCGCCAAAGTGTTTGACGCCGGGGCTACCCCACAGGGCCAGCCTTACTTCGTGATGGAGTACGTGCCCGGCCTGCCGATCACGCAATACTGCGACGAGAAAAAGTTGAAGATTATCGATCGGCTCGAACTCTTCATACAGGTCTGCGAAGGTGTGCAGCACGCCCATCAAAAAGCCATCATCCATCGCGATCTGAAACCGGCAAACGTTCTGGTTGTAGAAGTGGACGGCAAATCCGTGCCGCGCATCATCGACTTCGGTCTGGCCAAAGCAACCACACCTCACATGGGGGGAGAATCCTTGACCCAGCTCGCACATTTCATGGGGACACCCGGGTACATGAGTCCGGAGCAGGCCGATCCCAAGGTGCAGGACACCGACACGCGCACCGACGTCTACTCGCTGGGAGTCGTGCTCTATGTGCTGCTGGCCGGGTTGCAGCCATTTGAAACCAAGCAGCGGGAGAAGCCGCCACTCGGTGAGTGGCTGCGTAGGTTACACCAGGAAGACCCGCCCTCTCCGAGCAGCAAAGTCGGTGGCGATCGTGATACATCTTCGGCAACCGCCGAAGCACGCGGCACCGAGCCAAGGCAACTGGTCAGGCTGCTCAAGGGTGACCTCGACTGGATCGCGATGAAGGCGCTGGAGAAGAGATCGCGCGCGACGGTATGGTACGCCACTTGAACTTGCTGCCGAAATTCGCCGCTATCTGAATCACGACGCCATTCTGGCGCGTCCGGCCGGCGCCGGCTATCGCATGCGGAAATATATCCGGCGCCACCGGGTGGCCGTGGGTGTGGCCTCTGGGTTGATTCTCCTGCTGGCCGCTTTCTCCCTTGTAGAGGCGGTGCAGTTGCGTTCTCGCGATCGCAACGCGAGCGCGACCGCGCCACCCGCATCACCGATTTCATGACCGACATGTTCAAGGTATCCGATCCCAACAAGGCGCGCGGCAACACCGTCACGGCACGTGAGATTCTCGACAAAGCTTCAATAGAGATGGAGACGGGCCTGGCGAAGGACCCTGAGGTGCAATCGCAAATGATGGGGGTCATGGCTCGCACCTACACAAACTTAGGGCTACACGCTCGAGCCCATCAACTGGCAAAGAGTGCTTTGGATGCTCAACTGCGCCTCCTCGGACCTGATGACCCCAGGACACTGGAAACGATGCTGCAGCTCAGCTCCATTCTCGATGACGAGTCAAATTATCCCGAGGCAGAAAAACTAGCCACCCAGGCTTCGGCCACGGCGCAGCGTGTTCTTGGACCGGAGGCGCCATTCACGATCGACGCCATGGACAACCTGGGGGCAGTTCTAGAGGACGAGAACCGCTTCGACGAGGCAGAAAAACTAGACCGCCAGGTCGTTGCCTGGAGAATGCGTAACCAGGGACCTGACGACATGCGAACCCTGAAATCGGTCAATCATCTGGGAATTCTGATGTTTGACGCAAACCGTTATCACGAAGCCGAAGTTGAATTCCGTCAAGCGCTGGATGGCGATTTGAGGGCTTTGGGATCCGATCATCCACAAACGATGCGGGCGATGGGGAACCTCGCCTCCACCTATCAGATAGAACGCCGTTTGACCGAAGCCGAACCCCTCTACCGCCAGCTCCTGGCCGCTGACCAGCGCGTTCTGGGGCGCGAGCACCACGACTCGGTGCTCGACATGGAAAACCTCGCCACCCTGCTGCTGGCGGAGAATCATCTCGCCGAGTCGGAAAAACTCTATCGAACGGCCTTGGAGATTTTTTCCCGCACTGAAGGCGCCGAGTATGCTGAAACCCTTAGGATCAAGATCAACCTGGCGAAGGCTCTTTGTTACGAAGGCCACCTTTCCGTGGCAGAACGGATGCTGCGCGAAACGATCAGCTCCGCAGTCCGCGTGAGCGGACCGGAAAGTCCCCTTGCCTTGTTATCGCAGGGAGAATTGGCCATGGTCTTGAACCGCGAGGGCCGCTATGCCGAAGCCGAGCCTCTGGCTCGAAAAACCGTCGACGGCTACCGAAGCGCGCAAGGCGCTCAATATCCCGATTGGCTGGACGCACTCACCCAGCTGGGCATGGCTTTGGCGCACAACCATCGCTACCCGGAAGCAACCAACCTTTTTCGCGACGCGACGGCAAAGCAAAGCGATTCCGGGGGGCGGGGAAACCAATGGCAGGCGTGGTATGCCTTTGCTTCCGTGGCAGTGGCGGCCAACCGCACCGATGACGCGCTGCAATACTTGCGCGAAGCCGTCGACCGTGGATATAAGGACGTCAACGGCATGGTTGCCGATGACGATCTCAAGAGTCTCCGCCCCAATCCAAAGTTTCAGCAACTCGTCGCCGAAATTAGAACCACCGCGCGGAAAAGTTCTGCCCAGTAGCAGGAGCGCGAGCCTTGATCAGTTAGGCGACGGCGGCTTCGATTTCTTTGCGCTCAGCGAGCTGGGCGGTAAAGGAGGATCGCTGATCTGGGTGTCGTATTGGACGAGGCCTTCGGCGGAGGCAGATTCGGGCGAGTAGCGGTTCTGGATGTCGAGCAGCGTCTGGGTGTAGGCGTTGGATTTCTGGACTCAGGACTGACCAGCGAGCTGGTAAACGGAGGCAGCCTGCGCCGCGCCGAGGGCAGAGACAGTAGCAGCAAGAATGAGAAAAGCAGCAAGAGCTGAGGGGCGCAGGGGTCTCCAAGGAGTATATGCGATGGCTCCCACAGGCCTACCGTCAATCCACGTAGGGACCACGCACTACGGTGCGGGTTTGACGGATCCGGAGGTGGTGGAACCGGTGGTGGTTTTGGTGGTGACGCCGCTAGCAGCGGTGGTTCCACCCTCGGGTCCGGTTACGGAACCCGACTCAGTTGCGCCGGTGCGGGTTTTCGTTACGGTTCCTTGCGCGCTGGCGGTATTGTCGCGTGCGCTGGTTGCCGTGCCGCTTGCGGTCACGGTGTTGCGTTTGGTCGAAACCGAAGCAGTAGCTTTACCGCCGCGGGGGCCAGTGACGGTTTGCTGCGCCTGCGTCGAGGCGACGGCAAATACGAAAGTGAGAACCATGAGCTTGCTTTTATGCGGTGCATGGATATCCAACTTTCTTCGGGAGGCAGTGAATCGCGACTAATAGAGAACGACCACTGGAGCGCCGCAGTTTGTCCAGGTGATGTGGGCGTAGGTCTTCACGCTGCCGTCGGCGATGACGACCTTCAACTGGCCGGAATCAAACCGGCTGGCGGAGGTGGTGGCGCAGGAGGGGTCATAGACCAAAGGCGTGATCGTGGAAATAGTGAAGGTGTCGGCGGTAGCCCCGGCTGCAGCCGAAGTCCAGCCAATGGTGCCGTTGGCTTGGATGTTGCCGCCGGGTAGAGGCTCGCCGACGGCCAGCGTGTTTCCGGTAGAGGGAGTGAAGCTCAGGGCGAGGCTGTTGTTCAGGATCCCGGCAGGGGTGCCTGCTTTCACGAAGACGGTGGTCATGTCGTTCGATTCACTGGCGAGGCTGCTGGTGGCGGTGAGCTGGCGGGTGCCGTTGCGGGTCTCACTGCTGGTAACGCCGGAGGCGGTGAAGGCGAATTCCAGATTCGTAGCCTTGCTGGAGAAAGCGAACAGACTCGGGTTCGGGTGCATCAGTTCGAGTGCGCCGGTGATGGCCAGACTGTCGATGCCGAAGACGCCGGAAAATTCGCAGGCGGGCAACGCGTAGGTGATGGTTTCGTCGGTGACCTGACCCTGGCTGTTTTCCGAATTAATGACGATCGTCCCGCAGCCATTGCCCCCGGCTCCGGCGGTTTCGGGGTGAAGCTGACGGCCTCTCAGGTCGTCCTGTATAGCGCCGAGGGCCCCGGCGGACTGAGTGCTTTGGGTCATGGTCATGGAGCCGACCGAGGCCGAGATCTCGGACGCGGTGGCGGTGGAGGCGCCATTGAAATCCGGGCTGGGTCCGGACATAGAACTGGTGGAGGTACTGCAGCCCGCAAGCGCCATCGCCAACGAGCAACTGAGTACAGTCCATAACGCGGGTCCTTGGTGATTGCGCTGTCGCATACTGAAGCCTCCTTAGGCTGAACATTTCTTGCTTTCGTTCAATATCTACCCCTAACCCGAAACTGGCCATCCCCCATCGGTGTAAGATTGAATTATTTATGATAATGTTCAGATTGTTACTGGGGCCCTGAAGAGTGGAAGATCGCAAGCAATCTATTCTCGACGCATTTGACCGGCTGGTGGAGCGGTATGGCGCGGAGAAGGTGAGTGTTCACGAAGTCGCGGACGAAGTCGGCGTCAGCGTCGGGACACTTTATAACGACTTCGGCAGCAAGCAGCGGCTGATTGCTTCGGCCGCGGACAGGCTGCAAAACAATGTACTCGAGGGGCCGGAGAAGGACCTCGGCTCGGTTACGCCGGAGCAGGAACTGCGGGCGCTGACTTTGGGATGGATCCGGGCATTGATGGATATCAGTTTCAGCCGGCGGTTGCTGTTGTTCCGTTCGCTTGCTTCGGGGAGCCGGAAGCCGTTTCAGCGGCAGTTTCAAGCCGGCCGCGAGATGTTCCGCGGAAGGCTGGCCTCCCGTATTCAAAAAGTGCTGGAGCGGGGTATGGCGGAACGGGTCTTTCAGGTAAGCGACCCGGCGGATACAGCAGCGCGCGTTGTGGACGCATTCAGCGATTACTGGCTACCCCTGGGATTTGCGGAGCGGGAGCCTGACCAGGTGATGGCCAATGCAGAAGCACTGCTGAAGATTATTCTGCGAGGAATTGCCGTCCGCGGCTAAATTCTGACTGGAGTCTGATATCGCGAAGATCGAATCGTACCCTTTGCATGGGGGCCAACTTCAACAGATCGCCGAGCGCTTCGGCATTCCTCTGTCGGAGCTTCTGGACTTCAGTGCCAACATAAATCCTGAGGGACCGCCGTCATCAGTGCTGTCCACCTTACGTGCGAGTTTGGACGACCTCTCAGCGTTGACGGAGTACCCCGATCTGCAGCTGACCGAACTCAAACAAGCGATCTCAGGCTATGCGCGGGTCGCCACACGGAACATTACCGTCGCCAATGGATTTGTCCCCCTACTCGAGGCCGTCTTGCGCGCGCTGCCAATTCGCCGCTGCCTTCTTCCGGTTCCAGCCTTTGTTGAATATCGCAAGACCCTCGGCCGCGCTGGAGTCGAGATAGCCCCCTACGCGCTGAACCCGGATTCTAATTTTAAGTACGATCCCGCAGCGATGGTTGCGGGAGAAGAAGACGCCATTCTGCTTGCGAACCCGCAGAATCCTTCCGGGATCGGGCATGATGCTTTGTTGCTTCGCGATCTGGTCGCCAAGGCTTACGAAAAAAAGATGTACATCCTGCTCGACGAAGCCTTCATCGACTATGTTCCCCAATACTCACTCACGACAGAGACCGAAGCGTTTTCCAACTTGATCGTCTTTCGCTCGGTCACGAAATTTCTTGGCATGCCCGGACTGCGCGTCGCCTACGCAGTCGCCAATCCCGCCCTTTCCATGTCGATTGGTGACAGCGTCCCGCCATGGCCCGTCACCACGCTCGCTTCCCGCGCAGTGAGCGCAGCCCTCGGCGACCGGACCTATGCTGATCGCGCGAGAGCCCACAACATAGAGCGCCGAATCTCGCTGCAGAACGCGCTTGAGCGGCTGGGACTTTTGGTGTATCCCTCGTCCGCTAACTTCATCCTGATTCGGCTCCGTGCAGCAATCGATCCTGACATCTTCTGGCAGCACATGATCATCGAGCACGGGATCGTTCTCCGTGCTTGCGCAAACTTCGAGGGTCTCCTGAGCGGATACTTTCGGGCCGCTGTCCGCACAAGGGAGCAGAACAACCGTCTCACTGCGGCTTTGGCCCAAACGCTCTTCAGCGATAGCCCCAGGTTCTTACTAACCAGAATCGCACCAGAAACGGTTCGACGGGGTGGAAAACGTCTATGAATGCCGGAGTGCCTGTTGGAGTTATTTGGGAGGTATAGGCGTAGTCAATGTCGTGATCGCGCCGGTTAAGCAAATTCAAAAAATCGCCCGAAACGCGCCATTTCCCTTCAACAATTTCATAACCGATTTCCCCATTGACCAACGCCGTTGCATTTGAGCGATAGATCCCGTCAGACGTCAAATCGCGCGGACCAAAGTAGCGCAGGCGCAAACTCGACGAAAAGCCTTTGTAATCGTGCACTGTGACGCCCGATGAAATCACCACCTTAACCGCTTCGGGCACAAGCTTTCCACCCGGGCCGCCCTGTAACACACCATTTGGGTATGGGAGCGTATTCGTGATGGTAATTCCGTTGCCATTTACGTACGAGGTCGTTACGTTGCCATTTACGATCCTCTGTGCCGCATCATCTGGGTCTATTTGGGTAAAGAGGGCTTTGGAGTCCGCAATGTCAAAATCAAGAGCCAAATGTTCCGCCGGCGTGTAGTAGTTCGCCCATTCGAGGCCATAGCGGTTGCTCGACTGTTCTGAAGCAACCGTTGTTCCGGTGTCGCCATCCTGCTGCAGTTCGGAATTGCTGTGGAGATACCAGAGCGCAAGGGTGCTTTGCAGATGGGGGACGGCCACAGTGCGCACGCCGATTTCCCCGCCTTTGGTTTGGACCAGGGGGGGAATTTTCGCGACCGGTGTATTGGGGTAAGGATCATCCGGCGAAACCGGTTCCACGGTTTGCGTTGCGCCACGCCCGTCGTTGCTGTGAAAACTGAATCCGCCCTGGGCATAGAACTCAGTATTGGCCCACGGGCCGAAAATCAAACTTGCTTTTGGGCTGGGCAGGAACTTGGTGGCCGAGCCGGAATTGGCCGCGTTCACCGTGGTCGTGGTGCCGTCGGGCAAAATAATAATATCGGTCGGGTAAGCCAAGCTGGTGACGACAAATTTTTCGTCGTCGCCACGCAGGCCCACGACCGAGCGGAATTTGTTCGCCCACTGGATTTTATTTTCCACATAAGCACTGCCTATTGTGTCCGTAAAGTTATCCCGCTCCGTGGTCGCAGGCAAAGTTGGGCAGGTGGTGGTGGGAACAGTGGTCGTGGTGGGGGTGGGGGTGCCGTTGGGCAAAGTAATCGTAATAATAGGGTTCGTAGTATTAGTCGTAGTGATGCAGGTGGGAAGAGTGGTGCTGGTGGCGGGGTAGAAAGTGATGCCGGTGGCGTAATAATCTGTTTTGGTCGTGCGCGCGCGATTTTCCGCCCGGTAAAGGCCGTTGTTGATCCAATCGTTGCGGAACTGCAGGCCGAACGTATTTGCCATCTTGCGGCCGTGCCATGTGCTGAAAATCGTGTGGTGTGCGTCCAGCCCAGCCACCCAGCGCCTATCCTGCTGTTCGAACTGGTCGCCTTTTTGGTAGTCCGTCAGGTAGTAAGTGAAATCAGAAAATAAATTGAGATCATAATAAAATCCGTATGCCATGAGTTTCGACTCGGAGTTTGTGCCTTGGCGATGCCACTCACCCTGCAAGCTATAACGCTGTGAGTGGCCACCGTCAGCCGGGTTCAGTGCGCCGAAGAAACCAACCAGGGGTATGGCAGTAACGGGGATTTGGTCGCTCGAGTTCCATTTTCCGTGGTATGCGTGGGTCGTGATGCTGGCGCCATTGGCGTCATCCCCTTGGCTGTAGGTAAGTAAGCCGTTGATTTTGTTATAAGCATCCGGATGCGTCCATGGGCCGTTATAGTAGTACTCTTCTCCGCCGTACAGCAAATTGCCCCTACCGAGCTTTTGCGATGCGCCGAAAACAGCCCGCCCATAGCCATACATGCCGCCTTCCACTTTGAAGAAGTCGTGGGGCAGCGTCTTGAAATATTCCAAGTGGGCCGATCCAGCCGAGCTATAGTTGCCGACATCAGCGTAATAAGGACCTTTCTCGAAATTCAACCGCTTCACAAACTCCGGGATGACGATGTTCATGTCGGAGTACCCCTCGCCGTGCGCGTGCGACGGCAGGTTGAGCGGCATATCGTCGAGGAAAATAGCGAAATCTGTGCCGTGGTCGAGATTGAAGCCGCGAAGAAAATATTGGTTGGCCTTGCCGCCGCCGGCGTGTTGCGTGATGATGAGACCGGGAACCGTCTCCAAAATCTCTCCCGAACGAAGAATCGGACGATCCTGGATTTGCTTTGCTCCCACCGTTCCCTGGGTGGCGGAATCGGCAATTCCGATGAGGTCATCCTCCCGGCCCTGCACGTTTATGGTGGTGCTCACGGGGTTCACAGCCAGAGAGATGCGCAGCGGGGCCGGCGCCCCGATGGTCCCTATGGTGACGGGCATTTCTTTGGTTTCAAAATCGGGATTAAATATGACGAGTCGATAATTACCCGCCGCGAGTCCAGAAATAATGAAGGAGCCGTTCCTGTCCGACCGTGTCGTTCTTTGTAAAGCTCCGTTCGCGCTCCGAACCTCCACCGTAGCCCCGGTAATCGCCGCGCCAGACGTGTCAACGACAGTTCCTGATAGCTGAGGCCGATAAGCCTTATCACTGGTGACGACCGGCGTCCTCTCCTGCGCGGCAAGCAAGAGTGGAGTAACTTTAATCGTTTTTGCACTGGAGGTGGCCGCAATGCCGCTGCCCAAAGCGCCCAACAGGAAGATTGCAATTCTCCATCGCAAGGTTTGCATCGAAGATCTCTCCTGTGCTTGGCGATCTGGCCTTGCTCTGCAAACTCGATGCGGAAAAGGTCAAAGCGTCGATCTTACGTTATTGCGAGTCGTGCTACCGACTAGCCTGGGTTTTCCATGAGGGCCGCCCGGTGTGGCTTGGTGCGGCGACAATGTTATTACATTTATTAAATACGTGCTACCCGCGGCCGTGGGGATGTTAAGCGCTGATGAAATCTCTCCTGCGGCTGAAGTGGCTGACCGCAGCATTCGCTAAAGGAAGTGCTGTAGTCAGAACGAAGGCATCGAGCCGAATGGATTTTCGGGTGGAGGGGCGGCCTAAGCCGACGTCCAGCTGAGGCAGCTAGCCCCTTGAAGAATGAGCCCCGTCGGGGCTCATTCGAAGATCAGTTAGCCCGCAGTGCGCGATTTCGTATCGGCTGGTGGACGCATGTCAGAGACGACCGTGCCGCCGGCGGATGCGGCATGACAAAAGGTCAGGTGGCTACCGACGTTGGATGCTCGTCGAGGGAGCCGCAGGTCCCTCTCCTTGATCTCTGGCCATCGGAAAAGACGAGTGCTGCCCCGGTGGTAATATGTCCTTTAGAATCGTGCTACCACGTACGAGGGCCCCGTTGCTTTGACAGCAGCAAATCGGGAGACAGATGGCGGTAGAAGTCACTCAACGGAAGATCGACGCGTTGCCGTCTCTCCTGCGGGCGCTCTTCAACGATGGAGCGGAGAATACCCGTGGCAAGGTGCTCGGTATTTACAGCATTTTGCTGGTGTTTAACGGAGCCGCCTGGCTCTGGGCCATTCTGGCCTTGCGTCATTTCCCGGTATTGCTGGGCACCGCATTTCTCGCCTACAGTTTCGGCCTTCGGCATGCCGTGGATGCTGATCATATTGCGGCAATCGACAACGTGACCCGCAAACTCATGCAAGAAGGCAAACGTCCGGTTGCGGTTGGGTTCATGTTTTCGTTGGGGCATTCGACGGTGGTCGTGCTGGGGTCGGTCGCCATCGCCTGGACAGTCGTTGCCCTGCAACACCGTATGGATACCGTCAAGCAAGTGGGAGGAGTCGTCGGCACGCTGGTGTCCAGCCTCTTTCTGTTTGGGATTGCTTTCGTGAACCTGATCGTTTTGCGTTCAATCTACCGAACTTTCAGCCGTGTTCGCCGAGGTGAACCCTACGTAGAAGAAGATTTCGACTTGCTGCTGGGCAATCGGGGCTTGTTGGCCCGTCTATTTCGACCGATGTTCCGGATGATCACACGCAGTTGGCATATGTATCCACTGGGAGTCTTGTTTGGCCTCGGATTCGATACGGCCACCGAGATTGGGGTATTAGGAATCTCCGCTACCGAAGCATCCAAAGGGCTGCCGGTTTGGTCTATCCTGATATTTCCCGCTCTTTTTGCCGCCGGCATGTCGCTCATAGATACAACGGATAACATCCTGATGCTGGGCGCCTATGGATGGGCTTTTATCAAGCCTATTCGCAAGCTCTACTACAACATGACCATCACGAGCGTATCGGTGGTGGTTGCTCTGGTGGTTGGGGGTATCGAAGCCCTGGGGCTCCTTGCCGGCCGGTTCCACTTGAAGGGGAGCTTCTGGGACGCTCGTCGTTAAGCTCAACGGCAACTTCGGGACCCTCGGCTACTTCATTGTGGGATTGTTTGCCGTCAGTTGGATTGTCTCTATAGCGTTCTACAAGTGGCGACGATTTGACGATCTCGAACTGGGCACCTGAGCGGTTCCGTTTTGCCCTTGAGGCGCCTATCTTCTTGGGGAAATCTGCCTTAGGCTCATGGGGATACGGACGAAGCCGTCCCCTAATTCCAAAACCATGAGTGGGTGGCTCAAGGTCCCCCTTTTTGGGACCTGGGATCATGCAGAGGGCCCCCCAATCCCGGTTCTCAGGGGGCCCCTAGAGTCTCCGTGAGACACTCGCATTATCCAGCCCCGAAGGGACTGGATATCAAGGTAAGGGTGACGCTTCCAATTGGTGTGAGCTCCGTGGGATGACAACACCGGATGTTGTTCATTCCTCCCTCAACTCGCCGCGGGCAAGTCGCCTCCTCGGGATGACAAAGGATTGAGGAGCACTTTCATCGGATAAGAAACCCTCCAGAACGCCCTTTAGAGTCCGCAACTCATCCCCCACAAGAGGCAAGCCGTGGGTAAATGCTTCTTCCGGCATGAATGCCGGCTTCACCAGGGTGATCATGTACACCGACACCTGCGGTCCAGCCGGCACAACCCGAGCCGGCACACTCCAGGGTCCTTCTTTTGGATCGATGAACTCGTGGTCCAGAACACCGTGAGATTCCTGAAAATGTGAAGCGAAGCTGCCAGGCCCGCGCGGCGTCTGAATCTCCCACAGGTTATTGCCGAGCGGACGAATCGACTTCACATTGTGGATCGCCCACCGGGACATGTTCGTGGGATCGGCGAGGAAGCAGAAGGCTTCCCCCGCCGGGCGCGATATTGAAATGGATAAGGTAACAGAGGTAGACACAGCCGTCCTCTCGCTCAATTTGAGGCTTGCTGGGCGCGGAAACTCCTCCACGTGTGACTCGCCGTTGCGGCCGAGGTAGATCACGCGCTTGCCGGTAAGGAACGCCCAGTAGCCGATGACACCGGCTGCCGTCGACCGCTTGACGAACTCCGGATAGCGAATCGCATCAGCCTGCGCCGCGCGGAGCGCCGCCACCAGGTCGGAAGAGGAAAACTTGCCGGCAATCGGATCCAGGCTAAGCGTCATCGGTTCCGTGTATGTCTCGCCGTCGCGCAGGTAGTACGTCTTGCGCCCGGCGGCCAGGTCGACAAAGTACGACTCGACATCGATCTCCAGCAACCTGCGCACCACCTGGGGAAAGGTCATTTTCCCCGCCTGCGTTTCGATTGTCACTTCATGCATTGCTTGCGTGTTCATGGTTTCTCCTTTACTCGGTTGGCAGCTGGTGCAGGCTATTCGCCTGTACCAGCTTTTTTAATGTGGCGACGAGGGCTTCCCGCTCCCTGGCGGAGAGCGCCTGAAAGAACTCCTCGTCGTTCTGGTCGGCGAGGGCCGCAAGCAGCGGCACCAGCCGCCTTCCAGCACTGGTGAGAGCAATGTCCTGAAATCTTCGGTCGTCGCTGGACTCCTGGCGCGTCGCAAGTTCCTTGGCGAGCAGCCTGTCCACCAGTTTGGTGGCGCCCCCTCGGGTCATCCCGGTACGCGCAGCCAGCACGCTCGGGGCTATCGTCTCCTGGTCATACATCTCGCGCAGCACGACCCACTCGGCAACGGTAACCCCGCTGTCCAAGTAGTTTTCGCGCAAAGGCCTGGGACACATGGTTGGAGACGAAGCGCATCCAGAATCCCACGTGCTTCTTCAGATCGCTCGGCGTGCTTTCCTTAGTCCTGCTCATGGAAAAAGAATACCCGACAACTGTTTCCATGTCAACTATTTCTTTGGAAATCTACACCGAAGATGATTGCGGCAGCTATTTTATGGAAGTGTCAGGCGAAGAGCGTAGAAGTCCCAGGTGCCGGCGTCGCGGACCATCAAGGGTGAATCATCCGGAGCCAGACCCATCCAGTAGCCGACCAGAAAGGGCGCCCCGTGAAAGTTCTTCAGGTCCACTACTTCTTCGAGCTTGTGACTGGCGACCGAGACGCGAAAGATCTGGTCTCCTCCCGCCAGGTGATTCAGGAAATAGATGGAGTCACCGTTATGCGACCAACTGGGGTAACCAATGGAAGCCTTGGCTACCTGAGTCCACTCCCGGGTGCTGAGGTTGTAGACGAATAGTTCGTTTCCGTCGTTGGACATGGCCAGGAGACGGTCGCCTTTCGGTGACCAGCGCGGAGACCACAAACCGTTTGAGCCGGGCACAACCGTGACTTTGCGAGTGCGCACATCAAGCAAGCGGATGGCATTGATGCTGGCTGCGTCTTTTTCCGCGACCGCCTGGCCGCCAAAGGCCAGCGAATTTCCGTCCGGCGACCAGCTGGGATCAGCCTGGTCTCGTTGGTCGGGTATAAGCTGCTGTACGGAGCCGCCCTGGGAGCTCACGATGTAGAGTTGCCAGGGTTTGCCCGGCAGCTGGCCCATAAACGCAATCTGGCTTCCATCGGGGGACCAGCGCGGCATGTAGGCCACGAGGGGAGGGTACGTCAGTTGCGATCGTTCACTGCCATCGGGCCGGCTCCGCCACACGCTTCCCTCCGGGTAGCTCATATAGGCGATCCATTTGCCGTCTCTCGAGTAGTCGATACCCGAGCCCTGAATGCCGGGCGGCGCGCCGGGAAAGAGCGGGCGAAATTCGCCGGATTTCGCGTCGAAGCGCACCAGCTGCCCGCGCGGTTGGATGGTGCGGACAAAGATCTGGTTCCCGTCAATATCCGGCAACGGAGCAAAGGTGCTGGTTGGCCCGGAGGTCAACTGGACCGGCGCGTGATCCACCCTCTGAAACAGACTGCCCGCTTCGCGCATCGCCCAGATGTCGGCAACACCGCCTCGCGTCGACTGAAACAGAAAATATCGTCCATCCGGCGTCCAACTGCCGCAGCACTCCGCAGGCGGGCTATTCCAGCCGGTCAGTAGTTGGTGGAGACCGCTTCCGTTGGAGTTGATTTCCCAGATGGCGGAGCCTTTCGCGCCGTTTACCGTGAAACGCAAACGGCGTCCATCGGGCGACCAGCGCGGCCAGGAGGCAATGCCCTCCGCGGTCACCAGCCGGTGAGGGTCCGCCCCGTCGCCGTTAGCGACGTAGAGCTCCGTGGCCGAGGTATACGCTAACCTCTCTCCGTCGGGCGACCAGGATGCGTCCGTGGCAACCACATTGCCCAGGCGGCGCGCCGCGCCCCCCAGAACCGGCAGAGTCGAAGCTGCGTTTCCCTCGGGGACGAATGCCTTGGTCAAGACAAGCAGCCGGGAGCGATCGCGGGATATGTCGACAGGAAATATATCGTCTATGGACTCCTGGACCCGGACGATCTCCCCTCCGGCCGTAGAAACCTGGTAGATCTGACCACCCTCTGAGAAATAGAGCCTGGCGCCATCGGTCGCCGCGCCTGTCTTTTCTTCTCCATCCGTTGTTACCTCCAGCGAGCTGATCACCCGGGGCGGAGGCAGTACCGGCCTCATGAGGAAGGCCAGGGCAGCCAAGCCGGCGACGATGAAGGCGCCGAGGACAAGCCAACGACGGCGCCGGGGAGCCGGAGCACTTATCCCGGCTCTCGATGGGTAGCGAGTTGCCGCCGGCCGCACTGCACCGCTCACCGAGTTTGCGGCAGCCAATGCCGCGCTGAGGCGATCTGAATTCAGGTCGCGCTTCAGGCGCTTCAGGTCGCCTCTCAGTTCAGCAGCACTCTGGGCTCGCAGATCGCGGTCCTTCTCCAGCGCCTTGTTGATAATCCCTTCTAGGGCGACCGGCGACTCAGGATTCAGGCTGATTACCGGTTCGGGATTCTCATGCAGAATCGCGGCGAAAACCTCTGCCAGGGTGTCGCCATGGAAAGGCATTCGGCCCGTCGCCATTTGGTAGAGCACGACGCCAAAGCTGAATACGTCGCTGCGAGCGTCAAGATTCTTTCCCCGCGCCTGCTCCGGCGACATGTATTCTGCCGTGCCCCAAGCAAAGCCGGGTCGGGTCTGCAGATTCGGATCAACCGGCAAAGTAGGCTTGTCCTGGAGGTCCAATCCAGGATTTCCCACCGAACGCGAGGAAGATTGAGCTTCATGCGCGGACCCGACCGATTTCGCCAGGCCAAAATCCAGAATTTTTGCCTGCCCTCGCGGGGTGATGAAGATGTTCGCCGGTTTAATATCCCGGTGGATAATGCCCCCCTGGTGGGCCGCATCCAGCGCATCCGCGATCTGGATAGCCAACTCCAGCAGTTCGTCAACGGCCATGGGCCCGGCCAGGAGGCGCTTTTGCAGGGTCTCTCCCTCCAGATACTCCATGGCGATAAACGGCTGCCGGCCGAACTCGCCCACCTCATGAATGGTGCAAATGTTGGGATGGCTCAGCGCGGAGGAGGCGCGAGCTTCTTGCCTGAAACGCTCGAATGCCTGGGGGTCTTCCGCCAGTTCCTGGGGTAAGAACTTGAGCGCGACCATGCGCCCGAGGTTGGTGTCCTCGGCCCTGTAAACGACTCCCATTCCACCACTGCCCAGCTTGTCCAGAATGCGATAGTGCGAAACGGTAGTCCCGATCATTGCGCCCGATACTTATGTGTCATGGGATGCTGGATGATAGGCGTCCGCCTGGGCACGAGTCAAGAAAACTGGTCCTGCGGGATCGATCACTGAGCTTCTGCAACGACGGGGAGTTCCGCGGCTTCCCAGGCGGCGAGGCCGCCTGCCAGCTCTACCAGATTGGTGATGCCGTACTGCTGCAGGATCCCGGCGGCGATGGAGGAGCGGTAGCCGCCCGCACAATGGACGGCGATGCGGCGCTCGCGGGGAATTTCGGCGATGCGCTCCTGCAGATGGTTCAACGGGAGATTCAGGCTGCCCTCGATGTGCTTGCTCGTCCATTCCCGCGGGGCGCGGACATCCACAAACAGTGTCAACTCACCAGCCGCCTTTTCTTCAGCAGCGATCAGGACCCCGATGCGCTCCGTCGGCCAGACTAGATCAGGCCTGGCGGTCAGTGCTTCCATACCACCCGACAGGTAGCCCTTAACGTGATCGAAACCGATGCGGCCCAGGCGCAGAGCGGCCTCCAGCTCGCGACCGGGCTCGGCGATGATCACGATGGGCCTGGCACGGTCGAGTACCGTGCCCGCCCAGGTGGCGTATTGGCCTCCGAGGCCGATGTTGATGCTGCCGGCGAGGTGCCCCTTGGCATACTCGGCGGGATCGCGAACGTCCAGAAGCTGGGCACCCCTGGCTCCCATGCGGAGAACCTCGGCGAGATCGACCGGTTGCAGGGCTTCTTCGAGGTTCTTTTCCAGCGTGGCGCGCTCGCGGGTGTTGAGAATGGCGTCGTAAGTAAAGTAAGGCGGAGCGTCGGGCTGATCCGCCATGATGAGACGGACAAACTCCTCTTTGGTCGTGGGCTTCAGCGCGTAGTTCAATCGCCTTTGATCCCCCAGCGACGAGACCGTGTCCGAGGAGAGCTTCTTGCCGCAGAGGGAACCGGCGCCGTGTGCCGGGTAGACAAGAACCTCGTCGGGAAGCGCGAGTAGTTTGTTGTGGAGTGAGTCGTAAAGCAGGGCGCCGAGATCAGCAGCACTCCAGCCCAGCGATGCGCGCAGATCGGGGCGGCCCACGTCTCCGATGAAGAGCGTATCGCCGGTGAGCACTGCATATGGTTTGGCCTCATCCTTGCGGCGATCGAAGACCAGGATCGAGATCGATTCGATGGTGTGGCCGGGAGTCTCCAGCACTTGCAGGCGGAGTCCTGGAAAATCCAGCGTGTCGCCATCCTTCATCGCGACGAAGGCATACTCCGCCTGGGCGCGGGAACCGAGATGGATGGTCGCGCCGCATCGGTCGCGCAACTCAAGGTGGCCAGCGATGAAATCGGCGTGGAAATGGGTGAGGATGACATGGCGAATCTGGAGGCCAAGCTTTTCGGCGTCGGCCAGGTACTGCTGGATGTCGCGCTGAGGGTCGACGATGATGGCGGTTGCACTCTCCTCGTCTCCGACGAAATAGGAGGCATGAGCCAGGCAACCGAGGTAGTACTGTTTCAGGATCACGGAAGTCGCCCGAGTCTAACACGGCCAAGTTGTTAGTGGTCAGCTTGCACTTCGGCAGAGTTTGCCTTACCTGCGATGAGCTCAAAACCCTTCGAACGTGCATCTCTCTCTGTCTCCTCAAGCCGTTTGCGACCCAGGCCTGGATTCGTTTGCATCTGAAACTCACCCAGGGCGAGCGAAGCCTCCAGCCGCAAACGAAGAAGACCCAGGTATGCGCGCCGGGTCAGCGCTTCTTGAGCAGTGGTCTCCGCTCCGCCCAGGTTCTTTCCGGCTGCCATGACGTAAGCATGATCAAGCATCACAGGGATTCGAACCATTACATCATGGCTCTTGTCAGAAAGCCGGACCGCGTCGGCAATGGCGGAGCGCGCCTCGTCTAACTTTCCTTGTTGCAGCAGGGCCCTGGATAACATCGCTTGCCCCAGGCTCTCCTCATCGCCGTAATCGTCGGCGCGAAACGCAGCGACCGCCGCCCGGCTGAACTGTTCCGCCTCGGCGCTTCTGCCGGAATCGCAATCCAATTCTGCCAGCGCGAGGCGGGTTTCCGCTTCGTCGCTCTTATTCCCAAGTTCCTCTTCCAGGGCGAGCGACTCACGATAAGCCTGTTGTGCTTCATCCACTCTTCCCTGTTGGCGAAGCACTCGCCCCATCTGCGTACGCGTGGAGGCATAAAGGTTCCTGGCGTTCATCTCGTGTTGAATGGTCGATGCCTCCTCATACATTCTGTAGGCCCCTGGCAGGTCTCCCTCTTCTATCAATACGTCTCCGATTGCCGACATAGCCTGCGCAGACGAACTCCGATGTCCCACTTCGTTCGACAGGTCGAGCGCCTGTTGAAAGTGACTCAGCGCGTCGTGCAATCTGCCTTGTATACGCAAGAGAATGCCGGTGTCGCCCATCACGGCCGCCATTCCATTCTTGTCGCCCGCCTGCTGGTCGAACTGGAATGCTTCGTCGTACATCCGTCTCGCGCTGGTGAAGTCACCTTTCTTGACAGAGATCAACACCCAGGTCAAGCAGTTCTTTCGCTTGACCCTTTTGATTGCCGACAGCGCGCGCGTTGGTAAGCGCCTGGCTATACAATTTCTCAGCCGCAGCGAAATCCCCTTGATTGATGGGCACTTCCGCCATGTCGTGCAGAGTTTGCTCTAAGCCGCTGCGGTCTCCCGCGGCCTGGTAGATCTGTCTAGCTTCTTCGCAAGCATTTTTCGCCTTTTCGTTTTCGCCCAGGTCCGCCAGAGCCCGGCACTCAGAATCTCTTGCGCGAGCCACCAGGAGTTTGGCCCCTCGTTTACCAGCCTCTTGTGCTGCCAGATCTGCCATGTCTCTTCTGAGTTTGCTGTCGCCGAGCGACGCCGCGGCATCCGCCCTGGCCATGGTGATTCGCGGATCGTCCTTTGCCTGCGCCCCCAAAGCATCCAGTGCGGAAAGGCTCTTCAATGCATCCTTGCCATCGGCCACTGGCAGTTTCAGCGTTGGCCAGCTGCAAGCCGTACTCGAGATTGTCGGGGAAAAAGCTGACGAGAGTCTGATAGGCCTCAATCGCCTTTCCCCAATCCCTGCTGGTCTCATAGAACCGGGCCTCGACCAGCAAGTGCTTCTCACGGGAAAGATTGCTCGCTTCATCCAGGGCTTTCTTTGCTTCCTGCTGCGCGTTTGAGTCATACCCCAGGGACGACCATGTCCTCGCGAGCTCAGCGTGAGCCAGAGGAAACCCGGGATCCGCCGCGACAGCGCGGCTGAGGAGATCCTGCGCCGATAGTGTGTCGAAGGCCCGGATGCTGACTAGTCCTTGCGCATAGGGACGCATTGCTTCCGAATTCGAAGGCAGCTCGGCTCGCACTCCATCGGACTCGAGTTGGGAGAGCTTCTCCAGCCCGAAGCGCTGGCGCAAGCGTTCCCCAGCCTGCGAAGCGAGATCGATGATGGTAGATTCGGTGCCCGTTTCCGAGACGGCAGCGACCGTTCCTCCATTGACAGCGTCTTCGAGGCGAAGGTCGAGGCGAATCTGCTTTTCCTTTCCCATGTCGAGATAGGAGCCGAGAACGACGTAGTCACTTGCCAGGTTCTTGTGAACCTGGGCCAAAGTACCGGGAGACAGACTCTCTGCATCGGAAAGGCCAAGGTCAATTTTCGTTCGCGCGACGGTCTCGTCGGCTACGGTGCGCAATTGCTCGCCCGCTGCCAGATCCGCGGTCAACATCTCTGACAGCGCGGTCGAAATCCAGGCGGTGTCTGGGCGGCTGGAGAGATTCTTAAAACCCAGGACAGCGACCGAGGGACGTATGCGAACGTGAACCGCACCAGGCGATGACTCGGTGGCATTCTTCAGTTTCCATAACCAGCGTGCTCCCCACACCCCGAAACCGAAGGTAACAGCGAGGATGAGTATGGCCGTAGCCAACGACTCAGCATGCCTGCGGACGAACTTGCCACAGCGGTAGAGAAGAGTGGGTTTACGGGCCTTGAATGGGCAGGCGTGAGAGGTGCCGCTCGATATCGCTGGAAAACTCTTCCGCTGAGGCATAACGCTGTTCCGGCTCCAGGCGGATCGCCTTCATCACAATGGTGTCGAGATCGCCGCGCAAGCAACGTGGCAGATCATCGGGCCGTATCGCGCGCGCTTCCGCAACCAACTGCGGGGTAATTACGGTTCGCGTGGTGTCATCGTCAGATAGCTGCTCCTCTACTCTGCGGACCGCCACGCTCGGCTTCTCCGGCTCCTCGGTGTAATGGCGCGGCTCGATCGTGGGACCGTTCCGTTGCGGCCGATGCCCGGTCAACAGCTCATAGAGCAAGACTCCGAGGGAGTAGATATCCGTAGACTTTGTGACGGGTGCTCCGCGAGCCTGTTCCGGGCTCGCGTATTCCGGCGTCATGGGGCGCCAATCGGTTCGGGTAAGCGTGGCGTCTGGGGACCACTGCGGGTTGAGCACTTTGGCAATGCCAAAATCGAGCAGCCGGATGACGCCTTCCCTGGTAATGAGAATGTTGCTGGGCTTCAGATCGCGATGGATGACGAGCGTGTCGTGGGCATACTGCACTGCGAGGCAGACGGCACGGAACAGCTGCAGGCGTTCGGTGATCGACAGTTTGTGAGTATCGCAATAGTCATCGATACGAATGCCCTCGACGTACTCCATCACGAGATAGGGTAAGCCGCCTTCGGTGCTGCCACCATCAAGCAGCCTTACGATGCTGGGGTGGTCCAGGGCGGCCAGGGTCTGCCGCTCGTTGCGAAAACGGCGGAGGATCTCATCTTTATTGGTGCCGGGTTGCAGCATTTTGACGGCGACAAGCTTGCGATACTGGTCATCTGCCCGCTCGGCCAAATACACCACCGCCATGCCGCCGTGGCCGATCTCGCGGAGGATGCGGTAGGCCCCAATCCTTTTTCCCACCATCGCATGCGACTGCGCGGCCAGCAAATCGGCAGTAGGAGAATCCTCAAGAAAGGTCGCGGCGTCATCGAAGCTCGACAGCAGCGATTCTATTTCGCTGCGCAGGGAGTCGTCGGTACCGCAGGCCTGGCGCAAAAAACTACTTCGCTCCGCGGGGTCTCGCTCCAAGGCCAGGGTGAATAGCTCCTTCACCTGGTCCCACTTTTCATGCATCTTTCAGATCGCCTGTGCGTAGCTCACGCGCAAGCCACGCCTTTGCCAGGTTCCAGTTACGCTTAAGAGTGGTGCGGGAAACTCCCATAACTTCGGCCGACTCCTCAATGCTTAAACCGCCGAAGAAACGCAACTCCACAAGCTGGGCATGCTGGGGATCGAATTCGGCCAGCCGGGTAAGGGCTTCATCCAACGCAATCACGTCGGCCCCCTTCTCCCTGGAAACGCCGAGCGCTTCTTCCAGGAAAACCTTCTCTACGCCTCCGCCGCGCTTTTTGGCGTCATGGCCGCGGCTGTAGTCGACCAGGATACGGCGCATCAGTTGCGCAGCCACACCCAGGAACTGCTCCCTGTTCTTCCAATGAACTTCTCGTTGATCGTTCAGGCGAAGATAGGCCTCATGCACCAGGGCGGTTGTCTGCAGGGTGTGCTCACGGCGCTCACGGCGCAGGTGGCGCGACGCCAGGCGGCGAAGTTCCGGATACAGCAATGCTACTAAGCCGGCAACGGCCTGGTCATTGCCCGCGTCCAGTTCACCTGCGAGGGCAGCTACATCTCTTGGCGCATCCATAACCACCTCGTACACGACGGCCGGCTACACCGCAGGCCGCGACCACTCGAAGTCAGGAAAAAGAAAAATGGAAGCGCGAGGGAGGGCCCGGGGGTGAACGGTGCTCGATTCACACCCCAAAGAGGTCGCGACCTTAACGGCCTAAAGTATATATCCAGTCGCATTCAAAGCCAACGGCCAGTTCTCACGCAGACTCAACAGCGACGTGGTTTTTAAACATTTGGGACCTTCCGCGGGCCAGGAAAGGCGAAACTACCGCCGCTACACCCGAAGAAATGTGGACCTTTTTCCCTGGTTTCTTCGCGTTATCTCAATAGAAGCCGAATTTGGATTGGTAGTGCAGCGGTCTTCGAGGAGGAATTCATGGCAGTGGACAACCCTATCCTGCAAGGAAGCGCAGTTGGACAGAATGTTGTTCAACGCAAGAGTTGGCTGGGAAGGAACTGGAAATGGTTGCTGGGAGCCACGTTTCTGACGTTAGTCGTCTTTGGCACTGGGATCTTCGCCCTGATCATGAGTTGGATGCGAGGCTCCGACGTGGCTCAGGAGGCCGTAGCCAGAGCGCAGGCAAGCCCGGCGATGACGCAGCGGCTTGGGGCGCGGATCGACGAGGGCTGGTTGATGAGCGGTTCGATCAACGTGGGCACCGGTGGTTCAGGCGATGCCGAGGTCGTGGTGCCGGTCTCCGGGCCGAAGGGTAATGCCAACATCTACGTCATCGCGCACAAAATCGCGGGTACATGGAATTACAACCAGATACTCGCTGTGGTTGAGAGCAGCGGGGAGAGGATCGATCTCTTGCGCGGCCCGCAGCCTGTCGTATCGCAAGCGACGCGGGCCCGCGCGGCAACTCAAGCTGCCCAAAACAGCACGGTCGCCGCCGTGCCGCCCATTCCGCAACCCAGCGTTGCTGCGCCGGCCGCATCGCCTGCCGGGGGCTCGGACATTATTCAGAGCCAGGACACGAACATCCAGGGAGTGGTTGGAGAGTTGATCCAATGCAGGCGATCTGCGGGCGTGCTCAGCGTCAAAATCCGCTTCCACAACACGACGGGTGCTGGAATGGGTTTCTACGCTCTGCCCCCGAACGCTGGCTATGAGAGGTACTACCTTGCCGCGGCAAACAAGAAATACTTCATCCTGAAAGATACAGACGGCACCTACCTGGCGCCTGGCTTTAACTGGGACTGCGGCCATGTCCGGCGTTTGCGAGAAACTGGGCCCCGGACAATCGATAACCTGGTGGGCGAAGTTTCCGGCGCCCTCTGCGGACGTGACCAAGTTAGACCTGTTTACCCCGGTCACGCCGCCCTTTGAAGATGTCCCGATCGCCGACAACTAAAGCTGGCTGCGAGGAAAATCATGCAAATCCATCGCTGTTGGAAATCATTGTTGCTGCTGCTCGTCGCCTGCCCGGCCATGGCTCAAGGGAAGTACGCCGATCCCGATTCCCCGGCCACGGATGCGGCGGCCCGCCAGGCGCTGGCACAGAAGCATATCGTCGACATTATCGGCGTGACCAGTGGAATCCAGAGTGTGCTTCAGGATCTCGGAGCCAAGATGGTGGGGCAGCAACTCACCATCGACCTGGCGGCTGACGTGTTATTCGATTTCGACAAATACACGCTGCTCCCCAAAGCCAATGACACGCTGCGGAAAGTTGGCCAGGTAGCGGCTTCCTATCCCAGCTCGCCGATCCTGATCGGAGGGCATACCGACGGCAAGGGCACACACCCCTACAACATGAAGTTATCGGAGAATCGGGCGGACTCGGTGAAGAGCTGGCTGGTGCAGAACGCGTCGGTTGCGGGATCGCGCATCACCACGCAGGGTTGGGGCGAAACCAAGCCTGTGGCTCCGAACAAGAAACCGGACGGCTCAGATGATCCTGAAGGACGGCAGAAAAACCGGCGGGTGGAGATTGTCTTAACCCAGACGGGGCCGCAGACGTGACCATGAACGCTGCCTACGGGAAAGTATCCGTTTCGGAGGTGGAGGCATGAGTTCGCTGCTGGTGGCGGAGGTTGTGCTGAAGGCGCTGCGATTTCTCCACGGTGCCTCGCTGCATCGCTGGCTGCTCGACGTCCAGCAAAATCTGGGGGCTGGCGGTGCACTTGGGGCAATAGGAGCGGGAGCGGCCGGCGCCGGCGACCCCGTCCCGTCAAAAGGCGACGATCCCGATCCTTGTGCGGGAGAAAGACGCGCGGTACTCGCGGACTCGGGAATCGTCGACATGTACAAGGGGCAGATCACGTATTACACCAACGGTATAAACAATCTCGCGGGCCCCGCGAACCAATTAGTGAACAGGGCTTACTCGCAGGCGGCGGCAGCGCAATCGGAGGTCACAGAGCAATTCGCTCTGACGGCGATCACAACGCTGATCCAACAAGTGGCAAATGCGACAGGCTTTGGAGCAGCGGCCACGGCTGTGGGCTTAGCCACCGACCCTGTTGGGACTGCTGGCGGGCAGCATAACTTCGAAATACGGCGACGTGGGGGAAATTAAATTCCTGGCGCAGATGTATCAGTATTTCCAGGCTTCGCAGGGCGATCTGAATGCGTTGGCACAGCTTTGCAAGGCGGACCCCCTGCCGGCTACGCAACAGTTTCTCGAAACAATGCAAGCGCTGCAGAACCTGGTCGCGCAGGGTAACTTGCTTGTCCAAGCACAGACAGAAGCTCAAAACAACCTGACCCAGGCGCAAGATCAGCTCGCCAAAGATCAGCAGGACCTCGACGCCTGTTTAGCCAGCCACGCGGGAGACAGCTCGTCGGGAGGGGACTCGTCGGGAGCGTCTGAAATAGTTGATTCGAAAAGGGAGATCATGCCGGAAATCACTCCAGCTTGCTGCGCCAGTAGCACCCCGGCCATAGCGATCGCCGGTCACCGGATTCCATTCCGTGTGTGCCTCTTTTGGGCTGGGGTAACGTTTTGGCTCGGCAACATGATCGTGCACACGGGATCCTACGGGATCGCGGAGCTCTGGGCATCTCTTTCTTTCGTTACCGAGTTGGTGGTCATCACCACTGCGACGCGAACCGTTACCCTCGATCGCGTTGCTTCGCTCTATTGTTGGGGCGGCGCGGCGATGGGAGTGATGTGGCTGATCGGATCGGCCTTCACTTTCTTCATTCCGGATCCAAACGCGGTCAGCCGCCAGTTCTTCATCCCGTTCATGGAGGAGTCACTGAAGCTCTCGCCCGTGGCGTACATGGTTTGGCGAGGACGTAGTGGACGCTCGTGGAGCATGGGCGCGAGCGACCTCATGCTGATGGGCGCAGCGAGCGGCGGAGGTTTTGGGTTGGTCGAGGAGGCCTACTTTCATCTTCACTATGGTCCAACGCGTGCCGTTGATTGGTTCCAACTTACCCGCATCAACGGACCCACCCTGACGCTTGGGCACTCCACCTGGACCGCACTTGCTGGTGCAACCTTAGGTCTCGCACTGCTCTGGCAGCCGCGCAAGCCTTTTTACTATCTGCTTGGCGGGAGTGGACTGCTCTGGTCCATCATCGATCACAGCCACCACAACTACGGTATCGATCGGACGGGAATCAGCGTCGACTTGTTTAACTTCCTTACCGGGCACGGCTGGCTTTCGCTGTACTTCTTTGTGCTGGCTGCGATTGCGGCGGTAGGCGGTGACTTCTATGCCGTGCGCAAGATGCTGGCTTCGCGCCCCCAATTGAGGTTGCAGGGAGGGAAGCCGCCCGAAGCGTACGGTCAGGGTAAAGGTTTCAAAGAACTGTGGGCATTTCTTGTCGATAGGCGGGCCCTTGCTTATGTGTTGCTCCGCGGTCAACGGGCCTCCGGAGCCAGCAAAGAACAATTAGCGCTCCGTGCCGCCGTTCTCGAACGCCGCTTGTTGAAGCCCGCTCCCGATCCCGTGTCACCACGTAAACCTGTTCTTGCCGGAGCGGATTGAGATGGTGGCTTATCTCGTTCGTATTGCTCTGTGCGGGCTCTTCTCCGGGGCGTTTCTGTGCTGTCCTGCGGTGGCGCAGTTTTTTGTCCAACCCGGCTCCGAGCAAATTTCTGATTATCACAGCGATATCCGGGTGCAGCAAGACGCCTCGCTGCTGGTACGAGAGACTATCCGCGTGCGCAGCGAAGGTATAAAGGTCCAGCATGGGATTTACCGCGACTTCCCCACCCGCTATAAGGATCGGCTAGGCAACCGATACACCATTCATTTCCAGGTTGTGGAGGTGTTGCGCGATGGACAGCCGGAGAAATTTAACCTTCAGGACCAAAGTAACGGCGTGCGGATCTACGCCGGGGATGAGAATGTGATCCTGCAACCCGGGGAGTATACCTATGCGCTGACCTACACGGCGAACCGGGAGATTGGATTCTTCGGCGACCACGATGAGCTGTATTGGAATGTTACCGGGACTGGCTGGATTTTTCCCATCACACACGCAACCGCTACGGTGTCCCTTCCGGAGGGCATTCCCGCTTCCTCGGTGCGCATGGACGGCTATACCGGGCCGCCAGGCGCCCGTGGAAAGGCGTTCACCTCATCCGTGGGGACAGGCCCCACGGTCAGCTTTGTTTGTACCCAGCCTTTGCTCGCGGGCGAAGGGTTCACCCTGGTCGTCTCCTGGCCCAAGGGCTACGTCCAGGAACCCAGCGGCGAAACTCGTCTCCGTTATTTTCTTGAGGACAACCGGCCGGCTCTGGCCGGTGCTGCCGGCCTGCTGCTGCTGTTGTTGTATTACGTCACGGTGTGGTTGCTGGTGGGCCGCGGTCCCGACAGATCGGCCATCACGCCGATTTATGAGGCGCCGGCTGGAGTCTCTCCTGCCGCTATGCGCTACCTGGTGCGCATGGGCGCCTTTGATGACAAGACCTTCACTGCCGCCATTCTTGATATGGCGGTCAAAGACTATCTCTCCATAAAAGAGCACGCCGGCATTTACACGCTTGTGCGGAGCAAGAGCGGTGAGCAATCGCTGGCGGCGGAAGAGAGCGCGGCGGCTGCCAAGTTGTTCCATGAGCGCAGAAGAAACCACAATGGCGGTAATCCGGAGATCAAGCTGCTCAGTGGGAACCACGCCATCCTCAGCGGCGCCATCGCTGCCATGAAGAAGGCTCTTCACACCGCCCAGTACAAGATCTATTTTGTTACCAACCAGCGCTATCTGATCCCCGGTGTGATCTTGTCCGTAGCCGCGCTGGCGGCCATGGTGGCGGCGGAGACGTTTCAAGGCAGGCTTGTGCTGGGTATCACAAGCTTTTGGCTTACCATATGGAACATCTTCGTTGTCCTAGCTGGTGCGCCAGACGCTGCGCCTGTGGAAGGCAACCCGGGCGGCCGGGAGCACGAATCCGAAACTGGCAAAACAAGCGCGCTCCAGTACCTTATTTGCGCTTCCTTTCGTCGCCGCGGATGTTGCCATTTTGTGTGTGCTCGCGTGGGGAACATCGGTTTTCGTGGTTTTGATCCTGCTCGCACTCGTCGCCACTAACCTGCTATTTCACTCCCTGCTCAAAGCGCCGACCCCCGCCGGGCTTGATCTTCTGCACAAGATTGAGGGGTTCCGCATGTTCCTGCGGACGGTTAATGCAGATCGCTTGGTCATGCCACCGGAGAAGACTCCAGAGCTATTTGATAAGTATCTGCCCTACGCGGTGGCGCTGGACTGCGAGTCGGCGTGGGCACAACAGTTTTCTGCCGTGCTCGAAGATGCAAGCACCGCCGATTACTCACCGGCTGGTATGTGGGGCGCCACATGCTGCCGATCGATGCCTTCGCACTATCGTTAAGCGGTTCTTTCTCCAACGCGATCGCGGCATCCTGCTTCCACACCCGGCACGCAGTTCTGGATCGGATGGCGGAGGATTTTCGGGAGGCGGAGGCGGTGGAGGGGGAGGCGGTGGGTGGTAGGAGTGAGCGTGGCCGTGATGGTCGTAAACTGATTTGAATGTTGCTCAATCGCGCTGTTGAAGATGACTACGAGGAGATCGTCGATCTGGCAAATTTGGCTTTTCGAGGCACCGGCGTTGGAGCGAGTTGGAACTCCGAAGCTGATTTCATCGGGGGGCAACGCCTGGACGAATCTCTGCTGAGAGAAGACCTGGCGACAAAGCCGGATGCACAATTGCTCACATATCGGGAGGACCCCGATGGAGCTTTGTTGGGAACTGTCTGGCTGGAGCCGAAAGAGGACGGCGTCTGGTATCTCGGCCTGCTGACCATTCGGCCTGATCTGCAAAAAAAGCAAATGGGCCGCACTTTGTTAGCCGCCGCAGAAGGCTTCGCGAAAGAGCGAGGCGCTCACCGCATTCGTATGTCGGTGGTCAATGTGCGAAAGACCCTGATCGCATGGTATGAACGGCGAGGTTATATCTTGACGGGTGAGACGCAACCCTTTCCCTATGGTGATGAACGCTTCGGCAGGCCGCTCCGAGACGACTTACATTTCGTGCTGCTTGAGAAGAACATCTAATGGCGCTAGTGATAGTCCGCGGCGAAGGCGTCGGCCTCGCGATTCATTTCTTCTGGAGTTACAGCGCGTGAGTACAGCAGGATCCGGTAGCGAAACGTCGTCGTCTGACCTTTGTCGATGGTGTAGTTGAAAGCCGGCTGGCTCGGATCGAAGATCTTCCGGCCCAGCGGATTGGCGGCAAATAATCCGTAGCCGCGCGCGTGCCAATACGTGGGATACCCCGGGTTCCCCGGGTGGTCAAGGATTGCGATGGCGGCGACCTGGTCGCCCTTGGAACCGGCCAGGGTGCACCAGCGCCCGCGCGTTCCCCAAGCCTGATCTCCCCGCTTTCCTTCGCTGGTTAGATAGATCCCGCTGGCCCCTGGTGAGCCCGCATCTGCCACTTTGGTGGTTGTTCCGTTTGCATCGGCGAAGACGCCACCCTTTTCTGTTGGCGATTCAAGCCAGCTGGCCACGCGGATACCGAGCAACCCCTCTTTGTCGTCGTTGAAGACGATGTGATCGAGCGCCTTGAGAGTCGTGATCTGGTCAATGACGCGTGCGTCCCGGCGAGCGGTGAAGACATATCGCGTGGTGTCGTCCAGAATCTTCTCGCCGGCGCCCGTGATCCACACCGACTCAACGACAAGCTCTCCCTGGTCACGCCCGCTCTTGGTGGAAAGGATCTTCTCCTGATCAATCGATCCCATCTTGTTGCGGTTCTCGGGCTTGATCGCATCGGAGTTATTCCAGAAATCAAAGCCGTTGACGTTGCCATAGTTGAACCACATGCCGGCGTGGTGGGGATGATCCACGCGCTCGCCGTCATGCGGAGTGAGAGGGTAGCCGCGGGTCACAACCGTGCCGCCTGGAGCGATGAGGGGAAACAGGACGGGCTTTTTGAGCGAGGTGGGCCATACGTACGACGTGAACGGTTCACCGTCGATGGTGATGTCGACGCGCCGCTGCGCCTCGTCGGCTATTACCTGAACTCCCTTCTGCAAGTCCCTCGCGCATGCCCTCCCGCCAAAACCGAAAACTATCAACAACAAACACAGGGTCAGCCTAGCCAGCATACGGCTTACCTCCGGCCATCACCTGTTCGGTTTTGTCGTCGAAGGTGACCTTCTCCGGTCTGAATCGCGGCAACATTCATGCAGAGCGCGACGGAGTGGCTATAGCCGGCGTCAATGCTGGCATTCAGCGTCTTTCGCGAACGAACACACTCCATCCTATTGCGCATGATGTGACCGATGTCATCGGATCGCCCCCCATGCGGCGGCAGCCCACACCGGCGCCGAATTCTCGCCCGGGAGAAACTCTCCAGCAGGTCTTCCTTCATCCCCATCTCCGCGGCCGCCTTGGCATGTACGATCTGGCCTGTTTTCCTGAGGTTGCGGAATGCTCGCGCATCTGCCATGGTGTGCGCCGTGGGCTTCCGACCTAAGCGTCACGGCCGGCCTTGACAGCTTCCACACCGTGGAGAGCGTTCAAGCGTGCGTCGCAAGAAATTGTTCCGTTGCCGCCGCCTTGCAGAGTAAATTGACCTAGCAGGACATCCATGTGAAGAAAGCACTTGTCGCAGGAGCACTCGGCGTCAGCGGGCGCGCTCTGGTCAACCATCTCGTCTCATTGCAGGACTGGGAAGTCATCGGCCTGTCCCGCCGTTCGCCCGAGTTCCAATCCCCTGCGCGCTACATCGCCATCGATCTCCTGCACCAATCCGATGTTGACGCGTGTGTCGGCGGCCTGGGCGACGTCACCCACATTTTCTACGCCGCGCTGCACCCGGGCGGCAACTTCTTCGGCGAGGTCGCGCCCAACCTGGCGATGCTGCAACACATCGTCGAAGCGGTCGAGCGCACCTCCCACTCGTTTCGCAAAACCATCCTCATCGAGGGTGCGAAGTACTACGGCGCGCACCTCGGCCCATACAAGACGCCTGCCAAAGAGGACGACCCTCGGCACATGCCGCCCAACTTCTACTACGACCAGGAGGATTACCTGAAAGCCCGCTCCGCAGGCAAGGAGTGGTCATGGACCGCGGTGCGCCCCTCTTCCATCTGCGGATTCGCCGTGGGCAATCCCATGAACATGGCGACGGTCATCGCCGTCTACGGATCCATCTGCAAGGAACTGGGCCTGCCGCTCCGTTATCCTGGCTCGCCCGCCGCTTACCGCATGATTATGGAGATGACCGACGCCGAGCTGCTGGCAAAGGCGATGGTCTGGGCTGCTCTCAACGATCGCTGTGACGGTGAGGCCTTCAACATCACCAACGGAAGCTTCAGCCGATGGGAGCATGTGTGGCCTCGACTGGCGGAATTCTTTGCCATACCTTACGCGCCGCCGCAGCGCTTCCCGCTGGCGACATTCATGTCTGACAAAGAGCCCCTTTGGCAGGCGATGGTCAGCAAATACAAGCTGCTCGATTACACCTTCCAGCAGGCAGCCGCATGGCCCTTCGGCGAAGCCGTCTTCAATATCGAATACGACGTGATGTCCGATACCACCAAGTGTCGCCAGTTTGGCTTTCACGAGTTTGTGGATACGGAAGAGATGCTGCTGCGTCTTCTCACACAGTTCCAGCAGACGCGATTCATCCCGAGCAGCAGTAGAAGCCCCCGGTAAAGAGAAAGGAGGATTTGTTGAGCATTTCGCAGAAGCCGACGGTGGCGCTTACCCTGGGTGATCCGGCCGGGATTGGTCCCGAGTTGATGGCCAAGTTGTTAGCCCGCCGCGACGTTATCGAGCACGCCAAAGCGGTTTTGGTCGGTGACGCGTGGCTGTGGGAAGAAGGTCAGGCGATTGCCGGAGTGAGCGTTGCTACGCGTACCGTCGGTGATTTCGATCAGGTGCGCTCGTTCCCCGAGGGTTCTCCGTTATTTCTCCCCGTGGAGAGTGTGCGCGCGGGTGAAGTTCCCCGGTCCACCGTGTCCGCCGCCGGTGGCGCCTCGGTACTCAAGGTTCTAGAGATATGCCTGGACGCCGCGTCGGCGGGCCTGATCGACGCCATCTGTTTTGCTCCTCTGAACAAACACTCCATGAAAATGTCGGGCATGAAGTTCGCTGACGAGCTTCACTTTTTTGCCGACCATCTCAAAGTCAGTTCCTGTCTCTGCGAGTTCAATACCTTGGGCAACTTGTGGACCTCCCGTGTATGTTCCCATGTTCCTTTCAAGGACGTGGTTCTTTATCTAACCAGGGATCGGATCCTCGAAGCGGTGAAGTTGCTCTACGATGCGCTGCGTCTGGCTGGATTTGAGCATCCGCGAGTGGCCGTGGCCGCGCTTAATCCCCATGGCGGCGAGGGCGGCGCCTGCGGCCGCGAGGAGATCGACATCATCGCACCCGCCGTGCGCGAGGCGAACGCGCAGGGCTATCCCGTCGCGGGGCCGTTCCCCGCCGACACCATCTTTCTTAAAGCCCGGGATGGACAATACGATGGCGTGGTCACGATGTACCACGACCAGGGGCAGATCGCGCTCAAGCTATTGGGATTTGAGAGGGGAGTGACAATTCATGGCGGCTTGCCTTTCCCAGTCACGACGCCGGCACATGGCACTGCCTTCGACATTTCGGGTCAGAACAAGGCCAATGTCGAGGCGACGGTGCAGGCATTCCTTATCGCATGCCGCATGGGAACAAGATAACGACGGCGCGATGTGCTCCGGCCTGCTTGCGAAGTCTTCGGTCTCCAGCCAACTTATATAATTCGAGGCCTGAAGGTTTCGACTATGGTGGAGAAACTACGCAGAGGCGCGACACGCAACTTGGCACTGCTGGCGCCATTGTTTGGTGTGCTGTGCGTTGCCTTCGCGCAAAACGGCAGCCTTGCTTACTGGAACCTGCCGCCCGAACGGGTGGATAGCCTGCTTCTCCATGTTCCAGCCGACGACCATGACCGTTACCAGCGATTGCGCGATGCATTCGCGGGCCTCCACTGCTCACCTGACCTGATGCAAAAACAGCCGACCGGCCGCCAGGATGCCACTAACCTCATCTGCACTCTGCCGGGCAAAGACGAAGAGTCAGATCATTGTCGCTGCGCGCTACGAGCGCAAGGGCGAAAGTACCGGCGCAGGCGGTCGCTGGAGTGAGGCTTTGATGCTGCCGTTGCTGTATAACGCGTTGCAGGCACAGCCCAGACTGCACACCTTCGTATTTGCCGCACTGAACGGTGAGGCCGGAGAGAAGGCGTTCTTTGATCCTCTTCGCAAAAAAGCCGGCCCATCCCCAGCTGCACTGGTTGTACTCAACAAAATCGGCCTCGGCGCGCCCAGCATCTACACCGTCAAACCCGCCCTCTTCTCGAAGAAGAGCCATGCAATTGCCGAGACTGTCAAGCTGCTGGAGTCGGACGGCGATTACAATCGCCGCCATGCTGCAGCTCCCAAATCCAGGCCTCTCACAGCCTGCCCCAACTGGCGTGGGAAGAGTCACCTTCAATCCCGATGAGGTGATGGGTAACTCCATGCTTACCCGCGAATACCAAACACCCTCAATCCTGATCTACTCCAGTGCCGATAGCCTGACCCCTTTCGCGAACGACCGCAGGCATGGTCAGAGTGATGCTCAGCCACCCGCGGCAACCTTCCATCGGAACTTTGATTTCGTTGCCTCTTTCCTTTGCCTCATCGACATCAAACTCCCGCATCCCGGGCAGTAGCGGATGTCGTCGTTCTCATCGAGAAGCATCCGCAGTGATTTCTTCTATTGTGGGATGTTACTGGGGAATTCCTGCGGTTCTGAGGCGAGAGTACCCGTCCCAACCTTAGGCCGCGGTTAACGGCCCAGATACTTTGCTGAAAGTCGGTGTAAATTGCCGGAAATGCGTTGATCCGTCTATATTGTCACCGTCGCTTTCTCCCGCTTCCCATTGGTGTGGGGTGTCTTGATCTGATATTTCTTGCAATTTAGGGGATGCTCTGATTAGATAGCCATTGGCGCTTTTACCCTCCCCGAAGTAGCCAGCAAACCAAACAGAAACAAACCAGTCGCGGAGATCGTCCCTTGCCCCCGGATGCACCGCAAGGCAATCGGATCGCGGGAGGCAGGCTAGTGAAGTCCGTTCGCTCTATCCTTGTTGCATTTCTGGCTTTCTCCGCGCATGGCTTCGCCGCAGTCACCGTTACGAGTCCCGCGAACGACGCGACCGTGACCTCGCCCGCGCGCTATGTCGCAACAGCAACCACAACAACCTGTGCCAAGGGCGTAGCGTCCATGGGCATCTACGTGAACGATAAGCTGACTTACGTAGTGGATGGAGACAGCCTGAACACCACTCTCACCCTCAGCCCGGGAAAGTACAGCACGACGGTCGAAGAATGGGACCATTGCAAAGGAGCCAGTGTCACCCATATCAAAATCACCGTCGGCGGCGCCAGCGGTCAGCCGGGCGGGGTCTCTGTAACCTCACCGGTTGCCGGCGGCACAGTAACGTCGCCGGTGAATTACGTAGCAACGGCCACCACCACAACTTGTGCCAAGGGCGTGGCGTCCATGGGGATCTACGTGGACAACAAACTCGTCTACGTAGTGGATGGAGCGAAGATGAACACCACCCTGAGTCTGGCTGCGGGACCCGAACATACGGTCGTCGAGGAATGGGATCATTGCGGTAAAGCTTCGACTGCAACAGTAAACCTTACTGTCGGGGCGGTAGTGCCGGCGCCGACGGTTAGCATTACTGCCAGCCCAGCTTCCATTTTTCCCGGAAAATCGTCCACTTTGAAAGTGACCGCCACCAACGCCACCCAAGTGACGATTAGCGGAACGGATGGCAGCTCGTACCCTTTGCCGGCGAGCGGCGGAACTCAGGCGGTCAGCCCAGGCGCCACGACGACGTACACGACGGTTGCGTCCGGAGCGCAAGGCAAGGCCTCTGCGGCCACGACCGTTACCGTGACCCCGAAAACTCTTACGGCAATCTCCGTGACGCCCAACAGCGGCAGCCTGACAGTTGAAGGCAGTGAGCAATTCACCGCCACGGCAACCTATAGCGACAGCTCGCAGGCGAACGTCACCACGACGGCTACCTGGGCTGTCGCGAATACAGCAGTAGCGACAGTTACTTCCGCCGGACTGGTGACGGCCGCCGCTTCCGGTTCTACCCAGATTACGGCTTCGCTGAACGGAATATCGGGAACCACCTCGCTTACTGTCACCGCGGCGCCGCCTGCCGGCGGGGCGAACGTTACTACGTGGCATTTCGATAGCCAGCGTAGCGGCTTGAATGCCGGCGAGCAGACATTGACTCCGGCCAACGTGAATCCAACGACCTTTGGCAAGCTGTTCTCTTACCTGGTAAATGGTTATATATATGCCGAGCCTCTCCTGGTTTCAGGCCTGACCGTTAACGGCGCCACGCATAATGTTGTCTACGTCGCGACCGAACAGGATAATGTGTACGCCTTCGATGCAGACAATTATGGAAGCGGCACCCCGTTGTGGCAGGTTTCTCTTTTGCAATCCGGGGAGACGCCCGTGACCACCGGCGAGATTCAACCGTATGAGGGCGTCACGTCGACGCCGGTGATCGATCCCGGTTCTAATACCATGTACGTTGTTTCCGTGCAGGTTATGGCGGGCAGTAAACCTACGTACCGCCTGAATGCACTCAACATCCTGACCGGGGCACAGAAGTTCGGCGGCCCAATGACCATCCAGGCTTCGGTTCCAGGAACAGGCTCGGACGCAGTCAACGGCGTGGTGACTCTACCGACTTCCTGTATCCAGCGGGCCGCCCTGTTGCTGGCGAACAGCACAGTGTACATCGGTTTTGGTAGTTGTCACAGCGGGTGGTTGCTGGCCTACAATGCGCAGACACTGGCGCAAACCGGCGTGTTCAATGCAAGCCCCAACCTGGACGGCGAAGGGAAGTACGCCAGTGCCGGTGGCGTTTGGATGGGCAGCGGTGGCCCAGTTGCCGATAGTGCGGGGAACATTTATGTCACAACCGGAAATGGTCCGTGGGACGGGAAGACTGCCTGGTCCGACTCGATATTGAAGTTCAACGCGCAGCTTCAGATGGAAGACTACTTCACGCCGGATGATTACCAATACATGGACTGTGCTGACGGGGACTTGGCGGCCGGCGGCCTGCTGCTGATTCCAGGGACCTCGCAGCTTCTCGCGGGAGGAAAGGGGGGAAAGCTCTACATGGTGAGCACCGCCAATCTGGGTCAGGAACAAGCCAATGATGCGGGAGCAACGCAGACGTTGTGGTTCGAGTCATCGTTGAGTCCTCCGTACTCGTCAAGTTGCACCGACGAGACGGGAGTGAATACAACGGATATCAATTCCTATGAGATTTTCGGGACGGCCGCGTACTTCAACGGATCGGTGTATCTGGGAGTTACTCCGACGTCGACGAATGCACCGGCTGGGGTAGGGCAATTCGCGTATTCCGGAACATTGACGCCGGTAGCCTATACGACTCCGAGCGTCCAGGAAAACACGCGTGGCACGACGCCTTTCATCTCAGCCAATGGCACAACCAACGGAATTCTCTGGATGATCGACACCGGGCAACCCCTGCAAAGCCCAGAGACCTCGACGAACGCGACTCTCCGTGCCTATGATCCAACGAATCTATCCAATGAGTTGTACAACAGTGGAGTGAATTCGGGAGATGTGCCGGGGTACGGAATTAAATTCAGTTCACCCATCGTGGCTAACGGCAAGGTGTACATCTCGACTGGCCATGATCCCGTGACGGTGACGAACCCGCAAGGGGAGCTCGATGTGTACGGCCTGAATTAGGAAGTTACGCTGCCCCTCCCCACCTCGCGCCGACATATGCTCTGAGCGGCGCAAAGAAAAGGCCACGACTGGCTCCAATTTCCACCGAAGCTGCACAGCAATTCGGCCTGGACGATGACATTACGGTTTTAACTCTCACCTTTGCCGGTGTGGGAGTGGTTCATGCGTAGCGTGGTGGTGCACCAGGATTATTTCCATTTATTCTTCGGATAATTCGGAGCCTCTCGTGAAGCCTGAAGATCGCGGCGCCAGGACTTTGCCCTTGCGAGCGCCGTGGGTGGAAATGAAGTACTGCAGCACCGTGAGACCTTCACGGAAGTTAGCCGTGATCGGTGTTTCAATGATCTCGCCGGAAGGCTTGGCCATGAGGCCGCGCATGCCGGAAAGCTGGCGGATCTGCTGTTTGGAACCACGAGCGTCCTTCGCCCGCAACGAGGTGGGGCTCCTGGCGATGCCTTGGCAAGGTTGCGTTTTTCGGGAAATGGCTGAAAGTTACGCACTAACGCATTAAGTTCGGTTTCGCAATCGTTTTTGGCCGATTAAAGGTCGACCGAAGCGCCTTCTATTGGTCCCAGCCTGCGCGGAGAACGGCACCGGACGGCCTCCCGCATCCAGGTTTCAACGGGGAAGGTCCGCCTCATACAGCAGGTTGTAGTAATTCGCGGGTGGCAGAACACTGTACATGCCGTTCAACTGCTCGACGTTCTGATGAAGCGCACGTACCTCAACGCTGTGCCCGCGACATTCGCTCTATACGAAGGCCATGCTGTAGCCGAAGCTAGGGGGCATTCCTACATCACTGACAACGACCGACAAATGGGCGTCGCGTACTTATTGTGTCTCATGGCCGTCGCCTTCCGGGCGTATGAGCGGTTGGATTGGGAGCGCCGTAGCATTTTCGAGGAGTACGCACGTGAGTTCAAGGAAAGCTTGCAGCAGGATGGATTCGTTTATCACCATGAGGCGATGTACGAAACAGCCACAGGCGATCGCATCATCTCAGTGCTACTTGACGGAAATCCACCCCGTGCAGTGGTACCTGCAAAGCCTCAGCAAGCGGTTCCTGAACCTCCTGCGATCACAGCACCCGCCGATGATCTAGTTGAGGAAACCCTCGCAAGAACTCGAAAGCAGAGGCTAGTCGATGCCGCCGGTGAGGCGAAGATAGTGCACCACCGGCACTCGGCCCTCTCCGAGCGGCAGCGTCGTAATTGCGATTACACCGCCGGATTTGATGACGATAGGAGTCAGATCGGCCGAGAGGGCAACAACTGAAAAGCCCATGTTTCGGGGCCATGCCATTTCGGATAATTCGTCGGGATCAGTGAGCGCGCTGAAAGTGCATTTGATCTCATCAGTGCCCTGGACTGGTTCGACCCGCAGATCGTACCCGAATATCACACTTAACTGATCGTACTGGGTATAGTAGTGAAAGATATGGGCAGCTTTGTTCTTATCTACCCACGAATTGACCGTCCAGCCTCGAATTTCGTCAGAATCCGCTGACTGGTCGGGCACCGACTCGGAGAGATCAATTACGATCCCGTTTGCCTTAATGCTCCCATGTGACCATCCCTCCACATGCGCTGTCGATGGAACGCCGGATGCTTTCCTGTAGAAGGGCGAATCGGCGTAGCTCTGGCAGTGACCGTACAGTGGAATTGCAAGGGAAAGCATTAGGAGGAAGCGCTTGCGCATACGGACCCCCACACAGTATCTGACGCAAGACAGTGACGATTCCGTTCACCACACAGAGCATAGCAAGGATGAATTAAGGCTTGGTGTGCTTTCTTACCCCGAGCTCCGCAGGCGTGTCCAGGTAGGCCTCAACAAAGGCGAAGCCAGAAACGCTCTCGCGCGTGCCGTCTTCTTCAACCGCCAAGGCGACCTCCGCGACCGCAGTTTCGAGAACCAGCGGCGACAGGTGAGCTAAGGACTCGTCATCAATGGCGATGTCGTTGCCGCGCAAGGCAGCCACGGCGCGTTCAAGGTATACGGTGTTCCAGAGAACGATGCGACCCTTCGCAGCCTCAAACGAGTGGTCCAAACCCCTTAGCGTACGATTTTTGACGTTTGGTGTAGTGACCCCTAAACCTAAAACGACGCGTTTTCGGCCCATGTACGCTCAGGCGAACCCGGATTTCCTGCCACGCGGCACCAGACGAGACAGGAAATCCGGGTTCGCTCCGGTCGGGATGACAAGTCATTTGCAGGGAGAGAGGATGCTTTCCTCTGCTGCGGTTCCGTTGGATGGAGATGCATCCCAAAAAACGAAAAGGCCGCGATTGCTCGCGGCCTTTTTAGTTGAGGTTGCAGACAGTTACTCGGCTGCCATTTCCTCGGCTTCGCCTTCCTGCCGCATCAGCTCCAACTCGCGCTCGGCTTCCTCGAAGGCCGCGGTCACTTCCTGCTGCACGCGGGCAGCGGCTTCTTCGAGTTCCTGCGAGAGCTGGATGTTGCGGTAGTACTCCATGCCCGTACCGGCCGGGATGAGACGGCCGACGATCACGTTCTCCTTGAGGCCGCGCAGGCTGTCGACCGAGCCGTTGATGCTGGCTTCGGTGAGAACACGCGTGGTCTCCTGGAACGATGCCGCGGAGATGAAGGAGTCGGTCGAGAGCGAAGCCTTGGTGATGCCCAGCAGCAGCGGACGGCCAATCGCCGGCCTGCCACCCTTGGCAATCACACGCTCGTTCTCTTCGCGGAAGCGGAACTTGTCGATCTGCTGTTCCAGCAGGAACGACGTGTCACCCACTTCCTCGATCTTCACCCAGCGCAGCATCTGGCGCACGATGGTCTCAATGTGCTTGTCTGAGATCGCCACGCCCTGCAAGCGGTAGACTTCCTGGATTTCGTTGACGAGATATCCCTGCAGCTCCTTCTCGCCAAGTACAGCCAGGATGTCGTGCGGGTTCAGCGGTCCGTCCATCAGCGGTTCGCCGGCCTTCAGGCGCTCGCCTTCCTGAACGTTTACGTGTACGCCGCGCTGCACCGAGTATTCCTTCTCCTCGCCGTTGTCCGCGGTCACGTAGATCTTGCGCTGACCCTTGGCCACTTCACCGAACTTCACCACGCCATCGATCTCGCTGATGATCGCGGTTTCACGCGGCTTGCGGGCTTCGAACAGCTCGACTACGCGCGGCAGACCACCGGTGATGTCCTTGGTACGAGTGGTCTCACGCGGGATCTTCGCCAGCACGTCGCCAGGAAAGACCTCGTCGCCATCCTGAATCATAAGGTGAGCACGGCTGGGCATCAGATAACGCTTGTTGCCCTTGCGCGCCCTTGATGACAATGGCCGGCTGGCGCTTCTCGTCGGCTGCTTCCGCAACCACCAGACGCGACAGGCCCGTCACTTCATCGACCTCTTCATTCAGCGTGATGCCTTCCTGCAGGTCCTTGAACTGGATGGTGCCGCCGATCTCGGTGAGGATCGCGAAGGTGTACGGATCCCACTCGACCAGCGTCTGCCCCAGTGACACCTGCGCGCCGTCTTCGACCTTGAGCTTGGCGCCGTAGACCACCTGGTAGTGCTCCTTCTCACGGCCACGCTCATCGACAACCGCGATCGCGCCCGACCGGTTCATGGCTACCAGGTCGCCCGATCTTGGCGCGAACGGTAAGCATGTTCAGGAAGCGCACCGTGCCGTGGTTCTTGGCATCCAGCGAGGACTGCTGGGAAACACGGGAAGCGGTACCGCCGATGTGGAAGGTACGCATGGTGAGCTGCGTTCCCGGCTCGCCAATCGACTGCGCCGCGATCACACCCACTGCCTCGCCCAACTCCACCATGCGGCCGGATGCAAGGTTGCGTCCGTAGCACAGGATGCAGACGCCGCGCTTGGACTCGCAGGTCAGCACGGAGCGGATCTTCACCTTCTCGATGCCCGCGCCCTGGATCGCGACGGCGAACTCTTCGGTGATCTCCTGGTTTACTTCGACGATCACATTGCCTTCGAAGTCCTTGATCTTCTCGAGCGACACGCGGCCGATGATGCGGTCGCGCAGCGGCTCGATGATCTCGCCTGACTCGACAATAGGACCGACGTAGATGCCTTCGACCGTACCGCAGTTCTGCTCGCTGACGATGACGTCTTGCGCCACGTCGACCAGGCGGCGGGTAAGGTAGCCCGAGTCTGCCGTCTTCAATGCCGTATCCGCCAGGCCCTTGCGAGCGCCGTGGGTGGAAATGAAGTACTGCAGCACCGTGAGACCTTCACGGAAGTTAGCCGTAATCGGGGTTTCAATGATTTCGCCGGAAGGCTTGGCCATGAGGCCGCGCATGCCGGAGAGCTGGCGGATCTGCTGTTTGGAACCGCGAGCGCCGGAGTCGGCCATGATGTAAATCGGGTTCATGGTCCCCTCCTTGTCGGCGTTCTTCATGTTGTCAAACATCTCATCGGCAACCTTCTCAGTTACCGCTGACCAGATCTGGATCACCTTGTTGTTACGCTCGCCATTGGTGATGGCGCCGTCCAGGTACTGCTGCTGCACGGCGATGACCTGCTTTTCCGCGTCGCGCACCACGGTGTACTTGGTGTCGGGAATGACCATGTCGTCCAGGCCCACCGACAATCCGCTACGAGTCGCGTACTGGAAGCCGAGATCCTTGATGCGGTCGAGCATCTTGACCGTCACTTCGAGACCCAGGTTCAGGTAGCAGTAGTTCACCAACTGGCCAATGCCCTTCTTCTTCAGCAGGCCGTTGACGTACGGCATGCCCTCGGAGAGCGCATCGTTCAGGATGGCCCGGCCGACCGTGGTGGAGATGTACTGCTTGTCATACTGCACCGGCTCGGTGTGGGTCAGGTCCTGATCGTCGTAGGCGGTGGTCATATCGAGCACCGGCCCGGTGTAGCGCAGGCGGATAGGCGTAAGCGTCTCGACCTCTTTGGCCTCGAGCGCCATCAGCACTTCTTCGGTGTTGGCAAAGACACGGCCTTCACCCTTGCCGCCCTTCTTGGCCTTGGTCAGGTAGTAGAGACCAAGCACCATGTCCTGGGTAGGCACGGTAATCGGCTGCCCCGAGGCAGGCGACAGAATGTTGTGCGATGCCAGCATCAGCACGCTGGCCTCGACCTGCGCTTCCGGCGACAGCGGAATGTGCACGGCCATCTGATCGCCATCGAAGTCTGCGTTGAACGCGGTGCAGACCAGGGGATGGATCTTGATTGCCTTGCCTTCCACCAGCACCGGCTCAAAGGCCTGGATGCCCAGGCGATGGAGCGTAGGCGCGCGGTTGAGCAGCACTGGGTGATCCTTGATTACCTCTTCCAGGATGTCCCAGACGATGGGCTCCTGCATTTCGACCATTTCCTTGGCTTGCTTGATGGTCGTGCAGTGCCCGGTCTGCTCCAGCCGGTGATAGATAAAGGGCTTGAACAGCTCGAGCGCCATCTTCTTGGGCAGGCCGCACTGGTGCAGCTTCAGCTCCGGACCAACCACGATGACCGAACGGCCGGAGTAATCCACGCGCTTGCCCAACAGGTTCTGGCGGAAACGCCCCTGCTTGCCCTTGAGCGTATCGGAGAGCGACTTGAGCGGACGATTGTTGGCGCCGCGCAGCACGCGGCCGCGACGGCCGTTATCAAACAGCGCATCGACCGCTTCCTGCAGCATGCGCTTTTCGTTGCGCACGATCACTTCGGGCGCATGCAGGTCCATCAGCTTCTTGAGACGGTTGTTGCGGTTGATCACGCGGCGATACAGATCGTTGAGATCCGACGTGGCGAAACGTCCACCATCCAGCGGCACCAAGGGACGCAGTTCCGGCGGAATGACCGGGATCACGTCAAGGATCATCCACTGTGGCTTATTGCCGGACTTGCGGAAGGCCTCGACCACCTTGAGGCGCTTGGCATACTTCAGCCGCTTCTGCAGCGAGGTCTCGGTCTTCATGCGCTCGCGCAGCTCGATGGCGAGCTCGTCCACCACCACGCGCTTGAGCAGCTCCTTGATCGCTTCGGCGCCCATCATGCCCTTGAAGCCGGTGGGGCGATACTGGGTGTCGAGTTCGCGGAAGCGGCCTTCATCCTTGATGATCTCGCGTTCCTTCACCGGCGCATCGCCGGGATCGACCACCACGTAGCTCTCGAAGTAGAGCACGCTCTCCAGGTCGCGCAGCGAGATATCGAGCAGGTGGCCAATGCGCGAAGGCAGGCCTTTGAAGAACCACACATGGGAGCAGGGCGACGCCAGCTCGATGTGGCCCAGGCGCTCACGCCGCACCTTGGAGAGAGTGACTTCTACGCCGCACTTGTCGCAGATCACTCCGCGATGCTTCATGCGCTTGTATTTGCCGCACAGGCATTCCCAGTCAGTGACCGGGTCCAAAGATGCGGGCGCAGAACAAGCCATCGCGCTCCGGCTTGAAGGTGCGGTAGTTGATCGTCTCCGGCTTGGTCACCTCGCCATGTGACCAGCTGCGGATCTTTTCCGGTGAGGCGAGTGAGATGCGGATGGCATCGAAATCTGTAATGGGGCTGGTCAGTTCAAATGGGCTGGAACGGTACAAGACGACCCTCCTTGGCACCTGGCTTCGGATTGATTGCTCCGAAGCGTGCCGTGCTACGTTCCCGGGATTGATTCTGCTCAGCTCTGTCCTCTCCCGGGAGCGTGAGTGAAAAACTCGTTTCTAACAAGGACTGGAAGGTCTGGTTAACCCATTCAAGCCAAAACACGGCTTCGAATGGGCCACCCACGCTCCGGTTCAGTCCGCCGCTGCGACAGCCGGCGCCGGAAGTCTCTTTTCCGGTTGCTTGATCAATTCCACATCGAGACAGAGCGACTGCAGCTCGCGTATCAGCACGTTGAACGACTCCGGCACGCCAGGCTCAATGGCCGCCTCGCCCTTGACGATGGCCTCGTAGATCTTGGTGCGGCCATAGACGTCATCGGACTTGGCAGTCAGCAGCTCCTGCAGGATGTAGGCAGCGCCGTATGCTTCGAGCGCCCACACTTCCATCTCGCCGAAACGCTGGCCACCGAATTGCGCCTTGCCGCCCAGCGGTTGCTGGGTAATGAGCGAATACGGTCCGATCGAGCGAGCGTGGATCTTGTCGTCGACCAGGTGCGAAAGTTTCAGCATGTAGATGTAGCCCACAGTTGCCGGCTGCTCGAACTCGTCGCCGGTCATGCCGTCGAAGAGAGGCGTCTTGCCCGAGCTGGGAAGTTCGGCTGCCGCCAGCAGCGCCTTGAGCTCAGCTTCCTTGGCTCCGTCGAATACGGCGGTGCCAAACCAGATGCCGCTTCTTCATGCCCGCTGCCACGCGCAGCAGCATCTCGTCATCGAGCTCCAGCAGCTGGCGCAGCGTTGCCGTGTTGGCAAAGCGCTCCGTCACCATGGCACGAACCTCGTTGGCGTCGCGGTTGCGCTCCACCACCTCGGCGATCTTCTCTCCCAGCTGATGTGCGGCCCAGCCCAGATGCGTCTCCAGGATCTGCCCCACGTTCATACGGGAAGGAACACCGAGCGGGTTGAGCACGATCTCCACCGGCGTACCGTTGGGCAGATAGGGCATGTCTTCCTCGGGAAGAATGCGCGCGATCACGCCCTTGTTGCCGTGGCGGCCGGCCATCTTATCGCCCACCGACAGCTTGCGCTTCATGGCGATGTAGACCTTGACCAGCTTGATCACGCCTGGCGCCAGCTCATCACCCTTCTGCAGCTTGCCGATCTTCTCGTTGGTGATCTTGCGCAGCACATCGATCTGACGTGAGGTCATCTCCTCAATCTCGTCGATCTGCTCGTTCACCCGAGGATCCTTGTCGGCATAGCGAATACGCTTCAGGTTGCGGGTGGAGATGCGCTCGATGGTATCCCGATCGATGATCTGCTCCTTCACGATCAGGCGCTTGTTGGTGCGCTCATCGTGCAGGTCAGCCAGCACTTCCTTGCCGCCCAGAATCGACTCCAACCGCTTCAAACGCTCGTCGGTCAGAATGCGGATTTCGTCAGCCAGGTTCTTTTCCAGCTTGGCAATCTGCTCGCCTTCGATCAGCTTGGCGCGCTCGTCCTTCTCCTGCCCCTTGCGGGAGAAGATGCGGACGTCGACCACCGTGCCCTCGATACCCGGAGGGCAGGTCAACGACGCGTCGCGAACATCCCCGGCCTTTTCGCCGAAGATGGCGCGCAGCAGCTTCTCTTCCGGCGTCAGCTGGGTTTCGCCCTTGGGCGTAACTTTGCCTACCAGAATGTCGTTGTGCTTGACCTTGGCGCCGATGCGGATAACACCGCTCTCGTCCAGGTCGCGCAGCGCAGACTCGGAGACGTTAGGAATATCGCGCGTGATCTCTTCCGGTCCCAGCTTGGTGTCGCGAGCTTCGATTTCAAACTCCTCGATATGCACCGAGGTGTAATAGTCGTCGCGCACCAGCTTCTCGGAGATCAGGATCGCGTCCTCGAAGTTGTATCCGCGCCATGGCATGAAGGCCACCAGCACATTGCGGCCCAGGGCCAACTCGCCCTGCTCGGTGCACGGACCATCGGCGATCACCTGCCCCTTGATCACCCGGTCGCCCTGGCGAACAATCGGCTTCTGATTGATACAAGTGTTCTGGTTGGAACGCTTGAACTTGATCAGCTGGTAGATATCCGAACCGACCTCGCGGGACAACTGGGTGGGATGATGCTCACCCTCCACGCGGACGATAATGCGCTCGGAGTCGACCGAATCGACGATGCCGTTGCGCTTGGCCAGGATCACTGCGCCGGAGTCGCGCGCGGTGACGCCTTCCATCCCGGTGCCGACCAGCGGCGCTTCCGCCACCAGCAGGGGAACCGACTGGCGTTGCATGTTGGCGCCCATCAGTGCGCGGTTGGCATCGTCGTGCTCCAGGAACGGCACCAGCGAAGCGGCGACCGAGACCAACTGCTTGGGGCTCACGTCGATGTAATCCACTTCGTGCTTGTTCACCAGCACAAAGTTGCCTTGCCGGCGCGCGTTGACCAGGTCCTCGACGATCTCGCCTTGCGAGCCCAGCTCGATATTGGCCTGGGCGATGGTGTGGCGGTCTTCTTCCCAGGCCGACAGGTAGAAGGAGAACGGGTCGAACTCGATCGGGCGCTTATGCTCCTGTATCAGTTGCTGATTCAGGCGCAGCGCTTCCTTCTTCTCCAGCGGATCGCCGACCCGCAAGCCGCTCTCGCCTGCATTGGTGACCTGCACGTAATCGAGAATGTAACCGTCACGGACCCGGCGATAAGGCGACTCGATGAAGCCGTACTCGTTAATCCGGGCAAAGCACGAGAGCGAGCTGATCAGGCCGATGTTCGGGCCTTCCGGCGTCTCAATCGGGCAGATGCGGCCGTAGTGCGTAGGGTGTACGTCGCGCACTTCGAAGCCCGCGCGCTCGCGGCTCAGACCGCCCGGCCCAAGGGCGGAGAGACGCCGCTTGTGCGTGATCTCCGACAGAGGATTGGTCTGGTCCATGAACTGCGACAGCTGCGACGATCCGAAGAACTCGCGGATGGCCGCCATCACCGGCTTGGCGTTGATCAGGTCGTGCGGCATGGCCGTCGACATCTCCTGATACACGCTCATCTTTTCCTTGATGGCGCGCTCCATGCGCACCAGGCCGATGCGGAACTGGTTCTCCATCAGCTCGCCGACAGCGCGCACCCGGCGGTTGCCGAGATGATCGATGTCGTCCACCACGCCGATGTTCTTGCGCAGCTTGAGCAGGTAACGGATGGTTCCGTAAAAGTCCTCGGGCGTCAGCGTGCGCTTGTCCAGCTGGGTCGCGTCCTGCGATTCGTAGAGCTTGATGTTGAACTTCAGCCGGCCTACGCGGGAGAAGTCGTACTTGCGCGGATCGAAGAACATGCCCTCGAACAACGCAGTGGCGGTATCGAGCGTCGGCGGATCGCCCGGACGCAGCTTGCGGTAGATCTCAATCAGCGCTTCTTCGGGCTTGCGCACGGAGTCGCGCCGCAGGGTGTTGGTGATGATGTTGCCTACGTCGTCGCGATCGGGGAAGAAGACCTGGAACGAGGTAACGCCGCTCTCGGTGATCTTGTGGATCTTGTCCGCGGTCAGCTCGTGGTTGGCCTCGAGCAGCACTTCGCCGGTGCTGGTGTCGACCACATCGGCCAGCGTCATGGCGCCGTCCAGCTCCGCGGTTTCGATCTCCACCTGGGTGACCTTGTGATTGCGCAGCGACTTGAGGATGCTGGGCGTAATCTTGCGGCCGGAGTGGGCAATCTCTTCGCCCTTCACCACCACTGCGTGCGCAGGCTTGGCGCCGAGCAGGTGGGTTCCCTTCTCCGCGTCTTCCTGGACATGCCAGAACAGCTTGCCGCTGTTCACCGCGATGGTGTCGGCCAGATAGAAGGTCTTGAGAATATCTTCATCGGAGCGCAGGCCCAGGGCGCGCAGAAAGATGGTGCCGAGGAATTTGCGCTTGCGATCGATACGAACATACAGCGTGTTCTTCTGGTCGTATTCGAACTCTACCCAGGAGCCGCGGTAAGGAATGATCTTGCCCAGGAAGTAAGTGCGGTTGCTGGCGGTCTCAAAGAACACGCCGGGCGAGCGGTGCAACTGGCTTACGATCACACGCTCGGTGCCGTTGACGATAAAGGTGCCATTCTGCGTCATCAAGGGGATGTCGCCGAAAAAGACCTCTTGTTCCTTGATATCGCGGATCGACTTCGCGCCCGTCTCCGGGTCTTTGTCGTAGATGGTGAGGCGCACGGTCACCTTGAGGGGCGCCGAGTAGGTCATGCCGCGCTCTTCGCACTCCGCCTGGTCATATTTCAACTGCAGGCCCACCGGGTCACCGCACTTGTTACAAAAGTCCGGGGTGTTCTTGTTATAGGTGCCGCACTTCTGGCAAAGAACTTCTCCCGGATGGAAGGGATCGGTGATCACCATGGCGCCGCAGTTGACGCAGGCGGTACGCAGGTGATGGAGTCCCTTGAGGTGACCGCACTTGCACTCCCAGTTGCCGATGGAGAAGTCCACAAAATCCAGCTGCGAGATATTGCGGAAGTCGGTGATGGGGAAAACCGAGACAAAAACGGACTGCAGCCCGTTGTCTTCCCGCTCCGAGGGCAGTTTGTCCATCTGCAGAAACCGCTCATAGGAACGGCGCTGCACTTCGATCAGGTTAGGGATCTGGATTGCGGTTGGGATCTTGGAAAAATCGAGACGGCTACGAAGGGCGCGGTGCTCGTTCGGCATGCTTCACTCCTGAGACTCGTGGGACGCGAGGTAAGCATGGGGTATCCGCCGAGTCTTGCGGTTCCCCCAGATGTTTTCACTTGCGCGATGACGTGTTTTCGCCGCCTCGATTCGGCAAAAGCACTGCGCTTTTAGGTTCCAGGCAACGTTGACTGACGAAACGCACGTCAGAACTAATTGCCGGTAATCGTCTAAGCCGGTCTTCCTGTCTCCGGAGCAGGAAACCTGGCTTGGCCCCAAACGGCGGGTGAGGGCTTGAGCGTCAACGGGAGATTGACAGGCAGGCAAGAGCGCAGCGCGGAAAGACGCCAGACGCTCGCAGGCACAGTGCTACCCACGAGCGTCACAACCGAATTGTGCACTTGACAAGATGAGAATTTCCGAATCCCGCTGATTCCAATAAGCCGCGTGTGCGCCGCCCTACAGCAGATCGTTCACCACACCACGAAGTCCGCCGCCCATTTCGCAGGTGTGTGCCGGCGCAGAATGCACCGGAATGTCAGATCGCATACGAGTTGCTGCCACTCTTACGAGAGATCGCATGCAAAGAAACCGCTCAGTCAGGTAACCAGCAAATGCCTGGCAGAGACGCGCTAAAGATAATCATAGCGCGTCCTGCTTTGGCATGCAACTTGCTAGCCATTTTTTTACTTGACTTCTACGGTAGCCACGCCCTCGAACTTCTTGCGGACGGTTTCGGCTTCTTCCTTGCTGACGTTCTCCTTGAGCGGCTTGGGAGCGCCATCGACCAGGTCCTTGGCTTCCTTCAGCCCGAGCGAGGTTACTTCCCGCACAGCCTTGATGGTATTGATCTTGTTCGCGCCGGCATCCTTGAGGATGACGGTGAACTCGGTCTTCTCTTCAACCGGCGCCGCCGCGGCAGCGCCGCCCCCGCCGCCTGCTACGGCCACCGGAGCCGCGGCTGCCGCCGAAACCCCGAGCCGCTCTTCGAGCTTCTTGACCAGAGCCGCCGCATCCAACAGGCTCAAGCCTACGATCTGATCCTCTAACTGCTGTAAATCCGCCATTTTTCTCTCCACTGGTATAAAACTTTGGTAACTAATCCCTATACTCAATTGATACTACCGAGGAGGCTTCCGCTACCCGCGGCATGCCTCCAGTCCCTGCAAGATGAATAACCTAGCCCTCGGTCGGCGCTTCGGTAGCCGCCGCCGCGGTCTGCGAATCTTCCTCGGTGCCGGCGGCTTCCGCTTCCGCTGCCACGGTCTCAGGTGCAGCGGCTTCGGCCTCTACCACCGGGGCTACTGCTTCTGCCTTCGGCGCCTCGGCCTCGACGGCGACGCGGCTGCAGCGACAGCGGCTTCCGCCACGGGGGCGCTTCTACCTTGGGACCGGCTCTCCGGCCTTGGGCGCTGCTTCCGCTTTCGGCGCTTCCTTGGCTGGAACCGCCGCGGCGGTAAATTTCCCTTGCTCGACTGCCTGGTTCACCACCACCGCGATGTCGCGGCCGGTGGCGTTGAGGACCGTCACCAGGCGCTGCGCCGGGGCATTGATGAGGTACAGCAGCTTGGCAAAGATGGTCTCCTTGGAAGGCATGGTGGCCAGCTGCTTTACTTCTTCCACCGTGATGACGTGCCCGTCGACGATACCCAGCTTGAAGGTGAACTCTGCGTTGTCCGTCATCCAGGTAGAGAGCGCCTTGGCCAGGATCACAGGATCGCCGCTGGTGTAGGCCACCGAGGAGACGCCCTTCAACCCCTGCAGCGCCTGCTCCACCTTGGTTCCCTTGGAGGCCCGGGCCGCCAGCTTGTTCTTGAGCACCCGGTAACGGCCGCCTGCGCCCCGCACAACCTTGCGCAGCTCAAAGTCCTGGGCCACGGTGAGCTTGGCAAAGGTGCCCACAATGGCGCTGGTGGAGCCTTCAAGCTCGTGCGCGAGATGATCGATCTGTACTGCCTTCTTTGCCTTCGTGAGTGCCATAAAAACCTTCTTTATCCCGCTCCGCGCGGCTGTGCCGGCGCAGACTGGATCGAATCCCTACTAGGGTTTGGCGGCCGCTTCAGCGACCTGGTTGTCGAGCAGGATGCCGGGTCCCATGGTCGAGCTCAGCGTGATGCCCCGGATGTACTTTCCCTTGGCGGCTGACGGCTTGGCCCGGACCACGCTGTTGATCACCGTGGTGGCGTTATCAATCAGCTTTTGCGGCGGGAAGGAGAGCTTGCCCACCGGCACATGCACCAGGGCTGTCTTGTCGGTACGGAATTCGACCTTACCGGCCTTGATTTCCCGAATAGCCGCAGTCACGTCGTTGGTTACCGTGCCGGTCTTGGGATTGGGCATCAGGCCGCGAGGACCGAGCACCTTGCCCAGCCGGCCGACCGACTTCATCATGTCGGGGGTGGCGATCAGCGCGTCGAAATCGGTCCAGCTTTCCTTCTGGATCCGCTCCACCATCTCTTCCCCGCCTACGATATCGGCGCCCGCGGCTTCCGCCTCGCGCAGCCGGTCGCCGGAGGCGATCACCGCCACCCGCTTGGTCTTGCCCAGGCCGTGCGGCAGCACTACCGTTCCGCGCACCATCTGGTCGGCATGCTTGGGATCCACGCCAAGACGCAGGGTAAGATCGACGGTCTCGTCGAACTTCGCGTATTGAACTTTTTTGAGAAGGGGAACTGCGTCCTGCAGCGAGTACGGGCGGTCTTCCACCTGCGCGCGCACCTTCGCCATGTTTTTGCTGATTTTCTTTGCCATGCTTCCTCTGTCTTCCACCGCTAGGACTGTGCCGCTGTCCTGCCGTGGTGTTGGCCGAAAGGTTTACTTTGCGGCCGTTGACTGCGTCTGCCCTGCTGCTTGAGACGCATTTGTGATTATCTCACAAATTTTGCTGGATCGGGGAGGAACCGCAGGCCCACCCAAGGTGATGCAAACGCCCTCTATCTAGCAACCGAGCTCGTCCATGGAGCGTCACCCTGCCCCTTGTCATCCCGAGCGAAGTCCGAGGGATCTGCAGTTCCGCGGACCATTCCTAGCGAGATGTTTTTCGACACAGCGATAGCGCAGTGGAGCGACTGCGGTTTCTTTCCCCGTCTAAGCGGTGACTTCGATGCCCATGGAGCGGGCCGTGCCCTTGATGCTCTTGACCGCGGACTCAACCGTGACCGTGTTCAAATCCGGCATCTTCTGCTTGGCGATCTCCAGCACCTGCGCCTCGGTCACTTTGCCTACCTTGTCTTTGTTCGGAGTGCCGGAGCCCTTGGCCAGGTTCGCGGCCTTCTTCAACAACACCGCCGCGGGCGGAGTCTTGGTGACAAAGGTGAAGGTGCGGTCCACATAGACGGTAATAACAACGGGAATGATCAGGCCCGCCATGTCCTTGTTCTGCGTGCGCGCATTGAACTGCTTGCAGAACTCCATGATGTTGACCTGCGCCTGGCCAAGCGCCGGGCCAACCGGCGGAGCCGGCGTCGCCTTGCCGGCTTCAATCTGCAACTTTACCTGGGTCTGTACTTTCTTAATCGGAGGCATTTCAAATAAACCTTTCAGCTCAAACTACTTTTTCAACCTTGCCAAACTCCAGCTCGACCGGGGTCGATCGGCCAAAGATGGTGACCATTACCTTCAGCGTCTCGCGGTCCTCGTTGACTTCGTCGACCACGCCGTTGAAATTGGCAAACGGTCCGTCGGTGATGCGCACCGACTCGTTCTTCTCAAACTTGATCTTCATCCGCGGCTTGTCTTTGGAAACATCGGTGCGGAAGAGGATCGAGCTCACTTCCTGCTCGCTCAACGCCACCGGCTTGTCTCCCGTGCCCAGAAAGCCGGTCACCCGCGGAGTGTTCTTCATCACGTGCCACAGGTCGTTGTCCAGATCCATTTCGACCAGCACGTAGCCAGGCAGAAAGACCCGTTCGACGGTGCGCTTTTTGCCGTTGAAGACCTCAGTGACGGGCTCGGTCGGAATCATCACCCGGCCAATCCTGTTCTGCAGGCCGAAGGCCTGCACCCGGCCCTCGATCGATTCCTTCACCTTGCGCTCAAAGCCGGAGTACGCATGAATGATGTACCACTTGAAACGATCGTTGGCTGACGGCGGAAGAGCTGCCTCAGGGTTGAGGGGCGGGGTCTCCGGATTTGCGTCTTCCGTCATGGTTTTCTCTGATTTCTCTTTGAGCACTTACGACACCCCGCCTAGCCAGCGAAACAAGGATTGGATCACCCGGCTGAGCACCGCGTCCACGACGTAGAAATAGGCCGCGAAGGCAAATACCGTCACGATCACTACCGTCGTCGTGGTCTGTACTTCCGCCCGCGACGGCGTGGTCACCTTGCGCATCTCGCTGCGCACATCCTTTAAAAAATCCACGGTCCGGGTGTACAACCCGGTGAGCTGGTTTCCCTGGCCCTGTTGCCCTCGTTCCGCCAACTTGTCCGCAGTTTTAGTCTTGATCACAGCCTTCTCCGGCTGGGTGACCTGCTTCTCATCGCGGATGATCGTCGTTGACTTCGCCATAATGCTTCCTTCTTCCCAAAGACTCACGAACTGGCAGGGGCGGAGGGATTCGAACCCCCAAGTTCGGTTTTGGAGACCGACAGTTTAACCGTTGAGCTTACGCCCCTCTGAATCTCTAGCTATTTCGTCTCTTTGTGCGGGGTATGCTTACGGCAGCGATTGCAAAACTTCGAGAACTCAAGCCGGCCCGTGGTCGTCTTCTTGTTCTTGGTCGTCGAGTAATTCCGCTCTTTGCATGCCGGACACTGGAGTGTAATTATTTCACGCATACTCTATCCTAACCGATTTCCGGGCCTTCAGGCCCTCTGAAATTACCTACTTGATGATCTCCGTAATGGTGCCGGCGCCCACCGTGCGGCCGCCTTCGCGGATGGCAAAACGTAAGCCCTTTTCCATCGCCACCGGGGTATGCAGCTCAATCTCCAGCGACACATTGTCCCCAGGCATCACCATCTCCGTGCCTTCCGGCAGCTTCGCCGTACCCGTTACGTCGGTCGTGCGGAAGTAAAACTGGGGCCGGTAGCCATTGAAAAACGGCGTGTGGCGCCCACCCTCTTCCTTGCTCAACACGTAAATCTCACCCTTGAACTTGGTGTGCGGGGTGATCGAGCCAGGCTTGGCCAACACCATCCCGCGCTCCACGTCTTCCTTGGCAATGCCGCGCAGCAACAAGCCGGCGTTGTCCCCGGCAAGTCCCTCGTCCAATTGCTTCTTGAACATCTCGACGCCGGTGACTACTGTCTTGCGGGTCTCCCTAAAGCCGACGATCTCCGCCTCTTCGCCCACCTTGATCTTGCCCCGCTCGATCCTGCCCGTCACCACCGTGCCGCGGCCGGAAATGGAGAAGATGTCTTCAATCGGCATCAGGAACGGCTGGTCAATGGCGCGCGCCGGCAGCGGCACATTCTTGTCCACCGCGTCCATCAGCTCATCGATCTTGGCTTCCCACTGCGCTTCCCCGTTCAACCCACCCAGCGCCGAGCCGCGGATCACCGGCACGTCGTCCCCAGGGAAGTTGTACTTCGACAACAGCTCCCGCACTTCCATCTCCACCAGGTCGGTCAGCTCCTCGTCTTCCACCGCGTCGCACTTGTTCAAAAACACCACAATGTAGGGAACCCCTACCTGGCGGGCCAGCAACACGTGCTCCTTGGTTTGCGGCATCGGACCATCGGTCGCCGCCACCACCAGGATCGCTCCGTCCATCTGCGCCGCGCCGGTGATCATGTTCTTGATGTAGTCGGCGTGGCCCGGGCAATCCACGTGCGCGTAGTGACGGTTCGCCGTCTCGTACTCCACGTGCGCCGTGGCGATGGTGATGCCGCGCTCCCGCTCCTCAGGCGCGTTGTCAATCGAGTCAAACGAACGAAACAATATCTTCGGGTTGTGCTTGGACAATACCTTGGTGATCGCCGCCGTCAACGTCGTCTTGCCGTGATCAATGTGCCCAATCGTCCCCACGTTCACGTGCGGCTTGGTCCGGTCAAACTTCTCCTTCGCCATCTCGTCCCTCTCTCCTGCTTAATCTCTCAATACAAACCTGTTGCTTGCCCTACGCATCGCAGGGAAAGCCGCCTATCCGCCGCTCCCACACCGTCAGACTGCTGAAGCGCCGGTCGAGCACGTCGTAGATGGTCGCGTTGGCGGCCAGAAACGCATCCATCGCCGCCGACGAACTCCAGTGGTCCAGGGTAAAAAAGCGGCCGGCGTTGCCCACACTGCCCAGAAGCTCTACCCCCAGAAACTCCGGGGAGCGCTGGAAAAGGCGCGCCCATTCGCCGTCGGGTCCGTAGGCCGCCACAAACTCCGCCTCGCACTCCGCTTTGACCTGGAACTCCCACACCACGATATAGGTGCTTTCCCGCACCACAGGTAAGGTCAGCTCAGTAGTAGGCATATACCTTCAAAAACCTGCTTCGCAGCTCCAGCGCAACATGCTCCACCAGGGACAGGTACAACTCCCGCGCCTGGCCCCGGTCAGAATCGCCCAGCTTGCGGTATGCCTCGGCCGTCGTGGCGCCCAGCAATCCACGCTCCAGCAACCCCTCGAAATCCCGCACCCGCAGTTTGGACCGCTGCACCCGCTTGAGAAACCCAGCAACCTTGCCCGAGGCGAACAGTTCCTCAAGCGAGGCTTTGACCTGGGCAAAATGCACTTCGTCTGCAACGGGTAAGACTGTCTGTACAAACATTTCGGAGGCTCTCACGCAAAAAATAGTTTGGAGCGGGAGACGGGAATCGAACCCGCGACCAACAGCTTGGAAGGCTGTGACTCTACCACTGAGTTACTCCCGCGCGTCTCCCAAAACCCTAAAAACTGGAGCTGATGCTTATGAGCCCGGTACTTAAGCTCCGCTCTCCCAACAACCACAACAAATCTGGAGCTGATGACCGGGATTGAACCGGTGACCTCTCCCTTACCAAGGGAGTGCTCTACCGACTGAGCTACATCAGCCCGACAAATCGACTCGCCTACCGCCATGCTATCGCGAAGCAGACGCAGTGAGCACGATCCGCAATGCGAAAACACCCAACAACAGCAATACCACCGAGCGTACCTTGCCCGGGTCAATCGTCTTAACCGTCAAACCGCAGAGCAACAACAACAACCCCAGCGAGATCCACTTCCGCTGTCCCGGCGATAAGGCCATGGTTCCAATCCGTGGTGCACAGGGGAGGATTCGAACCTCCGTAGCTCCAAGGAGCGGCAGATTTACAGTCTGCTGCCATTAACCGCTCGGCCACCTGTGCACAACCTGCAGGCCGGAACCTCTTCCGGCCTGGTAAAACACCCACACAATCCCGTTCCGCAGACGCTTTCCCGCGCAGCCAATTCAGAGGAAGCAAAACGTCAAAATGGAATGATTGCGGCGGGATACTCCGGAACCAGCGAACGAAACTCTGGAGCTGGCGAAGGGACTTGAACCCCCGACCGTCTGATTACAAATCAGATGCTCTACCAGCTGAGCTACGCCAGCCCGAACAGCCGTGTTTCCCGCCTTAAAAGCAGACCTTGGCACAGGTCTCGCGGCGGCTTCACAATTGCCAAGGTTACCACAGGGTGGAAGAGCACCGCAATGACCGCGGGGGGACGCCGGGTGCTATGATTCCTCGACTGATGAGGGTGGTATTCCCGACTCCGCATGCCCAGGCGCACCAAGGCGACCATCATCATTGTTTTGCTCGTTCTGCTGCTGCTGGCGCTGGCTGCCTACCTGCGGCGCAAGGCCCCTCCCGAGGCTGCGCGGCTGCTTCCGGAATCCGACTGCATTCTCTATTTCAACCTGCGCCCGCTGCGCGCCTACACCCACTTCGACAAGAATCAGGTGCCCCACGACCCGCAATACCAAAGCTTCATCAACGCCACCGGCTTTGAATTCGAGCGGGACCTGGACGAGGTGGCCTTCGGCCTGCATCGCATGTCGAACCCGCTCGGCCCCAATGGGGCGGTGGCCTTCTCTGAGGTGTTCCTGGGCCACATCGACGGCCAGCGCCTGAATGCGTATCTGGGCTCGATTGCTGCGCAAACCGAGGAATACGCAGGACATACCATCTACGACATCCCCAGCGAGGGGCGTACGGTTCGGGTAGCCCAGCTGGGCTACGACATGGTGGCTGCCTCCAACACCCCCACGCCGGAGCAGATCCACTCCATGCTCGACCGCTATCGCACCTCGGCACTGCCTTTCTCCGGCGCTTCCCTGCTCACCGATCACTATTCCGAGGTTCCCCTGCTCTCGGTCGCGTGGGGGATTGGGAAGATCAGCGTGCCGCTCAAGAGCGGCGGCATCAACATCCTGGGCTTCAATTTTCCGGTGGCGATCAACACTACCTTTATCGGCTCGGTGCGATGGGGCGGAGCGCTGCACCTGAGGGTCGAAGAGATTGCCCCTACGGAGTTGGCCGCCACGGTTTCCTCCGACGCCTTGAACACCATGATCGCGATTGGCCGGGCAGCAGAAAATAATCTGCCCGCAGCCATGACCAACCCGGATATTCGCGACCTGCTCAATTCCACCAACATCGAGCATAAGAACGATCGCGCGGTGGTTACGGCGACGCTGCCGGTGGCATTGCTGCAGAAGTTGGTGACCGCACCGAATTCCCTGCGTTCGTTGCCCCAGCCGGCCACGCGGCCTCCCGAGCCGGCACACTAGATTGTTTGGAATCTTTCCCCGCCACTGACCGATGGGTGCCCCACGTCCCCGATTTCCTGTTGAGCTTAGTGGGTTCCGCGAACTTTATGCGCCTTTCCTCATAGAAAGGCGCACACGCGCCCTTGTCTAGCGCAGCGTACAGGAGATTCGGTGTATCTCGCTCGTTTTTCGCGAGATGTGGGATACCACGGCGGTTCACCGGCCGGTTTTCCGCCCTGCCGGCACGGAACATAAAGGTTCGCGTATGTCGTCTCAACGCAGCGCCTGCAACAGGGATTGCTTCCACCCAGGGATATCCATCTCCCAGATGACAGTATGCTTGCGTCCCCGCTCCAGGACATCGCTCCAGGCAGCGCGGTTTCTTGCATCGTGGACGACGCCCAGCTTATCCACCACGCTCATCCCTCGCGTGATTCCGTCGTCCACCTGTACATCCATGGAGTGGTCTGAGGCAACCAGCGCCAGGGCAGGATGGAGCAGAATGGCCATCGCCGTGGGATCCGGAAGGGCGATGCCCTCTTGCCCAGTCTGGATCTGATATGCCCTTGCGGCGGTGTCGTTCGATCGGATAGCGAATTCCGCAAATTTGGTCCGCAGCGCCAGAATGCTTTCGATTTCCTGGGCATTGACGACCGCGGCTCCGCGGGAGAGCTGCCAGCCCACCAGTTCGATCGGCAGTTGCGAACGGAGAACCGCTCGCGCTGCCTCCGGATCCACCCAGAAGTTATATTCCGCGGCCGGAGTCACATTGCCTTCGCAACAGGGTGCGCCGCCCATGACTACGCAACGGCTTACGTTGGCCGCCAGTTGGGGCCATTGGCGAAGGGCTAACGCCAGATTGGTAAGCGGTCCGAGGGTGATCAGTTCTATGCCCGGATTGGCTTGGATGATGCGGACGATCGCGTCCACGGCGGACTCGTCCTCGGCGACGCGCGCGGCTGGCTGATAGCCGTGATCGCCCAGGCCATCCTGCCCGTGAAACCAGGATGCATCCTCTAGCTCGCGCTCCAAGGGGGACGCTGCTCCGGTGAATACCGGAACTGCGGAGCCGCAGAGCTCCGCAGTAAACAGGGCGTTGCGCGTGCCCTGCTCGGCGGAGACATTGCCGGCGACCACGGTAATCGCGAGCACGCTCACATCGGGCGAACGCAGCGCCATGATGAGCGCGATGGCATCGTCCGATGCGGTGTCAGTGTCGATAAGGATTTTTCGCGAGGGTGGATTCATAGGCGACATACGAGATTACCAAGGTCCGCCGCACGAATGGAGACCAGAGCGAAGCAAGCGAATCCGCACTAAACTGAAATAGTCTGCATGCCCGGAGGATGTACCCCCATGAACTCGAAGTCCTTTGCACGCTCGCCATCGCGCTTTCCATCCTCGGCTACGCTTTCTGCCGTCGCGCAGCAGACCCTGACCGGCGAGGCGGCCTTTACCGACTACAGCAAGGAACATCCTGGCGTAAAACGCAAGATCACGGTCGCCGACCTTCCCCAGCCATACGCCACGCCTTCCGCCAACAACGGAGCCGCCATTGCTCCGCGGCCCGACGGAGTGTGGCCGCAGACCCTGCCCGGCTTCAAGGTGGAGCAATTTGCCACCGGATTGGATAACCCGCGGCTGATGCGCGCTCGCCCCCAACGGCGACATATTCCTGGCGGAAAGCTCGGCGGGCAAGATCCTCGTCTTTCGCGGCATCGGCGCGGACGGAAAGGCGGGCCAGATGGAGGTCTTTGCCAGTGACCTGAAAGGACCGTTCGGGATCAACTTCTATCCCAGCGGGCCCAATCCGCAGTGGGTGTACGTGGGCAATACTTGACTCGGTCGTCCGCTTTCCTTATAAGAACGGAGACCTGAAGGCCAGCGGCCCGGCGCAGACCCTGGCATCGCTGCCCGGCGCCGGCGGCCACCGCACCCGGGACATTGTCTTTACCCCGGACGGAAAGCACATGCTGGTCTCGGTCGGATCGCATTCCAATGACGACGATACCGACACCACCCCCGCCGAATTTCACCGCGCCGACGTGCTCGAGTTCACCCCCGATGGGAAATTCGAGAAAGTGTATGCCTACGGCATTCGCAACTGCGTGGGAGAAACCATCCAACCGGCGACCGGCGAGCTGTGGTGCTCCACCAATGAACGCGATGGCCTGGGCAACAACCTGGTCCCCGACTACATCACCCACGTGCAGGAGGACGGCTTCTACGGCTGGCCCTGGTACTACATGGGCAGCATTCAGGATCCGCGGCAGATGGGCAAGCATCCCGAGCTGAAGGGAAAGGTGATCGTCCCCGATGTCCTGCTGCAGCCGCACTTCGCTTCGCTCGAGATGCAGTTCTACGAGGCTAAGCAATTCCCCGCCCAGTTTCATGGGTGGGCTTTTGCCGCGGAGCATGGTTCCTGGAACCGGGATCCGCGGGGCGGCTATGAAGTGATCGCCGTTCCTATAGAAAACAACAAGGCTACGGGAGAATTTGAGGATTTCCTCACCGGGTTTGTGCTCCCCGACGGCAAGGTGTGGGGGCGACCGGTCGGTGTCGCGGTGGCCAAAGACGGTTCGCTGCTGGTCTCTGACGACGGCTCCAACACCATCTGGCGCGTGACCTACACCGGCGCAAAGGGAGGCGCCGCGGGCCAATAAGAGGAGCTGTTCCTGCAGAAGGCCCGAGGGTGCATGCAAATATCCGTAATCGACAAGAATCTACAGAGTAGTGGGTGGCCCTGGTCTCGCCTTTGAGACCTGGGAGTCATGCGGAGGAACCCCAATTTCAGATTCTCACGGGGCCGGATGCGGACTTCAGAGTGGATACAGATCGGGTTTGCGGTCGTGCTGGCGGTGGCCGCATGGATGCAGCCGCTTTTCTTTCAGCCATTGCCGGTGCGCCGGCGTTGGAACATCACGCTGCTCGCCATCGTTCCGTTTGCTGCCGTGATGCTGGCGCGCTCGACAGCAGCTTTCCTGCCGCAGCTCTACGTCTCGGTCCTGCGTGACTGGCTTACGGTTGCTCTCTTCCTGGTGCCTTACTGGCAGACCGGGCAATTCTTTCAGGGGCCCAATCATCGCATCGAGCAGCGCCTCCTGGCCTTCGATCGCTGGTTGATGCCCAAGACCGCCGGCACCTCGGGCACAGCCCGCACCGGCCTGGGTCTGGTTCTGGAAGTCGCCTACCTCTTCTGCTATCCGCTGGTGCCGCTGGGCCTGCTCGTGCTCTATGCCGGCGGCCAGCGCGCCCACACCGCCAGTTTTTGGCTGGTGGTTCTGGTCGCGACCTATCTCTGTTACGCAATCACGCCCTTTGTGCCCGCGTATCCTCCAAGGGACCTGGCTCGTGACCTGGCCGGGAGCCAACCATCCCAGGTGGGCAAGGCGCGAATCTTCAATCGCTGGATTCTCAAGCATGGCAGCATCCACGCCATCTCGTTTCCCAGCGCCCACGTGGCCTCAACCTTCGCCGTCTCCCTGGTGCTGCTGCGCTTTATGCCGATTGCCGGGCTGGTGTTCCTGTTTATCTCGGTCTGGATTTCATTGGGCGCGGTGGTCGGCCGCTATCACTACGCGCTGGACGTGCTGCTGGGCGCAGTCACCGCCCTGGGCGTATTTTTCGCCTGCTACCCCTACCTCACTTAACCCCGAAGATCTTCATCGCCGCGCCGCCCACGATCTTCTGCGCCGGGCTGGGCGGACGGCCATCGGCCGGGGGCAGAAAGATCGTGGTCAGCACCTGGATTCCACCGGGAAGCTGGGGCGGCCCACCCGGCGTGGCCGGGGGAAAGAAGCGGGTCAGCGCTTCGCGCGGCTCATTGCGTACCAGGTCGAGCATGGCGACCCGGTGCACGCAGGAAACAGTGCAGAACGGCGCACAGGGTTTCTTGGTGGAGTATTCACGGTCCCGGTCGGCCTGCGTGTACTTTTCCAGCGGGATCGCAGGATACCCGCGCTGCTGCGAGCAGTAGTGCACCAGGCCCTGTTCGCAGACATAGAGATAACGGCTTCCCGCGCGGCACTGCCACTCGTTGGCTTGGCCAAGCGCCAGGTTTTTGTGGAAGAGATTGTCGTAGGCGAAGGTGAACAGGGCCGGTTTGCGTTCCTTGAGGATCTGGTCGTAGACGGCGCGTTCCTTCTCCTGCAACGGATCGAGCTGGCCGTCATGGTCGTGGATGATGCCCACGCTGGTATCAAATCCCAGCTCGATAGCCCGGCGGGTGATGGTGAGGGCATCTTCCGGATGGGCCATGCCGCCGCCGAGAACGGAGTTGATGTTGACATCGAACTCGGCAAATTCCGCCAGCCACTGCAGTTTGCGATCGAGCACCTTCAGGCTCTTTTTCGAGACCTCATCCGGCATCACGTTGTCGATCGAGATCTGCAGATGCTCCAGGCCGGCGCGGTTCAACCTCTGAATTCGCTCCGGGGTCAGCAGGTATCCGTTGGTGATGATGGTGGCGATGGCCCCATGGCTGCGGATGCCGCGGATGATCTCGTCAAGTTCGGGATGGAGCAACGGCTCGCCGCCGCTGATGGTGATGATGCCCGTGCCCATCCCGGCGAGAATCTCCACCCGGCGCAGCATCTCCGCCGTCGGCACGGGATCGGAGACCTTGTCGTACTCGTTGCAGTAGGCGCAGGAGAGATTGCAGCGCCGCATGGGAATGATGTGGGCCAGGATGGGATGGTGCTTGGACTTGATCGCCCGGGCCACCATGCGCGCCTGGCGAATGCGGCGTTGATAGGAGCGAAGCCTGCGGAGAACTGGGGTAAGTGTCATGGGGTGCCTGCCGGCCTGCCGAACTCAAGTTTACTCCTGATACGCTTGACACCGATCGCTCTTACTTGTTTACTCTAGGTAAGTTCTGGACTAGCCTTATGGCAACTAGTAAGCAAGCGAATGAACGCGATCTGTTTCCGGGCGCTTTGGAGATGATGATTCTGCAAACGCTCAAGTGGCAGCCCATGCATGGTTATGCCCTCGTCCAACATTTGAAGACTCGATCCAGGGATCTGCTGCAGGTCGAGGAGGGTTCGCTTTATCCTGCCCTGCAACGGTTGTTGCGAGCAGGGCTCTTGAAGGCCGATTGGGAGACTTCGCCGGCAAACCGGCGCGTCCGGACGTACAAGATCACGCCCTCAGGCGTCAAGCATTTGGAGCGCGAAGTATCCAGCTTCGCGCAAATGCTCAAGGGCATTTCGCTTGTTCTCACGCCAACGAAGTCGTGACCTGCACCCCGGGAGGAAGTCATGAGGTGGCTGTGGCAGCTTTTTTCTCGACGCCGACTCTACACCGACCTCGGTGAAGAGATCGCGCAGCATCTGCAAGAGAAAACGGACGAGTTGGTGTCGAATGGCATGAGCCGCCGCGAGGCCGAGCGCCAGGCACGGCGCGAGTTCGGCAATGTGGCGCGCATCGAAGAACGCAGCCGCGAAGCATGGCAGTGGCGAACGCTGGAAAGTATCTGGGCCGACTTGCGCATTGCGTTGCGCCAATTGAAGAGACAGCCGGTCCTGGCACTGATCATCGTTCTTACCTTAGGGTTAGGCATTGGCGCCAGTACCGCGACGTTCAGCGTAGCCAACGCCTTCCTCTTCAGCCCGCTCGGACTGCCTCACGCAGAGAGCCTGGTGATCGTCAACGAGCAGCAAGGATCGCAAGCGGTGCCGGCGTCGTTTGCAGACTTCTCCGACTGGCAGCAGCAGACACAATCCTTCGCCGAGATGACCACCCGAACCTGGGCGTATCTCAACCTGACGGGAAGCGGCGAGCCCCAACGCTTGAGCGCCGCGCGTGTCTCGGCCAATTTCTTCCATTTCCTTGGCGTCGCGCCGGCCATTGGGCGTGACTTTCTGCCCACCGAGACGCTCTCCGGAAACGACCACGTGGTGGTCTTGAGCAATGCTTTGTGGCGCCATCGTTTCGCCGCGGATCCGGCCATCGTGGGACGCCAGATTACGCTGAACAAGCAGGCATATACCGTAGCCGGCGTCATGCCCAACGGTTTTCATTTTCCGCAAGCGGTCGACCTCTGGCAACCGCTGGCACTGACCGGCGCCGAAAAGAACAATCGCACCAACCATGACTTCGTCGTCTTCGGCCGGTTGAAGCCGGGCGTCTCCCGGGAACAGGCGGGAGCGGAGATGAACCGGGTGGCGGCCCTGCTGGCAAAACAGCATCCCTCGACCAACGCAGGAGTCGGCGTGCGCGTCATTGCCGCTGGCGCAGTCGGTGAATGGCGAACTCACTCCCGCCTATACCAGGATGATGCTGGGCAGCACGTTGTTCGTCATGCTGGTGGTGTGCGCCAACGTCGCCAATTTAAATCTGGCGCGGGTCATGGCGCGGCGCCACGAAATTGCGGTGCGCATCACGCTGGGGGCTAGCCGGCTTCGCATCCTGCGCCAACTTCTGACCGAGAGCGCGCTGCTGGGTTTGCTGGGCGCGGTGGCAGGCATTGGGTTCGCAGCGGTTCACCTGCATCTGATCCTCATTTCCATGCCACCCGAGGTCGCACAATACCTCTACAGCTGGGACAAGATTGGCTTGAACCTGCCGGTGCTTTTTGCCGCCATGGTTCTGGCGCTGGTCAGCGGGCTGGGATCCGGGCTGATGCCGGCTCTGCTGGCGACCGGCAACCTGGCGGCGGGAATGGCCTCCCTTTCCGCAACTCGTACTGCGACAGATGCGCGGCAAACCCACCGCTTACGGAATACCTTTGCTGTGGTGCAGGTCGCCCTCTCGTTGGTACTCGTCCTAGGGGCGGGACTCCTGGTCCAGGGCATGCGGCGCATGCTGACCGTCCAGCAGGACTATTCTCCAGAGACACTTTTGACCTTCATGATCAATCTGCCCGCATCGCGTTATGGCGATGAGCGGCAACGCGTCGCATTTTACGATCGGGCCATCGCGCAGCTCAAAGCAACGGCCGGGGTTTTGGGCGCGGGCGTCACCACCTGTTTCCCCTATTCCGATGACGATGCAGAATGGAAGGATTTGAGCGTCGAGAACCGGCCCAAGACCCCGGGGACGTTTCCAGCGGCGCAGGCCTTGACCATCAGCCCTGAGTATTTGCGCATGATGGGAATTCCGCTTTTGCGCGGCCGTTTCCTCAGCGCTTCGGACGGTCCCGCGGCGCCCCCGGCAGTGCTGATCAATGAGCGCCTCGCCAATCACCTCTGGCCCCGCGAGAACCCGTTGGGACGCCGGCTGCGGCTCGATAGCTGGGGCCCGCAGGCTGCCTGGGCGACGGTGGCCGGCGTGGTCGGCGATGTGATGAATACCTGGACCGACCAGACGGCGCAGCCGACGATCTATGTGCCTTACGCCCAGCATCCTTCCGACACGACCTACTTTGCCTTACGAACCAAAGGAGACGCTTTGGCCCTGGCGCCCGCTGCCCGCCGCGCGGTTCACGATGTGGATCCCGATCTTCCGGTCGAGGAAGTAAAAACCTACACCCGCTTTTTGCATGAGTCGCTGCTTGGCTTCACCTATGTGGTGGTGATGATGTCCGCGATGGGCGGCATCACTTTGCTCCTGGGAGGTTTGGGGATATACGGTGTTCTGTCCAGCGGGGTGCAGGAGCGTACCCGGGAGATTGGCGTGCGCATGGCGCTGGGCGCGAACCGCGCCGACATTCGCCGCCAAACCCTATTACGCGGCGCGCGCCTCTTTGCCGCTGGGGCGGTCATCGGGCTGCCCTGTGCGCTTTTTCTGGCACACCTGTTGGCGAGCTTGTTTTACGGAGTCCAAACCACCGACGTGGGCACGCTGATGAGCATGATTTTGTTAGCTGGAGTGATGGCCGTGCTCGCCTCCTTGCTTCCCGCAGTGCGCGCCTCTTCGATCGATCCCATGCGGGCGCTGCGCGGCGATTAAATCTGCGAGTTTCAGCAAGAGTCATCGCTCGTCGAAATAATTTGTCATCCCGACCGGAGGAATCCTGGGCCTGTGGTGCCCCCAAGGTGATGAAAAACACCTTCTATCCAGCAACTACTCTCCATGGAAGCGCAGCTATCCCCTGTGTCATCCCGAGCGCAGCCGAGGGATCTGCAGCTTCTGCGTCAACCGGCATTCCTGGAAATGAAAGCGCTCAAACCCCACCTTGTCGTCCCGACGGAGCGCGTAGCGCGTAGTGGAGCGCTGCTCTGCTGCCTGGTATCGCATCCCGCTTTCCGGGCTTGTATCTTTTCCCCGCCCCATGCCAAATGATGAGGATCGGAGGAAACATGAAAATCTTCTCGTTCCGCCTGGTAGCGCTGGCGGTCCTGCTGGTATTCGCCGTCGGGGTGCGGTCGCAGAACAGCGCCACCCAGACCCAGCGATTCCCGCAATTCGACAATGAAGACGTGAAGGTATGGAAGTCGGTGGTGATGCCGAACGCGCCGCTGACCATGCATCGCCACGATCATCCTCGGGTCATCATTGCGCTCAGCGGCGGCACCATGAAGATTGTGGACCAGGACGGTAAATCCGAAGAGCACGTGTGGGAGACAGGAAAGGCCTACTGGCTGCCCGCAAATCCGCCGGGCACCCTGCATGCCGACGTCAACGCCGGCGACAAGCCAATTGAAGTGATGGTGGTGTCGCTGGAAAAGGAAAAGTAACTCAGCGATACGCGGCCGCCTGGATGCCGTACAGCTCCGCGTACTGGCCGCCTTTGGCCATCAAGTCCTCGTGCGAGCCCACCTCGACTAAACGCGACCCGTCGAGCACCACGATCAGATCGGCCATGCGCACCGTGGAGAAGCGGTGGGAGACGAGGATGGTGATACGGCCGCCCGCACTGCCATCCCGCGCGGCTGCGGCGTAGCGTTCGAACAGCGCATGCTCCGTCTCGGCATCGAGCGCGGCGGTAGGCTCGTCGAGTATCAGCAACAGTGGCTGATCGCGCATGAAACCGCGGGCCAGCGCCAGCTTCTGCCACTGGCCGAAGGATAGCTCCGCTCCGCCCGGCCACGTTGGACCAAGCTGGGTGTCGAGCCCCGCGGTCAATTTCCCCATCACGTCGGCAGCCCCGGCGCGGTCCACAGCGGCCATCACCGAAGGCTCATGGTCCATGCGCGGGACATCACCTAAGCCGACGGTGTGCCCGGCGCGGAACTCGAAGCGGAAGAAATCCTGGAACGCGCCCGCAAGACGTCCACGCCAATCGTCCGCCGGCAGGCGCGCCAGCGGGGTGTCGTCCACCAGGATCGCGCCCGACGACGGCTCGTACATCTTGGCCAGCAGTTTAACCAGGGTGGTCTTGCCGGCGCCGTTCTCGCCCACAATCGCCACCACCGCGCCCGCCGGCAGCAACAACGAGACATCGTCCAGCACTACGCGGGAGGTCCCTGGATAGGCAAACGAAACGTGGTCGAAGCGTATCCCGCGGTGCAATGCCGCGGGGACCGGCAGATCGCCCGCGGCCGCGACGGAGGCGGCGTAGTCCTCGAGCCACGCAAGGCGGCGCGAACCGTCCATCCAGAATCCGCGCAGGAATCCGATCTCCCCCACGGTGGCGCCGATGTACCCCGACAGCCGCGCACCCGCGGCCAGCACCAGCAGCACCGCGCTGGCGGGAGCTCTGAGATACGAGGAGACGAAGACGATCGCACCCACATACGCCAGGCCGAAGATCGCCCAGCCCAGCGCCAGCCAGAACGCCGAGCCCCAGCGCGCCGCCGCCACCGGCCCATACCACCGCTCCCACGCCGCCCGGCGGTCCGTGACCAGGCGCTCGCCGATGCCGGTGACGCGCACTTCTTTGCCCGGCGGCGCGGTGGTGGCGATGGTGAACAGATGGCGCGCCAGGCGGCCGGCTTGTGCCCCACGCTCCTGCGCGATTCGCTCCACCTGCGGCCGCCATGCCGACGTCACCACCGTGGGGATGGCAAAGACGGCCAGCAGCAGCAGCGCCGGATGAACCGAAGCCAGCAGCGCCATGGTCACACCCAGCCGCAGAATCCACCCCAGGGTGGAAAACAGCGACATGTACATGTGATCGAGCACGAACACCTGGTTGCGCAGCATCGACAAGTCGATCGAGATACTCGGGCCGCTCGTGGTGCGCGACCGTCGCCACCGTCGCCTGCAGCCGGGCCACATGCGACTCAAGCGCGATGGTCACCTTGTCGCGAAAGCGGCGCTGCACCCGGGTGCTGACCGTGCGCAGAAACCAGGTAGCGGTGGCCGACACCGCCAGGCCAACCGCCGCCGCCTTGCATCAAACCCGTTCGGTGCTCGAGAAATCCCTTGCCCAGCAGCCACAGCCACAAGGCCAGCAGCGCATCGGGCAGCGCGGAGAGCTGCGACAGCACAAACGACGCGAGCATCAGGCGAGGCTCGTGGCGATAGCCCAGCTTGCACAGCCGCCACATCGACGATAACGCGGGCGGCAGCGGGCGCGATTTCCTGTTCAGGAGAGGGCTTCATAGGTGACTCCCTCCGGGTCGGGAAGATGGAAGCGCTGGGCCTGCAGATCGAACATGGTGCGATAGCGCCCGCCCAGGGCCATCAGCTCATCGTGCGTGCCCAGCTCGACCACTCGGCCCTGCTCCAGCACGCAAATGCGATCGGCGTGGCGGACGGTGGAGAAGCGATGGGAGATCAGGATGGTGGTGCAATGCCGGGTGGCGGCCAGCAGGCGATCGAAGATCTCCGCTTCGCCGCGCACGTCGAGCTGCGCCGTCGGCTCGTCGAGCAGCACCACACCGGCGCCCAGCGTAACCGCTGCCAGCGCGCGGGCGAGCGCAATGCGCTGCCACTGGCCGCCCGACAGGTCCGTGCCTCCGGTGTAGCCGCGGGCCAGCACAGTGTCGAGCCCGGCCAGGTCCGCCGCTCCTGCCGATTCGAGCGCGGCGCGCACGATCTCGTCGGGCGCTCCTCCCATTCGCCCCGGAAAAGCCACGTTTTCCCGCAGCGGCAGCTCGAGACGGAGGAAGTCCTGGAAGACCGCGGTGACCCGCTTACGCCAGGAGGCAAGATCGAAGTCGCGCAGGTCGATGCCGTCAATCTCAATCGCCCCGGATTGCGGATCGTACAGGCGGCAAAGCAACTTGGCGATGGTGGTTTTGCCGGCGCCGTTCTGGCCCACAATGGCCAGCGAAGACCCGGCAGGGATGGTGAGATCGAAGTGCTGCAGCACCGGCGGGCTGTTGTCCCCCGGGTAGGCAAAGCTGACGTCGCGCAGACGAATTTCGCGTGCCGGCAGCGCCATCGGCGCGCCGTTCGCCCGAGCGCAGCGCACCGGCGGGACGCATCGCCGGCTCCAGCCGCAGCACCGCGGCAACCGGGAGCGGCCGATCCATCGAGCGCCCAACTGAAGCCGCCGAAGGCGATCATGGATACCCCGATCGCGCTCTGCACGTAAACCACCGCTTCTCCTAAGCTGATATGGCCGTGGGCGACGGAGCCGGCCAGTACCCAGAACACAATCACGTTGGCGGACACCACCAGCAGCAGGCTCCAGATGACCGGGCGCTCGCGCATGCGGGTGGCGGCGTATTGCAGCTCGTGCAGGCGAGTTCGCCGGGCCACGAAGCGGTCGATGGTCCAGCCGGCGAGGCCAAACAGCCGTAGCTCCTTGCTGGCCGGCGGGTCCACTGCCAGCCGGTAGGCGTAGTCGGCATCCCGCTGCGCGGCGCGCACTTCCGGGTTGTTGCGGTCGCGCCAGATCGCGCTCTCGCGCAGCAGCCAATGGGTCGCCAGCCACGCGCCGGCGAGCACCAGCGGCGCCCACCACGCGTAGCGCGCGAGGATCAGCGCGGAGGCGATGCCGCCGGTCATCTCCACCATGCCGGTAGCAATAAAATCCATCGAGATCGAGAGCGGCGGACCGGTCATGCCCAGGTCGAAATCCCGGGCCACCGTGAGGTCGCTGGTCAGGGTGGGATCTTCCAGATGTCCGATGCCTGGGGGGCGCACGCAGGCCTCGGTCAGGCGGTCATAGAGCCACGCGGCGGTGCGATCGCCGAGGTTGGCGCTCACCGCCTGGTGGATCGGGTTCAGCACCTGCAGCAGCACAAAAACCGCGCCGGCAAAGGCCAGCGGCCCGGCCAGAGCATGTCCCTGTTGTACGGCGCCGACCAGCACGCCCATGGCAATGGCAAACGCTGATGGCAGCACCCCGCGCAGCAGCAGGACGGTCCACCATGCCGCAGCCAGGCCCGGGTCCGCCTGGGGCAGGACGGCGAAAAACTTCCATTCCTTGCGGGCACGCAGTCGTTGCAGCACGACCGCATTGTCGCTCACGGTGCGGGCTCACACAACCTCGGAGAGGGAACAATGTCGGAGCGCTGCCTCCCTCGGCTTTACAGGCTGCGGAAAAAACTCGGGATCGAATAGGAAAAGCAATACCTCAGGGGCTTTAGAGTCTGCGTGAGAACCGCCTCTTTAAATCCAAAACCATGAGTGGGTGGCCCTCGCCTTTGAGACATGGGAGTTATGCCAGAGGGACCCCCAATCCCGGTTCTCACGCGGGGCCAGCCGCGAATAAACCAGAGTAACCTCCGAAACGGTGCCACTGGTTCGAAATAGCGTCCCGGAGTCTTTATCCGATTTCGGAGCAGATCTATCCTGTTAAAAGACGATTTCGCCAGGCAGCGGATTCTCGCGTCACCGCTCTCTGGCGGCAGGTGCCGGTAGTTTCGGCCTACATGCGAGCGAAGGACAGTCTTACCGCTGTCCGGTATCCTACCCGATCCCTGTCACAAATCAGCCAACCAAAGACATCCCGCCGCGGCGGGATTCGGAAAGAAACCTGAAACCCCAAATGCCTCAAACACCCAAAAAGGATCGAATTTTATCGAATTTTATAAAAAACCGGGGGATCCCAGAACCTTACTTGTCCAAGCCCGCGGGAGTCATGACCGCCAAATACCAGGCCCGGAGGGCACACTACCACTGCATGATCGCGAACTCTCAGGTTAATACCACAGGCCCTTTGCCTATGGAATTGCGCGGACGATGAGGGTCTGAGGGTAGCATCCTCCGGCGTTGCAACTATTCTGCGGAAGGTAAGGTGATCCAGCGGCTTCGACCGCGCTTTTCGTCGTCACATCATAGACGTGCAGCCTTCCGCTCTTGGCGTTGAGAGCGTAGAGGTGGTTATCCGAATCCCAAGCCATGTCGTTGATGTAGCCGGAAGTGCCGATGATCTCATTCCCCGCGAATGGAGTGATGGGATCGGCGCCATGGAAGTGGAAAAATTGGATGCCTGTCCCCACCGCGACGGCGACAACGTTGCCCGCCGGGTTCATTTTCATGATCGAGCTGGGAGCTAAATATGCCGCTAACGGAGCCAGGTTCTGCCAGGTATTGGTGGAAACCAGATCGCCATTGCTCTGGATCGTATAGCTGGCAAGCCCGTTGTACGCTGGGCCTGACTGTCCGCACTCTCCGTCTAGAAGGGTAACCGAGGCGGCAAGGTGATTGGTGGAGTCGGCGGTTGGCATAGAGTTCTGGGTCACTTGATAACCACTGGACGGCGTTGTCGGGTCCGTTTCGCTAAAGGAGATGTTTTCAAGAGCGCCGCTGCTTTCCCGGCCCAGGCCAAGAAAGGTGTCGGTGGGACAGGGAGCATCGCCGATTTGGATAAAAGTGTAGACGAACTTGTCGTTCCCGGAGAAAACTGGCGTGAGATAAGACGGCGCAGCCGAAACGAAACCCTTGAACGCCAACTCGCCCTTCTTACTGAGGGCAAAGCTGATAATGCCGCCGCCGCAATTATTGCCTTCTACCACGTAGACATACTGTCCGGTGTGATCGAGCACTCCGCCTTGGTCATCCGCGCACCACTCATGCAGGTCCTGTTTCGCTACTTCTTCTCCAATGGCCCCATCGGACGAAACGTCATATACGCGCAGATATTGGTGAGTCGTCTTGTCCTGATCCACGGTGACGAAGTGGGTGCCGTTCGTTCCGATGATGGTGCCTAAGGGCTGGGTGAAGGGCGAGCCTTTGATCTGCGTGAGCTTGCCGGCAGAGGATGCTGCGTAGACGGAGATGGGTGAATTGAGAGAGTCCGTGGTGTAGTAATTTGCATCTTCGGCCACATAAACGTAGGCGACGGGCGACTGGGCGACAGCGATGCCGGTGCAGATTGTGGTCACAAGGCAGGCTGATACAAGGGAACAACGCAAGGAAAACCTCAATTCTGGCAGGCCGTGGCCTGCCTTTATGGTCTCTTACGAAACTGGCAGGAACTTTACACTCTGAGCATGTTGGGTGGAAAGCTTCGCGCGGACGGATTGTGATTGATGGTTTTGCAAAAGCGACCCGGGGGATGTTCGCCGGAAAGTTAGATGACGAGTTTCGGCGGGGCGGTTGTCTGCGGAGCGGGACATTCCCTGCCTTCCCCCACCTCTCCTCTGGATTCAGCCGTAATCCGCCTCCGTATAATACGGAACTACAGCAACGCGCCGCAGGTCCTTCGGCGAGGTTCTTGACTCATGAGAGATGTTCTGGAGCGGCAGATCGATCAGGCTCTGGGTCGTTTACCCGCCGACCTGGTCGTCCGCAACGCGCGCATCCTCAACCTGGTAACCGGCGAACTCCAATCCGGGGACATCGCCATATGCGGCAGCGTCATCGTCGGCGCCTTCGACAGCTACCGCGGTCTCGAGGAAATCGATGCCCAGGGCCGCTTCGCCGTGCCCGGCTTTATCGATAGCCACGTGCACTGCGAGAGCACGCTGGTCACTCCGGGAGAGTTCGACCGCTGTGTGCTTCCGCACGGTGTCACCACCGCCATCTGCGATCCCCACGAAATCTCCAACGTCCTGGGTCTCGTGGGACTTGCAATATTTTCTAGAGGCCGCGCAGCACACCGTGCTCGATCTACGCGTGCAGCTTTCTTCCTGTGTTCCCGCCACCCATCTCGAAACCTCGGGCGCCAGGCTCCTGGCCGCTGACCTGGTGCCGCTTCGCCACCATCACCAGGTGATCGGCCTGGCCGAGTTTATGAACGTGCCCGGCGTATTGAACAAAGACCCCGAGTGCATGGACAAGCTGGCTGCGTTCCAGGGCCAGCATATCGACGGCCACGCGCCCCTGCTTGCCGGCTGCGATCTCAACGCATATCTATCCTGCGGCATTCGTAACTGTCACGAGAGCACAAACCTGGCCGAGGGACGGGAAAAACTTGCCAAGGGAATGCAGGTGCTGATCCGCGAGGGATCGGCTTCGAAAGATCTGGCTGCCCTGGCTCCGCTGATCAACGAGTTCACCTCGCCCTTTCTCGGCTTCTGCACCGACGACCGCAATCCGTTGGACATCTATGAAGAGGGCCACCTGGATTACCTGGTGCGCCGCGCCATCGCCCTGGGCGCGCCCCTGGCTGCGGTCTATCGTACCGCCAGCTGGTCGGCGGCGCGGGGCTTTGGGCTGGTTGACCGCGGGCTGATCGCGCCCGGGTATTTAGCGGATTTCCTGCTGCTCGACGACCTGGAGAGCTGCGCGGTCCACACCGTCTTCCGCCGCGGCCGCAGGGTTACTCCGGATAGTTTCGCGGGACGGACCTTCCCCGATCCCCCCGGCGGCAACACCATGCGCCGGCCGCCAGTCACGCCCGAGGCCTTTCACGTGCCCGCCTCAGGGCCGGCGACAGCGGTGATCGGCCTCATCCCGGGCAAGATCCTCACCCGGCATTTAGAGGCCAATCTGCCCTATCGCGAAGGCAGACGGCATGCCGATCCGGAGCACGATCTGCTCAAAGTCTGCGTGCTCGAGCGCCACGGGCGCAACGGTAATATCGGCCGGGGCTTCGTGAAGGGCTTCGGTTTTCCCGAGGGCGCGCTCGCCTCCTCGGTCGGCCATGACAGCCACAACATCTGCGTGGTCGGCGCCAACGACGAAGACATGGCAGTGGCCGTCAATCGTCTGCTCACGCTGGGCGGGGGGTTCGTTGCCGTGCGCGCCGGCAAGGTGCTGGCCGAGCTCGCCTTGCCCTTCGCCGGCCTGATGAGCCTGGCCCCCTTTGAGACCGTGCAGCAGGATCTCAGGACCCTGCGCACCGCAGTGCAGTCCATGGGGTGCCGGCTGCCCGAGCCCTTCCTGCTGCTCGCTTTTCTCGCCCTCCCGGTAATTCCCCACCTGAAAATTACCGACTTTGGGCTGGTGGACGTCGACCGCTTTGCCCTGCTGCCGCAATAAGCACCACGCGTCGCTGCCCAAAATGTGTTACATACCCGTACCCCGACGGGAATCGGTAAGCCGCTTTCGTAAGGGCCGGGGCTCGATGTTTGCTTGCATTGGCTGCTGGCCGCTGCGATTCTTTGGTTGCTGCTCAAAGAAGCCGCCCGATGGCAGGGCTCGCACAGCGGCAGTCGCGTTCGTTTGGCCCAGAAGGGGGTTGTTTGAAATTCTGCCAGGTGCTTCTGCTCATGACGCTCGGCTTGACCACGGAAATGGTGGCGGGCGCCCAGACCCTGGCCACCGAACCCGTACTCGTCGCCAGCGAGAGCATGACGCAAAGCGGTCTGTTTTTGCCGGAACTGCTCGCGCCGGGTCATGACGCCCTCTTGCAGGGCCTGGGCCTAACCCCGTCCATCAGCGAGGCTGTGCCCAGCGTGCCGGTAAAGCCGGCCGTCGTGCCCAATCCGCGGCTCACCGTCAATGACCGGTTCACCCTTTTCTGGAACGACACGTACGCGTCCCCAGGAGCCTTTGCGGGGCTTTCGGTGGGCGCGCTGGTGGACCAGGTAAGCCATACGCCGGCCAAGTGGGACGGGGACGGCAGTGCCTATACCCGGCGCTTTGCCAGTGAGTATGGCCAGCTGGCCGCCCGCAATGTCATTCACGAGGGCCTGGATGGGCTCACCGGGCTCGACCCCCGATACTCTGTCTGCCGCTGTAGCGGTAAGCTGCGCCGCAGTGCCCACGCCATGGAGATGACCTTCACCACCTATCGCCAGGACGGGCGGCTGACCCTCGATATGCCACAGATCGCCGGGGCCTACGGTTCGGGCATGGTATCCACTTACTGGTATCCCCACCGCCTTTACAATCCTTTGGTGCAGGGCGTCCAGTTCGGCCATGAGCAGATGGGCGAAATCATGGTCGGCAACCTGGTGAAAGAGTTCGCTCCGGATCTGCACCGCGCCTTGCATCTGCACGCCATCGCAGCCCACAGCCATCCCCGCCCCTCCGACGACGACTAGCAAGCCCCATTAGGGCAGACTCTAGTCGTGCCGTTGAGGCCCAACAAAGATCTGGGCTTTACAGGCTGCGCAAAAACTCTTGCTTTGTATCAGGGCACGACTTTAGTCGGGCCGCAAACGATTGAGAATATGTCGGCCTTAGGCCCTGAGGTACGTCTTTCCCGTCTAATCGCGATTTTTTCCGCAGCCTGTTTACCCCCTGGGTTTTTCCTTTCGCGAGGTTTGGCTACTGAACAGGCTGCGGAAAAACGCCTTGTACAGAAGGGCACGGCTTCAGCCGTGCCACTGACCCGTGGCCATTGAGGGCTTTAGCCCCTGAGGTACGCTTTTCCACGCTCGTACCTGCACGGAACTACTGTGAAAAACCGTACCTCAGCGGCTTCTAAATCCGCCACCCCGCAATACATTTACGGAACGGCTGAAGCCGTGCCCTGATACGAGGATACCGAAGGGATAGACAGACGTTGCTACCCGCGGGAGCCGCGATGCAAAGCCGAAACACGGCATCCAAAGAAGCTTCGGGTTTACCCTATACAACAAAGCAACCAGACAGCAGAAATGCTCTAATGGCATTGGCGCCTCTGCGTTGCTGTACCATCCGGCTTTGGGCTCAGTCCAACCCAGAGCAAGGGAGATCCCCCAATGAGAGCAAGACCGTTGCTGTTCGCTGTGATCGGCTGGTTTACCTGCATTGCCGCCGTTGCCACGGCAGCAGCGCAAAATCCCTTCGTAGGTACCTGGAAGCTCAATCAGGAAAAAAGCCAAATGGCTGGTGACACCCTCAAGTTCCGTCCCGCGGAAGGACAGGCGATCGAGGTTACCGCGGGAGGAGTCACCTACTCTTTTCGCGCGGACGGCAAGACCTATGGGATGCCCTCGGGCGACGTGGCCATCTGGAGACAGATCAACGCCAATGGCTGGACCACCGAGTACAGAAAGATCGACGGCAAACTGCTGAGCATCGACACCTGGAAGCTCTCCGGCGACGGCAAGCAACTTTCCCTCACCTCCAGCGGGGCCAAAGCGGACGGCGATCTCTATACCAACACCGCACAGTATGTGCGGACGGCCGGCAGCAGCGGGTTGATCGGCTCCTGGAAGAGCACCGAGGTCAAACTCAGCGCGCCCGATGACTTTGTCATCCAGGAATCCGGGCTGGATAAGCTGGTGGTGAAAATTGCCGCGCAGAAAGTAAGTTTGACGGTCGCCTTAGACGGCAAAGAGGTACCGGTCGAGGGGCCTGACATTCCGGCCGGCCTGCGGGTGTCGCTCACCCGTACCGGGCCTTACGCTTTCCGCATGGTGGAGAAACTGAACGGCAACGTCGTTTGGACCTCGCAATACACCGTCGGGGAAGACCGCAAAACCATGACCGAAGTCGGCAACGCGCCCGGCGATCCGCCCCAGACCATGATCTGGGAAAAACAATAAGCAGTCCCTGAGGCGTACACTGGAGCTGGTGCACTTTCTCACCCGGATGTCTTTGCTCCAGACGGGTCCACATTCAGCAAGTAACGGCACACCAGGGAGCCAACATGAGTTTGATCAAATCAGCAGACGTACCCAAGCATATGGCGGACCGGCTGCGGTCGCGCCGCATTGCTGCGCGCCTTTCTGGCGGCGCGGCCAAGCAGCCGATGACCCCCTCCAAGGCTCCCACCGCATCTGTGCCCAGCGTCGCCACCGAGCCGCCCACGCCGGAAGTTCTGCTCTAGCCGCGTCTATCTGGCGCCCAGCCGGAAGGCGCCGGTATCCATCGAAAGTTCGAGTGCAAATCCGTACCCTGGGTCCAAGACACGGCTTCGGCCCCGGCCTATCGTGGAGTCAATCGAATTTCACACTCATTCTCCACGCGCTCTCACCCAGGGCGCTTTTTTTTGCTCCCATCCCGGTTTCGAACCGTTGATACTGGAGGCAGAGAAATGATCGGGGCTGCCTGGCAACGGCGCGGTTGGTGGGCTTTGCTGCTGCTGCTGACGCAGGCAGCGATGGCGCTCGATCCCCAACGCTCGCTCGACCACTATGGGCACCAGGTGTGGCGCACCGATTCCGGCCTGCCGCAAAACACCGTTCACTCCATGCTGCAAACCCACGACGGCTACCTGTGGCTGGGCACCGATGGCGGCCTGGTGCGCTTCGACGGCATCGACTTTGTCACCTTCGACACCGAGAATACCCCGCAATTCTTGAGCGATATCGTCTACGACCTGTTCCAGGATGGCTCCGGCACTTTGTGGATCAGCACCGGAGCCGGCTTGGTGAGCTATGCCGGCGGCGCTTTTGCGGCCTATTCCAGGGCTCAGGGCCTGCCCGCAGAAACGGTCTGGTTCAGCTATGGGGACCGCCGCCACCGGCTCTGGGCCTTCACCTCGGGCGGACCGGCCTTCTTCAATGGGAAAAGCTTTGCCACGGTAGCCGGAGCCGAGGCCGCCGGGCCACTCACCCGTGACGGTTTGGCGGAGGACCCGCAGGGCACGCTTTGGCTGGGGGGCAGCAGCGGGGTGTTCGCGCTGGATATCAGGCCCTCCACTCCCCGGCTGGCGCGGCGCCTGCTGAGCGGCATCGAAGTGGAAACGCTGCGGCTCGACCGCGAGCGGAATCTCGAACCCACTCTTTGGATCGGCACCGGCCAAGGGCTGGCACGCTATACCGGCGGCCTGATCGCTCCCGTCCCTATCCCCAATATCCCGGCGAAAGCCGAGGTCACCGCTTTCGCGACCGACACCGCCGGCGGCATGTGGATGGGCACGGCAGCCGGCGTGGTCCACCTGGCCGCCGACGGAGCCTGGCTGTCTCTCCGGTCCAATGGGCCGGAGGTGGGCAGGGTGGATCATCTCTTCCGGGACCGCCAGGGAGTGCTTTGGATCGCCACCGAGCGGGGAATCTTTCGCCTCGAGGCCAACCAGCTTCAGTCCTTTGCCCCGGTCTCCGCCTTGGCTGGCAACCGCGTGCTGTCTCTGTACGAGGACCGCGAAGGCGACCTGTGGCTGGGCACCGATGGCAACGGGCTGCATCTCTTGCGCGATCAGAAATTCATCACCTACACCAGTAGCGATGGTCTCTCCGGCAACCTGGTGCGCTGCGTCTTTCAGAGCAGCAACGGGCAGCTGTGGATCGGCACCGACGGTGCCGGGTTGAATCGCCGCACCAGCACCGGCTTCGCCCACATCACCACGGCCGACGGCTTGTCCAGCAATGTAATCCTCTCGCTGGCCGGGGGCGCGGGAGGCGACCTGTGGGTCGGAACCCCCGACGGGCTGAATCTTCTCCATCCCAACCTGGGGCAGAAGGGCTCCGCGCAGAAAATAGAGCGCTTCACTTCGGCCGACGGGCTGCCCGACGATTTCATCCGCTCCCTCTACACTGACCGCGACGGGAGCCTGTGGATCGGCACCCGGCATGGGCTGGCGCACCTGGCCGGCGGCAAGTTCACCAGCTTTTCCGGCATCGACGGGCTGGGCAGCGATTTCATCGGGGCCATCCTCCGCGCCCGCAACGGTAATCTTGACGGCGACCTTTGGGTCGGGACCTCGGGCGGCCTGAGCCGCTTGCACCAGGGCGCTTTTTCAAATTACACCGGCCAGCAAGGGCTCTCCGACAACGTGGTCACGGCCATCGCGCAAGACCGGGATGCGAACCAGGAGACTCTGTGGCTGGGCACCAACGGCGGCGGCCTCAACCGCTGGCGCCGGGCAGGGATTGAGCCCTTCCCCAGCAGCGCGCAGGGGCTGCCGGCCACCATCTACGGCATCCTGGAAGATGCGCGTGGCCGTCTCTGGCTGAGCTCCAAAACCGGCATCTTCAGGGTTTCGCCGGCGCGGCTTGAGCAACCAGGCGCGGAGGCGGCAGTCGCCACCTACGGCACTGCGGACGGCATGAACATCCGCGAGTGCAGTGGGAGCGGGCACCCGGCGGCGTGGAAGATGGCCGACGGTAGCTTGTGGTTCGCCACCCTGGATGGGGTCAGCGTCATTGATCCTGAGCACGCGCCGGAAAACCGCGTGCCGCCCCCGGTGGTGATCGAAAAGGTTCTGGTCGATGACCAGGTGCGCAGCCTGAACCAGGAACTCACCATCAAGCCCGGCGCCAACCGCCTGGAGTTCCAGTATGCTGGCCTGAGCTTCGTGGCCCCGCAGAAGGTGAGGTACCGTTACCAGCTGCAGGGCTTTGACCGGGATTGGATCGACGCTGGCAGCCGGCGGGCAGCCTTCTACACCAATCTGCCCCCCGGTCCCTACCGGTTCCAGGTCATGGCAGCCAACAATGACGGCGTCTGGAATACCGCCGGCGCCTCGTTCGCACTGCGCCAGCTGCCCCATTACTACCAGACCTACTGGTTCTACTCCGCGCTTGCCCTGGCCTGTCTGCTGCTGGGATACCTGGTCTATCGCTGGCGCGTGCTGCAGATGGAAGCGCAGTGGGGCGCGGTGCTGGCGGAGCGGGGACGCCTGGCGCGGGAGATCCACGACACCCTGGCCCAGGGCTTTGTGGGCGTCTCGGTGCAGCTGGAGCTGGTGGCCCGGCTGCTCGCCGGCTCCCGGGACGCGGCGCTCGAGCACCTGGACCAGGCCCGCGCGCTGGTCCGCGCCAGCCTGGAGGAGGCCAGCACCTCCATCTGGAACCTGCGTTCCGAAGCTGCAGCAGCCGAGGATCTGCCCTCGCGCCTGCGCCAGAGCTGCACCCGGATGAGCAGTGGCTCCGCCTGCAAGGTGTACCTTCAGGTGAAGGGGACCTATCGCCCGGTGGCGCGCAAGATTGAAGAGGAGTTGCTGCGCATTGGCCAGGAGGCGGTGACCAACGCGGTGCGCCATTCCGCGGCTACGCGGATCGATGTGCAACTGATCTACGAGGGCAAGCGGGTCTCGTTGCGCGTGGAAGATGACGGCCGCGGATTTCAGCCCGGGTCCAGCGCGCCGGAGGGACACTACGGGATCCGCGGCATGCACGAGCGCGCGGGCGAGATCGACGCCGCGCTGGTGCTGGAGAGCACTCCGGGCGGGGGCACGCGGGTCTCGGTCGAGGCGCCGCTGGGATGAGCATGAATGGAGAGCAAGTGAGCAGCAGCAACGATCCCATCCGGATCATGATCGTCGAGGACCACGTGGTGGTGCGCCAGGGGCTGGCGGCGCTGCTGCGCACGGTGCCCGATTTTTCCATCGTCGCCGAAGCAGCCGATGGCCGTGAGGCGATCGAGCTCTATCGCCGCCACCAGCCCGACATTACCCTGATGGACCTGCGCCTGCCCCAGATGAATGGAGTGGAGGCCATTGGCCGGATCCGGATTGATTTTCCCCAGGCGCGCATCATCGTGCTCACCACCTTCGACGGGGATGAGGATATTTACCGCGCCCTGCAGGCGGGCGCCCGGGGCTACCTGTTGAAAGGCATGACGGGAGAGGAACTGATGGAGGCGATCCGCGGAGTCTACGCCGGCAAGTCGCGCATCCCATCGCCGGTGGCGGAGCGGCTGGCGGAGCGCATGAGCGCGCCGGCCTTGACGGCGCGCGAAACCGAGGTGCTGCAATTGATTGTGGGGGGCAACAGCAACAAGGAAATTGCGGCGGCGCTGTTTATCTCCGAGGCCACGGTGAAGACCCACATCAACAGCCTGCTCAACAAGCTGGGGGTGACCGATCGCACCCAGGCCGCCACCACCGCGCTGCAGAGGGGGATCGTGCACCTTGAGTGAAAACGGGCTTGGCCGGCGATGGCCGCATTGCTTCTATTGCTGGGGGCCGCCGGCCCGGTCGCGCTGGCGGCGAGCTGGCACACCGCCAGTGAAAAGGAGCTGCGCTCGTTGATTCCGGCCCGCGCGCCGGTGATCAGCGAGCGCATTGAGACCGAGTTCCGCACCGCCTCGGGCATCAGCGACGGCAAAGGTCACGGCATTGCCGGGGTGGTGCTTATCACCGCCGGGTATTCCGCCGACGGTAAATACTCCCACTACTTCGTCTCCCAGGTCCCGCTCAAGGTTGGCGATTTCCTGCTCCCGGCGGGGCAATACCTGATCGGCTGGGTGCGCGGACAAGACACATTGAAGGTGACGTTTTACCTGGCGCAGAGCGGCAAACCGGTAGGCCAGGTGGAAGCCACGCGCAACCTTTCGATTACCCGGGTGGAATCCATTCGCATCTGGCCGCCGGCGGACAAGTCGCTGATCCAGCTCGGCCGTTTCACCTTCGGCTATGCGTTGGCCCCGGAATGACAGGTTTTGCATCTCCAACTCACCACAAAAGATGTCATCGTGAGTAGCAAACAAATCTGCCACCATGAGCGAACTCTGTAATAGGGGTGCGGCTCTGATGCTTTGTATCGGGCACGACTGTGGATCCGGGCAATCAAGCGATTGGAAACATACGTCCCGGGCTTTAGCGACCCTGCAGCACTGCCAGCGCTGGTGAATGAGCTGTGGCAGTCGCTAGAGTAAGTAACTGTTCCGTTAGATATTCCGATGGGCGCACGACCGAAAATCATCGCCTATAGCAGCATTTACCTTTGCTTCCTGGTGGGGGCCGGCTGGGTAGGCTGCCGCCAGGCCCCGGCTCCAACCCCGTCCCCCGAAGAGGCCTACCGCGAGGTCATTTACCCCGATAGTGGGCAGGCGGAGGCGGATATCGCCGCCGCGCTGGCCCAGGCGGCCCGGGAAAAGAAGCGCGTCCTGCTCGATTTCGGCGGCAACTGGTGCGGCGACTGCCATGTGCTCGAAATCTACTTCCACGATGCAGCCAATCGCGGCCTGCTCGATGCCAACTACGTGCTGGTCCCGGTCAATATCGGCCAAATGGATGCCAATCTTGACATCGCGGCGCGATACGGCGTGCCTGTCGCCAAAGGAGTGCCCGCGCTGGCCGTGCTCGAGCCCAGCGGGCAGGTGGTCTACAGCCAGCGTAACGGCGAATTCGAGGCCATGCGCAAGATGGACTCGGCCTCCGTCACCGCCTTCCTGCAGCAATGGAAGGGCTGAAACCGGCCTAGAGCAGGCTTGGCCCCGGGGTGGCGTTGCTGTACCTTCGATGGCATGACTCGTGCGCTTGAAAAATTCCGGCTCGCCTTGCTGGCTTCGCTCTCGCACGACGTCTTCGGCAGCGCCAAGGGCGCGGCTTACTCCGCCATTCTCTGCCTCTTTCCCACCATCCTGGTGCTCACCACGCTGCTGGCCCTGACCCCGGAATCGGATACCCTGCGGGGCGAGATGCGCGCCGCGCTTCGCCGAGGTGCTGCCCAGCGATACCATGAACCTGCTGCACGCCTACTTCACCAACCAGAAGGTCCGCTCCGAACAGGTGCTCTTCTCCGCCATCGTGGTCAGCCTGTTCGCCGCCATGGGCATGATGCTCTCGCTGATGGAGGGCTTCCGCCGGGCCTACGAGCTGCCGCGGCGCGAATGGAGCTTCTGGGTGGAGCGCCTGGTGGCCTTTGTCATGGTTCCCTTGTGCCTGGTGCCCCTGGCTTTTGCCACCGTCATGGTTGCTTTCGGGCACCAGATCGAAGAATGGGTGATCAGCAACAGCTATCACGTGCTCGGGCCTCTACGTGCTTTTCATCTGGCGCATGGTGCGCTGGACCATCGGCCTGATCACCACCATCTGCGTGCTGGCCGTGATCTACCAGTTCGGCACCCCCCGCCGCCGGGAATGGAAATACGTGCTGCCCGGCGCTTCGGGGGCCGCCATCACCTGGTTTCTGGCCACCCTGGGCTTCGGTTTTTACCTGACCCGCTTTGCCGACTACTCCGTGGTCTACGGCCCGCTGGGCGCGGTGGTGGCCACCTTGGTGTGGCTCTACATCTCGACCGTAAGCGTGCTGATCGGCGCCGAATTCAACGCCCACATCTTTCCCAAGCCGCCGGCGTCGCGCCCCCAGAGCTCCACCGCAGAAACCCCGGAGATGATCACCGCCGGCCAGGCCGACCGAAGCTAGATCCTCAAGATTGCACCCGTGGTGTCAATACGGCACGGGGTACTTCCCTCGTGCGACCGGGAAGTACGCGTAGAATGAGATGCTGGAGTCATCGCCGGCTCCGCTAACAAGAGTATGGGGGACGAATGAGTTTTACCCTGATGGAACCGGGCCTTCCCGCAAACCAGAGCCGCCGGGCCAAGATTGTCGCAACCCTGGGCCCTTCCTCGAGCCAGGAAGGGGTTTTCCGTGAACTGCTCCGCGCCGGCCTGGATGTGGCCCGGCTTAATTTCTCCCACGGCACTCACCCGGAAAAGCTCAAGCTGATCGAGATGGTGCGCAAGGTCTCCCACGAAGAAGGCAAGCCGGTCTGCATCCTGGGCGATTTGCAGGGGCCCAAGATCCGCACCGGGCGGCTGAAGAACCGCATCCCGGTGCAGCTCAAGGCGGGACAGAAGTTGACCATTACGCCCCGCGATGTGGCGGGGACCGCCACCCTCATCGCCACCACCTTCCCCACGCTGGCGGAAAACCTGGAGCCGGGAGCGCGCATTCTGCTCTCCGACGGCCTGATCGAGCTATACGTGGTGGCCGTGCATGGGTTGGACACGGAGTGCGAGGTGGTCAACGGCGGCATGCTGGGCGAGCACAAAGGCATCAACCTGCCCGGCATCCCGGTGCGCGTGCCGTCCCTGACCGCCAAGGATGAAGAAGACCTCGAATTCGCCATCCGCAGCGGAGTGGACGCGATCGCTGTCTCCTTCGTGCGCACCGCGGAAGATATCCGGCTGGTGCGGCATCGTGTGGCCGCCATGGGCGCCGAGACCTGGATCATCGCCAAGCTCGAAAAGCCGCAAGCCATCCAGCATCTGGAAAGCATTCTCGAAGCCGCCGATGGGGTGATGGTGGCGCGTGGCGATTTGGGGGTGGAGATGCCGCCGGAGAAGGTGCCGGCCATTCAGAAGCATGTGATCCGCCGCGCCAGCGACTACCGCAAGCCGGTGATTACCGCCACCCAGATGCTGGAGTCCATGATTGAAAACCCGCGGCCCACGCGGGCCGAGGCCAGCGATGTCGCCAACGCGATCTACGACGGAACCGACGCCGTGATGCTGTCGGCGGAAACCGCGGCCGGCAAGTATCCGGTCGAGGCGGTCAAGATGATGGCCAAGATCGTGCTCGAGACGGAGAGCCAGGACCTTCTTCCCCGGTCAACCGAGCGGGCCCGGACCGGGCATGTGCGCTTATCGGTCGCCGAAACCATCTGTGAATCGATGGCCCATGCCGCCGAAGACCTGGACATCAGCGCCATCGCCGTCTTTACCGAGACCGGGACCACCGCCCGCCAGCTCTCCAAGTACCGCCCCAAGTCGCCCATTTTCGGGCTGAGCAGCGTGGAACGGGTAATCCATCGCATGACGCTTCTCTGGGGTGTTCACCCCATCCTCTGCAACAAGCTGGCCACTGCGGAGCAGATGGTTGAAACCGCGGAGCGCCTGCTGGAACAGGGCGGCTATGTGCAACCGCGGGAGATCCTGGGCATCGTAGCCGGCACCCGCACCAAATCGGGCTCCACCAATTTTCTCCGGCTGCATGTGCTGGGCGACACCCTGGCGGAGGCACCCTCGTCGCGCGAAGATGCGCTGGCGCATCCGCGCGGCAAGCGGCTGGCCAAGGCCAAATTACCCCAGGCACTGCGCAGGGTACGCTCCGGACGCTAGGTACTTTTTCAAGTGTGCCTCGCGGACAGTTCTAAGCCCAAAACAGGGAAAACGACGGTTAAAGCAGTTTGTGCCCCTGAGTCGGGCGTAAAAGCTCCAGGACGCGTTCAGTTTTGGGAACGATTTCGCCGAACGCTCCCGTTCTTCCATCCGCACTTACTGGCGCACTTACAATGCGCTCGAGCACCGGCTTCCCTGCTAGTTTTAATTAGGTAAACCATGGGCCGCATCCACATACTTGCCGATCAGGTGGCCAACCAGATCGCGGCCGGCGAGGTCGTCGACCGGCCGGCCTCCGTGGTCAAGGAGCTGCTGGAGAACTCTCTCGACGCCGGCGCGCAGCGCATCGTAATCGGGATCGAGGGCGGCGGCCGCAAGCTGATCCGCATCGCCGACGACGGCTGCGGCATGATGCGCGACGATGCTCTGCTGGCCTTTGAGCGGCATGCCACCTCCAAGCTGCGCTCGAGCGACGACCTGCTCTCCATCGCCACCCTGGGTTTCCGCGGCGAAGCGCTGCCCTCGATCGCCTCCATTGCCCGGGTCGAGCTGGTGACCCGCAGCGCGGAGGAGATTGCCGGCACCAGGATGGAGATTGCCGGCGGCAAGCTGCTGCTGTGCGAGGACGCGGGCGGCCCGGCGGGCACTACGCTCACCGTGCGCGACCTGTTCTTCAACACCCCGGCCCGGCGCAAGTTCCTCAAGTCGGAAAACACCGAGCTGGCACACGTCACTGCCATGGTTACCCATTACGCCCTGGCGTATCCCGGCAAGCACTTCGAACTGCACTCCGCCACCCATGCGCTGCTGGTCGCGCCCCCGGTGCGCGAGGCGGCGGAGCGTATCTTTCAGATCTTCGGCCAGGACACCCTGGACAAGCTTCTCCCTCTGGCCGCCGAGATCAAGCTGGAGCATGCAGGCCTGCCCGAACCTCCGCCCTGGCGGCGGACCGCGGATTACCATGCGCCGCAGCCGGGGTGGCTGCGCATCCATGGCTTCACCTCCAAGCCGGAGCTACAAAAGCTCAACCGCAACTCCATCTACTGCTTCGTCAACCGGCGCCTGGTGCGCGACCGCCTGCTGATGCACGCGGTGAGCGAGGCCTATCGCAATATTCTTCCTCCCACTTCGTTTCCCGTGGTGCTGCTGTTTGTCGAGATGCCGCCCGAGGAGGTGGATGTCAACGTCCACCCGGCCAAGACCGAGGTCCGCTTTCGCCAGGCCGGCTGGCTGCACGACTTCGTGCGCGACAGCATCCGCAACCAGCTGACTATGGGGCGGCCGGCTGCGGCCTTTCTGCGCGCGCTCACCGCCCACCCCAGCGCCGCCCCCGCCCTGGTTCCCGACTCCTCGCCCAACTTCCGCCAAGCCGCGACACCCACCTCGGAAGGCTGGTCCCCCGAGATTTCGCCCGACGCATTGGTGCCCGATTCCTGCCCAATTCCTGGTTGCCCGGCTCCTTGCCCGACCGGCCAGACGGGGACGGATTCACCTTGACCGCGCCACCGTTGATCGCATCGCCCGGCCATCTTCCCTTCGCGCCGCTGCGCGCCTCGCGGCGGTATCCGCGGCGGTATCCGCCTGTTCCCCGCAAGCTCCCGCGGAGGCCGCAGACGGAGAGGCAGCGAGCCCCTCGTTGCATGGGCTGGCGTCGCTGCGGCCGCTCGGCCAGTTGCGCGAATCCTTCATCCTGGCGGTGAACGAGGAAGGGCTTTGGATCATCGATCAGCATGTGGCGCACGAGCGGGTGCTGTTCGAGCGGGTGCTGCGCGAGCGCCGGGTGGAGCAGGTGGAGCGCCAGCGGCTGCTCATGCCCATGCTGCTCGATCTGCTGCCGGCGCAGATGGTCACTTTCGCCGCCATCGCCGAAGAACTGGAAGCCAACGGCTTTGAGGTGGAGCCCTTTGGACCGCGCACCATCGCCATCAAAGCGGCTCCGGCCGGGCTCGAGGGCCAGGCGCTCGAGCGCATGCTGGTAGAGGTGCTGGAGCAGGCAGGCAACCCGGAGCAGGCGGAAAACCTGGAAACGGCGCGCACCCGCATCGCCGCTTCCATCGCCTGTCATGCCGCTATCAAAGTCAACACTCCGCTCGATCCGGCGCGCATGGAATGGCTGCTCGCTGAGCTGGCCCGGACCGAGCACCCCACCAGTTGTCCGCATGGCCGTCCCATCGTCCTGCGGTATGCTTGGAAGGAAATCCAGCGGGCCTTTCACAGAATCTAGAAGGTCTGGCCGTTGCCTGAACCGAGCGTATGCGCCGAGTGCGGTCATCGCTCAAAACCGCTGCGTTCCGAACGCGCGGGAAAAGGAAGTTTTCTTGATAGCAGAGCAGCTCCAGGCAGCACGGGCGGCGCACTGGCGCCAGAAGCAAAACCCTATCCTCACTCTCGATGATGCGCAGGGCTGGCTCCGCCAGCATCCCTTGTGCTTGTACCTGCCCCGGCAGGCGCAGTTGCCGGCGCCCGCGCCCTCCTTTGTCGAAGCCTGCATGGGAAGCCGATCAGCCACTCCCGGCCCGGCGGCCATCGAGCAGGCGCAGGGGCTGTTGACGCGCCTGATCGCCTCTGGCAGCGTGGTGGCGCTGAATCTGCTCGGCGCCGTAGGGGAGCAGCCCGATTTTCTCGCCCACAGCGACGCGCTGCCTTACGTGCTTTCTCTGCGCGGCGACAAGGACTGGAAGCATGCTCCGCAGAAATCCTCCGGGCACAAAGTCTCTCCCCTGGTGCTGGAGCTGTGGAAGGTTCTGGAAAGCTCAGGCGTGCTGACCGCCGCTCGAGCGCGGGAGACCCTGGGCCGCGAGCTCACCGAGGCCGCGGTGCTGCGCGCCTTGTGCGAGCTCTGGCAGGGCTTGCGCATCAGCCCTTCGTACGCGGAGGAGGGCCAAGCCACCAGCTGGGAGATGCTCCGCGTGCGCCACCGCGAAGCCCTGGCCACCGGCGGCGCCACCGGCCAGGTTACCGCCATTTCGTTGCTGGTCTCCATGTACCTGCAGTCGGTTTACGCCGCAACCAGCGAGGAGATCGAGATTTTTCTCTCCCCGGTTGCTTCCCGCTCCCGGGTGCGGGAAGCGGTGCGCGGCTTGTCCGCCACCCGGCAGATTCATTCCCTGTCCATGGATGCCCAGACCTATCACTTCCTGGAGGGTGGCCTGCCGGAGTTCGCTGAGCCGGCTTTGCCCACCGCGACGACGGAACCCAGCCGGACAGTGCCCACAGCCGCCCCGGTTGCCGCTCCCATCGTTCGCCGCCGGCCGGCCACCCCTCCACCGGGTGTTGGCCAGGGTGCACCATCCATACCCCGGCAGGCGCCACGGCCAGGCCCGCGGTCGCGCCACCCTCCGCAAAGGGAGGGTGGAAGAGCCCCGGACGTGCTGCCCCCCAGGCTCGACCGCCATGGCGGCCAGCGGGTAAGCCGCCAGCGAGTGGACCGCCGCCACGCTGGGCGGGAAAAGAGGGAGGCGCGGTTGCGGGCGGCAAAGTCCGCCCTGCGTCGGGAGCGCGGCAAACCCACGCGGCGATACACGGACCGTACTCGCGGCGAAGCGCGGCCCAGCAATAAACCAGCGCCTTGGTCCCGGCCCACGCCGGCGCCGGGTTCCGCGCCGCGGCCGGGGTCTGCCGGTGGCCGGGGGGATGCTCCCTTCCGCTCACCGCAGAAAAGCCGCGATCGTTTCAGCCCCAATCGGGGACCGAGGCCCGCACCGGGGAGTCGACCTGCGACGTGGTCCCCGGAAAGGCCCCGGGGGCGCTGCCCCAGGCGGGTTCCGTCCACGTCCACCGGGAGGCGAAGGAAGACCCGCAGAGGCCAGCCGGACCGGATCCTATCGTGCGCCGGGCCGTCCCCCAGGCCGTCCTTCTCGTCCGCCAGTCACTGGCAACCGTCCCGGTTTCCCTGCCGCTGGCCGCCCCGCGACGTCCTTTAAGCCCCGGGAAAATCGCCCCGCTCGTCCCGGGGGAGCGCAAGGATTCAGCGCTCCCGGCAGACCGGTGCGGAGCGCAGCCGGCGGTGGCCCTCCCCCCGAGCGGTCCGGGCCGCCCTCAGGAACAGGCGGCGCCAATCGGGGTGCAAATTACAATCGACCGCGCCCTGGCGGTTATGCCAGACCCGGCGCAAAATCCGCCTCAGGCGGGAAAAAGCAGGCAGGCCGCCCTTTCCCCGCGGCTCCGGCCCTGCTAAGCCCTCCGCCAGGCCTTGGTCCAAAGCGGGCAAGGCTTCAGGCAAACCCGGCAAGCCCAGCTTCCGCGGGGGCAAACCGGCCAGGAAAAAACCGGGAGCATGACAGAGCAACCGAATCCGCCCCTGGTGGTCGCCATCGACGGTCCCGCCGGCGCCGGCAAGAGCACCGTCGCGGCCCGGGTCGCGGCCCGCTTCGGCTTGCTGAACCTGGAGAGTGGGGCCATGTATCGCGCCTTCGCGCTGAAGGCGATCCAGACCGACAGCGACCTCGATGACCGCGAAGAGCTGGGCAGGCTGGCGGAGAGGACCCGCATCCGGCTGCTGCCGGCGCCGCTCGGCAACCGGGTTTTTCTGGACGATGTCGAGGTGACCAAGCGCATCCGGGAGCCCGATGTGACCGCGGCCGCTTCCCGGGTAAGTGTGCACCCGGGCATCCGGCAGTGGATGGTTTCCATGCAGCGCCAGCTGGGCGCAAGCAGCGGCATCGTCATGGAAGGCCGGGATATCGGCACCAAGGTATTTCCCCATGCCGAGGTCAAGATTTTTCTCGATGCGGCGGCCGAGGTTCGCGGCCAGCGCCGCTATCAGCAGAACGGCCCGGGCGCTCCCCACGCTGCCGAGTCGGTGCTGCAGGAGCTGCGCGAGCGCGACCGGCGCGACCGCACCCGCGCCGAATCTCCCTTGGTGCCCGCCGCCGACGCGGTGATTATCGATTCCACCGATCTCTCGCTGGACGAGGTGGTGGCCCGAGTCGAGGCCATCATCCACGAACGGCTCGCCGCCCGTGGATGAACTCGGTTGGCAGACAATAGAAATCCGGGAAGACGCTGGTTTTTGCATCTCCAACTCACCGAGAAATAGCGGCACACGTAAGCTATTGGGTCACGGGTGCCGCTTCCCCATCCTTCGAGGGACGAAGGTGGCGCAGCGATTTTGCTCCCGGCGCCGCGGGCGGTGCCGGGGGTGAAGGCGGCGCGGGGATTGCGGGTGGCGGCGGGGGGGCTTCCATGCCGCCAATCGTGATGTCTCCGTGATCGGCCACCAGCTCGATCCTGGGCCCGCCGCCGCCCACCGGGCCGGAAACGCTCTGCCCTTCGCCGGCGTTGCTGACCGGCAGGTTCAACTTGGAGTCGATATTGCCGTTCCTGGCCGTGGCCTGCAGCTGAAAACCTGCGCCCAGGGGCACCGTCAGCTGGATCGCACCGTTGCGGTTGTGAATGTGCAGCTCGCCCATGGGCGCGATCGCGGCCACCGCAATATCTCCGTCCCCATCCTCCACCCGCAGATCGCCGCTGATCGCGCTGCACTCGACATCCTTGGCGCTGGTGGAGATTTTGGCCGGGCCGGTGGCGTTGTTTAACTGCAGGTCACCGCTGTCGATCGACAAGTCTCCGGGAATGGTGGCTACTTCCACGTCAGTGCGGGTGGAATGAAAGTGGACCGGCGCCGAGATATGCGCCAGATCGGTGTCGCCGAAGAAGTCGCCATCCAACGCCACCCGGCCCTGCACGTCGGAGATGGAAACATCGTCCAGCTTGCCTTGCAGCGTCAGGTCGCCCGCGATCGCGTGGGCGCTGAAGTCGCCCTTGCCCATCCTGACATGCAGCCCGCCGGTGAGATTATCCGCCTTGACGTCTCCCCGGTCCGCGTTCACGCTCACCGGGCCGGCCAGACCCTCGAGGGTCACGTCGCCATGGCCGGCGGTGACCGAAGGCACCGCGCCGTTGGGAATCTCAATGGTCAGGTCGGCGTGGCCGTCGCTCGCGTCCGCGGCGCGCAGGGTCACGTTCTTGCCATTCACCGCCAACTGCGGAGCCAGGGCGTCCAGGCCACGCTTGGCCGCTCGCTCGTTCGGCGCAAATACCACCAGGTGCGCCGCCACGTGAATCTGGTCATCGCCGGACGCGGTCACGGTGACGTCCCCATGAGCTACCTGGATATCGACCGCCGCTCCCGCCGGGATCTCCCGGTTGAGGGTGCGATCGTCGTCGTGCTCCTGGCCGAACAGGCGGGAAAACATCTCCTCGTCCTGCACTCCATGGCCGAAGACATGCATGCCGCGCAGTCCGTGCGCGGTGAAGCCCACGGTGTAGCCCAGGACCGCCAGGCAGATAATCAGCGCGATCAGGCCGCCGTGCGAGCGCCGGGCGGCACCGCCCTGGTTGCGGTCCAGCCACCATTCGCCCAGCGAGAGCAGGCCCACCGCAATCAGCAGCAGCGGCCACCAGCGCATGTACCAGTCCCACAGATGCTGCACGTTGAGCTTGTTGGTTTCGACCAGCAGCGCGATCACTCCCGCGGCAATCAGCACCACGGGCCCCACCATGGAGGGGCGGCGGAGGGAGCGGCGATAGTAACGCTGCGCCCGGGCTGCGTCGCGCTGGGAGTAGGGCGGGGGCAGGGTGGCCATCACGGCCTCCCGTCCGGGCCGGGCTCAGCCGGGGTCGAGTCCGGGGCGGGGCCGGTATAGGCCGGCACGATGGAATAGGGGCTGGAAGAGTAGACAGCCGGCATATCCGGCATATAAGGGATTGGCCGGAGGCGCGGCGGTGAGCGCCGCGCGTTCCGCCAGCCCAATCACTCCAGCCAGAATCAGGTAGAGGGGCCAGCTGCGGCCAAAGCTGAGCATGTCCCACTGGTTGAGCAACGCGGTAATGCCGAACATGATGAGAAAGGCCGGTCCACGCAAGCGCCGGATCAGCAGCCAGGTGTTCATCAGGCGCCTCCACGGGGCACATCGTGGCTTCTGCGGTAGAGCAGCCAGGCGCCGATGCCGATGATGATGAGCGGCCACGCCCTGCCGATCCACTCTTCCTCGAAGACGCCCAGGGTGTGCAGCAACAGCAGCAGGCCAATGCCGATGAGCACGATGGCGCCCAGCGGATGCCGGTGGTGGGCCTCAGGCGCAGCCGGGTAGGGGTACACCGGGGAGCCGGGATTCGGATTAGCGGCCGGAGGCGGAGGCGCGGCATAGGACGCCGTATAGCCAGGCGGAGGCGGGAACGGACCCGTGGCCCCGGGGTTTGAGCCGGGATTGAAACCGCTACCGGGATCAGCCGGGCCCGCTGGGTTGCCGGGCGCCGGGTTTGCGCTAAAACCGGCGACGTAGGGCGCACCCGGGGGCACCGGAGTCACCCCCAGCCTGGTACCCAGGTCGTTGAGACCGAAGGGATTGGGCAGTGGCAGCCCGTCGCGCCGCGCCTTGGCTGTCTGGGCGGCGTCGAAGACCTGGTAAAACGTCCACGCTGCCACCAGCATGCCGAAGATAAAACTCTTATCGGAGAGGCTGACAAAGACCGCGAAGATGAGCACGTGGGCCAGCGCTTTGACGAATTGCCCGTTGTACATCGCGCCGACCCCGGGAATGAAGCCCAGCAACCCGGCCAGCACGGGATGCGCATGCAGGCTGTTCAAGGTGGGGTCAGGCGCCGGGGCGCCGGCCGCAGGACTGGAAAGACGGGCGGCCAGGCATGGTTCGCAGTACACCACCCCCCCTACCGAACGAATACACCCGGTGCACAGGGGCTTGCCGCAGTTCTGACAATAGGCCGCAGTCGCAACATCTGGATGGTTGGCGCAGTTCATACCAAGCTCCTTTCCGCTTGGTCTTCAGTTGTTGACCGCAAAGCCCTGAAAACCTCTCTTCGTACTTTTGTTCTGTCCGGCACGGTCAAAACTGGCTGCCATGGGCGCAACCGGCTCCTGCTCACCTTGCAATGGGCTGCCCTTGGGCACCGGGGGCTTGCTGGGCACGGTCGAGCTGGGACTCCCGGTGCCATCCCGCGGAGCCTGCTTGGGCGTCTCCCGCGGGAGCGGGCGCGGGCGCGGCCTCGGTGGAGCGGCGCAGTTCCCTTACCCGGGCCTCCATCTCGTACACCAGCCGCAGGTTCTCGTAGTACTTCATCACCTGTTCATTGGTGGAGTAGTAGGTCCGGGTTACGGTGGCGCGCAGCCGCGAAGGGGTTAGGTCGGAGGCCCGGATCTCGCTAACCTTGATGCCGGTCAGGTTCAGGGTCAGGGCGAGGGAGAAAAAAGCCATGGCCGCGGTCATCAGGAGCCTCGGCTCCAGCACCTGGCGGACCATGGGGAACACCCGCGGCGCCATCCGGCGCCATGCGGGACGCGCGGTTGGCGCCGGCGCAGGTAACCCTGGTTCCATCCCCGAGACCACGCCCGGCAGGCTGCGCCCGCTGGTGCGGGCCAGGATATTTTTGAGCAGATCGGCCGGGGGCTCCGGCTCCGCGGCCAGATACTGCAGCCACGCCTTGCCCTGCCGGGTTTCTTTGAGCATCTGGGCACACAGCGCGCATTCACCCTGATGCCGGTTGAAGGCGGCCTGATCGGCGGCCGTCAACGTTCCATCCAGCGCATCGACGAGCAGGTTTTCCCATTCGTCGCACCGTAGCACCCGCACTGGCTTGCCCGTGTTTTGTTCGCGCTCAGACATTTACATCACCTGTCCTTTAGTACGTTCCAACAACCTCGCTAGTTCCGCCCGGCCGCGGCTGATGCGGGACTTGACGGTTCCCTGGGGAATTACCAATACCTCAGCAATCTCTTTGTAATCCATATCCTGTAAATCGCGCAGAATAACTGCTTCGCGTAGCTCAGGCGACACCTTGGCCAACGCATTCTGTACCATTTGCCCTAGCTGGTTACGCACCGCATGCTGCAGGGGCGTGGTGCGCGGGTCGACAATGGGCTCGCCCGGGGGAGCGTCGTTGCCCTGGTCCCAGCCAGCGTCGATGGAATCCGTGACCCGCTGCTGCCGGGAGCGGCGGAAATGATCAACCAACAGGTTCCGGGTCAGGGTGGTGACCCAGGTCTGGAAGCCGCCCTTGGCCGGGTCGAAGCTGCGCAGGTTGCCGTAAAGCTTGATGAAGACATCCTGGGTCAGATCTTCGGCGTCGTGCGACGATCCGGTGAAGCGGTAACACAGGGCATAGACCCGGCGCTGCTGCGCGCCCACCAGTTCGGCCCACGCTGCATGATCCCCGTCCAGGCAGCGCCGCACCAGTGCCGGCCAATCCGTCTCGGGGCCGGGTCGACAGGCCAATGCCGCCGTGCACTACTGTCCCGGTCCGGCGGCATGTTCGAAGAGGGATTCAACGGCGGCGTTCCTCGGCTTGTAGGATATCGCCTCCCGGAGTCGGGGCGCTCTCCGCGTGCTCCCGTTAGCCCGTTGTTCAAGGAGAGCGTGGCTGCCAGACTCATGGATGCTGATACGCATCGACCGCGCCTGCGGTTCCAGTCCGCGACTCCGGCTCCGATGCCACCTCGGGCTACTTAACCATTGACCGGGCCGCGTACCGGGAAATACAAATTCAACAACCAGGCGAGGAAGAAGAGGAAAGCCATCACTCCGGAGGCCCACCAGAAAATCAGCATGGGCAGTGAGGTCACCAGGCTGGCATCGCGCTTGCCTGCCCGCTGCTCCCACTCGCGGAAGATGGCTCCGCTTGCCAGGCAAATGGCGGCGGCCAGCATCAAGAGCTCAAGGGAAGGCAGCAGGCGCTGTTGCAGATCGCTCCCAGGCTCCAGAAAAGCAGAGTGAAAGACAGCGTCCAGCGAAAGAATGCTGAGCAACAAAGAGACGAATTTAGCGACTTCGAGAAACACGGCCAGCACTCATCTGCCATCCGGAAAGACCCGCGGTGTCAGTTCGTTAGGGCGACACCCACTGGATCTTATGCCACTTCAACCACCAGCAGGGGGACTCCGACTCATGCGGGAAAAGCGAGCGAGCGCACGGCTGGGCCACCGTTCCCATGTAGTCGAATTCCTCTTTCTGGCCCTTCAGAGGCGTCCGCAGGAACTGCTCCACCTGCACGCTGGAGGATCCGGCGACCCGCTGCACCACCCAGTCCCCGACGTAGAGGACGACCAGAAAGGCCAGAACAACCTGGAGGATGCGTCCCCAACGCCACTTCATCTTGCCAGCCATCGTACTCTCTGGCAGGGAACTTTGCGCCCACTGACCGTCACCTGATGGATTCGGCGCGTATGCGGACGCAACCGAATGGGGGCGCCGGCGCGCCCGCTTTCAGCGCTTCCAGCCATGCGCGAATGTCACTGCAAAGCAAGGCAACCGAGAGCGCTCCGAAATACGCGGGATACCTCTCCAGCCGGCCCAGCGCCGCTTGCAATAGGCGGGCAGCGCCCAGCGGATTATCGCGCTGCAGGTGGTGGAAGGCTGCGGTGACCTGAATCAACCCTTGCAGGAACATCTTCTCCGGCTCCTGTGCCCCCAGCCAAAGGGTTTCCCAAGCTTCATGGGCGGCGAAGAATTCCCCTGCGTGATAAAGCCGTAAGCCTTTCGCAAGTGTGCCCTGGCTCCAATCGAATTCCATCCGCCGCGCCTCTTGCCTCAC
>CAWJAB010000033.1:0-53896 GCA_963840675.1 uncultured Acidobacteriaceae bacterium
GAAATCCATTCCCGGCTCTATATACGCGTCGAACAAGGCGAAGCGAAATCGACACAGCTTCAACATTTTTTCCTGAAATAGCTTTTTTGCGGTAGCCGGACGGATTGGAAGCAATATCAAATGCGGTAACGACGTTTGCCGAATCCGTTACAATCTATATAGCGCCTGTCCATCGCTAGATCCTTCTCCTGGCGGGAAAGCTGTACCAGATTCTTTCTCCGGAGAAACCCGTACAGGAGAAATGCTACAGGCATCGATTTTGACCAACCTTGTTTGCACTGTGCTCTCTGTGATGATTACGGTGTCTTGGTTCGCTTGCCGCGGCCAGTCAGAGTCGCCGTTTCCATTGCCAACCCTCGTCTGCGTGGGGTTCGATCTTTGCCCCGCCTGACCTCCAGCGGTCCTGGCGCTTCTCTTGTTCCTGTGCGGAATTCCACGCCGGAGCCCCGTTCTTGTTCGCCGCTTCTACGCCGGATACATGTGGCCTCTCTCCTGGTCTTGTTCTCAGCCGGCTCTTTCTTGCCCGCGCAGACGACGGGCGTGCCCTTGACCCTGCAGCAAGCCATTGCTCTGGCACGGGCAAAGAATCCGGCTCTTCTTTCCGGCCAGCAGCACGTCATCGCCACCCGGGCCAGCGAAGTTACCGCCGGTCTGCGTCAAAATCCTAACCTCACGCTGAGCGGCACCGATGTGACGCTGGCGGCCAACAACCCCGGCAACCCTTACTCCTATGCGGCAAACCTCTCCCGCCTCTTTGAACGAGGGCAGAAACGGCGGTGGCGTCTCGACATTGCTCATAGCACCACCGACGTTACCCAAAGCCAGTATCAGGATACGGAGCGGCAGACCATCCTTGCCGTGAAGCAGGCCTTTACTCAGATGCTGGCCGCCAAAGCCGCATTAAAGATTGCCGACGACAATCTGCAGGGCTACCGCAAGACTGTCGATTTGAGCAAGCACCGCCTCGATGCCGGAGACATCAGCGCCACGGACTTCGACCGCATCGAGTTGCAACTTGCCGAATTCGAGGCCGACTATGACAGCGCGAATTTGAATCTTGAACAGTCCGGCGATCAGCTGAAGATGCTCCTGGGCATCGATACGCCGGGGCAGGCAATTGACATCACCGGTACGCTCGATCCTCCTCAGCTCACCCTGGCCCTAGCCGACGTGGAACAGCGCGCGCTCGCTGAACGTCCTGACTATCGCGCAGCCCAGCAGTCTCTTCGTCTGGCCGAGGCCAACGTCAAGCTGGCGGAAGCTTATGGGACCACCGACCCCACTCTGGCCGGCGAATATGATCGGTCGGGCAACGACAACTCGGGCGGCTTCCAGATAAATTTCCCCTTGCGGATCTTCGATCGTAATCAAGGTGAAAAGGAACGAACCCGTTACGAGGCGCAGTCCAGCCGCTTCGCAGAGATGGCCGCGCGCAACCAGGTGATCAATGACGTAGACCAGGCCTGGGCCGCATATCAGACGGCGCTCGCACAGTCGCGCCGCTACAACGGCCACTATCTTGGATTAGCTTCACGCGTTCGCGACAACCTGGAGTTCAGCTACCGTCATGGAGGCAGCACTCTGCTCGACTACCTCGACGCTCTTCGCGACTACCGTCAAACCAATCTTGACGCCTTGAACGCCAATGTTCAGGTCTGGCTTGGCCTCCACCAACTCAGCTATGTCGCTGCATCGGAGATGGCTCCATGAGGCGCGGATGTTGGATTCTTTTCCTTCCGCTTCTGGCCTGCCTTGGCTGTCGAGACCAGGCGCCTGCCTCGGCCGGGGAATCTACGCCCCAGAAAGCCCCCATCGAGGTCACTGCCGTCCATGCGCAGCCGGTTACCGACCGCCTGGTGCTCGCCGCGCGGGTTGAACCGGACCCCACCCGCGTGGTCCACATCTACTCGCAGATCACCGGCCGCCTGGTCGAATTGTATGTCCGGCCCGGCCAGGAAGTGACCAAGGGCCAGACCATCGGCCTTATTCAAAGCAGCGAGATTGCTGAGGCCCGAGCCGATTACGATAAAGCGAAAATCGAGGTGGCCCGTTCCGATCGCCAACTGGATCGCGCCAAACTTCTCTTGCAGCACGAGGTGATGGCGCAGCGCGATTACGATGACCTGGAAGCCGCGGACCAGGCGGCGCACGCGGAGCTGACCCGCGCCATCCAGCGGATTCACATGCTGGGCTTCTCGCCCGAAGGGTCATCGGATTCAGTGGCCCTGCACTCGCCCATTAGCGGCGCCGTGCTCGAAATCGGTTCAGCCAGCGGTGAAATGCAGCGTTCGCTGGATAACGCCACCCCTATCGCCACCGTCGCCAACCTCGACTCGGTCTGGATACTCGGCGATGTCTTTGAGCGGGATCTCAGTACGGTCCGCGCCGCGCAGTCCGTCGAGGTCACTCTTCCGGCTTATCCCGGAGAGACTCTACGCGGCACTATTTCCAATATTTCCGATGCCATGGATCCCACCAGTCGCACGCTCAAGGTGCGCGTGGTCCTGCCCAACCGCCAGCATCGCCTCAAGCCCGAGATGTTCGCCAATCTCTCTATCGCCCGTACCACGGCGCCGGAGTTCGTACTGCCCACAACCGCGGTCGTTCACGAAGGTTCCTCCAGCTACGTTTTCATCCAGACAGCGCCTGGAAAGTATGAGCAGCGCCAGGTAGCCACAGGGGCTCTGCGCGGCAAAACGGTCGTGGTGACCTCCGGACTGAAAGACGGCGATCAGGTCGTCACCACGGGAGCGGCGCTGCTGCGCGCGCCCACGGGAGACTGAGCATGAAGGCACTGGTCCGCACGTTGCTGGAGTATCGCGCCATCGTGCTCATCGTCTTCATCGTCTCCTTGGAGGTCGGCATTTACGCGTTTTCCAAACTCGACATCGAAGCGTATCCAGACCCTTCGCCGCCCCTGGTCGAGATCATCACGCAAAACCCCGCGTGGTCTGCGGAAGAGATGGAACAGCAGGTGACGGTTCCGGTAGAAACCACGTTGAATGGCACCCCGCATCTCGATCAGGTGCGCTCCATCAGCATCTTCGGGCTCAGCGACGTAAAGCTCTACTTCAATTTCGATAGCGACTACTTCCGCGATAAGCAGGAGGTTCTCAACCGTCTGCAGACCCTGAACCTAACCAATGGTTTACAGCCCCAGCTCTCGCCCTGGTCGCCGATCGGCGAAATCTACCGCTACCAGCTCACCGGCGGCGGCTATTCGCTCAACGAGCTGAAGGCCACGCAAGACTGGCTGGTTCGCCGCGAGCTGAAACAGGTTCCAGGCATTATCGATATCACTACCTTTGGTGGCACCACCCGTCAGTACCAGGTCGAAGCAGACCCCAACAAGTTGCTGGCGATGAACGTCACCCTGCCCCAGGTACTCAACGCCATTCAGAACAGCAATGCCAACGCCGGTGGAAACTATCTCACTCTCGGCGATCAAAGCATCAATGTGCGCGCCCTGGGTCTATTGAAGAATACCGACGACATAGGCTCCGTCGTGGTCGCCGAGCGCAACGGTGCTCCCGTGCTGGTGCGCGATTTGGGCGAGGTGAAAGAGGGTTTCCAGCCTCGCCTCGGAAAGGTAGGCCGCAATGGCGAGCCGGACGTTGTGCTGGGCATCGTGTTGCTGCAAAAAGAAGAGAAATCGCTTCCGGCGCTCGAGGGCCTGAAAAAGAAAATCCACGAATTGAACCATGGCGGCCTGCTGCCTCCAGGCATGCACATCAGCACCGTCTATGACCGCACCAACCTCATCAACACCACCACCCGCACTGTCCGCCATGTTGTCTTCACCGGCCTGTTTCTGGTGACCCTGGTGTTGATCTCCATGTTGGGCGACTTGCGCATCAGCTTCATCGCCGCGGTCACCATCCCGTTTGCGGTTCTCTTCGCCTTTTCCATGATGGTGCTCACCGGGCAGTCTGCCAACCTGATCTCCATTGGCGCCATAGATTTTGGCATTCTCGTGGATGCCTCGATCGTCGTGCTGGAAAGCATCTATCGCAAGCTTTCCCGCGGCACTGCGGACGAAAACAACACCGACCTCATCGTCGAAGGCGCGAGCAACGCCTCGAAACCCGTGCTCTTTGCCACCTTCATCATTCTCGTGGCATTCATTCCTCTGTTCACCATGCAGGGTGTTCCCGGCAAGATCTTCGCTCCCATGTCGGTGACCTATGGGTTTGCCCTGACCGGCGCTCTCATTTTCTCGCTCATCTTCGCTCCGGTGCTGGCTCAACTGGTCGTTCCCGCCCAGGTGAAGCAGGAGAAACACGAAACCTATCTTGGAGGTTTTCTCCGCCGCCGATACGACAACCGCCTTCCCCGCGTCCTCGCCCATCCCTGGGTCACGTGGATCGTGGCCCTGGCATGCCTGGTTGCAGCCGGCGTACTCTTCACCTTCGTAGGGGGAGAGTTCATGCCTCCCCTGGAAGAGGGGAACCTGTGGATCCGTGCCACCCTCCCGCAGGATATTTCTTTTGAGGCCGCGGCAAACATTGCCGACGAACTCCGCGCGCAGATTGCCAGGTCTCCTGAGGTCACGCAGACCGTCTCGCAAATGGGCCGCCCCGACGATGGGACCGATGTTGTAACGTTCAATGACGTCGAGCTCTCGGTTGCGCTCAAGCCGCCCGGTGAATGGCGGCCGGGTTTGACCAAGAACGGCTTGATCGATGAGATGAACCATCGTCTCTCACAAAATCCCAGGCATGGACCTGAACTTTTCCCAGAATATCCAGGACAACGTGGAAGAAGCCATGTCCGGCGTCAAGGGGGAAAACTCGCTCAAGTTATTTGGCGATGATTTCGACACGCTGTCGCATCTCGCCAACCAGATCTCGCAGGTCATGCAATCCGTGAGAGGCGTCGCCGACGTCGGTGTCTTTCGCGTTGGCGGCCAGCCCAGCCTGCTCATTCGCATCGACCGCGCCAAGGCTGCGCGCTATGGTCTCGCAGCGGCCGATGTCAATGCCACTATTCAAGCCGCGGTCGGCGGCGCAGCCGTCACCCAGGTCATTGAAGGCGACCGCAGGTTCGATCTGACCGTCCGCTTCCCCGAACGATTTCGCAATGGGCCCGATGCCATTCAGGGTATCCTCCTGTCCACGGCGGACGGTAGTCGAATCCCTATCGGCCAGATCGCCGACGTTGAGACTCGCGATGGCGCATTCATGATCTATCGCGAGAACGGCCGCCGTTATATTCCCATCAAGTTCAGCGTGCGCGGTCGCGATCTTGCCACTACCATCGAGGATCTGCAACGGCAATTGGCCGACAAAATAAAGCTGCCGTCGGGCTACAACTACACCTGGGCCGGTGAGTTCGATAGCTTGCGCAAGGAACAGCGCCGCCTTGCCTTCATCATCCCGGTGAGCCTGGTGGCGATCCTCATTCTGCTCTACATTCAGTTCCGTACCTGGAAAGATGCGCTCATCGTGCTCGGCACCTTACCGTTCGGAGCCATCGGTGGAGTCCTGGCACTGTTCCTCACCGGCACGCCGTTCAGCATTTCAGCCGCGGTGGGGTTCACTTCGCTCACCGGGGTTGCCACCCTGGGGGCGGTCGTATTCCTCTCTGGCATCCGCCGCGCACAAAACGAAGACGGCTTCGATGCCGGGCTGCAGAGAGGTTGCAGTGATGAAATGCGGCCGGTGGTCATGGCGTGCATGGCTGCGGGCCTGGGCTTATGTCCCGCCGCCTTCGCCAACGGCATTGGCGCCCAGGCGCAACAACCTCTGGCCCGAGTGGTTGTTGGCGGCATGTTCACCACTGTTCTGGCCATTCTCTTCATCATGCCGCTGCTTATTCGCGGCCTGCGTACCCGGCACGACGTTTAGCCTCAGCGGCGAGAAAATCCAGACGAAACTAGCTTGGTTTGACGGTGGCCTTGTTCCTCTGAGTTTTGCCCGCTTCGATTTCTTGATGCAATTGTTTTTTGGCGTCTTGCAGCACCTTCAGCCTGGTCGCGGGCAGGTTTTTGCCCGCACGGTTAATGTAAAAAGTAAGCATGCGCATGCCTGAAGAAGGTCCCTTGGGCGAGACCTTCTTCGACGCGAGCTCGCGGGCGATGGTCCTCGCGTCCTTATTGAATAGCCCAGCATGAGGATGCGTGGAATCGGTAGTCACAGCGGCTGACCATTTGCGCCGGCTCTGCGTATTGTGCCGGGAATCCTTCTTGCCAGCTGGTTTTACGGGCATCGTGTCCTCCACTTTCTTTCGGATGCATGTCGCCCGCAAAACGCTGACCGCCGATCTCGAACGAAAACCCCGATCGTTTTATCCCTGTGGTAGGTTGAATGCGTTTCTGATTGGGGGCTGTAATACGCGATTTGTTTCAAGAGCCGCCAAAACGCGCTCCAGGGATGCTGCGCGCTGTCTTCACGTTGTGTATTTTGCTGCTTTGCCCACATTCTTGGGGAGAAGCGGTATCTGCCACCCTGTTGGGCAACGTACCCGAGAATAGCGGGGCTGCGCTCTCCGGCGCAGAAGTCCAGATCCTGGAAAGCGCTACGGGTATCGCCCACAGGGGGGTGACCAACGAGAGTGGAAACCACGCTTTGAATATGAAGCGCTGGACCGCATAGCCAGCTCACCCAATCAACCAAAAGGTTGAGATTGAGGCCAACCCTATGGTCCATGACCGTCTGCCTGATGGTCAGGTACTCTCGTCCTGCAACAGATGGCTCCGGTTGCCGGTGAGCCGGTGACGTAAGCTAGCGGGGGAGATCTGCTGGCGGGTAAAGGGCCGTATGAGGAGCAAAAACTGTCGATGGCGGGGGCGCGAAGGCGCCTGGTGTTGGGTTGCGGCTGCCCTCCTGTTGCTGCTGAGTGGATGCCATTCTTCGGGGCTGCCCAAGCCTGCGACCCAGGGCTATTTGGACGAAGTTACGGCCTTTTACGTGGGCCTGGCGGCGCTGCAGGTGGGGGACGACGTGCGCGCTGATAGCACTCTCCAGCGGGCCACGCAGCTGGCGGAAGGAGAGCCGGCAGGGTGGGCGAACTGGGGCGTTCTTGCGCTGCGCCAGGGAAACTTCGATGTGGCGGCCCAGCGGCTGGGTCGTGCCCAGAAGCTGGCGCCCCGGAACGATCAAATCCACTACCTGTTGGGTGTGCTCGCGAGCAAACGAGGGAATCCTTCGCAGGCTATCGTCGAGCTCCGCAAAACAGTGGAGATCAACCCCCACAACCTGCGCGCTCTCTACCTGCTGGCGCAAGAGGTTGAGCGGCAAGGTGATGCCAATGGTGAAGCCGAATTTCAGCAGTTGCTGGAGAGGATCCTGGCGGAACAGCCAGGCAATCCGGCGGTTTTGCTTGAGCTTGGGCGCGTGGCGGCGAAGCGCGGCGAGGCGCAGACGCTGCACTCCGTGGTGACTCAGCTTAGCGCTCGCGCCCAAAGCTGGCCGCCGGAAGTGCAAACCCAGTGGACCGCTTTGCAGGCCGCTGCTGCTGCGCCCGATCCGCGGGCGGCCGCCCTTCGCATTGCGTTCTTGCGCAACTCATTGATGCGCGTGCCCGAATTTCGCCAGAGTCTCGCCGTGATACAACCCGCCGCGGGAAGCGAAGCTTTGCCCTTCAGCCACTTCCTGCTGTTGCCCACACCCACCTTTGCCCCTCCGCCTGCTGATGTGTCGATCAACTTTCCAGACCACGCCTTCGCCAGTCGACGGGAATTCATGGAGCTGGATCGGAGCCATCCCGCTCAGCGGGGCCGGCGCCCCAGTGGTCACCGTGGCCAACAGCCGCACCGTAAAACTGGCGACTGGGGCGGAATTGCCTTTTCCCGGCGGTGCGGCGCCCCTGGTGCCCGAGTCGATCTTGCCGGTTGACTTCAATTACGACTTCAAAATGGACCTGGTGTTCGCTGGCGAGAGGGGCGTTCGTTTCCTGCGCCAGGAGAGCCCAACCTCTTTCACCGATGTGACCGCGCAAACCAAGCTGCCATCTCCATTGCTGAATGCCGGCTACACCGGCGCGTGGGCCATCGATGTCGAGGCTGATGGCGATATGGACATTCTGCTTGGCGCAACACAAGGCGCGCCGGTCGTGTTACGAAACAACGGGGATGGAACGTTTGCCGAAATGCATCCCTTTGCCGGGATCTCTGGCCTGCGGGGCTTTGCCTGGGTCGATCTTGATGCAGACGGCAATCCTGATGCGGCCATGATCGATGGATCGGGCAGCCTGCACTTCTTTCATAACCAGAGAGGCGGCGTCTTCCACGAGCTTGCGCTCCCTGCCAATCTGCCCCATGTGAAAGCGGTGACGGTTGCCGATGTGATGACCGCCGGAACCCTCGCCCTGGTGGCTCCTGGAAGATACAGGCGCATTGGTAGCCATCACCCGTAGCGCGGCTGGGGAGTGGAATATTGCCCCCCTGGGAAACGCGCCCCATCTTGCCCGGGAAGTGCGCCTGCGTGCCGCGGATCTCGATAACAACGGGGCCATGGATCTGTTGATTACCCCCGTCGCGCTCGATCCCGCGGACTCTCCGGGCGCCTGGTTGTGGATGGGCAACGGCCAGCAGAAATTCACTGCGTTGCCTCAGCCTGTCGGTCCCGCGCGGGTGTTTGACATAGCGGACGTCAATGGTGACGGAAGGCTCGATCTGCTGGGGCTCTCTGCAGCCGGGCAGGCGCAGCAGGCCCTGAACCAGGGCAGCAAAAAGTATCAGTGGCAGATTCTGCGGCCGCGAGCACGGCAGGCTACCGGCGACCAGCGGATTAACTCCTTCGGCATTGGCGGGGAGATGGAGCTTCGCGCAGGACTACTGGTGCAGAAGCAGCCCATTACCGCGCCGCAATTGCACTTCGGCCTGGGCGAGCAGAGTAGCACCGACGTGGTAAGAATCTTATGGCCCAACGGCATGGAGAACGCAGAGTTTGCCTTGAAGGCAGATCAGGAGGTGCTGACCGAGCAGCGTCTCAAGGGCTCGTGTCCCTTCCTGTTTGCCTGGAACGGCAAGCAGATTGGCTTCGTGAAAGATGCGGTGCCGTGGGGATCCGCCATTGGCCTGCAAATCGATTCCGTTGGTTCGCCCCGCATCGCAGCCACCGAAGAGTGGTACAAGATTGGCCGCGATCAGCTTGTGCCGCACGATGGCTACTACGATCTGAGGCTCACCGGTGAGCTGTGGGAGACCTACTACTACGACTCCCTCAAATTGATGGTGGTCGACCATCCGGCCGGCACCGAGATTTTCACCGACGAGCGGTTTGTGGTTCCACCCGTCAAGCTGGCAATCACCGCCGTCGCGCCTCCGCATCCTATCGCCAGGGCGATCGATGATCAGGGCGCCGACGTAACCGGGATCGTCAGCAAGCTCGACGGCAAGTACCTGGATACCTTCGGTCGCGGGCAATATCAGGGGCTCACCCGCGATCACTTTGTCGAAGTAGATCTGGGCGACGATGTCCCGCCGAGCGGCCCTCTCTGGCTGATTGCCAAGGGATGGGTGCATCCCACAGACTCCTCGGTAAACGTCGCCATCAGCCAGGGACATCACCAGAAGGCGCATGCTCTCAGCCTTGAGGTCCCCGACGGGCACGGCGGATGGCGTACCGCCCAGGCAAACTTGGGCTTCCCGGCAGGCCGGAAGAAGACCTGCCTCATCAACCTGGAAAATGTCTTTCTGCCCGGCACCCCGCGCAAGCTGCGCCTGCGAACCAACCTCGAGGTCTATTGGGATTCCATCGAGTGGGCGCAGGGCCTGCCCGACGCCAGGCTCAAGGTCACGCGCCTGGATCCGTCGTTGGCAGATCTTCACTACCGGGGATATTCGGTGGTCCACCAGGCGAACGCCTGGTTCTCCTGAGCTGCCCGACTACAACCAGATCGCCGCCAGCAAGCAGATCTGGCGCGATCTTGAGGGTTACTACACCCGCTATGGCGATGTCCGCGAGCTGCTGGCAGGCATCGATGACCGCTACGTAATCATGAATGCCGGCGACGAGATTACCTTGCACTTTGCCGAGCAGCCTCCGCCCCCCGCAGGATGGGTGCGCGATTATGTGATCGCCGGCGACGGGTGGATTAAGGACGGAGACTACAACTCAACTTTCTCCCGCACCGTGCAACCGTTGCCCTACCACGCGAAGGACGAGTACAACCAAGCTCCGGGCAATCTCGAAGATGAGTGGGTGTACCGCCATCATCCCGAAGATTGGCAGAACTACCACACGCGTTATGTGACCGCTGAGCCCGTGGATCAGGCGCTCAGGATCGGGGCCGCGCAATGAAGGCGAGCATCGGCGTAAGAGTCTTCGTGGCCATTTTGTTTGTGGCGATGTTAGCCACCCCGGCCGTCATCAAGCAGGTATCTGCACGGCAGGAAGAAGCCCAGGCGAAGCTGGACGAGAGCCAGGCCTTGGCGCGATACGGCTTCCATCTGCAGGAGGTGTCGCAGCAGGCCGGAGTGCACTTCGTCCACCAGGCGCCGACGTTGGACGCCAAGCTGGAGGGCATTATGCCCGAGGTCGCGTCGATGGGCGCCTCCGTCTCCATCGTCGATTTCGATCGGGATGGCTGGCCCGATCTTTACGTTACCAACAGCAAAACCGGCAGCCTGAATTCTCTGTATCGCAATATGCACGATGGCACCTTCCAGGATGTTGCCGGGCAGATGGGCATCGCCGATGTGAACCGGGAAGGAACCGGCGTCTCCATGGGAGCGGTCTGGGGCGACTATGACAATGACGGTTACGAAGACTTGTTCCTGATCAAGTGGGGAAAGCCTGAGCTCTTTCATAACGACCATGGCCGTGGCTTTACCCGGGTCACTGAGGCGGCGGGTTTGCCCCCGTGGATCAACGCGAATACCGCGGTCTGGTTTGACTACGACGGGGATGGACTGCTCGACTTGTTTGTCGGCGGGTACTACCCCGAGAAGCTGGATCTATGGCATTTGGCGAACACGCGCATGATGCCGGAGAGTTTTGAGTACGCGAAAAACGGCGGCCGAAAGTTCTTGTTTCACAATCTGGGCAATGGCAGGTTTGAAGAGGTCAGCGAAAAGGTAGGGATCCAGAGCAACCGCTGGGCGCTGGCCGCTTCGGCCGCGGACTTGCGCGGCACCGGCCATCCCGATCTGTTCATCGCCAACGATTATGGCGTCTCCGAGTTGTTCCTGAATGATGGAGGACATTTTCACGAGGCAGGCCAGGCGACAGGCGTGGGGTTCGCGCCCAAGAGCGGCATGAACGTTGCTTACGGGGACATCCTGAATCAGGGTAAGTACGCCATCTATGTCTCGAATATCTCCGAAGAGGGGGTGCTGATTCAGGGCAATAATCTCTGGGTGCCCCGGGAGGGTGAGGCCAGTCTGAAGTATGAAAACCTGGCGCGGGATATGGGTGTGGAACTGGGCGGGTGGAGTTTTGGTGCGCAGTTCGGCGACCTGAACAACGATGGCTATCTCGACCTCTACCTCACCAACGGATATATCTCCCTCAGCCGGACGAAGAGTTATTGGTACGACTTCTCCAGGGTGGCAGGCGGCAACAGCAAGATCATCGGCGATGCAGCAGATTGGCCCGCTTTCAATGGCCGCAGCTTATCGGGGTATCAGCAAAAGAAAGTTTGGATCAACGATGGCGCGGCCAAATTTGTGGATGTAGCCCAGGCGGTGGGAGCGACCGATACCTATGATGGGCGCTCGGTGGTGATGGCGGATCTGTGGAATCGCGGGGTACTCGATGTGGTGGTGGCCAACCAACGCGGCCCGTTGTTGATTTACAAGAACACGGTGAAGCCAGGAAACGACTGGGTTGAGTTTGCGCTTGAGGGCACGAAGAGCAATCGCAGTGCGATCGGCGCCCAGGTCACTCTTTATTGGAACGGCCAGCAGCAGGTGCAGCAGGTTTCTGGCGGAAGCGGATTTGCCGCGCAGAACGACCGCCGGCTGCATTTCGGGCTTGGGACAGAATCCGCAGATCGAGAAGGCAGTCATCCGTTGGCCGTCGGGCAAAGTGCAGACAATCGATAACCTGGCCCCCGGAAAGCTCTACAATGTCAAGGAGGCGCGAATGAGTCACCAGGTTCTTATCCAGACACGCGCAACCGGCGAAGATCGTCGCGCTGGAAGCGATTCTTCAGCCCAGCCAATCGCTATCTCTCCCCGCTGCTGATCACCTGCATTCTGCTGGTGGGCCAGCTCTCGTACGGCATCCTCGAGAGCTACACCCGGACCCTGCTGGCGATTGTCACCAGCCTCGTGGCCGAGCTGGTTCTGTCGCGTATTTACTTGGGCAAGTGGCCCAACCTGTCGAGCGCTTACATCACCGGCATCAGCGTGGGCATCCTGCTGCGGTCGCCCGCCTTCTGGCCCTATGCTCTGTGCGCGCTGATTTCGATTACGTCGAAGTACGTGCTGCGCGTTCACGACCGCCATATCTGGAACCCATCGAACTTTGGCATCGTCGGCGATGTTTGTTCTCGCTTCCGGCACGGTGGCGGGGTTGAGCATCCAGTGGGGAAATTTTGTCTGGCCGATGATCGTGATCTGGACGTTGGGCTCGGCGATCATCTGGCGTCTGCGGCGTTTTCACATCAGCGCGACCTATGTGGTCTCATTCTTAGCGTTCGCGTTGCTTCGCAGCTGGATCACCGGCGATCCGTGGCGGTCGGAAATCTCTCCCATCACTGGGCCGATGTATCAGCTGTTTATCTTCTTCATGATTACCGATCCCAAGACGACGGTGCGTTCGAAGACCGGCCAATGCATGGTGGTGTTTGCTGTGGCTGCGGTCGAGATGGTGCTGCGCCTCCACCAGGTGGTCTATGCCCCGTTCTATGCCCTCTTTCTGGTTGGGCCCACGGCCATGCTGCTGGAAATGTGGATGGACTCCCGCCGTGCTCGCCTGCTGGTCGCGCATGCCTGAAATGTCTGCTGCGCTGCGTTGCGTTTTGCCTGCTTACCCCATCGCTCATCGGCGCAGGCCCAGCGGCCTTCGGGGCCGATTCGTTTCGTCGATGCGACCGCTGCTTCCGGCATTTCCTTTCGTCACCATAGCGGTGCTTTTGGCAAGAAATACCTTCCCGAGACGATGGGCAGCGGGGTGTGTGTCCTGGACTACGATAACGACGGCTGCGCAGGACATCCTGTTCGTGAACTCGATGGATTGGCCCGGCCATGGCACATCGAAGTCGTATCCCGCTCTCTACCACAACAATGGCAATGGAACCTTTACCGACCGCACCCAGCAGGCCGGGCTTGCGGTTGAAATGTATGGCATGGGCTGTGCCGTCGGAGACTACGACAACGACGGCAAGGACGACATCTACATCACCGCCGTCGGTTCCAGCCATCTATTCCGAAATCTTGGCAACGGACAATTCGCCGATGTGACGGCGCGGGCGGGAGTAGGCGGCAGCGGGTTTGCCAGCGGCGCCGTTTGGTTCGACTACGACAACGACGGCAAGCTCGACTTGTTCGTGGCCCATTACGTGGAGTGGTCGGTCGGAGAAAGATCAATTTTGCTCACTGGACACCAAGAACAAGTCCTATTGCACGCCCCAGGTCTACAAGGGTGAGAGCGCGACGGCTCTACCACAATCGCGGCAATGGAACCTTTGAGGACGTGACCAAGCGCGCCGGGTTATTCGATGCCACCAGCAAGTCTCTTGGCATCGCTCTGCTTGACTACGACAACGATGGCTGGCTTGATTTGCTGGTAACCAATGACACCCAGCCAAACAAGCTCTATCGCAACAACCATAACGGCACTTTCACTGATGTCGGCGTTCAGGCCGGTGTCGCCTACAGTGATGCAGGCGCCACCCGGGCGGGTATGGGAGTGGATAACGGTGACTATGAAAACTCCGGCCATCCTGGCTTGGTGATTGGCAACTTCACCAACGAGGGCATGGCGCTGTACCACACCGACGGCTCGGGTTTGTACACCTCTGCCTCCGAAACGACGGGGGTGGACCGTTGGTCGTTGCAGTCGCTCACCTTCAGCACTTTTTTCTTTGACTACGATCTGGACGGCCTGCTCGACCTGCTGGCGGTGAACGGCCATGTAGCCGACGACATCAGCGTGACCCAGCCGCATCTTAAGTATGCGGAGCCTGCGTTGCTTTTTCGTAACCAGGGAAAGGGTCTCTTTGAAAACATGTCGACGAAATTAGGTCCCGCGCTGCAGCGGCCTATCGTCGGCCGTGGCGCGGCCTACGGCGATTTCGACAACGACGGAGACCTGGACCTGGTAATCACCGAGGCCAACGGGCCGGCCCGATTGCTGCGCAACGAAAACGGCAATCAGAACGATCTGTTGCGGGTGAAACTCATCGGCACGCGTTCCAACAGGGACGGCATCGGCGCTAAGCTTACGCTGCAGGTCGACAGCAACGTTCGACTGCTGCGTATGGTGAAGTCAGGTTCCGGCTATTTGTCGCAAAGTGAGTTGCCGGTAACCTTCGGTTTGGGCAAGCCTGATCCAGAACAGAAAAATGAAGCTCACCATCGTATGGCCCAGCGGCCAAAAAGAAACAATCCCAAACCTAAACCAAACCAATCCATCACTGTCCAGGAAGGAAAAGGCATCGTGGCAACCCACGTCATCCAATTTCAACCCCTTGCGCCGGCAAAGCCCTCTCGTAAGCGCATCGGCGGGTGGCCGCGATTCAAGCTGCTTTTGGCTTGAGTGGGGCACGTGAACGTCGCTCACCCTTGAATTGCTCATCCCTGCCGGAGCCAACTCAGAGTCAACGGGTTCTACAATACGCAAAGAACCCCGACCTATCAAGCATGGCGATAATCTCTTCCCGGCTGCCACTCCAAGCTTAGACGCCGCATCCAGCAAGTCCTCGCGCCCGAACCGGATACCAATTATTTCGCGCTGGATCACCGAACCCGCCCAAATTAAACGGCTCGATCAGACGCAGAACATCTCCCGCAAACGCCCGCTTGCCGCCAAGCGCTTAGCCCGCTCCAGCAGCCCCCGCGACGCAGGTCCGAACTGCCGGATGCTCGATGCAACAGAAATCCCCGCGCCAATTCTGGCTTACCCAACCGGTACGCAGTCTCAGAAAAACTGACCGCTGCAAAATACAAAAGCGATACGGCGGTAAACGCTGCAAAGTTGCCCATGCTCGCATACAGCGCGCCAATCAACCGGCTGGCAGCTAGCAATTCGCTTTCCGTTTGCTTCCGCGTACTCTTGTAGCTGCCGGCCAACTGAGCCGGATCCATGCCGCGGAATCAGAGCAAGCCTCTCAATCCCCATAAGCGTAAGAGCAAAGCCCGTCGAAAGCAGCGGATCAACAAAACCAGCCGCCGAAGGCAACATCGCCCATCGTTCGCCCACAATCGTACGACTGCGAAAACTCGACTTGAGGCATATACCGGAACGGCTGGCATGCCACCGCCGTCTTGAATTGTGACTGCAGCACCGGCAGCCGCTCCAGCACCCGTTGCCATGCACGTTCACCCTCGCTGAGCGCCAGTTCCTCGGCCACCGCCGGGTGGCGGCGACACCCGCGCTGGTAACTCCATTATTGAATCGCAGCACCCAAACCCATCCGCCATCAAACACGTGATGCACAGCAGCATCGTCGACCGGATACGGCGGAATCTCTCCCGCGTTCTCTGCGCGGCCACGCCAGTGAAGTGGCAATAGAGACTCTCCGTGGCCGGCATTCCTGGCAGCGTAGACTCTTCCAAGCTGCAAAGTACGATGCAGAAAACCCCGCGGTCCGGTAGCGTCGATCAGAAGCCGCGAGTAGCAGAAAGGGCTCCTCCCCTGCGACGCCGGCGAGGATCGCAGCATCTTCTCCAAAATCCAGCATCTCGATCCGAACGTGGTCCCGATAGTCGACACCAAGCTCTGTGCCTCTCGCACCAGAAAATAATCCACATCCGCCCGGTACCAATGTGTGTCGGCGATCTCATCATGCGGGCTCGCAGCAACCAGCAACTGTCCTCCGTGCTCGTGGAAGAACGTAAACCCGCGCTTGAGCCCGCACGCGATTTGTGGATAGGCATGTTGCCAGCTACCCCATTTCGCTAACGGCGCCAGTCGCGGCAGATCATAGGTCGCACTGAGCTTCTCCAGCAACAGATTGCTGAGCGGAGTAGTCGATTCACCGATCGCCATGCGAGGATGCCGGCCCCGTTCCAGCAGGACAACCGAAAGGCCTAGCTGATGCGCAATCATCGCCATCAGGCTGCCGCCGAACCCGGCGCCCACAATGGCGAGGTCGAATTTGCGTGTCAACTCACGCCACCGCAACGGGCACAGAAATCCTATCGAGCACGACCTGGTGCAGATTCATTTTCCGCAACCGGGTCGTGCGTTGCGCGTGACACTCCGCGCACAACGCAGTCAGACCCCAAAGATCCGCAAACACTCTACCCGCCTTGAGCCGCAAACCGAACTCCATCGCCGACTCCAGTATGTGCAGAGCGGGAGGTGCAAATTGACCGTTAGCCACGAGCGTTTCCATGGCTCCGTTGCCTCCACGTGTTGGGATCAGGGTTGCGGCCGTGGCGCCTGTTCCATGGCGAAATCCAAAGAACGCTCCGCCCACGGCAGCGCCTCCGCCGGCGTCATAAAAGGAGGCTGCACCAGGATAAAGACCCGAAGATCGATCCCATTGCGCCGCAGAAACTTCGCCGCCATCGAGAACTGATCGAGGGTCATGCGCTTGTTAAGGCCGGCGAGAGCGTGCGGATGCACTGTCTCCAGGCCCATCGCGATCTCCAGCGTGCCGCTGAGCAAGTCGCGGAATTGCAGGCACGCATCGCCCACCAGCGCAGGATGATTCTCCACGATCAATCTCTCGAAGCGATTCGCGCGCTGTGCGATGGCGGCGTAGTCCTGCGGTGGAATCGCCTGGCGATCGAAAAAGCTGCCGCTGTTGTAGAGCTTGAGCTGGCGCGCCGGAGGAAGCGCGCCAAGCGCGTAGTCAATCTGCGCAGGGATGGCTCCCACCGGGACTGTTTCGGTGAGCGTGTTGCGCCAAAGGTCGCACATCAAACAGCGAAACGGACACTCCCGATTGGTGAGGAACAAAGTGGCTACCGTTTCGATGTCTCCGCTGGCTGCGCACTCTTCTTCTACGAAATACTCATAAGGGAGATAGGGATCGAGTTTCTCGCGCGCCGGGCGGCGGCTGAGTATCCATGCATCCCGTTCCGCCGCCTTCTGGTACCGGATGGCAACACTGTTCATGAATACAGGGACAGAAATTTCTGGCGATACTCAGCCTCGCGAAACGGAAGCCGGGAGAGCATCGTGGTCTCGGAAACCGCGCCGTGCTGAAAGCGCCGCTTTGGGAACACCGGCATATCCAAACCCGTAACTGCCTTGACTCCGCGCGCCACGATGTCTCCCTTCAGCTGATACAGCCGTTCCACATCGTAGTCCGTCAAAGTGATGAACGGAATGCCTTCCGCAACCGCGATCACCGCAGGCTGCGTGAAAGGGCTGAAGCCGCTGAAACCCGAAGTGGTGGGCCGGCGCGTAGGTCCTGCTGTAAGAGCGGCTAAGCCCTCCACTGTAAGTCAAGGAGTGTTTAATTTTTCCCACGCCCCAACCTTCCTGGTAGAGCATCGGGTTGTTGATGACGCTGCGGATCGTGAGCTCCGGATTCTGCTCGATAGGATAATCTTTGAGGTTCTCATCGCCGCCGTCGCCATCGATCAGGTAGCGCCAGGTCGGGATAACGTGCGCGCAGCCCACGGCATAACGCCATCGCCATGGTTGCCGACTGCACATCGAGCGCTTTGTAGTCTTCGACCACGCGGATCGTCTCGTCCACATCGAGCGAAGATGCATCCGCCGCCACCGTCTCAAGGAATAAGCCCAAGGCCAAGCGCATCCAGAAAACGCGCGCCTGGTCCACATCCGGGCCATCGCCTATGTCGAGCACAAAAGCTTTCAGGCGCGAGGGGTTCATGCCCAGCTTGCGCATCACATGGTAGGTGGTGAGGAAGACGCTGCCGCTGTCGATCCCGCCAGAAAAGCACACGCCCATCGGCTCATGGTCTGGCACGCATTGCAGCCACTGCGCTATTTCGTCTGCAAGTGCGCCCATGTAGGCTGTCCCAATCTGGTCCAGGTCAGTGGTCAACGCTCCTTGTGCAGGCGTAAAGAAACGAGTGTAGACCGGGTCGGGATCGGGGCAACCAATCAGCTGCAGAGCAACCACGTAATGGGCGGGAACCATTCTCGTATAGCTGGGGTGGAACTGCGCCTCCAGTCCCTCGGTCTTGAGCCAGTTGTAGATTGCATCGATGCGCGCCGCGACAATCAGCACCGGCCCCGCCTGCCGCTTGGCGAGAAAGTAGCGCATAGGACGATCCAGCGAGCGCGCCATCTTCACCGTCTTGCCTGCGCGCGCCACCAGCGCGAACGAGCCCGCAATGCGGCCAACTTCCTCCGCAGATCCGTTCAGCACAATCTCTCTCGCCTCCTCGACCGAGAGGCGATAGAGTTGGTTCGCTTCCGGCTCCGTAAGATCGACTACGCGCTCAATGTACTGCTGCTGCATCGCGTCCTCGACTGTCCAGCTTCCCTTGGTCAAGGATAGCGCAATCAACCACGGTCCGACCTGGAGCGCTCAGTGTTTGAGCGGCTTGTCCCAGTGGAAAACCAACTCGAGAAAAGCAAGCTGGGCATTGCGGCCTTGCGGATAGACGCTACCGGCACGCTCTTACCCCACACGTAAGAATAATACCGTCTGACGTCCAGATGAGGCGTGGCGTGCCAGTCTGAACTGATATCGGCAGCGCTGGCGAAAGAGGTAAATCCCCCGCTGGGCCGTCCCGTCATTCCGAAGACCTTGTTATCGAATGCCCCGCCACCCTGATACCAGAGGTCTTTACCTGAAGTAAGCTGCAGCCAGTGCAGGTCGCTGCGCAGTTCCCACTTGGGCGTTGGACGATCGATAATCTGTACAAATTCGTCCTTGAGGTTCATCAGATTGTAGAAAGGGATGCGCGCATAGACGCGTGGGGTGGGCAAAAGCTCAAAGAAAGTGCCGTGCTTGTTATCTGAGGCATTGTTGTCTCCGCTGCTACGCCACCAACCGCCGCGCAGCCACGGTGTGCTGGCCACGTGCAGAAGCTGATAGCCTCCCTCGATATCGGCAGCGCCCGCGCGCTGGTCCTGTTCTCCCCACTGGCCGTTTTGTAACGCTCCCCAGCCTACGAAATCGAATTGTCCGGGGCCGGCGGGAATGGCGGTCATGAAGTTCCCACCGTAGGTGCCGACACGAATATTTTGATGGTCTGCCTGCCGCACCGCCAGGGGACGGTTGTCTGTCTTGGTAATTCCTGTGCGGCCGTCGTGATAGCCGATTGCAAAACACACCGCCAAACGAAGCGGTTTTGCCAGTCGGATTTTGTATAGGCAAGGTACTGCAAATCCACGTTCAATTCAGGATTGCCGTTCATGTTGAAGACGCCCTGGTCAGAGCGTGCAGCCATTGCGGTTATATCCCACGAGCCCTGGCCGTAGTGAGCATCGATTCCATCGAAACTACGCTGCGCGTTGGTAAAGCCAAAGTTGCTCACCAGCCGCTGCCCCACCCGGTTGGGCTGCAGCCAGGCAAGGGTCGGATTCTTTGGTTTCGTCTCCAGTCCATCGAAAAACTCAAAGCGTCCGATACGAATATTCTTATCGTTGTCGAAGCCATAACGAACGTATCCCTGCTTAAGAAACGCGGCCGCGGGATAAGAATTGTTGCCGCCGCTGACGTAATAGCTGGCGCCCAGGCCTAGCTGACCCTGGGCAGTCGATGCACTGACGGCGGTGTTGGGAGCATCAATAATCGTTCCTTGCGTGATCTCGACCTTCCAGTCCCAGCGGTCTATGGTCTGTGAAAGCCCAAAACGCAACAGTGATTCGCCGTAGCCGTAGATGTTGTCTGGAGGGGCCTTGAACCGGTGCCATCCCAGTCCGCGGCCTCGTTCATATACAAAGAAATGCACGGGGTGCCCGCTGGGTGCCGATTGCGGTGTCTGGCCGCGCAAAGTAACCGCGCTTGATAACAAGATCAAAAAGTATATAGAACGACGCACACCTACCTCCTAAGTGGTTGCCGAATTTTTACGGCAATTGATTTCTCAACTTTTATGTAGAAGATTTCGCCTTGAAAACGACGCGGACTTGAACGGCATATCGTTTATGCACAATACGGGTGAGCGAGCGCAAGGCTGTGCCCGAACCCGGGCATTCCAGGGTCAGGGACAGGATCTCTGTCGGATTTACAAACATCGGTGGCGCAAGCATCAATGAATCAACGCCAGTGGTCAACCACCCCGGAGTGGGATTTATCTCAACCCTGGGTGGAGATGGTCGGGCAGCCGCCCGGGGATACGCAGCTTCAGGGAAGAGGCATAGGCAACGAGGCTGTGGAAAGCGAGAGGGTTGCTGCCATTTGCAAAATCGGTAAAACAGAAACGTCCCAGTTCGTGAGAGATTCAGCAGACGGCCGAACAGCAGTGTCTTCAATACCCCGCGCGGCCGGAGACGGGAATAGATAGCGTTAAGGCTCCACGCCGGCACCGTATACACATCGCCGGCTTTCAAGACCCCGATGTGATTCCTGATCGGCGACTCGTAAATCACCCTCTCGATCCCACGATTGAAGAACATTCGCCAGTCTAAAATCCGTGGGCTATACATGGCTGCCGCCAACCATGGGATGCTCTTTCGGTGACGAGACTTAATCAGCAGGTGAGATGCTTCCGAGGCATGTCTCAGTGCGGCGGTAACTCCGTTTGCCGTCATCGGATCCACCATGGCCGCGGGTTCTCCAGCGATCAGCCAGTTCGGTCCGGCGACCCGGCCATACATGCGGCAAATGAACGATGTGACCGAAGGAGTAATTGCCGGCACAGCCTGCAACAGAAATTCAAAACGGGGAAACCGGCCTAGCTTCTCGCGGAAGATCTCTTCTACGGTTTGCCCCTGTTGACGTGCGGCCTTGATCGTTTCGCCGTGGCGACATATCCCACGCTGATGGTGTTGGGGTTGATTGGAATTTCCCACACCCATTCCATGTAGGGTGGCTTCGCTCCGTCAGCGTAGAGCGTCGTCCCTTCGACTCGGCGTGGTAATCGGGAAATACCCCCAGATAGCTACTTTGCGCGGACCGGACTCATACGCTGGCAGATGGAATGCCCGCGCAAACAAGCTTGCCGCCGAGCCCGAAGCGTCGATAAACCAGGGGGAGGAAATTCTATTGCCATGCTGGGTGCTCACCGCCGTCACCCGTCTGCCCGTTCGTTTCCACCGCGACGACTCGATCCTGCAGAAAAGTGACTCCGCTGGCTGACAACGATTTCTCGCAGTCGCCGATTCAGTTGACTCCGGTCTACATGCAGGGTGCGCAGTTCTACATTGAACGGTGGCCGCCCCAACCACTCACCCGGGACATAGCTGCGGTCGCACCCGTCGCCCAGTTTCAGGGTGACATGGCGCTTGTAAGTCGCTATTTTCTCCGTCGATGAGCTGTTCCATGGTAAGGCCCAAAATCATCCAACAAGCCGGGTGCAGACCAGTCCAGCGACTCCCCAACCGAATCGGTATCGATCCAAACCAGGCCTCGATGCAAAGGACCCGCAATCCCGCCTTCGAGCCAGATGAATCGCCGCAGCCCTGCCCGCCAGGCCGCCGCCAATGACAGTCACATCAATCGGCGGCTGCACCCGGGCGACTCTGGCTGATCGTGAGTGGCTGTCGTGCTGAATGACTTCGATCCTTTCGCGCAACTTACGCGTGCCAGCATACTGACCGTGTGTGAGGCGTTCGTCAGGCATCGTTAAGGTGGGCGTACACCTCCACCTTTCGATCGAGGTGGAGTCACCGTGTAATGGCGTTAGAATCCGATTGCGAATACGGGACAGATCCAGGGAAGGAAAGAGGTCGAAAGGCTTGACAGTCCGTCTTCGCCCCATCGTGCTCATCGCAGTCCTGCTGCTTCTGTGGCAATTTGCGGTTACCCGCCACCCCATTCATCTCTTGCCAACGCCTTGGGGGGTCGTTGAAGGCATCGGCGATCTCTTGCGCACGGCCTGCTGTTCAAGTATGTGGTCGCCTCGCTCTTCCGCGTGACCTGGGGCTTTCTCCTGCCGTCGTTCTGGCCGTCCCCCTGGGGCTCGTCATCGGCTGGAACCGCGAGCGGAGATGGCATTCAATCCCCTGATACAGATCCTTCGTCCCATTTCGCCGCTGGCCTGGATTCCGATCGCCATTCTCTGGTTCGGCGTCGGCGATCTTCCGCCATCTTCCTCATTTTCCTGGCTGTTTCTTCCCCTTGCTCCTCACCGCCATCAACGCCGTGCACAAATCCCGGCGGTGTATCTCAATGCCGGCCGCAATTTCGGTCTGAGGCCGGCGCCTGGTCTCTCGCGTTCTCTTTCCCGCCGTGATTCCACAACTGATCGTCGGCATGCGGATCACCTTGGGGTCGGTGGCTGGTGGTGGTCGCGGCGGAGATGATCGCGGTGAATTCCGGCCTCGGCTTTCTGATTGTGGATGCGCGCAACGCCGGCAACCGCTACGACCTGGTAGTCGCCGGAATGGTCATCATCGGCATCATCGGCTTGCTGCTGGACATGGGGATGCGATCCCTGCAGCAGGTAAAGTCGCTTCGCTGGAGCTATCGGAGGATTAATTGGAGAAAGTCGAAGTTACAGGCCGACCATGTCCACATGGTCTTCACCCGCGATGGCAAGAGCACCCCCGTGCTCGAAGACATCAACCTCGAAGTCACCGAGGGTGAGTTCGTTTGCCTGCTCGGGCCCTCAGGTTGCGGCAAATCCACCCTGCTCAGCGCCATGGCCGGCTTCCTCTCTCCGACCAGCGGAGAAATCAAGATCGATGGTCAAGCTGGTGCACGGGCCCGATCCTCGCCGCATTTTTGTCTTCCAGGAGCGGGGCGTCTTTCCCTGGCTCACCGTCGAGGGCAATATCGCCTTCGGGCTGTTCCACCTGACCGCTCGGAACGGCGGCAGCGCGTCGCCCACTACATCAAGATGGTTGGGCTCGAGGGCTTTGAAAAAGCTTATCCGGCCGGCGCTTTCCGGCGGCATGAAGCAGCGCCTCGAAGTGGCGCGAGCCTTGGCCGTCAACCCGGACATGCTCTTCCTCGATGAGCCCTTTGGCGCCCTCGACTCCATCACCCGGCTGGTCATGCGCGGTGAGCTGCTGCGCATCTGGCAGGCGGAACGCAAGACAATCATCTTTGTGACCCACGACATCGATGAGGCGGTCCAGCTGGCCGACCGGTCGTCGTCATAGTGCTCGCCCCGCCACGATCCAGCAGATCGTGAAATCGATATCCCGCATCCCGCGCGACATCAGTTCGGCGCGCTACCTGGAACTGCGCGACGGATCTTCCAGCAGATCGGTCTGGCCCACAAGATATGAATTCGCTCGCCGAGCCCAAAAAGTGGGAGCGCTTCTTCTGGCCGCTCCTGGCCAGTGCGCTCTTTCTCGCCCTGTGGCATTACTCCGTCGCTGTGGACGGCGACCAAAGTCTTTCCCTCGCCCCTCGATGTGGAGAAGGGAATTGCTGAGCTGATCCACAAGCAGGTTCTGTGGCGCGACATCGTCGATTCCCTGCGCCGCGTCGCCATCGGCTTCGGCGCCGCGCGGTCCTCGGCATCCCGCTTGGATTGACCCTCGGCTGGTATCCGGCGGCCAACCAGGTGGTCAATCCGCGTGATGCAGATTCTGCGGCCCATCAGTCCCATCGCCTGGATTCCGGTAGCCATCATCCTTCTCGGCGTGGGCGACCATGCGGCTATCTCCCTCATCTTTCTGGGCGCCTTCTTTCCCATCGTCGTGGCCTGCGTCGATGGCGTATCCAACGTGCCCTCGGTCTTCCGCCTCGCCGGCCGCAACTTCGGCCTCGGGCCGCCCGGCTGCTTACCCGGGTCGTCTTTCCCGCGGCCCTGCCAAAAATCATCGTCGGCTTGCGCATCGCCCTCGGCATCGCCTGGCTGGTGGTGGTTGCCGCGGAGATGGTCGCCGTCGATTCCGGCCTGGGCTATCTGGTGATCGATTCGCGCAATTCCGGCAAGCGTTACGACCTGGTGGTGGCCGCCATGCTGATCATCGGCCTGATCGGCCTGGTCCTCGATACCGGCTTCCGCCGGCTGGAAAAAATCAAATCCGTTCGCTGGGGGTTTCGCGATGAGTCTTAAGAGCAAGATCGCTGCTCGTGCGTCTTCGGCTGGCTGGTGTTGATCACCGGCCTGCATGCGTGGCTGAACGTGAATTGGGCCGCGGTTCTGAACGACTATCGCCCGCTCGAGCAACGAAAAATCACGGTTGCCTACCTCCCCGTCACCTGCCAGCTCACTTGCCCGGTGACCGACTACATCTCCAATATTCTCTGTCGGGCGAGATCTTCCTGCCCCGTATGTTCCAGGGCTTTCCGGAGATCAAGGAAGCGCTGATCTCGAACAAAGTGCAGGCGGCCTTTATCGTCGCGCCCCTGGCGATTGCTCTCGTTTCCCAGGGGGTTCCGATCAAGGTCGTATACCTGGGGCACCGTTATGGCAGCGCGGTCGTGGTCCGCAAGGACGGCCCGGTCAAGACCTTCGCCGACATGCGCGGCCGCACCATCGCCATTCCCAGCCGCTTTTCCGACGAGCGCCTGCTGCTGTTTCGCGCCATGAAGGTGTTGGGCATCAAGCCCGGCGACATCAAGATGGTCGAGATGGCGCCGCCCGATGTTTCCGGCGCGCTCGCCGCCGATGCCATCGATGCATTTGTCATGGGCGAGCCCTTTCCCTCGCAAGCGGAAATGGCGGCTTTGGCCGCGTGCTCTTTCAGGCCCGCGAATATTGGCCGGACTACATGTCCTGCATTCTCGTCGTGCGCCAGGACCTGATCGACAAGCGTCCCGATGTCGTGCAGACCCTGGTGGACGGTATCGCCCGTTCCGGCCTCTGGCTGGATAAAGGCAAGCCCTACCGCGAGGACGCCGCCGATTTCGTGGGCCGCTTCTACTACAACCAGAAACCCGCGCTGCTGCGCTGGGCGCTGACCAAGCCGATGGACCGGGTCACATATAGCCCGCTTGCCCCGCGCAAGGCGGACTTCGATATGGTGCGCGATCTGATGATAGAAACCGGCGTCTTGAACAAGAAAATCGAATTCAGCGAGTACACCGACACCCGCTTCTCCGACAAAGCCAGTATCCAGACCGCCTGGAGATATGAACCCGGCATCAGCAACAGCCAGGTAAGGAGAAAGACAATGTTTCGCAGGCAATTCATTCAACTCGCCACCTTGCAGGTGCCGGCGGGCTCTGGCAGCCATCGGCGCCATGGCTGCGGCCGAGAAACAAGACCGTCACCTGGCGCATCCAGGGCTTTAGCTGCATCACCTGCGCCGTCGGGTTGGACGTGATGCTGGAGCGCAAAAGGGCGTCGTGGAGGCGAATCCAATTACCAGGATGCGAAGTACCACCATCGTCTTTCGATCCCCAGCTGGTCACCGAAGCAGCGCTCGTCGCATCCAGCGCCGAGATGGGCTTCCGCGTGGAGGGGCGAATGAACAACTACCCGGCAATTGCGGAGATTGCTCACCGAGCTGCTCTGGATTTACAACAGTCGCCCGTAGCCATTTGCTTCACCGATGCTGTTCCTGCCGGCTTGGAAAGTCATGCCGGCCGTGTTCCCGCAGGCTGCAGGTTCTGGCAAGACGGCGCCAGCGCGCCTTTGCGACTTCCGCTTCCGACCACAGCCTCTGCGCCATTGGCGTCTACACTCACAATCTTCAGACCTCGCCGGCGCAGCAGGCCGACCTGATGGATGCTCTCGGAGTCTTCGGTGAGCTTGACTACGTGACACCGGCAGACCTGGCGTTGATTCCGGTTCTGGGATCGCGGCCCAAACATGTCGTGTACTCGCCTTTGGCGGAACTCCGCTTCCCCCGGACGTAGTGCTTCTGTTCGTAAATGCGAATCAAACCCTCATCCTCTCGGAAGCGACCGGGCAGGTGGAAAACCAGAATGCCCCGGCCATGGGCAGGCCGGCATGCGCCGTCGTTCCCCAGGTCATGAATACCGGCCGTGCGGCGTTGAGCCTGGGCTGTTGCGGAGCGCGGGCTTATCTGGACATACTTACCGACGACGTGGCTGTTTTCGCGATTCCCGGAGCAAAGCTCGAGGCCTACGCGCGGCGGATCCAGGCCTTAGCCAAGGCAAACGACGTCCTTTCGAAGTTCCATCAGCCTCCGGCGTCACGCCATTGCCGCCGGTGAAACCCCCACCATCAAGGACTCCCTGGCGGCCCTGGCGCCCTAATGCCGCCTAGGGATTTCTGTCTCTCGGGAAGATCCCGTAGGAAGGAAGCCCACAACAGCTTTTGCGACATTGACCAGCCTGCTAGGCCAAAGCCGGCTCCGGATTTGCCCAGGAACCCTTCGGGGTGCCCCATCTCGCTCGTTTTTCGCGAGATGGGGATTCCACTGCGGCTAACCTGCGGCTCCGTCTGTCCCAATAACGAATCTTCCGGTAAGCAGCCATCCTCAATTTTGTCATCCCGTCGCAGCCGAGGGACCTGCAGTTCCGTCTCGGTCGTAACGACTGTCAGATGCCCGAAATTCTCCCTATTTTAATCGCCCGCCGCGAGCCCGCCTCATCTCCTCCAGCCCCCCCCAGTCGAATCTCATGATGAGAAGATCCCAAGTGCTCCTGGGGCATCAAGCCTAAGAGTACTCATCAGCGAAACGGAGTAAAGCAATGGCAACCGCAGTAAAGGTTCAGCCCCTCACCCAACGAGCAGCCTGGAAAACCCTCGAATCCCATTACGAAAAGCTTCGCAATGTACTCTGCGCTCATTATTTGCCGACGATCCTGAACCGCCTCCCGGTTCACCATCGAGGCCGCCGGTCTTTTCCTCGACTATTCCAAGAACCGCATCACCGAGGAGACGCGCAAGCTCCTGCTCCAGCTCGCCCAGGAGTCTGGCCTGCGTGACCGCATCGACGCCATGTTTCACGGGGACAAGATCAACATCACCGAGAAGCGGGCGGTACTGCACGTCGCCCTGCGCGCGCCCAAAGGCGAGGCCATCTTTGTCGATGGGGAAGATGTAGTCCCGGCGTCCACGCCGTGCTCGACAAAATGGGCCTTCTCCGACCGCATCCGCAGCGGGGAGTGGAAGGGCCATACCGGCAAGCGCATCCGCAATATCATCAACATCGGCATCGGCGGCTCCGATCTTGGCCCGGTGATGGCCTATGAGGCGCTCAAGTACTACAGCGACCGCAGCCTGGTATTTCGCTTTGTCTCCAATGTCGACGGGACCGATTTTGCCGAAGCCGTGATCGATCTGGACCCTGCGGAAACCCTCTTCATCATCTCCTCCAAGACCTTCACCACTCTGGAGACCATGACCAACGCCCACTCGGCGCGCGACTGGGCCCTGGCGGGCCTGAAAGACGAGGCTTCGATCGCCAAGCATTTCGTGGCCGTTTCGACCAACACCGCCGAGGTGAAAAAATTCGGCATCGACACCGCCAACATGTTCGGCTTTTGGGACTGGGTCGGCGGCCGCTACTCCATGGACTCCGCCATCGGTCTTTCCACCATGCTGGCCATCGGCCCGGTAAATTTTCAATCCTTGCTCAGCGGCTTCCACCAGATGGACGAGCATTTCCGCACCGCTCCATTCGAGAGCAATCTGCCCGTCATCCTGGGGCTGCTCACCGTCTGGTACACCAACTTCTTTCTTGCCCAGACCATGGCGGTCTTGCCGTATGAGCAATACCTGAAGCGCTTTCCCGCCTACTTGCAGCAGCTCACCATGGAAAGCAATGGAAAGCATGTCACCCTGGAAGGGGAGCGCGTCGGCTACGACACCGGTCCCATCTATTGGGGCGAGCCGGGAACCAACGGGCAGCACTCCTTCTACCAGTTGATTCACCAGGGCACCCGGCTTATCCCCTGTGACTTTATAGGTTTTGAGAAGACCCTCAACCCGCTTGGCCGCCACCACGACATGCTGCTGGCGAACGTCTTTGCCCAGGCCGAGGCGTTAGCTTTCGGCAAAACCGCGGAGCAGGTCAAGGTCGAGGGAACGCCGGACTGGCTGGTTCCTCACCGCGTCTTTGAGGGCAACCGCCCCTCGAATGTAATTCTGGCGGAGCGGCTCACCCCGGAAACGCTGGGCAAGCTGGTCGCACTCTACGAGCATTCGGTCTTCACCCAGGGCACGGTCTGGCAGATCGACTCCTTCGACCAATGGGGCGTGGAGCTCGGCAAGGTCTTGGCCCAGCACATCATCGCAGAGATTGAGAGCCCGGCGGATCCAGCCCTGCAGCACGATGTGTCCACCAACAACCTGATCAGCCGCTACCGCAAGCTCAAGTAATCAAGACAAACGGAAAACCGAAAGAGGAGCGAATCGATGCAACTAGGAATGGTAGGTCTCGGCCGTATGGGCTCCAACATGGTAAAGCGCCTGCTGAACAACGGTCACACCAGCGTGGTGTTCGACCGGTCGGCCAAGGCGGTTCAGGACCTTGAGGCGCAGAAAGCCGTGGGGGCTTCCTCGCTGGCGGACATGGTAAGCAAGCTCTCCAAGCCGCGCGCCATCTGGCTCATGATTCCCGCGGCCGTGGTGGACGACACCATTGCCGAGATTGCGCCCCACCTGGAATCCGGCGACATTCTGATCGATGGCGGCAACTCGTATTACATCGACGACATCCGCCGCGCCGGGCAGCTCGCGCCCAAGGGAATTCAGTATGTCGACGTGGGCACCAGCGGCGGCGTCTGGGGTCTGGAACGGGGCTACTGTCTGATGATTGGCGGCCCCACCGCTGCTGTCGAGCACCTGGAACCGATCTTCAAAACCATCGCGCCCGGCGTTGGCGATATTCCCCGCACCCCGGGCGGGACAAAGATAGCCGGCACGGCGGAAGAAGGATACCTCCATTGTGGGCCCAGCGGCGCCGGTCACTTTGTCAAGATGGTGCACAACGGCATGGAATACGGAATCATGGCCGCCTATGCTGAGGGCCTCAACATTCTGCATCACGCCAATGTCGGCCACAAGACCGGGGAAATTGATGCTGAGACCACGCCGTTGCGTGATCCCGAGCACTATCAATATGACTTCAACCTCTCAGATGTGGCTGAGGTATGGCGGCGTGGCAGTGTTATCTCCTCATGGTTGCTGGACTTGACCGCGGCTGCCTTGACCAAGAGCCCTGCCTTGGCGGAGTTTGCCGGCCATGTTTCCGATTCAGGGGAGGGCCGTTGGACCATCAAGGCAGCGATCGACGAAGGAGTACCGGCGCCCGTGCTGACCGCGTCGCTTTATGAGCGCTTCAGTTCGCGCGGCGAAGCCGACTTCGCCGACAAGCTGCTCTCCGCCATGCGCTTCGAGTTCGGAGGACACGTCGAAAAATCGGCCAAGTAAGCCTCCAGGTGAGCGTCCCTCCCCGTCCTTGTCATCCCGACCGGCGCGCGGCGGAGTGGAGGGACCTGCGGTTCCTTCAATGTAGCAACCGATCTGAATGAAAGCTTCCGTCTCCCTTTTGTCATCCCCAGCAGCTAACTTGCCTGCGGCAAGTTGAGGGAGAAACGACACGGCAAAAATCGCCATCGGATGCGAGGCCCGGAGGGCCGGGTGCCAAACGTCAGCCCAGCCCGGAAGGGCTGGGAAATCGATCCAAAACAATCCGAGCGCCGTAGAGCGCGGCACTCAACCTAACATCCGCGGTCGACTGTGTCATTAGGAGCGGAGGGATCTGCAGTTCGCAGTCCACTCGCAGCTAAGCTGTCATGGAAAAATATCCTCATGTAATCTACCGGAGAGATTTCCCCGTTAGGAGGGATCACCGCGTGGGCCGCCTCTCTCATAAAGCTACGCCATTCCTGTTCTTTTTCCTCATCGCCCTGACCGCAAGCGCGCAACCCCCCTTGCGCACCATCGGTTTCATGACTGATTTCGACGTCAAGGACGACGCCGTCGGCATCTGCAAGGCGGTGATGGAGGGGGTCGCTCCGGGGGTCAGGATCATCGACATCACCCAGCAGGTCACCCCCTTCGATATTGAGGAGGGCGCAAGGTTTCTTGCCGGCTCGGCCCCTTACTTCGCCAAAGATGCTGTCTTTGTCGTTGTCGTTGATCCCACGGTAGGCAGCAAGCGCAAGGCGATCATCGCGCAATCCAAGGTAGGCCAGTTCTTTGTCCTTCCGGACAATGGTTTGCTCACGCTGGTTGCCGAGCGGGATGGTATTGTGGCCGCCCGGGAAATCACCAACCCCGCATGGATGATTGGCGCGGCGCTATCCTCAACCTTTCATGGCCGCGATATTTTCTCCCCTGCCGGAGCACACCTTGCGCGGGGCGACGATTGGACGACTGCCGGACCGGCACTCGACGTCAGCAAACTGGTGCAGCTCGACATTCGCTCTGCCACCATTGATGCCGCCGGATTGCATGGCAAGGTGCTCGGAGTGGATGGGCCGTTCGGCAACCTGGTGCTGAATGTTCCGGCGGAAACCTTTGCCCGGCTGGGCTATGCGCTCGGCGATACAGTGCCGGTGACGCTGGGTGGCAGCCCCTACCGCTTTCCGTTGGTGAAGACCTTCAGCGATGTGGCCGTGGGTGCGCCCTTGTTCTATATCGATTCGCGCGGGCGGCTGAGCCTGGGGATCAACCAGCGCAACTTCTCCGAGACATATAAAATCGCGCCGGGCACGGAGTTGGTGATCCCGGCCAAGCACTGAGCGGGAACTCACTGGCTTGTTTCTGTGGGCGCCGCCCCCGCGGCGCCGGGCTTCATGCGTTCATACACGCTGTCCGATTGGACCCGCGTCGCGACCATTTCGAAGAACCTGGCGCGCAGGCTAGCCTTCCCCATAAAAATATCCGTGCACGGTTCCATGGGCTCGCAGTATCTCCGCAGCAAAAGAGAGCTTCCGCCTACAAAGTTGATTGACTCCTGCGCCAGCGCAATCTCGTGCTCCAGCAGGAAGGCGCGCATCACTGCCGAAATCGATTCCTTCTTGTAGTGCATGTCGTTCATTTGCAAGTCGACGTAGGTTACGCGATTGCGGCGCCAGCCGCTCAGGACGCTGAGCCACGCGCCCTCCGGTAATCGCAGCCCCATGGAGAAAAACTCGCCGTTAGCGCGCAGCAAGCGGTCCCGGGCATGGAAGAACCTGGCCGCACGCGGGTACATCGACTTGGCTTCCAGCGCCAGCATGGCCTGCAGGGATTGTTCCGGATCGAGCGATCGCAGAAAGCCGACGTTGCTATTTTTTTTGAGCTGCAGGCGCTTCCCCGCCAGGCTGCGCCGTGTCCGCGGTCCCAGGCTAGCCAGCATTCCTTCGTAGCTGCTCTCCAGGCGCAGCTTGTGTTGCACCTCACCTCCCAAAAATCGCCGGAAGTCACTGGCCGGCCCCATCAGCTCAATACAGTCGGCCATCGCAGCCTTGATGGTGATGCTTACGCCGTGGATACGCCAGGTTCGCAGTAGCGCTTCGCTGGCCAAACTCACGCAGTGCGCGCGGAATGCTTCCGGGGCGGCGACCAGGCTCTCGCCGGTGTAGTCTCCTCCCCGGAACAGGCCCAGCCCAATGCCGAACCGGGTGTGCTCATAGAAAAACACGCAGGCTTCGAGTTCCTCATCCCGGCGAATCAAAATGGCCGCGCATCGCCGGTTTGCCAGGGTATTGGCCGCGATAAAGTATTCGGGGTCCGTGGTGAGATCGTCTTGCTGTCCACAGCGCTTACGGAGCCGGCGAATCTCCGCCAGGTGAGTGTGGAGTTCCCGGTTACCCAGAAGCAGGTGGGTTGTTCTGTGCGCTAGCCTGCATTTCTCACACCCCAGCCGTCGCTGGGTCGTAACTCTGCATACGTAATGGAATTCCGGCCGTGACCCATCTGCCCGGTTTTGCGTATACTGTGTATATCAGCCAATCCCGGTAACCAGGCTATCGCGCCACGAGCTTAGGGATCGGCGTTCGAGTGGAATCCCACATCTGCCAAAATCGGGCAGATTGTGGGCACCCGCGGGTCCATTGCGCGGAGGAAGCTTCGACCGAAAGCTCTTGGTGAGAAACGCGGGCTAAATAAGGAGGTGGCTTTGGATCGTTCTGTGCTGCCATCCCGTTGTTGCCCGTGATCCATCAACCCGCTTGAGTTCACTTGGTTTATCCCAAACCTAAAGAGCTATCGCTCCCGGTGCGCGGCGACAGTAGTAAAGAACAGAGCACCAGAACACCACCACCAGCAATCCATCACAGGCGAGGCTGGTCCACGCGGCGCCGCGCCAGGAGTAGCGCGGCAAAATAATCAGGTTGGCTCCAATGTTGAGCAAGGCCACGAATACCTGGATGGTGGTGCGTGCGCGCTGCAATCCCGCGCCGGAAAGTGCGTCTGCCAGGAAAGAGTGGAAGCAGCGCAGCAAGGGAATAAGCGCCAGCCAGCGGACTGCCGCCACCACAACGGCATACTTGGGCCCCAGAATGTGCGGTAAGACGGGAGCCAGGAGCCACAGCGCGGCCGATGCGGTTGATCCATAGAGGACGGCTTTCGCCATCAGCGACAAGGCGTAGGCATAGGTCGCGCGTACGCCGCCCAGACCCTTGCGGAAGAACTGCGGGTACGCGGCCGTCGCCAGCGAGCGCACTGGGGTCATGCTTACGTCGATCACACGATAGGCCGCGGCGTATACCCCGGTGGCTGCAAGGTCGGCCAGCCTGCTCAACATGATCTTGTCGATGTCGTTGTAGACCGTCGAGGCGGAACCGGCGATCGAGAAATACACCCCCTCGGCAACATCTTCGCGTAACGCCGCCAGATCCGTGCTCGGGCGTCCCCACAGCAGCGATCCTTTCCACACTGCATAGCTCGTGCCCAGCAGGCTGGTAAGCACGTAGACCAACACCCATCGTTCGAGGGTGACCTGGTGCACCAGTGCTATCAGCGCCGAGATGCCGGCCAGTCGCAGCAAGCTGACGACCACATTCTGGATCGAAGTTTGCTTCATCTGGTCCAAGGCTGCGAATCCGAATGCAGCCAGCTCGGTCACTTTCAGAAAGACCAGGTCGGAAAAGCAAATGATCATCACCACCAGGGGGGCGGTCTTGAGACCGAGCACGGAACTTAGGACAACCGCCAGCGCAGAGAACAAGCTTCCAGAAAGCACGGTGAGCAGGATGCCGTTGCCCCAGCATATCGGTGCCTCGCGCTTGCCGGAGCGTACATTCTTGACGAAGAGATTCTGCGTCCCGATACCGGAAAAAGGTCCCAAAAGGGCAGCCATCGCCACCACCGTAACGAACGCCCCATAGGCGTCCGGGCCCAGCGATCGTGCGATCAGAACAAAATAGGCAGCCTGAATGACCAGCCGGAAGCCTTGACCAATGGAGAGGTGGGTGGTGTCCCTGAGCAGGCCGCCGGTCTTCATGCGCGCCGATAGTTTCACGAGCACATCTCCGCCCTTCCTGGTCAAGGCTACGCTGCGCAACACTTCTGGTGTTTAATGCTCTAGGAGTGATTCACTTGTCCTGTCGTAGTCTGGTTTTGTTGTCGTTATCTATATTTTGTCTTCAACCGGGCATGAGCGGCCAGGATACTCCCCCGCCCCCGGCCGCCCCACCCCAGGCCATGGGCGTCAACACCGGCGGCACCTATGCCCCGGTCCTCGATGCCCAGAAGCGCCCCATTACCGCCGGCGGCTTTGTAAAAACCGGCCCGATCGTCTTTCAGGATATTGCCGCTAAAGCCGGCCTCACCGGATGGCATCACACCATGGGCACGCCGCAGAAGAAGTCTATTCTGGAAGCGCCGGGGTCGGGCGTGGCCTTGCTCGACTACGACAAGGATGGCTGGCTCGACGTCTACATGGTCAACGGATCGACCTATGATGCGCTCTCGGGCAAGACTACTTCGCCCCACGCCGCCCTGTTCCACAACAACCATGACGGCACCTTCACCGATGTGGCAGCTAAGGCCGGAGTCACCAACGACCGCTGGGGTTTCGGAGTAGCCGTCGGCGACTACGACAATGACGGATGGCCCGATATCTTCGTGGCCAACTACGGCAAGAACCGTCTTTACCACAACAACCACGATGGAACCTTTACCGACGTTGCGGAAAAGGCGGGTGTGCAGCTGGGCAATTGGTCCAGCGGCCCGACCTTTGGCGATTACGACGGCGACGGCCGGCTCGATCTATTCGTCTCGGGTTACGTGCATATCGATAAGGACCAGGAGCCAGGTCCGGACAAGGGCGGAGTGGCCGCGAACTTCTGCCAGTTCCGCGGGGTGAATGTGATGTGCGGTCCCCGTGGGCTCAAGGGAGAGCCGGACCACCTCTTCCACAACAACGGCGACGGGACGTTCGCCGACGTCAGCCAGAAACTGGGGGTCAGCGACCCCAATGGCTACTACGGCTTCACCTCCATCTTTCTCGACGTGAACAATGACGGCAAGGTGGACCTGCTGGTGGCCGACGACTCCACCCCCAACTACCTCTACATCAACAAAGGCAACGGTACCTTCGAAGATGACAGCTACGCTTCGGGCTATGCCCTGAATGAAAATGGCCGCGAAACCGCGTCTATGGGCGTAGCCGTCGGGGATTACCAGAACAACGGCCGGCTGGGCCTCTTCAACACCACCTTTTCCGACGACTACGATGTGCTGTATCGCAACGATGGTGATGCCAACTACACCGACGACAGCTATGCCGCCGGGGTAGCGGAGGTGACGGTGCCCTTCCTGGGCTGGGGCACCGGGTTCCTCGATTACGACAACGACGGCTGGAAAGACCTGTTCGTGGTCAACGGGCATGTTTACCCGGCCGTGGACCAGAACAACTGGGGCTCAACCTACGCCGAGCGGCCGCTGCTGTTCCATAATCAGCTGGGCAAGAAGTTCGACCTGGTGCCGGCGGTGGAAGGCACCGGTCTGGCGGTCGTGATCCCTGGGCGTGGCGCGGCCTTTGGCGATCTCTTTAATGACGGCAAGATCGACGTGGTGATCAACAATATGGGCAGCGTGCCCACGCTCTTGCGCAACGTCAATCCTGACCGCCATCATTGGGTGGAGCTGAGCTTGATCGGTGGAGCCAAAAGCCCGCGCGACGCAGTGGGTGCTACCGTGTATCTCACCGCGGGGGTCTGCGCCAGCGGGGCGACGTGCTCAGCGGGGGCAGCTTTGTCTCTTCCAACGACCCTCGGGTCCATTTCGGCCTGGGCGACGCGGAGCGGGTGGATGCCGTCGAAATTCATTGGCCGAGCGGTCTGAAGGAGAAAGTCAACCTGCCCGGCGTGGACAAGATCTTTACCGTGGAAGAGGGCAAGGGAGTGCCGCTGCCCGGCGCAAAGTAAGCCGCGAGAAAGGAACTATGAACGACCAGTCGATGCAGTTTCCCCATCGCCGTTTCGATCCTTTGCGCGGCCGCTGGGTGCTGGTCTCTCCTCACCGTACCCAGCGCCCGTGGCAAGGCGAAGTCAGCCGCACTGACGCTGCCCCGGCGATCCATTACGACCCCGACTGCTATCTCTGTCCGGGCAATATGCGTGCAGGCGGTAAGCAGAACCCGCCCTACACCAGCGTCTTTGCCTTCGACAACGACTATGCCGCCCTGCTCCCCGATTCGCCCGGCTGGGAGAGTGGCCACGGCTTGCTGCGGGCGGAGAGCGAGCGCGGTGTCTGCCGGGTGTTGTGTTTCCATCCCGACCATAGCTTGACCCTGGCGGGCATGACAGTGCCCGACATTGTCCGCGTGGTCGAAGCCTGGGCGGCCGAGTTTACCGCTCTCGGCGCGCGCCCCGAGATTCGTCATGTGCAGATCTTCGAGAATCGCGGGGCCATGATTGGGGCCAGCAATCCGCACCCCCATTGCCAGATCTGGGCCACCGAGCATGTTCCCGACGAGCCGGCAGCCGAGGTGGCCAATCAACTCGCGTACCTCCTGCAGCACAACGCCTGCCTGCTTTGCGAAACCCTGAAGGTCGAGCTGGAGCAGCGCCGGCGCATCGTTTGCGAAAACCAGGAATTCGTCGCGCTGGTGCCATTTTGGGCGGTCTGGCCCTTCGAGACGCTGATCCTCAGCCGCGCTCATCTGAGTGGCATGGATGCCTTCAGCGCCGCCCAGCAACACGGGCTCGCGGATATTCTCAAGCAGCTGACCATGGGCTACGACCGCTTATTCTCCACCCCCTTTCCCTACACCATGGGCTTTCATCAACGTCCAACCGATGGAGAGGCGCATCCGGAATGCCATTTTCATGGCCACTTTTACCCGCCCTTGCTGCGCTCGGCAACCGTGCGCAAATTCATGGTCGGCTTCGAAATGTTGGCCATGCCGCAGCGGGACATCACTCCCGAAGCCGCCGCCGAGCGGCTGCGCCAGGTTGTAGGTGGGCAATCGGGATGAACCATCGCATCCGCGCCTTGGCTTGCTTGCTCGGGGCGTTGGTCTTTGCCCACTGCTTAGCCGCGCAAAGCGTAATCACGGTCGACCACGGACCCAACGCCGAGGCGCAGCAGGCCAAACCTTATGTGGTGATGGTTTCGCTGGATGGGTTCCGCTACGACTATGCCAAGAAGTATGGCGCCAAACATCTCCTCGCGCTGGGCGCAGAGGGGGCCGTCGCCACTCAGGGGATGATCCCTGCCTACCCTTCGCTGACCTTTCCCAACCATTACACCCTGGTCACCGGGCTCTATCCCGAGCATCACGGCATTGTGGCGAATAGCTTCTACGACCCGGCGCGCAAGCAGCGCTATTCCTATAACGACTCCGCCACCGTTACCGATGGAAGCTGGTACGGGGGTACGCCCTTGTGGGTGCTGGCGGAGAAGCAGGGCATGCGCAGCGCGTGCTTCTTCTGGCCCGGCTCCGAGGCGGAAATTGCGGGGATGCGGCCAACCTACTACCTCAAGTTTGACGACCATTTCCCGGACGACAAGCGGATCCAGCAGGTCATCGCCTGGCTGCGTCTGCCGGCCGCGCAGCGGCCCCACTTCATCACTCTCTATTATTCGACGGTCGATCACGCCGGCCATCAATACGGGCCGGACAGCCCGCAGACCGCCGCTGCGGTTGCCCATGTCGATCAATTGATGGGTGATCTTTGGGCGGCGCTCGCAAAGTTGCAGCTGCCGGTCGATCTGATCGTGGTCTCGGACCATGGCATGGAGCGGGAGCAGGGACCCTGGATCGATCTCGACAAATACACTGATCTCGCAAACTTCACGACGGTAGGATCGCTGCTCTATCCCAACTCCGAAGCCGCGGCCGCGAAGGCTTACCAGGAATTGAAAATCAAGACCGATGCCTTCACCGTGTATCGCAACCAGCGGGTGCCAGCCACTTTGCACTACGCGGGCAATGCCCGCGAGGGCGACCCCGTGATCGTGGCCAACGGCCCATATGCCATTCGCGCCGTTGCCCCGGCTGCAGGCGCTGCGGATCGGCCTCCGGAGCTGGGCGTGCATGGCTACGACCCGAGCGCGATGAAATCGATGCGCGCTCTCTTCATCGCGGTGGGCCCCGACATTCGTCCTGGTTCCACCCTCGAGCCCTTTGAGAATGTGAACGTCTACCCCTTGGTAGCGAGAATTCTGGGCCTGCAAGCTCCCCAGGTCGATGGCACCCTCAATGTCCTGTCAAACATCCTCAAGAATCCTGCCCCTGAGGATGCGCCCTAGCTAGTACTCTGCGCCGGCAGCAAAAGTTTGCGTGGCCCTTCCAGCCTGTTTTGGCTTGAGTGGGGTCGTCCCCCCCAAATCGCCAGTTCTCGCGCAGGCCCTATAGGCTGGCGGTTAACCGGTATTCCTGGGCCACCGGCTCTACGATCTTCAGCCTTCCGTGTCCTGGATTCGCGCGATAGCTAGTGCGCAGCAGGCCTGCCTTTTCCAGAAGAATCACATCGCGACTGACTGCGCGAACATCCCGCTTGAGGCCGGAGGCGAGGTCAGAGATCGGTAGCGAACCCGCCTTTGCCCGGCGCAACAGTCGAACGCGCTCCGCCGTAAGCACGTTCAGGAGTTCCATCGGATCCTCGAAGGAGATGGTGATTTCGGCGGGCAGACTTTCTCCGCGATCCAGCTTCTCGGCATTTCCACTCAGCCGGCTGAAGAACTCGCTCGTGCTGCCCGTCTTGATTTTGACGTTATTCTTCTTCATCCTCGATCCTCCAGAGCTCACGCCGATGAAACTGCAAGCAAAGCGGTATAGAATTTCTAAATGAATGCTTACTTCTCCCAAGGCCCGAAGGGCCGACCGCCAAGCGTCAGCCCAGCCCGGAAGGACTGAGAAATCCACCTGAAACCATGAGAGGGCGGCAGGTTCGCCTTTGAGACCTTCATCCTGCCGGCGGCTACACTAAGAGTTGACCATGGGCCAAACAACATCACCCTGCCGCGTAGGCATTCATCTGCCCACCGCGGGCGGAGTCTTCCGCGCAGCCGAGCGCGCCCACGTCATCGGCGCCAACACCTTCCAGATCTTCTCTTCCAGCCCCCGCATGTGGCGTGGGAGCATCCTTCCTCCGCAGGACTGCGATCGCATGAAGCAACTGCGCGCCCTCCACGCCTGCTCGCCGCTGGTCATCCACGCCAGCTACCTGGTCAATCTCTGCAGCCAGTCCGCTCCCGTGCGGGCCAACTCCATCCAGGCCTTGCGTGGGGAAGTGGAGCGTGCCCTCGCCCTCAGCGCCGAATATCTGGTCCTCCATCCTGGCTCGTGGAAAGGCCTCACCCGCGAAGAGGGTCTGCGGCTGGCGGTGGAGTCTGTAGCCCGCGCCCTCGACGGCCTTCCCTGGGCGCAGTCCAATTTCACCCTCCTGATCGAGAACACTGCCGGCGCGGAGTTCTCCCTCGGCGCCTCCCTGCAACAGGTGGCCGAGCTGATTGATCGTCTGCGCGCAGTGGCTCCGGTTGCCGCTTGCCTCGACACCTGCCACACCCACGTCGCGGGTTACGACATCGTCAGCCCCGAGGGGTATGAAGCCACGCTGCGCCAGATCGAGCAACTGCTGGGATTCGAAACCGTCCGGGTATGGCACGTGAACGATGCCAAGGCAGCGCGCGGCTCCCGGCTTGACCGGCATGAGAACATCGGCGAAGGCACCATCGGTATCGCGCCTTTCCGCCGTTTGCTGAACGACTCGCGTTTCGCCCACGCTGCCTTCATTGCGGAAACACCGGTCGATGAGCCCGATGATGACCTGCGTAACCTCAGTGTCTTGCGCTCTCTCATCGCCCGGGCGCCCGCTGTGCCCAGTTACAATCGAGAATGACGATGCCCCCAACCGAAGCAAGGAAGACGGTAGCCCCAGCCGTTGCGGCCCTGCCGGAACGTTATGACCCGGCGGAGATTGAAGTGCGCTGGCAGCAGCGCTGGGATGAGGATCCAGAGCTCTATCGCGCCGAGCCCGCGAGCAGCGGCCGGCCAAAGTATTACGTGCTGGAGATGCTGCCCTATCCCTCCGGCCAGCTGCACATGGGCCACGTGCGCAACTACGCCATTGGCGATGCCCTGGCCCGCTACATGTGGATGCAGGGCTACAACGTGCTTCATCCCATGGGCTGGGATGCCTTTGGACTGCCCGCGGAAAACGCCGCGCTTAAGAACCAGACGCCGCCCCGGGAGTGGACGCTGGGGAACATCGCAGCCATGCGCCGCCAGATGCGCCGGCTCGGCCTTAGCTACGACTGGCAGACCGAGATCACCACCTGCCTGCCCGACTACTACCGCTGGACCCAGTGGTTTTTCCTGCGCATGCTGGAACGCGGCCTGGCTTTTCGCAAGCAGAGCAAAGTCAACTGGTGCCCGCTTTGCGCGACCGTGCTGGCCAACGAGCAGGTGGTCGATGGCTGTTGCTGGCGCCACGAGGACACCATCGTCGAACAGCGCGACCTGGAGCAGTGGTTTCTGCGCACCACGAACTACGCCCAGGAGCTGTTGGATGGGCTCGACCAGCTTCCCGGCTGGCCGGAGAAGGTGCGCACCATGCAGCGCAATTGGATCGGGCGCAGCGAAGGGGCCACCGTCGAGTTCATTTTGGATCCGACCCCGGCGGAAGGATCAGACGCGGGCAAAACCACGCTCCCCGCGCCGGAGGGGTTTGTTGCCGGCGCCCCGTTTGACCCGAACGCGGCCCGCATCCCGGTGTACACCACCCGCCTGGACACAATTTTCGGCGCCACCAGTGTGCAACTCGCGCCCCAGCACCCCTTGGCGAAACAGTTTGCCCAGGCCGACGAGCGGCTCGCCGCCGAGATCGCATTGCTGGTCGAAGAGCAGAAGAAGGCGCGCGAGGCAGGTGATCCGGCGGCCATCGAGAAGCGCGGCAGCTTCACCGGGCATTACGCCATCAACCCCTTCAGCGGAGAGCGTGTCCCCATCTGGGTGGCGAACTACATCCTGCTGGAGTACGGCACCGGCGCCATCATGTCGGTGCCGGCCCATGACCAGCGGGATTTCGAGTTTGCCAAAAAATACGGGCTGGAAATGCGCATCGTCATTTTGCCCCGGCGCACCGTTGAGCCGTCCGCGGTCGGAAAGCGGGACGAGCCGGTCTTGCCTTACACCGAAGAAGACAGCCTGCTGATGAACTCCGGGGAATACAACGGTCTGGGGTGCCAGGAGGCGCGCAAGAAGCTGACGGCTTTCGCGCAAGAGCACGGCTTCGGGCAGCCTACCGTCACCTTCCGTCTGAAGGACTGGGGCGTCAGCCGCCAGCGCTATTGGGGTGCGCCCATCCCCGTGCTTTACTGCCCCAAGGACGGCATCGTGCCCGTGCCCGATGACCAGCTGCCCGTCCTGCTTCCCGAGCAGATCGAGATCACGCAACAGGACGGTTCCCCCTTGAGCCGGGTGCCTGGGTTCGTCAATGCGACCTGTCCGCGCTGCGGGGGACCGGCCCGGCGCGAGACCGACACCATGGACACCTTTGTCGACTCGTCCTGGTACTTCTACCGCTATCCTGATGCCCACAACGCATCCGCTCCCTTCAGCCGGGAGAAAATCGATTATTGGTTTCCCATCGACCAGTACATCGGCGGGGTGGAACACGCCATCCTGCATCTGATTTATTCCCGCTTCTGGACCAGGGTGATGCGCGATCTCGGCATGATCGGCAACGACGAGCCGGTCACCCGCCTATTTACCCAGGGGATGGTCATCCGCAATGGCGCCAAGATGTCCAAGTCCAAGGGCAACGTGGTCTCGCCCGACGAGATGATCGCGCGCTACGGCGCCGACGCCACCCGCATGTATGCGCTCTTTGCCGCGCCCCCGGACCGCGACCTGGAATGGCAGGAGGATGGGGTAGCGGGCGTCAGCCGCTTCCTCGGCCGGGTCTACCGCCTGGGCATGCGCTACCGTGAAGCAGTGCGCGGCCGCGCCAGTGCCGGTACAGCTCCGCCTGCTTCTCCCTTTGGCCCAGGCGTTGCTGCGTAAGCTGCACCAGACGATTCGCAAGATCACCCAGGACTTTGCCGGCCGCTGGCACTTCAACACCAGCATCGCGGCCGTCATGGAGCTGGTCAACGAGATCACCGCGGCAGAAGCCGGCTTGGCGGAGATGCCGCCGGAAGTTTCGGCGGAGCTGATGGCCACGCTTTTGCCCTCGCTCATCTTGTTGTTGGCGCCCTTCGCCCCCTATCTGGCTGCCGAGCTGTGGCATGAAACCGGCGGCGCTGGTTCTCTTCTTCGCCATCCCTGGCCCGGCTTCGATCCGGACTTGGCGAAGGAAGAGGAGCTGGAGATCCCGGTGCAGGTCAACGGCAAGTTGCGCGCGGTCGTACGCCTGCCGCCCGATGCCGGAAGCGAGGATATGCAGCAGGCCGCGTTGGCGGAGGCCAAGGTACAGGCCGCCATTGCCGGCAAGCAGGTAGTCAAGGTCGTGGTCGTCCCCGGCAAGCTCATCAACATCGTGGTGAAGTAGGCTCAATGACAATTACGGTTGAGAGATACTTCGTTGTTGCGAGCAAGCTCATCAGCATCGTGGTGAAGTAAGTGACAATCACGGTTGCAGAAATAGTAAAGTAGCGTGCGGGGAACGCAGTCTCTGGTCTACGTCTGCGCCGCCTGCTGGAAGCGTCCCAGCCTGCTGGGATGGGAGCTGCTCTGGCGCTGGGGTTTCGGCATTCCCGCGGCGGCGATTCTCTACTATGAGGGCGCGAAGATCCTGGGCACGGTCGCCTTCGATCGCGACACTGTCTCCCTCACGGATCCGGTGCAAGCGGGCCAGCAGCTGGCGACGGCAGCTGCTGCTATTGACGCCGGTGGTGGTGCGGGTTGCCTTTTGGCTGGGCCCCCTGTTAGCCGTATCGTGGGCCATCGCATCCGGGCTGGGCCGAACCGCGGTACTGAAGCGCCTGGATCCCGCACTGCGCCCAGCCTCCCTCACCCTCATCCTTCTGCAACTGCTGCGCATGGTGGCTTTGGTATCCGTCTGCCTGGGATGGTACAGCGCCATCCGCTGGGCCGCGCAGGCAACCCTGTATGCGGCCCAGCCCAACTTGGTCGCCTACAGCGCATGGGTGATCTGCCTCTCGCTGGGCATCTTCGTACTCTGGGCGCTGCTGAGCTGGATTTTTTCCATCGCGCCCCTGCTCGCCATGCTCGAGGGCACAGGCGTCTTTCGCAGTCTGGCCCGCAGTCTTCGCCTCGGTGCTCTCACCGGCAAGCTGGTCGAAGTGAACCTGGTGTTGGGCATCGTCCGCCTGGCATTGATAGTGTTGGCCATCGTGTTCTCGGCCATCCCATTACCTTTCGAAGCCGACATGACAGGCACTGCACTGACCCTTTGGTGGGTGGCGGTCACGCTGCTGTACCTGGTAGCCAGCGATTTCTTCCAGGTGGCCAGGCTGGCGGCGTTTGTTCAATTCTGGCGCGCTCAATAAGCAAGCAATGCGCAATAGCTGTCTTCGCTAGGATCAAAGCCCCACTGGCGAGCCCGTAGGTGGCGGACTTCCTCGATTTCAACTCCGAACAGCATGGGTTCCGATAGCATCCTCGGCGGTCCTTCAGAAATCCGCGCCATCAAGCCATGTGGCACGCGATAAATCTTGAGGCTCTGCGCTCGGGATGACGCGTCTTTGTGGAGTTGGTAACAACACTCTCCCATCACAACCCTTGCTCCCCAACGAAATCCCTGCAAAACTAAGAAGTGGAAACTTCCTCGATCGTCATCCTGGATTTTGGCAGCCAATACACGCAACTGATCGCCCGCCGCATACGAGAGCAAAACGTCTTCTCCGTCGTCCTTCCCTGCAGTGCCTCGGTCGCCGAGATTCAATCCCATCACCCCATCGGGCTCATTCTCTCCGGAGGCCCTTGCTCGGTGTACGACCCGGACGCGCCCGCCGCCGACCCGGAGATGCTGGCTTTGGGATTGCCCATCCTCGGCATCTGTTATGGCCTGCAGTTTCTCGCCCATCATTTAGGAGGCAAGGTACGCTCCGGCGCAGAAGCGCGAATATGGGCCCGGCCCAGGTGTCGATCCTGCCCGGGCAGGATAACCCGTTGTTCGCCGGCCTGCCCCCATCGATCGATGTCTGGATGTCCCATGGGGACGAGGCCCTGGAGCTGCCGCCCGGTTTTTCTCTGACTGCGCGCACCGCCAATGCCGTGGCCGGTATGGCCGATCCCGCGCGCAATATCTGGGCGGTGCAGTTTCACCCCGAAGTCCGGCACACACCCAGAGGAACCGACCTGCTGCGCAACTTTCTCTTCAGCATCTGCCATGCGCAGCCTAACTGGACGCCGGCGCACTTCATCCAGTCGACCGTCTCCGCCATCCGCGAACAGGTGGGGGACGGCCGCGCCATCTGCGCGCTCTCCGGAGGCGTCGATTCCTCCGTTGCCGCGGTGCTGGTGGAGCGCGCCATCGGCGACCGGCTCACCTGCGTCTTCGTCAACAACGGCGTGCTGCGCAAGAACGAATTTCTCCAGGTACAGCAAAACATGCGCGACAAGCTGGGCCTGCGGGTGGTGGCGGTGGACGCCAGCGATCGCTTCCTGTCCCGGCTGGCGGGGGTCACTCGACCCGGAGCAAAAGCGCAAGATCATCGGCAGCGAATTCATCGCCGTCTTTCGATGATGAGGCCCGAGCGCATTCTGGAGGAGCAGCAGGGCAGCGCCGCTTGGCTGGTGCAGGGCACGCTCTATCCCGACGTCATCGAGTCCTCGTCGGTCAAGGGCCCTTCGCAGACCATCAAGAGCCATCACAATGTCGGCGGCCTGCCCGCCGGCATGAAACTGAAATTGATTGAACCGCTGCGCGAATTGTTCAAGGATGAGGTGCGGCGCATCGGTCGCGATCTCGAGATGCCCGCCGAGATTCTGGAGCGCCAGCCCTTCCCCGGCCCCGGGCTTGCCGTGCGCATCCTGGGCGAGGTTACGCCCGAGCGGGTGGCGCTGCTGCAGGAGGCCGACGACATCGTAGTCAGGGAAATCAAGGCCGCCGGGCTCTACCAGCAGATATGGCAATCCTTCGCCGTGCTGCTCCCGGTCAAAAGCGTCGGGGTGATGGGCGACCAGCGCACTTACGCGTACACTTGCGCCATCCGCGCCGTGCATTCCGAAGATGGCATGACTGCCGACTGGGTGCCGCTGCCCTACGATCTGCTAAAGAAAATCTCCAGCCGCATCGTCAATGAGATCCCCGGCATCAACCGCGTGGTCTATGACATCACGTCCAAGCCGCCGGGGACCATTGAGTGGGAATAGACGCCCCGGCGTATGCCCTGAACCTTACAGCGGTTTCGCAATTGGTGTAGACCGAAGCTAAGGACCTCTTCGCGGTTTTCTTCCAAGGAAAACCACTCCTCGCGATCCTTATCAGGACAAAGTAAATTGCGAAACCGCTTTAAGCCAGCGCCAAAACGTCGGCAGCCGTGACCCCAACCTTGGGGAACCAGGAGTGCGCTCCCTCCAGGCTCTTATTGACATTCTGGATGTTCTTGACGCCCTGGTCGTTGAGCCAGTCTTCAAAGGCCTTGGCCCCGCCCTTGGCGTAGATCGCGATGCCGTCCTTCCAGGTAGCGCGGCCACAGAGTACGCCGTTAAACGAAGTGCCGCTTTCCACCGCCAGTTCCAGGGTCTCGGTAAAGACGGGATTGCTCACCCCGGCGGAGAGGTAAATGAAAGGCTTGTGGGTGATGGAGGCGGCGTCCTGGAAGTGACGCAGCGCTTCGGTACGGGTGTAGGCGGCTTCGCCCTTGAAGGCCCGGGTGCCTTGCACAAACTCCATCTGCACCGGCACCTCGACCTTCAGCACGTCGATCAGGTATTTCGCCTTGCCGAACTCGGCCATGGAACCAGAGACGATCTCCGGCTTTTTCTTGGCGTACTCGATGGACTTCTCGCTGTTGCCGTGCACGTCGTAGCCGACAAATTCCAAAAAGAAGGCGATGTCGTGGGCCTTGCATTCGTCGCCGATCCGCTCAATGAAGGCGTGCTTCTGATCGTTGATGTCGCTCTTCTCAAACGGAGTGTAGTAGAGCAGCACCTTGACGCAGTCCGCGCCCGCCTCTTTCAGCCGGCGCACCGACCAGTGGTCGAGCAGATCGGGCAGCCGTCCTGGCTGGTCGGCATCGTAGCCGGTCTTCTCATACGCCAGCAGCAGGCCTTTACCATGGCGCTTCTTGGACGCCGGCAGCCCATACTCGGGATCGAGCAGGATCGCCGAGGCATAGCGGGTGAGGACATCGGTGACCAGTTCCTTGAACTCGATCAGGGCCGAGTCAGGCAGGTCGGAAACACCCTTCTCTTTTGCCAGCGATTTCTTCAGCGATCCGCGCTGATCCATTGCGGCTGCGGCGATCACCCCGCGCGCATCCGAGACAGCTTTGAGTCCCGCCAGTTTTCCAGCTGTCAGCTTGGTTGTCATTGCTCATTCCCTCTCAATTCTTTGCCCTTACTTGTTCCCGGGGCCCATTCTAAAGCATTTTTTAAAGCAAGCCCTAGGGCAGTTTCGCAATTGGTGTAGACCGAAGCGACAGGCCTTTTCGTGGTTTTCTCCCAAGGAAAACCACACCTCGCGATCCTTGCCAGCCACAGTAATTGCGAAACTGCTTTAGCCCAGCGCCAGCGCTGCCCGCTGCGCCTCCACCAGTTCGATGATCCCGCGCTGTGCATGATCCATCATCTCGATTAATTTTTCTCGCGGAAAGGCGTTGCGCTCCGCAGTTGCCTGTACCTCCACCAATCCACCGCCTTCGGTCATCACCACATTCATGTCGACCTCGGCTTGCGAATCCTCTTCGTACGCCAGGTCGAGCAGCGTGACTCCCTCGACGATGCCCACGCTGGTCGCGGCTACCAATTGGATGAGCGGCAGCTTCTTCAGCGTTCCCGCCTCCACCAGCCTGCGGAAGGCGATGGCCATGGCCACGCAGGCGCCGGTGATGGCCGCCGTGCGGGTGCCGCCATCGGCCTGCAGCACATCGCAATCCAGGATTACCGTGCGTTCGCCCAGTGCATGCATGTCGACCACAGAGCGCAGCGAGCGTCCGATCAGACGCTGGATCTCATGTGTCCGGCCGCCCACCTTTCCCCGCTCCGCTTCGCGCGGCGTCCGCGTCAGCGTGGCCCGGGGCAGCATGCCGTATTCCGCTGTCACCCATCCTCGCCCGCTGTTCTTTAACCAGCCAGGCACGCCGGTTTCGACCGTAGCGTTGCACAGTACCCGGGTGTGGCCCACCTCAATCAGCAGCGAGCCCTCGGCCATCGATGTGTAGTGAGGCGTGAGGCGTACCGGGCGCATCGCTTCCGGCGCCCGGTCATGGGGGCGGAAGAACGCGGGAGGGGCTTTCTCCTGCTGCTTCATCTTTTGATTGTATGAGAGCGAAAGCCCGGCTGCCCGCGCCGGTTCCCATTTCGGGATCGCCATTTCCCCTCCCGAAACAGGAACGTCGATCCCTAAACCACACAGCCACCGTGAGTTACCTTTGCGGCCAAGAGACTCAGTGTTCCATTTAGGAACGCACGATCAAAAAGCAGACCTCCGCAAGCTGCTCACCCTTTCCCCCGCCTCTCCTCCAAGTCATTTCGATCCATGCACTTGACCCTCTGCCCACGACCCCGCAAAGGTTTGGCCACCTCCGTGCATTTCACTCGTGCATGCAACACCTCCCATAGACGCTGCAAGCGGACAGGAGTCCAGAACCAGATTCGGGCAAGCTTTCGTGGCCGGGAAGAATAGCCGAGAAGAATAGCAAGGAGAGCGAACGATGACCTGTGAATGGAAGCGAGTGGGCAGAGGAAACCCGCGGAATGCCGGCGAGTTGATCCACTGTTTGGCTACATCGGCAGCTGGTATTCCCGGCGAGCTGGCGAAAGTCGCGATGATAATTGTCGATAGAGTAGGCAGCGAAGTTCCTCTATCCGGCGAGGAAGGAAACTGCGTACAATGGCGATAACAACTCCTGTTACATTTCCCGTGGAACCTATGTCGCGACCCGTGGAACGCACTGGTAAGCTGCATCTTCTCGTGGTCGACGAGGACGCTGCGATTCGTTCGGCGTGCTGCGAAATAGCAACCGACCTTGGCTGTGTGCCGCAGACCGTTCCGACAATTTCGGCAGCGCGTTCGCTTTTGCGCGACCGGGCTGTCGACATCCTGCTGCTCGATCTAAGTGCCCCGTTGGGCGAGGGCCTGGGTCTGCTGAACGAGATCAAGGAGCTCAATCCCGGGTTGGTTTCGGTGGTGATGACCGCCTACGCGACCGTGCCTGCGGCGGTAGAAGCCATGCGCACCGGGGCCGCCGACTATCTGACCAAGCCCTTTGCCATGGATGAGCTGGCCGCCGCGCTGGAGCGGGCCATGGAACGGCGCAATGTGGAGGCCGCCAGCCGCAAGTTGCGTGAGTCCCTCCGCTCGCCGCAGGGCCTGGGCAGCATGATCGGCCGCAGCGTGGAGATGGAAAAGCTGTACCGCATTCTGTCCAAAGTGGCGCAAAGCTCCCATCCGGTTCTCATCCTGGGAGAGAGCGGCGTTGGCAAGGAGCTGGTGGCGCGCTCGATTCACACCAACGGTCCCCTCTCCGACCGTCCGTTTGTTCCCGTCGACTGTGGTTCGCTGGTGCCCACATTGATGGAGAGCGAGCTGTTCGGCTATGTAAAGGGAGCATTCACCGGGGCCACTCGCTCCAAAGATGGGCTCCTGGCCTCGGCCCAGGGCGGCACCGTCTTCCTCGACGAGATTGGCGAGCTGCCGCTCGACTTGCAGGCCAAGTTGCTGCGCGCCCTGCAGGAGAAAGAGATCCGACCCGGTGGGTGCGACCCACCGCATTGCCATCAACGTTCGTATTCTGGCAGCTACCAATCGCGATCTCGCAGCCATGGTGGAACAGGGCCGCTTCCGCAAGGATCTCTACTACCGGCTGAGTGTGGTCAACCTGCGTATTCCTCCGCTGCGCGAGCGCAAGCAAGACATTCCCTTGCTGGCCGCGCACTTTCTGGAGCGGATGGCACGTGAAACCGGCACCCCTCACACCTTGAGCGACGATGCTCTGCGCACTCTGATGGAATACGACTGGCCGGGCAACGTGCGCGAGCTCGAGCACTCGATCGATCGTGCCTGCACCCTTTCCTCCGGCCCCATTCTGCACCTGGGCGATCTGCCCACCCAGCTGCAGAACTTTCACCTGCAGAATCGTCGTCCGGTCGTGGTGACAGCCCCGGCTCTGGCGCCGCCGGGACCGTACGCGGGCCAGTGACGCCCTTGGCCCAACTGGAGAAGCAGGCCATTCTTGAGACCCTGCGCAAACTGAACGGCGACAAGCTTCTGGCGGCGCGGCTCTTGGGCATTGGGAAAACCACGCTCTACCGCAAGCTGAAGGAATACGGTATCAGCGCCCCGACGCCAAGACGACGCCAACTGACCCGCCTCTGCCCAGCTGGGTCACGCCGGTCATCGATCCAAACGAAAGCAAACCAAATCGCAGTAGGAGCGAGGTAATCATGAAGCAGGGAATCGTGTCTTCACCCGTCCAGCATAGTGTTCTGATCATCAGTTCCATGGCCGACGCCGCGGGGTTTGCTGCCTCGCTGGGTAGCACTCTGGAGTGTGCGGTAAGCGTTGCCCCCACCTACCGAAGCGGGTTGATGGCCCTTCGCCACCAGGAGTACTCGGTGGTCGTGGTGGACGACTGCTTGGCGGAAAGCAATCCTGCCGCTGCCGACCTGTTGTGGCAAAGCTTCGGCATGGCCGTGCCGGTTCAGATTAACTTCGCCATTGCCGGCGCCTCGAGACTAACTCGCGAAGTGCAGGCGGCCATTGCCCGTCGGGCACAGCAGCAGGCCGTGGCCCTGCGCGCCGCCGTCTCCCAGCTGGAAAGCGAATTGAAATCCACCGTCACCGGGCTGCTGCTGCAGTCGCAATTGGCGCTCGCCGAACCGGAGCTGACCGCTAAACTGACCGGCAAGTTAACCCTGGTAGCGGAACTCGCGGGCAGCCTCCGTCAAAGGCTCGAAGGAGCCATGGGCAAGACAGCTCCTCCCCTCGCCATGTACTAGAGGTGTGCCCACGCTGGTCCCTCGGACGGGGCACGCGTTCCCGCGTAGCCCCGCCCCACCCGCCCCTCAATCCGCGCCAGAAAACACTTCTCTCCTCCCTCGAGCGCTACGCCGCGGGAGGATCTGCTCTGGCTGCCCACCGCCGCTTCCTCAAAAAATATTTAGAGTTGGTGTAAGCTAAAGGTCGTTCTCAACGCGACCGTTCCCGTTGATCCATAATTACGAGTCGCAGTTACGAATAGGGCGTCACGATTCGGGGTTCCCGGATTTCCCAATCCATGATTCTGATGTGGGGTTCCGTCCCCGGAAAGCCAATCTTAGGAACGGCTGCTCCGTGTCCTGATACGTGTCTGATGACGACCAGGTCAACGTAACTCGGGATTTCCGGAGCATCTGCAAACCCCGGGGGCCAGCAAGGCAGCGCATAGCAAATTTGCATTGAGGGATAGAGGATGAAAAAGCAGGCGATACTGAGCGCAAGTTATATCAACCGCGGGTTTGCACCCGGGCAGACAGCCGGTGCTCTCGCTAGCATGCTGGCAGGCCTGTTGCTCCTGGGCGGATGCAATAAGGCGCCGGCTCCCGCTCCGGAAGCGGCACCACCACCGCCCAGGCTACGCCCGCCCCCGCACCCGCCAATCCTCCCGCGGAAACCACCCCGCCGCCGGCCGCTGCAGCTCCGCCGCCGGCTCCCGCGGCGCCGCCGCCCCCGCCTCCACCGCCCCCACCCAAGGTGTACACCGTGCCTGCGGGCGCGCCACTGGTGGTCCGGATGGAGCAGACAGTCAGCGCCAAGAACAACAATGTCGGCGACACCTTTACCGGCACGCTGGCGCAATCCGTGCGGGTGCAGGGTGTGACTGTCCTTCGCGCCGGCGCACCGGTCACCGGGACGGTGGTTGCATCCAAGGGACAGGGCAGGTTTAAGGGTGATGGGGCCTTGGGCATTGCGGTCCGTAGGGTGGGCAATTACTCGGTCACCACGTCTTCCTATGAGAAATCCATCTCCGGCAAAGGCAAACGCAGCACCGGGTTCATCGCCGGTGGCGGCGGTGGCGGGGCGCTGATCGGCGGGCTCGCCGGCGGCGGCAAGGGCGCTTTGATCGGCGGCCTGTTGGGGGCGGGCGCCGGAACCGCGGGGGCCGCGTTTACCGGCAATAAAGACGTCTCCGTGCCGGCGGAAAGCGTGGTCACCTTCAACTTGACGGCGCCCGTCACGGTGACGTTGGCCAGCCAGTAAGGCGTTGCCAACGGCTGGTTGAGGGTAAAGGAACGTTCCCGCGGCTTTCTGCCCGCGGCTCGCTGTTGCTATGCGGCCGCCGTCAGGGGAAGCGGGTTCGTGCTGTTGCGGAAGTGGGATTGCGACGCAGCTTTAAGTTGCAGATACTTTGAAGCATTCATCGGAGTCATTCGGTCAGTCATCAGAGCCACGCTCTGCCGGTCGTTTCCAGAAGCGTCTAGAAGTGCGGGTCGTTGGCGCTTCCGGGCTCGGATCGACTCCGAAGTGCTTTAGCTTCGTAATCCGGAGGGTGAATGGACAGGGATTCCGCAAGCAGTTCGCCGCGGAAGCATGCGAACGGGTGGATCACCGTACTGGCGCTGGGCCTCTTGGCCGCCAGCTTGTTTGCGTGCCTGTATGTCCTGATCGGATTTCCGGCTGCGGCGCAAGAGATCGGCAATTCCACGCCCGGGCCTGCGGTCAACGTCGCGCCTGCTTCTGCCCCGCCCCCGCCGACTTCGGCGTCAGCTGCCAATGTTATGGAGCGATGGCGGCCAACCAAGCCCTGCCCACCGGGCAGACGGTCGCCGCTCCGGTGCACACCGATGCGGCCAGTGATGAATTTCAAATGGAGCGGGATGCGCTGCGCGACGAGCTGCTGGAGTCGCGGGAAAATCTGCGCGCAGCAACCGAGGAGCAGCACAGGATCCGCATTGCGTCGGCGCTGTTTCTGGCCGTGTTTGCCGTCATCGCAGCCCTGATCGTCATCCAGGTTTATGTTCATGCGCGAGCCTGGGACAGCGAGGCATCCCGAAGCGTTGCCGATGTGGAAGCTGTGACCGCGCAATTAGAAAGCCTGCGCGATGCCCGGGCGGAAACCCGAAATGCTTTGCCCGGCTTGCTGCAGGAGATAGGCGAGCAGCCCTTGAGTTTTCAGGAAGAGGGTACTGCCTTTACTCCGCGGGCAACGGCGATTGTCGAGGATATTGACTATCTCGCCTACGTTGGCCAGGGCCGCCTTGCTTTTCGCGACCTGCCGTCCCAGCCGGAGGCAGCCGTTTACCTGAATGGGCTGCTGCTTTCTGCGGTTTCCCATCTTACCCGCTCGGATTCGTGGACGGCATTTTCGCGTCTAGACCAGTTTTTCGCCCAGTTGGCTCGCTTCCCCGAGGCGCTGGACCGGCGCCGCATCGCGCAGGGCTATTCCTACCGGGCGCTGGCCGCCTATCAGATACTCGAGGCTCAGGACAGGGAACCGTCCTGGCTGCGCAAAGCGGAGCGAGCCCAGCTCGATTCCTTATCCAAGCAGGCCTTTGCGGATCTCGCCCACGCCACATCCGTGGATCCCGAGTGGAGACACTCAACCTTTGTGGAAGCCTTGCTTTGCGGCCGTTTTTACAGCACCCCGAATGGGGCCGACAACAGCTCGCGCACCGACCTTTCTGTCCGCGGGTTGCGCCGTGCGGTCAGTCTTTATAAGGGATTGATCGACGAGCGGGCGTATCGCGGCCCGTCGCGGCGCAATCTCGTGCGCTCCCTCAAACGCATTGCCGAGCAGACCGGGGAGAAAAGTGATTTCTCCGATTTCGGCTACGCCTTAAATTCGTTTCCCACGGACGAGGAACTCGCGGATGAGGCGCTGGCCGCGCGTCAGCCGAATTCCCAGGACCGTTTTCTGTGGCAATGGATGCTGGGCGACGAGGAGCTGTTCGCGAACGTTGAGCAGCTCAACCAGGCAGAATACCGTGCCTTCTGGATCCGCATGCTCGACGTCAAGGTCCATCTTAGAAACTGGAGGGCCGACCTGGAGGAGCTGCAGCAGGCGAAACCCGCCATGAGGGACTGGAGCATCCAGTTATTGCACGCCGAGCCGCCGATCGCTCTGGCCAATGCCATCACCCGTCGCCAGGATCGTTTTGACAACCCGGCTTCGGGCGCCTGACGGCCTATCGGCGCCAGGCGAAAAAACTTTCTCTACGGGTAACCCGAAAGTTACTAGCTGATCGGCTGACAACCCTGCCTTCTCCTTCGTATCATAGAGCTGTGCCTGTTTGGATGATGGGCGGCCCGATGGGCCAACGATGGGCAAAAAATGAAGGAGATACTGATGACTACCAAGAGTTCAGAAGCGCGCAATGGAACTGCCAAGCGCAGCAAGCCGGCTGCCAAGAAGACGGCCGCGGCGCCCGCCGGGGCCTTCGCGAGAGGAGATCGCTCGTCTGGCGGAGAAGTTCTGGGCTGAGCGTGGCTGGCCGATTGGTTCGCCCGAACAGGACTGGCTGCGTGCGGAGCAGGAACTGAAAGCAGCTTCCTAGGGGACGGAGGGCCCAGTTCGTCTCCGGCATGGTTTCAGCCCTGCCCGCCCGAGACAAGCAAAAATCAAAGTGCCTCTAGCATCCCGTAGGCTTCGTCCGGTCGCCGGGACGCGGTTATGCCTTCGTGTGCGGGCACTTGAACCGCCTCGCCGTCGGGGGGGTGCGCCGCCTTTCCGGGAGCCTAGTGTGTATTCTTGTCCGGCGGGCAGCACGCACCAGATTTGCCCGCTGGATAAGGTAGCTGCGTCCATGAACCGCCAACCCTGATCCCCATTCGTGGGAGCATTTTCACCTCGCCCGCCAACCCTGCCCAATCCGGTCACACTTCGGTTATCTTCAGTCTTGCCCGGCTTCGGCGATACTTGACAACAGAGAAAACCGGTAGTTTTATTTCCCTGTACTACTTTTTTTGTTTTTCTTTTTTCTGCCGCCTCTCTCGAGTCATGAAAAGCGAAGTTCTCGACATTCTTATCCTGGGTCTACTCGTGGTGCTGTTTGCCTCGATCTACCGCAAGCGCGCTACCTCGCGCGTGCGCTGCTGGCTTGCCGGCTGGATCCTGGTACTCCTGCATTTCGGCCGTGCCGCAGCTTCCGGCGGTTTCAAGCTGGGGGCAAGTGCTGGTCGATAGCCTGAGCATCAGCGCGCTGATTCTTTCCGGGCTGTGCTTCCTGTTTTCTGCTTCTGCCATCTCCGAGAGTGCACCGGGCAGCGTTTTGAACGCGTGCGGCATCGGCCTTCCCAGCGATCTTTTACACCAACTATGTCATCTTCCACGGTTCGCACCAGTGGCCCCAATATGCCGCGGCGGCCACAATTGCTGGCTCCGGTATGGTGTTGGCGTGGAGGTTGTGCCGCGGACGCAGCCGGGTTGGGGCCGCTA
>CAWJAB010000034.1:0-9686 GCA_963840675.1 uncultured Acidobacteriaceae bacterium
CGCGACCGCCTCCTGGTTCTGCCCGATGCTACGCGAGTAGTGCCCGGGCACGGCGCAGAGACGACAATTGGCGAGGAAAGACAGTCAAATCCGTTTCTTCAGCCTGGATTCCGAATGTGACACATTAACTACCGGAGTCTATACGACATTCGCACTATTTATGGAGCAATTTCACTGTCCGGCTGGTTTTTATACTGTCAATCAAGATCAATATTTGTAGACTATTTAGCGGACATTTGCGAAGTAAGAAATGAATGACGCGAAAGTGTTAGTAACTAGCTTGAGTCCTTGCGGTCCCGTTCTTGCACATCCAATGGCCCTTAAAATGCCGTGAAATGTTCAACGACTGCCTCTATCCCCTTGCGGAGCTCCAGCTCGGGGGAAGCAGACTGACCACCAGCCACCCCTGACCCGGAAGTCCATAGAAGCCACCGGGGTGAACTACGACTCCCCGGTCCAGCAAAAGATCGAGCGTTGTCTCCTCTTCGGGCTTCAACCCAGGAATCCGCAGCACGGCGTACCAACCCGCCTCCACCTCCAGCCGGGTTACCAGCGTCTGGCGGCTCAGGATGGCGTCGAGCGTCGCCAGGTTTGCCTGGAGCCGTTGCCTGATTTGCTGTTGCGGCACTGCACGGCCGGCCAGCCAGGCGGGGAGCGCGCATTGGATGGGAGCGCTCATGGAAAGAAAGGTGTCCGAGATCACCTCCAGGCGCTGCAAGGCCTCCGCCTGGGCGAAGCAGGCGATCCATGCGGCTTTCATCTGGGGTAAGGCGGCCACTTTGCTGAGGCCGCTGAGCACGAAAGCCGGTACTGGGTGGCCGCCAACGGCAAAGCTCTCCCCCGCGTGCCCAGGGAGAGCGTAGTCGAGAAACACCTCGTCGACGATCAGCGCCAGGCCATGCTCCCGGCACAAGGCTTCCAGCGCGGCCCGGTCCGCTTGCCGGGTAAAGTGCCCGGTGGGATTATTGGGGTGCACAATGACCACGGCCCGGGTGCGGGGGGTGACGCTGCGGCGCAGCGCCTCGAGGTCAAGATGCCAGCCGTGATCGTAGAAAAGCTCATAGGGAACCAGGCGGACGTCGTCCAGCCGGGCCAGGAAATCGAAGAGGGGATAGCCTGGCTGGCCAATCAGCACCTCGTCGCCGGGATCGCAAAGCAGCCGGAAAAGAAAGCTGTAGGCCTCGCTGGTGCTGGTGGTGAGAAGGATCTGTTCCGGATCAACGGCGGCTCCATGGTCGCGGTAATAGAGGCTTACGGCCTCGCGCGCAGTGCGCAGGCCTCTTGGATTCGGATCGTAGTGCAGGGCGGCCGGGTTGTTGAGGGGAGCGAGCAGCGACGCGGCATCGTAATCAAAACCGCAATGGGTGGGGTTCGAGGCGGTCAGGTCCCATAGCTGCACACCCTCGGCGCGCAATCGGGCAAGGTGCCGCGCCCATGGAGTTTCCACCAGGTCCCACTGGGTTCGTGCCGACCACGGGAATCGTCTTGTACCGGTGGCCGCATGATGTAATAGCGTGCAGTGGCTGCAATGGTCGAAGCAGCGGTTCAATGGTGCCACATTAGCGCGCTAAGCATCATCTCATCTTTGCCCCGTGGAGGAGCTCGCACGCATGGATCTGCAAGCCGTAATCTTCGACTATGGTGAGGTTCTCAGCGGACCGCCTGACCCCCAGGCACATCGCAATCTGCTGGCCATCGCCGGGGTGCCGGAGGAAGCTTTTGAAAAGGCGTACTGGGCCCACCGCCTGGATTACGACGCCGATATCCTGGACGGCCAGACCTATTGGCAGACGGTCGCCCGCGATACGGGAGTGAGCTTCACGGCCAAGCAGATCGGGCAACTGCTGGAACAGGACGCCATCATGTGGATGAACCTCAACCCGGCGATGATCGCCTGGATTCCCGGATCAAGGCGGCAGGCTTTCGCCTCGGCATCCTGTCAAATATGGGATTTGGGGTGCTTGACTACATGCGGCCGCGCTTTCCCTGGCTGGACCAGTTCGACTACCTCACTTTTTCCTGTGACCTGGGGATTGTCAAGCCAGATCCTGCGATTTACCTGCACACGGTGAAGAAGTTGGGAGTCGCCCCGGACCAGGCTTTGTTCATCGACAACCTGGAGAAGAACATCGCCGGCGCGGAGGCAGTGGGGCTGCACGCCGCTCTTTTTCAGAATGTAGAACAGCTGCAGGAGGATCTGAGCCGGCGCGGATTTCCCTTGCCTCCTCTGGAGCCGATTCAGTAGGGGGTGGGTTGGGGAAAGGGAAATTGAGAAACTTCACTCCGGTCGGGATGACAAAAGGGCAGAGGAACGTTTTCATTTTGATTTGTTGCCCGACGAGGAGAACAGCCAATTTGCGGTTACCGCAGCCTGGGCTTTGCAGGCAGGGTGAGGCCTACGCGGTCGACGATTTCCAGGTTGAAGCCCTGCAGGGCCGGCACGTGGGTCGGGGTGTTGGAGAGCAGGCGAATCTTGCGGATGTTCAGATCGGAGAGGATCTGCCCACCCAGGCCAACCTGGCGCAGGATCCGCTGATGCCGGTCCTCCGCATGCTCACCAACACGCTCCTCCCGGTGCAAAAAGAGACGGTGCGGAGTTACACTGCGGTCGATTTCGAAGCCTTTGCTGGTGTTGTGCAGGTAGACCAAGGCGCCCCGGCCCGCTTCGGCAATCATCTCCAGCGAGCGCTGCACCACCTGGTGGCAATCGCATAGCGTGGTGCCAAAGACATCACCCGCCAGGCAGTGAGAGTGTACCCGCACCAGGACCGGCTCGGGGTTGACGTCAGAGTTTACATCGCCGCGCACAAAGGCCAGATGGCTCTCTCCCCCGTCGACTTCGCTCTCATAGGCAATCATGCGAAAGTCTCCGAAGCGAGTCGGCATGATAGATTCGGCGACGCGGAAGATATAGCGCTCGTTCTGCAGGCGAAAGCGGATCAACTCCGCCACCGTGAGCATCTTCAAGCCGTGCTGCTTACAAAATTCGACCAGATCGGGCACCCGGGCCATGGTGCCGTCATCGTTCATGATCTCGCAGATCACGCCGGCCGGAATGAGCCCGGCCATACGCGCCAGATCGACGGATGCTTCGGTTTGTCCGGCACGCACCAGCACCCCGCCGCGCCGGGCGCGCAAAGGAAAAACGTGCCCCGGCCGGGCCAGATCGGCCGCCGTCATCCGTGGGTCAATCGCCACCTGGATGGTGTGCGAACGGTCATAGGCCGATATGCCCGTGGTCACACCCTCCCGGGCCTCAATGCTCTCAGTAAATGCCGTACCGAAACGCGAGGAATTCTGTTGCGTCATGGGGCCCAGACGAAGGTAGTCAGCCCGCTCTTCGGTCAAGCTCAGGCAGATCAGCCCTCGCCCGTACTTGGACATGAAGTTGATGGCTTCCGGGGTGACAAACTCCGCGGCAAGAGTAAGGTCTCCCTCGTTCTCACGATCCTCGTCATCGACGACGACGATCATGCGCCCGGCCTTGAACTCCGCCAGAGCACCCGGTACGTCGGTAAAGGGCAGCTTTGCCTGCATGACTGTATTGTCCGCCAGATAGATTGGGGACGCAAAAAACGCCGCCCGAGGCGGCGTTCTCTTTTTTGCGTGCTTCCCGTTTACAAGGTAGATTCGATCTCAAAACCCCAGGCCTCAAGCAACGCTTCCGGGATATACTTCGAATTCTTGTTGCGCCGCGCCCACTCGCGCAACCGGGTGGAACGCACATACTGATCGGGAGTCAGTTTGAACTCTTTGACAACCTGTTCGAAAGAAGTGACAGTAGGGACTACCGGGCCGATCGGCTCCGGCTTGCCCCAGTTGGGATTACCGCGACGTTTTGCCATTGATTCGTTATCCTCTAGGGAAATGAGCAACAAAGACAGCCCTGCGGCTTGAAAAGCTAAATAACAGCCCCGCGGGGACATGCAAAGCTCTTATTTTAAGGATTTTTTCTCCAAAAATCAATAGCAAATTCGAGCTATCTGGTTCACTCTGCAACCTATTGGGTCTTAGTAGACTCCAAGTGGATGACTTACTTGGGATTCGTGAAAGGTGGATGGTCATGAGTGCAGCTCGTTACTGGGCAGTTTTCTCCCTCGGGGTAGCAGCGGGTGCGGCTGCGGCTCTTATCTATGCTCCGCAGACCGGGGAAAAGACCCGCAAGCAGCTTAAACGCAACCTGCAGGATGCAGGCGATTACCTTAAGGACGCCAGCGAAGATATCGGCAAGCACGCTACTCGCGTCTACAAAACCACCAAGGATGTGGCTGGGGACGTCGCTTCGCGAGTTAGTACGGTCGCCGGGAACGTCAGCTCCGCAGCCAGCAACATCGCCGACAAAGTGGGGGACTTGGTCTAACCGCATATCCCCGCTCTGCTCTCTTATCCTGTTACCTCCAACACCTGACGCGCCGCGCGAAAGCCGGAGCGCAGCGCCCCATGAACGGTACCCCAGTGGCCGCTGGTGTCAGTATGCTCACCGGCGAAGAAGAGCGTTCTTTCCACTGGAACCGAAAGCTCATCCGAAGCATGGATCGCTCCTTTCGGAACATAAGTGTAGGCACCCAGGGTGTAGGGGTCGAGCTGCCAGTCATGCAGATGACAACGCAGCAGATGCCGGCGCAGGTCTGACTTCGCGCTGTTGAGAAATCCAGCCAGGGTTGCCAGCCCGGTCTCCGGCAGCTCGTTCATCTGCACATTGCGAACTCTTCGGCCGGCCATCCAGCCGGTCAACAGCGAGCTTGGCTTGGGGTTTGTGGTCCACCAGGTAGGGGGAGTGGCTTGCGGAGCCAAGAGAAAGCTCAGGCCATCGAGGCTATGGAACTTTGACCAAAAACCGCGGTCAAACTCGTAGACTATGCGCGCGGCCAGTCCCATAATGAGCCGGCCGGCTGCCTCGAGAATCCTCGGTTCGGGGTGTAAAGGAGACGCTCTTTGCCTGGAGGACGCCCAGAGGCAGGGTGAGGATCGCTTTGCTTGCCTGGAAGACGCGTCCGTCTACGGTTGCGATATCGACGCGACCAGGCTGCCAGTCTACGGATCGCACGGGAGTTGAGACCAACAACTGGCCACCAGCTTCGAGAAACCTGTGCTCAAGAAAGGCCGGGAGCTGAGCATAGCCTTCCACCACGCGGAAGACACGGTCGCCGGAGATCGCGTCCTCCGCCGCCTGTTGCTTCGCCAGCGAGAGAACACTGATGCGATCTGCATCGGCGGCGTTGAAGCCTTCGACATAGTTGCTCGCCCAGGCTGTGGCCTCGGGGCTAAAGCCGCGCAGGGCTGCGAACTCGTGGAAGCTGGGGTCGGGCGAATCGGCCGGTAGCTTCAAGTCGCTAAGCTGGTGGAATACATGGTCGACTCCGCGCTGATCGTCGCACGGCCCTATGCCTCGCCCCTCACGATAACAGCGGTAATCACCTTCAAGCTCGAAGCGCGTAAGACCCGCCTCGTCGACCAGGTCGATCAGCTCGGGAGGCAGACCGTGGATGAACTCCGCACCCAGCTCAACGGGCAGGCCGCCATCGCCCGCCGGGAGCGTGTGGATGCGTCCTCCCACGCGATCGCGGGCTTCGATCAAGGTAACCCGGTTGCCGGCTTCCGCCAGCGTCCGGGCGGCGGCCAGCCCGGCAATGCCCGCACCGATAACGATCACCGCGCTCATCACAACACCTCCCAGGTGAGTGTCTCGAAGCGCGCTCCTTGTGCGCTCACCGGATGCTTGAGTGCCTGGATGGTCAAAGTGCAGCCGCTGCGAAGAGTGGCAGGGGTAAATCGCAGATGGTGTCTGATCGACCTGCATGCTCACGCGAGGCGCCTTCTGGGCCTGCGCTGAGGCGGGATGGGCGAGGGGAAACTCCACTTCCCTGCTGAGCCCGCTCAACAGGTAGAGCGAGACCAGGTCACAGAAGCCGAGCGCTGCTGTCCACCGGTCTAAATTTGCGCCTTTCGGCGGCTCAGCGCCCTGCGGCGTGGCGCCTTCGAGCTTTCGCTGGCGTGACTTCTCGGCCTCGAGAAAACGCTGATGGTGCAGCTGATCGTGTTGGGCGAGCAGACTGAAGTGGCGGCTGACGATGATGGCTCCCGGCTTGGAGAAGGCTTCGACGGCATCGATCGATGCGGTCCACGCCTCGGCGGCTTCCTGCGGCGAGATGGCGATAAAGGAAACCGGAGCCGCCCTGGACCCACTCGCGGAGCGCAAGCGTTGGATCTGCTGCGCATCGCTCGCGGCCCAACCGGTATCGTGCATCTGGATGGCGCGTTGGATCTCAGGCGGCAGCTCTCCGAAGGGTGTGGGGAGCAGAGCGGCGGCCAGCTCTCCGGCGAGCACGGCGTGGGCGGGCTGCGGCACCAGAAGGCAGGGCAAGCGCACGTCCCGCTGCGCCGCTTCTACCTGGGCCCAGGCTGAGGCGCCTTGCTGATCGCGATGTACCCAGCCAATTACCATCCAAGGTCTCTCCTCATCAATAATCAGATGCGCAAACGATACAATCCTAGTGCCATCCGGAGTTTCCATGATCCTGCAAGAAGAATCAGCCGTCGATCTCGCAACCCCCACCGGTCCTATGCGGACCTATATGCTTCGGCCCGCCGCCCAGGGGAAATACCCTGGGGTGGTACTGTTTTCCGAGATCTTCCAGGCCACTGGCCCTATCCGCCGGTTTGCCGCCTTCGTCGCCGGGCACGGCTACATGGTGGCTGTGCCCGAGGTGTATCACGAGCTTGAACCGGCAGGAACCGTACTGCACTACGACCAGGCCGGTTCGGACAAGGGCAACGCCGACAAGTATGCCAAGCCCGTTTCATCGTATGACAGCGATGCGCGCGCGCTGCTCGAGTATCTGCAGGGACGGGAGGATTGCACGGGAAAGCTGGGCGCCATTGGCATCTGCATGGGTGGGCATCTGGCCTTTCGCGCGGCCATGAACCCCAGCGTGCTGGCCACGGTGTGTTTCTACGCGACCGACATTCACAGCCATAGCCTGGGCTTGGGGAAGCAGGATGACTCGCTCGAACGGGCAGGCGAAATCAAGGGCGAACTGCTGCACATCTGGGGACGTCAGGATCCGCACGTTCCGCTCGCCGGCCGCAACCTGGTCAAGGCGCGGCTGGACGAGGTAGGGGCGAATTTCCAATGGCTGGAGGTGAACGGCGCGCACGCATTCATGCGCGACGAGGGCTACCGGTATGACCCGGAGCTCGCCGCACTCTGCCTGAATATGGCGCTGGCCCTGCTGCATCGGAAGTTGTCCTCGTAGAATGGTCTCGTGACCGAGCAAGAGCCGAAGGAAACACGCCCCAAGGGGCCCGAGGACCCATCGAGCGACCTGGGATTCGGCAGGGTCGTCTCGTCGCAACGTGAGCTGCGGCTGCTCAATCGCGACGGCAGCTTCAACGTGCAGAAACGAGGCCGGGGGCTGCACGCGTTTCTGGCCTACTCCAACCTGGTGAGCACAACCTGGAGTCGATTTTTTCTCTTCGTCGCGGTGGTGTACCTGGCACTCAATGGGTTTTTCGCTTTGGCCTATGCCGCGTGCGGGCCGGGCGGCCTGGTTAACACCCTTGATATCGGCATTTATTCCCTTTTCCTGAAAGCCTTCTTCTTCAGCATTCACACTTCGGCGACCATCGGCTACGGAAGTGTCGTGCCGGTGGGTTTGCCCACCAATATTTTGGTTGCGCTCGAGTCGGTGGTGAGCCTGCTGGGCCTGGCGGTGGTGACTGGGCTGGTCTTCGCGCGTTTTTCCCGGCCAGTCGCCGACATTCTTTTTAGCCAAAACGCGGTGATGTCGTGGATGGGCAATCTTCGTTCCTTCCAGTTCCGCATTATTAATACGCGCAATAACCAGATCATCGACCTGCATGCCCGGCTTCTGGTTTCGCGGTTTGAGACGAATGCAAGCGGAACCGTGGTGCGACGCTACTACCCCTCAGCCTGGAGCGCGAAAGCGTCGTCTTCTTTCCTCTCTCCTGGACGATCGTGCACACGATCGATAAAGATAGCCCACTGTTCGGGGTAACCGAAGAAGAGTTGTGCAAGACGCGGCGCCGAGTTCCTGATTCTGCTGACCGGGATGGACGAGACTTTTTCCCAGGTGGTGAACGCGCGGTCTTCCTACCGTGCGAATGAAGTTATATGGGACGCGAAGTTTGCCGATATTTTTGTGTATGACCCCGGAGGCAACATGGCCGGCATCGACATGAAGCGCTTCCACGATACGACCCCGATTTCGACTCAGCCGTAGGTTGCGCCGAGCGCGTGATCGAACTTCGCTTCCCGGGATGGCAGGGTACTGGAATCACCCGGTGGCTGTGAACCGTCCGATGCGCCGCCGGGACACTATGAGGACAGAGGATTAGGGCTTGATGATGCGTGCGCCTCCTGGGCCCGCGACAACCGCTACCGAGGCCAGGCCGAGGAATATTCCGTGCTCCACTACGCCGGTTATGCTCTTGAGGGTGTGGGCTACCGCGGCCGGATCCATGATCTCGCCGTAATGGCAGTCGAAGATGAAGTTGCCCTCGTCAGTGATAAAGGGCGAACCGTCGTGACCGGAACGCAGCACCGGGTTTGCACCTAGCTTCTCCAGCTGTCGCTTGATGGGCGAGGCGGCAAACGGGATCACCTCAACGGGAAGCGGAAAACGGCCGAGCCGCTCGACCAGCTTGTGCTCATCGGCAACGATTACCAGAAAGCGCGAGGAGGAGGCGACGATCTTCTCGTGCAGCAGCGCGCCCCCGCCGCCCTTGATCAATGCCAGACCAGGCGCAACCTCGTCGGCGCCGTCGATGGTCACATCGGTGTAGTCCACTTCATCGAAGCTGGTCAATGGGATGTTCAGCGAGCGAGCCAGCTCGCCGCTGGCGCGGGAGGTAGGAATCCCGCGAATCTTCAAACCGTCGCGGACCTGCTGGCCGAGGAACTCGATGGCAAAGGTTGCGGTCGAGCCGGTGCCGAGCCCGACTACCATTCCGTCCTTGACGTATTCCAGGCTCTTGCGCGCGGCGGCGGCTTTCTCAGTATCTGTAAGGGTCATGACCGGTCCGGAGGTTAGGTTGCTAGGGATTGGCCCGCACCGCGCGAGAGTACATCAGGCGGGTAAAGCCGCTCATCAAAAGATTAATACCGACGATTGTGCCCAGCGCCCAGACCGCGCTGGCCGGCCAGCTTCGCCAGATCATGACCGCCAATATAAGGGTAACGATACCGTCAAAGAGAATCCAACCGGAACCGGGTGCGGAGCGAATCTGAAAATACGCTACCAGGTGAAAGATGCCTTCCACGAAGAAGAGCACCGCCAAAGCCAGGGTGAGCGAGACCAGGCTCAACTTGGGATTGACCAGCAGATAGACGCCTGCAATCAGATAAGCGCAGCCTACCAGCAGACGCCAGAAGAAGCCGCCGGTGGTGCGCGCAGCAAAGGTACCTGCAAGATGAGCGATGCCGGCCAGAATGACCAGCACGGCGACCACGATGGCGATTGCGATCCCTGCCTCGAAAGGCAGAGCTAAGGCAAAGAATCCAACAATGATGAGAAAAATCGCCCATCCCATGGGGAAGGTAGCGCCTTTTCCTAAAGCACTATCCGGTAACGATGTAAGCATGGTCGTGCCTCCTTTGTGATGAAGAGATAGGGGCCCGATGACACCGCAACCAGCATATCTGGAATTCGATTTTGGTGTTCTGC
>CAWJAB010000035.1:0-200367 GCA_963840675.1 uncultured Acidobacteriaceae bacterium
CACCTGGAGAAGGTCCTGGGGATTTGAAGGAGAACTCAATCGACCGAATGCCGCCCATCCACTTGTCCGGGGTTTGACGCGAGAACCTGGTCAGAGGTAATGAAACGCTTAGCCCATTGATCTACACGATAGATCGCGTTCCCACTGGTATTCTGATCAGAATAGTCGCGAGAGTGCGAACAGATGCAGCTTTGCGGAACTGCTGCCGGGCTTTCCGACGCAGTTCTTTACAGAGAGGGGAGATGGGCGCCTTGAAAGCGCTTTGATCCCCACCCCTCCACAAAGGTTGACCTCACAGCATTTCTCGACGAGGCCATCCACGCCGGGATAGATCTCGTTCAGATGATCTCTTCGAGCTCTCACGGTCCGATATTGCGGTTCGATTTGGTGCAACTAGGCGAGAGCTGGATTTGCAGACTGTCCCGACGCTAGTGCCGGACAACGCCGTTAATCGGAACAGTTCCGAAGTGATTGCTCGCTTTTGAGCCCGGGGCAAACGTCAGCGTGATATTTGAGAACGGCACCTCATTTGAACCGGTGATGCAGACCATGAGCTGGGACTTTTCGCCGTCGGGTGCAAACGGCGCGTTGCCCCCATTCCCGGTAGTGCTCGCCATCCCGACAACGACAAAACCGGTTGTCGTGGCGGCAACGGCGAAGTGGGCGGTAGGACAGTTCTCTGCCACGTAGTTAGGATCAGAGATCACGCGTGCGTTCCTCATGGTGAAGTGATGCGTATGTTGGTCACGCAGGGTCGTGTCGGTCGTTTTGTTGGCGATCATCCAAAGGTCGGAATGCTCCATGTTCAGTGCCGCACGAAAATCGACGGCATCGAAATTAGGGTAGACCTCGAGCGACCACGTTCCGCGAATCTCGTACCCTCCCATCGCGAAGGGGTTGTAGTCGTTGATCGTTCCCTTGAGTGTGGTGGAGCGCGGACCCTCAGCAACCAACACACTGCTCAGCGCCAGGACCATGACCGCAATTTGCGTAGACAGCAGGAAAGCCTTATTCTTCACACGAAACCTCCATCCTCTTGATTTCGGACAGCGCATACTGCCCACAGCCTTAGCTCTTCAACGGTTGAAGTCTTTGGCGTGGGGCGAGGACGCTGCCAAACTGGTGTCGATCATGGCTCATGCACGCGGACTTGAGCCATGGGCGAAGGCTTACCAGCTTCTTATCAATTCCTGTTCTGCTAAGTTGCAGAAACCACGATACATCTGCCAGCTTTGAAGGTTTTGTGGAATAATTATCCGATTTTAGGGGGGAAGACATGCCGGAGGTTGGAGGAGTTATCAAATTCGATCAGTTTGAGGTCGACCTTCGCGCCGGCGAGCTTCGCAGGAATAACCGGCCAGTCAGACTGCAGAACCAGGTCTTTAGGCTTCTGACGAAGTTCCTCGAAGATCGTGGCGAGGTGTTAACTCGAGAGCAGTTACGAATGCACATTTGGCCGTCTGATGTGTTCATCGATTTCGATAATGGACTGAGCGCTGCTGTCCGTAAACTGCGAGTCGTGCTGGGCAGACCTCCGGGGGCCAAAGGCAACAATAGCTACATCGAAACCGTGCCGCGGGTTGGATACCGATTTATCTCGCTCGAGAATGGAACGGACACCAACACCAGGCGCATCATTTCCGTAGCGATTCTGCCTTTCACGAGCAATTCAGATAGCTCGGACCTCGACTATCTGTGTGAAGGCATGACCGAAGCCCTGATTGACGCTGTCTGTCAGATTCGCGGGATCGCGAAAGTAATCGCTCGTAATTCGGCCTACCGATTCAAAGCGCGTGACCCGCAGGAAGCAGGGCGCGAACTCGGTGTACAGGCAGTAGTGATTGGAAGTGTGCACCCCGCTGGCGACCATGTGCTGGTGAGAGCTGAGCTGATCAGCACAACTCAGGGTTTGCGCCTTTGGGGAGCCAGCTATAAGCCACTCATCCAGGAGCTTTCACTGCTTCCATCGACAATCGCATTGGCTTTGCGGGATCGCCTGGGATCGAAGCAGCGCACTGGGGTGCCGCGCGGCGTATCTCATCGGTCGACTGAAAATTCCGAAGCCTATCGTCTTTACTTGCGGGGAAGATACTTCTGGGCCAAGCGCCCGGGAGCGGGTTATGTAGAAAAAGCAATTGAGCTGTTCGATGAGGCGGTTGCACTCGATCCAGCCTTCGCTCTGGCCCACGTTGGGCTCGCCGACTGCTACAACACATTAGGCGCATGGGAAGCCGGCGTTCTGGAGCCGGCGATCGCATTGGAACGGGGCAAGGCCGCCGCCAGTCGGGCACTCCAGCTGGATTCCAATCTTGCGGAAGCACACACCTCCCGTGGCTATTGTCATTTCCACTATGAGTGGGACTGGGGCTGCGCCGAGGCCGCGTTTAAGCGAGCCATTGATCTGAATCCCAATTACTCCCACGCTCACCACTGGTACTCTCACCTGCTGGTCGCCCAGGGAAGGATGAAAGAGTCGCTGGAACACAGCCTGCGCATTATCGAACTCGATCCTTTCGACCTGCTTATCAATTCGCACCTCGCATGGCACTACCACATGGGGGGACATTACGAGGAGGAACTCGAAGAATCGAACAAGCTCCTCGAAATGGAACCGAACTTTCATAAAGCTCATTACTTCAAGGGTCTCGCTCTCGGACAGCTTGGAAGTATCCGCGACGCCGTAAAGGCACTAGAAAAGTCATATCAGCTCTCGGGAAGCACATTCATGCTGTCTGCGCTCGGACATGCATGCGCAGTTGCCGGTGATAGGGACAAAGCAGTTCACATACTCGGCACATTAAAGGATTTATCGAAGAGCCGCTACGTAGCGGCGTATGAACTTGGTACGATTCACGTGGGACTGCATGAATACGAGCATGCGCTTGATTGTCTGGAAAGAGCGTATATAGAGCGGTCCGGTTGGATACCGTATCTCCCTGTCGATCCAACATTCGCGCCTTTGCGAAGTGAACCTCGGTTCCAAAGAGTATTGCGGAGTATTTCAAATTCTTGAGGTAATTCTTGGGTAACGCCGAGATTGAGCGGTGATCGGAAACCCAATCCGCAAATAACCGGCTCGACTGCCTCCCCAGCTGAGACAAAGGGGTGACAGACAAAGGGGTGCAGTCCAGACAGGACATACCCCATGAACTTGTGTCTGAGGATTTGTAGTTGTGCCGCATGGGGTACGTCCTGTCTGGTTGGTTGAGGCAGCACCGACATGGGACGCCAAGTTTGGGAACTTCTCGCGGATAGAACCTGTTAGTGCTTTGTACCAATGGATCGGCTGGATCGCTTTGTGATTGCGCGCTTTGGCAATCGCGGAACAGCCTGGACGCCCGCCCAAAGCGTTGCGATCGTTTGCTCGACCACGAGAGTCTGGTCTGGCAAGTCAGGCACAACCCCTTGAATAACCATGAGTGTGGCGAGGCCAAAGATCGTGAACCACCAGGTGTGGGCTATTACCATGTCGTCTTTATTTGGCAATCCTTCATCCTTGGCAACATCGAAAAAGAGCTGCACGAAACGCCCAAATAATGGGGCGCCGAGGTCGTTGATGTATTGTCCAGCGCGGACGCCGTTGCGGTTCTCAGGCCCGAAGAAGACGTTACGGAACTGCTGCGGATGGGCAGTGCAGAACTGAATCAAGCCGCGTGAAGTCGCAAAAAGACGCTCTTTCGGTGCAAGATGTTTAGCTGCAATCGCGTCGAAGTTCTGAACCATCAGCCCGATCGTCTCGCTGCTTAACTCGGCAAGAATATGCCATTTGTCGGGGAAATGCTGGTAGATCACGGCGTGGGTATAGCCGATCTCTTTGGCGATCTCGCGAAGCGTCACGGCTTCGAAGCCACGATCGGCAAACATTTTGCCGGCAGCCGCAAGGATTTCGCCCCGCAACCTTTCCTTGCGCTCGACCCGACGACTTGGTGATATGGATGTCACTTCAATAGCTTAGTCCCTTTTCGCAGTTCTTTCGACCAAACGTCGATTTTCGACCGTTGGTTATGAAACCAATGATTGTTTTGCAACCGATGGTTAGTTCGGGTCTCTAATCGCTAGGTCGCGTATTTGGATTGGCGGCCATTATGCGAGACAAAAGGAGGATGCGATGAAAGTTCTAGTGATTGGAGCAGCGGGCAAGAGCGGAGAGGCGCTGGTAAATGAGGCGCTGGCGGCCGGACATAAGGTGACGGCTTTCGTGCGCGGTGCCGCGCTGTACAAGAAGGCGAACGTCAGAGTTGTTGCGGGCGACGTGCTGGACGCGGCCACGGTCGACATTGCGGTCGCCGGACAGGATGCGGTGATCGACGCGCTGGGCGGCAAGACGCCGTGGAAGGTGACGACGATGGAAACGAGCGCGACACACAATATTGTCGACGCGATGCGGCGCAATGGCGTGCGCCGGTTGCTGAAGATTTCAGTGGTGGGTGCGGGCGAGAGCGTCAAGAACGCTGGCTTCTTCAACGAGCACGTACTCATGCGGACGTTTCTGCGGGGTCTGCTGATAGACAAGGCGGGCATGGAGGCGGAAATCGAAAGCAGCAACTTGGACTGGACGCTCGTGCGGCCGCCGATGTTGACCGACCGCAAGAAGACCGGCGTCGCTAGGGTGCTGAGCACGGAGGGCGGCGAGAAAGCACACAAGATCGGGCGGGCGGATCTGGCAGCCTTCATGGTGCAGCAACTGGAAAGCAATCGGTATGTGCGTCAGGCCGTCACGGTGACGACCACATAGCAAGATCTCGGCAAGGATCAGCCACCTCTCTCGTCGAGGCAATCCGATCGCCTGTGTAAAGGCCTGTAACGATTCATGCGACAGACGACTGTGGAAACTCGCGGGACTAGCAGAGTGGCTAGCAGCGTAACTCACGAGCTCGGGCATTCACCCCAGAGCACTACTTTGTTCACGAAAGGATACCAATATGTCAAACTTCCCTACGCCGCTTGAAGAAGTCGTTCATCACAACGTTATTAAAAACAACAAAACAGGCGGCCCGGCGCTTGATGTCGGGCAAATGAAGTTGCTCTGGAGAGCCCTTGGAGAAAACACGGGCTACACGTTCTCTATCTTTGAGAGCACGTTCGCGCCTGGCATGGGTATTCCCCTTCATAAACACCCCTTCCCAGAGTTTTTCTATGTGCTGGAAGGCAATTTGTCGATCGGATATTGGAACAACCAGGGCTTCACTGAGTGGGACACGTGTGAAGCCGGGGAGAGTCTGATGGTGCAGCCCAATGCGCCTCATACATTCTTCAATAAGAGTGAACATCCTTGCCGCGTGTTGAGTGTGTCAACGTATCACCACGAGCGGATGATGAAGGATGCTGTGCATCCGGAGGGCAGGACAGATTTTCTGCCCGCTCAACTCACTCAGGCCGACCTTCAGAAATTGACAAAGTCGATGGAGAAGAATCAGACATTCCTTGTCGCGGACCATGTTTAGTATGGTGCATCTCTTGAATTCGCCCTTTTGAACTCAAGAGATGCACCGCATTGTGTGTTTACTAACTTTTGGGCAGCGAAAGCTCAAATGGCGAGAACAGGTCAAACAACCAGGTTAACAACCAGGTGACAGGACGTACCCCACGAACTTGTGTCTGAAGATTTGTAGTCGCGCCGCATGGGGTACCTCCTGTCTGTTTGGTTGTTCTCACCGGGCGTTGGATAATGAGTTCCGGGGTGAAAGCGCGTTGATAAACGAAAAGCACAGCATGCATACCAACGAAGATTCATTGAACCGCGGCTTGCGAGAACGCCACATTCGCCTTATGGCATTAGGCTCGACGATCGGTGTCGGTTTATTCCTCGGTTCCGCCAGCGCGATCAAGCTCGCCGGGCCTGCGATCCTGCTCTCCTATGTCCTGGGCGGAATCGCGATCTTCATCATTATGCGCGCTCTCGGCGAAATGGCCGTACATCAGCCGGTTGCGGGCTCCTTTAGCCGCTATGCGCAAGACCATCTTGGTCCCCTGCCGGGTTATCTGACCGGCTGGAACTACTGGTTCATGTGGGTGGTCACCTGTGTCGCGGAAATCACCGCGGTCGGTATTTATATGGGCGTCTGGTTTCCATCTGTGCCGCAATGGATCTGGGCACTGATGGCGCTCGTAGCGATGAGCGCCGTCAATCTGGCAGCTGTCAAAGCCTACGGCGAATTCGAATTCTGGTTTGCCATGATTAAAGTGGTCACGATTGTGGTGATGATTGTGGCCGGCGCCTGCATGATTGTGTTCGGCTTGGGCAATCACGGTGTCGCTACAGGCGTCAGCAATCTCTGGAAACATGGCGGGTTTTTCCCCAACGGCGGGTTTGGCATGCTGATGGCTTTGCAGATGGTGATGTTTGCATATCTTGGCGTGGAGATGATCGGAATTACCGCCGGCGAAGCTACCAACCCCAGAAAGTCGATTCCCGATGCGATCAACTCCGTCTTCTGGCGCATCCTCATCTTCTATGTGGGTGCCCTCTTCGTGATCCTGGCGATCTATCCGTGGAACGAGATCGGCACGAATGGCAGCCCATTCGTCATGACGTTCGAACGGCTGGGCATCAAATCTGCGGCAGGGATTATCAATTTCGTGGTGCTCACCGCCGCCCTGTCTTCGTGCAATGGGGGTATCTATAGCACGGGGCGCATGCTATATAACCTCGCGAAACAAGGGCAGGCTCCGCGCCTCTTTCAAAACACTTCACCAGGCGGTGTGCCTCGCTGGGCGATTCAGGTATCCAGTATCGCCTTGCTGTTTGGGGTATTGCTCAACTATCTGGTGCCGGCAAAGGTCTTTGTGTGGGTCACGTCGATTGCAACCTTCGCCGCCATCTGGACCTGGACCGTTATACTACTGTCGCAAATGAAATTCCGGAAAAGCCTGAGCGGGACAGAACGCGATCGGCTGGCTTTCCGCATGCCTTTCTATCCCTACAGTTCGTGGCTCGCATTAGCTTTCCTGGCGCTCGTCATCGTATTGATGGCCTATTTCCCGGGTACCCGGGTAGCTTTGCTCGTCGGCCCACTGTGGCTAGTGCTGCTGACAGTGCTTTTCTATGGGTTCAGACTCAATACCACTCGCAACCGGAGTTCCATTTCCGCCGATCCTTCATTTCCTCACGGTTCATCTGATGGGGCGCCTTAGACCGCATGAGCCTGAAAGTCGCATGTTCGGTGACTCGCCGTTTGGACCGATAGGGAAAACAAACCCTGCGAGGCCCTCTTCTCGTCAATCAACGAGAAACCCTGCGACCCCCAACCAAACGACTGAAAAACCTCTGCCCGGAAAGTCGTTAGCCTTGATCGGAAGTGCCTCGGGGCAGGATGCTGAGGGTGCTCGAAGTCGACTACTCGGCCATGTGGTTCTTAATATCTCGATGAGTGAGTTGGCGATGGTGCGCTTATCGACGTTTTTCAAATCTCGGGCATATCCGCAGCACTATTCAGTTCGTAACGCCTGAATTGGATCGATGCGCGACGCCCTCCACGCCGGAATTAAGCAGGCCAGCACTGCCACAGCCACCAGCATCATCGCTGCGCCCGCAAACGCCGCCGGATCGAGCGGCTTCGTTCCATAGAGCATCGACCTCAGCAGTTGCGTGGTCAGAGCACTGGCTGCCACGCCAAAGATCAGTCCAACAAGCGCAGGCCGCAGCCCTTCCATGAGTACAAGGCGCAGGAGTTGTGATCTCTGCGCGCCCACTGCGATACGGAGACCGATATCTGGCGTCCGCTGTGTGGTCTGGTAGGAGATAGAAAGGCGGTGACAGACAGACGTACCCCATGAACTTGTGTCTGAAGATTTGTAGTCGCGCCGCACGGGGTACGTCCTGTCTGTCACCTGGTTGTCGTCACCTGGTTGTCCGTCACTTTCCTGCATGCAGATTCGCATTTGATGCTACGTCTGGTGCGTCCGGGGTTTCCTCAGATTCCATGGAGAACTCAGTCCGTAGCGAGATCAGCATCAGCCAAGGGAGAAAACAAAGTGAATCACGGTTTCAACCGGTCGCGGCTGACCCATAACATTGAAATAGCGATAAACCCACTGACGGGCCGCATCGAGCGCAGCCCCACGTAACGGCGTCGGACCGTCAACGATTTGCGGGTTCTGGATGTGCCCATCGGGGCCGATGATAACCTTCACGTCGACAGTGCCCTGTGCGTGCATCATCTTGGCGTCTGAAGGATACACCGGGGCAGCCTTGATGAGAGCCGTCGGCCACCTCTTTACGGTCGATTCTCCCGTCTTAATCAGTGCTAGATCCACTGGAACTGCTGAAGCTGGAGGGGTGATCACCGACTCTGGCGACTCCTTCAACTCTTCGATCAGATCGATGTTCAGGTCTGCCGCAAGCTTTTCCCCGACGAACACGTGTATCTGACGTGCAAGGTAACGACCTTGAAAAGCGACAATGCTGTCGTAGATGGTCTGGTTGCCGGCTCCCATGCTGAAAATGCGCAAGACTGGCTGCGTCGGCTCAAAGCAGGCGGCCGGAAAGAAGTTGCTCTGGATGGCGAGGCCGGCTCGTATTTGATATGTAAAGGAGACGCATTCGATCTTCGCCTTGCCGACCTTTTGAGAATTGCCCTGAAGTTTGAATTCAGGTAGCTGCGTAGTTTCCGGCAGAGGCTCGACCAGACTTGCCCGAAGCAGGAGTTCAGGTCCATTTAGCCATTCTTGAGAACCCTCGCGCACCAGGGCTGTGCCGGTGGCATAGTCGGTTTGCGTAGTCTTCGGGTTCGTGAAGGTCAGCCTGTACTGCGTCGGGCTGAACCACCACTCCTCATATGTGCCCTCGTCGTCCAGCTTCCCATCCTTGTACGAATGATAGGTACCGCGCATGTGCCACGGCTTGATATCCGCGCCTGTAAGGCCGTTCTTGTCGTGCGCGAGCTTCATTAGGACTGTCGCGTCTTCAGGCAGCGCGCTAGCGGCACTCTGCGAAAAGGCACGGAAGGAAAAGCCGGCTGTCAGAAACGCAAGGATGACAGTCAAACGGCGGAAATCCATGTGAGAAGACCCTTGATGTCGAATTTGGAATTGGTACCTTTTTCGTAGCTTCTCGGGGACGCGTAGCTTCTCGGGGACGGACGGAAATTTCCCCTAATGAGCGCCGCGTGCATACTAACGCTGATCCGAGACAAAGCGTCATCTCTGGAAGCTTAGCAAACGCGTTCCAATGAAAGTCAATGATGGCCTCACTGGCGCTAGGGGAAATTCCGTCCGTCCCCGAGAAGGCCCGTACCCCCGCGGATCTATCGCATAACGGACGGCTAATGGCGCGGAGTCGAAGAGCCTGTCCCGCACGTAGTCGAGGGAACCCCGGCAACGATCGTTGCCAGATGCTCTTCCCAGCTTTCCGGCCACGAACTACAAGCCAGATCAAGAAAGTCACAAGCTCTGAGCGAAGGGCAAAGCACAAATGACCTCCAGGTTGCGCTCACCCGCAGACAAAAGGCGGTGACAAGACAGGACGTACCCCATGAACTTGTGTCTGAAGATTTGTAGTCGCGCCGCATGGGGTACGTCCTGTCTGTCACCTGGTTGTCTTACCTGGTTGTTCTGTCACCTGGTTGTCCGTTCAGAGACGATGTTCGAATTGGATGGACTCTTCCGACGCATGTCGTCCCCTGTGGTCAGGCCGAGTTCGTGCTTCAGCCACTCGTCTTCGGCCAAATTCAAAAGGACGCGTACCGCCGCGATGCGAACGTTCTCATCGGTGTCGTGCACTAGTGGTTTCATTCGCTCGGCACACCGCGGACCCATGCCGGCAATAGCATCCGCTGCAGCAGCGCGCAAACGCCAATCGTTGCTGCGCAAAAGCTGAATGAGAGTGGGCAAAGCATCTTCGCCTTCCTGCTTTCCTAGCTGGGTGACGGCTGCGGGACGGACGTGCCGCTCCGTTTCCTGATCAAGAAACGGTCGGAAATCTCCTCGCTCTTGTCCACGGCGGCCTTCTTCCTGGGGGAAACGCAAACAGTGGATAAATTGGCCTGACATTCCTGTGCGCGCAACAATGGGCGACCACGGAAACCAATTGTACGAGGGGGCCCACCCGCACCCGAAAAAAAGAGGGACGAATGTATCGCTAGCGGGCGAAATGAACTTTATCCCCCGGCTCGATCCGATGTCAACCGAAAGAGCGCGCGACAGACGCCGCCTGAAGATGCAGCGTAGTTAACCCCCCGCTTATCCTCATCTTTTCTCTCCCTGTCTGTGGACGACCAAACCAACCCATACTACCGTCGAAATAAGAAACCTCGCCCAGGCTCCACGCAATAACATCGTCGTGATGAAGGAGGCCTGCGCTCGGCGAGAGGCAACTGCCCCGGTCCCTGGCGCCCCTAAATGCCCCCTAAATGATTGATGGGGGCGGGAAAATCAAAAGATTTGGCCATCTTGATAAAACAAAAGACTTAGCCGCAACCAGGACGGGAACAGCGGGTTCCCGAGACCAAACCCCACCAGGGCTCCCGCCCCCTGGCACGCTCCAAGGAGCGGACAAACGGATCTTTCTCATCACTGCTTTTGCCTCTCACTGAAAATGCTTGACGCGTCCAGGGACTTGTGGTCTGTTATTGTTTAACACCGGCCATGAGAATTTTGAACATACGCCAGGCCCCCCGTTCCTCCGAGGAACGGCAAGGCGAAATTCTCTTGCACATCAAGGAGAAGGGGTCGGCGACGATCGGGGAAATTGCAGAACGGTTCTCCGTATCGGAAATGACTGTACGTCGCGTGCTCTATAAGCTGAGCGACGCGGGGCTCATTATCAGAACTCCGGGAGGCGCGATGGTGGCTCCTTCCGGATCGATGGAGAGGACATTTCTCGAGCGGTCGGAGAAGATGTCCGGGGCCAAAGACGCGCTGGGCCGTGCGGCTGCGGCGCTGGTGCAGGACGGGGAAACGGTTGTTCTGGATTCGGGAACGACCACGCAGTATATCGCCAGGCATCTCGCCGCGCGGCGCAATCTGGTGGTGGTGACGGCCTCGCTGGCGGTGCTGGAAGAACTGGCAGGCAGCACCGGAGTGCAAGTCCGTTTGACCGGTGGAGTCTACCGCCGCGTCAGCCACGACCTTTGTGGAGACACGGTAGACCAGGCCCTGGGGAATATCTATGCGGACCGCGCGTTCTTCGGCGCCGCGGCCCTGTCCTTTCAAAGGGGAGCAATGAACTACGACCAGGAGATGCCGAGGGCTATCCTGCAGGCGGGCAAGCAAAGAATTCTGGTGATCGACAGCAGCAAGGTAGGCATCGAAGCGGTTTACCGATTTTGCCCCATCGAGCAATGCGACCTGGTTATTACCGACCAGGGCGTCAAGGCCCCGGATATCAAAAGGCTTCGCAAGCTAACTAAAGTCATCATCGCGGAATAACCCACCCCGAGAAGGTGTCCCGCGGAAAACCTTAAGGAGGATTGTGTCTATGCGACGGAATGGTCTGTTGTTCGCAATCATGCTTCTAGTGTGTTCCGCCATTGGCTTTGCTCAAATGAACACCGGGAAAATCTCAGGCTTCGTGACGGATTCAAGCGGCGCGCGTCGTCACAAGTGTGCCTGTGGCGGCGACAAATAACGCAACCGGCGTGCTGACACAGAACCGTAACCACAGACACCGGCGAATACCTGCTCAATTTCCTCGTGCCCGGTACCTATGACGTGGCAGTGGAAAAGGCAGGCTTTGCCAAGGCCGTCCGTACCGGCGTGATCGTCGACGCCGGCGGCACCAATCGCGTTGACTTCTCTCTGCGTGTTGGGAATACCGGGCAAACCGTCGAGGTTCAGGCCAATCCAGTCAACATAGCGACCGAGACGTCGGAATTATCCCAGAACTTCTCCCATCAGGACCTGGACACGTTGCCCAACCTGGATCGCAATCCGCTTTTCCAGATGAACCTTATACCGGGGGCGAATAACGACGTGGGCAGCGGCAACTATGGAACCAATGGGGGTGAGAATGGCTCTGCCATTGGCCAGACCCGTCCTCAGCTTGCTTCCATTGGTGGCGTCGATGCGAACGCGAACACGGTTTATATCGATGGCGTTCCTAACCGGGAGCCGCAGAACGCATATATAAGCGTGGTTCCGGCCATCGAAGGCGTGCAAGAGGTAGAGGTGTATACCGGCAAGTACAACGCGGAGTTTGGTTTCTCGGGCAGTGCGGTGGTGAACGTTACCACCCGGTCGGGCAGCAATCAATTCCATGGGGCCGTGTTTGAATTTCTTCGCAATGAAGCAACCGACGCGCTCAACTATTTCGCCGGCGGCCAGCCTAAGACCCCTTTTCGGCGGAATCAATACGGCGGCGCCGTGGGCGGGCCCATCCTGAAAGACAAGCTGTTTTTCTTTGCTGACTACCAGGGCCTGACCCTGAATACCAGTTCGCCGTCGTTCACCACCGCACCGACGCCCTTGATGCTCACCGGAAACTTCTCGGAATTATATGTTCCGGGGCAGGTCGACGATGCGGGCAACACCTATGGACAGATCTACGATCCCAGTACTCGCGTCTTCGACGCCAACGGCAATGTCGTCAGCGCGACTCCATTTGCCGGCAATATCATTCCCCAATCCCGCTGGGATCCTTCCGCCACAGCGATCAACACCGCGAAGGTCTTTGGCGTGTCCAATCTCCCCGGCATCGGTCAGAACCTGGAATATCTATACAACAACGGTCAGACAGTGAATCAGGGGGATGGCCGCATCGATTTTAATCGCACCAGCCGGGACCGCATCTTCTTCCGCTATTCCGTGCTGCAATCGACCAACAACAATACCACCAACGTGAACCAGTTCTTCCAGAACGGCAATGCCGATTCCAAGACCTTCAACCAGAACATGCAGGTCTCCGATCTATTCGCCATCAGCCCAAATAAGATGAACGAACTGCGACTGGCGTTTAACCGGTCGAATGTGAAGACCAGCAACAAGACCGAGTTCGCGGATTGGAACAATCAGTTCGGAATTCCGAATGGAAACCCGGTCGGCCCGCAGTCGGAGGGCCTTGCCGAGTTCGACATGAACGGAGTGCCTAGCGTTGGCGGGTCGTCTGCCATTGCCCAACCGGATTGGGTCGGTTACATCTTCAGCAATACCATCGCAGCTCACCGAAAACTTCACCTGGATCAAGGGACGGCACGCCTTTAAGTTCGGCGCCAATATCAATCACGTCGATGATGTTTCCGCAGATACGATCGGCGGAGACAATCCCCGCGGCGCCATTACCTTTAATGAGGCCATGACCTCCTACGATGGCGTTGGTTACAACGGGGGCGGCAATCCCAACAACGCCCTGGCCGTCCAACCGTTTGGCTACCCGGCCTTTCTGCTCGGAGATATGATCTCGAGCGCCCGCGCGCACTTTGTCAAGGCAGCCCCCTACCAGAGCTACTGGCAAAATGCATGGTATGCGCAGGATGATTTCAAGATTCTGCCCTCGCTCACCCTCAACCTCGGCCTTCGCTACGAGCTCACCACCCGTCCGGTTGCACGCTACAACCGGGAGTCTAACTGGGATACCCGGACCAATCAGTTAGTCCTCGCCACCTCCAGCGATCGCAGTCCTGCGCTGGGACTTGACAAGAACGATTGGGGACCACGCGTAGGCTTCGCCTGGAGTCCCGATCACGGAAAAACAAGCATTCGCGCGGGATATGGCATTTCGTACTGGATGGCATATTGGTCGGGGCCGCTCACCATCCTGGGCCTCACCTACCCCAACTACGCCAAGCAGTATTACCTTACGCCCAACAATCTCACGCCGTCCTTACAGCTCTCCGTAAACGGAATACCGCTGGCAAATCCGGAGTACGATTCATCGGGCAATCTGCTCATTCCTGCAGGTGCACTCATCCGCGGTGCCGAGTACAACTGGAAAAACCAGCGAGTGGATCAAGCCACCCTGAATTTTGCAGCTGGGAAATCCGCCCGAGCATGGTTTTCGACATTGGTTACGTCGACGTTCGCGGTTTGAACAACAACCACTCAACCAATATCAATCAAGCTCCGCCTACTCCCCCGGGGACCGACTACAATCTCGATCGGCCTCTTTATTCCGAGTATCCACAGCTGGGCGATATTCCCATCTCCGAATCCATCGCTGCCAGTTGGTACGACGCGTTGACGGCGCGATTCACCGCCAACATCGGCAGGTCTACGGTCATCAATGCGGGCTATGCCTGGGGCCGCAATTTTGCTAACGGCAACAATCTCGATCAAACCAATATCAATCAGTACTACGGTCCTACGCAGGAGGATATTGCTCACATCTTCAATGCGCAGCTGCGCACGGAACTTCCAGTCGGCCGCGGCAAGCGATACCTGGGCAATACCAATCGCGCTGGTCGATGCTGGCTCTCGGCGGCTGGCAATATTCTGCCTTCATACATATCCGCAGCGGAACCCGCTTCAACGTGACCGACAGCGATACGACTTCCCTCAACAACGGACAGACCAATCATCCAGACCGCGTTGGCAATGGAGCGCTGAGCAATCCAACCGTGGACAAGTGGTTTGACACCACCGCCTTCGTCGTCCACACCACCCCGATGACCTATGGCACGTCCGGAATCAATCCGTTGCACGCTGACGGCGAGCAGCAACTCGATTCCTCCGTTTCCAAGACCTTCCACATTACGGAACGCCAGCAGCTTCTCTTCCGCGTGGACGCCTTCAATACCTTCAACCATCCGAACTTTGCCGCGCCGGATTCCGGCGTGGGAGATGCCGCGGAAGGGCAAGTATCTTCCACCGCCATTGATAACCGGCGGCTGCAGCTTGCGCTTAGATATTCCTTCTAAGCCGCAAGAGAGACGGCTCGCCGCTCGGGACCGGGCCGTCTCTGATTTACTTTTCGGGGAGGGCTAGATATCTGGGAAGCAATTGCTGGTAGAGGCTCTGATTTTTGTATCGCGGCTCGCGGGTGGCAACGTCTGTGTATCCTCGATATCCGCGTATGGCAGCTGTCGGGCCGTTGAGGCCTACGGGCTTTTAGAGTTGCGTGAGAACTAAGCTGCTCCAGCCCCGTAGGGGCGACCTGAAAGTAGCCCAGGACGCAGTCCTGGGTCTTCAGGAGAGATACTCCCGTAGGGACGGCTGAATCCATTCTGCTCGTTTCAGCCGTCCCTTCGGGACTAGCCGTTGCGATCTGTTCAGGAAGCATAACTTTCGTCGCCCTTGGGCCTGCTTTTAGCCCAGTTGCGGCAGTGCGACGCGAATTGGGGCAATTGGTTGGTTTTGGGGCATCGGACCGCATGGACAGGCAAAGAATTCTCGTTGTGGGCGCCAAAGGTTTCCTCGGCATGTACGCGGTGCGATCAGCGGCGGCTGCGGATGAATTCGATGTCATCCGGGCCGATCGCAGCGGTACGGGTCAACCGGGAAGCATCGAGCTGGATATCGCGGACGCCCTCACCGTGGACCGTGCTTTCCGCCTGATAGAACCAGATTTCGTGCTGCTGCTCGCGGCCATGTCGGATATCGATCGCTGTGAGCGGATGCCGGAGCAGGCGTTTGCCGCGAACGCTCAGGGAGCGGAAAATATCGCGAACGCATGCGCCCGAACCGGGGCTCGACTGCTCTTCGCTTCGACCGCCGCGGTTTTTGACGGCCGCAAGCATGGCTACCGTGAGGAGGATGCGATCGCCCCGTTGAGCGTCTACGGAAAAACCAAGGCGTGGGCAGAGAATGCGGTCATGACTCTGACGCCGTGGGCCGTCGTCATTCGCTTTGCGCTGGTGCTGGGCTTTGCCCGGAAGAGCGGCACCAATGCCATGTTAGATAGCGTGATCGGAAAATGGAACGCCGGTGAGCCGGTCTTCTTTTCCACCCGGGAGGCGCGAAACCCCATCGACGCAGCTTCGCTCGCCCGCGTGATGATTGCCATGCTCGCGGATGATCAAGTCTCCGGTCTCTATCACGTGGGCGCCTCCGATAGCATTTCGCGATACGAATTGGGCAAGCGGTTGGCGAGGCGAGCCGGCGTTTCGATCGATCTCGTTCGGCCCCAGGAAGAGCCTCCTCCGGGGCGCGCACCCCGGGGAGACGACCATTTTTTGCTGACAGAGAAAATTCAGCGCGCTTTGCAACTTTGAAGTTGAATCGTGTGATCAGGTGATCGAAAGGTGCTTTTCATGACGCTAACGCTACCGAAGGCAATTCACGAATTGGAGTTTGGCCACGGATCCTGCTACGGAAAGGAAGAGCAAGAGGCCGTATTGGAAGTGATGCGTGCCGGCGCGCCTTCTTGCGGGCCATGGGTAAAGCGTTTTGAAGACGAGTTTGCCAGCTACTGCGGTACCGAGTACGGGCTGGCAGTGACCTCCGGGACCACGGGACTGCAGTTGGCGATGATTGCCGCCGGCGTGGGGCCGGGCGACGAGGTGATCACTACCCCGCTAAGCTGGATTGCCACCGCGAATGCGGCAGCGGCTTTGGGAGCAGAAGTAATCTTCGCCGACGTGGATGAACGCACCCTGAACCTGGATCCCGCTTCGGTCGAAAAAAAGATCACACCGCGCACCAAGGCGATTCTGCCGGTACATCTCTACGGGCAATGCAGCGACATGGATGCCCTGAACGATCTGGCGCGTCCGCGCAACATTCGCGTCGTGGAAGACGCTGCCCATGCTGCCGGCGCGGAATACAAGGGGCGAAAAGCGGGCTCGCTGGGCGACATCGGGGTCTTCAGTTTTCACCAGCAGAAAAACATGGTCACGCTGGGTGAGGGCGGCTTGATCACCACCAGCGACAAGTCTCTCTACCAGCGCATGCTCTCTCACCGCTCCCTCTGCTGCCTGACCTATGATCCGAAAGGCAAGTACCTGCCGCTCGATGAAACCATTCATCCCATGGGAAAGCGGTACTGGTTTCTCGATTTCGAAGAGATTGGATTCAACTATCGCATGACCGATGTGCAGGCAGCCGTGGGCCTGGTGCAGCTTCGCAAGCTGGATTCCTTGAACCAGCGGCGCATGCAAATTGCGGCCGCGTATTCCGCAGGCCTGAAGGATATTCGCGGGCTGACGCTTCCCTTTATCGCTCCCGGGAATAAGCACGTATTCCACATCTACTGTGTGCTGCGTCGAAGATACATTTTCCCGCAGCAAAGAAGATTTCATGTGGGAGCTCTACACGGAAAAAAAGATCAAGGCCTGGTCGCACTACATGCCCATCCATCTCACCACGGTGTACCGGCAGATGGGGCACGGCCCGGGCGAATGCCCGGTTGCGGAAAGACTCTTTCAGAAATACGTGAGCATCCCCATCCACCCGCGAATGACGGATGAAGTAGTGCAGTACGTGATCGACAGTATCGAGGAACTGTCGTGAATGCTTTCGAACGATCGGTTTCCAGGATTCGCGGCCAAGGCCGGTTCTTTCTCCTCAGAGGCGCCGGTGTATATCAGCCGGGCTCCCGGCCGCCTCGACCTGATGGGCGGCAACGTGGACTACACCGGGGGCCTGGTATTTCAAAGCACGATTCGTGAAGCAACCTGGGCCGCGGCACAGCGGCGCAGCGATCGGCGGATTGTTTTCCTGAATCCCCAGATGAAGGAAGAAGGCTGGCAGGAACAAGTGGAGTTCGATCTGCAGGACCTGGTGAGCGAACAGGCAGTCAAGGATCTGGTCAACGCCAGTCCCGGCGTTCGCTGGACAGCTTATGTTCTGGGCGCCTTCCTGCTCTTTCGCCATCGCTATCCGGAGCAGGTCAAGGTACGGGGCCTCCATTTACATTGAATCTGAAGTGCCTCGCAACAAAGGTGTCAGCTCTTCGGCGGCCGTGGAAGTGGCGGTGATGAAGGCAGCGGCCGCTTGCTATGGCATCGCGCTCGATGGCATTGCACTGGCCGAAGCCTGCCAGTGGGTGGAGAACGTCATCGCCGAGTCGGCCTGCGGCATCATGGATCAGGCAGCTTCGGTCCTGGGCGACGAGGGCCATGTCTTGCCCTTGCTTTGCCAGCCCTGTTTGCCGCGTCCGCTGGTCAAGCTGCGAGAAGGGCTGCGCTGTTGGGCCATTGATTCCGGCGTGCGCCACCAGGTGACAGGAATTGAATACGAAGCGGCGAGGGCGGCCGCCTTCATCGGTTACCGCATGATCTGTGAGTGGGAAAATCTGCCCATAACCAAAGACGAGAGCGGGCCCATTCCGCGTTATGCCGAACCGCGATGGGGAGGTTACCTCTCCAATTTGTCTCCTTCTGTCTTCCGTTCGAAATATGAACGGCGTTTGCCGGAGCTGCTTTCAGGCGCGGAGATTCTGTCACGGGGAGCGGTTCATCCGGACCCGTTCACCTCTGTTCGTCCGGAAGTGAATTACCGCGTGCGGGCGTGCACCCGCTATGCCATTGAGGAGAACCAGCGGATCGAACTGTTCATCGAGTTAGCGCGAGCCAGCGCGGAGCAGCCATCCCTTGCGTCCTTCCGCCAGATGGGGGAGCTGATGTTTCAATCGCACTGGTCCTATACCGAATGCGGGCTGGGATGTGAAGCGACCGACCAGCTAATTGAGCTTGTGCGACGGCATGCCGGCGAAGATCTTCTCTTTGGCGCGAAGATCACGGGTGGTGGCGCGGGAGGAACGGTTGCCGTGCTGGGATCGGCACAAGGGTCGGATGCTTTTGGGCGAGTGGTCGCGGACTACGCAGAGATGCAGGCCTTCGAGCCCTACGTTTTTGAGGGAAGTTCCATCGGGGCCGACCTTTTCGGCATTCGCGAATTGAGTGTGAGCGCATGAGCACAGTCCCTGCGGTCAATTCGGCCAAGCCTCAAAACCGCCTTCTACTTCCTTCTTTTGGCGCTGGCTTCCCTCATCTGGTCAGGCCAGGGCATTGCGGTCAAGGTGCTGGACCCGCACCTGGGGCCCGATCGCCATCACCTTTTTGCCGTTCTACGTCACCACTCTGTTGTTTGTCCCGCTTCTGTTGCGGCTGCGGCGGCAGAACCCGGCATCGGCTGCCCCCTCCGCAAGAGATTGGGTCCGCTTCACCATCGCGGGGGTCGGTGGGCAGGTGCTGGCGCAACTGGGAATGACCTGGGGGATCAGCAAGTCGCTGGCATCGAATGGCGCAATCCTCAATCTTCTCATTCCCGTGATCAGCGCGGTTCTGGCTTCCTTCATGCTGAAGGAGCGTCTGACGCTGCTACGCATAGGTTCTCTGGCCATCGGGTTGGTCGGCGTGGTTTTTCTCTCCGTGGGAGATTTCCGTCACGCATCTTTTGGTTCGATGAAATACCTCACCGGCAACCTGCTCATCTTTGGCGGATGCTTCGGGTCTTCCTTCTACAACGTCTATTGCAAGGGATTGATGCAGAAGTTTCAGGAAATAGAAATCCTGATCTTCAGCTATGTAACCGCGTCCGTTGCCAGTATTCCCCTCCTCATCTGGGCCGAGCCTTTCCATTTCCGCAGCTTCCTTGCCCTGGATGCAAAGGGCATTGCCGCCTTCCTGTTCCTGGCGCTCTTCATGTATGGCGCTTCCATGCTTCTTTTCTTCAAGGCGCTGCAGCACCTTGATGTGACCACGGCTTCCACCTCTCTCTACCTGGTCCCGGTCTTCGGAGTATTGTTGGCGGCCCTTTTGCTGGGCGAGAGATTGAACCCCGCGGCCTTGGCCGGAGCTGCGATCGTACTTATTTCGACAATTCTGGTGGTGCGGTATGACACGAGCTACTGAATTAGCAAGAGTATTGGTTGCATTTCTTGCTATGCGCAACCATGGCTGCCGGGCAGCAGCCCTTTCCAACCATCTCCACGGTGAACGCCTCTTCCATCGCCGGCCGGCCGGTCGCACTCGACAGCCAGGGAAAGCTGCTCCCCTGGCCCATGCCCGACAACACGGGATACTCCTACTCCGGCTATTTCCTGTCGCAATGGACCATCGTCTGGGACCAGTACAACCGGCAGCGGCTGCCTTACTATTTCTGCTGCTTTGATTTTGACCGCACCACCTATGAGATGTTTCCAGAGTGGCACTGGGCCAACTCGACCGGCTATCTGCGGGCCATGATGCAGGGTTTCATGGAGCGTCTTTACCCCTACACAGGCGACCCGCATACCCTCGAATTCCTGACGAACTTTGTCGATTACGAACTGGAAAATGGTTTAACCCCCGAGGGCTATGCGTGGGCCCGGGTGCCCTATCCTTCCGCGAACCCGGGCAGCCGCCGCTATACCGGCTGGAGTCAGCATGGAGAAGATTTCGTCGAGCCCCATGTGGTCGGGGAAGACGGCTACGGCTATCTGCGGCTCTACGAGATGACGGGAAATACCAAGTATCTTCGCGCCGCGATTCGCTGCGCCGAGGCTCTGGTGAAGAACTTCAAGCCTGGCGACGAACACGTTTCGCCCTGGCCTTACCGTTGTTTCGCCCGCGATGGCAGCATCGTAGGCGGGAAGGGAATGTTCCCCTACTCCGCCAACGTGGTCGAACCGATTATGCTGTTCGACGAATTGATTCGCCTCAATCAGGGCGACACCGCCTCGTACAAGACGGTTCGTGAGGGTGCATGGGCCTGGTTGATGAAATACCCCATGCAGAACAATGTGTGGGTGGGGTATTTCGAAGATGTGCAGGCCACGCATGGAGAACATGAACCAGGTGATTCCCCTGGAGTTTGCCCGATACGTACTTCTGCATCCCGAGAAAGATCCTGAGTGGCGCGAGCATGCGCGCAAGCTGGTTGATTGGGTGAAGACCACTCCAAAGTGGCCCAAATACATCGTGCACGGCGCAACCATCACCAACGAGCAGGGAGATGGCAAGGATTTTTGCTGCAATCCTCCCAATCAATGCTGCGACAGCCATAGCTCCAGGCTGGCTGCCGTGGAGGCGCTGTATTACGCCAAAACGGGTGATGTGGCTTACAAAGAGGAGGCATACCGCACCTACAATTGGGTGACATATTTCCAGGGACTTCCCGGGGGAGCGCACGCTCCTTTCAGCACCCAGTGGTGGTTTACCGACGAATTCTCCGATGGACCGCGCAGGATGATGGACGCATTCTGGGCAGTGCCGGAGTGGGCCCCCGCCGATGAGTCACACCTGTTGGGTTCGCTCTCCGTGGTCACAAAAATCGCATACGCCGCCGGATCGGTGACGTATTCCACCTTCGACGCGGAATCGACGGATGTACTGCGCCTGAACTTCACCCCCGAAACCATAACGGTTGGCGGCAAACCCATCAGCCGCCGCAAGGACCTGAGCCAGGAGGGATATACCTTTGACGATAAGACTCACGCGCTTTCCATCCTCCACACCAGTTCCCGGGACGTAGACATCCAGGGAAGAAGCGAGGCCGACGTGCCTTCCTACATCACCTTCGACGACCCGCATCTTCCCGCGGGAACGCCTCTGGTTGGCGGATATCCTTCGGGCGTCATCGATTGGCGCGAGGGGGATTGGCAGATCGGGACGCCATACGGGAAATTCGGGACCTTTACGCTGGCGCTTGCAGATCCGAAGGAGCAACAGGCCGAATTCAAATTTTGGAGTCCGCGCATCTTTGCCGGGGTGGATGCCTACAACGGTGGGGATTCCGACGCCACCGTCACTGTGCGGTCGCCCGAGACCAGGGAGATATCCTTCACCATTAAGCCCAAAGAACTCCGGCGCTTAAGGACCGGGTGGCGGGACGCAAGTTCCGGGGTGTTTTTCAACATTACCGGGGGAGAAATGCTCCGCTTTGATAACCTGGCCTACGTTCACCGTGACTTGGGAAGGGATAGGGCAGACATTCCGGCGGGAGCCGGTGATGATTAATTGAACTGCAGAGTACTCTTTGACGTCGCAAGACAATCTGGGCAAGCGAAAAGGCAGGCGCTTCGATACTATGAATCGAGGCGCCTTTTTTGTCGCCGCATTGATCCCCCATGAGTCTGAAGGCCAAATTAGAAGCGGTCGTGTATGCAGCGGAAGAGCCAGTGACCCTGGCCCAGCTTGCCGCCATTTTTGCTGAAGAAGTGTTGCAGGAGTTGGGCGGCTCCCCGGTGCCGGAAGATGGGCAAATTGCGCTGGCCGGGCTCGCTCCTGAGGCCGAGCCTGAGGTTGCCGCGGATGTTGCCCCCGATATCACAGAAGCAACGCCACCGGCAGAGCAGCCCGTCGCTGAAACCGCCTCGGCTCGAAGTGGAAAGCGGCGAGGCCGGCGAGAAGAAGCTGGCACGCCTGCGTGACCGCCGGGTCCGGCAGTTCTTGCAGCAGGTGCTCGACGAGCTGATCGCCGACTATGCCAACAGCGAGCGAGGTATGGAGATCCGCGAGATCGCCGGGGGATACCGCATGGCGACCAAGCCGGAATACCACGACGCCGTTCGTGGCTTTGTGAAGAGCCTTAAGCCGCCCATGAAGCTCTCCTTGCAGGCCCTGGAAACGCTGGCGGTGATCGCCTACAAGCAGCCGGTGACGGCGCCCGAGGTGAGCGAGATACGCGGAGTCGACTCCGGTGGCGTACTGGGTGGTCTGGTCAGCCGCAAACTGATCACCACCGCGGGAAGGAAACCGGTGATTGGCCGCCCCATCCTTTACAAGACAACCAAGGAATTTCTGCTTCGCTTCGGGCTGAAAGACGTCAACGATCTGCCCAGCATGGAAGAGTTTGAAAAGATGGCCGGCGAACTGGCCGAGTCCGAGGCCGAGGGCGAAGCTCAGGACGTAGTCAATCTATCCTCTGATCAGGCATCGTCCACCGCTCCGGAATCTGTCGCGGAGGCTCACCCCGAGCCCGAAGCGACAGAAGAGCAGGCATCGGAAGAACAAGCATCCGAGGCGTCGGAGTCGCAAGAGCTGACGTCCCCAGGCGTCGAAGGCAAGCCGTGAGCGACACTCCTGAGCGCGGAGGCGAGGGCAACCAGCAGCGCTTGCAGAAGATTATTGCTGCCGCCGGCGTCGCCTCGCGGCGCAAGGCGGAAGAGCTGATTACCTCCGGCCGGGTCCAGGTGAATGGCCAGACGGTGACCGAGCTGGGCTCCAAGGCCGATGCGGAGCGCGACCATATCCGGGTCGACGGCAAGCTGCTCAAGAAGCCACAGCAGTATCGCTACTTCATGCTGAACAAACCGCGGGGCGTAGTCACCACCGTTTCCGACCCGGAAGGGCGCCCGACGGTGATGAAGTTTTTCGCCCGGGCCGCCACCCGCGTCTTTCCCGTTGGCCGATTGGATTACCAGAGCGAAGGCTTGCTGCTGATGACCAACGACGGCGACCTGGCCAATGTCCTCACCAGCGCAGCCTCACAGGTGGAAAAGACCTACCTGGTGAAAGTGAGTGGCAAGCCCACGGAACAGGAGCTGGAGCAGCTGCGCCGCGGGGTGATGATCGAGCGCGGCCGGCGCGGGGAACGGGAAGGCCGTGTGATGACCCAACCCGCCAGGATCACCCTGATCCGCGATACCGACAATCCCTGGTACGAAGTGGTGTTGACCGAAGGCAAGAATCGAGAGATTCGCAAGATGTTCGAAGAGGTGGGCCATTTTGTCGAGAAGGTCAGGCGGGTTGGCTTCGGGCCCCTGGTTCTCGATGTGCCCCCGGGTAAGATGCGCGAGCTCGATGAAGAAGAAGTAGACCAACTGAAGCGGGCGTCGCGCCGTAAGGCGGCGTCGACCGACCAGCCGCGCAAGCCCGCGCGGCGGCCGCGATCCGGCCCCGCCACCCTGCCCAGGCCAGCCCGCAAGCGCCTATCGCCAAGACGTCCATAGTTGGTAAGGACCAACCCCAGCTTTCCATCATCGAATGAGCGTAAAGTTTGTACGGAGCAGCACGACTTGCGGCGACGAGTGAGGAGAGCAATGCTCTCTGCACCGGCAAGAAAAGCGTGGGTGCCCATTCAAGCCTTCTTTTGGCTTGAGTGGGGTACTTAGAACCAAACCATCCGCTCTGATGTATCGGGAGGATTTATGGAGAAAGCAACATTTGGCGCAGGATGCTTCTGGGGGGTCGAGGCACGCTTTCAGCAATTGCCGGGTGTGGTTGAGACGGCGGTAGGCTACGAAGGCGGCAAGCTCGACAACCCAACCTACAAGGACGTATGCACCGATCGCACCGGGCACGCAGAAGTGGTGGAAGTAAAGTTCGATCCGGCAAGAGTAAGCTACCAGCGGCTTCTGGACCTGTTTTTCGAGCTGCACGATCCCACCCAGCTCAACCGCCAGGGCCCGGACTGGGGAGCGCAGTACCGCAGCGTGATATTTTTCCATTCTCCCCAGCAGGAAGAAGCTGCCAACGCCGCCATTGCCCGGCTGACCGAGCAGAAAACCTTCAAAAAACCGATCGTGACCCAGGTAGTGCCGGCGCAAACCTTCTGGCGTGCGGAGGAATACCACCAGAAGTACCTGGAGAAGCGCGGCGCGGTAGCTTGCCATAGCTGATAGCCCCGAGTTGACGAAAGCCCCGCCTGCCGCCTCGCCCTATGATGTTTTGATCGTGGGCGCCGGCGCGGCGGGGCTTTTCTGTGCCATCCATGCGGGCCGGGGAGGGCGGCGTGTCCTCTTGCTTGAGCATTCTGGCCGGATCGGCAAAAAGATCCTGATCTCCGGTGGGGGGCGCTGCAACTTCACCAACCTGCACACCACCGCGGAAAACTTTCTCTCCGCCAATCCGCACTTTGCCAAGTCCGCGCTGGCTCGTTACACGCCGGCAGATTTCATCGAGCTGGTAGAGCGCCACAAAATCCCCTGGCATGAGAAAACGCTGGGGCAGCTATTTTGCGATCGTGCCGCCACTGACATCGTGAACATGCTCGAGCAGGAGTGCGCCGCGGCCGGAGTCACCATCCAGGTCGCCACCGCCGTTCGCGAAGTACGCCACAGCGACGGTTTCCATTTACACACCGATCGTGGCGTCTTTGCGGGGAGATCCCTGGTCATTGCCACCGGAGGCTTGTCGATTCCCAAGATGGGTGCTACGCCCTTCGGCTACGAGGTGGCGCGTCAATTCGGCTTGAGGCTGCAGCCCTGCCGTCCTGCGCTGGTCCCTCTGACCTTTGATCCCGAAAATCTCACGCATTATGCCGGCCTCGCGGGAGTTTCCAGCGAAGTGGTCGCCTCCGCCGGGGCCGGCCGATTTCGCGAGAAGCTGCTCTTCACCCATCGCGGCCTCAGCGGTCCGGCCGTGCTGCAAATCTCTTCTTACTGGCAGCCTGGCAGCCCTGTAGTGATCGACCTTGCGCCGGACCATCTCTGGACCACCGGACTCCGCGCCCAGCCATCGCAGCGCGATCTATCCAGTGCCCGAGCCGCCCTCCGCGGCGTTCTTCCGCATCGCCTTGCTGATCGCTGGCTGGCGCTGCATCCGCCTCCCGCCTGGACTAACCAGGGTCTCGATGAAGCCGAGAGCGCCCTCCACCACTGGACCGTCTATCCTGCCGGAACCGAGGGCTACGAAAAGGCCGAGGTCACGGCAGGCGGAGTCGACACCGCGGAGCTGAGCGCCCGCACCATGGAGAGCCGCAAAGTTCCAGGACTCTACTTCATCGGAGAAGTGGTCGACGTAACCGGGCATCTTGGCGGCTTCAACTTCCAGTGGGCCTGGGCCTCAGGCGCCGCCGCAGGCCGCGCCCTGGCCGGCGTCTAGATCTTCGTCTCATCGTGTCATCTGCGGCACGGGGCGGTACGACGCTTCCGGAATCTCCCCCAGGGTCGAGTGCCATACCCTTTCGCCGAGCCCGTAAAACTGGCAGAAGCTCATGATCAGAGGCCGCCATTTATCAGGATCAATGAAATCGATTGGCTCTAGCGTGTCGCCGCGGAGCGTGGCTCCGCGCGCCACAGGCAGGCAGACCACCAAAGCAAGGCCACCAGGTAGACAACGATCCTGAAGTACGAGAAGAAAACGTAATCGCGCATCTCGCGTCCGGTGGTGAAATACCCGCCGCCGGCCAGCAGCGCTGCGGAGTAGACTCCGAACCCGAAGCTGATGGCGGCAACATGGCTGCGCCAGGAAAGCCGCAAGGGGCGCAGCAGAAAGGCCAGCACAATTGCCCACTCCACCATAAGCACAGACATGAGGAAGTGCATCAGAATCAAAATCGTGCGCAGCAGGAGAGGGCCTGACGGCGCCAGGCGCAGGACGATGAGGACTCCACTCGCTGCCAGCAGCAGCGGAAGGGTGAAGCGGCGGACGCCGCCAAGAGGCCGCAAAGCGATCCAGGCGAGTTCCGCCAGCACCGCGCACTGCAGCAGGATGTCGGTGAGGTCGATGATCATCGTTGCCCGCAGGGCGGCAGGATGACCGGAAAAGTGCAAAGCCGCGACCAGCCCCACGGAGCGCACCAGGTAAAAAATGATGAGCAGCGTAAACCACGGAAACCGTGCGACGCGCCTGCGCATGAACAGCACGGTGAGGAGAAGTAAATGTCCGAGGAGCCCAGCGGCCCAGATGAGATGGTTTATCAACGAGTGGTCTCTAGCAGTTTCCGCAAGATATTTAGTCGTGCCGTAAACGTTGAGAATACGTCGGGCTGCCTCGCCGCGGCGAGCATTAGAGTCTGCGTGAGAACCACCTCCATAAATCCCAAACCATAAGTGGGTGGCCCGAAGTCTCGCCTTTGAGACCTGGGGTCATGCTAGAGCCGGACCCTCAATCCCGAATATCCAGCACACAAGGTACCGGGCAGATCACAACCCAGTCTAAATCGCCGCCGCAGGCTAGACTTGTTTCACCAGGCCCCCAAAAAAGATAAGGCAGCCGCTCTCGCATGCAGACAGAGACCAACTCCGCCGCAACGCCGACCTTCTGGCAATCCGTTCGAGAAGCCTTGCGCGGCAGCCACCAGGACTACACTGCCGGCAGTCTGAACCGGTCGATTCTGCTGCTCGCCATCCCCATGGTGCTGGAGATGGTGCTCGAATCTCTCTTTGCCGTGGTCGACGTCTTCTGGGTCAGCCGCCTGGGTGCGAATGCGATTGCCACCGTCGGTCTGACCGAGTCGGTGCTGACCCTGGTCTTTGCTGTCGGCATGGGGCTTGGCATGTCGACCACCGCAATGGTCGCGCGACGCATCGGCGAAAAGGATCCGGACGGCGCTGCTGTTTCCGCGGTTCAGGCGGTCTTCCTCGGGCTCATCGCCTCCTTGGCCCTCGGTCTTCCATTCTTCTTCCTGGCGCCTCATCTGCTGCGAGCGATGGGCGCTTCGCCCGCGATCATCGCCACCGGCGCGAATTACACCCGCATCGCTCTGGGCGGCTCGGGCGTTGTTCTGCTGCTCTTTCTCAACAACGCGATCTTCCGCGGCGCCGGCGATGCCGCCATTGCCATGCGCCTGCTTTGGGTCTCCAACATCCTTAACCTGATCTTGGATCCCTGTCTGATCTTCGGCCTCGGCCCATTCCCGAAACTGGGAGTCACCGGCGCGGCGCTCGCCACTTTTTCCGGGCGCGGCATCGGTGTCCTCTACCAGTTCTACCGCCTCGGCAAGGGCACGGAACGCATCCGTATCCTTCGCCGCCACATGCGCCTGCAGGGTGAGGTTCTCTGGCGCCTGGTGCGTGTCTCTATCACGGGAATTCTGCAGTTCCTGATCGGCCAGGCGAGCTGGATCGGCCTGGTCCGCATTGTCAGCCTGTTCGGCGCGCCCGCCCTGGCCGCCTACACCATCGGCATTCGCATCGTCATCTTTGCCATCCTGCCTTCCTGGGGATTGAGCAACGCCGCCGCAACCCTGGTCGGCCAAAACCTCGGTGCCGGCCATCCCGACCGCGCGCGCAATGCCGTCTGGCGAACCGGCCTGTGGAACATGGTCTTTCTCGGCTCGGTCGGGATTGTCTTTATCGTCTTCGCGCCCTCCATCATTGGGCTCTTCACCCAGGATCCCGCCGTGGTGCCGGCCGCCATCAACTGTCTCCGCATCTTTAGCTGCGGCAATGTGGCCTACGCTTACGGCATGGTGTTGCTGCAGGCTTTTAATGGGGCGGGCGACACCCTCACCCCCACCTATGTGAACCTCTTCGGCTTCTGGATCGTGGAGATTCCGCTGGCCTGGTGGCTGGCCATCCACACCTTTATGCGTGTCAACGGAGTTTTCGCCTCGGTCGTCGTTGCCCAGTCGGTGATCGTGCTTATCAGCCTCGTCCTCTTCCGCCAGGGCCGCTGGGCGAAGCAGCGCATCTAGCCTAATTGCGCGCATTAAAGCTCTGGTATTGTCTCCCTTATGCACAAAGTTGCAAGCACCCTCCAACCAGGCATATCCGCGCCTGGTTTGGAGCCGGTCGAATGGTCCCGGTTCGATGGAGTGGACGTGTACGCCCGGCACCACTCAGAATGTCGAGGTGGCGACTTCTTCGACGGTCTGGCCATAGGTCCCCGGGTGCTTTTTCTATTGACCGATATTGCCGGCCCGCGGCTTGAAGCCCGTGAGCTGATGCTGCAAGTGCAAGACGCCTTCCGGCAAAAAGCGCAGGCCCTCTTCACGGGTTCGCAGGTAAACGAATCGGATGCAATAGCCGCGCTGGCCCATGAGGTCAATCTCGCGCTGAGCGAGACCGCTCGGCACGCCCGCATGGCTCCCACATTCCTGGGTTGCTTTAACGTCACGCTCGGCATCCTCACCTATTGCAACGCAGGCAGCCTGCTCGCCTTGCTTCGCGACGGAGCAAATGTCCGGGTTCTCGAGTCCGGCGGAATGCCGTTGGGGCTCTTCACCCACACCACCTTTGAAGCTGTGGTCCTGGCCCTTCAGGAAGGGGACGCTTTGCTTACGGTCACCAAGGGTGTTACCGAAAGCAGGCGCGGAGCGACCGAGTTTGGCGTCGAGCGAGTCAAGCAGCTACTCAAGAAATCCACCGCCAATTCAGCCTCTGAGATCTGTGACCTCGTATTACAGGAAGCCTATGACCACGCCCATCATCCATGGTCGCGCGTCCTGGGCCTTCTCCATGCGGGGCAGCGCCGGCAAGACGATTTAACCGCGCTGGCTCTGGTGCGCCGTCGATCATTATTGCCATGACTCCCGGTAAATCTTCTCGATCTCTTCCGCGGTCGGGATCCTGGGGTTGTTCTGCGGTGAACCCGAGGCCAGGGCCTGCACGGCCATGGTGGGAATCAGCGCCATGTATCGCTCTTCCGCTACGCCGAACTGCTTAGGCGAGGGTACCTGCAGTTCAGCGTTCCGGCTGTACAAACCGCGGATCAGCTGATCGACGGCCGACGGATCCGTGTCATGGGCCTGCGCCACGCCCATGGTGCGCGCACATTCTGCGTAGCGGCCCAGGGCGGCTTCGACGGAGAAGGCGGTTACCGCCGGCAGCAGCATGGCGTTCGACAGTCCATGCGGAATATGAAAGTGTGCCCCCAGCGGCCGGCTCATTCCATGCACCAGGGCTACGCTCGCGTTGGAAAATGCAATGCCCGCCTGGGTGGCTGCCAGCATCATTGCCTCGCGTGCCTGCAGGTTGCCAGGCTCGCGAACGCTGGTTGGCAGCTCTCTCCAGATAGTCTTCATGGCCGACAGCGCGAGCCCGTCGCTGAACGGATTTGCCTTGCGGCTGACGAACGCCTCAATCGCGTGCGTCAGCGAGTCGGTTCCGGTATCCGCGGTTAGCCTGGCCGGCATGGTCAGCGTCAGCTCGTAATCCACCACTGCCGCCGACGGCAAGAGCGAATCCCCGGCTAGCAGCATCTTCTCCCCGGTCTCGGCATCGGTGATGACTGTGAACCGTGTGACCTCCGATCCTGTGCCGGCCGTGGTTGGAATAGCGATATGCGCCGGACCGGCAAGCGGAATCGGGCCGAGGCACCTTGTAGTCCCGTACCTTGCCCCCGTTGGCAGCCAGCATGCCGATGGCCTTCGCCGTATCGATCGGGCTCCCGCCTCCCAAGCTCACCAGGCTGTCGTGGCCGCCCTTCACAAACACCCGAACCCCCTCCTCCACCACCACTGTGGTCGGATCGGCCACAGTGTCGTGGAAGATCTCACAGCGCAGGCCCGCGGCTCGTATCTGCGTGCCCAATCGTTCGGCAAGTTGACTCTTCATCAGGAACGGATCTGTAACAATCAAAGGTCGTTTGCACTGCAGGCGCACAAGCAGCGGCGCCACCTCGGCGAACGATCCTCCCCCGATCCTGAGAATGGGCGGAATTTTGATCTCGGCTATCATCGGCTGTGTCTGCTCCCAGGACTCATCTTTACATCAAACACTTTTTGCTTCTGGCGTCAACCCGGAGTAATCACACAGTTGGTGTATTGTTCCAGGGGAAATTGGACCGCCTAATTACAGTAGTACCGTGCCATTGACTGGCGACGGCTATTGCCACCGGTGTGCGGAAGGGAAACAATGGCTTCTGCTCTGACAACGTTCGGCAACCGCTCTCCAGGGGTGAAAGCCACCACTCCGTGTCCGGTCAACCTGACGAGGCTAACAGGTCTGGACATAAGTGCCCGGTACCACGCGGACCGTCGCGGCGGCGACTTCTTTGATGGGCTGGCGATTGGCTCCCGCCTGGTATTTCTGTTGACGGATATTGCCGGGCCGCGATCGGAGGCGCATGTGATTGCGGCCGAGGCTCAATTTGCCTTCCGGCAGCGGGCTCGCGAGCTATTCAGGCCGCCTGGCGCAAACGAGTCCGACGCCATTGCAACCTTGGCGCACGATGTGAATCGATCGCTGATGGAGGCGGCAAATGGCGTACGCTTTGCTCCTACCTTTTTAGCTTGTTTCAATGCCAACCTTGGCATTCTGACTTATTGCAATGCCGGCCGCGTGCTCGCCATCTTTCGTGATGCGGAGAGCGTGCGGGTTCTGGAGCGTGGTGGAGTTCCTCTGGGACTTTTCACGCATGTCACCTATGAACCGGCGGTTCTGGCGTTTGAACCGCAAGACAAGCTCTTGCTGGTGACCAAGGGGGTCATCGAGAACCGGCGGGGAGCCACCGAATTTGGGGCGAAGCGCATCGAGCGTGTGCTTGAGCACTCCAACGGAAACTCTGCTTCTGAGCTCTGCGACAGAGTGCTCCGCGAGGCCTATGACTTTGGCAATCATCCCTGGTCGCGAATTTACAACTTTCTATTATTCGCGGCAGCGCAGCAACGAAGACCTGACCGCAGTAGCCCTGGTGCGCAGCTAGCGCCGCAGGGGGCGCCTACCTGCAGTTCTCCAGCATTCAATTCAAACGGAAGCGCCACCCGCCCCGCAGAACGGCCGCACTAACTGCTACTGAAAAAATGGACGCCCCCATACGGGGTGTCCATAAAAACGCTGGTTGCGGGCGGATTACTGCAGGTCGACTCCTGGAAGAACTCCTGTTCCTTCAACCCGGATGGCGTAAAGCTCCGAAGGGCTAAGACCGAGTGCTTTCAGGATGGTAGGCGCCACCTGGGCTGTCCCAACAGCGGCTTTAACCGTCTTGGCCTGGAACGACGGATTTGCAAGCAGCATAACGACATTCGTGTCGTCATGGGCAAACCCGCCATGCTCAGCCAGCTTCTTGGTGCTGCCGGAGTAGGTGACGCCCACATTAGGAGTGACAATAATATCCGGTGTGCGCGGGTCCACGGTCGGGTCGTTGTAGTTGAGCGAAAGCGAGGGGCCGTAGTAGATCTGCCCCAGCGCGATGCCCGTGGCAGAAGCATTGTCTTCGAGGATTTTGACGCTGGCGTCGGTATCGGAGGAGCTCTTCAGCCAGACCAATGAGACGTCATCTTCTGTCGGCCCAATGCCCGTGGGGTTGTTGGTGGATTCAGAGTATGGAATGTAGCCCGCGTTGGAGAGCAGGGTGACAGGTGACGTGCCATTGATGGTCTGACCGACATACCGGCTGGGATCGATGGGCGATTGACCGTGCTTGGCCGTGATCACGATCAGGGTCGAATCGTAAAGTCCCTTTTTCTTCAGCTCGTCGACGAATGCGCCGATCGAGGCATCGACGAACTTGAATTCGCTCAGCAGCGCCGGGGTTGGCGTGCCGGCAGCATCCAGGTATCCGCCTGTCACGCCGTTGCTCTTCTCAATCAACTTCTGGCCTACGCTCACGGCCTGGAAGTTCATGCCGAAGATGTTGGGTACCTTGGTCTTCTTGGTGCCGAGGTGGTCCTTGCCATCGATCTCGTTGACGATCGCGTTCACTTTCAAGGTGTCATAGCACTGAATGTTCTGGAAGCTGTTGGTCCACGCTGTCAGATCCGCGCCTGTATCCGGGATGCTTGCGCACGACACGCCGGTCGGCGTCGTAACACCAGGCAGCGCGATCACACTGGAGTTGATTTCCGGGCCGTAGAAGTCGTCGAGTGCAGCCGGGCCAATGCCGGCAGCGACAGCCGAGTAGGCAGGATGCTTATCGGACCACGCCGCGTATCCGCCAGCCTGGTGGATGACGCTAAAGATGGTGTTGGCGCGAACGAAATTCCACGGCTAAACAGGATTGCAGCCTTTGCTGGGGTCGCGGATGAGCCGCTTGCTATCGATCGAGGCGATGCCGCCGTCGGTCAGCGCAGCGCCGGGTGCGCCGCCGTTCACTTTGGTCTGGTCGATATCGATGCCTTCTTCATACTCGCTGGTTGTGCCGGTCGGTGCTGCGCCGGGAGTGCAGGGTCCGGCCGCGAGACCATTTCCCGTGGTCTTTGCCGGGGCGTCCTAATTCCGCGCGTAAGCGACGTCGTAGTAAATGCCGGTCAACGCCGGGCTTCCGCCGGTGACGATCGAGATCAGCCCGGGAAAAGAGTCCGAGGGTTTCGAAGTGCTCGCGGCGACGTAGTTGACGCCGGTCTTGCCCAGCGCGGCAAGCGCCGGGCAATAGGGTGCGCCATTGTTGACGGTGCTGATGCCGTTCGCGCAGTTCTGTAAATCCACAGCGTGCATGCCGTCGACGCTGATCAAAAGAACCCGCTTGATAGGGCGCCCGCCCCAATTGTCGATAGTGTCTTGCGCGACCGCGACAGCTGCTGAACATGCAGCCACGAGGGAGAGCACAGCCATTGCTTTTTTCATTACTACCTCCGGCATCAAGGGTTACTACTCCTAAGGGAGGGTTTGCATTCTGCAGGTAAAAATTGGGTGAACGAAATCTAACCAGTCAGTGATGTTGATTTTCATAAAAGAAAGGAGCCGCCGAAGCGGCTCCTCTTGCTTCCGTAAGGGGCTACTTGTCGAGCTGCCCCGAAACCTCGGGCAGCACCGCTGTGCCTTCTGCTCGCACCGCGTCCAGAGCTCGCGGATCCAGGCCCAGCGCCTTCAGGATCGTCGGCGCCACCTGCGTGGTTGCCGTTTCGGCTGAGACCGTCTGTTCCGTAAAGCCTTGATGAGCGACCAGCAGCATGACATTGGTGTCATCATGCGCGAAGCCGCCGTGATCGGCGATCATGGTTGTGCTGCCGGAGTAGGTTACGCCTACGTTGGGCGTGACGATGATGTCGGGTGAGCGCGGATCCTGGCCCGGCCCGGTGCCGCCCACGTTGTAGTTCAGCGCCAGCGACGGCCCATAGTAAAGTTGCCCCAGGCCGATAGCCGTCGCATTCGACTCCAGCATCTCCACCGCCGTCGTCACGCTCACGCCTGTCTTCAGCCAGAGCACAGACACATCGTCTTCGGTTGCGCCGATGCCGTTCGGGTTCAGCGGCGACTCCGAGTAGGGAATCAAAGTTCCCAGCAGCGTTGCCGGCGTATTCGCACCGTCCGCCACATACCGGGTTGGGTCGATGGGCGACCCTCCGTGCTTGGCCGTGATAATGATCAGCGTATCGTCGTAGATGCCCTGATCTTTAAGCGCGTTGACGATCTCGCCGATCGAGGTGTCGACGAAATAGATCTCCTTCCGCAATTCTTCGCTGGGCCAGCCGGCCGCGTTCTGGTATCCGCCTACAGCCACGCCCGGCTCATTGACAGATACTCCCGTATACACGGCCTGGAAGTTCATGCCGAAGACCGCCGGCACCACCGCCGCTGCGCCGTTGTGCGTCTTGCCCGCAATCTGATTCAGCAGTGCATTCACTTTGATCGTGTCATAGCACTGGATGTTGTCGAAGCTGTCGGTCCACGATGACACGGCAGCGGTATCGCGGATGGTGGCGCATGAAACCCCTTCCGGGGTGGTGACGCCGGGCAGCGCCACAACATTCGAGTCCACCTCCGGCCCATAGAAGTCATCCACGTTCTTGCCGTCGCCGGGCCCATTCACATAGGCAACCGAAGGGTGCTTGTCGATCCACGCCGTGTATCTGCCGGCCTTATGGACCACGCCAAAGATGGTGTTGGTGCGCACGAAGTTCCACGGATACACCGGCGCGCAACCTGCCTTGGGATCTCGCAACAGTTTTACCGGGTCGATCGAGGCGGCGGTGCCCTCAGTCAGCCCAGCGCCCGGCGCGCCGCCGTTGAGTTTGGTGTCGTCGAGGTCGATGCCCTGATCGAAATCGGTTGTAGTTCCCGTCGCTGCCGCACCGGGTGTGCATGGCCCCGCAGCTAAGCCGGTGCCGGTTGTCTTTGCCGGCGCATCGAGTGTCCGGTCATAAGCCACATCGTAGTAAGCGCCGGTCGACTTGGGTGTGCCCCCGGTAACCAGCGCGATCAGCCCGGGAAAGGAGTCTGAAGGCTTTGACGCCGAGGCAGCCACATAGTTGATCCCGGTCTGGCTCAGGGCCGCCATGTTCGGGCAGTATGGGTTCCCGCCGTTGACCCCGGCAATCCCGTGCGCGCAGTTGTAGAAATCCACTGCGTGCATGCCGTCGATGCTCAACAGCAGCACATGCTTGATCTTTTCCGAGCCCCCACTGCTCGCCGCAACGACGTAGCTTGACGACGAGAGCGCCACCACAACTGCGGCGGATGCCAGTACCAGCCTATTAACCTTCATGTAAAACCTCCACGCGAGTACTAGGCGCGGAAGGATACGAAGGCATGACTTCTCTGTTAAATCTCAGTGAATACTGTCTCTACCTGGTTCGAGGATCGAATCTGCTCACACCCCAGATGTTCCGGCAATACTCCTGAATCGCCCGATCCGAGGAGAACCTTCCCATGCGCGCGGCGTTATAGATGGACATCTTCGACCACTTTTCCTGGTCAAGAAAGGTGGCGCTCACCTGGTCCTGGCAGTCGACATAGGACTGGTAGTCGGCAAGCAGAAGGTAGGGATCGCTCGTCAGCAAGCTATCCAGCAAGGGGCGGAACAGCTCGTGATCGCCGCGGGAAAATTGGCCGGATGCAAGACTGTCCAGCACTTCGCGCAGTATGGGGTTCGACTCATAGATGGTTCGCGGATGGTAGCCCGCATTCTTCACCGACTCAACCTGCTGCGCCGTCAGGCCGAACAAAAAGAAGTTCTCGTGCCCTACCGCATCCCGGATCTCAATATTCGCGCCATCCAGCGTCCCGATGGTGAGCGCGCCGTTCATGGCGAACTTCATGTTGCCCGTTCCCGATGCTTCTTTGCCCGCGGTGGATATCTGCTCGCTCAGGTCCGCGGCGGGATACACCTTCTGCCCGAACGTCACATTGTAATCGGGAAGGAATAACACCTTCATGCGATGCCTCACCTCGGGGTCGTGATTGATCACCTCGCCCACCGAGTTGATCAATTTGATGATCAGTTTAGCCATGGCATACCCGGCGGCGGCCTTGCCCCCAAACAGGAAAGTGCGCGGCGTGATCTCCATCTTCGGGTGCCGCTTCAGGCGGAGATAGAGCGTGAGAATATAGAGCACATTCAGATGCTGCCGCTTGTACTCGTGGATTCGTTTCACCTGGGTGTCGAACATGGAGCTGGGATCGACCGAGAAGCCGGTATCCTGCAGGATGTACTGAGCGAGTCTTACCTTGACGTCGTGCCGCACCTTCCGCCACTCGGCGCGGAACGCGGAATCCTCCGCGAAGCTCTCCAGCTGCTTCAGGTGATCCAGGTTGTTGATCCAGCTCTTTCCAATCTTGCTGGTCATCAATGCGGATTGCTCGGGATTACTCACCGCCAGCCAGCGCCGTGGGGTGACGCCGTTGGTCACATTGATGAATTTGTTGGGCCACAAATCGTGGAAGTCGCGCAGCACCTCATTCTTCAACAACTGCGTGTGCAACTCGGCTACGCCGTTCACGTGCTTGCTGCCAACGCACGCAAGGTGAGCCATGCGGACAAACTTCTCCCCCGTCTCTTCAATGATGGACATGCGCGTCACTTTGCCGTCGTCGCCCGGGAAGTGCTCGCGTACCGCTTTCAGGAAGCGGCTGTTGATCTCGTAGATGATCTCGATGTGGCGGGGAAGCAACCCGGCAAACAGCGGTAGCGGCCACCGCTCCAGCGCCTCCGGCAGCAGCGTGTGATTGGTGTAATTGAAGGTCTGCGAGGTGATGTCCCACGCCTGCTCCCAAGCCAGATCGTGTTCATCCATCAGCAGGCGCATCAGTTCCGCCACGCCAATGGAGGGATGCGTGTCATTGAGCTGGATCGTCCACTTCTCATGAAACTTGTCGATCGCCCGGCCGGCACTCAGGTGGACGCGAATCATATCCTGCAGCGCACAGGAAACAAAGAAGTATTGCTGTTCCAGCCGTAGTTGTTTCCCCTGTTTTTCGTCGTCGTTGGGATAGAGCACCTTGGTGATGTTTTCCGCGAAAATTTTCGACGAGACGGCGCCTTCGTAGTCGCCGCTGTTGAACTTGTCGAAATAAAACGACTCGCCGGCCTCCGACCGCCACAATCTAAGATCATTCGCTGCCCCGGATCCGTATCCCAGAATTGGCGTGTCGTAGGGAACGCCTTTTACCGTCGTAGCAGGAATCCAACGTGTCCGGTAATTCCCATGCGAGTCTTTCCACGATTCGGTATGTCCGCCGAAATGCACATCGACCGACTCCTGCGGCCGCCTGATTTCCCAGGGATTTCCATAGCGAAGCCAGTAGTCGGTCAGCTCCACTTGCCAGCCGTCATGAATCTCCTGGTGAAACATTCCGAATTCGTAACGAATACCGTAGCCGATAGCGGGGATTCCCAGGGTTGCCAGGGAGTCCAGGTAACATGCCGCAAGCCGTCCCAGTCCGCCGTTTCCCAGTCCCGGCTCGCTTTCCTCCGCGATGATCCGATCCAGGTCGAGCCCCAGCTCCTTAGTGGCCTGTCGCATGGGGTCCTCAATTCCCAGGTTGAGCAGATTGTTCGCCAGGTGAGGCCCCATCAAAAATTCAGCGGACAAATAACAAACCACGCGCACGTCATGTTCCCTGTAGCCCTCGCTTGGTCGCCAGCCAGCGAGCCAGGATACGATCCCGCACGGTGTAGGCAATCGCCAGGAAGTAGTCCATCTCCGTCGCCGTCTCGGTATCTTCCGCAACTACGTAGCGCAGGTTTTCCAGGATCGCCTGCTTCAGGGTTTCGACCTTGATGCCGGTACGGTCGTCTTCGACGGTTGAAATCTCATCCTGGAAGGGCTCTTCCTGAATGGAACGGCTCATGATTGTCCAACTTTCCGCAGAACGCGTTTGATTTTCGCCGGAAGGGGTTCGAAGCGAATGCTAGAAGCTGCCCCAGGCAAAAACAAGCAAACCGGGCCAACTTTACTGGAATTTTAACCGGGCACTCATATAGGCTTCGCTGCGCTGCGGCTGTCGATCTTCATGATCCATTAACAACTCCGCCGCATTCTGAAGTATGGCCAAACCTGACTTCAACAAGGTTCTGCGGCTCGCCCTGATCGCGCTCACCGTGTGTCTGGTGGTCATTCTTGCCGTCGTCTGGTGGCAGCAATCAAAGGTGGAACATCTAACCCTGGCTGCCGGTGCATCGAGCGGGGAAAGCTACCTGCTGGGCAGCGCGTTGAAAACGGTTGTGGAGCGCCACTACCCCAGGATCCGCATTACTTTGCTCGAGACCGGTGGGACGGTCGAGAACCTGCAAATGCTCCAGGATGGGCGCGCCCAACTGGCCACCGCGCAAGCCGATATTTTGCCCGGGGATAGGGCCCGAGCGGTCGCTGTGCTCTACGACGACACCTTCCAGCTTTTGGTGCCCAAGGATTCCCCCGCAAAAAGCCTGATTGATTTGCAGGGCCGGCGGATTGCCCTGGCGCAGAGCGGAGGACAATTTCAGTCTTTCCTCAGAGTAGTCGAGCACTTCGGTCTTCGCCGCGAGGATTTCCACTTTGTCGGCGCCGATGATCAAGCCGCGGCCGATGCATTCCTCAACGGCCAGGCGGACGCGATCTTTCGCGTCCGCGCCATCGGCGATCCATCGATCCAGCAGCTGGTGCAATCCGGGAAAGTCCGGTTTCTTCCCATTGAACACGCCGCGGCCATGAAGATTAAACACCCCGCGTTTGAGGCCGCCATCATTCCCGTAGGGGCCTACCTGGGAAACCCCCCAGTGCCCGCGCAAGACTTCCCCACAGTGGCTGTCCATCGCATGCTGCTGGCTCGCGACAGCGCCAATGCCGCGGCCATACGAGCCGTCACCGGAACGTTGATCGAGCGGCGGCAGGAGATCATGCAGGAGATTCCATCCGCCATGACGGAAGTACGTTTGCTGCTGGTGCAGGTACGCCGGCCAGAGTCGCAATCTGCGCTGGGCCCCGCTTTGCATCCCGGCGCGCTCAGCTTCTATGACAAAGACAAGCCGTCTTTTCTGCTGGCGCACGCTGACTATGTGGGCCTGATCCTGACCGTGGGACTTATGGCGGGTTCCTGGATCTGGGAGTTGAAACGGTGGATGCAAAGGCAGCAAAAGAGCAACGCGGATCAATACAGCAAACGCGTGGTGGAGCTGATCGGCTCCGTGCAGAATGTAAATTCGCTTGCGCCGTTAGAGGAAATCTGGAACGAGTTGTTGACCATCCTTGCCCAGGCCGTCCACGATCTCGACGCCGATAAGCTGTCAGAAGAATCTTTCAATTCCTTCCGGGTCATCCTGCAAATTGGCATGGAAGCCACCAGGGAACGCCGCAGTCTATTGATGTCTACCAACCTCATGCATACCGCAGCCGCCCCCTAAACAGGAAGGCGGACATAAAGTCCGCCTTCCTGTTTATGAAGCAATGGCAACTTAGTCGATGACTTCTTTCAACTCGGATGAAGTGCTCTGGTAGTGGGTGGAGTCGCCCTCGTAATTGGCGGTGATCTCGTGCTTGCCGGTAGAGAGGCTCGAGGTCGTGAACACAGCCTTGCCCGATGAAAGCGCAACCGTCCCCAACGCCTTGCTGCCGTCCTTGAACTCCACGTTGCCCGTCGGCGTGCCCGCCGAAGAAGACACCGTGGCTGTGAAGCTCACGCTGCTGCCCTTCTTCGCCGGATTCTTCGAACTAGCCAGCTTGGTGCTCGAAGTATTGTCGATCACCTCGTTGACCGCAGCCGACGTGATCTTGCCGCTCTCGTAATACGCCGTGATGCTGTGCGTACCCACAGAGAGTTTCGAAGTTTTGTACTCGGCCTTGCCCGAGGAAAGCTTGACCGTTCCGATCACTTTGGCGCCGTCCAGGAACTGCACGTCGCCGCTGGACTTTCCGCTCACCTTGGCTGTGAACGTAACACTGGAACCTTTCTTCTCCGGATTCTTTGAGCTGGTGAGAGTCACCGTAGTCCCCGTCCCGATGGTGAAGCTGACCGACTCGCCCGTCTCTACGTTCCCGGCAACGTCTGTACTGTGGAAGGCCACCAGGTGGCCCCCATTGGTACTGATGGTGAAAGGCCCAGTGTAGCTGGTTACCGCCCCACCATCGATCTGGTACACCGTGCTTGCCACCCCGCTCAGGGAATCGGAGGCGCTCAGCGTCACTTTCACCGGGCCGGTATAGCTGCCATTCTTCAGTGTGCCGCTAAGACCGCCTTTGTTACAGGCGCAGTTATGTCATAGCAGATGTAGTAGAAGTATTGGTTCCCCGAGGTGAAGCCGCTGTTATCCCACGCATCGACCGTGGCGTAGTGGCATCCCTGGCCTGCCGAGGCGAGCTCCAGAAGTCCAGACGTGGCGTTGGGGAATTCCGGCCCGCTGTAAAACGAGTTGCCCGTGCCGTGGGTTACCTCAGACCGGGGATCAGTGAAAGCAACATCCCATCCATCAGAAAAGCCTGAGACTCCTGTGGGACCCAGGTTGCCGTTGCCGTTGTCTTTAACCGTCCAGCTCACGGTCTGGTTGGTATTGAACCAGGTATCTTTATTCGGGCTGACCCCGGCTGGGCCGCTGAAGGTTACCGTAGGCGCGGCAAAGTCTCCTAAGTAGTAAGTGTTGATTCCCCAGGCGAGCTGAAGTGCGTTGAATGAGCCCCAGCCGGTAACACGATCGTAGCCGGCAACGGCGCAGTAATAGCCCAGACCATATTTCACGGTAATGTCATTGTCGTTGCAGCCCGAGGTCATATCGTAGAACGGATCGTGCTGGGGATACGTAGGGTGGGAGGCGTCGTAATAGATCATGTAGTCCACCTCGCCGGTCGTGCCGTGCCCCAGGGCCATCAGGTACGAGTTTTCCTGGGCCATGAATCCAGCTGCCTGCGGGGTTGCGATGCTGGTGCCTCCGTAGCCGTGCCACCCGCCATCGTAATAGACGTTCTGCCCGAAGCCGGCATTGAGCGAGATATCCGGAACGCTTCGGCTTGAGGTGCCGCAGAACGGAGCAGCCTGAAAATTGGGCAGCTGGTAGCCCGGCGCGGCAAATTTAGCGCTGCAGCCGCCTCCTGAACCTCCGTCATTGTTCTTGCAGGAGCCGGTGCTGGTTCCCCCTTGCCAGCCGCTCTCAAAGTCAAATGTGCCGTCGCTGTAAAAACCCAGGGCGGTTCCACCAACCGCCGTTACATCCGGGTCAGAGGCCGGGTAGTTGACTCGGTCCGCCCGGTTGCAGTCCCCGGTCGCGCCTTGGTCATCGGAGTCCGCAAGCAGCGTCCACCCCTGGCCAAGCATGGAATTGAAGATGCCGTGATCGGTATCCATGGTGCCGCTGTCGTAGCAGTCGAATTCGCCGCAGCCCCAGCTGGTGCTCATCACGCGCGCATTCCCATCATTCAGCATGGAGTGGAACATGTCGGTAAAAGTTCCCAGTTGCGAGTTGACCGCCTGGTAGATAAAGACATGTGAGGTCTTTTGGTAAGAGCTGAAGCTGTTGGATGTAGCGATCGCCCACTCCGTGTCGAGTGTGGTCTCCACGCATGAATCGTCCAGGTTCGGGCTGTTGTTGCAGGTGTAATTGCCATCGATATTGATGTACGTGTAGTTGTAAGCGAGATAGCCGTACCGGCCTTGAAAGCCGACGATATCGCTCTTTGAGATCGCGCCCGAGGTGGCGATGGCGATGGAAGTCGAAGGCGTGGACCCGGCGCTGTTGTTGGTGGGATTGCAGCAATGGCCAAAGGCCTGCAAAGCATGAAATCATAACCGTAGGAGCGAAAGATATCGGTCGGATCGATATACCCACTGGTAATCGCTGGTACCGTGCCGGCCTCGGGCTTTAACCCCTTCAGGGTTTTGGAGAGGCTGGCTTTCCCTTCGAGGCTTTCATTGCCTCCTCCAGGGCCTGGGAGTTGCCATCAGCGTGGGCCGCCGGGTGCACAACTTCTCCGAACGCATAGGTACCGTTCTTGGGATTGGGCGAACCGCCACGAGACGTGTGTAGCCGTTGAATGCTGTTCAACCCGCTGATCGAATGGAGAACGTTGGTTAACTGGGAAGGGATGACGGGATCCCGGTCGTTGGAGATCTTGATCGCACCGGCAAGCTGGTAGTTATTCATCTTGATCGCGAAGGCCTTCTCTACGTTTTCCGAAGTTCCATCGACGTCGACGATCAACCGGTCGGCAAATCTTCCGGTAACCAAAAGGCCGTTACTCTGTGCCCAGTCGACCACCGCCTGCTCGTCTTCGGCGGAAGGTGCGAAGCGGGCATTCCACTGACCGGCCGTCAGATATTTGTGAAAGTTGGGCGACTTGGGGTCCTGCAGGTCTTGAAGAAACTGCTCTTCTTCGGCCAACTTGGGATGGGTTAGGCCAAAGACCAGGTGCAGGGTTGTGGAAGGGGTCAATGGGCCCAGCAGCGTCGCTATACCGTTCAGGACTTGCTGGGGAGTGTGGGAGGGGCTGAGCGCAGTGTTCTCCAGGTTGACCACTGGGACTGCCACCGGGTTGTCGGCCTGGGCTGAGGCCCGATAGCAGAAGGTCGTCGAGAGGACGAGGGCGAGAAGCATGCCTAGGAGAGCCCAAATCCGGCCTGCTGAGCGGAGGTGCGTAGGATGCGGCATACAGTGTCTCCTTAATCACTTGTGCGTGGTTATGGCCTCGTTAGACCCTCCGAAAGGGCGGTCTAATGCTTAAAACAGGCAGAGGAAAGCGGGTGCTGCTACGCGACCCCGAAAGTAACTAACCTGCCGCTGTTGTCCACGTTTCAGTCAGATAAGACAAAGTAAGAAAAAGATTTCATTGCCCAGACAGTTTTCAGCTCTCCTGCCGGCCATCGCCGGCAGCGTACTAGCTTCGCTGTCGGCCGCCTGGGGCTAGAATGGCAAGCGTGCGATACAAGAAAGACTGGTCGCCAACGGCCGGCACTTTCCATCAATTTCTCCATTGGCTTGATGAAGGTACGGATTCCGGCGGCGAGAAATACCTTGAGATGCGCCGCCGGCTGGTCGCTTATTTTGACCGGAAGAACTGCGTCGCCCCCGACGAGCTCGCGGACGAGACCCTGAACCGGGTCGCCCGCAGGCTGAGGAACAAGGAGCGATCACCGACACCCCTCCCGCCCGCTATTGCTACATCACGGCCAAGTTTGTCTTCCTGGAGAATCTTCGCAGCGGCCAACGTTCTGAAACCAGCATCGGGGAGTTGCCGCCCTTGGCGGTGGATTCCGCACTCGCCGTTCCTTCGCCGGAGGGCAGCGCATCCGCCGGTAAGGAGCGCCTGTTTGCCTGCCTCGAAGATTGCCTGGCCAAGCTGGCATCGGCGGATCGGTATCTGATTCTTGAGTACTATCACGGTGAGCAGCGAGCCAAGATCAAGCGCCGGCGCGGCCTGGCGCAAAGCCTGAAAGTTACCCTGAACGCTCTCAGCATCCGGGCCTGCCGGATTCGCAACAAACTTGAGCTCTGTGTCCGGAATTGTTCCAACGAAGTATGAAGTATTTCCGGGTTTTCTGCTTATAGGAATAGAACATGCTTATTTCACGCCAGCACCGAGCCGACGACAAAACCCTGCGGAGGTATCTCCTCGGCGCCCTGCCGCCGGATGAAACCGAGCGGCTGGACGACCTAAGCATCGCCAACGACGACTTTGCGGCTCGTCTGAGCGCGGTCGAGAACGATTTAGTGGATGCTTATGTCCAGGGAGAGCTTTCCGGTGACACCCTGGAAAGGTTTCCAACCTCATACCTGTCTTCGCCCCAGCGGCGCGAGAAGGTTACCTTTGCGCAGAGCCTGTACTCCTTCGCCAGTGCTACACCCCCAACCGGGAGCGAATTCGTTCCGGCGAAGCCGGGTTCCCGATGGCCCGCATTAGCCGTTTTTCCGCGTTGGGCTTTGGCCGGTGCATTGGCCATGCTGTTGGCTGCCGGTTTCCTTTTCGTCGAGAATCTGGGCCTTCGCAACCAGTTGAATCAGGCCAAGGCCGATCGCCAGGTGCTGCAGCAACGGGAACACGACCTTCAGTCCAGGCTGGACGAGCAGCATGCGAGCGACGCGGTTACCGCGAACGAGTTAGAACAGGTACGCAAATCCCTGGCCCAGGTCGAACCAAACTCGGCTGCCAGGCAGCCGCGATCTGCGTTATCATCTTTCCCGGTAAGTGTTGCCGCATTTGTTCTATCCCCGCAGTTAAGGGGCGGGGCAAAGATAGCGGACTTGTCGTTGCCACGAGGAACAACCCAGGTTGACTTGCGTCTTGAACTTGAAGCCAATGATTTCCCCCAATACCACGTAGCACTCAAGGCTCTGAAGACCAGCCAGATCGTATGGCACAGTGGCAACTGAAGGCTGAAACCAAAGGCCAGGATAGTACAGTACGCATCAGCCTACCGGCGAACCTGCTAAAGCACGAGGCGTACCTTTTGGAGATTACGGGAAGCCAGCCAAAGGGTGCTGCCGAGTTTGTCAGCAGTTATGTCTTCAGGATCGGGAGCAATTAGGCTTCCCGGAAGCATTCGAGCCAGAAGCATTGGGGAAGATCGATGCTGGTGCAAGTCACGATGGAGGGTAATTCTCCTCCCCGGGCCAGTCGTATCGCACTCAAGATCGCGAGTGCAGTGCTGGTTGCTGTCTGCGTGCTTGCCCCACCCATGGCCGCGGAAGCCGCCGTGCTCGGCGCTTCCCAGCAGGCTCCTGCTCTCGATCAGTCCCCAGGCCCTTCTTCAGCTTCGGGCGCCATGCTGCTCGCCCCAGGCAGAGTCATCGAGAGCTCGCTCGCCGGCGGACAAAGCCACACGTATCCCATTTCTCTCTCGGCCGGGCAATTTGCCGGCCTTCTTGTCGAGCAAAAGGGCCTTGATGTAGTGGTGCAAATATCGGATCCTGCCTCGAATGCGCTGGCTGACTTCGATAACGAAAGCCGGCCAGTGGGCAAGGAGCATGTTGGGTTTGTCGCGGAGTCGCCTGGAACCTACCGGGTACTTGTCAAAGCGAAATATGGCAAAGACCCGCCCGCCGCTTATGCCATCTCTCTCTTAGAGATTCGTCCCGCGACGCTGCAGGACCAGCTTCTCTTCAAAGCCCGAAAACTCAGCGCGGAATCGCAAGTCGAGAACGACGCTGGCAACTACGCTAAGGCGCTCGATCTCGCCCAGCAGGCTTTAGCCCTGTCAGAACAGGCTCTCGCACCGAACGATGCATCTATCGGCTGGCTGGCCGCGCGGCTCGGGTCCGCCCAGTTTACCGAAGGCGATCGCGAAAAAGCAGCGGCGTCATTTCGCCGCGCCATTCGCATTGATGAGGCGGCGGCAAACGATCAGCAGCTCGCCCTCGCGCTCCAGGGACTGGGCAAGGTGTATATCGATTCGAACGATTACCCAAAGGCGGAGGAGGTGCTGCGACAGTCCCGGCAAATCACCGAGAAGGTCTTGGGAAGCGACAGCCCGGGAGCGGCAAACTGCCTGGTATCGATCTCTCTCCTGCACCAGCGTCGAGGAGATTTTCCCCGCGCCCTGACCGAACTGCAGCGCGCCCTTGCCATTGACCAGAAGCGATTGGATCCTGACGACCTGGCGATCATCAGGGTCATGGACAGCCTGGGAGATCTCTACTTTGAGGTCTACGACTACGAGAAGGCGGTTCCGATTTTGCAACAAACGCTGAGCCTGACGGAGCAGAAGTTCGGCCCAAACCATCCCGCGGCCACCCATCCGTTGCAAAACCTCGGCATCATTGCGCGGGAACAAGGGCAGTACCCACTTTCCCTTGAGTACCTTTGGCGCGCGGAAAAGATTCGTGAGAAGGCCTTGGGCAGCCAGCATCCAGCCACCGGGGGTCTGCTGGTGAACATCGGGAATGTCTATAACTCGCAGGGTGATTACCGCCGGGCCATCGAAACCTACCTGCGCGCCCTTACGATTATGCAGACAACCGAGGGTCCCTATCACGAGTGGACCCTGATGACTCTCGGCAACCTTGCCAGGGCGTACGCTGCGCAGGGCGATTCCGCCGCCGCCGTGAAATACATGGCTCGCATGCAGGAAGCGGCAGAGACCAACCTTTCGTTGAACCTTGCCATCGGTTCCGAGCGAGACCGGCTGGCTTATGCTGAGAAGTTTGCCGCGCAGACCTCTCGCGTCATCTCGTTGAATGTGAGTGTCGCGCCCAACGACCCTTCCGCCGCTGATCTTGCCGCCCAGATGATTCTGCAGCGCAAGGGGCGGGTGCTGGATTCTGTCGCGGATAGCATGACTGCGCTTCGCCGGCGGCTGGAACCTGCAGATCAGAAATTGCTCAATGAACTGAACAACACGGTCGCAGAGCTGGCCAAAGCCGACCTGCAGGGCCCGGGACCGAAAACGCCGGAGCAATACCAGGGCCAGCTCGAAGCGCTCAGGGGCAATAAAGAGAGACTCGAAACGGAAATCAGCCGTCGTAGTGCCGGCTACTACCAGCGAACGGATGTGGTCACTCTGTCCGCGGTTCAGAAGGCAATCCCCAGTGGCAGCGTCCTGGTTGAATTCGCCGTCTATGAGCCTTACGACTTCCGCCAGGCTCGTCTCAAAGATTACGACGCGCCGCGGTATGTCGTTTACCTGATTCCCGCTCAGGGTGACGTGCGATGGAGGGATCTCGGTGCAGCGAAGCAAATCGATGACCAAATCGATGCCTACCGGCTGGCCTTACGAGATCCCAAGCGGAGCGATGCCCGCCAACTTGCGCGCGAGCTCGATGAAAGGATAATGCAGCCGGTGCGGTCGATGGGGGCTGCAGGCAGACATCTCATCATCTCGCCGGACGGCGAATTGAACCTGTTGCCTTTTGAGTCTCTGCTCGATGAACACGGCCATTATTTGATCGAGAACTATTTGATCAGTTACGTCACTGCAGGCCGCGACTTGTTGCGCATGCAGGTGGCGCGTCCGGGCAAGAGCGAGCCTGAGATCTTTGCCAATCCGGCCTTCGGCGAGCCGGCCACAGAGCAGATCGCAGCGTCATCTCCCGCGAAGCTGGGGCCCGCCAAGGCCTTTACCGCGGGTCGCGGTTCCACCACCGGCCAGGATATCGCCGGCGTTTACTTTACCCCTCTCGCGGGTACCGCCCAGGAAGCGCATGTACTCAAATCACTATTTCCTGACGCAAAGATCCTCAGCGGAGAGCGCGCCAGCAAGGCCGAGCTTGAGCGGGTCGAGGCGCCCACCATCCTCCACCTGGCGACCCACGGATTCTTCCTCGAGAATGCCGCGGACAATGCGGAGAGCAACCACACGGTTGGCAAAGGGGTGGGCCGAAGTACTGATTCCACAATGAAGACCGAGAATCCTCTGTTGCGATCTGGTTTGGCTTTGGCCGGCGCAAACCTGGGCAACCGCTCTGACGGGAACGGGATACTCACCGCGCTCGAAGCCTCCAACCTGAACCTCTGGGGAACGAAGTTGGTGACACTCTCGGCCTGTGACACAGGTGTAGGTCAAGTTGAGAATGGCGAGGGAGTCTTCGGCTTGCGTCGTGCCTTCGTCATTGCCGGCGCGGAGACCGTGGTGATGAGCCTTTGGCCCATCAGCGACGCTGTCACCCGGGACTTGATGACCTCCTACTACCGCGGGCTCAAAGAAGGGCTTGGCCGGGGAGATGCCCTGCGCCAGGCCCAGCTTGCGATGCTCAACCGCAAGGGACATGAGCATCCGTTCTACTGGGCGAGCTTCATCCAGGTGGGAGAATGGGCAAACCTCGACGGGAAGCGCTGAGAGTTAAGAGAGTTGGTGCAACATCCGGTCCCTCATAAACAGGGCGATCACTGTGGCTACGGTGACGACGTGAAACAAGGTATGTAAGGTATCCGGGGCCATCCCATTGCGCTTTGGCAGAAAGGTGTGCGTGTTGGCGAAGATGATCTGGTAACGCGCTGCCCGCGCCGGGTCGGGTATTAGCAGGTACGGTATCCACCAGGCCCGGAGCAAGCCGAAAACGAAGAGGCCATAGCTAATCCACAGCAGCATTTCCAGCCAATCCGGATAAGCTCGCCCGAAATATTTCGCGCTGTAGAACAGGCCGATGGCCGCGGGTAAAGCCGGCAGAAGGGTCACAAATATCCGGCGTTGCAGCGAGTCCTCGTTATGGATCGCGGCGATGTTGCTCAGTCGGCCGAGAGGGATCCAGTCGTGAAGCAGCAGAAAGGCCACAACCAGCGCTTGCAACGTCAGGAAGGTTATCTCGAAGACATGGCTGATGGGTTGCATCGTGGACTCTCGTCCAACTGTAGCCGCATTCACCCGTTTCTGAAAAGAAACAAGAATCCTCGATTTCCTTGCTCTCTGTGCGGCAGGAAATGCGTGGCCCATTCAAGCCGTTCTTTTGGCTTGAGTGGGTTGTTGCGGACCCAAGCCATCCGCTTATTCTCCCGTCCGTCACCTCACCTAGCTTTGGGTTTCCCCAGCTTCTCCCGCCGCGCCGTCCACTCCTCCGTAGAGAAGAGACCCGGTCCTATTTCGATCAGGCGCGGCAGCATCTTGAAGACCGAAACCTGGTTCCACAACTTCCCATCGCGCGTTCGAAATCCCTTCTCGTTGAGATCGCTGGCTATGCTTGAGAAGGGGAAATCCTGAACCACCAAGTCCATCATCTGGGTCAGCACCATGCGCTCGCGGGGATCGAATTCCAGCCGTTGGCAATCGTCGGAGATGCGGAGGCCGTAGGGGATGTCTTCGTTGAAGGCGTGCTCGCTCGGCCCTTCCTCCCCTGGCAGCTCGCGCCGCCACTCGATCGACACCAGTTGCCACCCGGCGGCTTCACGCTGTTGCATAAGGGACAAGCTGAAAGGCCCGGAAACCAGATCTCGTATCCGTTCAAAGTGCGCCATGCGTACCCCCTCGTATGTGACTTGCCTGCGCTAACTAGCAATCGAAGCACCAAGCCTGGGTTCAGTGCAAGCGCCCTGAGGTAGCTTGCTTTCAGCGGCTTACCAGGTACGGAGAATTGTCCGCCGCTCCGCTCATGTTCGAAATCGCGAATCGCTGTTCGACTGTGGACACAGGACCTACATTGTGGAGCAGGTTCTTACCGTGTAACTTTACCCTGCGATGGTATTTTCCGATCTCGATCTTTCGCGACGCCTCGAACGCGCCGAAGGCCAGGCCTGCCTGCAGTTTGCTGAAGCGCGCCGTGGCCTGTATCCCGATAGCGGCGCCGCCTGGATAGAGTGCGCTGGGGCCTACGCTGTCTTCGACGGAGTTGACTCGCCGGTTACGCAAAGCTTCGGCTTGGGGCTCTTCGAGCCGTTGACCCCATCCGCATTGGATACCATTGAGGCCTTTTTCCTGGATCGCGGAGCCGTCGTTGTCCATGAGGTGAGTCCACTGGCCGGCATCGCCACGCTTGACTTGCTATGCGCTCGCGGTTACCGCCCCATCGAAATAAGCAGCGTGCTGCATCAGCCGGTGGAGCGACCCGCCACCAAAGACGATAGCCCGGTAACGGTACGAGTGGCTGCGGAGAAAGACGCGGCATTATGGGCTGACGTCAGCGCGCGCGGATGGGCGCAGCAGAGTCCGGAGCTGCTGAGCTTCCTCGAGCGATTCGGTGCGGTTGCATTTGCCCGCCAGGGCAGTGTGAACTTTATCGCCGCGCTGGACGGTATACCTGGGGCGGCGGGTGCGCTCTGTCTCCATAACGGCGTGGCGCTCTTCGCCGGAGCTTCGACCATACCGGAGATGCGCCGGCGCGGCCTTCAGGCTGCCCTGCTCGAAGCGCGCATGCGCTATGCCCTCGATCACGGCTATGAACTGGCCATGATGGTTACGGAAGCGGGCAGCCAATCCCAACGTAACGCGGAACGCCAGGGCTTTCGCATTGCGTACACGCGCACCAAGTGGAGGTTGCAAACTTAAAGGGCCGGATCGGCCATGCGGCCCATAAACAGAATGCTGCTCGAGTGGTTGTCGCGGATCAGGAAGATAAAGGGATGGTCCGCCAGGAAAGTAATGGGAGGATTTTGCGGCACCCGAATTGCCATGGCCCGCATGGTCACCGCTGTCGCTGCCGCTGCTTCGGTCCCTTCCTCGTTGACGTCGACATAAGCTTTATGGATCACCGCCGAGATCGCGAAATCGCTCTTGCCGGTCATTCCTGAAAAATTCGCGCGCGAGGTAAACGCCTGTGGCATCCCCATCGCGCCAAGCACGGCGCTCAGCTCAAATTCTTGCGTCATCTTGAACTTGGGCATGGTCACCATAACCTTGGAAGCCGGCGCTAACTGCCGCAGCCATTGTTGCGTATTGGCAGCGGTCAGCGACTGTTCCAGGGCGGCCAGGCCGCCTCGATCCTTGGGCAGAAAGATGATCATCGAGAGTTCCTTGCTCTTATAAGGAATCTCCAAAATCTGGAACGTTCCGCCGTCGAAGTAATTGAAGCCGCCTTCGCGGTGCATCATGGGCGTCTTCGCCGTCTTTGCCGGGGTTAGATGAAAATCCTCATCCTTGGTCAGCGCCTTATCGAATTGCGTCTCCCAGTCGCCCTTGAAATAGATAGCGTTGGTCAGCACCAGCCGCGTGTCGGCTCTCAGCGCGCCCGCTTGCAACAAGTCTTTGATCTTATCCTGGGTCTTCTGCTCCACCCATTGATTGATGGTCAAGCGTGCCGCTTCGCTGGCGCCTCTGAAATCCACCTGCATTAATCCGGCGCCATAATCGTTCTTTAGCAGCGTGAGAAAGTCATCGAGAAAGGTGTAGCCGCGTTGTGCCCACAGGGCGTTGGCCACGCTAAGCTGGTATCCCTCGTGCGCCGCGTTCAGATCGCGCAGCACGGCGCCCATGGCGGGATGCAGCTGTTCTGGCGGCAGGGTGAAGTGCAGCGTTTTCGCCATCTCTGAAGCGGTAACGCCGCGTGCCCCTGCGTAGGCCATGGCCAGAGCCGTCGAGATGCTTTCCGGCGAGAAGAAGAGATTGCCGCTTTGATTGCGTAACTGTCCATAGAGCGCGACCGCAAAGGCATTGTCGCCCTCGACCACTGCCGTGCGATCAGCCGCGGCCACGGGTGTCGTCTCCGCCCCAGGCGCCTGCGCCGCCAAAAAAAAGCAGGGAATCAGCAACGCGAGTAGGTCTTTCCAGTTCATGCACTGGAATCTCCACAGACAGCTTCGAAAAACAGCTTATACGATAGGGCTGCCCTGAAGCGAGCGCAGCTGGACAGAGTCACCTATCGCCCAGGTGACTAAGTACTGATTGACTGCGTGGCCCCGAAGGGCTAGGATGGCGCGACCAGGGCCTACTCCCCCAAGTTAGGTTCCCTCCGCCACCTTAGAGTTTTTAAGGAGGTCTCGTGCGATCAAGATTGCTGCAAGCTATCGGTTTTGGACTAGTTTTGCTGTTCATCAGCGGGGCACTGCTTCTAACTCCCATCTTCAAGCGATCGATTCAGGCCCAGCGGGCGGACTTGCTCGCTGCCGCGGCACGCTATCCAAAATTCACCAGGGAGCAGCGCCTCGCTGTTTTGCGCGCGCGCCAGTTTGAACTTCATCCCACATGGAGAGACCTTTCGCTCGCTCAAGCGGCGCAACGGCTGATTCGACTCGCCAGCCAGGTCGTGTCACCCACCCAGCCCATGGTGGCTAACTTCCTGGGCAACACGACAACCATCGGCAGTCCCGCGGGAACCGCCGTCGCTCTCGCCCGGCAGAGCAACTGCTCGCTCACCCTGTTGTCTGGCACGTATACCATCAGCTTTACCACCCCCGGCTACACTATCACCAATACCACTCCGAGCTATGAGCAGGTTCTTCATGCCGAGGCGTACCTCAACACCACACCCGATCAATTCGTCGGTGGATGCCCGGATCCCAAGCTGGGCCTGACCGCCACTCGAGCTGTGTATGTGGGGAAAACGTCGAGCGGATTGAATATTTTCGGTGCCTATGTCTATGACGCCGCGGCAAACAACAATGAGGTCTACAGCGTTGTTTCCAACGGCTCCTTTGCTTACCAGTCGTCGACCGAGTTGACCACGGGTGCGACGCCGGTGGGTGTTCTTACCGCCGATTTTAACAACGACGGCAACGGCGACCTGGTTTCCATCAATAACTCTTTAGCTGCCGGCGGTACGCCCACCGTCAGTATTTTCCTGGGCAATGCAGATGGCTCCTTCCAGCCGGCGACCGATGCCGCGCTGCCGGGAACCGAGGTCCTAAGCGCGGTTATCGATGACTTCAACAACGACGGCAAGAGCGACATCGTCGCCTCCACTGAGACTCTGCCTCCAGCTGGAGGCACTCCCAGCCTATCAGATCAGTTTTCTTGCCGGCAACGGGGATGGAACCTTTCAAGCAGCACAATCCACGACGTTTGTTCCCCCCATTGGCGCCAACAGCCCCTATGCCGGACTCACCAGTGGCAGCGTGCGCGGCAACGGCGACAAAGACCTCATTTCGCCTTCAGGCATTCTGCTGTTCGGCAATGGCGATGGAACGTTCACCCAATCTCCGACCCTGGCTTTTTCCAGCACGCAGGGGACGTCCTCCTTTGGCCCTAACGTTGCGGTCGCCGATTTCAACAAAGACGGCAAGCTTGATGTGGCCCTCGACAACGGGCAAAGCATCAATATCTTCAACGGAAATGGGGATGGAACCTTTACCGTGGGATCGGCCTATGCCTCGATCGACAACGTGGGCTATCTGATGGCTACCGATCTGGATGGCGATGGCAATATCGACCTCTACTCCGGCTTCGCCAACGGGGGCCTTTTCGGCGGCGACCAGTTTGAGATCAATGAGTCCTACGCCTTGATGGGCAATGGAAATGGCACCTTCCAGGGTGCCCCGGCAACGCCTTTCGCCTTTACCGGAACCAACCTCACCGATCTGAATGGCGACGGCATTCTCGATGGTGTGGGTGTGAACGCAGCGATCAATAGCACAAGCGTTTCGTTTACCTCTTACCTGGGCAATGGAGGCGGCGGATTTACGAACAATTCGACCCTTGCGGTTTCGCCGGTCACGATCCAGGGTAAGTCCCTACAACGTTTCCGGCATCGATTCCTTTGGCCTCGGCGACTTCAATGGCGATGGACACAACGATCTTATCTATCTTCCGCAGGGGTTCTACGGGCCAATGGGTAAGACTGGATACTTCCTCGCCGCCGGCGATGGCACGGGCGCTTTCCAGGCGCCGGTTTTCATTCCGGCTCCCAGCTTTGCCCTGCCGGCGACGATTACGGTGAGTCGCTCAGCAATCTTCTCGTCGCCGATTTCAACCACGATGGCAAGCCGGACATCATTTACAACTACATCGACGAGGCATACAACTCTCAAACTTACTACCAGGGAATCGCAGTACAGTTGGGCAACGGTGACGGCACCTTTAAAGCCCCGCAAACCATCCAGACCTACTCCGGCACCACAGTCCCGGCTCTGCCCCGCCGGCGGTGGTGCAGATAGGAGATGCCAACCAGGACGGCATTCCGGATATCTTCGTCCTCCCTATCAGCACCGTGGGGGGACGTTTCACCACCCAGTTGGAGTTGTACCTGGGCAACGGAGACGGCACTTTTGGCTCTCCTTCCACTCCGCCGGTGGCCGACCAGATCAACCCGCCCAGCTTCGGATCGCAGCTCGGCCAGATTGTGCTTGCCGACGTCAACGGCGATGGCCATTCGGACCTGGTCACGTTAGGCACCACACCCGTGAATGGCCACTCCGAGCTTGCCGTCTCTCTGGGCAACGGGGACGGGACTTTCGCCTCGCCGCAAATCCTGGTTTTCGGCGGATGGCAGTTCTTCGGGTTATGGGCTTGCCGTCGCAGACTTCAATGGTGACGGTAAACCGGATGTGTTTGTCGGTGGCTTTAACCCTCCTATCGACACCGGTCTTTTCCTGGGCAACGGGGATGGTACATTCCAAAGCTTTACCAATAGCGGTGGCCAGGTTCGAGCCCGGGCAGGCTATCGATTTGCTGGTGTGGGGCCCGGCGGTGGCTTTCGACTTTAACGGCGATGGAAAGACGGATCTGTTGGCCGGTGAAACGGTGCTGCTCAATCAGGGGGTCTCGAGTGTCGCGACGGGGACCACCGCGAGCGCTACGTCGCTGAGCGCCTCCGCGACCAACATTGCTCCGGGGGCAGCCCTCACCCTCACGGCGACGGTCTCTGGGGCCGCCGGTGCAGCCACGCCTAGCGGCGCCGTCACCTTCTACGATGGCGATACGCAACTGGGTACCTCGACCCTCGCTTCAGGAGTGGCCACTTACGCCACGTCGAGCCTGGCTGTGGGAACTCACAGCATCACTGCGAGCTACAGCGGCGACACCACCTACATGCCCTCCAACTCCAGCGCCGTAACCATTACGGTAGCCTCGCTGCCGGCCACCATAACCACCCCAATCACGACGGCAGCGGTTGCTTGGCTAGCGGATCCTGCCCACCCACGGTTCAGTAGGCTGTGCGGATGGGTTACGCGTCTCCGCTCCGGCTAATACAATAGAAGCATGAGCACTCCTATTCAGAAAATTCCCGTGCGCCGCATCACCGGCGAAGACACCAACCTCGGCGAGTACAGCGGAAAAGTCCTTCTCGTTGTCAACGTCGCTTCCAAATGCGGGCTCACCAAGCAGTACGAATCCCTGGAAAAGCTCTATCGCGAGTACCGTGATCGCGGCCTGGTGGTTGCCGGCTTTCCTGCCAATGATTTCAGGGGCCAGGAGCCCGGCAGCAACGCCGAAATCGAGAGCTTTTGCACCAGCAACTTTGGCGTCGACTTTCCTTTGTTCGAAAAGATCACCGTCGTTGGGGAAGGGAAGCACCCACTCTACAAGGAGTTGATTGCAGCCCAGCCCAAGGCCACCAGCACCTCCGAGGTCCATTTCAGCGAGGACTTGAAGCGTTACGGGATTCAGACCAATCCCGAGCCTGAAATTCTTTGGAATTTCGAGAAGTTCGTGGTCGCTCGCGACGGCAGAGTAACTGCCCGCTTTTCTCCCAATACGACGCCCGACGATCCGGCGCTTTTGCAGGCCCTCGAAGCCGAGCTGGCGAAGTAGGGTTTATCCTTTAGGGTTCATCTTAGGTTGCTTGTGCCAGAGTAGCCCTTGCAAGCGTAATCAGGTAGACGGCAAGTGTCAGGCAATTTCTCCTGTAGTCTCATTATTCATCGGCCCCGGTTCGCAGCGAATTGAACGCGACAATAATGAAACCGGAGGGACGGGATGAGCAGGAGAATAGCGTGTTGGGCGGGAGTGGCTGCGGCAACTCTCATCGGCCTCGCTTCGCCTGAGGGAGCGGCGGCCGCGCCGGCGCCGCTCGAGATCCATGTCGTGGTCGTGACCACCTTCGAGGTCGGCAACGATACCGGCGACCAGCCCGGAGAGTTCCAGAACTGGGTCGAGCATTATCCGTTGCCCGAGATCCTCCCGTTTCCTCAGGGCTTTCGCTCCCTGCGCTACAACCCCAGGGAGCATGTGTTGGGCATCGTGACCGGTGTCGGCAAGTCCCAGGCGGCGGCCTCGGTCATGGCGCTCGGCCTTGACCCTCGCTTCGACCTTCGCAACGCCTACTGGATCCTGGCCGGCATCGCCGGCATCAATCCTGCTTGGGCCTCGGTCGGCTCGGCCGCCTGGGCGAGCCATGTGGTCGACGGTGATCTGGCCTATGAGATCGACGGGCGCGAGATTCCGGCCGACTGGTCGACCGGCATCGTGGCCTACGACCGGGCGACGCCTTTCGAGCAGCCTGCGCCGCCGGCCTTGTCCGTAAACGGCCTTTTGGCTCATGACCTGAATGACGGGCTTGCGACCTGGGCCTATGGCCTGACGCGCGGCCTCGTGCTGCGCGACGACGACAAGCTGAGGGCGGCTCGGGCCGGCTATCCTGAACTGCCCAATGCGCAGAGGCCGCCGTTCGTGCTGAAGGGCGATACATTGACTGCGGACCGCTTCTGGATCGGTGCCAGGATGACCGACTGGGCTGAGAAATGGGTGCCTTACTGGACCAAGGGTGAGGGCCGTTTCACCACCTCGGCTGAGGAAGACGCCGCCTATCTGCAAGCGCTGCGGTTCCTGGCCCATGCTGGCCGGGTTGATCTTGCGCGCGCGCTCGATCTCAGAACCGGCAGCGATTTCTCCGTCCCGCCCAAGGGCATGTCGGCCGCGGATTTTCTCAAAAGCGAGGCGACGGGCAACTACAGCGCCAATGCTGAGGCGATTGAGAACGCCTATCTGGTCGGCAGCCCCGTCGTGCGCGAGCTGGCGCAGCATTGGCCGCGTTATCGGATGACCGTGCCCGCCGGGAAGCCTTGAGACGAACTCCCGCCTAGAACGCCTGACTCGCGGTGGGGAGTGAAGAGACGCATGACCTTGCTCTCTGTAGGGGTGAAGCCGGCCTGTCCCGGCGAGCCCAGGAGGGGTCGGCTGTTCCGCGGACCAATCCCGAAAACATTTTTCGACAGAGTTGTCATGGGCCTTCGTCCTCTGTCCAGCAACTGTGGCCGCCACGCTTATACGTTCCGACAAGGACGAGCATTGCTGAACGTATTTCTCTTGCTGCATCGGCAGCCTTAGTAATTACATTTAATGAAAGCTCGCCATGCAGTTACGTCGGATTACTGCACAGCTTGAGTCATTGCCTCGGTTATTGCTTCAGCAAGATAGTGGCCTTAGTGCGATGGCTGACGCTCGTTTGCTTCGGATAGTGGTTGACAAGTCGCTAGCCACCTCCACTACGCTCCGCCCCAGTAGAGATGACAAATCTGGAGACATAGGCGACTAACTCTGTAACTAAGAGCAGTCCGGTATGCAGCCTGCTTAGATGCTAAGGCTAATGAGGTCCCCCATCAACAAGAAGCTCGTTTCACTCATCTTCGCCCTCATGACAATTGTGTCGTCCCCCGCAGCCCTTTCGCAGGACACACGCACAGTGCTCGATCCCGTATTTCCCACCGGGTGTTTGCGAGTCCCCGCTACAAAATTCATCGTATCCACCACGGCTCTGAATCGGGATCCCTTCAACGAGACCGCCACCACGCCCGGCTATCTGGGTGCGACCGGCGGCACCAGCTCGAACCTTCCAGCTCCAGAGCTCGTATGTTGCCGCGGAAAGCTCGGATTACACCGCCGTCTACACCAACGGATTGGCGGCGTCTCCTGCCAATCACTGCGTCGAACTCGTCCCAAGCGAAGGCATGTATGGATTCGTCATGCCACCCTTCCGTCTTCCCACCGGCATCTGGCTGGTGGTCGATTCCGGCGTGACCGTATTCGCCTCACGCAAGGCAGAAGACTATGACAGCGGCGGCGGCAAGTGCGGCACGATTTTCTCCGGCAGCAGCGGAATCTCCGGTGGATGCAACGCCTGGATCACATCGTCGAACTCCACCGGATCAGGCATCGTCGGCTACGGCCGGCTGGACGCGCGAGGCTGGGACACGCTCAGCGATCGCTCTCCGGCGACCAGTTTCTATAGCAACTCAAGCCAGGCCTATTGCAACATCCCTAGTCACCATGGACCCATCAATGGATCCCCCGGCTGCACGCCTACCTCGAATGGATCGGATAGCGCATACGCCAGCCCCAACGCAATCAACCTCTCGGCGGCCAATAACTTCACTCTTTACAAGATCACGGTTGCCGGTGGCGCAGGCTTCCAGGTCAAGTGGTCGGGCGTCAAGGGTGGAGCGGTCACCAGTGGCTTCACCGCTGTCGGGTTCAAGCTGGTCGTGCCATTCGACATCTCGAATACAGATGGAATCGACCCGACCAACAACGTCACCAACTTCACCATCCGCGACTCGTATATGTCGAACGGCGACGATGTCTTTGCAATAAAGTCCTGCGATGACAACGTGAGCTGCTCGACCAGTGGTCCGGTCACCAACGGGACGATCCAGAACCTCCACAAGTACTCCGGACTTGGTATCTCGATTGGCGCGGCCACAGGAAGCAACATCTCCAACATCGATATCAACACCGTCTTCTGTGACGGTCCTCACGGCGGCGGGTCACTCAACAACCCGGCGGACACCTGCATCAAGCTCAAGTCTCCCAGCAATGGCGGATCGGGCGGCGTCGTCAACGACATCAAATTCCGTAACATTTACATCCAGAATGAAGGCGCGGCGTTCCGTGTCTATCCCTTCTATGACTGCTCGGGTTCGGCGCCGACATTTACCAATCTGCTGTTCCAAAACATCACGCTCGGAAGCGCGCCCGGTTCGATGACGGTACAGGGCTTAAATTCCAGTCACGAGACAACGGCCACCTTCGATAACTTTGTGGCGGCCTCAAGCTTTGGTGCCCCCCAGACCGGTTGCGGCAACAGCGGCGATCGCAATGTAAAGTACACGCTCGGACCCGGTCCGGTTGACTCGGCCGTGATCTCGCAACTCGCCGCTGGCTCGGGATCGTCGCTCGTCGCCGACAACCGCAACGACAGCGCCACCACCAGCTATTCGGCAACCGCGCAGCCGCTGGTGGGGGCGTCGGTTTTGCAGACGGCTTCGGCTAACAACCTCCAGTCCCTCAATACCTCCGCAGCGGCGTCCTCGTACACGCTTCAGGCCATCGTTCAGCCGGGCAGCTTTGTAGACACAAAAGAGTCCGCACCGCTTCCCATTGGCGGTTCGATCCTCTTCAAGGACAAGGGTGCAACCATCGGCACCGGCTCGCTCGGCGCCAACGGAACGTTGGCCTCCCTGAGCCTGACGGGATCTGGCGCCAGACTCGCACCTTTACACCGCCACGTTTCCGGGGGACAGTAACACCCCGGAATACTCCTTCGGGGCCGTTACGGTTACCGTTGCGGGGTCTTCCTCGGTTCCCACTAATCCAACCCTGGTGAGTGCGTATCTGGTCAGCCAGGGAAATGCCAACACCATGGTGACCGGAGGCACGCTCCAGATCAAGGCATACGGTACCTACTCGGATGAACTCGGCGGCCCCGCTGCCCGATTCACAAGGTAACGCCGTGACTGCTTGGAACACCAGCAACCATGGCGTGGCCAGGATGAGCACTTTAGGCCACGCTACGGCGGTAGGGACGGGTTCAGTAAACATAGAAGCGATGGTTGGTGATATCACCGCCGCTCCCTTAACCGTGACAGTGACACTGACGCCCGCTTCGGCTCCTACTGCACATGAGATTCCATCAAATGCCGCTTCATCGGGCGATCTCTCCGCATCGAGCCAGTGGACGTGGAGTCATGACGCAGGCACACCGGGAGAAGCCGTCGGATCGTCCGAGTACCCAGTAGCCAGCCCGTCTTTGGACGGCAAGTCGAGAGCGTTTTACATGGCGTATTCACAAAAAGGCGGGGAGCGCTTTCTCTCAGCTTTGGCCATGACACAGAGGCCACACATTTTGTCTACGATGCCTATGTTTATATCGATGATCCGACGCAACTAGCGAATCTGGAAATGGATGTAAATCAGGTGATGGCGAACGGCGACACCGTGATTTATGCCTTCCAATGCTCCGGGTATTCCGAGGCGTGGGAGTTCTCGACAATCGCGAACAATAGCCCTCACTGGCATTCTACCCACCTTCCATGTAACCCCACGAACTGGACGGCAAACACATGGCACCACGTGGGATTCCTTTCGCATCGCAGCAGCACCGGAGTTGTTACGTATGATTGGGTGAATCTGGATGGAACCTACCATGACATGGATCATGCAACCGGAAACGGTGCGGTGGCGCTGCATTGGGCGACTGGAGTCCTCAATCTTAACTTCCAACTTGACGGTGCCTCTAATTCCAGCGGCTCGGTTAAGATGTACGCTGACAAACTGACTATCTACTACTGGTAACTACTTCTGCCGCTTCTCGAAGACTTCCTTGACCACCGGAAGGGCAGAAAATGCGTTCGGCCAGCCGGAGTAGAAGGCCATGTGGGTCAACCTTGCCAAAGTTGTTGCTTACCTGGTTAGCTCGTTGTGCCTTCAGCCTCTTCATCAGTGGCAGCAGCTTGGTGAGGGCATAGATTGATCGCCACCGCGCAGCAGTCATGAGAGCCACAGTCGATCTCATTAGGTCGCGTCGGGAATGCCTGTTCGATATCCCTTAGCGCATCACGTAGCCGCCATCGACCGAAATCGACTGGCCCGTGATATAGCTCGCAGGTCGCTGCACAGGAAGAGTACTGTGTCCGCGATCTCTTCGGGACGGCCTTCGCGCTTCATAGGAACAAACGTCTCGCGCATCATCTTCAATGCTTCGCCCTGCCCTTCAGCCTCATCTTGTCGCTCATCGGCGTGCGAATCAGTCCGGGGCAGACGTCATTCACTCGGATGCCGCGCTCTGCATATTCAAGAGCAGCGCTCTTGGTAAACCCGATGACTCCGTGCTTCGCGGCGTGGTAGGTGCCGCGTTTATTACCACCAATTAACCCGCCCAGCGAAGAGCAGTTGACGATCGCTCCGCTGCCTTGTTTGCGCATCACCTGCAGCTCAAACTTCATGCAGCTCCAGACGCCGCGGAGATTGATGGCCATTACGCGATCGTAGTCGTCGCGCGAGCGAGTCAGCCGTTTCCGCAAGAACGTTCTGGATACCGGCATTGTTGTACGCCGCATCGAGCCGGCCAAAGGCAGCAACGGTCTGCTGCACCATCGCTTCCACCTGGGCATCGTCGGACACATCACAGCGGACGGCCAGTGTTTTATGGCCTTTGCTTCCGAGGTCTTTCGCTGCGGTATGCACCTCCTTTTCGTTCCAATCGGCCAGCACTACAGAAGCCCCCGCCTCGGCAAAAGCCTTCGCTGTCGCAAGCCCTAACCCAGATGCCGCGCCCGTCACGAGAGCTACTTTGTTTTCAAACGATATTCATAACACCTCAGATATAATTGATTCGCTTATCGTCCTCGACACGACAGGATTGATCTTCTAACCATTCTACTCGTTCATGAGACAATACGGTTGCCGTTTCAAGGAGTTATGAGTAGCATTCATGAATCATGAGGAACGACTTAACGGAACTTTCAACATTCGCAATTGTTGCCGAAGAACGGAGCTTTACCCGCGCCGCCGCGCGACTGGGCGTCTCGCAATCTGCGCTCAGCCATTCCATGCGGGGCCTAGAAAAGAGACTAGGTCTTCAATTGCTTGCGCGGACAACGCGAAGCGTCGCTCCCACAGCCGCCGGGACCGCGCTTCTTCAGGATGTCGCTCCCGCCCTAGAACGAATCGAGCGAGCTGTAGCTGAAACGAGAAAGCAAAGAGAGAGTCCAACAGGGCGAATTCGAATCATCATCCCACGAACAGCTACGCAAATGGTGATTCTGCCGAAGCTGACTCAGTTTGCGCGCACCTACCCAGAAATTGTCTTGGAGATCACTTCTTCCAATGACCCCGTCGATCTCGTAGCCGGGGAGTACGACGCGGGTGTTCAGCTTGGCGAGTTCATCCAACGGGACATGATTGCCGTCCGAGTCACCCAAGAGATGCGACTCGCGGTCGTCGGATCGCCGCAGTATTTCAAGTCACGACATGATTCCGCAAAAACCGCAAGACCTGAAAGATCATTCCTGCATAGGTTTTCGCTTTAGCAACGGTCTCTATCGGTGGGAGTTCGAGAAACGGCCGTAAGGCACTCACAGTTAGCCCTCAGGGGCCCGCGTCTTTCGATGATCCGGACCTGGTAATCCAAGCGGTGTTGAATGGCGCAGGAATAGGAACGGCGATGGAGGAAACTGTCAGGGGTATGATTTCAGAAGGACGCTTGATTCAAGTATTGAGAGATTGGTGCCCAACATTTCAGGGCTATTTTCTTTACTACCCAAGCCGTCGAAATCAGCCTGCTGCTCTGGCCGCCCTGATTGACACACTCCGACTGCGGATTGAACACCATCCTCAGGGGCAGTACACTTGTAGTGATTCCGGGTCGGAACGGCGATTCCAGTTGGAGGGCCCTTCCTCATGAGTCCATCAGAGATTTCTCGTCGCACGGTGCTACGTGGCGCAGCGCTGAGCGCGGCGGCGCTTGCCTCCGGCGCCAGCAAGTTATTGGGCGAAACGGTCCAGGTCCGCCCAACATCGTGTTCATCCTTGCCGACGATCTCGGTTACGCCGATATTGCTTGCTACGGACGACCCGATCTCCACACGCCGAACATCGATCGTCTTGCATCACGCGGAATGCGGTTTCTTCAGGCCTATGCCAACTCCGCGGTCTGCTCGGCAACGCGCACCGCTCTGATTACTGGCCGCTATCAGGACCGCCTCGATATTGGCCTCGACGAGCCGCTCGCGGGCCGCGACACCGGTTTGCCTCCGAGCCATCCCACGCTACCCTCGCTGCTGCGCAAGGCTGGATATGGGACCACGCTGGTGGGCAAGTGGCATCTCGGTTTGCTGCCCAAGTATGGCCCGTTGCTGAGCGGCTATGACCACTTCTATGGTTTTCGCGGCGGCGCGGTCGACTACTTTACACACTCCAACGATCTGTGGGACGAAGACGTCAAGGTCGAACAGGTGGCTACCTGACTGATATCCTCGGCAGCCACGCGGTCAACGTCATCAACGGCTACGCCAAAGCTGGAAAGCCATTCCTGCTGAGCCTGCACTTCAATGCGCCTCATTGGCCGTGGGAGGGGCCGGGGACGAGGCCGAATCCCGGCGGCTTATCGGTCATCGGCTCGCGGATTTTGACGGCGGTTCGCAAGGGACCTATCAGCGCATGATCGAGGACCTCGACCTGCAGGTTGGCCGCGTGCTTGAAGCGCTTCACGCCGGCGGCATCCTGGACAACACGATTGTTATTTTCACCAGCGACAACGGCGGCGAGCGTTTCGCCGACACCTGGCCTTTTACAGGCCGAAAGACAGAGTTGCTTGAGGGCGGTTTGCGCATTCCGGCCATCATTTCGTGGCCGGCGCGCATTGCCATGGGCCAAACCACCAATCAGGTGGCGATCAGCATGGATTGGCTGCCAACGCTTCTTGCCGCCGCCGGCACCGGGCCCGATGCCGCGTATCCCCCCGACGGCATTAACCTGCTGCCATTCTAGCCGAAGGCGCCCCGCCGGTCCCGCGCCAGCTCTTTTGGCGCTATAAAGCAATCCCAGCACGCGACGCGCCATGGCGATATGAAGTATCTCAAGATTCTCGATAATGCATTCCTGTTCAACGTCGTTGAGGATCCTATGGAGCGTGCCAACCTCGAAGGAACGCATGCCCGATGTTTACAGCCGCCTGATCGCGGAATGGGCCGCCTGGAATGCCACGATGCTGCCGGAGATTGATGCGAGCTACACCGACAATTTCACGGGCGCACAGCTGGCCGACCACATCGGCACGCCAGAAGCCAGCCACAAGGCCGATAACCCGCCTCCTGAGGCGGCTCCCCATCACTGATATCTGGAAATAGGTTTTTCGCTGGGATTGTCGGGCGATCCGAGCAGAACCCCGCCTTTCAGCTCAATGCCCGAGGTTGGAAGTGATGAGAGAGCCAGTGGCAAGCGACGCCGGATAGGGGAAGTAGAGCTGGTTGCTGTCCGGTCAGCGATGACCATCAGCCGGTAGCCCCACTGCCCGTCCATCACATCCACGCCGCGCCCTTCCAATTCTGCCCGCAAGGTATCCAGCACGGCGAGATCGAGAGAGATGAACATCAGGCCCTGGCCCACTTTATCGGGCCATTGAGAAGAGAGAATGAGCGACAACCCTGCCGGTCGACTTGCGCGACCCACGTTTCCCCTCCTCCTCATATCGCCACGATAGGGTGAACCCGAGTTTCCTCACGAAAAATCGACGGACCTGTCGATATCCGCTACGAACAGCACGGGCCTCGCATACCATTGTCGCTCATAACGTTCTATTCCCCGTTTGCCATCCGAATTCGACTCGCTGGTGATCATAAATTGCAACGCAAGAAACCGCTGCCTTCTGAATCCCAATCCTTGGCGTCACGACGACGCGCGATACATGGTAGCCGTCGTCTACCACCTGTCATGTCGAGCCCTGCCGGGTGACGTCCACTCCGTTGTGAAGCTTACGGGTGATCCCCAACGTCTGTGCCCAGTTGACCCTGACCACCGCTGATTCGAGATCGGACCTTCGCTTTCGGCAGACCTCTCAGCCTGGCCATCGTCTTCACCCCTTCTAGAGGCTCGATCGCGCGAAAGAGCACGCCACCGGGCTCGCCCGCCGGCAAACAGGAAACATTTAGGCAGTAGTACATGCCGTACACCAGGTAGACAAAGGCCACCCCGGGAGGTCCGAACAAGACCCTATTCCGCTCGGTCTGGCCGATGAAGGGTGTGGGAGGCGGGATCATCCAGACCGAGGTAAGCCTCAACCTCAACGATTCGGCCGCTTAGCCATTCGCCCTTGTAATTGTGCTTCAGCTGTGTTCTGAATAGCTGACGAGCGACCACCTCCGGAGAGCGGTCAAAGAAAGCCCTTCCCATCCGCCTGCGATTTACATGTACTTTAGCGGTCACCTCAGATCCTTAGCGACCCCACTCATCCCTTGTTCCACCCGTGAAATGGCGATCGGTCGTCCGCGTTCCATGCATCGCGGAGCCCCGGGACGCTCAATCCCAGTCAGGCCGAATCTCGCTTGTGACGCTGCGCAGGTCGTGCCAGAGATCGGTGATTGAGGGGCGCCCCCAGAACCAGTAGCCGTTGTAGATGCGGTGAATGACAAGGCCCGGCTTGAGGACCAGCGTGTGCGGAATCATCGGATTGTGCTCGGGATTGGTGTACTCCTGGATGCTCAAGGTCCTTCTTGGCACCATTCGTTCAGGATCGGACAGAAACGCCCACTGGGCGCCGACGGACGCGCGGAACTCCTGTAGTGTGTGATGGTCGTCGGTGGAGATGGTAGCGATCCGAGTGTAGCCCACGGCGATTTTTGGATAGAACGAGGCCAGTTCCAAGATGTTGCTGGTGTTCCTTCGGACAGTAATGGCCGCGGGAGAGCGCGAGGATCAGCGGGTCATCTCCCTGTAGTTCGCTAAGCTTCCGCAGAGTGCCCGTGTGATCGGGCAGCTGATAGTCGGGGAAAGTCTTCCCCGGAACGATGTCAGAACGCATATGTGCACTCCTTCAACGAAGATGGCAAGTGACGACAGCCCCCTTCCCGGTAGCCGGATCAAGTTTCGATGGGAAGCTGTGACTTCCTCTGGGTTGCCGTTGTGGATTCCATTCTTATCAGAGCCGGCGCCATTCAAACCTCAAAGAGTCGATACGAAATCCCCTTGCCTGCCCAGTTGGTCCACATTAATCCGTAGCATTAACCGAACCTCAAGTGCCGTGGCTGCGGCAGGGACAGGCTGATTAAGCCATACGGGCTCGATTGTATCTATTGGACGAAGGTCTCAGCTAAAGACCTTCGTATTAACAGTCCGACGCGCTCTGACATGCTCGCCTCGATTCTCCAACGAGCCAAGCGACCCGACGGCCCCCTGGCCACATTCGAGGTATTGCTGCGCTCAAACAGCATTCAGGACAACGCAACAGATACGCAATGTATTTGCCAGTAGAAATTCACTAAAAATTGCGTATTCACCAAACAGCGGGATGATTGCGATATCGTTTCGGTCATGGGTCTTTGCACAAAACATTATCGGCGCGCCGCTTCCCGCATCTTCGCATGCTCGATCGTTCTGTTCGGCCAGGCAGCCATCGCCCCGGCCGCGTCGGATCCCGCTGCCTTGGTTCGCATCAACCAGATCCAGGTGATCGGAACCCACAACAGTTACCATGCCGGCCTTCTGCCGGGGATCGCCCAACTTATGCAGCAAAGTGACCCGGAGGCGTTCAAGACTCTCGAATATAAGCACGCGGATCTTGCCGCGCAACTCGACCACGGGATTCGGCAGATCGAACTGGATATCTTTTCCGATGCGGCGGGAGGGCGATTCGCTCATCCGTCAGGCCCGGCGCTGGTCGCCAAGGCCGGCTTGCCCCCGGATCCGCAACCCTTATCCCAACTTGGGGCTGATGCTACAGCCTGGTCCTCAAGGTCATCCATGTGCAGGACATCGATTACGCCAGCAATTGCCAACCGTTTGTAGCCTGTCTCCATCGTCCAAAACTGGTCCAAGGAACATCTGCGCTCCACGTTCCCATCTTCATCCTGGTTGAGACCAAGCAGGATGTGCCGGATGCAAAGATTCCGTGGACCCAGCCCGAGCCCTACACTGCAGCAACCTTCAAAGTGCTCGATACGGCAATTCGATCGGTTTTCTCCGAATCAGGAGATCGTTACTCCGGACCAGGTGCGCGGGAGATACGCGACGCTTGAGCAGGCTGTCCTTGCCGGAAACTGGCCTGACGCTCAAGCAGGCTCGCGGCAAGGTTATTTTCCTGCTGGACCAACAAAGCAACGTACCGATTTACCTGCAGGGGCATTCCAGTTTGCGCGCTCGCGTGCTCTTCACCAATGCGACGCCCGGTCGTGCCGATGCCGCGTTCGTGGAAGCGAATAACGGCAGCGAGGCTGAAATCGAAGCCCTCGTTCGCAAGGGATATCTGGTCCGTACGCGTTCCGATGCAGACACCCTCGAGGGGCGCACCAACGATACGCGCCGTCGCGACCAGGTCCTGGCCAGCGGCGCGCAGATGATCAGCACAGACTATCCTGGTTTGAGCCGGCCCGTTGGACCGGCTACAGCGTTGCCTTGCCCGGCGGATTGCCGGTCCGCCGCAATCCGATTGTGGCCCCATCAACCTGCGTCAGTGCGGAGCTCGAAGCACCCCCAGCCCGCTAGCGTAGCTATGAGATCTCCGGTCTATAGATCAACACCCGAATATATTAAGCAAATGAAGAAGCGCTTAGCCGCTTGCCGCGATTTTGCCGAGGCCTCCTGGATGGGCTGGCCTCAAAGTTTGCTCGCGGGCACGTTCTACCTTGCTGTGATCGTGCTCCAGTCTAGTGGACTTAAAATCGATTCAGTAAAGCCGCGGGTCTTCAACCGGTTGCGCCGAGATGAGGATGAATCGCTGCCCTCAGCGGTTAAAGCCGCAGTCAATTTTTCACGATCTATGTACGGGCTGAAGCCCGTACTCCTCACTCTGCGGCTCTATTAAACCAGTTGTTACAGGCCACTAGTGTCGAAAAATCCCGCACATCGGGTAGGCTGCGAAGGCTAAACCCGCGAGACTAGCCAGAAACAAGCACAGCGCCGGAACGATCTTATGCAGCGCCCGGTAGTCCGGGCTGGGGTCGCGATCGTCATCGACTCACATTCTATCCCGGTCTCTGAACCGGTTTTCTACATCGATTTACCTAACTCGAACTCATCCTTTTGGTGGAGGTTCCTTCCAGGCGGCCTTGGTAGACTGCGCAAACGGCGCGTATTTAATTTGCAGCCATGCTCAGACTCTGAGCAACTCCGCGTACGCGAATCCAACCACCTGCTTTCATCTACAATACTCAGGAGATCGCTATGGCCCACATTCAACTTCAGGAGGGGATACCGGGCATTCGCGGCCCCATGGCGTTTCGCCCAGAGACGGCGAAGCCTATGCGCGAGCTTGCCGAAGTTCTTCTGCGCTTACCCAACACGCTTTCGCCCGGCGAGCGCGAAGCGATTGCAACTTACGTTTCCTCGCAAATCGATTGTTATTATTGCCAGACAATTCACGGCTATGCCGCCGCCCAGTACCTCGACAACAATTGCGCGATCGTGGATCAGATCAAGCGCAACTATGAAGAAGCGCCAGTCTGAGAAAAATTGAAAGCGCTTCTTGCCATTGCCGGCAAAGTGCAGCAGGGAGGCAAACATGTCACCCGCGAAGACATTGAACGTGCCCGAAATGCCGGATCCACAGATCTCGAGATTCACGACACCGCCCTGATCGCCGCAGCCTTCTGCATGTACAACCGCTATGTCGACGGGCTTGCTACTTGGGCCCCGGATGACCAAAGCATCTATCGCCAGATGGCGGATGGTGTCGTTACGTTAGGCTATACACAGCCTGGATGAGAAGCCATTTCCCCGTCACGATAAAGAGGAAGTTGCGTCATAGTGGACTGTGACGGCTGATTGAGTAGAGTCGCAGGGGCTAAAGCCCAATTCTTTCTTAGCCACTTGCGGCCCGACTAAACAGGCTGCGGAAAAAGTCCCGTTTTGAGGAGAAGGCTATCCCTCAGCGGCTAAAGCGGAATTCATTTCAAAGCAGTTAGGACGGCCAGAAGGCCGTCCCCTTCAACAGAAATGAGTTTTCCGCAGCCTGTAAAGTCGGGCCCTGATACAAAATATGATAGCCGCGGCCCTAGAAGAGTCGCGCATTTGCGCAAATTTGGTTCTACTCCTGAATCAGCTGTTACGGTCCACTAGCGAGGATTCATTACCGGTTTGGCGGAAGTGCGTGTGAGTCGAACACACCGTGGCCCGTTAAGGGCGACCACCGGTTTTGAAGACCGGGGGGATCACCAGAGCCCAGGCACTTCCTTAATCCAGTTATGATCCTATCTGATGAGGCGAGACAGGAATAGCGAATGCATGACTCGGTAACCGTGAGCCTGACACAACAGGTCAAAGCTGGTGGGTGCGCGAGCAAGCTGGCGTCAAACATCGGTAGTGCGACAAGGATCAGCCACTCGAATAGCACATCAGAAGCACACGGGACATGAGCATTGTATTCGAGTAGGCTTCCGGTATATCGTCGCAGCTACTCCGCTCTGCTTCATGTTTACTCCTTCACCGCAAGACAGCGAGATATTCACTGACCGACGATCCGCACTCTATGACGTCTTCTCACGGGCTCAAGGTTAGCGATACCTCTGAGACACTCAAGGCGCTGGAGAAGCCGCGCACAGAGAGCGTAGATGTCACCCTCGTACCACTCGGGAGGAATCACAGCCATCGCCTCATGAAGAAGTCTCGGAATGCGAGCTTCAAACACGGTCAGCCATCTTTCCATAACCAAACACTCCGAAATCAGAGGCTTGTAAACGTAACGGGACCAGAGTTTCAAGGAAACCCCTCCCTCGTCTGACCACTCTGGTCCGCCAAACAAGTGACCGTTGTCGATGCATATCGCCTCATACAGTCCGTTCCCTTTTATCCGGCGATACACCCATTGCCGGTTGTCATGGTGATTCGCCCAGAGATCAAACAGATTGATCGCAGCGACCTGTTCCCCATTTCTGATTCTGTAGCCTTCTGGTATCAAGTCAAACAAATCATATTCCGGACCGCCGAGATACTCTGAGCCAAAGTGAGTGCCACACGCTGGCAACTTGGTTCCATTCGCCGTTTCCATTTTCAGTTCACGAAAAAAGGGTAGTGTTTTCAGGTTAATTGTTATTGGCCGCCAGCGAGCAACCCGGAATCCTAAGCCACTCAGCAGGACCGATCCAAGAGCTTCATTTGCCAGGACATTTGGTCCTTGAGGATTGGGATGCATCTTTAGCACATACAACTTGCCGTCATCACACAGAACCAGGCAGCTTTGGGAACCGCCTTTCTGTTTTTTCACGACTTGGACCACACAAGGCCCTGGCTGTTCTGTCGATCGGATAGAAAGCGTCACTTCACCTCTATTGCTTAGATCCCACCCTGGCGCTACCTGCCAGGAGGCTTGGTAATCAAGCGAATTCACGGAGGCGAGTCCAGCTCTAATGGGCCGGCTGAACTTGCGCGGCTGACCTGTCGCAATCACGGTGATATCATCGGCGACAAGATGCTAGGACTAGAAACTATTTCGGCGACTATGCGAAGTAACTTCCTCAACCTACTCGCTGTAGGGATGGAGAATCTATTGTGCAACGGTAAAGGTGCTCCTTACTTTGGTAGGGTTGAATTTGAGGGAGGTCTATGGCGTTCGGCCTTGTCGCTGCGAGCCAAATGGCGTCGACACTATTTCCGTCAACGAGCATAGCCCCGGCGACCGTTTGTGCGATGGGAAAGGCGAGCCTTACCTTCGTAAGGCTTACCTTTACGCTTTTACGAAGGTTTATCAAGATTGGGCAGGGGAATTTTCAATCTTTCGGCCATCCTCACTAAATCTGCCAGTGAGGTAGCTCCCATTTTTCGGATCAGTTGGCCCCGATGCACTTTCACTGTGGTTTCGCTGGTCCCGATCTCCGAGGCGATTTGCTTGGTCAAGAGACCGGAAACGATCCAGGGTAGAATCTCCTGTTCACGAGCTGTGAGCGATTCAAATCGCTTTCGCAAGATGCTGTCTTGCTTCTCCTGCCGTCGTCTGACCCGGTCCCGGTTCAGAGCGGCGCGAATTGAATCCAGAAGGTCCTGATCGCGAAATGGCTTGGGGAGAAATTCCACTGCGCCGGCTTTCATCGCCTGCACGCCCATCCGGATATCGCCATGGGAAGTAATGAATATGATGGGAATCGGAATCTGGGCTGCCGCCAGTTCGCGCTGGAGATCCAACCCACTACGGTCAGGCAATCGCACATCCAGAACCAGGCAACTCACTGCATCGCGGAGCTTTGCACTCAGAAATTCCTCGGAAGATGCAAAAAGCTCAACGTCGAGCCCCACGGTTCCAATGAGACGCTCGATCGCTCTGCGAACCGATGGGTCGTCATCGATGACAAAAACGACTGGAGGAGAATCCATCAGCATCAATCGTAGTTGAGAGGGAGTGAAATTGCGAAGAGCGCACCCTGGGAACCTGGTACGGTCCAAATACGGCCACCATGTGATTCAACGATGGACCGGCTGATCGACAATCCCATACCGAGGCCTTCCTGCTTTGTCGTAAAAAATGGCTCGAAGATGCGCTCTAGTTCGTCCGGATCGACTCCGGATCCGGAATTCTGAACTTCGATGAGCACACCATCAGGACTCCTGGCCGACCGAATGAGAAGCTCCCGCGGCCTGTTAGTCACCCTGCGCATCGCATCGATGCTGTTCGTGACCAGATTGATCAGGACCTGCTGCAACTGTATGGGGTCTCCTCGCACCAAGGGTAAGTCCGCGGCCAGGTTGGTCCGAAGGGAGATATGGTTACTGGTTATTTCGTTTTGCGTTAGGTCGAGAACTTTCTGAATGAGGTTATTGATGTCCAGTTGTGCGTGTTCGTGAGCTCCCTTCATCAGAAGTGCTCGCATTCTTGAGATGATGGAGCTAGCCCGGTTTCCATCATGCACAATTTCAGTAACGGCCTCCCGCAGCCTCTTCTGATCCGGCCTGCCACTCGACAGATTTCGTAAGCAGAACTCTCCGTTGGTAACGATTGCCGTCAGGGGTTGGTTTATCTCGTGTGCGATCGAGGCCGTCAGCTCGCCCATTATCTCCAATCGAGCTTCACGCGCTACCTCCAACCTGGCTTCAGATAAGGCCAGCAACAACGCTTGAGCGCTAAAACCCCGATCCACAAGGGACGCAATGATCACCGATCCGAGCAGGATCAATGTAACGACAGCGATGCCAATGGTGCTCAGAGAAGACACGTTCACACCATGCGTCAGGTCCGGCGGAGCCACGGAAGACCGATAGGTGGCTGAGGCCATGCCGGTGTAGTGCATCGCCGAAATCGCGGCACCCATAGCCAGGGCGCTGCCAATTCTTCGTCGCACCATTTTCTGACGACGCGCATCTCGAAAATGAAATTCGATCCGCAGGCCTCCTACCGCAAACACAATGGCGAATACCACCGACAGGCTGACCAGGAAGGGATTGAATTCGCATCGAGCAGCCAGTCGCATGGCACCCATATTCGTGTAGTGGAGGGTAACGATGCCTGCTGCTAATATGCTGCCTCCTACCCAGGCATAGAGGGTTCCCATATCTCTTCGGCTCACAACATGAAGCGCCCCGGCCGCGGCGAAGATAGCACTGATCAGCGAGGCCACGACTGTTGGCCAATAGAACGCTATCGCAACAGGTAAGCGGAATGCCACCATGCCGACGAAGTGCATTGCCCAGATGCCATTCCCCAACGCAATCGCGCCGGAGGCTAGCCAAGCGAGGCGGCGCCCCCCTCCCGAGACTCTAACTCTTCCAGCAAGATCGAGCGCCGCGTAGGAGGCTGAAACGGCGATAATGACTGAGAGCGCGACATCGAGAGGATCATAAGAGACCATCATCGCCGGGTTGGCAGCGGCCATCATCATGGACCTTCTTCAGGACGTGCTTTTGCCGTTTACATGGCCTGCCTGCCCGCGAGTCAAAGACGCCTCCGCAGGCGGGGCACTTGATGTCACGCCCAGCCGACGTGCAGCAGCTCATTCGGCGGAATCGCATATCCGCAGAGCGCGCAGGGCAACGTCAAATCAAAAATGTTTAGGATCTGTGCGGCGCGAGCGGGGCATGCTGACCCTTTTACTGCCTGGGGACCATCATAGTCCCGATTCCTGCAACTGTCGCGCTGCACTTAAATCTGGAGACCGGCGACGCGAAACGCGTTCGTTTGATAAAGATTGGAATTGGCAATCACAAAGAGTGGGGTGTAGGGTTCATCTCGCGTCATCTCAGCGGCCAAATCGATATCGTCATTGCTCTCGATTGGTACAAATCCTGCTGACAGGTCAATATCCTCCCCGACACGCTATCGGGCACCCGGTCTCTGCACCGGTTTTCTACAACAGCGAGAACACTACCACCGATCCCAGTTCGCGCAGTCTGTACAGCCTGCTGCCCTCGCTCAATGATCTCCTGCTCAGCCCCCGTTTCTCCGCAATCGTCCAAGTCGAATCTCACAGCACTGTAGTTCGTGCTACGCGAGCGGTGCTTCTTTGCATCGAGCGGGAGATAGCCGAGGGAAAACACACGCTCGCCAGCCTGAACCTCCGCCTCGCTGGACTCCATATCGCAGTTACCCAAGAAATCAACCAGAACCAGCGCTACTCGCTGCGACGCGTCATCAATGCGACCGGTGTCATCCTTCATACCAATTTAGGACGAGCCCCTTTGAGCGTCTCCGCGCTCGAACACATGGTCGAGATTGCTACCGGCTACTCCAACCTCGAACTCGATCTCGAAACCGGTGAGAGAAGCCGCCGGGATGTTCACGCGGAGAAATTGCTTTTGCAGCTACTCAGCTCTGCGGATTCGACCGAGGAGCATCTCGCCATCTGCAGCCTGCTTGGTGTCAGCCGCGGCCTTACCGTGGTCACCAAGGTTGACGCCGTCAGCCCAGGCCGTCTCGAAGAGGTCCGCTTGGAGATAGAAACATTCCTCAAGGGCACGTTTCTTGATGGCAACCATGCCGCTATTCTCCCCGTAAGCGCCTATACCGGCCAGGGGCTTGACCAGCTTCGCCGCGAACTTCTCCTTTCTGGCGATGAACACCACGGTCCACAATCCGCACCATCTTCCCCGGCTCCCACTTGATCGCGCCTTCGTGATGAAAGGGTTCGGTACGGTCGTCACGGGAACTCTCCTTTCAGGAGAGTTCCACATCGGAGAATCCCTTGCGTTCGAACCCGGAGGCCGCATCGTGCGCGTCCGAGGAATGCAGACCCATCACCGCCCTGAAGACTACGCCCGCTCCGGTTCGCGCGTGGCCCTGAATCTGGCGGGGATTGAAGTCTCTGAAGCGAGTCGAGGTCAGACTCTTGTCCCTCAGGAAACACTGACCGCTTTAACCACCATCGATGTCGAAGCAACTCTGCTATCCAGTTCCAGCAGCTTGAAGCATCGCTCGCGGGTTCACTTTCACGCTTTTACGTCCGAGACTCCGGCCACGAGTTCGTTGTATGGCTACGACTCAGCAGAGCCTGGCACCCAGCGATTCATGCGCCTCAGGCTCCACAAGCCCGTAGTGCTTGTACCCGGTGACCGCTTCGTCCTGCGGCAATCTTCGCCGGCAGCCACCATCGGTGGGGGTTGCGTGCTCGATGCGCGCCCCCTGCCCAACCTGCGCAAGGGGAAGTGCCTCACCTGGCTGGAAGCTCTCAAGCATGCCTCCCTCGAAGAACAGCTTCGCTTACGAGTTGCGCGGCGGGGCACAGCCGGCCTCACCATGCGTAAGCTGATGGGCGAAACCGGCCTGACGCAAGAGGCGCTCCACCAGCTCACGGAACCGCTCGTAAGCAGCCATCGTCTGCTTCTCATTCCCGATGATGTGCTGCTCACCGATGAAGCCTTCGCAGCAGCCACCGAAGACGTTATCAGCCGCCTGAAGACCGAAACCAGATCCGCTGGTGTCAGGCGGTCAGAGCTGCAGGACCAAACCGGGTTAAGCAAGGAGATATTCGATTTCCTGCTCGAGAAACTCGTTCGCGAGCATCGACTCCGCCTTCAGGACACGCTCGTCTACGCCTCTGGATCGGACCCGCAACTCCCCGGTCAAGACCTCGAGTCGCTCTCCGCGATCGCGGCTGCCTATGAGTTGGCTGGGCTCACGGCTCCCTCGACCTCCGAGGTGGCTGCCAGACTCAATCTTAAGGACGACCAGATGCGCAGGCTTATGACTCTGTTTCCGCGACAAGATTCTGGTAAAGATAAGTATGGACGGGCTGTATATCCACCAGAGAGCTCTCGAAACATTGCGGGAGCGGATCCGCGCCCTGCGTGGCCAGACACTCGACGTTGCTAGCTTCAAGCAGATGACCGGCCTGTCGAGAAAATATGCCATCCCTCTGCTGGAATATCTTGATCGCGAGAGAGTTACTCGCAAGAATGGAGAACTGCGCCTGGTGCTCTAAGCGCCCCGCATCCCACGCTGCTTGGATATGCGGAAATATGCTAAGCTCATGCCGGATGTGGGGCGCGGACCATGACCGATCACAAGATGAAATCAACGTCGTTGAAGACGCGGACGCAACCGGCGAGGTTGCCACTGTCTACGATGAATGGCGCGCCCACTCCGGTCGTCAACAGATGCCCGGCATCCTCAAGTGTTTCAGCCATCGGCCGGATTTTCTGCGCGAGGTGATGAGCTTCAGTAACACCGTGCACTTTTCTGAAGGCCACCTTACTCGCCGCACCAAGGAAGCGATCGCCAGCTGGGTCTCGTGGCTCAATCGTTGTCCATATTGACTGGACTCACACGCATACTTCCTGCGGGTTCAGGGAGCAGACGAGAAAACAGTGCAGGCGATTGCCGAGGGAAAACTCGACGAAGCCGGGCTTACCCCGGCTGAGCGCGTTCTCCTCGAATACGTCACCAGGGTGACGGAGGCCACCTACCGCACAACCCCGGAAGACGTGCAGATTCTCCGCGATCATGGTTGGAGCGAGCCGCAGATCGCAGAGGCGGTGTATATTACCGCCTTGTTTGCCTTCTTCAATCGCGTGGCCGATGCCTTTGGCATTGCGTCGCAGGGTTATCTCGAAATGAATGCCATGACCACGTGAGCCTGCATTCGTCCTTACTAGTCGGATTCATGGAAGATCGCGTGGTTGACATCCGGCCAGAACTCTTTCGCTGCGAACGTGCCGAAATCCAGCAGAACGTTGGTCAGCCACCGCTGTCCGGTCTTCGTCCAGGTACGATACTCGCCCGGGTAGTAGGCTGATGAGATTCCGGCCGATACGCCGGCACCAAGAACCTCCGATACGTTAAAGGTTTCTCTTCCGGAATCTGTGCGGGTGATTACCGTTCGCGTCACCGCATAGAAGCCCCGCTTAATGAAGCCGCCATGCCCCAGCGTGTAGTAGCGGCTGTCTTGATGGAAGACGCTCGGGACAATGCCTTCTACCCAGAGGTTCTCGTCTGTCTGGTCTGCGAAGGTGTGCCAATAGTATCGGGCGTATCCCGCGGCGCCCTGGTGAAACGCAGGATAGGAATCCGTCGCTTGACTGATACCTGCCTGGATGCCGACAAAGATGAACGACGAGTAGTCGAAGCTGTCCAGGGCGGCGGTCTTGAACTTCTCCTTCACCGGCTGCGGAGGTAGCTGTACTCCTGCGCTGACCGCCCGGAAGTTCGGCACGATCCATAGGATCCGCTTGGTCTGCTGTCCCTCGTCCGGCTGAGCCGGGGTGCCAGGGGCTGGCGAATTGGTCGAGGCTGAAGGGCTTTGCTGTCCATCAGGCACAGGAGAGGGCGTGGGCGCATCCGGTATTGCCGCCACCTCGGTTTGCTGCGGGGCAGGGGATGCAACCAAACCGGATTTCTCTTGCGCCATACCGGGCATAAGAGCCAACAAAAAGATCGCGCAGGTGACAATAAGTCGCATAAGGGTTCGGCGAAAGCCTCAATTTTACCAACCTTGACCCACGCTTTCGATGCATAGCTCACACACTTGGGCTCTAACTTTTCTCGGTAGCAAGAATTTGGAAGCCTGCCACCCCTCTTTTCAGACCTGCGGACCTTGACCTAGTACTCCTGCCATCGCGCCAATTCCTCGAGTTTCCCGGGGTGTATTGCGGCAAAAGATGCTCAATGGCCCGCATCCGGCGGTGAAATGCCATCTGAACCGCCTCATAAATCGTGAACTTCGCACCGACTTACGGAAAGCCTTGTTATCGTGACTACTAGCCGGAGAATCACCAGTCCCCACCGTGGCCAATGCCGCAAGCCATATGCGTCCAGTCATTCAAGTCTCCGGAGTCCGCAAGACGTACGGCCGCACGGTAGCTGTCGATGAGGTGTCGTTGGAGGTAAGCGAGGGCGAGATTTTTGGTTTGATCGGACCCAACGGCGCTGGAAAGACCACCACCATGGAGTGCATCGAAGGGCTGCGCAGGCCCGATCGGGGCTCCATCTCGGTCCTGGGTCTTGATCCCCATCGTGAGGTCTACAAGCTGCAGGACCGCATCGGGGTTCAGCTGCAGCAGGCGCAGCTGCAGAAGCGGATCAAAGTGTGGGAGGCCGTTGACCTGTGGGCCTCGCTCTACCGGAAGAAACCGATCGATGCCGAGCATTTGCTCCAACAGCTCGGCCTCGCCGATAAGCGGGACGCTTGGTTTATGAATCTCTCCGGAGGCCAGAAGCAGCGGCTGTTTATCGCCCTTGCTCTGATCAACGATCCGGAGGTGGTGTTCCTCGACGAGCTGACCACGGGGCTGGACCCGCAGTCGCGACGGGCGATCTGGGATCTGGTCCGGGGCATCCGCGACCGCGGCAAGACCGTCTTCTTGACCACCCATCTGATGGAGGAGGCGGAGCGGTTGTGCGACCGGGTAGCGATCATCGAGCACGGACGGATCATCGACATCGATAGTCCGGATCGGCTCGTCGACCGGCACTGCCCGGAGCGAACCGTCGCTCTCACCACCGGGGATCCGAGCGCGGCAGAGCGCTTTCGTGCGATACCGGGAGTGGATACAGTCGTCTGCAATGAGATACGAATCACCATTCACGGTCGGGGCGACGACCTGGTCACCGCGGTGATTGATTGTCTTTCCGAGAACCGGATCCGGGTCACCGATTTCCGCACGATTCTCCCCAACCTTGAGAGCGTCTTTCTCAAGCTTACTGGCCGCTCGATTCGCGAATAGGCGCAATCATGATGCTGCGTGGACTTTGGAAACTGACTTGCATCGAGATCAAAATCTTCCTGCGCGAGCCGCTTGGGGCACTCGGCACCATCGGCTTCCCCGTGCTCATTTTCCTCGCGTGGGGTCGAGTCGCCGGCCGCAGACTCGGACCGTCGTCACTGGCTGCCAACGGTTTTCATCCGCGTGGATCTTCCGGTTTTCGCCTCGCTCCTGATCGCCGTCAGCGCTGTGCTTTCGCTGGTCACGATTATCTCGATCTACCGCGAGGGCGGCATCCTCAAGCGGCTTCGCGCGACTCCGCTGCGTCCGCAGACCATCCTCACCGCCCACGTGCTCGTCAAGCTGTTGCTCACTGCGGCTACGCTGGCCTTGATGGTCCTGGCAGGCAAGCGCTACTACCCGGTCGGCGTTCATGTTCGCTTGTTCTCGTTCACCATTGCGCTGCTGATCAGCACTTGGAGCATCTTGTCGATCGGCTTTCTCATTGCCAGCCTGGTTCCCACGGCGCGCTTTGCGCAGCCGGTCGGCGCTCTCATTCTCTACCCGATGATTGCTGTCTCGGGACTCTTCGTGCCGGTTGAATCGCTGCCGCCAGTGCTTCACACCGTGGCGCGAGTGCTTCCGCTAACCTACGCTGTGCCTTTACTCCAGGGAATCTGGAACGGCGACCCGTGGTTGGCCCACATGGGGGACGTGGCGGCCCTGGTCGTGGTCTTTGCCATTTGCACGGCGATCTCGGCGAAGGTCTTTCGTTGGGAGTAGCAAAAGACGAACCAAGCCTTTTATCCCTCTTCTTCGGTTAAACAAACCCATATGGATCGCGGTGAGCGAAAGCCCGATCCACCCTGCCACTCGATGGGGCGCGCGAGATTCGCTGATGCAAACCGTTGCAGCAGAGGAGCGGTGATTGAAACGACGGCCATATGAATGAGCCCAGCCGCTACACACAAGTGTGGACCGGCTCCCAGCGTGAGATGGCCTCCATCGCGGCGCGTGACATCCAACTGATTCGCGCAGCAGAAGCGCTCAGGGTCATGGTTTGCCGCGATGATCCTTAAGATGATTCGCTCGCCCTTACGAATGAAGGAACCATTCAGGTCGATGTCGGTCGTAGCTGTCCTGTACAGCGTGCGAACAAGGCCGGCGTAGCGCAGCAGTTCCTGAATTGCCTGCTCCGCCAATCCGCGGTGTTGATGGATCAATCTCCATTCCTTCGGATGTTGTACCAGCGCGAACCACGCATTTCCCAACAAGCAGACCGTAGTCTGCGAGAGCGCGACGAATCCAGAGTCGCGCAGGGGCACTGGTCCAGAGTGAAAGCGGGCTCGAAGTTCGGCGTTGGCAGATTTTGTGCCGGCCCGGAGAGCGGGGTCATAGGGTTCCGCAGAGGCGGCCGATACCCGTTGAGCGATTTCACAGAGACCGCTGGCATCGTTTCGGGAGATACCCGTCACCATCGCCGCCAACGAGAGACAAAGTGGCCGCGCGTATCCGTCCACGAGGTCCAGCGGCTCTTCGACAGGCAAACTGCCGGCCAGCGCCTGGGCCTCCGGAGTAAGTTGTGCACGCCACGCGCGCAGTTGAGCAGGAGAGAGCGCCTCCATTGTCTCCGCGCGCATCTTCAATCGGAGGCTTTCGTCGACCGGCTCAGAACCTTCTTTGCGGCTGGGGCCCGAGGGGCAGAAGCTCGAAATACGAAACGCAGCCATGATATCCGCATGCCGGCTGAGAACCCATGCGTCGAGAAGGTTATCGAAGTAGGGAGCTTCAATCTCGGGCGGGCAAGAGGAGTCGAGTTGATCTCGGCTCCAGGCGGGTATAAGAGGATCATCTCGTCGGGCCAGCATCACTAGCTAAACCGAATAGACGGCCGATTATTCCCCGGATTATTTTGCAAAGGCTCAGGAATAAATGCCGGCAAAGTCAGTTTTCTGCTGCAGAGGTAGCAAACGATGAAGCGGGAGATTGATATGAAACAGAAGAATGAGGCCGAGACGGCGCAGCAGACTGAGCCGAAGGTACTTGCCGGAGACGGCATCGACCGGCGCAACTTTCTGCAGTGCATGGCATGGGCGGGTACGGGTCTTGTCTGGTCCTTCGTTGCCGGCGTGCCCACTTCGAAGCTGCTGGCCGACACCACAAATTCAGCGAAAAAGAAGGTAGTCGAGGACTTCTCGTTCGTGCAGATCAGCGACAGCCATATCGGCTTCAATAAAGCCGCCAACCAGAATGTGACCGGCACGCTCAAGATCGCCATCGACAAGATCAACGCGGGGCGCGCGGGAATGAAGCAGCCGGAGTTCATGATTCATACCGGCGACATCACCCAGAGCTCAAAGCCGGCGGAGTTCGATACAGCCGAGCAGGTGATCAAGGGCGCAAACGCGGGGCAGGTGTTTTATGTTCCCGGAGAGCATGATTTTTCGCTCGACGACGGCGAACAGTACAAACAGCGTTTTGGCAAAGGGACGATGGGTAACGGCTGGTACAGCCACGACTACAAGGGAGTGCACTTTGTAGGACTGAACAATTGCGTGCAGGTGGACGCAATGGGCAACCTGGGGGCGGATCAACTGGCATGGCTGAAAGCCGATTTGGACGGGCTGAGTGCCTCGACGCCAGTGGTGTTGTTCGCGCACATTCCTCTGTGGATGGTCTACGAGAAGTGGGGCTGGGGCACGCAGGATGGGGCGACCGCGCTGAGCTATCTGAAGCGTTTTGGGTCGGTCACAGTCTTGAACGGCCACATTCATCAGGTCGTGCAGAAGGTTGAGGGTAATGTCAGCTTTCACACGGCCATGTCCACGGCATTCCCGCAGCCTGCACCTGGATCCGCCCCGGGACCCGGCCCCATGGCGGTTCCCGCCGGCAAGCTGGAGAGCGTGTTGGGGGTGACCAACGTCAAGGTCGTTCGTGGGCACAATCACCTGGCTGTGGTCGACTCTTCGCTGGAGGCGGTGTGAAACGTGGCTGGATCACGGTGTTGCTGGCCGTAGCGTCAGTAACGGCGTTGGGGTATGTGCACCCGTTTGGCAATCCGCGTATCGAGGCCGCCAGGGGACTCGGCACGCTGCTCCAGGGCGCCAACCTGCCGCCGGATGCAAAGGCGGTGCTGGTAACCAAATGCGCGGATTGCCACTCCAGCGAGACGCGCTGGCCAGTCTACTCGCGCGTTGCGCCGGGATCCTGGCTTATAGAACGAGACATTGTCGAGGCCCGCAAGCATATGGACCTCTCCCATTGGGAGCTGTTGTCGATGGAGCAGCAGCAGGTGCTGTTGGCCAAGATTAGCCATGAGGCAAAGAGTGGGGATATGCCGCCCCTGCAGTATGTGGCCTTGCACTGGGGAGCGAGGCTTTCACCGGCAGATGTGCACACGCTTTCGATGATGGGTAAGAATGCGGGCGCCAGTGAGGCAACGTCGGCCGGGACTGGCGATGCTGCGCGGGGCAAACTCGTATTTGATAAACGTTGCACGGGTTGCCACTCCATGGAAATCAACGGGGAGGGGCCCAGGCTATCCGGAGTGTATGGAAGAAAGGCTGGGAGCGTACCGGGTTTTGACTACTCCCAAGGATTGAAAAATTCGGGGCTGACCTGGAACGATGCGACCCTGGAGAAGTGGTTGAGCGGTCCGGATTCGGTAGTACCGGATGCCAAGATGGACTTCTATGTACCCAAGGCCGGGGAACGGCAGGATCTGATTGCCTATTTCAAGCGATGAAGCGCTGTTTTCAGCCGGGCAAGCCAACGCGGTGCGCAAGGTTTACGAAGCGCGGGTCGGAGCGTAGAGGATCGAAGCCCGGCCGTATCAGCACACCCGGGTTAAATCGTTCTGCGTAACCTTTTTCGAGCCAATTCATCGCTTCATCCATTTCCCCAAGAGACACATAGATCGCGGCAACTTCCGAAGCATGCGAATAGCCGGGCGTTGAACGCGCCTTCAGCTCGCTTAGCAGCTTGACCGCTTTGCTCCTTTGGTCGGATAAAGCATAGGCGCGAGCAAGATTCGCGATGCACGTCGGGCTTCCTCCAGAAAGCTGGACCGCCTTTTGCAGTTCTACGACCGCTTCCTCGTACTTGTGTTGTTGCAAGTACGCCTGGGCGAGTTGATTATGTGCCATCGCGAAATTAGGGTCCATTTCAATCGTTTTGCGGCTCTGTCGGATAGATTCGTCATAAGAGTGTGCAAGCACAAGGAGCTCTGCCAAATCGGCGTTAATGATAAGAGACAACGGATCCAGACTTTCCGCCTTTTTCATTTCCGCTATCGCTTGGTCATACTGGCCCAAGAGAGCCAGGTGCCAGGCATACCAATGGTGAGCGGTTGCGTAGCCTGGGTTTAGTTCAATGGCCCGCCGGAATTCCTTTCCCCCGGAATCCAAATCCCAGTCAAACCCGTCCAGCGCAAATGCCAGCGAGTTGTGGGCTTCCCCCAGATCGCTGTCCAAGTCCACGGCTTTGAGCGCCGCGGCCTTCGATTTAGGGTTGGCCTCTGTGGGGGTCATTACGGCATACTGCCAATCTCCCAGCAAAGCATAGGTGTCGGCTAAGCCGGAATAAGCCTGGGCATAGTTCGGGTCTTCTTCGATCGCCTGGTTGAAATAAGCCAAGGCAACCCTCAAACCTTCTGCCGTTCGCTTATTCCAGAAGTACCGGCCTTTGAGATAAGACTCATAAGCTTCCGGATTAACCACCCTCACGCTTTTGAGCGCCGCTTGCTCTCGTGGCGTCAAATTAATCTGAATTTGCTCTGCAATGGCTCTTGCTACCCGGTCCTGCAGCGCCAGGGTATCTCGCAACTGACCCTCATAGCTCTGGGACCATAAGTGCTTGTCCGTGGAGGCATCGATCAGCTGCGCCGTGATACGCACCTGGTCGCCGGCACGGAGCACCGTGCCTTCTACCACCGCGTCTACGTTCAGCTCACGAGCGATCTGCGGCAGAGGCTTGCGCGCTCCTTTATATACCATTACGGAGGTGCGGGAGATTACCCGTAAAGCGCTTATCTGCGCCAGGTCAGTGATCAACTCGTCCGTCATCCCGTCAGCGAAGTAACTTTGTGCTGCATCGCCAGACAAGTTGTCTAACGGAAGCACCGCGAGAGACCGGATGGCGGTGGCCCTATGGCCACGCGAACGAACCAGCAAGACGGAAACAATCGCCAAACTCAGTGCGACCGCGAGGGCAATGATGATGCGACGCGTTGGCCGCAGCCGGTGTCTGGTCCGAACGGCCAACTCGTCGCCTTGGAGCGGAGGCCCAGGGGCGGTTACAGGCGGAACGGCCAACCCATTGCCTTGGAGCTGGTGCCCGGACTCTCGCTCGGTCGAGTCTGCGGACGCAGATTCTGGCCTTCGTATGCGGCCGTCCGCGTCGACAAACGACACGTCCGCAATGAAACGGTAGCCGCGTTTGGGAAGAGTCTCTATATATCGCGGATTCTCAGCCGAGTCCCCCAATGCGCTGCGGAGCTTCGCGATTGCTATATTGACCGCCTGGTCGAAATCACCAAAACTTTCATCGGGCCAGACTCGGCTCCGTAGTTCGTCCCTGGTGACGACTACCCCCGGATGTTCCAGCAAAACCTCCAGCAGTTTCAGCGGCTGCTGCTGGACTCTGATTCTCACACCCGCTTTGCGCACCTCGCCCGATTGGAAAGAAACCTCATAGGTTCCGAATCGCACGACGAAGGTGTGCCGCAATGGTTCCATATTGGGGCTACGGACGGAAGTCTAGCACCTTGCCCGGACAAGAGCCTCGTGAATATGGGGATGAGAAGCTTCCATCCCCACCCGCCTGCCACCGGCTCGCGGGACCCAGGCCAAGGATATGTGCGGAGTTAACTGCTTAGCAATTATGTACTTGGCAGGCAATGAAGCGGTTATGAGGAGAAAAGCCTGGGTGAATTGATGCCTCGCGACCGGACGCGCACTGTTGGGGTGCGCGTCTGGTCGTTCGATACCCGGTCGCCCGATTCGGGAGAAGGCAAATGAGACGTCTTGGATTTAGCCCAGGGGGGATGGTCCGGCCTTCCTCCTCACAGGAAGATAGATCGTTGGCCGCGTTTGAAGAGTTGGCCGTGCCCTTGTTTGATTCGCTCTACAACTTCGCGCGCTGGCTGGCGCAGAACCAGAGCGATGCCGAGGATCTCGTCCAGGAGACATACTTAAAGGCTTTACGCAGTTACGCGTCGTTTGAACCTGGCACCAATTTCCGGGCATGGATCTTCAAGATCCTGAAGAACACATTTCTAGGCTCGTCCGCAAAACTCGAGCACCGCATGACCCTTGCAATGGACGCGGAGGAGGATTTACCCGCAACTTCCGCCACTCCTGAGTCGCTACTGATCGGGCGTTCCGATATAGATGCCGTTCGATGTGCCATCGAGCAGCTGCCAGTTATCTTTCGTGAAGTCGTTTTGCTGTGTGACGTTGAAGACGCCTCTTACCGTGAGATTGCGGAAATATTGTCGATCCCGATCGGAACCGTCATGTCACGCCTGGCCAGAGCCCGGAAGATGGTTCGCGAGTCACTCCGCAGCACTTACAGTGCACCCCCGTCGGGAGGCCAGTCTCAACCGGGCCTAGTTGCAAGAAACGGAATATTGCCCACGCTGGGACAAGCTGGATTTACGTAACCAACAGAGTCGCAGGGACAGACGCTACCGCAGTAACCCACCGATCGCCGTTAAATGATTGGAAACACAAAGGCTATCGGCTGAGAGCGTACAGGTAATTCCGTTTCTTGAAGTCGGTCCATCAACGATGGGAGGGCATCTCAATGCTGGAGCGAGCTGTGTGCAGGCGGCGGTTATTCTCGGCTAAATCGTTGCGGAGCGTACCGTTGGCTCTACCAAAACCGGAGCCGCTTTCCGCCGTAAGCCGGATGGTCGCCCTCGTTTCCCACGATCTTCGCCACCCATTGACCGCCATCCTGGCAAATGCGGAATTTCTCACCCGGTCAGATATTGGCGAGAGGGAAAGGAACGATCTCTACTGCGAAATCCGCTGCGCAGTCGACCGGATGAATGAGTTGGTCTCCTCCTTGTTAGAGTGCTCCAAGGGTCGTGACAAGCTTCGGCCCGGCGCGCGAAACATCGTTGACACCGTGGAGCGGGCGATCCGGATGACCAGTGTGAAACAGGAGTTCCGCCGCATTACCATCGAGCATCGTCATGAAGGGGTGGCCGTGGGCTGGTTCGATTCCGACCGTCTCGAGCGGGTGCTCGCCAATCTCGTCCTGAATGCTTGCGAGGCCGTTTCTCCGGACTCGGGGCAGATCGTCATAACCAGCACCGGAGATCGCGCCAGTTTGGAGATGGCGGTCTGGGATAACGGCCCCGGCATTCCCCCGGGGATTCAAGACTCCGTTTTCCAACCCTTCGTGAGCTACGGAAAGACGGAGGGCAGTGGACTGGGCCTGGCAATAGCCAAGAAGATTGTCCAGGATCATGGTGGGGAGATCTACCTTGATGGGAGAAATGAAACCGGAACTTTGTTCAGGATCACGATTCCCTTTGCTATTCCAGAAGGAATCGTGTCTGTAGGTCCGATCTACTCCAGGCGCAAGTCAAGAGGCATGGCCGTTAGTGTGAACACACCCTGATGAGTGGATCATTAGCAAGGTCCACCCCTCCCTTGATGGGGAGGGTAGAGGGACTGTTATGCAGCAAGCCTTCAATAAGCAGGATCTATTTGCTCCCCCCACTTGCTGAAGTTGAGACCGTGCCTGGTTGTTTTGCGGCGGCCTCCAGCATGACCGAACGAGGTACCCTGAAGTTATACACATAATCTTCGGTCTGGATCGCGCTGAGGAAGTGCTGTTCTCCAACCTTATGAAAACTTACTTTTGGCTTCTCGTTGGAAGCCCCTTCCATCTCGGTAGGGCTCACAAACACAGTGGATCCAGTGTTATCGCTGGTGAGCATTAGTACGTCGAATGGTTGCTGCGAGAAACGCTTTACCGTGTATGCGCCTGCGGGGAGCGTCTTTCCGTTGACCACGAAGTCGAAAGGCAGTGTTACAGCAATCTGGGGTTGAATTTCCGCGTTGGCAGCCACACTTATCCCAAGTAGGAACGTGATTGCGACTAGAACTCTTGCATACTTCTTCATAAATTCTCCTTTTAACATTTGCATTCTTGTTGCTGATCCGTGCGGCGCTCGATCTTCGATTCCGCAGAACGTCGCGCTTAGCATTCGTTTCAACGATCATTCTCAGAACATTGCGATGTTCCGCACCTATGAGAACTAAGGTGGCTGGTATTTATTCCAATGTGCTGGGTGTAAGGACGGACGAACGGATCAAGTCAGGCAGCGGTATATCTCAGATTTTGTGGCGGCCAGTGGAATAAAAACGTCTCTTACCAGTTCTCATGATTAGGCAGCAGCAAGTAATTGCCGATCCGATCGGAGTGCCAACGACTCCGGAGAAGGTCACGGGAACGGTGCGGCGAGCGGCTAAGGTGAGTGCGCCAGGGTCGCCCTCTGCGAAAGTCAACAACGAAACTGACAGCCAACTTAAAAGGGGTGCTATGCAGAAATCAGACGGTTTGATCAATCGTCCGGTGAATCGCCGGTCGTTTCTAAGAACGGGAATGCTGGCTGGAAGTGCAGCCACGGTAGGCGCTAGTTTGATAAGTGGTCTCAAGCCGGCGTTTGGCCAAAGCAGCAGTCTAACCAAAGGAGATGTAGCCATCCTGCGTATGCTGGCTGCGGCCGAGCTTATCGAAGCGGACCTTTGGACACAGTATGCGGAACTAGGTGGTATCGGTGATAACCCACCCAGTGAGATAGCCCCAAACCCACAGCTGAACAGCTATCAGGCTGCCCTCTCGAACCTCGATGGCGACGGTCCGCAATACATCACCAGCAACACCCTTGACGAAGTCAGCCACGCCACCTTCCTCAACGGATATCTGGAGTCCAAGGGGGAAGCTCCGGTCAACCTCGACGAGTTCCGCACCCTGCAAGGCAGCACGGCAACCGGAGCGGACAACATCGGCCGCCTCACCTGCCTCCAGCACCTCAATGTCGACACCAGCTGGTTCATCCGCTATCGCAGCAAAACAAACCCGGATTTTGGCGCCACATTTCCGCAAGCCGTTACCATCAAGAATCGCACCGCCATTCCCATCACCGATGCAGATCTCAATGGCTCCCCCGCACACATTCAGGTGATCGCCAACACTGCGGCGTTCCACTTCGGATACATCGAGCAGGGCGGCTCCAGCCTCTATGCGTCTATGGGCCAGAAAGCCTCCAGCGCGGAGCTCCTGGAGATCATCTTCGGCATCGGCGGAGACGAAGTTGCCCACTTCCTGGAATGGGTCGATTTTGCAGGCAATGGAGTCCAGGCCCCAGTCGCACCCGTCACCGACAAAGGGTTGACGTTTCCTAATTTTTTCGCCAGCCCCTTGGGTGCACTCGTCCAGCCGAGCCTGATCTTCCCTGTGCCGTGCGAGTTCATTAGTCCCAGTCTTCCTCACTGCTCCGTGATTCGCCCTCTGACCGCCAAGTTCGGCGGTGCCGTGGCGACCATCGCGAGCTTCACCGCCGATGGGCTATTCTTTGGCCAATCCAAGGAGTTCCTGAATGTCGTCAAGCAGATTGCAGCAGAGGCTGACGCGGCCGTGCGGCAAACCTAAGCCGTCCCAGAGAAGTCTCCGCTCTTAAGCGCGGGCGCTGCGTCCCTACTCACAAGCCAGCTTGCAAGAATGCGCTGGCTTGTGTGCCTTTTCCGATTTGCGCAGAGACCCTCGAGAACGGCTATCTCGCATCCAGGCCTCTCCATCTGTCTCCTTGGGCCAGGCAAACAGATGTCGAGGGAATTGTTCTTTTGGTATGTTCCACTGAGCGCAGTATTGGTATTCACTCAGCCAGTTGGTGATTTGCTGCGCAGCCTGTTGGTGGTGGACTTCGGCGATGACCAGCGGGCGCTGCTTCGCAAAAAGCTTCTTTGCCCCGCACAGAACTTCGTACTCGCCGCCCTCCACGTCAATCTTTACCAATTGTGGCGGAGGTACTCCGGCGCCAATAAAGTCGTCGAGCCTGACTGCGGGTACTTTGATTACTTCGCCGCTCGCCAATACGGGACGGTTTCCGTCAGCCTCCACGCCGCCCTGCGATCTCGCGGTTGCGCCACGACGAAACCCGACTCCATCGATTGCGATACGCGACCATACAGCGGCGTGTACCACGCGCACGCGATTCTCCAACCCGTTCCGCGCACAATGTTCCTGCAAACGCGCGATGTTTTCGGGGTCGCCATCGAAAGCTACAACCAGGCCCTGGTCGCCCACCAGCAGAGCTGACCCAAGAGCCATTGTCCCCAAGTGAGCCCCGATGTCATAGACAACCGCACCCGGCCCAACCTTTGCCACAATCGCATTCTGCACCTCGGGTTCATGCTGTCCACGCCAAAGGCGCGCTTCTCGAGGAAGGCGGAGATGCATCCACATTCCCTTGGATAAGCCGGATTGAATCCGTACCCAAACCTGCACCTCGTCGGGGAAACGATGCTTGATGCGTCGCTTGAATTGGTCGAGCCCTCGTCCTATGCGAGGCAACCGGCGCAACCCGCCTTCGGTCGCAGACTTCTTCACTACGAAGTAAGTCCGATCAAGAAGGGCGTAGAGGTTCGCTATCATCAGAGAAATTCAGCCGGGTCTCTTAGCTTTACTCCACAACCACTTTGCCGGTCATATTCGGATGAATCGAACAGGAGTATGAGTAGGTGCCGGGCTTGGCGGCAGTAAACGTGAACTTCTCGCCGGTACCGAGCACTTTTGACTTGAAGGTGTGGCCGTCGCTGACCACGGTATGGGGGATGTCATCGCCGTTCGTCCAGGTGATCTGTGTCCCTGCCTTCACCGTGAGTGCCGTTGGCGAGAAGCTGAAGTTATCGATCTGGACCTCAGCCTTTCCCGCGGCTGCCGGTGCGGCGGCCACCCCCGGTGGGGGCGCCTGCAAACTAATCAATGCTGTCAGCGTCCAGGATGCCAAATAAAAAATCCAATCAATCCTCCGGCCAGTCTCACTCGTCCTCATCGCCATTATCTCTGCTCCTCTACTGCTAACCTGTGCGGATGTTCACTCCTCGTTTCAATGTGCAGAACTCGCGGGCCGCATTTTTATTCCAACCGACTCTCCACTGACTCACAATTTTCAGAGCGGCGTGAATAAAACGTGTATCCGGCAGTTTATTGCTATGTGGGTGCCGCAGGGGTATCAACACCGGGGTCGTTTTAGGAGCTCGCACGCCCTCGTCGTTGACCTCTATAGTCGAAAATCTGCTACAGGAAACCTGAGGCGCCTCGGAGAATCTCAATGGAGAGCATAGGTCATATCCAGGATGGTTCCCTGGTCCGCGAGGCACAAATAGGCAACCAGGCCGCTTTCGCGCAATTGGTACAGACCTATGATCAAGCTGTTTTACGGCTCGCTTTCCGTATCACTGGTTCGGAGAGCGATGCTCAGGACGTCCATCAGGAAACCTTTCTAAAGGTCTACAAGAAGCTGGATGGCTTCCGGTTCGAGTGCTCCTTCGCCACCTGGATTTACCGCATTGTCACGAACGTCTGCCTGGATCATCTGCGGAGGAATCGGGTCCGTAAAAAGATCGGCGCGATCGAGGTCAACGACGACTTGTTGAACGAGGTGTCGGACGACAGGCCTGGTAATAACCCCGAGCGACAACTACTGGACCAGGAGTTGAGTACGCAAATCCTCCGGGCTCTGAAGAGACTTACCCCTCGCGAGCGCATGGTTTTTGACTTGAAGCATTTCCAGGGACTTAAGCTGCGAAGCGTCAGCGAGATTCTTAATACTTCGGAAGCGTCGGTCAAGATGACTTTCTTCCGGGCCACGCGGAAGCTGCGTTTCCACCTCAGTAGGTACACAGAGAAGAAAGGTTCTTCGATGAAGCAGTGCGGTGATCATGGAGCGAATCAACGGCAGGAACCGAAAAGACTTGCGTTAACCACCACTTCGCCGGCGACCGGGAACAGTCCGAAGTCCGAACCGCGACCGGCCACCCCGGATGGAATTTTTGATCGAAATCTGGATCGAGTCTTGATCATAGAGGCCAATGCTGCTTTGCAGAAGATTCTGCTGCAGCTTTTCTCCTCGGAAGGATATGAGGTTGATTTCGTCCCGGATGGTCTGGCTGCTCTGGAGATGCTTCGCCAAAGACGGCCCTCGGCAGTGATCGTCGATCCACAGCACGCAGGACTTTCGGGGTATGACCTTTGCCAGAGAATTGCCAATTTGATTCCCGGTCTGCCCCTGGTAATTCTTAGCGCGAGTCCGGAGATTGCGGAGAAGGTCTTTTTGCTGGAAAAGGGTGCCGACGATTACGTGACCATCCCGTTCAGCTCGCGAGAACTCGTTGCCCGACTGCGCGGCCTGATAAGGCGTGCATCCCGCGTCGGCCTGCAAAGCGCATGTCTCGATGAGGCCGCACGCTCGTGAAGTACGAGCTGCGGTTTGTGGCCATTGCCGTCGTCATCTCCGCCTTATCGTCGACTCGTGTCTTTGCCGCCTCGGCCCTGGACGACAATCCAGCTGCTCTAGCTGCCCTTCAAGTCAAGGCGGATCATGCCCAGCCCAGAGACAGATGCTTCCTCTATGCCACGCTCGTCAGCCGGATGACGGACCTGGCCGGCCATCAGCTCAATTCCGGTGATTCGGGGCAGGCTTCCGAGACTCTCAAGCTAGTGCAACAGTATGCAGAGAAGATCGATATGGGCGTTGCCGATGACAGCAAGAAGTTGAAAGATGCCGAATTGCTCATGCAGCGCACCTCTTTTCGCCTCCAGGACATCCTCAGCCAAGTTTCGTACGAAGACCGGCAGACCCTGGAGGCGACGCTGAAGCAGTTGAATCGGGTTCAGACGCAGCTTATGACCCAGGTCTTCAAAAAGTAGGATGCGATTGAATCAACCTTCTTCCCGGCGATGAAAACCTCAGAAGCTAAGATTCAGATAATCGTTGCATTCGAAAGGCTCGCCGGGAAGTATGACGACCTTTTTTCGCGCTCCAGGATCGGTACCCAGCGCGGTATCGTGTGGGAAGTTCTTGCTGACACTTTTTGCCCCGGCGATGAAATCCTGGCGTTCAATTGCAGAACGAGAGAAGACGCGCAGTTTCTTTCACTGTTGGATGTCTCCGTTGTTGCCTGGAATATGCCGGAAGGAATGATCCACACCGGTCCGTGTCCTCCAATTCACTGCTCTTCTCCGGACGCGGCGTCTGTCGAAGTGTCGCCCCGGCGCATTATTCGACGGAGCATTGTCGAACTTCTCCGGACTGAATTGTGTTGCCGACTTCAATCGGACCGCTCGTGCCTTGGCACCGATGGTAACGGTGGGCGCGCCCGTTATCATTTGTCTATCCACTCGATTCTGCCTTTCAGAAACGCTCTGGTTTCTCCTCCATGGCAATGCTCGCAAGGCATTCCGCAGATCCTTTGGGATCGCTACCGTGAAAGTAGGCGACTGCGCGACGAAAATACACTACCCGCCCTTGAAGGAAGTGAGGAAGTTGTTTTCACCATCTTTTCTCATGCGCTCCTGCACGGGAATCGGTATAGCAGTTCCGCCAGCGTACCTGGAGCCGATCTTCCGCAAATATCCCCGAATGCTCGGCCTACTGCGCCGAATAGATAGGGGTATTTCGCACCTGCCTCTGTTGCGGACGATCGGGGATCACATGCTCCTTTGCTTTGAGCGGGTGGAGGCCTGATGCTGTCGGACTGGCAAGCCCCCAACATTTTTCTCTCCTGTGGAAATAAACTCTGCGCAAACCAGTTTGGATACGTACGGGATCTCTCACCCTCAGGCCATGCTCCGTACCGGCTTTGAGGATTTTGGGTCAACCGATCAGCCAGCTTACGTCTCGCACGCGCGTAGGCGACTCGTGTCTTCTTGGAGGAACGCTCATGCTCATGCCCCCTGGGAGGAAGGTTCTCCTCTGTGCCTGCCTGCTCGCGGCATTGACCGCGTTAGGTACCGGATACGTTGGAATCGCAGCGAACTCAGCGACGGAAGCGCCGGCCGGGTTTAACACGCCCAGCTTTAACCCTGCTGCAAGCATCAGCGATGGACTTGTTGAACCCCCCGGAGATACGTTTGCGCGGGATCAGGAGGTCTATGAGGAAAACGAAACGGTCGCGGAGGGACTTGGACCTGTATACAACGCAACTTCGTGCGTCAATTGCCATCAGAATCCGAATAGCGGGGCAGCCAGCCAGACCACGGAACTCCGCGTAGGGCACAACGATGCAAATGGCAATTTCGTAAACCCCACAATCTTTATCAACGACGGGCAAAACACGATTACCGGCAGATCCATCGTGAATGATCGCGCGATCGGTCCGCAAGCCCAGGAGACCATACCTGCGACGGAAAACATCCGCACCTTACGCGCTGCCCTCAACACCCTGGGGGATGGATTTGTGGAAGCCATTGACGACAATACTCTGATCACCATCGCTGCAGAACAACCGGGGATGAGTGGAGGCAGAGTTCATGGGGAAGTTGTGATGGCTCCGATTTTCGAGGCTCCCGGCCAAACCCGAGTCGGACGATTCGGCTGGAAGGACCAGCACAGCAGCTTGCTCTCTTTTATTGCCGATGCCTATCTCAATGAGATGGGGATCACGAATCGGCTGCGCCCCACGGAGGTTACTACAGTTCTTCTGACCACGACGGGCATCAACGATCAGCCAGATAACCTCGGCTTGGCCGACATCGACCACTTTGCTCAGTTCGTGCGTGGAACCATGGCTCCGCCCCGCGACACCACGCTGGCCGCGACCCCCGCGGCGTTGAAAGGCCAACATCTCTTCCGACAGGTTGGTTGTAACGTCTGCCACATGGAAGCCATTACCACGGCTCCGGTTGGGACGGTTATCGATGGTGGCATGTTTACGGTTCCAGAAGCTCTGGGCGACAAAATAATTCATCCTTTTAGCGACTTCTTGTTGCATGACATCGGAACTGGAGATGGAATCGTCCAGGTCGGGCCGCAAGACACTGCGAACAAATTGAGGACTGCGCCGCTCTGGGGTTTGCGCACGAAGGCCCGCTTCATGCACGACCTGGGGTCGCTGTCTCTTCACAACGCAATCGAGCGTCACGATGGTGAAGCACACGACGCCGCTCGAGGCTTTAGAGACTTGAGCGCCGCGCAGAAGGAGGAGTTGATTACCTTCTTGAGAACGCTGTGAGGCAGTCACGAACGGATCAGCCGCCAGGGCGGCTGATCCGTTGTCAATCTGCAGCTTTGAGCTCTGGAATAATCCCGGCTTGGATTCCACGAATTCTTGCGCACACTCCTGAAAAATCAGCAGGAAAGCCTGGAATAAAATCTGCGCAAACTTAGTTAACGAGTACATCGACATCTGTCTGGTTCCTCAAGAGAGATCATCCATGCGCTTTCAGCTGCTGGCCCTCTTGCGCCCTTTGTGGTGTTTCATTGCGATAGTCTCTTTCGGCCAGGGTGTTGGACTGCTGCCTGCGTGGGCAGCGCCCGCCCCCACGACAACAACGCTGTCCGTCACCTCTGGCGGAAACGCCGTGACGACAGTTGCAGCTGGAAGCGTGGTCACTCTGACGGCAACCGTTATGGCCGGCAGCACTCCGGTTACGCCGGGCCAGGTCAACTTCTGCGATGCGACGGCCAAGTTCTGCACCGACATCCATCTGTTGGGCACGGCGCAGTTAACCGCCAACGGTACGGCGACGCTGAAATTCCGTCCTGGGGTTGGGAGTCACAGCTACATGGCGGTTCTTGCCGAGCCGGCCGGCCTTGGGCCCAGTGCTTCGACCGCATCGTCGCTCACAGTGACGGCCTCGCAGGGCACGGGGCAACTGGCCACAACGACGTACCTCGAAGCGGGCGGGATCCCAAACATCTTCTCATTAGCGGCGACAGTGCCGGGCAACGGAAATGCGTTGCCGACGGGCATGGTGTCGTTTGTGGATGCAAGCAATGGGAATGCAGCGCTGGGGACGGCGGCGTTGACGAGTGAAACGGGCACCGGCTTCGCGGGTTCCTCACTCTTGTTTGTCGCCTCACAGACGAGCGGTAACACTGTCTTGACCGCCGACTTCAATGGGGACGGAATCCCGGACCTGGTGATACTCGGAAGCGGCATCTCCGTGCTCCTGGGCAACGGGGACGGCACATTCACAGCAGCGCCCAGCCCTCCGGCTTTCTTGCCGGGCGCTATTGCGGTGGGAGATTTCAACGGAGATGGCATTCCCGATCTGGCCGTGGCGCCTGTCGCTGATGAGAGCAATAGTGAAGTGCTTTTGGGCAACGGGGATGGAACCTTCACCAATGCGAACGAGAGTTTTGGGAACGGCAACGGTACGGTTACGTCCAATGCCATCGCTGCAGCAGACTTCAACGGAGACGGCAAGCTGGATCTAGTCGAGACCTGCGCCAGCGTCAACGAGCAGCCATGCAACTTACTCCTGATTCTGTCCGGCAACGGAGACGGAACCTTTACGCAGTTCTGCGAGACCCCCTTGCCGTTCGCGGGTTCCCAATCGATGACCGTGGGCGACTTCAATGGAGATGGCCAACCCGACGTGGCGGTGACAAACTCCGCCGCCAATGGCGTGAACGTCTTCCTGAATAATAAGGGGGGTCTTACTGCGGCGCGAGCAACCCCGGTAACGGGCGCCGGCCCCTCATCGATTGCTGCAGCAGATTTCAACGGAGATGGCAAGCTGGATTTAGCCGTGGCCAACTCCGGCAGCAACAATGTGACGATACTGCTGGGCGACGGCGATGGAACCTTTACGGCTGCAGCAAGCCCGGCAACGGGTATGGCTCCCAATTCGCTTGCGGTCGGGGATTTCAACGGAGACGACGTTCCCGACCTGGTGATAGCCAACTCTGGCAGCAGCAACGTGACGATTCTGTTGGGCAACGGCGATGGAACTTTTAAGGCTGTAACCAGCCCCGCGGCGGACACCGGCTCAACATCAGTCACGGCAGCAGACTTCAATGGAGACGGCAAGGAAGATCTTGTTGTGGCCAATTCCCAAGATAGCTCAGCAACCGCGCTTTTAGCAGAGACAGCGCTGACAATTGCAACGGTGGACAATATTTCCCCCGCAGGCGTAGGCACACATCTCGTCAAAGCGATCTATTCCGGCGACGTCAACTATGGTGGCAGTACCTCCGCCGAGGTGTCCCTCACTGTCGTTCCGCCGGGCCTCACGCTGAGTGGTACTGCAGTTTCCATCGTGGCTGGCGCCACCGGGACTTCGACTCTCACGATTACTCCCACGAACGGCTTCTCCGGAAGTGTGACCCTGGAATGCGGCGCCAGCAGCTCTCCAGTCAATGCAAATGATGTACCCACCTGCTCGTCCATCCCGCCGGTGACTATCTCGGGGAATGCGCCGGCAACCATAACAGTCAGTATCCAGACACAACCAGGCACAACCCCTGGGCAATACACGGAGTCTGTGAATGCAGTCGATTCGAGCGGAGCTGTCCTGGCCGAGACCAATACTGCGATCGTCGCAGTAACGGTGACCGCTCCCGCTCCACCCGGCTTCACACTGGGTGGTACCTCAGTTTCGGTCGTGGCTGGCGCCATCGGGACTTCGACTCTCACGATTACCCCCACGAACGGCTTCTCCGGAACTGTGACCCTGGAATGCGACGGCGGCAGCTCTCCGAGCGGCGCAAACGACGTGCCCACCTGCTCGTCCATCCCGCCGGTGACTATCTCGGGGAATGCGCCGACGATCACAACGCTCAGTATCCAGACACAACCAGGCACAACTCCTGCGCAATACATGGAGTATGTGAATGCAGTCGATTCGAGCGGAGTTGCCGTGGCCAAGACCAAAGTCGCAGTGACGGTGACCGCTCCCGCTCCAAGCTTTGCACTAACCAATACGACCGTCAGCATCGCCACGCCCGGCGCCAGCGGGACTTCGACGATCACGATCATGCCCAGCGGTGGTTTTACGGGCTCGGTGGCGCTCTCCTGTGCCGTAACCGGTCCGGCAGCTGCGATCGATCCGCCTACCTGCTCCGTCGCTGCGCCACCGGCCATCGCCGGAACAACAGCCGTATCAGCGACGCTCACTGTCAACACCACGGCAGCAAGTAGTTCGTCCAACGCGACTGGCCAGTCAGCGACGGCTTTCCGCAACCAGCACAACCGGATGTTGGCGCTTGCTGGAGGCGGCGCCCTTGTCGCATTCCTGTTCTTCGGACTGCCCTCGAGCCGTTGCCGAACAAAGACCCTGCTTGGTCTGTTGCTGCTCGGTGCGTTCGCTACCATAGTCACGGGATGCGGCGGAACACAGAAGGCAGCCAATCCTGTCACGGCGCCGGCCAATCCCGGCACGACTGTTGGAAGCTACATGGTCACGGTGACTGGTTCCAGCGGCGCCCTGACCGCGTCCACGACCGTTGCTGTCACTGTGAACTGAGCGGTCGCGGAGCCTCCAAGTCAGAAACTCCGGCAACGGCGCCGAGCATGATTTTAGTAAGCGTAAGGTTTGCCGGCCGGAGGTCACACTGGCTTTCCTTCGCTTTCGCGCCAACGCTCCATCAGGCCGTTGCTGGGCAACGATCGGTCTGCCACTTTGTGGGCTGTCTCCACTCCTGCCACGGGCAATCCGCGAGGGTCCAGCAAGCCGATTTGAGCCAGGACCGAAGCCTGGTCCCAATAGATATGCTCATGCGCCAACTTGTCGCCTTCAAATTTCACTATTGCCACCGTCGGGATTTCCACCGCGCGCCCCGTTGGCGGAATTCCCGGCAGCATCCAATCGATCACCGTGGTATGGGTAAAGTGGACGATGAATTCGTCCACAATCGTGTCAGCACCAACCGTGCGGCTAATCGGCGTCAGACGAAAGTCGGGCGGATTGACCGGTATGAAATGGTAGGCGTAAAAGCGTTTTAGTTGTTCGTATCCCACCCCGCCTGTCATAGTCGGGATGTGGTTGACGTAGGGCTGCGAGACCATGGTAGCCATCGTGGCATTCGCATCTCGCGTCTCGAACTCGCGCCGGCAGTGTTCTTCCCAAAGCGCGACCAAATCCAGCTTTGCCATACTATCCTCCTATTTCCAGCGGTTCAAAAAAATCTCTTTGCCGGATTCTATGCGAACCGGTGTTGCTCGGCGATTTATCGTCCACCGCGGATTCGTCCCCCACTTCCAATTCGTTGATGACCATTGTGTAGCCGTCCAGTCTGCGGGGCCGATGCTAAACTCAATGCGCGCTGGTGCCCGGGGGTGCAGGTTGGTGGCTCCTTCTACCGAGTTGATTGTTCGCTTCGGCCTCTTCGAGTTAGACCGCAAGGCGGTGCGACTGAGCAAGAGCGGGAGAAGCATACGGCTGCCCCAGCAACCCCTGCAACTGCTGCTTGCGCTGGTAGAACGCCCGGGCGAGGTTCTTACCCGCGAAGACCTCCGCCAACGCCTCTGGTCCTCCGATGTCGTCGTCGACTTCGATCATGGGTTAAACAAGTCTATCCAGAAGCTCCGTGACGCCCTGGGCGACTCGGCCACCTCTCCTCGCTACATCGAAACCATCCCCCGCATCGGCTACCGCTTCATCGCTCCGGTACTCACAGGAGCTGCGGCGCCCGAATCCGGCGTAAGCCCGCCCCATAACACTTCTGATCCGCCGGCGGATGTCACGCAGGGGAAACGCTGGCCGCTCTTCGCCGCCTGCATAACATTGCTGGCGCTCACCGCAGGTTGGCTGATTTACCGGCGGCATCATCCCGATGAGCCCATCCGCTCACTCGCCGTGTTGCCGCTCGAAAATCTCTCCGGCGACCCAGTCCAGGAATACTTCGCCGACGGTATGACTGACGAGCTCACCACCATGCTCTCCAAGAACTCCACCCTGCGCATCGTCTCCCGAACATCGGTGATGCAGTACAAGGGCGCACGCCGCCCGCTGCGGGAGATTGCGCAAGCGCTGGATGTGGACGGGATTCTGGAAGGTTCAGTCGCGCGTTCGGGTGATCAGGTCCACATGACCGTCCAGCTTATTGACGCGCGCGGCGACACGCACCTCTGGGCGGAGAGCTACGATCGCGGCATCCACGATTTGTCATCGCTGCCCAGTGAGGTGGCCAGGACCATTGCCACTCGCCTGCACCAGGCCGTTCCCGTAGAGGCGCGCCAACGTTATATCGATCCTGAAGCGCAAGATGCCTACATGCGAGGACGGTATCTGTGGTTCGCCCTTCATTACGATCAGGCTGCTGAATACTTTCACAAGGCGACAGAAATTCAGCCGGATTACGCGTTGGGGTGGGCCGGCCTGTCGGCCTGCTATTCCGCCAGCACCATGGATGGGCGCCATGACCCTCGCAGCTCGCTGCCGCAGGCGGATGAGACGGCGGCCAAAGCGCTCCAGCTTGATCCATCTCTGCCCCAAGCGAATCTGGCAGTCGGAGCAGCGCTTTTTTTCAACCGATGGAACTGGAATGGCGGGGATCAAGCTGTGCGGCGCGCCATCGAGCTGGATCTCCGCTACGCCGAGGCGTACCATCTCCGCGCGAGAATCCTGATCGCTCTGAATCGTAATGTAGAGGCCATTGAGGTGCAGAAGAAGGAGATGGAGCTCGATCCATTTGCCCGGCCCTGGGGTCTCGCTTACACCTTGTTTGAGGCGCGCCAATACGACGCAACGATCGATGAGGCACGCCTTCGTTTGGAAGCCTCTCCGCGCGACGAGAGCTTGCTTGGCTTGATCCCTGAAAGCTACCGTTGCAAGCGCATGGACAAAGAGGCCACGGAGGGCCTGGTTAACCTATTCATAGGGGTTGGCGATCGTCCGTCGGCGGCCGCGGTCCAGCGTGCCTATAGTCAGGGTGGATACCCGGCGGTGGTTCGCTGGCAATTGAGCGCGTATGAAAAACGGGCACAAACGCAATACCTTTCGCCGGTTGTTCTGGCCAACCTCCACGCTCAGCTCGGGCAGCGCGATCAGGCGCTGGCCTTACTGGAAGAAGGATACCGGCAGCACTCTCCGCAGCTTCTGTGGATTCAGACTGATCCGGCCTATGACTTCCTGCATTCGGATGAGCGCTACCGGGCGCTGATTCAGAAGGTTGGACTGCCTCCATCGTATTGATGCGGGTCAGATAGCGTCCAGCACTTCTGAACGAAGCAAGGCCTCCATCCGCTGGGTATCGCGCGGGGCAAACCAGAATGCTCCAATCGACAGCAGGATACTTGCAGCAAGATAAGAAAATGCCGTCAGCGCCACCGACCGGCTTAGGCCGATGCGGTCAGCCAGAAAGCCCACAACTGCAGGAGCCGTGCCTCCGCCGGCCAGCCAGCCCATCATGTTCATGAAGCCAGTAGCAGTCCCGCGCGCCTCTGGCTGGATCACGTCGAACATCGAGGCGAATATATTTGCTTCGTAAAAGCCTTTGAAAATCCCCCAGGCCAGAAGGCTGAAAATAAGCCAGTGGAACGAGCCGGTAAGCGCGCACCAAGCCGCAAACGGAGCTTCCAGCCCAATTCCTATCGCCTGCACCACCATCCGGCCGCCTGCCATCCGGCCCCGAAGCACATCGGCCAACCATCCTCCAATCGGGGAGCCCACCATGCTCGTCGTCTGTACATAGATCGTCGCCGTCAGGCCGGCCATGGCGAGACTCAGGTGAAACTTCTGATACAGCAGCGTCGGCATCCAGGTAAATAAGACCATGGTGGTGAAGTTCGCGCACATGAACCCCGCCATGCACAGCAATGCCGTGGGGTTGGTTCGAATGAGCCGGATAAATTCAGCAATCGAAGTGCGGTGGGCCACACCGGCCTGTACCGGCTCTCCGGTCACATCGGCTAGATCTGCGGCGCCTCTCGCCGGTTCAAAAAGAAACCTGCTGAGTACAAAACTCAGCACGATGCCGGCCCCGCCAAAAACTACGAAGGACCAGCGCCAGCCGTAGTGCTGCCCAATGAGTCCTGCGAAGAAACCCCCGGCGATGGTTCCCACATAGACGCTGGTTTGGTGGATACCGATGGCGCGGGAGCGTGTCTGCTTGCCGTGATAGTCGCTGACCAGCGACATCGATGCAGGAAAATAGATCGTTTCCCCCAGCCCCTCGGCAGCGCGAAACACCAGCAATTGGGCAAACGTGCGAGACACCGCTGTGGCCATGCAGATCACGCTCCACACCCGAAGCCCGCCCAGGATAGCGGTCTTGCGATGGATGCGATCGGCCAGGTTGCCGGCCAGCGGAGCCGACAGTCCGTACACCCAGGCGAACGATGATCCCAGCAAACCCAATTGCAAATTGCTCAGGTGGAACTCACCCGACAGCAAGGGAAAAAGCGAAAACACAGATTGCCGGTCGGCATAGTTGAAGAAGGCAATCCACCACAACATCCCAACGACATACCACTTGTAGCGTCGATTGGATGGGTGCAGAATCATCTTGATCGTCTCATTCTCACATGATCTCGTCGTCTCCGATCGGGCTGCCTGGCGGCGTCTGCACCACTGGTTCCGGCTTGAACCTCTCCGGATCGCGCTCGAATATCGCGATGCAGCGTTTGATCTCATCTCCGTTGGCATTCGCCGGCTGCGACTGTCCAATGGCCTGCAACTTGGCCGTTACCATGGATCGCGCCGCGAACGTGGTCTTCGGATCGCCGGCCAGCCGGAACAGCGCCGCCACGATACGCACCTTCACGTCGATGCTCACCAGGCCCGCGAGACCGTCGTTGGTCGTTCCGGCACTCGCCGACTCCAGTGCGGCGTCGATCACTTCATTCCGGGTAGGCGCGGCACTAAACCGATCGTCGCTCTCCCTGTGTCATTAGGAGCCTCCTGTTTGCTCCCCCAAAACAGTTATCCGGAACTAACGCTCCAAGTTGCCTCTTAAAGGGCGGAGCGGTCGTTCCAAAATTACTTCGAGCTGATCAACCGTATGCGCCCGGTGAGCGCTCTGCCGGGAAACTCGCTGAAGGTCCCAAATTCCGGTGAATCCACCACGTTGTTCACAACCACGGGATCCCGGCTGCCGGTGGCATTTTCCAAAACGCCTCGCAGACCGAAATAAGATCCGCGGAAGTGGAACCGCCATTCGAGGCCGGGGCTGAAGGAGAGATAGTCAGGAAACCGCTGGGAACCAGCCGGACCAACTACCTGCTGGTTATCATTCACCGCGCTAAATGGGAAACCGGTATGCCAGTCAAGGGTATAAACGAAGTCCCAACTCCTCTTGAACCTGGGCAGCAGCAAAGGCAGCCATCCCCAGGAAATCACACGGTTGGGCACATCCCAGGGAAGCGGTCCGCTTTGCTGCGGGCCGAGCAACGAAACGGTGGGCACATAGTCGAGAGCCGCATTGGTTACCGCCGAGGAGTGCGTATAAGCTGCAAACAGCCGGTATCCATTGGCAAAGGTTCGGCTCATCTCCAACTCTTCGGAGATATAGTGATCCCTCCGGGTGTTGGTGAGAAGGTAGGTTCCAGATAGCGCGCCCGGCCCTTCTTGATTGGCATAGACGAAGCCATCGGAGCTTCGCTTCTGCAGAAAATTAAACCCGGCATAAATCGAGCCGGGAAGCTTCTTCTCGACGCCGGCACTCCAGTTGATGGCGCGCGTTTGCCAAAGGGAGCCATCCTGGGCGGTAAAGATCGTCTCCAGAGGAGTGCTCACTGGAGTGACACCATCGGCTGCATAGTACGTGTCATAGCGTATCCTCGCCAGGGCGCGTTCTAAATATTCCAACTGCGTGTGCTCATAATAGAGACCAATACCGGCCGATAGCTTGGTCGTCCCCTCCGCTCCCGGGGGCGAATAAGTGGCGGCAAGACGAGGGGATAAGAGCGGGCGCCTGATGATTTCATCCCAGTCAAAGCGGAGGCCCGGCTCGATCAGCAATCCCGGATGCGCGAGCCAGCGATCCTGAACATAAGCGCCGGTCTCGAAGTTATGGCGGGTGAAAGGAGCCTGGGCAGGAAAGGTGCTGCGTCGCAATAAGGTTCCATCCTCGCGCAGATAGCTTACCGGTGAGCGCGCGAGCTTTTCGTCGAAGTCAATGTGGTCGAGATCGATGCCCGCTTCCAGATCGTGGCTTCCCTTCCAATGGCGCGGGGGTAGGTACAAGATTGCTATTCCCTGCTCCCGCTGCGAATGCGCGGTCAAGTCTTCAAAGTAGCTGCCCTGTGTCAGTTCCGGAGTAATTTCGTATGGGTTGTCTCCATGGGGCTCGTAACCATCGCGGAAGCGCACCACTCCGAAGCCGGCCTGCAGCAGCCCTCCATTTTCGAAACCATATTGGTTACGTATGTACGGGAACCATGCGATGGTGTCTCTCTTGGTCGTGCTCTGTTGCGGCACCAGGGAAGAGATGCCGTCGTAGGGAGAATGGTAATCGTTAAAGAGTAGTCCGGCGGAAAAGATGTCTGCGGGAGTAAGGTTTGCCTGGGCTTTCACCAGGTTGCTGCCACGCAGCAGATGGTTCGTATCGGCATTAGGCGGCAGCTCCTTTATGTAGACATTGTCGTACTCCGTTTCCAGGCCATCGAAGAACCACGCACGGTGGCGCACGATCGGTCCGGAAAGGGTCACCCGGGGGACAAACTGGTCGAAGCGCAGTCCATTGTTCTGGCGAAACGAGGGAACAAAATTTGTGGCATTAAAACGCAGCTTGTCATCGCCCATCCCGGTGTAGAAGGCCACGACCCCTCCGGTGGCTTTGCCGAATCGCACCGGGTAGCGGGTTGTTTCCGTATCGATGGAGCGGACTGCATCCGCGCTGACGCGCATGGCGAGTTCACCACTCACCGGAGAACGGATATCGAATCCATCGAGCAAGTCGAGGGTCGCATAGGTCTCCGATCCGGCAACATGAATCTGACCTGTCGAGTCCTGCACAACACCCGGAGTGAAGGGAAGCAGGTTGCGGATATCGCGCGAGGTTGGGTAGGGTATGTTCACGATCTCCGGAGTATTGAAGGTGCTTTTGTCTGAAGTTTGTTCTGTGTCGATGCCGGCTGTCGAGGAGACGACATTCACCTCCTGGCGAATCACCTGTTCATGCGCCAGCTTCACTTCGATGGTCTGGCGGGATGCATCGGTGTGGTCTTCTAAAGCCTGATAGAAGCCGGGTTTCTGCACCCGAAGCAGGTAAGGCAAGTGGGTGTGCAGCGGGTAGAGACAACGGCCGGCGTAATCGGTTTGCAACTGGACCGGGGTGCGCCCCGGCTCGGAAAGGGTAACCTGGGCGTCGGGGACGGGCAGGCCGTCTTCATCAACGACCGTGAGGTTGACCGACGGGATCACTTGCCCGCTGGCAAGCACCGAACTGCAGAAGAGAACAAAGGCAAACACCACGCCGGAGGTAGGACCACGGCAAAGCATAATTCTAGTGTAGCCAAACTCAGCGGGCCCAGCGGCCAAGACGGCCAGACCAGTGACTTCGGCGTGAGCAGCGGCTCCGCAACCCTGTCAAGGCTCACGCGAAAGTCGTATCGCTGGTACGAATCAACTCAGGATTTACCCACTCATCATGCCAATAAGAACCTGTCGCTGAGGAATTATCGGATGCTGAAACTTATTGCCAAAGTGCGTCATTAGAGCTGCCTTCCGCGGAGGGTGCTGCCCCTTCTCTGCCCGAGATACTTTCCGCCTTGTCTTTTGTCTTGGATCGCACCGAGTGTGCTGTGCCGGGGCATGCACTGCGCAGCTGTCTGCTTGGCATGTGCTTGGGGATGGATCTCGGCTTTTCGCCGCGGGCACCCATCCCGAACTTCTGACACGATGACACTCGCCGAATGTTTCTTTCGTCTGAAAGGTCAGCCGAATTGAGCTATAATATGTTATATTGTGATATAACAAGTTATGCGTACCACCAAGCTGCGAAAAGTCGGCGGCTCCATCATGCTCGCGGTTCCTCCCGCGATTCTCGATCTTCTCCAGCTTGAGGTGGGCGCCACCTTGGGGCTAGCGGTCGATGGAGAGCGCCTCATCGTCGATCCTAAAGTCAAACCTCGCTATACCCTGGCGGAGTTGCTGGACGCCTCTGACTATTCCAAGCCTCAGCCGGCTAAAGAGCGGCAGTGGGTTGATGCGCTATCCGTGGGCGGCGAGTTGCTGTGAGTCGTGGCGATATTTACATGGTGTCGCTCGACCCAACCCATGGGCATGAACGGCGGGGCCGGCGTCCCGTTCTGGTCATTTCGCCGACGGCATTCAACCAAGCCACCAAACTGCCTGTAATTCTGCCTATAACCAGCGGTGGGGAATTTGCTCGCCGGATCGGCTTCGCCGTTCCGCTTACTGGTATAAAGACCAAAGGCGTTGTGCGCTGTGACCAACCGCGCGTGCTCGATCTACGCGCTCGCGGCGGCAAAAGAGTGGAGTCGGTCCCCTCGAAAATCCTCGATGAAGTGCTTGCCAGGGCGGTCACGTTGTTCTTATAGCGCTGGGCTCCAGCGAGAGCCGCCCTCGAGACGAGGTGAGCAGCGGGCGCGAGAGATGGAAATGGCTTTCTCAGGGACACTCTCGACAGTTCTTCGAGCCTCACCGGAGTCTGCAACTGTTCAATTCCTCATTTCTTCAGGAATCCATAGTTCTGCTGACGAACTCGCGGCCAAGTTTACGAATACTACGGGTTCCCAAACCGTGGAGGCGCGGAGTCGATTTCCGGGCCCGGATTAACAAGCCGGCCCTTCACTCTTGGTTTGGCCAACAACGTTGCGCAGTTGGGGCCGACCACGCGGAACGAAGTGCAACGAGCCTACCGAAAGGAGCACCTCTTCCCTGGCGCGCCCGCAGACCACTCACCAACTCTGTCGTAGAAGTGCGACAGATCAGCCCCCTAGTCATTTCTTGATCGACTAACGTCCGAATGGTCTCGAGACGCCACAAGAGACGAGCGAATAGCAGATAGATGTCATCCTCGTACCAATCCCCTGGAACCGCCGCGATGGCCTCGTGAAGCAACTTAGGTATACGGTCCTCAAAGACTTTCAACCATGGCTCTATCCTGGGATCCCCGATCAAAGGCACCGGAACGTTGCCCGAGCATATCCCACGACAGTGACCCGCTACTTCCGACCACGCTGGTCCCCCAAACAGATGACCATTGTCAATAAAAAAAGGGTCGTAGAAACTGGTCCCGCGCATCCTCTGGTATACACATTGTCGTTCGTCCTGGTGACTCGCCCAGATGTCAAAGAGATAAATCGGAAGGAACTGCGCAGTGCTTCTAAGTCTATGCGTGTAACTCGGAGGTATAAAGTTATAAAGATCATATTGCGGACCACCCAAATATTCCGAACCGAAGTGGATTCCGCATGCGGGGAAGGTAATTTCTTGGGCAGATGTTTGCATCGCCAGCTCGGGGAAGAAGCGTACCGTTTTCAGGTCGATCGTCACCGCCCTCCACTGGGGCGCACGAAGCCCTAGACCGCGTAAAAGAATTGACCCGAGGGCTTCATTCGCCAGCACATTCGGACCTTGAGGGTTGGGATTCATCTTCAGCACATAGAGCTTTCCGTCATTACAACGCACAAGGCAGCTCTGCGAACCCCCCGGTTGCCTCCTGACCACGGTCGTCACGGCAAGAATTCGTTCATGTGCATGGCACACGTGATGGGTACGTCCGTAGCGCCCAAGCCGAGAGGTTGCTTCTATTGAAACCGCACCAGACAATTCCATTCTTCCTCGCTTTCCTGCTCGCAGGCGCGTCTCGCGCTTCGGGCGACACTCTTGACCTCGTCGCATTTCCACTTCTGCTGTTGGCATTTGCGTCATTAACCGATAAGTGTGAATCAGGTTGTGTGCGAGCAGGTTACTGGGTGTTCTTCTTCAGTGATGCCCATCTAGCAACTAGAACGAAAGTACCATCGAGCGCAACCATAATTCCACTGTGCGTTGGTAGGGACGACTCCTACCTTAGTAAGAAGACGTCTAGGAGTTATTGCTCTGAATGGAGAGATCGCGAGAGAAGGAAACGACACTGAAGATGGAACCTCGTTTATGCCGCAAGCACGGCCAGGTTCCGGGTCCCGCCGGAGATGTCATTACTCGACGTCGCAATTGTTGCCAAGATCAATAGCCCCGAGGTGTGGCAGACAGTCCTAATTTAGCGGCCTTCCTCACCAAATCAGCGAGCGAGTCTGCACTCATCTTTCGCATAAGTTGGCCGCGATGAAACTTGACCGTGGCCTCGGTAGTTCCGATCTCCGCGGCTACTTGCTTGTTAAGCAGACCGGAAATTACCAAATTCAGCACTTCTCGTTCGCGTGGACTCAGCGATCGAAAATGTTCTTGCAATGTGGTGGTTTCCGCCTCCTGTTGACGTCTTAGACGGTCCCGCTCAACCGCATAAACAACCGCGTCTAACAACTCCTGCTCGCGAAATGGCTTGGTCAGGAAGTCAACCGCCCCCGCCTTCATGGCACGCACCGACATGGCGATGTCGCCTTGGCCGGTGACAAAGATAATTGGAATTCTCATGCCAGCCTCGGCCACATGGCGCTGGAGATCCAGCCCGCTTATTCCCGGCAACCTGATGTCCAGGGTCATACAACCGGGTATCTCCGGTGGTTTCCTACTCAGGAATTCCTTAGCCGAGCCGAAAAGCTCCACGTGCAGACCTATGGAGCGGATTAGCCTGCCGAGCGCATGTCGGATTGAGACATCGTCGTCGATCACGAAGACGACACCGGGCGAATCACTCATTGCGAATCTCCAACCTTCCCTCTTATGGTTTATGTCGAGGCTCCGGGTCTCCATTGACGCCGACGACTCCTCGAGCTGCCAGACCGAACTATTGCGATACCAATGTGCTCTGTGATGATGCCAGAATATAGATCCTACGTCTCAGAAAATCAGCATTAAATTAACTTTTATCTCCGCGCGCGAAAGGGGGCACCGGAACGAAGGCGATCCTTCGCGGTAGCGGCGCGTCAAAGTGTAATGGGTTCTACGTCGATACAATTATTATCAACAAGGCGAGAGCTGGTACGTATCGAACGCACGCCGCATCTCTGGTGCAGCGTCTCAATCTCGCATCAGGGGCGCCGGTCTCGCCGAGCCTTCAAGACCGAAATTAGGGGCAAATTGATGAGCATCTCCTCATTCCCTAGTCGATTGCTTATTGGGTGATGCGTGATCGCCCCGAATGGCACCTGTGTCCTGGTTGCCGCGAACCAGTCGTGTGGTTCATGCGCCACACTATCACTGTGCGCGATAGGTGTTGGGGGACTATGATCTCTTATGCTCGTAACAAGTTTGCAGATGGTGAAGTCCAGACCAACATCCATGTGTCGGCGGCCTTCAATCTTCGCAATAGCATGCGTCACGGTTGAATGGTGCTTGCCGCCGAACCAGCGCCCAATCTCCGGTAGGGACGCATCGGTCATCTGCTTGACGAGGTACATCGCGATCTGACGCGGTACCGTCACTGCTCTTGTCGTACTGTTATGGTGGAGTTCCTCTATCGGCATGCCGAAGAAGTAGGCTACAGCACTCTTGATGGCTGCGATCGTGCTCTCTCGTACAAGGGCACTTTCCCTATTCCTAGGATCGCATGATACATGTGTTGTTCGCATCGTCTGCCCCTTTCAGAGCGGTACTTAGCAGGTTTGGCTCTACCCAAGACAGCGACCGACTGCTGTCCGTTGCTGTTAGAGAGTGTCAGAATTAAGTCAGGTGCCAAGATGGCAACATTGCAAGTGTGTCGGACCGCCGGATCACTAAGCCCCCTGCGGCTCTTGGGCCGTATGCTGTGCGAGCAGGTTCTTTCATTTTTCCGCCTCCTGCAGTGCCCCTTCAACCTGCCACAGCACCACCTCGGCATCTGTGTCAGGCTTCCCGGCTAGAAGCACTTTATAAGAGCGGCGTAGACGTGTGAGCGCCAGCACCAACTCGTCGTTGCTCTTTACGACTCCTCGAACCGAGCCACCAGCTGCGGTCCGATGCCGTCTCCAGGCATGGTGAACTCAAGCACTCTGTTCAGGGGTTTCTTAGTGTGTGGCATGTCGATCCTCCTATTGAACTGTGGTTGCTTAAGAACAACGACAGTAACATTCTGCACTTCCGCAATTCCACTCTACCTTGGCATAAAATAACCATACTTTAGTAAGTAGTGCTTTAGAGGTGTCTCTAACATCAAACGACCGCCGGACGAAGTAGCCTCCCGAGTGCACGCTGGAATGAGACATCATCGTCGATCATGATGACGATACCGGGACACTCGCTCATATATCGCCTTTAGCCTTGGGGAAGCGTGAATTGAAAAACCGAGCCGTAAGAATCCTCAGCCGACGCCCAGAGACATCCTCCATGGGCCTCGACAATTGAGCGGCTGATCGACAGCCCTAAGCCCAGCCCTTGGGGTTTAGTAGTAAAAAATGGTTCGAAGAAGTTTTCCGCTAGATGTGATTCAAAGCCGGTGCCAGAATCGCGGACCTGAACCAGAACCCCCAAGGGATCTCTCGCCGAGCGGATGAACAGCTCCGGCGGCCGATCGCTAATACTGCTCATTGCGTCAACGCCATTTGTGACCAGATTAAGTATTACCTGTTGCAATTGAATGGGATCGCCCAGGACAGTCGGAAGACCGGGAGCAAATTCAGTGTGCACGGCAACACCCTGACTTCTCAGCTCGCCGGCGGCAAGAGTCAACACCTGAAGGATAGTTTCATTAACATCCACGATAAGAAGTTGGAGCGGTTTCTTACCAAACAAGTCTCGAATTCTCGTGATCACCTTGCTCGCGCGATCGGCCTCGCGAACAATTTGTGCCACCGCTTCCTGTACCTCGTCCAGACGGGGTGGTTGCATCGCGAGCCAGCGCTGGGAGGCAAATCCGTTTGCCAAGATAGATGTCAGCGGTTGGCTGATTTCGTGGGCGATGGATGCCGTCAATGCTCCCGCGGCAGCGATGCGGGCCGCGCGTGCCAGGTCTATCCTGGCTGATTCTGGAGAGAGTTGCGCCTTCTTTCGATTAGTAATAGCAGCCCCAATCTTATCCATAATTCCTTAGCAATCCCCGTTGAGGCACCCGGCTCCCGCGCCGTGAACCCGAACTCCTCTGTGATTAAGGGTGCGCGGCAATGGAGAAAAATACAGGTCAGGTGAAAAAATCCTGGACATACGTTCGGTCGCCCTGTGTGACGAGCGGTCGTTCAATCGACCAAGCGGCTTGCGACCGCAGGCAACAGTCGTAATCAAGCAGATCATAGAGCGAAAGCCTAAAGTACGCGAGTGTCTGCTTGACTGCAACAGTTTCCTTTCCGCAACAGCTGATGGTGAATAACGACTCGCGTTTCTCAGCACATTGGTGACAGCGCGGCGCAGCAGCTCCGGGTCTCGCCAAAAGGGCCGCTCCAACTGGAGCTCACCTGAAGCCGTTTCAAGAGGCATTCTCTCGATTGGAAAGGTGGCGCTGCGCACTTAATCTTAAGAAATGCTAAGCTCGCGACCACCCCCGCTAACCCACCGAATGGCGCAAGCCTACCTCACAAAAAACTAGCCACCCAGATTCAAGGCGGAGCTTCGGAATGGCTGCAAGAGGGATTTAGCTTTTGTCATCTCGGCGTGAGAGCAGGGTTCCTAACGCATGCTTATTCGAGGGGTGATGGATCGTGGCCACTTCACGTGCAATGTCGAGCCTTCCTGACCCCGGCGCAAGGACGCCGCTACTTCGCAACCATGCGGTTTGCATGCACGGCGGCGCAAATCGTCGACTCAGACCTTTGAAGAACATCGAGTGTTATGTTTGTGCGGCTGAAACGGTTGGTCTTAGGATTCAGTGAGTTTCGTCGGCCAGAAACATTCATGGTGTCAATCGAATAGCCACGGCGACGACACGTCCGATGTTTTCTATTTCTTTCTTGTATCTCCAGCGTCGGCTGGAAGCGGGTGACAGTGGGTGGGGAATTACGGTCAACCAGTCAGAGTTCCTGTCCAGTTCGCACCAGGCGCAGACGTAACCTTCCCCGGTCAGGAGGAAGTAGATCGGTCGCTGGAACTCATGTGTCCAGTCTTTCCGCGACGGGATTGCGCGATCTCGGGCGTCTACCTTAACAATCGAACCAGGAGGAACCATAGGACCCAAGGTGAGGTCGCACTCGCCAATGATGCCCCGCCTGTACGGCACCGGCAACGACCCGGTCTCTGTCGAAAGCAGCGTGGTCTTGTTCGGCAACCGATCGGGACCTAGAGTATCCGATAGCAGATATTTTGCCTGCCCCACCAGTGGGTCTTCCGTCAATATCGTCACCGCCGGATTGAACGGAGGCCTCAGGGACATGGATTGAGCAATTCCGGGCTGAGTGGAGCGTAGTAGTTGCTCCGGGCAGACATTATAGATATAAGCCAAGACCATGAGTCTGCTAACAGTTAGTTCGTGTTCTTTGCGCTCCAGACGATTCAGCCAGCTAGCAGAAATCTGATAGGATCGATCGCCCCATTCCTCTGCAAAGCGGAGACTCCGTTGTTCAACCTCTCGCAGGGAGAGCCGCCATTGCTGACGAAGTGTACGAAGATTTACGCCAATCCGCCCCACGAACCAACCTTTTCTGAAAGTACATCGCGAATGCGAATTTAACGAGACAGAGGCCATGACTGAATACCAATACGCGAGCCCTGGGCCACTCCCCCTCTACCGTTCAATGATGAGAGTAGCGGCGCGCGTGGTACTGAAACCAGTGCCTGTTAGTGGAAATGGGCTTCACCTTCGTAAAGAGGACCGCTACGAAGGTTTAGGAGAGATATACTCAAGAAGCAACCGGGAAGGCGCCGGCCGCTGCGTCTATCCTGCGCGCTCACTCACTTAGCCGTTGCCGGGGTTGCGGCCATCAAAATACTCTGGGTCAGGCCTTTGAGGTAAAGATTCCCATCTTCTCAGCCATTCTTACCAACTCAGGCAAAGACTTCGCGGCCATCTTTCGCATGAGTTGGCTACGATGGACCTTAGCCGTGGCTTCGCTGGTTCCGAGTTCGGCGGCTACTTGCTTGTTTAGAAGACCGGAAACGACCAGGGGCAACACCTTCCGCTCACGAGGCGTCAGCCCTTCGAAGCGCTCCCGAAGGGTCGCGATTTCCTCCTCGCGCTGGCGCCGTGCCCGGTCGCGCTCCAGTCCGATTTGGATCGCATCCAGCAGATCCTGATCGCGGAACGGCTTGGTCAGGAATTCGACGGCTCCCGCCTTCATAGCCCGGACCGACATTGGAATGTCACCGTGTCCGGTAATAAAGATGATCGGAATGGGGATGTTGGCCTCAGCCAACTTACGCTGGAAATCGAGCCCACTGATTCCTCGCAATCGGATGTCGAGGATCAGGCAAGCTGGCGCATCTGGTTGTTTCCTTTGCAAAAACTCCTCCGCCGATGCGAAGAGCTCAACCTGTAAACCTACCGAGCGAATCAGGCGCTTGAGTGCATCACGTACCGAATCGTCGTCATCGACCACGAACACGATGGAGTGTGAGTCTGTCATCGGTTGCTGCCTGCCTTGGGCAAACCAATTTGAAAAACCGCCCCGTGTGGAGAACCGGGACTAGCCCGCAGGCGGCCGCCATGAGCCTCAATGATTGAGCGGCTGATCGACAGTCCCATGCCAGTCCCCTCGGCCTTGGTGGTGAAGAAGGAGTCGAAGATACGATGGATGTGTTCCGGGTCGAGTCCCTGCCCGGAATCCTGAATCTGGACCAGTACTTCCTCTGCGTCCGTGGCTGATGTAATCAGCAGCTTCCTTGGCCGGTCTCTGACCACAATCATGGCGTCGATGGCGTTCATGATCAAGTTAAGAAGGACCTGCTGCAACGTAAGCGTACGAAATTCCCCACTTGAGCAGGTAGGGATAGTGTGTTTTAAGTGTCCACTTATTTTTAGTGGACACTTGTTGCGTGTACTTTAGGCGGCTTTCGAAGGATCGTTCTGAAGTGAGGGGGCTAGATTCCAGGGCAGCAGCTGCTGGATCTGATTGATGGGGTGCTCGGGGAGCTTAGCCAGCACAGTACGGAGATAGAGCGCCGGGTCAAGTCCATTGAGTTTAGCCGTGCCGATCAGGCTGTACAGAGTTGCGGCCCGTTGTCCGCCGGAATCAGATCCCATGAAGAGATAGTTCTTACGCCCCAGAACGACAGCGCGCAAGGAGCGTTCCGCTGCGCTGTTATCAATTTCCAGCCGCCCATCATCGACGTAGCGGTTCAAAGCACGCCAGTGGGAAAGCGCATAGCGGATGGCGGCTGCCGTCTCGCTCTTGGTGGACAGGGAGCGCAGCGCCTTCTCCATCCAGTGCCTGAGACTGTCCAGCAGTGGCCGGGCGCGCGCCTGGCGTACCGAGCAGCGCAGCTCGGCCGGCTTGCCGCGAATCTCTTCCTCGATTCCGTACAGTGCTCCGATGCGCAGCAGAGCCTCGGTGGTCGTGGGCGAAGCGTGAGCCAGGTGAACGTCGTGGAACTTACGCCTGGCGTGAGCCCAACAGGCGACCTCATAGATGGTGCCTTCGCCATAGAGATGATGGAAGCCTGAATAGGCATCGGCCTGCAGCGCACCGCGGAAGTCCTTCAGATGCTGCCGAGGATGTTCTCCCTTGCGATCCTGGGAATAAGCGAACCACACTGCAGGTGCGGTCTGATAGCCGGCAGGCCGATCGTCCCGCACATAGGTCCACAGCCTGGCCGTCTTGGTCTTGCCCTTGCCGGGAGCCAGCACCGGAACCGGCGTATCATCGGCGTGTATTTTCGACCCTGCCAGTACATGCCTTGTGATCTGATCGACCAGTGGGGCGAGCAACTCACTGGCCGCGCCTACCCATCCGGCCAGAGTGGAACGGCAAAGGTCCACTCCTTCCCGAGCATAGATCTCAGACTGCCGATACAGAGGCAAGTGATCTGCGAACTTCGACACCAGCACATGCGCCAGCAGACCGGGGCCTGGCAAGCCCTGATCGATCGGCCGCGCCGGAGCAGGCGCTTGGACCACCTGTTCGCACGCCCCGCAAGCAAACTTGGGCCGCACATGTTGAATTACCTTGTAGCTGGCCGGAACGCGTTCCAGTTGTTCGGATACATCTTCGCCAAACTGGCGCAGGGCTCCGCCGCAGTCCGGACAGCAAGTGCTCGCAGGAGGATGGGTGATCACTTCGCGCGGAAGATCCTCGGGCAATGGCTTGCGCGGAGCACGCGGCCGGGACTTATTCGTTGTTCGCGGAGAATATGGTTCTTGCGCTTGCCTTGCTGCCTGCTCGATCTCCAGTTCTTCCAGCTGAAACTCAAGCTGTTCCAGCTCACCCTTCAGCTTCTCGCTCTTGGTGCCGAAGATCATTCGCTTGTACTTGTCGATGACCAGCTTCAGATGTTCAATCTGCCGGCCAGCCTGTTCCATCTGCTGGCTAGCCAGTTGCTGCTGTTCGAGCAACTGGTTGTGCTGCGCGACCACCATCTTCTTCAATGCTTCGGTATCAAGCGTATCGAGATTCGGTAATGGAGCAGAAATCACGACTGCAGTATGGCATGAACAGGGGTCTGGTCTATCTCATAAAACCCGCATGAATACTGGAGAATCTCTCTTGTTACTCACACCGCAAGCTCAGGCGTCCAGGTTCTCATCAGGCTGCGCCAGTGGATGCCTTCCAGCAACATCGAGAGCTGCGCACGGGTCAGCGAAACAGCCCTTCCGTAGCTTGTGGCCAGATGAAGCGGCCCTTCTCCAGACGCTTGGCGAACAGACATAGGCCGTCTCCATCGAACCAAAGAAGTTTTACGATGTCACCTCTACGCCCGCGGAAAACAAACACGTGACCGGAGAATGGCTGCTGCTCCAGACCGTCTGCACCTGCGCACTCAAACCATCAAAGCCACGGCGCATATCTGTTACGCCGGCTGCAAGCCAGATCTTCGTTCCGGTACAAGCTCGATCACTTGCCAGGCTCTCCAGGATCGTGCGTAGCAAGGCTGGATCAGCGCCACTCTCGATGCTGATCAGCGCACGGCCCTGAAACTCGATGTGGATGATCGCAGAGCTCGTGTCCGGCTTATCTCCGCCAGATAACGCCACCGGAAGCGAAGACGCAGATGCTGAAGCCGGCTCCAACAATTCGCCCCGTTCAAACTCGCGCCGCCACTTGAATACCTGGTTCGCGTTACCCCATGAGCTCTGGCCACTAGCGCCGCTCGCGACGGGCACCAACGTCAGATGAACGATTCGACGCTTCTCCGCAACTGACCGCCATCTGCGAACACGGCGTTCCGGCACCAATCCCTCTGCCTTTGCCATGACACAAGCTTCCGGCCTAAACCCGCCTCGGCGCTGAGGGGAACTTCGGACGCTTACGCTGCAACTGAACGCGGTCGCCGAGCACGGCGGGAACATCGGCGGCCAGCATCAGTGTGCACGGCAACACCGGCGGTCATTAGCTCGCTGTGGGCCAGGGCCAACACCTCTCTGATCACTTTGTTGACATCCAGTGGGCGCAGTTGAGGCAATTTATTTGCCAGCAGCGCTCGAATTCTCTCGATCACGCGGCTGGCTCGATTCACCTCCCGAACGGCCCCGTTCGCGGCCTCCCTCACCTCGTCCAAGTTAGGCGGTCGTACAGCGAGCCAGCGCAGCACGGCACTTGTATCGGCGGCCACCGCAGCAAGGGGCTGGTTGATCTCATGTGCAATCAATGCCGTCAACTCCCCCATGGTCGCGATTCGAGCGGCACGGACTAGTTCGGCCCGCGATTCCCTCAAGCGGTCCTCGGCTTCTTTTAGATCCTGGATATCGGTATTCGTGCCGTACCATCTGACAATGCCTCCTGCAGAGTCCCTCAGCGGCACGCCACGCGCCAGAAACCAGCGATATTGCCCGTCGAACTGGCGATGACGCTCTTCCTGCTCGTAGAGAGTGCCGTTGGCGACCGACTCGCGCCATGCGTTCAGCACCCGCTGCCGATCATCGGGATGAAGCATGCTCTGCCAACCCTCGCCCTGAAGTTCTTCCTGCGTGAAACCCATATAGGAGCGCCACTGCGCGTTGCAAAAATCCAGCGAGCCATCCCGGCGGGCCACTCCAGATCTGTTGCGGGATTGTGTCGATGACAAGCCGCAGGCGATCTTCACTTCCCCCGCACCGCTTCTTCCGCCCGCTCGCGCGCGTCCATTTCCTTTCTCAGCGCTTGGTTGATGGTTTCAAGCTGCAAGGTTCGTTCAACGACGCGCCGCTCCAGATCTTGGTTGAGTTCGCTGGACTTTCGCATCTGCCTGCCTGTCCACTGAGGATGTTATGACGGCGGCCAAAAGCACGATCAAGGTCACAACCGCAACTCCAGAGCTACCAAGTGGAGTGATGCCCACGGTGCGGTCAAGGTCCGGGGGCGAGGGGGGGAGAAAAAGCTCACGGCGGCCATGCCGGTGTAGTGCATCGCGGAGAGTGGCACCTCCCATCACGACCGCGCTGCCTAACCTTCGTCGGGGCACTGTCCACTCTCGTCTCTTCTCGCAGACCGAATGCCATAAGCAGTGCGATGAGAGAAAACAAGATCAGCGAGAAAAACGGAAAGGGTCACCAGCAGCGGGGAGTACCGGGTGATGGCAGGTAATCTCATTGCGGCCATGCGCGAGGTAGTGCAGGCCGACGATGCCACCGCCCATAACGACGCAGCCGGTTAGAGGCCTCGACCCCAGCCCATTTTCTGGCGGCTCGCCACGTACAGCGCGACCGAGGACGCGAAGATGGCCACCAAGAGCGCGGCGAGAAGTGTCGGCCAGTGGTACTCGACCGGCACAGGCAGGTGGAAGGCCAGCATACCCTTCAAGTGCATCGTCCCAGATACCGATGCCCATCGCTGTGGCGCCACCGCCCAACCAAGCTAGGCGAGCCCCAGCCCCTTGCAGCGGTTACGCGCCCCGCAAGGTCGAGCGCGACATAGGACGCGGCGACGGCTATAAGCACCGAGCGCGCCACTTCGCTGTAGTCGTAGGAGCTGGCGAGCGCCGTGTTTGCAGATATCATCACCAGGGATACCTCGCCGCTTTCGCGAAGTCGAAGGAAAGAACAGCCCGCATCCGTAGCTCGAAGTCGCAGGTCAACGCGCCCGGCTCGTGGTGAAACGACACTACATCCGTCGTCTCCAGTAGCGCGGCGTGGCAGAATTGCTCAACAAAGCGCCTGCGAGATCCCATCCTTCTCTCTTCGAGCGAACCAATAGTCTTGGCAGCCCACGGGACCCAGATGGGGAGGCTGTAAGCATACACCGAAGGCAGAGGGATTTCCCACAGACTAATTTCATGGTTCCTCGCAGCCAATCGGGTAAAACTTACAGTCTAGAACGGAACCATCCCTAACGGCGACAAGACTGCTCCCACGACGAACTGGTGACGGCTTTGCGCGAGATGACCGGCAGCGCAATGGCCAGCATGGGTGCGCCCAGCGTGTATCTGCCATCCTCGAGCCTGGAATGGCTCGTATTCTCGGAGCCCAAAACATCGGCGGCGTCAGCGTAGGCCCCTTCGGGGGGCTCATTCGGGTCGGGGTGGGGACGCATATTACTACGCGCCCCCCGCCCAGAGCCGGTACGTGCGGCCTTCCCGCACACGGCTCCCACCTCAGGTATTTGACGGCAAACCGTGGATGGAAGGCTTTGCCGTATGCGGCCCAGCGCCGGATCAGCAATCGAATTGTCGGTACATCGATGTGCAGACCCAGACCGTAGTAAAGACAAAGCCATTGGTCTAGCGCCCAGAGGCCATCAGCGATTGCAAGGAATACAAGGCGGAGCTTCACCTAGGGCTGCAAAAGGATTAAGCTTTTTTCATCTCGGCGTGAGAGCAGGGTCCGAAGGTATGCTTTGTTCGAGGGTTAATGAATCGTGTGTTGACGTCGAACGCGACACTGAGTTCTTCGGGACGCGGTTGCACCCGCTCCTCTGCTTAAAGTTCGTAACCTTGAAGTGTGCATCCGTGTCGATGGCGCTCTGCATCGAATCAGACCATTGAAGCAAGTTTCTTTTTCGACGTTGGTAAGGATGAAACGGTTTGTTTATTGGGCGAATCGGGTGCTGGTAAAACGACCTTGGCGATGGCGATCTTACGGTTATTGCCGGCCTCGAGCAGTGTGGTCGAAGGAACCATCGAATTTGAAGGTGTTCCGTTGTTGACTCTCCGGGAAAAGGAAATGCGCAGGATCCGAGGCTCGAAAATCGCTCTTGTCTATCAGGATTCCTCGGTATTAAATCCGACGTTGCGAGTTGGTGATCAGATCGTGGAGGTTCTGCGGGCACACCTCAACTGGAGGAGACGCCGGTACCGGCACAAGGTAATGTCGCTGTTAGAAGAGGTGGAGATGGGGGACGCAGAACGAGTTTACGCGGCGTATCCTCATCAGCTGAGTGGCGGTCAGCGTCAGCGGATCGCCCTTGCTCAGGCCCTGGCGTGTCAGCCGGCTCTGGTGATCGCGGATGAGCCGACAGCTTCCCTGGATCCAGACACAAGCTCCGAAATTCTGGGGCTCTCGCCCGGCTCAAGCGGCGTTGTCACACTGCATTTTTAGTGATCAGCCATGATTACTCGATCTTGACAAACCTCTCTGACCGAATCATGATTATGTACGCAGGCCGAATTGTTGAGCAAGGCTCGCGTGACCAGGTGTTGCGGGAGCCGATTCACCCTTATTCGCGCGCCCTGTTCAAGTGCGGCATGCCGCTTCAGATGCCAAACGACGGGAAGTCGGCAAGCGCCGTATGCCCACCATCCCAGGATGGCCTCCTGACCCAAGCGGTATTACACCTGGCTGCGATTTTGAAAACCGTTGCCAGATCGGATGAGCATCTGTTGCACCCGGGTCCCAGAGCAGATGCGCGTCTCCAGGGCACATACGGTGCGTTGTTTCAAATTTGGGGCTGAAACGATTGGTAGCGACGGCCAAGTCGATCCGTTGCTCCAATGGCAGGGCTAAGCAAAAGTTACGTTCAGGGCCGGTGGCGGGAAAAGCAGTTTCATTTCAAGGCGCTCGATGCGGTGGATTAGCTTCAGAAAAAGGAAAAACGCTCGCGCTTATAGGAGAGTCCGGATCGGGCAAGACCACCTTGGCCATGTGCGCAGCTTTGCTGGAGCGACCCGACTCCGGGAAGATCCGGTTCCGTGGACGCGACGTTTTGTCCCTCGAAAAAGGAGAACGAATGCTCCTTCGACCAAAAATTCAAATCATTTTCCAGGATTCCACCGCCCTTCCATCCGTTACACCGCAAGACAGATAATCGAGGAGCCATTGATAATCCAGCGTCGCTATTCGCCTAAAGAACGCGCCGAACTGGTTCGGAACTCATGGAAAAGGTTGGGCTGTCACCCAGATGGGGAAATCGATTGCCAGACGAATTCAGTGGCGGACAACGCCAGCGATGGCCATTGCGCGGTCACTCACTTTACAACCAAACTTGTTGATTCTCGATGAGCCGCTTGTAGGGCTCGACATTTCGATTCGCGGGCAAATTATCAACTTGTTACTAGACTTGCAAGCGGGCCGTTCCCTTACTTACCTATACATCTCACACGACCTTGAATCAGTCCGGCATTTTGCCGATTACTGTTGCCGTAATTGATCAGGGCAAGATCGTTCAACAGGCTAGCGTCTCAGAGTCTCATCGGTATTTCCGATCACGCCTAAGGGAAGGCCTCACGTTTGGGCATCGGGGACCCCGAGAACCAGCGCAGTACGGCTGAGCCCTACGATAAGATGAGCCGTAACGTTGGATAAAGCGACTGAGCCATTAGATACATGAAATTGATTCTCCGATGCAAATCGTGCGGAAATTGAGTTGCAGGAGCCTTCTTCAGAGGTGTTGCTTCTCGGTGCAACTCGCCTAATCTAGGTTGTTTTTTGCTGTGCGAACTCCGTGCGGTCCTGCTTCGCAGCATGAGGCTCGATCCGGGGGTCGCAGTGCTGTCCGCATTGTTATCAAACGCGAATCGGCAGAGAAATTCTTAAAAAATAATTAATGATCATTCCTCCAATGGCGTTGTATAGTCGCTAATACGCGGAGCCGAATCTTGGGCCCCCCGCATAGGGACATTTATGGGGTACCTGGCGATTCGTTTTGTGCAAGCTATTCTTTTGTTGCTGGGAATCTCATTCTTTAGTTTCGCCTTTCTAGCGTTGTCGCCTGGAGATTTTTTCCAGGAAATGGGGCTCAATCCGCAGATTTCGCAGAGTACGGTTTCCCGCTTTCGCAAAGAATATGGGATTGATCAACTTTACTTGTACGCTATGGGAGCTGGTTGGAGCCCGTAGTACATGGTGATTTGGGGTATTCGCTTGCCTACGGAAGTCCCGTAGCCCCTCTTCTTCGGGGCCGAGCACGAAACACTTTGTTTTTAACAGGAATTGCGATGTTCCTTACCTGGTTGCGGCGCTTTCCTTGGGATTTGCTGTGCGGAATGGTCTGGGGGATGGCTGGACCGCGTTTGTTTGCTGGGAACTTCGACCCTGCTGATGATTCCTGAATTATTGCTGGGCTTTCTTCCCTGGCTCTGGCGGTCCGAACAGGATGGTTTCGAGCAGGTGGCATGGTCTCTCCTGGATTCGAACATTTAAGCCTATCGAACCAGGCCACGGACTTGGCTGCACATCTCTTTTTGCCGGCTCTTGTTCTGTCCTTAGGGAGCTTACCGGTGTTGTTCAGGCATGTGCGATCAGCGATGATAGAGGTCCTTGACTCTCCGTTTATTCGCGCCGCTCGGGGACACGGGATACCCCGTCATCGGATACTGTTTCGCCATGCGTTGCCGGCCGCTATCAATCCCATTGTGTCGTTGTTCGGGTTTTCGTTGGCTTCTCTGCTTAGTGTTTCCTTATTGACTGAAGTGATCATGAGCTGGCCAGGACTGGGCCCCCTTTTACTCGAAGCGGTGTTAGCGCGGGACATCTACGTGGTGATCGGGGCCACGATGTTTTCGACCATATTCTTAGTGATGGGCACGGCGGTGGCAGACATTCTGTTGTACGCGTCTGATTCGCGCATCCATCCGCGAGGGTTTTGAAATGAAACCCGACAGCTAATGGTAATGTCTCTCGGCTGCCTCGCGGTCATTCACCTTTTGGTCCTTTTGGCAGGATTTTTTTCGCCTATGACTTTGCCGCGCAAGATCGGGAACTTCCATATGCCCGCCGACCCGGATTCATTGGGTAAACGAAGAGGGCCGGGTATTCTTGCGCCCGTTCGTTTATCGTTGGGTTGAGCGAGACGGGGAAATTTCAAAGCTACGAAGAGGATCAACGCATACGCTATCCGATTCTGCTCTTCCCCGGGGAGACAAATATACGTCGCTGGAGTGGTCACTTGGGATCGTCATCTATTTGGCGTCGATCCTCCGGCGCGCGTCTTTCTGATGGGCAGTGATGGTTACGGAAGAGATTTGTTTTCGCGCCTCCTATTTGGCGGGCGAATCTCTCTCTTCGCAGGACTCGTCGCGACCCTCTTAACGTTGACGTTGGCGTAATCCTGGGAACCCTCGCGGGATTTTATGGGGCTGGCCCGATGCTCTCATAATGCGTTGCGTCGAAATGTTCCTGGCGCTTCCTTGGCTGTATCTGCTGCTCGCCTTGCGGGGTTGCTGCCGTTGCATACCGGCCCAGAGAAGCTTTCCTGCTGTTCGTCACGGTGATTGGGGCGGTCGGATGGGCGCGGCCGGCTCGCCTGATTCGGGGAGTGGTCTTGAGTGTCAAAGAACGCAAACACCTTCTGGCCGCAAGGTCCTTTGGCGCTTCCGATCTTTATCTATTGCGTCGCCACATTCTGCCTGAAACGCGGGACTCGCGCTCACGCAAGCCGCTCTCTTGATCCCGCAATATGTGCTTGCAGAAGTGACATTTTCATTTCTCGGCCTGGGAGTCGGTGAACCGGTCCCAGTTGGGGAGGCATGCTGGCTACGCTCCAGCAATATCACGTGCTGGTTTCCAAATGGTGGATGTTCTTTCCGGGGTTGATCTTGATTCCGGTTATTCTGAGCTACGGAGCTGGTCGAACTCTCTCCAAGGAGGGCAGGTGAAGCTTAGGAGCTGGACAGAATGAAAGCTCTTTCGCGGCGATCCTTGCTCTTCTCGTTGTGACCTTTGCTCTCGGCCGGGTTTGCATATGCCGTTGGTCCGAACAACCCTAAAGCGAAGGAGGTTCTGGTTGTTGACACGCACTCCGCAGTCTGCGGAGGCCACCTGGTGGTCGCGTTGCGCTCGGAACCGAAGACGCTGAACCCGGTGATCGCGAAGGACGTTTCGTCTCGAGAGATGATCGCTCAGACAACGGCTGATCTAATCCATATCAACCGTTAACACAACAACCCGAATTGGCTTTAGCCAGATCCTGGAAAGTTTCTTCCGATGGACGCCGTTACACGTTGGAGCTCCGCCAGGGTTTGCGTTTTTCTGATGGCGCTCCGGTTGACGCCGATGACGTGGTCTTCAGTTTCAAGGTGTACCTGGACGAAAGAGTAAATGCGCCGCAGCGCGATTCCCTCATGATCGGTGAGACGCCGATTACCGTTCGAAAGGTTGATCCATATACGGTAACGTTTACGCTCGCTCAGCCGTACGCTTCGGCCGAGAGACTATTCGATAGCGTCGCGATCTTGCCCCGTCACTTGCTCGAACCGGCCTACTGAAGGAAAGCTGGCACAGGCCTGGAGTTTAAGCACTTCGCCGGATCGAATCGCTGGTCTCGGCCCGTTTCGTCTGAAAGAGTACGTACCTGGTCAGCGGCTGACGCTCGAACGGAATCCCTTACTATTGGAAGATCGATCGTCAAAGGAAATCGTCTGCCGTATTTAGCAGAGATGACGTTCCTGTTTGTCGGAAACGAAGACGCGCAAGTCTTACGTTTTGAGGCCGGTGAGACGGATACCCTCGATCGGATTAGCGCGCAGAATTATGCTGTCCTCCGGCAGGAACAAGCCTCCCAGCGGTCTTCAGCTTTACGACCTTGGCCCCGGACCTGGAATACAATTTTCTCCTCTTCAATTTGAATTCGACGTTGCCGGCCAAAGCCGGCGAAATCAGCAGCAAACAAGAGTGGTTCAAGGAGGTAAGATTCCGCCAGGCAATTTCAGCGGCGATCGATCGAGAGGCGATGAACCGGATCGTTTACCTCGGGCGGGATGCCTATATGGACCCACGTGACGCCGGGTAATCGGCTTTGGCTCGACTCCTCTGCGCCTCGTCCAGGTCGCTCGCTAGCCACGCTAGAGAACTGCTAAAGCCTGCCGGTTTTTCCTGGCGGCAGGATCAGATGGCACACTCATCGATCGCCGGGGCTGCCGGTTGAGTTCTCCATCATCACCAGCTCTTCCAGCAACCAGCGAACCGAGATGGCGACGATGATCCAGGAAGATCTGCGGGAACTCGGGATTCGGGTGCAGGTTGTGCCGATGGAATTCCGTGCGCATGCTGGACCGGGTATTCCAGACACATGATTACGAGTCGGCGATTATGGGTTTGGGTGGAGGAGACGCAGATCCTAACTCGCAAATGAATGTCTGGCTGTCATCTGGAGACGATCATCTTTGGAATTTGGGTCAAACCAACCTGCCACCCCTTGGGAGGCGGAGATGGACCGGCGTGATGAAACAGCAGATGTCGACACTCAGCGCCGAAGGACCGTAAGCGTCTCTATGATCGTGTGCAGGAGATAGAAGTTGAAGAAGTGCCGGTTGTATTTCTCGTAAGCCCGGATGTATTGGTAGGAGCGAGGGATCGGGTGCGAAACTTTAAGCCGGCAATCCTCGATCCTCAGACTCTATGGAATTCGGAAGAGCTGTTCATCCAGGACAGAGAGGGGCCGCCAATGACGACCCATCCTTCGGTGCCGAAAGATGCATCGATGCCAGTCATGGACGGATGATGCGAAGCTGTTCGAGGATGCCTGCGCGGCGAAGAGGATGCCTGGACAGGCGCTCCTTGTCCAAATACAAAAACTTGATTTTTTCCATTCCGATCAAATACGGCTTTTCGCGGGAGGAATCGGCAGATATCTTCCAGTCGGTTTGTCTGGATATTCTTCACGAACTCGAGCGTTTACGCGACTCTCGGGCGCTAGCTGGCTGGTTGATCCGTATTACCCAGAACAAGTGTTTCCATCAGCAACAACTGGAGGGTAGACACGCTAAAGAGAATGAACAGGTGGAACTGGCCGTTGCAACCGAGAAATTCCAGAAAGCCGGTTGCACGAACTGCAACGTGACGAGGCGTTGAGGAATGCTCTCCCTTCACTTGGCCCGCGCTGCCACAAATTGGTCGAAATGCTTTTTTTTGAATCGCCGGCGCGGCCTTATGACGAGGTTGCGAAATCTCTAGCTTTGGCCACAGGCTCGATAGGAGCGATTCGGCGACGCTGCCTGGACGAGCTGCGCAAGACCCTGGAAGAGACGGGTTTTCCATGAGGAATAGCGCGGTGGAACTCGGCGTGGCGGCCAGATCACAGAGGAGAAGATCTGGAACGAAATCACCGGGCTATCGCAGCGTCACGAGCGGGTCCAATTGGTCAGTCAACACGCGGAGTTGTTGCGGCACGAGGTGGTAACGGAGCTCGCGGCAATGGTGCCTCGGTTAGTAAGGGCTGACATAAGGAAAGGCCCTTCCTGTCGCCGAAATTGCACCGACCATTGCCGGACGCCTGCGCGACCCAGAAAGCTGGCTCAGAGCTTTCGCGCCAAGGCCAACGCTCTCCATGCGCTGGGCCGGAATAAGGCAGCGATCGACCACCACCGCAAAGCCGTTCACGCTCTTTCGATCGGTAGACAACGCTGAGCAGGTTGCGAGGACCCTGAGCTCTTCGATTCAGCCGTTTATTCTTCGCAGGCATGATGACTGGCTTTTGCCGTTGCCCAGGAGGCCCGAGAAATCTTTGAGAAACAAGGTAACCAGTGGCGTTTTGCCCGGCTTGAATTGAACCTCGGAAATATTTTCGACCGTCAGGATCGTTTCAAGGAAGCGCTGAAGTGTTACGAACGAGCCTACGGATATCTGTCAGCTCACGCTGGCCGAGGATCCTGAAGCGATGGCCGCAGCACTGCACAACATGGCCGTTTCCTACATTCGGCTCAATGACTGTCAGAAGGCGATGAGCACTTACCAGCGGGCAAGAAAGTTCGCCCCGACACATGAGATGCCGGTGCCTTGTGGCCAGGCGGATTACAATATCGCGTGGTTACATTATCTTCGTGGTGACTACCGTCGCGCACTCTCGATGTTGCGCGAAGCACGAGAGACATGCAGCTCAAGGGGTGACCAATATCACGTCGGCCTGTGCTCAGTCTGGACCTTTCTGAGATTTATCTCGAACTCAACATGAGCACGGAAGCAGCTGAGACCGCCGAACACGCGATCGACACCTTCAAGCATCTCGGGATGCGATATGAGCGAGCAAAGGCGCTCGTGAACGTAGCGATCGCCATCGGGCAAGGGTAATAGGCCCGCTCTCTGGAGCTTGTTTCTCCACGCCCGTCGGATTTCGAAGGAGAGAAAAATGACATATTTCCCTCGATGGTTGACCTATATCGAGCGGTCGTGCTGGTCCGTGCAGGAGGGCAGCTGAAGCGCGCGGCTATGCCTTGCGGCCATGAGAACATTTCACAGATTCAAGCTCGAAGCAAAGAGATTGACTGCGATCTAATGTTGGCGCGCCTATACCTCGATGGCAACGACCTCCTCTCGGCCGAACGGCAGTGCACTGCGAGCTAAAAAAGCTGACGAACCTTGAATCTCCGGTCCTGAACTGCCAGGCGAACGCGCTCATGGGGCAGATCGATGCTCTGGCCGGGAACGAGAGCCGTTCCTACGAGGCCTATCGACGAGCCAGACAATCGCTGGAGCAACTGCGCGACGGTATTCACGGGGAAGAGCTCAAGATCGCCTTCATGAAAGACCGTGTGCAGGTATACGAAGCACTTGTAGACCATTGCATGAAGCGCGGGCACCAACCGAGAGGCGATACAGAGGCGTTCAAATATATCGAAGAAGCTAAGTCGCGAAGCCTTCTGGACGTTCTCTGTACTTCTCGCTCGGAATCCGGGCTTAGGCGCGAACTAAGGCGGAGTACCCTGCCAAACTCCGCCAACTTCGAGAGGAGCTGAACTGGTTTTACCACAAGATCGAATTGGCCCAGCTGAAGCAGTCGCCAAGAGATGAATTGTTGACGCTGAAAGGTGAGCTGCAACGGCGCGAACGGGAGCTTTTGAGATTGTCCCGGGAACACACTGAAGAATGCGAAGAAGGCCTGGCGTGTCGCCTACTCTCACGGTAGACCAAGTGCGTCAGGCGCTGCCGGCGGATTCGATCATACTCGAATATTTCCAGATTCAGGACCGCATGGTCGTACTTCTGCTCAGCCGCGAACAGCTGGAGATTGTGCCACTCGCAAGCCTCTCGGAGACTGCCATTGTAGTCCAAAGCCTGCAGTTCCAACTGTCCAAGCTGCGACTCGGTACCGAGTATGCGAGGACCGTTCGCCGGCATTTTGCTGAAGACGGCCCAGACGCATCTGGACAAACTCTACAGGATACTGATCGAACCGGTTCGGAAGTGGATCAAGGCGGAGCATCTGGTCATCGCACCTCATGGAGTTTTGCACATTTGCCGTTTCACGCGCTGTTCAACGGACAACGATACTTAATCGATGAGTTCACGATCTCATATGCTCCGAGTGCCAGTACGTATGCGCTTTGCCAGGCGCGATCCGCTCCGAGGACGCGACAGCTCTGATTCTCGAGATACCTGATCAAGCCGCTCCATTTGTCTAGGAGGAAGTCGCGGCGATCGCCGGAAGCCTTCCCAACGCCGAGATACTCTTGGGACCAGAGGCAACTGATGAACGACTCCGCGAAAGAGGAAAGCAAAGTCGAATCATTCACATCGCAACGCACGGTCATTTTCGACGGGATAGCCCGATGTTTTCCGGGATACGCCTCGGGGGCTCATACCTCAGCCTTTACGATCTTTACCAGATGGAGATACCGGCTGAGCTGGTGACCCTGAGCGGATGCTCTACCGGACTCAATGTCGTCGCGGCCGGCGACGAGCTGCTTGGGTTGGCGCGCGGCCTCATCCACGCCGGGGCGGAGACCTCCTTGTTGACCCTGTGGGACATTCAGGATCGCAGCACTGCGGGGCTTATGACGTCGTTCTACCAGCAAGTGGCCTGCGGCCAAACGAAGACGGATGCTTTACAGCAGGCGATGCAGAAGGTGAGGGCACAGTACCCCCATCCGTACCACTGGGCGCCTTTCATCCTGGTTGGTAAGTTGATTCAGCCTGCAATGGAACCGAGCAAGAAGAAAGACACCGGTGCCATCCTGTATTTCAGTCCGACGCGTCGCACCCTTTTTATCACAGCGACCTTACTATGCGCAATCTCGGGGGAGAGGTAAGGTCGACTTCCAGCCACTATGGAGGAGCCGCGTGGAACATTTTGCCCCCAATGAGTGGGTTGACTTTGTCCGCAATACTGTTGTAACGCGGAGAAGAGAGTACCATTACCGATGCAAGAGCACCTGAAGCAGGGCTGTGGGATGATTGTCTGAAAATGGTCGTGATGTGGGCGACGGTAGCGGAGTTTGCGCGTCGCGAACTATTTTATGAGCCGCCTGCCAGTACGCTCCGGAACGCGGAATCTCATTTTTATTCGTGGAGGCTTCTTCTGCAAGAAAAGTCCGATGTGAGCATTTTGCAGCACGTATTTGACAGTTATGACGTTGGAGAACTCGTCGGCATACGGGGTTTCGACGTCTGCCCCGCGTCAGCTCATGTACAACTCGTATAGCGTGTTCATTGATTTGCGGGTAGAGCAGAAGTCGGGCTCTGACTGGATGGCTTTGACCCGGCAAGTGGTGGATGCCCAACTGCCGGATGGAATACGCGAAGAGATCCCCGTATTGCTTTTTAGCAAAGGCGATTCAACCGTGCTGAAACGACCACTAATCGGTTTGGGGAATTCACTCTCTCATTCAAGGCGATCGGGCATCTAGGATTGCTGCTAAAGATGAAGGATTCCGCTTTGTTGTTGTTGCTTCCCGAAGGTCTGGCCGGCAGTCCCATGAGTTGAACAAAATCGTGGCAGACTGTGCCGGCTTTATCGTGGTGCGGTCTCGTTCGCGACATCGGAAGGAGACAATCGTGAAATCCACTTGGCTTCGTATTCTCCTGTTTACAGGCTTAATAGCTGTTCCTGCTGCAAGGGCGCAACAGCCCGGACTTATCGTGCGCGACACGCTTGGGGTGACGAATCTCAGAACCCTTTGCCCGCTCTTGGGATGCCACGTAGTCGAGAACCTTGGCGACCCGCTCGGGCAGGTATTTCTCGTTACTCCTACTCTATCGGGAACCGTGGATGAACTACTCGAGATCCTGCCGCTGCAATTTGGGATCGTATCTGTAGAAGTCGATCAGGTCCTGAATCTAATCGCAACCCCTCCTCTAACCTTCATTCCGAGCGGGCTGGCCGATGCTTTTCCCGTAGACTACGACGGCACTGTCGTTTGGCAAGGGTATCTTGATCAACCGGCCAGCTCAATCGTTAGGATTACTGAAACGCAAAACACTTTCAATGTGTCGGGATCTGGTGTGGTTGCCATCATCGATACCGGCGTCGATCCGTTACATCCCGCTCTCGCGCCGGTTCTGTTGCCTGGATACGATTTCGTTGACAACACCGATGGCGCTGGTGAAAAAGGTGACCTTGCTCACTCAACGGTAGCCGTCCTGGACGGCGGCGAAGCCAGTCCTGCATATGTGAGTGCGTCGTGGACCGCAGCCGTCGTAAGCCCGGCGGGCGCGGCCGCACTCAATAACTCGCAGTATGCGGCATTTGGTCACGGAACAATGGTTGCCGGTATCGTCCACTTGGTAGCCCCGTACGGCGAAAATTCTTCCGCTAAAAGCATTCTCGGCTGACGGTACTGGTTACGCGTCTAACATCATACGCGCCATTTATTTTGCCACCGCTGAAGGAAGCAAGGTCGTGAGCATGAGCTTCAGTTTTAGCAGTTCGTTGAGCGCAATGTCTGATGCAGTCAATTACGCCGATAGCCAGGGTGTTATCTGTGTTGCCGCAGCCGGAAACGACGGAGAAGAAATAAAAGTTTATCCGGCGTCCTTAGCGTCAAGTCATGGGAGTGGCTTCGACCTCAAACAGCGACACACTGTCCAGCTTTTCAAATTACGGTCCGCAAGTTGTATGGGTAGGGGTGCCCTGCTTAGTACATAGTCACCACTTATCCCTTCGCTGCCTATGCGTCCGGCTCGGGAACTTCTTTCAGCACTCCTTTCGTTTCGGGTACGGTAGCTCTGTTGCTGCAGTTAGACAGCAGCCTTGACCAATCCGGCGCAGCCAACGCACTTGGCCAGGCGACCTACATCTCGCCGGAACTTAATCGAGGTCTGCTCGACACATATCAGGCTGTAGAGTCAATCGCACAGTGTTCTGGGGAGGCATACATTCCCCTCATCAGGATCTCGGCGCCAACTTCCGAGTCAATGGGGAGCGCAAATCAGTTGCAATCTTTTCACCCCTAGTCAAAACGCCGAGTACGGGTCGGCGTTGATGTGCTTGTCCTTTACGCGCGCGCAGAACGAGCCTCAACCCGCTCCCTGTACCGTCTCGTCGAGGACCCCTCGGACCGCGTCCACCTCGCGCTCTCTCACCACGAACGCGCTCTCTTCACTTCCACGGCGTGTTCGTCTCCCGTACGCGACGACGAGGGCGGCGAGGAGGAGGCTGTAGCGGCGGGTTGACCGAGGCTCGATCTGCCGACGACGCCGCCCGGCGTGCCGCCTCCCCAGCAGGGTGGCTGACCCCTGCATAGCATTGGCTTGGCAATCTGGGTCCATCCACGTCGGGCTGCCGAACGCGTTCCAGCTGGGGTGCTTGCTACGCGGCATACGCGCGAACCGGCGAGCTGCATCCAGTCCCGCAGTGAGCATTAAGGCCGAAGGCGCTGTGAGCCTACGACACCCGGGGGCGGCGCTCAATGCCCGGAACATCACGACACAGCGTGGCGGAGATTGGAGCGCCGTCCGAACAGCAGCGAGTAGCTCCTCAGCGCTCGCTGGTATCAGGTGAACCAGCCAAGCGCGAGCGGGCACGTCAGAGGGGGCCACAAACCGCGAAAGAGAGCTAAACGGCACAAGTGTTCGCCATGTGCTGGTCCGGGCTGCGTGGCTTCCCACCTTCGGCGTCAGGCCCTTGCTAAACATTAGTGACGCAGGCCCAGAGCGGCGTCGTTGCGGTGGTTTGCTGGAAGCTCGGTCCTTGCTCAGAGGTTAAAGCATTTCTCCTAATCTGCCGATGACAAGCAGTAGATCCGTTCGTAATGCCACCTTCATTGCAGGAGCCACCATCCGAAGACGTGCGCGAAGAGTAGGGTATGACAAAATACAGCACAGCATCAGAGATAATAGCCTTGTTATCGTTGGGATTCTTCAATGCCCCTTTCCCCCAGGCGCTGGCTTCGGCTCTGCAGGCCGATCTACCTGATACTACTTCGGTCGTGCTTGTGATTAAGTCACACCAATCTGGGGTTATGCCTCCGAAACACGATTGGGCATCAAGACTGGTAAGGCAGAATTCGGAAAGACTTACCCGTTCTTCACAGACACCAATTCCCAGGCCGTCTCCGCACCCTAAAAACGTTGAGCCCACTACCCGGACAGAGTTGCCTCATCAGCATTGGCGCCGACGGGAACGTCATCTGGGTTCCAGATGGGATCGCGAAAACAGCGGGACAGATATCGCGGGCAGATATTAGATGCATTGGCTTCTTTCTTGCAAGCGGCCGACTGTAAGCTTGACTATACGGCTTCGATTCGGGATAACACGCCAAGTTCCGCTGCAGATGAACTGTCCTATGTTGACTCCGTAGTAGGAAAAGGTCTTCTAGCAGTCGGGTTCGGGAACGAGCCTGATGTTGCACCATATACGATGAGCGCAGTTGCATACGCACGAGCGTGGAATACGTTCGCGACAGCAGCGCTAGCCCGCGATGGTAACCTGCGCTTTAAAGGACCTGAGACCGGCATTGTCACGAATCTGGGCCTGTGGTTATCCGCTTGGTACGCAGAGAATTCCTCACTGCCGCTAACGTATGGAACTCAACATTTCTATGTCGATGGTCCAGGTGCCTGCCCTATTTGCACAGAATCGTTAATGCTCGAAAAGCGATCTTCGCAGGCATCTTGGAACACAATGGTCGCGCAAAAGGGTGACTTCGAGGCGGGACTGACTCGAAGTGTTACCCATTCTGCTGACAGAAACAAACACTTTCTACGGCGGCGGGGACCCTGGAATTTCTAACAGCTACGGCTCTGCGCTGTACGCATTTGATTTCGTATTCCAGGCAGCCGAGGCTGGTTTCGCAGGAACTGCCTTCAGCCTGCTAGATTACTGGGCTCAGGGCTATTCTCCCTTAAATATCGTGAACGGTTATAGTTATGGTACGAAACCCGAGTATTACGGAATGTATATGGCGGCTCTTGCGGGCTATGGTCCAATGCTATCGACGACCGTCCAAACTGCCGATGGGCTCCATGCCTATACCGTCGATGATATGGCCAGCGGCACCCTAAACACCGCCTTGATCAATACGACGGATGTCAATTACAAAGTGCACGCCAGATACCCAACAGGAACTGAGTTAAAAACATGCTCTTCGTACGTTATGTCTGACAGTGCTGGTATTACAGATACTCTAGCGACAGAGCTAACAATTCAAGGCGGTCATTTTGATTCGAATACCGATATCGTCTTACAACCGCCGTATCCAGTTTTTGTCGATGGGGCGACCGCAGACATGCAGATAGCTGCCTATTCCGGCGTCCTAGTGAAGTGTACCTATTAAGCGACTTCATCGATAGAATTGTTCAGCTAATCGCATGAGTGAACGCGCCCAGCGAAACCGCTCGTCTCCGGCCTGTGCCACCGCACGAGGTTGCCGACGATTGGGCGCAGGGGGACGCGCCTTCACATCCTCGCTGCTGTCGCGAGCACGAGGCCGAGGTCATCTCGAAGCAGACAAAGGCGGCGCTCCACCGGGCGCCCCGCCGCTTCCAATAGTCCAATAAGGGCCCCCATTTTCGTGGACGCATTGGGAATGGCCCCTGAACAGACCCAGTAAACCAACCTGACTTCAGTTAAACTGTCTTGGCTTCGGCGGTGTAGAACTGTGCGGGTCAATCCGAAGAGACCCACACCTGAAACGTATCGTTGACGCGGAGGTTGCGGAGCGATGAGCCTGTCCTCGATCCACGCGCCACTCTTCGATCTCGGCTGTGGGGTCAAAACAATGGGGGGCTAATTCAGCGACACGATACCTGCTACCCGCGGAAGGAAAGCAAGGGCGCAAATGCCGTCAACACATACTGTAGTGCGTAGTCTGCAGCATGGATTGACCGCACTCGTGGAATCCACGTCTTCGAAGCAATCAGAGATAAATTCCTCTTTCCCCCAAACTAAGCCACCCAGAATTGAATCTATAAGGGTAGCCACACCTGGAAAGAGACATCTGTCCATCGGGAGCACCCATAAATGACGTTGAATTCACGGCCCGTCAGGACACAGTCGGAGGTGCTTCCCCCTCTACAGGGGTCGCACGCACCCCACTGTAGGGACCTTAGCACGCATACCACGCATACCACGCACACATGTGACACTTCCTGCCGCTTTGGGGCGGCTTATCCCGCATATCCCGCATATCCCGCAGTGCTCTCGGCAAACGAACGGCCTGGGTTTCACCCGGTTTGGGGGAATTAGTGCCCTTAATGCGCTTAACGCGCACCCTCCGCAGAGAAAAAACGGGGACTTGACACGCTTAAAACGTTAAGGCGCACCCTCTCTGCACCCAGGGAGCACAGAAATGGAGGAGAAACGCGGAACACACTCTTGGCAGATCAAAGGACCTACGTCCGGCCACCACACCCTGTACCAGAGAATCAGTCGCCGGCTGGAGCCGAGGAAGGCAGTGCCGCAACGAACCGCAGGCGGCTAAACCGATTGCTCATCCGATCGAAATACAAATAAATAATCGGAGTCGTATAAAGCGTAAGAACCTGGCTGAACAACAATCCGCCGGCAATCGCAACTCCCAACGGCCGCCGCAACTCCGAACCCATTCCGTCCCAAACGCCAAAGGCAGAGCCCCAAACAAAGCCGCCATGGTCGTCATCAGAATAGGCCGGAACCGCAACATACAAGCCTCAAAAATCGAATCCCGCGTACTCTTCCCATGATCGCGTTCCGCAATCAGGGCAAAGTCGATCATCATGATAGCATTCTTCTTAACGATCCCAATCAACAAAAAAATCCCGATAATCGAAATCACATCCAGTTCGCTATGAAACACAATCAACGCAATAATTGCGCCCACGCTGGCTGAAGGCAGAGTAGTCAGAATCGTGATCGGGTGGATCAAACTTTCGTACAGCATGCCCAACACAATATAGATCGCCAACAACGCCGTGAGGATCAGCACCGGCTCGGTAGAAAGAGATTTCTGGAACGCCTGAGCGGTGCCCGCAAACGTCCCGCGAACCCCGCGGGCACCCCAATACGCCGCTGCATCTGGTCAATCAACAGCGTAGCCTGTCCCAACGAGACCCCGGCGCAAGATTAAAAGAGACCGTCACCGAGGGAAAAAACGAAGAATGGTTCACAGCCAGGGGCGAAGTAGAAGCGGTGGAATGCGTAAACGCATTCAGCGGCACAACCCCGCCGTTATTCGAATGAACATACGTCGACTTCAGCGACCGGGGATTCCGCAAAAGCTGCGGAGTCGCCTGCAACACAACGTAATACTGATTCAGCGAAGTATAGATCGTAGAAACCTGCGACTCACCGAACCCAAAGTAAAGCGAATTATCGATCAACTGCGGAGTGATCCCAAACCGCGCAGCCGAAGGCCGATCGTAAGTCAGCAACATCTGCAAGCCGCGATTCTGCTGGTCGGTGGTCACGTCCTTCAGTTGCGGCATCTTGCGCATTTCGTCGTACAACCGCGGGCCCCAGAAACTCAAGTCTCGACCGTATCGGCAGAAGCTGGTACTGATAAGCAGCGTTGCTCTGCCGGCCCCCGACCCCCAAATCCTGTGACGCCTGCAGAAAGGTAGAAGCCCCTGCAGCTTCTCCAGCTTCGGACGCAGCCGATCGACCACCCTCCAGCACTGAGATGGCGTTGATCAAGCGGCTTCAAGTGAACAAAGGAGAACCCGGTATGCTGGCCCCCCCGCCCGGTCCACCCTGACCACCGGTAAACCCGATCACATTATCGACCGCCGGATCCGCCTGGATAACCTTCTCCATCGCCAGCACCGAATCACGCATGGACTCGAAAGAAGCATCCTGAGCGCCCTGCAGGCCACCCTGGATGCCCCCCGTATCCTGCATCGGGAAAAAGCCCTTGGGCACGCGCCCAATCAAGGCCACATTCAGCGCCAACGTCGCGACCAGGGTCACAATAACCAGCACCGGATGCTCAAGCGACCACACCAGCGAACGGCGATAACCGGCCAATAACAATTCGAACGCACGTTCACTGGCGCGGTAGATACGATATGTGCTTCCACCCCGACCGGCTTCAGCAGCTGAGAGCACATCATCGGCGTGACCGTGAGCGAAACCAGCATCGAGACCGCAATCGACGTCGTCAGCACGAACGCAAATTCATGGAAAATCCGGCCAACGATGCCCCCCATAAAGAGAATGGGCACAAACACTGCGATCAGCGAAAGGCTCATGGAGAGGACAGTGAAGCCCACTTCCTGCGCGCCTTGCAGCGACGCCCATGACCGGCATCCCCTCCTCGATAAGCCGGGTGATGTTCTCCATCACCACGATCGCGTCGTCCACCACAAAGCCGGTAGAGATCGTAAGCGCCATGAGCGAAAGGTTGTCCAGGCTGTACCCACCAGGTACATCACGCCGAAAGTTCCGATCAGCGAAACCGAACCGCCACCCCGGGAATCAGCGTCCCGCGCGGGCTGCGCAGAAAAGCGAAGACCACACCGATCACCAGCAGGATCGAGATCACCAGGGTGCGCTCGACGTCATTCACTGAAGCGCGGATGGTCGTCGTCAAATCGGTGACAATACCCAGGTTGTCGCCGGCGGGGATGGAGGCGCGCACGGAAGGCAGAGTCGCCTTGATGCGATCGACGGTCTCGATAACATTCGCGCCGGGAAGACGGAACACCAGCAGGATGACTGCAGGCTGCTGATTCACAAAGCCCGCCGAGCGAAAGGTTGCAGCGCATCGTAAACATGCGCCACATCGCGCAACCGCACCACCCCACCCTTGCCGTTCGAGCCAACGATCAGCGGCGCATAATCCGCGGCCTTGGAGATCTGATCGTTCGCCGATGTCCGCTGTGGTGATGTCATCGGAGATCTGCCCCTTGGGCCGATTGGAGTTTTGCTGGCTGATCACCCGTGCAACATCCTGTAGCCCGAGCCCATAGCTGTTCAGTTGCTGCGGATTGGCGTCCACCCGCACCGCCGGCAACGCACTGCCCACCACCTGCACCTGGCCCACACCTTGCACCTGCGACAACTTCTGTTGAATGACCGAAGAAGCAGTGTCGTACAGTTCGCCCTTGCCGCGGATAGGAGAAGTCAGGTCGAGCACCATCACCGGCGCAATGGCGGAGTTGATTTTGCGGTAGACAGGGTTGGCAGGCAGGTTTGCCGGCAGATAGGTACGCGCCGCGTTGATGGCGGCTTCCACATCGCGCGCCGCGCCGTCGACATCGCGGCTCAGGTCGAACTGCAGCGTGACCGAGCAGACGCCAAGGGTGCTGGAAGAAGTCATCTGCGAAATCCCGGCGATGTGGCCGAACTGCCGCTCCAGCGGCGTGGCGACCGACGACGCCATGACCTCAGGGCTGGCGCCGGGAAGAGTGGTGGCCACCGTGATGGTGGCAAAATCGATCTGCGGCAGCGATGAAACCGGCAGGTTGAAGAAAGCCAGCATGCCCGCCAGCGTAATCGCGATGGTAAGCAGCGTGGTCGCTACAGGCCGCCGGATAAAGGGAGCGGAAATATTCATGCGCCGCTCTGGGTCTCCGGGGTGGCAATCGTAGCGTGCGGACGCCGTGAAAAGCGCGTGGCAATCCGGTCGAAGAAAATATAGATGATGGGTGTGGTGTAAAGCGTAAGCACCTGGCTCACCAGCAGGCCGCCTACCATCGCGATGCCCAGCGGCCGACGCAATTCCGAACCGATGCCGGTGCCGAAAGCCAGCGGAATACCGGCAAACAGCGCGGCCAGCGTAGTCATCAGGATAGGCCGAAAACGAAGCAGCGAGGCCTCATAAATCGCCTCCACCGAGCTCTTGCCGTGCTCGCGTTCGGCCTCGAGGGCGAAGTCGACAATCATGATGCCGTTCTTCTTCACAATTCCAATCAGCAGGATGATGCCAATCACCGCGATGATGTCGAGCGACTGGCCAAACAGCCGCAGCGCCAGCAATGCGCCAACGCCGGCCGAGGGCAGCGTGGAAAGAATAGTGAGCGGATGGATAAAGCTCTCGTAAAGCACCCCCAGCACGATATACACAGCAAGCAGCGCGGCAAGAATCAGCAGTGCCTCATTGCCGCCGATCGCTGTATAGGCAGCGGCCGTGCCCTGGAAACCGATGATGACGCTGGCCGGCATATGCAGATGCGCCTGGGCGCGCATCACCGCGTCCACCGCCTGGCCCAGCGAAGAGCCTTCTGCAACATTGAAGGATACAGTCACCACCGGAAACTGGCCCTGGTGCGAGACGGTGAGCGGCGAGGGCTGCATATCGAAATGGGTAAACGCGGAGAGCGGCACCGGCGTGGGCATTGTGCTGGTGGAGGCGGCGCCGCCGGCCGAGGCCTGTCCCGAGGTCTGGCTGCTGGACGCAGTAACCCGTAGAAGAGATGTCGAAAATGGACGAGAGCGATTGGTCGGCGTGCCGGTCGACAGATTCGAGCCGGTAGGTGAAGCGGTGGTCGAAGCGTTGTTGACCGTGTTGTTCTGGCTGGTGAGCGACGAAGAGGAGCTGTTGCTGGAGGCGGAAGAAAGCTGGGTGCCCTGGGTGGTCGAGGAGTTTGCCGTAGAAGAAGCGGAGAGCGTGGTTACCGCACTGGCGGCGGAAGTATTTCGGCCCGAAGTCGAGGCGGCCGCGGCGGAGGTCGTGCTATTTGCAGCTCCCTGCACGTATAGGCTGTCGAGCTTCCTCGGGTCTCGCTGGAACTCGGGCAGCGCTTCCAGGATCACGTGATATTGGTTTGACTGCGTATAGAGGGTGCTGATCTGGCGCTGGCCAAAGGCATCGTAGAGTGTCGAGTCGATGGTATCGGTGGAGATGTTCATGCGCGAAGCCGTAGCGCGATCGATGGCCAGTTGCGCGGTGACGCCATTGGGCTGATTATCCGTGGCCACATCCCGCAACTGCGGAAGCGGCGCATGGCGTCGACCAGCTTGCCCGTCCACGTGGCCAGCTCCGCCGGGTCGGGATCTTCCAGCGTGTACTGAAATTCCGTGCGGCTCGCCCGGTCGTCGACCGTAAGGTCCTGTACCGGCTGCATGTAAAGCTGAATGCCGGGGACATTGCCTGAGGCTCCGCTCCAACCGGCGGATCACCTCGCTTGCGTCGAGCCCCCGGATAGAGGGATCTTTGAGATTGATCTGGATGCGGCCGCTGTTGAGCGTGGTGTTGACGCCATCTGCTCCAATGAACGAAGAGAGGCTCTCGACCGCCGGATCCTTCAGAATCTCATGCGCCAGTTGCTGCTGCTTCCGTGACATGGCGGCGAACGAGATGGATTCGGGCGCCTGGGAAATACCCTGAATGATGCCCGTGTCCTGCGTAGGGAAGAAGCCCTTGGGGATCTCGATATACAGGACGACGGTCAACACCAGCATGGCCGCGGCGACCAGCAGCATCGCAATTTCGAAGCGGAAGACCCACCGCAGGCTGCGCCCATAGGCCGCGATGACGCGCTTAAAGAGGCCTTCCGTGTAGTGGTAGAAGCGGTTCTGCTCGGCTTCCGGGGTGTGACGCAGGATGCGCGCCGCCATCATCGGCGTCAGCGTGAGCGAGACAAAGGCGGAGATCAGAATGGTCACGCTAAGGGTGACGGCGAACTCGCGGAATAGCCGCCCCACAATATCGCCCATAAACAGCAGCGGGATCAGCACCGCGATCAGCGAGATCGTGAGCGAGATGATGGTGAAGCCAATTTGCTGGGCGCCCCGCAGGGCGGCCTCCATGGGCGGCATGCCCTCTTCCAGGTAGCGGGAGATATTCTCGATCATCACAATGGCGTCGTCGACCACGAAGCCGGTCGAGATGGTAAAGGCCATCAGCGTGAGATTGTTGAGGCTGTAGCCCAGCGCCTGCATCACGGCGAAGGTGCCGATCAGCGAAAGCGGCACCGCGACGCTGGGGATGATGGTCGCGGAAAGGCTGCGCAGAAAGAGAAAGATCACCATCACCACCAGCGCGATGGTGAGCATCAGCTCAAACTCGACGTCGCGGACAGAGGCGCGGATGGTGTTGGTGCGGTCGGTGAGCACCGTAAGTTTTACCGAAGCGGGCAGCGTGGCCTTCAGCTTGGGCAGCAGCTCTTCGATGGCCGTGACCACTTCAATGGTATTGGCGCCCGGCTGGCGCTGGATGTTGACGATCACCGCCGGAGTTTCGTTCATCCATGCGGCCAGCTTGATGTTTTCGATACCGTCACTCACTCGGCCACATCCGTAAGCATGACGGGCGCGCCGTTCTTATACGCCACGACCAGGTCACGGTAGCCGGCGCTCGAGAGCAGCTGGTCGTTCGCATTGATCTGAAAATTCTGCGCCGGGCCGTCGAAACTGCCCTTGGCGGAGTTCACGCTTTGGGCGGTGAGCGCATTGCGCACGTCTTCAAGGTTGAGGCCGTAGGAAGCGAGGGCCGTGGGGTTGACCTGCACCCGGACGGCAGGCTTCTGTCCGCCGCTGATGGTGACCAGGCCAACACCGCTGAGCTGCGAAATCTTGGGAGCCAGCCGGGTGTCGACCAGGTCTTCGACCCGCGAAAGCGGCATGGTGGTGGAGGTGAGCGCGAGCGTGAGCACCGGCGCGTCCGCCGGATTCGACTTGCTGTAGACCGGCGGCACGGGAAGATCGGTGGGCAGGTAGCCTTGCGCGGCGTTGATCGCCGCCTGCACTTCCTGTTCCGCGACGTCGATATTCAGGTTAAGCGCAAACTGCAGCACGATGACCGAGCTGCCGTCCGAGCTGGTGGAAGTCATTTGCGTAAGCCCGGCGACCTGGCCGAACTGCCGCTCCAGCGGCGCGGTGACGGCGGACGACATCACCTGCGGGCTGGCGCCCGGATAGAAAGTCTGCACCTGGATGGTGGGATAGTCGGCTTCCGGCAGCGCGGAAACCGGCAACTGTGTGTAGGAGGCGAGTCCAATGACCAGGATCGCGACCATCAGCAGTGAGGTTGCGACCGGCCGAAGTACGAAAGCTGCGCGACGGGTTCAACGTGTTTGCCCGGCCGCACGCTTTCCGGACAGAGTGCCTGCGGCATCGCCATTGCTCGTAACCGGCGCCTGGGGAGATTGTTCAATTTCCACCTTCGTGCCGTCCTGCAGCTTGTCGAAGCCGGTGAGAGAGACGGTGTCGCCCGCGTTGAGGCCTTCTACCGCGGAGATATTGCCGTCGGTGGTCTTCTCCACAATATTTTGGATAGAGGCGGTGTTGTTGCTGTTCACTTTGTAAACAAAGGCCTGCACGCCGTTGCGTTGCACCGCCGCGCTGGGAATGAGCATGGCGTTATGCAGCGTGTTTACCAGCAGGCGGGCGTTGACGAACTGGTTGGGGTAGAGCGCCAGATCGCGGTTGTCGAACTCGGCGCGAAAACGAATGGTGCCGGTGGTGGTATCGACCTGGTTGTCGATGGTGAGCAGACGGCCGGTGGCGAATTTGTTCATTTGCGAGCGGTCGAAGGCGTCGACCGGCAGGCCCGTTCGGTGAAGAATCTGCGACCGCACCTGGGAAAGATTGTCTTCCGCCACGTTGAAGACGACGGTGATCGGCTGCAGTTGTGTAACCACCACGAGTGCATTCGAGTTGCCGGCGAAGATGATGTTGCCGGGGTCGACGAGGCGTAAGCCCACGCGGCCGGAAGCGGGTGCGGTGAGATGGCAGTAGCTGAGTTGGACCTTTTGGTAGTCGACCTGCCCCTCATCGTTTTTTACCGTGCCCTTGTATTGCTCGACAATCTGCTCCTGATCGTCGAGGGTCTGGTGGGCGATGGCGTTCAGCGCGACAGCTTTCTGGTAGCGGGCCAGGTCGATCTCCGCCTGCTTGAGCAGGCCCTGGTCGTGCTGCAGGGTCCCTTCGGCCTGCTTGAGCTGGGCTTCGTAGGGCCGGGGGTCGATCTCGATCAGCGACTGGCCTTTGCCGACCATCTGCCCTTCGCGATAGTTGACCGCGACGACCTTTCCGGTGACCTGGCTGTACAGGCTGACGGTGGAGATCGGCGTGACCGTTCCAAGGGCGTCGACGTGGATGCCGATGTCGCCCTCGCGCACAGTGGCGGCCTTGATGGTGACGACGGCGGGTTGGTCGAGCGCGCTCTCGTCGGGTTTGGGCTGCGGGTTTGTGGGTAACCAGCAGCACCACGGCAACCACCAGCAGGGCGATGAGCAGGATGCCCAGCCAGGGACGGCGTTTCTTGGGGGTGCCAGGCGAAGCGGCGGTGAAGGGATCAGGACGCAAGCTCGCTTCAGAACTCTCCATAGGCGCTGGACTCCGGCGGATGACGTGGTTTGTGGTGTGGCCCTACCAGTACTTTACCAGTCAGTCCGGCTCGGTGGTGGCGTGCTTGCGGTGATTGATTAGAGTGGAGCGGTTATGTTTCCGAATCGGCGGGATTCCCATGCACAACCTCACGGATCGTGATGCAATCCTCACTGGCCTGTAATCATACGCCGCGACATGAAGCTTACCCAATCGGGATACGCAGCAAATCCCAAAGGCGGCTCTTGCCTTCCAGCGTAACTCGGACTGCGCGGCTGCCGCCCATGGGAGCCAGCCACCTCAATTCCTGGAAACGCCGGTACATGGTGCAACCGAGAGTCCCAGCCAGGTGATGCTTTCGTTCCGTCCAGTCCAGGCAGCGAAGAGCGAGCCTTCGGGGCGCCACGTCATAGGTCTCTATGCCGACCGATTGGAACCAGGCACGCCCTGAGGCTGTGACCGTATAGACCTTCGGGCCTGAGGGCCGGAGCAGCCCCCGCCGTTCCAATTCCTGAGCAATCTGGACCCCGAGCCAGCCGGCAAGATGGGCGTAGCAGGTGCGCGCATGGGCCAGGGTGCCGGCGGTCACTTTGCGGGCCGGCTTTTCGCCGGAACCCTGCCGCGCAGTCAGCACCAGCAGAGCCTCGATCGCGTCGGCGACTTCCGAGCTGGATAGGCGGTAATACCGATGTCGCCCTTGACGCTCCATGCTGAGCAGGCCTCCGTCCATCAGCCTGGCAAGATGGCCGCTGGCTGTTTGTGGAGCGACGTTCGCGATCGAGGCGAGCTCTCCCGCAGGCAGGGCTAAGCCGTCCATCAAGCTAAGCAGGATCGCGGCCCTGCCGGGGTCGCCCAGAAGATTTGCGGTCAGCGACAGCTCTTCGTTCATAGAGTCATTGTTCCACCAAACAAAGATGGATGCTACGGCGTACGCCGAACTATTTTGCCAGGTTGGCGATCTAGGATTCATTTGGAGGTAGTTCATGATCACGCTTCATCTGCGTTACACCATCGATCCCAACAAGCTCTGCGACATAAGAACCTATGTCGAAGCGGAGCTGAAACCCATTCGTGAGTGCGGAGGCAATGTTGTCGGGTATTTTCTTCCTACCGACTTCGCCGGCGCCACCAACGAAGCCTTCGGGATCATCGATTTCCCATCGCTCGCCGAATACGAGATCTACCGCGCGAAGCTGGCCGCGCACCCGCTGCACAAACAATATGTCGAGGCCCTGGAACGCTCAGGTGCGTTGCTATCGATTCAGAGGTCGCTGATCCAGCGAGTCGAAGCGAAAGAGGCCTCATGACCAGCGTGGATATACCGGGCTACGGTTTTGGCTCTGCCGAGGGGGCACAATCCCCACTTTCGAAGGAACGACCTGTTGCACTTAGAGCAAGCGCTGGGATGGACAAGCGAGGATGAGCAGCGATTGCGCAAGCATGCCGAGCTGTTTCGCTCCCAGGCTGAGCAAATGGTCGATTCCTGGCGTGCGGTGATCGCAAGACAGCCGCACCTTTCGCAGTGGTTCGCCGGCCCGGATGGCAAGCCGGACGATAGAATACAAGGCGCGGGTGAAGCGCCGCTTTGTGCAGTGGGTGGTCGACGTGGCGACACGTCCCCATGACCGGGCGTGGCTTAACTACCAGGAGGAAATCGGTCTTCGTCATACACCGGCGAAGAAGAACAAGGCCGACGGCGGTCACACGCCCGCCTTGGTTCCCCTGCGGTATCTGCTCGCCTTTGTTCCGGTGGTTGCCGATGTCCGGCGGTTTCTCGAGGCTGCGATCGACGACCCTGCGGAACTCACAGCGGTTGAGCAAGCCTGGACGAAGGCCCTGCATCTCCACGTCACCCTGTGGTCTCGACCCTACACGCGCGAAGGGCTCTGGTAGCAGCTATTCGGCCCGCAAAGTGATCGATAGATCAACCTGGGCCGCACGCCACGCGGGCACCCAGCAAGCAATCCCCGAGACGCTCGCCAGCAGCGCCAGCACACCGGCGTAGGTAATTGCGTCAAATTGCGAAATGCCGTACAGCATGGAAACGATGGCCTGGCTTGCAGCGAACGCTGCTCCCAGTCCGATCGCGACACCGATGGTGGTGAGCGTCATCCCCTGGCGCATGACAAGCGCGAGGATGTTGCCGCGCGATGCGCCCAGCGCAGCCCGCACCCCGAGCTCACGCATTCGCTCAGTGACACTGCCGGAAAGCACACCGTAGACGCCCACCGCGGCCAGCACAAGGGATACAAAGCCGAATGCTTCAAACACGACCAGCGCAAAGTGCCGTTGCGCCTCCGACTCGGCGAGCAGGTCATCCATGGTCGCGACACGCACGATCGGCTGGTCCTTGTCCACGGACCAGATCGCCTTTTTGACGGCAGGAACCAGCGCTGCCGGGTTACCGCGGGTGCGCACCACCAGCGACTGCGCCTCGTCCACCCAGGGCCACTGCGTGGTCGAAGTATAGAAATCACCTGCGTCGCTCACGGCCAGCGACGCTTGCTTCACGTCTTCCACTATGCCGACAACCGTGGACCACGGCCGGTCAGAGTGTCCCTCATCGGGGCCAAGGCGAACCCGCTGCCCGATCGGATCTTGACCTCCGAAGTTGTGCTTGGCAAACGATTCGCTCACCACAACTGCGCCCGGCGCGCCTGCCTGGTCGCGTTCGTCAAGCAGGCGGCCGCGGTGGAGCGGAATGCCCATGGTTGCGAAGTAGTCCGGGCTCACCGCGTATCGCAGTCCGGGGGCGTTATCTTTGGGGTGAGCCTCGAATTCCACGCCATATACCTCAAAATCACCGCTCAACGGCAGTTGACTGGTGAACGCACACGCCATGACACCGGGAAGCTGACGCACCGCTTCAAGGGCCTGGGTGAAAAAAATGGCGCGAGCGCTATCGGTGTCGAATTTGTGACCGGACTCTTGAACCTGCATGGTCAGCAGATGGGATGCATCGAAACCCGGATCAACCGCGAACAAGCGATTAAGGCTGTGCAGTAGCAATCCCGCGTTCACCAGCAGCACAAAGGCTAGCGCTACCTCAGCAATGACCAATACGCGGCGCGTCCATTGGTGGTCTCCGGTAGTCGTCCGTGAGCTTTGCTGCGGGGAGTTTTGCATGTTATTTCGCGAAGCGTAGAGCGCCGGGATCAGGCCCACAACCAGGCCCACCACGGTGGTTATGGCAAGCCCGAATGCAAAGACAGCGCCGTCGATCCTGATCGCGCCCACTCGCGGGAGCCCAGGCGGACTGAGCGCGACCAACGCGCGCACGCCAATTTCTGCGACGGCCATGCCGAGCGTAGCGCCGATAGCGGCCAGCAGCAGGCTTTCCGCGAGCAATTGGCGTATCATGCGCATACGTCCGGCGCCCAGCGCAGCGCGCATCGCGAACTCGTCGCGCCGCCGCGCCCCATGCGCGAGCAGCAGGTTGGTCATGTTCACGCACACGATCAGAAGCACCAGAACCACTGCGCCGAGAATGGCCAGCAGCGCCGGCTTTACGTCCGCTGTGAGGTCATCCTGAAGGCGATTCACCACCATGCCGGCCGGCGCGCCACCTGACGTGTCGTATCCCTTCGCATACATTTGAGCCAGAGCATGCAGCGCCACAGTGAGTTCATTCCGAGCTTGATCCCTGCCAATGGCGGGCGAGAGCCGGCCCACCATGCGCAAGTGATGACCCCAGTCCCGGCTGTCTGTGGGGAGTGTCGGGTCATATTGCAGGGGTGCCCAGAGCTCGGCCGAGGAATCCAGTACATTCTCGAATGAGGCCGGCATCACGCCGATAACAGTGAAGAGGTTGTCGTCAAGCTTGAGCTGTCGACCGATGATCGCCCGATCCCCGGCAAAGTGGCGCCGCCATAACCGGTCGCTGATGATGACCACGTTGGGACCATGGAAACGGTCGTCGGAGGACTGGAAGTCTCGTCCGAGCCCGGGCAGCACGTCGAGCGCACGGAAGTAGTCTTCGCTCACTCGCTGGCCATCGAATCGTTCCGGATGATCGCTTCCGATCATGGTCGGTTGCCAGGGCTTCATCACTGCCATCGCCGCAAAGGAGTGGCTGCGCTGTGCGAGACCATAGAAGGTACCGAAGGTCACGGGCTGGGGCGAGCCGTCGCTTCTCATCTCCCAGATCATCATTAACCGGCTGGCATGCGGGTAGGGAAGCGGTTTGAACAGGATGGGATTCACCGCACTGAAGATCGCCGTGCTCGCTCCGATGCCGACCGCCAGCGTCACCGTGCTGACGACGGCAAAGCCCGGATTGCGCACCAGTTGCCGCATAGCAAAGCGCAGATCGGTGAGTAGCGTTCCTAGCCTGTTCTCCCACCCGGACGAGCGCACCTGATCACGCACACCGGCAGGACTGCCAAGTTCCAGACGCGCAGTTCTCCGTGCATCTTCCGCAGAGAGCCCGCTTGCCATCAATGCGGCGATTGCCTGTTCGAGATAGTGATCCACCTCGTCGGTAACATCCTGATCGGCGATTCTTCGGTTGACGAGGACATTCAGGCCGCGGGCGAGTTGGCGCCAGAAAGACACCGGGCTAGCCCTCCGCCTTCAAAAGCCGCGCGATCGCCGACGCCCGGCGAGTCCAGTCGGCCGTCTCGGCCTCCAGTTGTTTCTTCCCGGCACGAGTGAGCGCATAGAACTTGGCGCGGCGCGAGTTCTCGGTTTGCCGCCACTCCGAATCCAGCCATCCAGCGCGCTCCAGCCGTTGCAAGGCGGTGAGCAGGGAACCGGGGTTCACTTTGAACACCCCCCGGGAAACCTGCTCCACCCGCCGGGCTATGCCGAAGCCGTGCATGGGCTGGAGGCTCAAGGTCTTGAGAATCAGCATATCGAGCGTGCCCTGGATTACGTCGGTATTCGGTTCGTCCACGCCCGCTCCTATGTATTGATGGATCAAGGTAGCACCGACTCATCTTGACAGTCAAGATATGATCGTCAGCCCCGAGCTGCGGCTTTTCGCAAAAACGCCTGTTCTCCGCCACCTGGTGCGCCGAAACACAATTTTGCTGGCCAGATTATTTTTCTCTTGACTTGTATTAGTACACTAGTACATTATTCAACTGGATGAAGAATTCAGCCCCAATCCGGCGTGCCTTTGCTTTCCGGCTCGACGTGCAGAGCGGGGTCCCCCTCTACCGCCAACTCATCGACCAGGTCCAGGCTGCGATTGCGATCGACGTCCTTGTCCCCGGCGACCAGCTGCCTACCGTCCGCCAGGTTGCCGTGGACCTTGAAATCAATCCCAACACCGTGATGCGTGCCTATCGCGAAATGGAAATCCGCGGCATCCTCGACACGCAGCAGGGTACGGGCACCTTTGTTTCCCAGCAAAAAATCGAACGCGATGCCATCGAGCGCTCCCGCGGCCTGGAGCAGCTGGTCGAAGAGTTTGCCGCCAAGGCCGGCGCAAGCGGCTTCAATTTGGAAGAACTGATGATGGCTCTGCGCGATCGCTGGGATGAAGGAAAACAGGGAAGAGCCGTAAAGCCAAAAGGAGACAGGCGATGAGCAGCATGACCAGAACCTCACAGGTAGACATAAGCGCGCCAGGAATCGCAGCCTTACTGGTGTGTATCGCCGCCGGCGTTGTAGCCGGGCGCGTCGTTCATTCGCCGGCTGCGCTCATCGCCGGTATCGTCGTTGGCCTCTACCTCCTGTTCTCGATCAAGGTGGTGCAGCAGTGGCAGCGCGTCGCCATCCTGCGTTTTGGGCGGTACCGCGGCCTCCGCGGACCCGGCCTCTTTCTTATTGTGCCGGTGGTCGATACACTCAGCCGCTTCGTCGATCAGCGGGTTCGGGTCGCTACCGTGACCGCCGAATCCACGCTTACCCGCGATACGGTACCGGTCAACGTGGACGCGATTGTCTTCTGGCTGGTCTGGAACGCGGAGAAATCCATCCTCGAAGTCGAGAACTTTACCGATGCGGTGAACATGAGCGCGCAGACTGCACTCCGTGAATCCATCGGCCGCCACGAGCTGGCGCAGATGATCACGGAGCGCGAGAGCATGGGCCAGCAACTGCAACTGATCCTGGATGCCAAGACCAACCCCTGGGGCATCACCATTCAATCGGTGGAGATTCGCGACGTCCGCATCCCCCAGGCCCTGGAAAACGCCATGTCGCAACAGGCCCAGGCGGAACGCGAACGCCAGGCGCGGCTGATCCTCGGGGACGCCGAGACCCAGGTCGCCGTCAAGTTTGCCGAAGCTGCACGGACCTATGGGGACAACCCCGGCGCCCTGCACCTACGCGCGATGAACATGCTCTACGAAGCGATGAAAGAGAAGGGGGCGATGGTCATTGTGCCCTCAACCGCTGTGGAAACCATGGGTCTGGGCGGGACGCTCGCTACTGCGGCCATCGGCCGCGAGCGCTAAGCCCCCAACCAGAAATGGAGATAACTCACATGACAAGCCTCAAGAAAAACGTCGTCATCATCACCTGCACGCTGGCTGCCTCGATGGCCGCCTACGCACAAGGTACTCTAGCGGGCAAGTGGCATGGTACAGAGAACAACCTTCCTACCGTTGATCTCACCATCGAAGAGAACGCCGGGCAGGCAAGCGGAAATGCCGTCTTCTACATGATCAAGCGCAATGCTGGCGACAGCGGTGCACATGTCGACGGCCAAGCCGCCGGGCCTATGGAAAACCTGAACTTCGAGCCGGAGAAGCTGACCTTCGATATGCACCGTCTGGACGGCTCCGTGGTCAGCTTCCGCGTCGAACTAACCGACGCAGATCACGCGAGATTGTTCCGCACCAGCGATAACGAGCCGGGAGGTTCCGGCTTCCCACTTATCCGCGTGAAGCCGTGTTAGGCTTGACGTCCTTGATGTGCGGTGAATCAGTACTGGGGTGATAAGGAGAGCATTCTGCTTGCCACAGCAGAATACTCTCCTTTGGAGGTGGCTCATGCCTCGCGGCCCCGCGCTCACGGATTCCCCAAGCCCACGGTTTGCGCCTGGATTGTTGTTGCCATGCTGGCGATGATCGTGATTCCTGCGGTCATTACTCTCGAAACTGTCCACCAGCCGGCCCCGCTTATGCCCGTCGACCAGACGTCGACACCTCATGGGTATACCTTTAGCCTTCTCCTCTTTATCATTCCCGCCGGGCTTATTGCCGTATGGTTTCTACCGAGCGAGGGATTGCACATCCCGCGCGTGCTGTTCTTTTGGACCCTCACTCTTCTTGTCCCGCTGGGCTTCCTGCTCGATTTTGTTTTCGCTCAATGGTTCTTCGACTATCCCAACCGCGGCGCAACCCTGGGCATTCTTGCTCCCGCGCTGGGCCGCTGGGTCCCGCTGGAAGAATATGTCTTCTATTTCACTGGCTTTCTACGCCGTCCTTCTTCTGTATGTTTGGCTTGGAGAGTTCTGGCTGGCGGCCTACAACGTGATCGATTACCCTGGCGAAGCCAGGAAAGTGGGTCGCCTGTTGCAATTTCATCCCACGTCATTGATTTTGGCCGCGATTCTGATTGGGGCCGCGTGGTTTTACAAGAAGCACCTGGCACTTCCCGACGATCGCGCCGGATTTCCCGGCTACTTCACGTTCCTCGTCGCGGGAGCGCTGTTGCCGGCGGTGACTTTCTTACCCTGTCGCGCGGCGGTTCATCAATTGGCGCGCCCTGAGCCTTACGCTTTTCTTTATGCTGCTGGTCAGCCTGCTCTGGGAAGCCACACTGGCTGTTCCCTACAACTGGTGGAACTTCCAGCATCGCCAGATGTATGGGCATCTTTCTCGGCGCATGGTCCTAATTGCCCATCGAAGAAGTGTGTGTGTGGGTTGCTGTTACGTATGCCACGGCAATTCTCTTCGAAGTGGTTAAGGTGGGCTGGCATCGGAACGCTCAGTCCGTGACGCTCTGTTGGGTACGGAGCGACGGTCATCAATTATGAACGCTAGGCGCGGAACAGTTGAAGCAAGGATTCACTGGCATCGAGGGCATCACGGGTCTTGAAGTCCGCAGCCAGTTGCAGCGAGGCGGCCTTGGGCGCCAACGCTCTCAGCGATCCCAAAACCGTCTCGTTGCAGAGTTGCGGGCTGTCGGGACCGACAAGGATGTAGTCCACTTTGTCCACCAGCAACAGGATCCTGGCATCGTGAACGTAGCTTGCCGACCTTACATCGAAGCCATGTTGCGCCAAGACAGTCTTTACAAAGGTGCACAGGTCTGCCGATTGATCCAGAACCAGCACACGAGGACCAAGCTTCCCATGGGCTTTCTCGGCCGGTGCCTGTCTTAGAAAAGACGCGATGGCGTCCTCTTCCGTCGCATGAACCTGCAGTACGCCGGAAAGCATCGTCAACTTCAGCAGGTCTAGAACGAATGCCGGCGCGGCAGCCAGCCGGAGGTCGCCACCTCGTTTACGCAGCCTCGAAGCGTACCGCACCAGCAGCCCGATTCCGGTACTGTCCACACGATCAAGCTCGCTCATGCACAGCACCAGCCGCGAAACTTCACGCGCGCCCAGGTCGAGCGCCGCCTCCAGAGACTTGGTCTCGTCGCCGACAACGATGCGGCCCTGGCAATGAATGACGTAGACGTCTTCACAAAAGCGCGGAATCAGACTCAGTGGCATGGCTGCCTCATAAGTATAGATTCGCTATGTTACAGGACGAAAAGCCAAAAGATAACAGCAAAGTGGCGGCCAGTTCTTATCAGCCCCGTGCCGATGTGCTCCAGAAATGAGACGTTCCGTAAGTAGCGAACCAGGCCATTGACTGGATCTGCCAGGCAAGTGTATCTTTCCGTTTGTCTGAGCCAGCGGCTCGGACAAACTCTAGTCAGGAGGCGCCTATGTCTGCCATTCCCACCCGGAAGAATAGGCCTGTCTCCGCCTCGCTCCGCTAACGCCCAGGTTCCGGCCTTTCTTCCTTTCCTCATGCACTCAACGGCCGTCGTGTGCCCACGATGACTGCAGCCTCTGACTGCAGAAGAACGGCGAGCTGACCAGCGAAGGGTCAGGGCTCGCGTGGAAGGAATTCTCCATGCTTTTCAATAGTCTTGAGCTCAGGGACTTAGGGTGGAACTCGTTTTTCGAGGGTTATTTCTCAGATCTGGGGCAAGCAGCGCTGGTCCCAGCACGCGTGGTGGAGGAACTCAAGGGCTTCCATCGGGTGCGCTCCGAGGACGGAGAGTATCTGGCCGAGATTGCAGGAAAGATCCGCTACCAGGCGGAGGACCGGGAAGATCTTCCGGCGGTTGGGGACTGGGTGGCTTTGGCGCCTCGTCCAGAAGAGGGGCGGGCGCGCATCGAGTGTATTTTGCCGCGAAGAAGCAAGCTCTCCCGCAAGGTCGCAGGCCGAGTGCAGGGCGAACAGATCGTGGCCACGAACCTGGATGTGGTGTTTATCGTGAGCTCGCTCAACCGCGAGTTAAACCTGCGACGCATCGAGCGGTATCTCACGGTGGCCTGGGATAGCGGTGCGCGGCCCGCCGTGTTGCTCAACAAGGCGGATCTGTGTCTCGATGCCGATGCGCGCGCCGCCGATGTCGAGAACGTGGCCTTGGGCGTACCCGTGTACTTGGTCAGCGCGCGGGAGGGAAGAGGTCTTGAAGCCCTGGGAAAGTATTTCGCGCAAGGAGAAACAGCAGCATTTATAGGCTCTTCAGGGGTGGGGAAATCCTCGATCATCAACGCGCTCGCCCGAGGACAGGCACTTCGCGTGCAGCCGGTGCGTGAGGGCGATGATCGCGGGCGGCACACGACCACTTCGCGCCAGATGATCATGCTTCCCGGGGGCGGCATGGTGATTGACACTCCAGGGATGCGCGAGCTTCAGCCCTGGGACGGCGACCAGGGCATGGGGCAGGCATTTGAGGATATCGAGACACTCGCGCGGCGGTGCAGGTTCCGTGACTGTAGTCATCGCGGCGAGCCGGGATGTGAGGTTGAGGCGGCAATTCGAACGGCCTGCTCGACCGGGAACGACTGGAAAATCAGAGGAAGCTGGAGGCGGAGCTGCGCTTTCAGGAACGCAAGCAGGATCCGCGGCTGGCGCGCGAGCTCAAGGAGGAATGGAAGCGAATCCACAAAGCAATGCGGCACAACAAACCGGGCCGTTCCTGACGAGCTATAGCTGCATTGACCGGTTGGTGCGGCCATCGATGACCGTTACCTGGTTGCTGAGCCTGTTTGCCACGTAAATTTTGTTGGTGACAGCATTGACTGCGATGGAATAGGGTCCCGCTCCTGCCTCCACAACCGCGACCACGGAATTGGTCTTTCCATCGATAATCGTCACGTTGTGGCTATGGGTATTTGCAACATAGATGGTATTCGTCTTCGGGTTGATTGCAATCGATTGGGGCCGTCTCCCCGTGGGGATGGTTGCGGTAACTGAGTTCCTGGCAGCATCTATCACCGTCACACTATCGCTGCCGTAATTCAGCACATAAGCCATGTTGGTTTCGTCATTCAACGCAACCGCACAGGGAATTCTTCCAGCGGCTACCGTTGTTGTCGCGTTGTCCTGGGTATTGATCACAGTCACGCTGGCATCGCCGGAGTTCGGCAGGTAAACCTTATTGCTCACCGCATCGACTGCGATCTCCCAGAGGTGTGTTCCCGTAGGCAGCCTGCCGGCGAGGTTGGTTGCTCCATCCACCACAGTCACGCTTCGGTCTTCATAGCCAACCAGATAAATCTTGTCGGTCTTCGTGTTGACCGCGATCGCATTGGCCTCCACCTCAACCTTGATTGACTTCGGGATGTTCGTTGCTCCGTCTACCACGGTTATGTAGCCGTTGCCGTAGCTTCGGGCGACATAGATCTTATTGGTCACCGGGTTCAACGCAATCACGCTGGGCAGAGCTCCCACATCGACCGTCGCGGTGACCGTGTTTTTCGCTCCATCAATCACCGACATGGTCCCGCTGTCGGAGTTAATGACATAAACCTGGTTGTTACCGGGTTGATCGCCAGCGCTTTGGGCCCGCTTCCCACCTTGATTGCGGTGACCGCATTGGTCACGCCATTGATTGCCGTCACCGTGTCAGCGGATGCGGTGATGGCGTAGACCATATCGGTATATGGATTCACCACAATACCGCGCGGCCCGCTCTCCGTGGCTGCCTGCGCTTCACCGGAGGGATTCGCTGCAGTCAATGGCGTCACATTGAGCAAAAGACCGAGCAGGACGGTCAGACTATTCAGGCGCATGGTGGAGCGGGCCTCGTTAGCGGAAGATTGAAATTTGCATTCCTGCAAACGATCATAGTAATGTTTCATTAAAATGTCTCTCCAGGCAATGAGGGCGGCCCGGCTCATGACGAAATCTATGTTCGCCCTGGTTGTCTGCACCGCAGCCATGTTTTCCCATGCAGTCGCTCATGCCGCGTCCGGCGAGCCAAAGGTGGTCGCATTTTATGCGGTAGATGTCGAGCCCGATCATAGCCACTTCGCGCAGGATGCACTGAAGTTTCTGACTGCGATCGCAGTGAAAGACAAGTTCAACTTCGTAGCGACGACCAATTGGGCGGATTTGAACGACTCATATCTTCAGAACTGCAGGCTGGTGATCTGGTTAAACGACGAGCCGCATACCCCGGAACAAGAGCAAGCATTTCAGAAATACATGACCAACGGCGGCGCCTGGCTCGGTTTCCACGCGGTTGGCTACACCGAGAAAAAAACCCGATGGCCCTGGTATCAGAGCTTTCTCGGCGGCATCTTCGACAACAACAGCTGGCCCCCCTTGCCGGCAGAACTGCTGGTGACGGATCGCAACCACCCGGTGGCCAAGAACCTGCCGGAATCGTTCGAATCGCCTTCCAACGAGTGGTATTCGTGGGATCCGAATCCGGCGTTCAACAAGGACGTGAAAGTTCTGCTCAAATTGGCGCCTGAAAATTTCCCCCTCGGGATCAAGGATGTTCTGAGGGGTGGCACCATTCCCGTGGTGTGGACCAACACGAAATACAAGATGCTCTACATCAATATGGGCCACGGGGACAAGATCTTTACCAGTCCAATCCAAAACACCCTGATTGAGAATGCGGTGCTGTGGCTGGTGAAGCAGGGGGCGAAGGCTCAGTAGGTGGCGAGCGAAACCCGCAGCACTTCGGGTTCGTCGGAGAAATTGAGTCCCCAATCGGTCTGGTCGCCATTCAGAATGCGCATGAACTTGAAGGTGCCGTTCTCGTAGGCGCCTTCTTCCACGCGCAGAAACTGCCGATGCTTGTTTGCCTCCGCGGGACGAAAATCTACGCGGGAGAATAGCCCAGTCACCAGAAACTGATTATCTTTCAGTTGCGCCACCAGGGCGCGGCCCAGCGGCTCGGGGTTGCCCTTTGCGGGGCTATTCCGCACAGCTCCGTAGGAAACGACGGCATCCCAGGCTCCGAAATGGAGTGTTTGGGTGACCTCGCCCTCTTCTTCCGCGACTGCCTGCAGCTTTCCCTGGAAATTCAGGCGAGCAATGTCGCGCATCATGGGCGCGATGAGCCGGTAGTTCTGCGCCGTCGGATCGAGAAAGCCATTTCCCGTCGATTCCTGCGGATGAACTCGTGTGTAGTCCAGGCCGAAGGGCGAGTACCCGATGGCCTGCAATCCCAGCGCGGAGAAAAAGAAGCGAGCTATCTTTGCCGAACCGTTGGTCTCGGGGACGAACAAGGCATTGTCTGGCCGGTGATAGAGCTGCAACACCTTCAGGTAGCTTGCGGTATCGAGCAGGTAAATATCCGGCGCAAGAATATCGATCGCGGGCGCTGCGACCTTCCAGATAGAGAGCACGTTGTCAGTGGGGCCGCCGCTCTCGTAGCTGCCGGGTGCGCCCTTGAACGGGTCGCGCAACGCTGCGTTGACGTACAGCGGCAGCCCGTAGACTGCCTTGCCGGAAGCGGCGACCTTGCCCACATACGTGGCCACAGCCCAGGCATGGAAGCATACCTCAGCCTCCGCGCCGAAGGCGTCCTGCCAGTTGGCGGAGGTCTTTCCCTTCTTCATTGCTTGGAGCACGTTGGGCGGCACCGGGCCGGCGAAGAGCTTTTCTGCCGCCGGAGAGTAATCGCGCACGCTCCCCCATGTCCCGGTTTCGTTTTCCACCTGCACCATCAGCACGGTCCGCTCCGGGTCGGCGGCCTTGAGATGGCGCATGAACTCGGTAAATGCGTGGATGTCCGCATCGAGCGACGCCGTGGCAAACGGCGAGGGCGAGTCGACCGCCTCTCCATTCTTATTGAGCACGTGGAAGTAGCGTTCCGGCTGCAGCTTCATCCACTCCGGCATATAGTGCTGGCTGCCGTTTTTCCAGGTGCCGAACCAGAGCAGCACCAGATGGAGATGATGCTCGCGGGCCTGGGCGAGCACCGTGTCCATTGCCGTGTAGTCGAACTTTCCCTGCTGCGGCTCGAACTGTTCCCAATAGATAGGTATCTCGAGGGTGTTGGCATGCAGATATTCCATCGCGGACCACACCTTCGGAAGTGTGGCCGGCCAGTCGCTTGAGTTGTGTGCCTGGGCGCCCAGCATGAGATACGGCGCGCCGTCCACCAGCAGGGCAAAGCGGCCGTCTTGCTGCACCAGGCGGGGGATCGGGTGCTCTTTCACCTGGCTTTGCAATGCCAAACTGTGTGCCGCCAGGATGCCCGCGATGATGAAGGTTTTCATTTCGGTCTTTCCTCGTTTTGCCCGCTATCTAGCGCGGCGACCCAAGGCACTGGTGCAACGGTGATCACGCGGCTGGACGGGTATGTGGACGCCAGTAGTTGGTCCGCGTCCGTCAAGCGGACCTCACCCCTCCCCGTGTCTCGCTATAATGAGAGTGGAGTATTGCGGCCGAACACGCTCCAGGCCATCAGGGAAGACATGACGAAAACTCACCAACATCCTCTGGAAAAGATTCTCAAGAGCCGAATTGCCATCATTGACGGAGCGATGGGCACCACCATCCGCACCTATGGGATGAAGGAAGCAGAGATCCGTGGCCAGCGCTTCAAAGACTCGAAGAAGGATCTGCTGAACAACGGCGACCTCTTCTCCCTGACCCAGCCAAAGATGATCGGCGACATCCATCGCCGGTTCCTCGAGGCGGGCGCGGACATCATTGAGACCAACACCTTCGGCGCCACCAGCATCACCCAGAGTGAATTCTTTGTCGATGATCCCCGGGAGCACGGCGGGCGCAAAGATCCCGAGTTCTACCAGAAGATCATCGACGACAAGTTCCTGGGTGACCTGGCCTGGGAAATCAATGAGCAATCGGCGCGGCAGTGCCGGGAGTGGGCCGATCGCGTGGGCAACCAGACCTCGCGTCAAAGGTTTGTTGCGGGAGCCATCGGTCCGCTGACCGTGTCTCTCTCCAACTCGCCCGATGCCGATGATCCGGGCTTCCGGGTGGTCACCTTCGACCAGGTTAAGGCCGCCTACGCGCAGCAGGTGCGGGCCCTCATCGCCGGCGGCTCTGACCTGCTGCTGGTCGAGACCATCTTCGATTCCCTCAACGCCAAGGCAGCCCTCGTCGCCATCCGTGAAGTGTTCGATCAGGACGGCAAGGAGTTGCCGGTCATGATTTCGGCTGCGGTCGGGCGTGGAGGTGAGACGCTCATCTCCGCGCAGACCACCGAGGCGTTCTGGAACGCGGTGCAGCACGTGAAGCCGCTGTCGGTGGGGCTCAACTGCTCGCTCGGTCCCGACCTGATGTATCCATTTCTCGAAGAGCTTTCGGATAAGGCGAACGTGGCCATCTCGTGCTACCCCAATGCCGGTTTGCCGAACCCCCTTTCGGAGACCGGGTTCGACCTGGGGCCAAACGACATGGCCCGATACCTGGGCGACTTCGCCCGCGGAGGGCTCATCAATATTGCCGGTGGCTGCTGTGGCAATACCCCGGAGCACATCGCGGCCATCGCCAAAGCGCTCGAAGGCCAGCCTCCGCGCAAGTGGCAGACCACGGCCGGTGAGGAAGCCTACGCCCGCCACAGTGAGAGCGCCGCATGAGCGTGGCCGAGGCCACGGAGACGAAGCCACTCCGCTTATCAGGATCACAGCCATTCACCCAGCAGCCTGCCGTCTTCATCATGATTGGTGAGCGGACCAATGTGGCGGGTTCGCCCAGGTTCGCCAAGCTGGTCAAAGAAGGCAAATACGAAGAAGCGGTCAGCGTGGCCCGGCAGCAAGTGGAGAATGGCGCCAACGTCCTCGACATCTGCATGGATGAAGGCATGATCGACGGCGTCGCGGCCATGACACGCTACCTGCAGTTGCTGGCTAGCGAGCCTGAAGTCGCGAAGTTGCCATTCATGGTGGACTCCTCCAAGTGGGAGGTCATCGAGGCGGGGCTCAAGTGCCTGCAGGGCAAGGGCATCGTGAACTCCATCTCGATGAAAGAAGGCGAAGAAAAATTCCGCCACAACGCGGCCACGGTACTGAAATACGGCGCAGCGGCGGTGGTGATGGCCTTCGATGAGCAGGGCCAGGCCGCGACCTACGAAGATAAGATCCGCATCTGCGAGCGTGCTTACCGCATCCTGGTCGATGAGGTCGGCTTTCCGCCTGAAGACATCATCTTCGACCCCAACATCCTCACTGTGGCTACGGGCATGGAGGAGCATAACAACTACGCGGTTGACTTTATCAACGCCACCCGTTGGATCAAGGCCAACCTGCCGCACGCCAAGGTGAGCGGTGGCGTCTCCAACATCTCCTTCAGCTTTCGCGGCAACAACAAAGTTCGCGAGGCTATGCACTCCGCGTTTCTGTATCACGCCATCGCGGCCGGCATGGACATGGGCATCGTGAACGCGGGCATGCTCGAGGTGTACGAAGAGATTGACCCTGAGCTGAAGGTGCTGGTCGAGGACGTGCTGCTCAACCGCCGGCCTGACGCGACCGAGCGGCTGGTGGAGTACGGCGAGACGCTGAAGGGCGCCGGCGCCGCGGTGAGCGAAAAAAAGACCGAAGAATGGCGCAGCGGAACAGTCGAGGAGCGTCTGTCGCACGCCCTGGTCAAGGGGATCGACACCTACATTGAGCTCGATGCCGAGGAAGCCCGGGTCAAGTTGGGCCGTCCTCTGCTGGTGATCGAAGGTCCGCTGATGGCGGGCATGAGCGTGGTGGGCGATCTATTCGGAGCGGGCAAGATGTTCCTGCCCCAGGTAGTCAAATCCGCCCGGGTGATGAAGAAAGCGGTGGCCCACCTTACTCCGTTCATGGAGGCGGAGAAGGCGACCATGGCTGCGGCGGGCCAGGAGGTCAAGGCCCAGGGCAAGATCGTGCTCGCCACGGTCAAGGGCGACGTGCACGACATTGGCAAGAACATTGTCGGGGTCGTGCTCGCCTGCAATAACTACGAGGTCATCGACCTGGGGGTGATGGTTCCCAGCGAGAAAATCCTGGAACGCGCCAAGGCGGAGAAAGCGGACATGATCGGCCTGAGCGGCCTGATCACACCCTCGCTTGACGAGATGGTGCACGTGGCTCGCGAGATGGAGCGTCAGGGATTCAAACTACCGCTGCTGATTGGCGGGGCCACCACCAGCCGGGCGCACACGGCAATTAAAATTGCGCCTCACTACAGCGAGCCAGTGGTCCACGTGCTCGATGCCAGCCGCGCAGTGCCGGTGACGACCAGTCTTTTGAGTGACGAGAACAAGCCGGCGTTTGTGGCGCAGCATCGCGCCGACTACGAGGCGCTGCGCAAGTCGCACTTGGCGCCACGGCAGAAGCTCGTCGGGCTTGAGACCGCGCGCAAGAGGCGGACTCCGATTGAGTGGCGCGCAGAAGACCTGGCTACTCCTTCGTTTACCGGGGTGCGCGTGCTGGATAATTTTCCCCTGGCCACGCTGCGCGACTTCATTGATTGGTCGCCCTTCTTTCACACCTGGGAGTTGAAGGGCATTTACCCGCGCATCTTCGAGCATCCGGATTACGGTGCGCAGGCGCGCCAGATCTTCACCGAGGCGAATGCTCTGCTCGACGCCATCATCGAGAAGAAGTTGATCACGGCGCGCGGTGTCTACGGTTTCTTTCCCGCCAACGCTGTCGGCGACGATGTCGAGCTGTACACCGACGGCGCACGGGGCGGTGTACTGGAGCGATTCCACTTTCTCCGCCAGCAAGCGAACCGGGAAGGCAGCGAGCCCTGCCGCTCGCTCGCCGACTTTATCGCGCCCAGGGAAACTGGGCTCTCCGACTACATCGGTGCGTTCGCGGTAACCAGCGGCATCGGCCTCAAGGAGCTGTGTGATGGTTTCCGCGCCAAGCACGACGACTACAACGCGATCATGGCGGAGGCCGTTGCCGACCGCCTGGCGGAGGCCTTCGCCGAATGCCTGCACAAGCGGGTGCGGTGTGAATGGGGCTACGGTTGCGGAGAAGGCTTGAGCAACGCGGATCTTATCCAGGAGAAGTATCGCGGCATTCGGCCGGCGCCGGGGTACCCGGCCTGCCCGGATCACACGGAGAAGGGGCCGCTCTGGCAGTTACTCAATGTGCAGGCGAACACCGGCATGATGATCACGGAGTCGTTTGCGATGTGGCCGGGTTCGAGCGTAAGCGGGCTCTACTTCGCGCACCCGGAATCACGTTATTTCGCCCTGGGTAAGATCGGCCGCGATCAAGTGGAGGACTACGCCGAACGCAAGGGGATGACTGTAGCAGAGGTCGAGCGCTGGCTGGGGCCTAACCTGAACTACGACCCTGCGGGGTAGGTATCGCGCTTCGATGAGTGCTAAGGGCGATTCGCTCCTCTCACCAGATGTGTCAGATAGTCGGCGGGCGAGAGTACGGTTACCCCTTCCCTGATTTCTCCCGGGTAGTGTTTAACATTGCCCGTCACGAGCCACGCGCCGGCGGTGTGTGCCAGGGCAAGGAACGGCAAGTCTTTCTGGTCCGGTCCGGGATGAGGCCAACTCTCGGGATCGGGGAGACGCATGGCCTCTTCGATCAGAAACTCCAGCCAAAGCGGAGGAAACCCAAAACGGCGAAATTTGGGGCGTTGTACGATCGCCCGGTATTCTTCGACGATCAAAGGGCTGGTGACTACCTGCACCTGTCCGTCCAGAACCCAATCCATGATGAGCTTCGCAGGCGCGCCTTCAGGCTTTATGCCGGCGGAGACGATTATGTTTGTGTCCAGGACAGCAAGCCTCACTTGGCCTTCCGGCGTTTCGGAACCTTGCGGACCTGCTTGATCTCCTGATCGATCTCCTCTTCGTTCATCTGGTCCAACCCAGACGCCTTGGCATGGACCCAACTCTCACGCAGGCTGGCCCTCGCTATGGCACGGCGCAGTTCCCGGTCCTCCATGGCTACATCTCCAAGAACAGGTACCAGGAAGTAGGCTGGACCCTGCTGACCGGATAGCAGTACGGTCTCTCCTTGCGGAACCGCCTTGAGCGCCTTCGAACCGCGAGTTCTGAACTCTCGAAGTGAAATTTGACGCATGATTTCCTCTGGAGCCAGTGTAGCCGAAATGGCTACAGCGAACAAAGCCGGTCGCAGCACTCGCTGCGGCCGGTTTTGTTCAGGACCGAGTCAAACTCAGTAGCCATCCGGGTTGATGTCGAAGGGCCGGATGAGCCAGGGGATAAAGGATATGCCGGAGCCGACTACAGAGCTGCATTTGGAGGATGGGCCCGTAATGCAACCCCACCAGTTTTCGGTAGCGTCGATGTGCCCGGTGCCGAGATTTTCGATGCCAATGCCGTGCGCGTTGAAGTCGTTGAAGTGGGCGGTGAGCCAGCCACTGGGGGCTTTGAAGGCGATGTTGATCGACTCGTCGGAGAAGGTATTCTGCGCGATTACCGTACCGGTTATGGGCGCCAGCGAGAAGATGTTGATGCCCGTTGGTCCTGAGGTCGCTGCATCCTCGGTATCGGCCGCGTTCCCGTAAATGTGGTTGCCGACAATAATATTGTCGTTGAGATTGACCCCGGGCGCCGGGGAGGGTGCGTAGGCGTGATTGTGCATGGTAACGCCGGGCAGGCCGTTGCCGTACAGTTCGTTGCCGGCGACTACATTGGCCGTGTTGATGGTGCCGGGGAAGGGGGCGAAGATGCCGACGCCCGCTCCGGCGCCGGGCAGTCCAAGGCCGTTGTGATGAGAGTCGTTGTGCGAGATCACGTTGTGCATGATGCCATAAGGCAGCGCCATGATGGGTCCCGAGGCGTTGGCTGGAGGATGGCTGGCCAAGGTGATTCCGCAGTCAAAGGCATTGTCACGCACCGTGTTGCCCTTGATCAGATTGTTGGTGTTGGGGCCGGTTTCGTCGGTGATGAGGATGCCGCCGGAGTTGTTCTCGACCAGGTTGCGGATGACCGAGGAGTGGTCGGCCGCCATAAGGTGGATGCCTTCGCCGCAGTCATCCTGTTCGCTGGTCTCGAAACCTGGAATGCCGAGGCAGGTGCCGGCAGAAGTGTCAAGGGTCTTGTCGTTCTCGAGTACATGGTTGTCCAGGATGGTAACGTTCGAGGCATTCACGACTAGGATGCCTTCGAAGTTCGCGCCGCGCACAGTGAAGCCGGAGATGACCACGTTGGCTACCCCGGGGTTAGGAGTGGCGGCCAGGCCGTCCACAAAGATGCCGTTGGATTTTCCTTTAGCGTTAATAACCGGCTGGGTGTAGGGCAGGGCGACCAGGGAGAGCGATTGCGTAATGGTAACCTGCTCGTTATACGTGCCCTGGGCCACCACGATGGTGTCGCCGGCGGAAGCGGCGGCGACGGCGGCGGAGATGGTGGACTTACAACCGAACTTACCGCCAGGGTTGACGCAGAGGATCGCGGCCGAGGCGACGTTGGTCACGGCGAGAGGGAGCCCTGCAAGCACCAACAGGGAAAAGTGGCTGCGGGAGATGAGGGTGCGACTAAGTTTAAGCTTCGATGGCATGTCTGACTCCTGAGACAGGGTTTGAGTAGAGGCCCGATCGGCGATCGTTGCGGGGGATGCAACTGGAAGGGAAATCGAAACCGGGGCCATTGTAAAGCCGGAGGTATCTCCTGGCAACGGGAATCCCATAAGGCGCAGAGTCACTGCTCTCGACGCCGGCTTTCCCTGGGTCGCATGGATGAAGCTCCTCATCACCGGGAAGTTAAAACAATCAGCCTGCCGAGCGGGAGTGCATCGATGGACGAGCAAGAGTTTGATTCGCGGTTCCAACGGCCGTTTGCACGAGAAGATGCGATACAGGCGGACGCTCGGACTCGGCGCTGCACCGCGCTCGCTGTTGCACTGTGGGGTAATGCCGACTACCTGCAGCGTCAACTGCTCGCCCCCCATCCTGAAGTACCTTCAGGCTTCGAGTTAGCCGATTTTCGGGAGCTGCAGCAGCGCGTTCTTATATTCCAGTCGTTCTGGTCAAACCGCGATCTCGCACGCCGCCGTTTTCCGATGTTCATGGGTGCGCAACATCCCGAGCTATGGGAAGCCCGTCGCGAGGTGCTGCGCCGTGCGATTGAGTATTTAGAAAACCGCTGAGGTGCGCAGTCTTAAATAGCACGCTCCTGCACCAGCATCGGCGACGATGTCTGCTGCAGCCTGGCTTTCACGACGTTCAGGAATGCCTGCATGCCGGGTGAAAGCCACTTGTCTTTGTGCCAGACGATATGGGTTGCGATGCTCATCTTTGCGCCGTGCCAGTTCATCACCGCGAACTGTTTCTTTCTCAGTTCGCAAGCGATCACGACCTCCGGCAAAAGACCGATCCCCATCCCCGCGAGCACACACTGTTTAATGGCCTCGACACTGGAGAACTCCGTAACGTGTTGCGGTCTCACGTTGACCGCAGCCAGCTGCATGTCCAGCTTCTTGCGATATCCGCAGCCAGCCTCAGTCAAGAGCAGAGTCTGGTCGATAAGATCCTTTGGATACACTTTCCTGGCGCAGCAAAGCGGATGTTCCGGCGTACAGAAGAGATAAATGTCTTCTGAACGCATGCGCATGGAACTCAGCTGCTCCCCGTTGATCGAGTCCGACATGCTGATGGCCAGGTCCACTCTGCCGCTCTCCAGTTCGTCAGCCATCCTGTTGTCAGAATCGGGGCGGAAGATAATCTCCACCTGTGGGTACCTCTTTCTGAAAACCTTCAACACTTCCGGCAGGCGGTAAGTGAGCACGCTCTCGGGCGCGCCGATGTGTAATGGGCCGGCGGGCTCTGTGCCAAACTTCACGACACGATAGCCCTGCTCCATCGCGGCTAGTGCCTTCTCGGCAAACGGAAGGAAGCGATGACCGGCTTCAGTAAGCACCACACGTTTCGCTAACCGGTCAAAAAGCGGAGATCCCAGTTCGGCTTCGAGTGATTTGATCTGCGACGTTACATTCGATTGCACGGTGTGCACTCGTTCGGCAGTGCGCGTGAAATTCAACTCTTCCGCAAGAGCACAAAATGTCTGCAGTTGCCGAACTTCCATTGTGCCATCTCCTTTTGAGATCGTCTTGATGCTAACAATCTATTGGACGCATGTCCAGCGCGGGCGGAAACTCGATTTATGAGCGTACTCTGGTTTCCGCATCGCCAATCCCATGGAACGACGCTTGTCCTTCCGTTGCTTCTGGTCTGGACCTGGGCAGTTGCGTTGCATGCGCAGCAATCAGGTACGGCGGTCGTCTTTTATGCGCAACCACAGGTGAGCGAGGATATGTGGCCGTCGTTGTTTCAAATAGTGCGCGCCGATCTGGCCAGCGGTGACGGCGAGTTGTCAAACGGCGTTGCGTTGGACAAAGCCGCCGTCCTGGTTCGTGGAAACGAGGACCTTCGGGGGGTCACTTTCTCACATATCATCTCCGTCAAGCTACTAGGCCGCTGCGATGTGCTCCCGCAGACGAATCGCCCGGAACTGACGGGCCCGCTCGGCTGGGTGCCGCTGGTTTCCGGAAAAATTCAGCCCTATGTCTCCATCGATTGCACCCGTATCGCCCAGGTGCTCCGTCCCGCCGTCGCCAGCCTGAACAAAACGGACCGGCGGTACGCGATGATGCAGGCGATTGCCCACGTGCTCATCCATGAATGGATCCATATTGCCACGCAAAGCGACGCGCACGGGCGACGGGGCATCATGCGGGCGTATCTCTCGACGAACCAATTGATTGCCGGCCCCAAGAACGGTGATTTGCAGATGGCAAAACGCTAGCTTCCCGCATCCGATCCGGCTTTCACCTGACGACAGCGTCCGCCGCGCGGCGGCCTTGGCCGTTTCTGGGATAAACTGCGACCAGTGCTCGGTCCTATCCCGGTGGGTGCGTGATTAACTCTTATTGTTGTTGTAAGCGCATTGTTTTATGAGCGAACACCCCACAGGTGCTTCGCAACCAGAGGCCGGCGCCACCCTTCCGGTAAGCGCACCCTTTCCCTTCCTCGCGCGCATCTTCAGAGCGTTTCGCTATCGTGATTTCCGCCTTATGTGGATGGGGGCATGCGCCTCCACCATCGGCACCTTCGTGCAACAATTCGCCCAAAGCTGGCTGGTCTACGCTCTCACCAAAGACCCCTTCTATCTGGGTTTGGATCTCTTCCTGGGACAGCTTCCCATCATTATGTTTTCCCTGTTTGGCGGCGTCTTCGCGGATCGCATGGACCGGCGAAAGATGTTGCTCGCTTCGCAGTACATCCAGATGGCATGCGCTTTCCTGCTGGCGCTATTGTTCTTTACCCATGTCGTGCAAGTCTGGCACATTCTGACCCTCTCGTTCATCGTGGGACTTGGGCAGTCTTTTGGGGGTCCAGCTTATTCCGCGCTGTTGCCCACGCTGGTTGGTCCCGACGACCTGGCCAACGCGATTGCCATGAACTCGATCCAGTTCAACCTGGCGCGCATCCTCGGCCCGACTATCGGAGGCTTGACCTACGCTCTGTTCGGCCCAACCTGGTGTTTCACTCTGAACGGGATTTCCTACCTTGCGGTGATCGTTTCCCTCTTCATGATTCACGTCAAATTTGTGCCGCCTAAAACGCGCGACCGGGTTATGACCAGCATGGGAGAGGGAATTCGGTTCATACGACGCCGCTCCGGCATGAGTGGGCTGGTGGTATTGGCGTTCTGCACTACCTTATTCGGATTTTCGCTCACCGCGTTCTTACCTGTCTTCGTGAAGACCATCTTTCATAAAGGTCCCGAAACCTACACACTGCTCCTGGTCTTCTCGGGAGCAGGCTCGATCTGTGGCGCCCTCATCGTGGCAGCCATGGAAAAGTGGAAGGGGCAGCAGCGCCTCACCGTGCTGATTCTGGCTTTTCTGGGGCTCGTGACCGCTGCCTTTGCTCTTTCCAAGTGGCTTCCCCTTTCCTGCCTGTTCATTTTCCTGGGAGGCGTCGCGGTCATGGCCTCCGCCTCGCTCATGTTGTCGCTGGTCCAGCTCATAGCCACCGATGCGATGCGGGGACGGGTGATGAGCGTGTACAACCTGGCCTTTCGTGCGGGGATGCCTCTAGGCAGTTTGGCCATAGGCAAACTCATCCCCGTCTTTGGGGTTTCGACGGCGTTAGCAGGATCGGGATTCGTGCTGGTGGCCGTCTCCCTCTATTACCTGATCGGCAGGAGCGAAATCACCTGATCGCTGGTTCTCTAAACCAGCAAGCCGGTGCAAGAGTTCCCAGCCGGGAGAGCAACGGCTGATAGAATTTCCCCCAACACCGCTCTTGATTCCCCGACGACCTACACAAATGCCTTTCCGTGATCCTCGTAACTCGCGTGCGCTCCGCAAAGTGGCTTTCGGGCTTTCAGTCTTTGCCGTGTTGTGCTCTGTCGTCACTGGCCAGCAAAAGGCGCAGCTGCCTGGTGAAGACTGGATCCAGCTCTTCAACGGCGCCGACCTGAGCGGTTGGACGAAAATCGGCAAAGAAAGCTGGACGGTAGAGGATGGGTTGCTCCACGGGAAGGGTCTTACCCAGGACTACGGTTACTTGCAGACCGAGAAGGACTACAAGGACTTTCAGCTGTCGCTACGCTTCAAGTGCGTGGGTGATGGCAATAGCGGAGTCTTCTTCCATTCCGCATTCAAACCGGGAACTGCGGATGTGACCCAGGGTATGCAGTTCGAGATCGACTGCAAAATGATGCATCACACGGCAGGGGTCTATGCGGAGGATGGGCGCGGGTGGGTGGTTTGGCCGGCGCCGGAAAATGAGGGCGTGGTCCGGATGGGCGAGTGGAACGACTACCTCGTCGAGGTCGACGGAAACCGCTATCGGTCCCGCCTGAATGGTGTGCCCATGGTGGACTTCACCGATCCCAAACCGACCTCCTTCGATGGCAAGATCGCCTTGCAACTGCACGCCGGCGGTCATGGCAACATGGAATTCACTGACATCTGGATTCGAGATCTTTCGCACCGCTAGCTAATTCCAAAGGAAGCCTCTTTCGGCTGGGACATATCCCGGGAGGTAGGAGTGTATCTGTTCCGGAATGAGCATTTTAGCTCGTCATGCCTGGGAATTTAGAAGTCACGATCAAGTCCGTCTCAGGCCATTTTGATCCCCTGATATTCAGCGCAGTTTCGGTGCATGTCAAACCGAAGCTGCTCGATTCTCTTTCTTTTCCTGGCCTTGGCCGGGACCGCCAAAACCCTCACAGCCCAGTCCTCCGCCGTCCAGGTGAAGGTCTACGATTACGCCGATTTGAAACCGGAATCTCTGCACAAAGTCGTGGCGCTGACCCAGCAGATCCTGACCGGCGCCGGTCTCTCCGTCCAGGTCGAGCTTTGCCGGGGAAGTCTTGCGGTGTCCTGCGAAGGTCAAGGCGGACTTATCCGGAACCTGGTGGTCCGGGTGGTTGCCGGGGGATCAAAAACCAAGGACAGCGTGCTTCGCGCGCCGCTCGGCCAGTCCATGGCCGACCATCAGGGCGGAATCTACGCGTCCATCTTTATGGAACGGATCCAGGACGCGGCCGCCGAGGCAAACGTTCCCTCGGATACCGTTCTGGCTTATGCCGTCGCCCACGAAGTGGGACATCTGCTCCTGGGTGATAACGCTCACACACCGCGGGGAGTGATGAAAGGGAATTGGGACCGGAAGGACTACGAAGCAATGAACCAGAGCCAATTCCACTTCATCGAGGGGCAGGCCCACCAGATGGCAAGCCGCTTTGGCGGTTCGCCCTCGCCCAGTGCGCCGTCGGCGCAGGTTTCACTTGGCCAGTAGCGCACGCACCGCAGGCGTTGTCTGCGATGTCTACTCGATCTGCGTCATCCAGATATCCCCTCCGAATTGGGGCAGGGTGACCATCATCTTGTCGCGGGCGACGGTGAGATTCGACTGAAATATGCATTCCTCCGTAAGGATTGAGATTTCGCTGCGTCAAGCTGTGGAAGTGCTCATAGCCGATGGGGACGCCGACCGGCCGCTTGGTTACTGGATCCAGCCTTTGGGACCAGATGCAGAGATAGCCATCGCGAGCGGCGGAAAGGAAATACACCGTGTTGCCGTCGGGAGAAAACTGGGGTTTATCGTCGTCGTACTGTCCGTCTGTGACTGCGATCCACTCCGCTTCCTTGCCGGCAACGCCGCCCCGTACCGGAGCGATGATGATTTGACTTTTTAGGGCATCGAGAATTTTCTTGAACACCACCCAGCGGTCGTCCCAGGAAAAGTAAGCGTGATACACCGCCCTATCGTGGGCACCCAGAAATCCCTTTTTGGTTTTCGACTTAAGGTCGATCGCGGCAATCGAGTTAAGCGGTTGGTTGCTCCCGTTGCGGTTGTATTGTTGGATCAGAACGACAGAGCCGTTGGATGAAAATCCCCGCAGGGTACAGAATTCACAAATCTGCTCCGGTTCTCCACCTGCGGCCGGAATAATGAAGCTGCAAGGGAGGGGTGCCCCATCGTTAGCCCATTTGCCGCTTTTGCAATCACGCTCAAAACCGACTTTCGATCCGTCGGGCGAGATCGTGGTTTCTCCGGCTGCGCCAGATTGACGCCCCCTATCGTCGAGAAGCCGGTCCGCACCGCTGATTAAGTCTTTCAGCCGGATGGAGTTCGATTCGCCCGCAACGCGGGCGTCGTACGCTAGCCACCTTCCGTCCCGGGAAAGCGAAGGAGAACGGTAGTCAACTCCTTCGAGAAGAGGGAGTTGAACAGTGGGGCCTGATTTCTGTCCCCGGCTGTCAATCGGAATCTCGTAGATCGACTCTGTGAAATGTTTGGGTTGCGTAGACGAGCTTTCCATCGTCCGAAACTGAAAGGCCGTAGCCAAGGCGGCCGGTACCGGAAGTGACCAATTCTGATTTCCCGGAAATCTGGCCCTGGCTGGAAACGCGAAGACGGAACAGCTGCCAAAGCTCGCCGTGCGCCACCGAGTAGATGATCCACTCCGCTCCATCCTTGCCGCGAATCCACGCGCGCACGGACTCCCCGAAACGCCTTGCTCCTCACCAGGCAGGCGTACGGAGGTGGGTGCGCCACCCGTTAGTGGAGCTGCCCACCACTCATCCGGCTTGTCTGGCTCGTTTTTGCGGACACCATAAAAGATGATTGCATCCCCATCTGGTGACCAAAGCGGCCGGGAGTGCACCAGGAAGTCGCGAGTTACGTTCAGGGAGGTTGACTCACCGCTGTCGACGGAAACGATCATGGCTTTGTTGTCGGCCGCCCCTTCGTTGTCCTCCCAGTAGAGAATCTTCTCGCCATTGGGCGAGAAAAGAGGGTAGCCTGCATGGGCCTTCGCGATTAGCCTCGGTTCACCGGAAAGAGCCGGTGCAATGTAAATGCTTCCGCTCCCGGAGACAAACGTGATCTGGGTGCCGTCAGGAGTAGAAATCCGGACCCAATTCCCCTTCAGAACCGCTGGTCACCTGGATCGCCTGGCCTCCTGCGGTTTGTTGCACCCAAATGTGTACCACGCCACCGCCGGCACTGGATACGTAAGCGAGCAGCTTGCCATCGCGCGAAAGCGTGGGGCAGCAGAATGCAGCCGAAGCCATGTGTTTGGTTTCCACCGCCTTGGTCTCTTCCGGCCGTCTCCCCAATAAGAAGGTGGCGATCCCGAGAGCTACCACCAAGAATGCAGCCAGTAAGGCGATGGAGGCGATGCGCTTCCGATGAAGTGCAGGCTGAGCCGGCACCGCCTCGGGAACTGGACTCTGCAGCGCCGGAGGTTGTTCCATCGGCAGTCCGGTCACTGGCGCGATAAACCGGTATCCCCGGCGCGGAACTGTTTCTACGTATTTAGGTTGACCAGCTTCATCGTTGAGCGCCTCGCGCACCCGGTTAACGGCCTTGTTGAGCGACTGTTCGAAGTCGACAAACGTCTCTTTTCCCCAAATCCGCTCTTGCAGCTCGTCTCGCGTGACAATCTCGCCCGGCCGTTCCACGAGAGCTGCCAAGACCCGGAGGGGCTGTTCCTGCAAACGGATGGGCACGCCATTTCTGCGCAACTCCATGGCGTCGCGGTCAAGTTCAAAGACTCCGAAGCGGAGTATGCCCGGCATTTGATCACTTCCGTGTCGGTTTACTCTAAATCAAGCGCGGGTTGAACGGGGTTTTCAGTTCGCCAGCTTCATCACCAGCAGCGTCATGTCGTCATGCTGGACCGCTCCGGCGGTAAATTCGTCGGCCGCGCGGAAGATTTCCTCGAGAACCTCTGCGGCCGAAGCAGTGGCCCGCCGCGGCACTGCTTCGAGCATACGGTCTTCTCCCCACTCCTCGTCCTCGGCCGTCATGGCCTCGCTGATTCCGTCGGTGTAGGCAATCAATAAATCGCCGGGCTCCAGGATCAGGGCCCGCGCCTCATACGAAGCCAATGGCAGCATCCCAACGACTGGGCCACAAGCTTCAAGCCGCTTAAGCTCTCCTGAGGCTTGCTTCAGCAGCACGGGAGAATTGTGACCTGCATTGACGTAGCGGAACTCTCGAGTCTGAGGAGTGAAAGTCGCGAAGAAGAAGGTTGCGTAGCGGCTGCTCGATGAGGCCTCATACACCAGCCGATTCACCTTTTGCATCATGTTGGCGAGATCGCCGGGATCGTCAAGAATTAGGCCGCGGAGCGAAGCCCGCAGGCTCGCCATGATGAGCGATGCAGAAATACCCTTTCCCGAGACATCGCCAATGGCAAAGCCAAGATGGCCGTTTTCCATCTCAATCAGGTCGTAGTAGTCGCCGCCAACTTCGGATGCGGGACGACACGTACCGGCCAGACCAACACCTGCAATCCGAGGGATACTCTGGGGAAACAACCGCTGCTGAACTTCGCGGGCAATCTCGATCTCCCGGTTCATTTGCTCGCGTTCTGCTGCCTGGTTTGCGAGCGTTCGTACGAGTTCGGCAACTTCGAGTGTCAGCCCAGTCTGCGCGGCCACCGATTGCAATGTGCGCAGGTCCGTCGGCGTGTAGGGCTCTTCTGACTTCTTTGGTCCCAGGGCAATCAACCCTAATAGGTCCGCGCGCCCGGACATGGGCAGCAGCAACTCGGCATTGATTTCCCGCAGCAGAGTTTTCTCTTCTGCACCGGCGTCCGCAAACCACTCTTCAGGACGATCGGGGTATACGGTTGCAGGCCGATTGGTTCGCAACAAATTCTGGACAGTCGCCGATTCTTCTGCAAGAACGACGGGGCCACCGAAGTCCATGCCCAACGCCTGCTGCAGATGAAACACCTTGCTGCTGCGCAGCAAAATGGCAATTTGCGAAACGTGCAGAACCTCTGAGATGCGCCGAAGAACTATGTCGAAAAGCGTTTTTGTGTCGGTTAGCTGACGTACCTGCTCAGAAAGTTCGCTGAGTACCACCTCGCTGTTGTACGCCTCGCGAAAGAACTTTCGATCGAGCCAGCGTTGCAGACGCTGACTGAAGCTGTCCCGCAAAATAAACACCTGAAACAAAACGGCAATGCATACGGCAAGCAGTACCAGGTTCCAAAGTTGATGTTCTTTGCGCTGCATCATCGGAACGATAAATCGCAGGAGGAGGAAAGCAACCAGCGCTATCTCAGCCGTCACTACTGTGACGCGGGCCAGCAAATATTTCGTGCCCATGCGAAGCAGGATGCGGACATCCATGGCCCGTTGAACGATCAGAACATAGGCCAGGGTAAGTGGAAAGATCGCCAGCACCGGGACGACCGCGGAGAACCAATTTCCATGATGCGGGTCCATCCCGAACAAGGGCACCACGGCGAAGATGATGATCAGCGGGCCGAGCGACAAGCCACTGCCGATGGCCAATACCCGCAATCGCCGTCGAGCATCTGCCGTGGATGCGGAGCGTAATTTGTCGAAAACCGCCGTGAGGAAAAGCAGAACACAGGTCACCGTAAGCCAGGAGAAAACATGATGGGTCCAGATCTGCAGGCGCGAAAGAGAGCGGATGGATTGAACAGAAAAGTGTCCTGCCGCAGAAAAGCCAAGTTCCAAAACAAAAGCGCCGGAGCTGGCCGCCAGGATGGCGTACTTGAACCATGGTAGGCGAAGGTCCGCTCGCCAGCGCTCCGGAAACAGGAAACCAAACCACAAGAGCGCGGGGAGGACGAAGACCTGCACCATCACATTCCACAGGTCCAGCAACGCGTACCAGGGTTCTGGCCAGAAGCTAAAATCAAGATCGCCGTAGGCCGTCTCTGGAAATGCGAGCAGCAGAAGGACGAGCCATGCATTCAGATCTCGTGGGCGTGCAGCAACTACCCAGTATCCGATAAGGAGCCCGAGCAGGGGCACTCCGAAAATCGGGGTGAGAAAGGTAATGTCGCGGCCCAGAGACCAGCGGGGACCTTGGCGGGAGGCCAAACGAACCTGCACCTCTCGCACCTGGCCGGCCGGTGTGCGGACGGAAACACTGATCGTCTGGCCAGGCTTGAAATGCACCCGGATGTCGTGGAGCTGAGATTCGCCGGTGAACGGTACTCCGTTGATTGCCAGCAGAAAGTCCCCGTTGGATAAGCCGGCGGCTGTACCTTCTTTGCGAACATCTGTGAGGGTTTCGCCGTAATCCCTGATGTCGAACGGCGTGCGGGCATAGCGGCCGGCATGGAAGAACTCTTCCCGCAGTGCGAGGGCGCCGGCGATGTAGTAGCCCATGCTGAGCGTAGCGAACACGATCAGCAGCACATACAAACCAGCGTCGGCCTTGCTTTTCATGGGAGTGCTGTCCGATTCTTGATCAACCCTAGCGATCTTTCAGTTGTACGATTCTATGCCAGGCGCTTCCGGGATGCTCGAAACGGGCTGCGGGAGGAGGGAACAAGCAAAATGAAACACTCGTCCGAGACCGTGCGCCTCTCCAGGGAGATCCACTCGCGGATAGCGCACTTACCTGTAGCGAACACCCCGGCGGTGCGAGCCATCCGGAGGGAGTTCTCACGTCGAATCGCAAGTGCGGCGCCTGAAAACGTGGTTCAATTGGCCTCGCAGTTGCTCAGGGAAAACTCCGATCTCCTGCGATTTTTCTCGTACGAAATCGTCAGTCATCACAGGCTCGCCTGGGAACAACTTACGACGGGCGATCTCCTGGCGTTCGGGAAAGAACTCAATAGCTGGTCTGCGGTCGACAGTTTCGCAATGTTGCTTTCTGGCCCCATGTGGGTGGAGGGCAGACTCCCCGACAAATTGGTCGCCGCCTGGGCTCGAAGCAAAGACTGCTGGTGGAGACGCGCTGCGCTTGTCAGCACCGTTGCCTTGAGCCGGCGCGGAGATCCCAACGACCTTCGCAGAGTGGCGCGAATCTGCGCGCTGCTTGTGCCAGACAGGGACGACATGGTTATCAAGGCTCTCTCCTGGGCCTTACGTGAGATGGCGAAGAAGCATCCAGTCGAAGCCGGCAACTTCCTTGCAGAGCATAAGCATGCTCTTTCTTCTCGCGTCACCAGAGAAGTGAGCAACAAACTGAAGACCGGCCTGAAAAACCCTCGCACCGGTCGGACTACCAGCTCTAACGCGGAACACTGTATTCGATGAGCTTCTTCAACCTGGGAAGGATAAGTTCCATCGCCTCGAGATAAACGCGGGTGCTTGTGACCTGAAGAGTCTTACTGTATTCCGCGGCGACGGCGGCGAATCGTGCACTGTCTCCCTGGGCGCGGTTGACCTTGCCATCGGAACAGGAATGGGCCTGATCGATCAGCTGATCGGCTTCACCGCGAGCTCTGGGTAGAAGGTCATCGGCGTAGCCGTCCGCCTCGTTCACGATTCCGGAGTGTTGCATAGCTTCCAGGTCTATCAATCAGATCTTGCAACGAGAGGAAGCAAGAAGCTCTCGCCAGGGTGAGATGACCCGCTCAACGACCCAGGCGATAGGATGGAGAGCAGTAAAGCGGTATAACGGCTCGTCCCAGGGAATCCTGGAGTGCGCGAGTGTAGTGATGGCGTACTTAACGCCAAGCACGACCGCCGCTGCCGGGCCAAGGCCGAGGTACACGAGGATGCTGGTGAGATAGGTCTGCGAAAAAAGAATATGGAGTAGATGGCACATGGATAGCAGAAGGACTTTCCTCAAGGGTTCTGTGGCAGCCGCGCTGGCGGCCGCAGTTCCGGATTCCGCTGACGCGGCTAAGAAGAATGCCACGCCGGACAAGCCGCCGGTGCCACCGAATATTATTCTCTATCTCTCCGACCAGTTTCGTTGGGACTTTGTCGGAGCGAACGGCCACAATGGCTCGACGCGGACGCCGAATCTCGATGCGCTGGCGTCTTGTGGCAAGAACTTTACTCATGCGGTCACGAACCAGCCTCTCTGCGCTCCTTCACGGTCGGTGCTTTTCACCAGCCGTTACGCTACGGAGACCGGTGTTTGGCACAATGGCCTTGCGCTCGGCCAAACTCTCCCGACGCTTGCCGGAGAGTTGCGCAAAGCCGGCTACACCGCAAACCTGATTGGCAAGTGGCACCTCGCTCCGAATGATGAGGCGGACGGTGGGGGCCCGGGCGCAGTGAAGCCAGAGTTCCGCGGCGGTTTTCTCGACTTGTGGGAGGGGTCGAATGTGATCGAGCTCACCTCGCATCCCTACGAAGGAACCATCTGGGACCGCGACGGCAAAGCGATCACCTACCAGGACGAGTATCGCGTCGACTTCATTACCGATCGCGCGGAACGCTTCTTGCGCCAGAAGCAGGAGAAACCATTCTTCCTCTTCATCTCGCAGATCGAGCCACACCAGCAGAACGATATGCACCGTCCGATCGGTCCCAGGGGCTCCGTGGAGCGCTTCGCCAACGCTACGGTGCCAGGCGATCTGCGTGCACTGCCCGGCACATGGCAGGCGCAGCTGCCGGACTACTACGGTTGCATTGAAGCCATCGACGCCTCGGTCGGCCGCGTTCGCCGCATCCTCGATGAGGAGCATCTCGCCGATAACACAATCTTTGTTTTTCTCAGCGATCACGGATGTCACTTTATGACCCGCAACCAGGAGTACAAGCGCAGCACCCATAACAGCTCCATCCGCGTGCCGTTGCTCATGGACGGTCCGGGTTTCCGTGGTGCGCAACAGATTTCCGAGCTTGTGGGTCTGATCGACGTTGCGCCCACGCTGCTCGAAGCTGCAGGCGTTCCGGTGCCGCCCGGCTGGAAAGGCCGTAGCCTGCTGCCTCTGCTTAACGATCCAGAAGCTCGCCAGTCGTGGCCGAACCAGCAGCTGATCCAGATCAGCGAATCGATGACCGGTCGTGCGATCCGGACCAAGGATTGGACCTACTGTGTCGCGGATCCGTCTGGCTCTACCAAAGAGCCTGCGGCTGTTACTTATCATGAGTACCAGCTTTACGATCAGCGCGCCGATCCCAACGAACTGGTCAACCTTGCCGGGCGGCAGGAATATCGTTCGCAGGCCGATGAACTAGGCAAGGGGCTGAAGAAGCTGCTGGTCGCCGCAGGCGAACCCGAACCCGAGATCGTGCCGGCTCAGCTTTATCCTTGACTGCGAAGTTCAGCATTTCTTCTAGATGTCGGTCTATACCGTTTGCGAAACCAGCCGTCTCCATGCCTATTATCGCTTTTCGCGCGCACTCTTACTTCAGTAATGCACAAGAACGGTAATTGCTGGGGCGGTAGCCAGAGACGATAGTCACCGTCAGTCGATCAGGCGATTCTCGCAAACGTGGTCGCACGCTACCAGAGCGTATCTGCCCGTTGACTCCTTTCGCCGAGTTGGAAAGAGAGGGTGCGCTACGCGACTCGTAGCGTTCTGGGAAATCTGGTTACCGCAATCGGTTGTGCTTTAGGAGGTGCTGGTGCGCCCGGAGAGATTCGAACTCCCGACCTAACGCTCCGGAGGCGTTCGCTCTATCCAGCTGAGCTACGGGCGCGCAACTTAAGGATACAACAGGTGCCGCTCCAAGGCTCGCCGCACTCGTTCGGTTGCCCCGGTCGCTGGCGCTATCCAGCGCGCTCGCTCTTCAGCCGAAGCTGCTCCATGACCGACTGAATCAGCTCCTTGGCTCCGCCGAGCTCCGCCAAAACCGCTTCCAGGTCGAGCGCCGGCTTCGCCGGATTGCGGCTCGAAGCGCAGTAAACCCCGTGCTGCCCGATAAGGATCATTGCATCGGTGAGCATGTCGAGGGTCACGGCCAGACGGCCGCGCTCGGCCCCCATCATGAACTCAAAACGCTCCAGATCGTCGCGCCGTTGGGCTATTGCGGTCTCGGGTGCCGGCATTGCTCCTGCTTTCAGGTGGGTTAGGACTTATCCGCTGGCCGCTTGTAGCGCAGCACTGGGTTACGTGCTGCTCTCGTCTCATCCAGCCTGGAGATCCGGGTGGCGTGCGGAGCGCTCAGCACCAGCTCGGGATTCTCATCCGCCTCGCGCGCAATCTGCCGCATGGCGTCGATAAAAAGATCGAGCTCTTCTTTCGATTCGCTCTCTGTCGGCTCGATCATCAGCGCGCCGGGCACGATCAGCGGAAACGATGTCGTGTAGGGATGGAAGCCATAGTCAATCAGCCGCTTGGCAATGTCCCCCGTCTTTACGCCCTTCTGCGTCTGCCGGCGATCGCTGAAGACCACCTCGTGCAACGTCGGAGTCCGGTAGGGCAGCTCGTACAACATCCTCGAGGTTCTTCCGGATGTAGTTGGCGTTCAGCACCGCGTCTTCTGTTGTCTGGCGCAAGCCGTCCGGTCCATTCGCCATGATGTAGGCAAGGGCGCGGACGAACATGCCGAAGTTGCCGTAGAACATGCGCACCCGGCCAACGGACTGCGGCCGGTCGTACTCCAGGCGCAGCGTGCGGCGGCCATTCTCATCGGGCGCTCCCTCGATCACCACCGGGGTGGGCAGAAACGGCTCCAGGATCTTCTTGGCCGCGACCGGGCCCGACCCGGGGCCACCGCCGCCATGCGGGGTGGAGAAGGTCTTGTGCAGGTTCAGGTGCATCACGTCCACGCCGAAGTCGCCGGGACGCGTCTTGCCCACCAGCGCATTCATGTTGGCGCCGTCCATGTACAGCAACGCGCCCTTGGCGTGGAGCACGTCGGCGATCTTATGGATCTCGCTCTCGAAGACGCCAATGGTGCTGGGGTTGGTGAGCATCAGCGCGGCCGTGTCTTCGGTGACGATCTGCTCCAGCTGGGCCACGTCGACCATGCCCAGCGAATTGGAACGGAGGTTCTCCACCTGGTAGCCGCAAATAGCGGCCGTGGCGGGGTTCGTCCCGTGGGCGGAATCGGGGATGATCACCTTGCGCCGCGGATTTCCCTTCGACTGGTGGTAAGCCCTGGTCAGCAGGATGCCGGTGAACTCCCCATGAGCGCCCGCGGCAGGCTGCAGCGTAATCGCGTCCATGCCGGTAATGTCGAGCAGGCAGGATTGCAGCAGCCGGATCACCTCCAGCGCGCCCTGCGAAAGCGACTCGGGCTGGTAAGGATGGGCTTCGGCTATGCCCTCCAGGCGCGCGACGAATTCATTCACCCGCGGGTTGTACTTCATGGTGCAGCTCCCCAGCGGGTACATGCCCAGATCGATGGCGTAGTTCCAGGTGGAGAGTCGAGTGAAGTGGCGAATGATTTCAATCTCGCTCAGTTCGGGCATCAGGCCCAAATCACTCCGAGCGGCTTCGCCGAGAAGCGCCGAGGGATCAACCTCCGGCACGTCGAGCGGCGGCATCTTGTATGCCTTCTTGCCCGGGGAGGACTTTTCAAACACCAAAGCCTCGTTCTGGCTGAGGTGCTCGCTGACCTTATGACGTACGCCTTCAAACGGCTTGCTGCTTTCCACTCTTTGCCTTTCAGGCCCGGGTCAGGGCCGCTTCGGATTCATGCTGCAGCAGCGAGACGGCCTGGTCGATCTGTTCCCGCGTGTTGAGCTCGGTGGTGCACCACAGGCTGGCGTTGCCCAGCTCGGGGTACCAGCGGTTAAGAGGCAAGCCACCGATCACCTTCTGCTTGAGCAGTTGGGCGTTGATCTGCTCCGGTGCTTCCGAGGTCTCGAGAACAAACTCGTGAAAGCGCGGAGACCCGGCAAAGAGCAGCCGGGCGCCGCCGATCGAGGAAAACTGCTGGGCCGCGTAATTGGCCTTGGCCAGGTTGTGCAGGGCCAGCTCGCGGATCCCCTCTTTGCCGTAGACCACGAGGTAGATGGTGGCCATCAACGCGACCAGGGCCTGGTTGGTGCAAATGTTGGAGGTGGCCTTCTCCCGGCGGATGTGCTGCTCGCGGGTGGAAAGTGTGAGCACGAAGCCGCGGCGGCCTTGGCTGTCGACGGTTTCGCCCACCAGCCTGCCGGGCATCTGTCGCAGGTATTTTTCCTTGGCGGCGATCACCCCGCAATAGGGACCACCATAGCTCAGCGCCACGCCGTACGACTGCGCTTCCATGGAGACGATGTCGGCTTCCGCCGGAGGCCGCACCACACCGAGCGAAATGGCCTCGGCGATGCACACAACCAGCAGCGCGCCTTTTTTGTGAACAATCTCGGCGATGGCCGGAATGTCTTCAACCACCCCGAAGAAATTCGGCGACTGCACCAGCACGCACGCCGTCTCTTCCGTGACGCTCTGTTCCAGCGCAGCCAGGTCGAGGCGTCCGTCGTCGCTAAAGGGGAGTGTTGTCGCTCCCAGACCCTGGTGCTGGGCATAGGTCTGCATCACTTCGCGATATTCGGGATGCACCGTTCTGGCGACCAGGACCCCGCTGCGGTGGGTAATGCGCACAGCCATGGATACTGATTCGGCCGCGCCGGTCGAGCCGTCGTACATGGAGGCGTTGGCGATCTCCATGCCGGTGAGCTCGCAGATCATGGTTTGGAACTCGAAGATGGCCTGCAGGGTGCCCTGGGTAATCTCCGCCTGGTAGGGGGTGTAGGAGGTGAGAAACTCGCCCCGTTGCACCAGCGAATCGATAATCACCGGCCGGTAGTGGCGATAAGCGCCGGCTCCGAGAAAACTGGTATAGCCGGCCGCGCTTTTCAGCGAGGCGTTGCGGAAGTACTCCACGATCTCCGACTCGCCCATCTGGCGGGGAACATCGAGGTCCCGCTCCAGGCGGTATTCCTGGGGGATGGTGGAAAACAGGTCGTCGATCGAGCCGGCGCCGATCTGCTTGAGCATCTCGATCCGCTCGCCCGGCGATTTTGGCAAATAGCGCATGTCAGTGGGTCTCTTCCTTGACGAATTTCTCGTAGTCGGCTGCGCTGAGCAGCTGGTCTACTTCGGAGGGGTCGGTCATTTCCACCTTGAGGATCCACGCAGTGTGGGCGTCGGTGTTGATCTTTTCCGGAGCGGTGGCCAGCTCCTGGTTCACTTCCACCACGGTGCCGGTTACCGGCGAGTACAGATCCGACACGGCCTTTACCGACTCGACGCTGCCGAAGACCTTGCCCTTCTCTACCTTGGAACCCACCTTGGGCAGATCGACAAAGACAATGTCTCCCAGCGTGTTCTGGGCATAGTCGGTAATGCCCACCTTTCCCGCCGCGGCGTCGATCCACTCATGCTCTTTGGTGTAGCGGTATGCTGCTGGATACGTCATCCCTCTCGATTCTCCTCTTTCATTTTACGGGTGTGGCCTGCTTCTTCGCGCGGCGGTAGAAGGGAGTCGGCACCACTTTGGCCTTGACCAGGTTGCCGCGCACCTCCACCGCAACTTCCGTTCCCGGTGCGGTGCGGTCCAATGGAACGTAGGCCAGCGCGATGTTCTTTTTCAAGTAGGGCGAGGGGGAGCCGCTGGTCACGTAGCCGATCTCTTTCCCTTCCAGGCTGCAGACCTTGTAGCCATCACGTGCGATGCCGCGATCGATCATTTCCAGGCCCACGAGCTTGCGCTTAGGGCCGCCGCTCTGCTGCAAATGTAACAGTGCCTGCGATCCTACAAAATCGCTCTTGCCTAGTTTTGAAAAGCGCTCCAGCCCGGCTTCGAAGAGATTGATGTCCTCGGAAATTTCGTGGCCATAGAGCGCCATCGCAGCCTCCAGCCGAAGGGTGTTGCGCGCTCCCAGGCCGCAGGCCAGGATGCCAAATTCCTCGCCGGCCTCCATGATCTCGTTCCATACGCGGGTGCTGGTGGGCTCGTCGGAGGGCAGGTAGATCTCAAAGCCGTCTTCTCCGGTGTAGCCGGTGCGTGCGATGAGCGTGTTGGGGACGCCGCAAATGGTGCCCCAGGTGAACCAATAATTCTTGATCGCGCCCAGGTCGGTTTTGGTGAGCTTGGCCAGGGTTTCCTGGGCCCGCGGCCCCTGGATCGCGAGCTGGGTGTAGTGGTCGCTGTAGTCGCTGATGTGCACGCCGGCGAAGGAGCCCACCTGGGAGCGGATCCACTGGTAGTCCTTCTCCCGGGTGCCGGCGTTGATGACCAGCAGGTAATCGTTGTCGCTGAATTTGTGCACCAGGATGTCGTCGACAAATGTTCCCTGGGGGTAGAGCATGGCCGAGTACTGGGCTTGGCCCATGGCCAGCCTGGACGCGTCGTTCATGGAGAGGGCCTGGATCGCCGCCAGCGAGCCCGGGCCGCGGAACTGAATATCGCCCATGTGGCTGACGTCAAAGAGCCCCACGCCGGTGCGGACTGCCATGTGCTCCGCGGTAATGCCGGAGTACTCGACCGGCATGTCCCAGCCGCCGAAATCGACCATTTTGGCCTTGAGCCGCCGGTGGTGACCATGGAGAGCGGTTTTGCGCAAAGCAGGGGTGAGGGAACTGGGGGGAGCGGACACGGCAAGTTCCTTTACAGGAGAAATGGCTTATCTTCCACGGTAGCACGGAGGCGGGGGGCATTTCCCACGCCTGCAGGGTCGTGTTTCGACAGGGAGCCAAGGCTGGTCAAGATTTTCGACACAAGGATAGCGAACAGCTCCGCAATTACGTCGGTTACGCGCGAACCTGGCGCGCGAGGTCTGGTGGCCGTTAAGTCGCTCGTTTTTCACGGAGGCGCTCGAAATTTGTGGGCCACGACCCTTGCAGTGACTGGCTTGCAATCTATAAAGCGCAGGCCGCTGCAGGCCCGCGCCTCACCACATATCGAGATACAATTTTGCGAGCTTTAGTTTGGGCGAAAATCAAATCCCCTCGTTTTGTGGCATGGTTGGCGAAGGATTAAGCGAAGCTTTGGTAAGCTTCGACGACCAGACCCTACTGGCCTGGGACCTGTTTGCGAATCATGGGCTGGTGTTGGTTATGAGGCCCCTTGGGGCCGGCCGGAGCCGCCCAGGACAAGCCGTCTACGCCTTTGCCGGCATCGATCTTCGCCACCACGTTCCACTGCGACAAGTCGACCACGGCTATCTGCTTCGCTTTGGAACAGGAAACATAGGCCACCTTGCCGTCAGGCCGGGCAAGCACCTTGACCGGATCATCGGGAACATCGACCGTCCGCACCACCTTGAGGCTGCCCAGATCGACCACCGCAAGTTTGTTGGCCTGGGGCAGCGCGACCAGCAGGAAACGGCCATCCGGGGTCGGCGATGTGCCGTAGCCCACGGCCGGCAGCGGCACCCAGGTCTTCACCTGGTTGGTGGCGGTGTCGATCACCGCCAGCTGCGGCTTGGTCTGGTCCGAGGTGAAGACCATCTTGTCGTCGTTGGAGATGGCAATGCGCTGCGCCTCGGCAGAGATCGGAATGATGGCGATGGTCTTGCGTCCGGCCATATCCAGCACCGAGACGGAACCGGCGCCCACGTTCGACGTATACCCGAGCCGCCCATCACGCGAGATCACCAGCATGTGCGATTCCTTTTGCCCGGTGGGGATGGTGCCCACCACCTTGAGGGTTTTGGGATTGATGATGGTCACCGTCTGATCCAGCTCGGTGGTCACATAGAGCAGATTGTTGACTCGATCGAAGACCGGGCAATGGGGGCGGACTCCATGGCCAAAGTCGACGCGGTCGATTACCTTACGGCTGGGTATATCGATCACTACCATCTCCCGGCCGTCGGTTCCCGGCTTGCCGACACCTGAGTCTCCGTAGATCGGCACATAGGCGATTCGCCCATCGGGGGAGGTGGCAACTTCATGCCCGGTGATGCCTCCTTCCGGCACTGTGGCCAACTGCTTGTCGGCAGCAGGGTCGATGATGCTGAGGTCTCGGTCTCCCTGGTTGGTGGCCACCAGGAGCGGGCTTGCCGGCGTTTGGGGAATCGCAGAGGCGTCAATCATAAACAGGCTCAGGGGCAGCACTACGCAGAGCGCAAGCAGCATAAGGTACAGGGATATCCGGTTATTCATGGCGGGAGAATTATATATCCGCCTAAGGGGCGGATTGGGGCAGCGTTTGCCCGGGACTGCCCCCGAGAGTGAAGCGAAGACGCCCAGCATCGAAGCGCACCCGCAGGTCACGGTACTTTACCAGGTAGTAGATCCCCACCATGGCTGCGGCCAAGCCCCGCGGCCGCGCCAATGCCCAGCGCCCAACGCGGGCCAAAGGTATCCGCTACCCAGCCGACAATGGGCGCGCCGATCGGAGTGCCGCCCAGGGCGATGGCGAGCAGGATCGCCAGCACCCGTCCACGCATGGCGGGCTCGGTCGAGAGTTGCACCCGGCTGTTCACGGTGGTGGTAAAGGTTTGCGCGGAGACGCCGATCAGGACCAGGGCCAGGCCAAAGAGCCAGTAGTTAGGCATAATCGCGGCCAGCGCGCAGCCTAACCCGAATAATGCCGCGCCGGCCATCAGGCTGGCGATCTGCGGTTTCTCCCGCCGGGCGGCGAGCAGCGCGCCGGTGACCGATCCGAGCGCCATGAGCGACGTCAACAGCCCGTATTGTTTCGCGCCGGCGTGAAAGACGCTCACCGACATAGTGGAGATAAAGATAGGGAAATTAAGGCCGAAGGTGCCAATCAGGAAGAGCATCAGCAGCAGGGCTTTCAGGTCGGGACGCTTCCACACGTAGCGGAAGCCTTCCGCCAGGCTCCCACGAGTGCGCAGAGCTCGGTCCGTCCGATGAAGTTCGTGAACGCGCAGCAGGCTGAGCGAGCAGAGCACGGCGGCAAACGATGCAGCGTTGATCAGGAAGACCCATCCGGAGCCGACGCTGGCGATGAGCACGCCGGCGATCGCCGGGCCGATCATGCGCGCGGCGTTGAACGATGTGGAATTGAGCGCCACCGCGTTCGAGAGGTCCGCTTCCACTACCAGGTCGGAGACAAATGTCTGGCGCGCGGGCGCGTCGAAGGCAGCAACGCAGCCCAGCAGAAACGCGAACCCATACACGTGCCATAGCTGGACCAGCCCCGCAATGGTGAGGATGCCCAGGCCCAGGGCCAGCACTCCCATGGCCGCCTGGGTGGCGAAGAGGAGTTTCCGCCGGTCGAGATGGTCGGCGGCAAAACCGGTCAGCGGCAGTAACAGAACCTGGGGTCCGAACTGCAGCGCCATCACCACGCCGACCGCGGTGGCATTGTGCTGGGTGAGTTGGGTCAGGACGAGCCAGTCCTGCGCGATGCGCTGCATCCAGGTCCCCACATTGGAGACCAGGGCCCCGCCGGCCCACATCCTATAGTTGAAGCCGCGTAGCGAACGGAAAGTGCCCTTCACTGGATCGCTCACGACGCCCCTGGGGAATTGCCACCGTGGAGCTTACCGAAGTTCCACGCGATCATCAGGCCGAAGAGCAGGATGCCCAAGCCCAGCGCAACTACCTGCTCGGTGGACCGCAAATCAAATTGCCCAACCCGGCAGATAAGAAGATAGCCAACCGCGAGGTTGAAGAACCCCCAAAGCACGTTCACGGTCGAAGAAGAGAGCCCTTTGCCAGGCGGATTCGCAAAGGGGCTTTGAAAGGGGCGCCCCATCACGCCGCTGACAAAGTGCGGAACCGCGTTGGTGAGAAAGGCGCCGCCAAAGAAGTACGAAACATCGTGAGTCCATTCCATCGAAATGCTCCCTTCTACGCGCGGCTGTCGAGCAGGGGAATGATTTCCTGGGTCGTACCGCTTTCGCCTAACCTGGGAAAGATTCGCGTGACGCTGTTGGTGTGCGCGTCAGGGTTCATGTCCGTCATGGCGTCGATGGCGAGGGTCACATGGAAGCCGTGCTCGTGAGCCTGGCGAGCGGTCGACTCCACACCCGCGCTGGTGGAGACCCCGGCGATCACCACCTGGGTCACGCCCAGCTTCTTCAAATGCTCATCCAGCCCCGTCCTGGTGAATGCTCCCCACGTCCGCTTGGTCACGGTGTGGTCTTCCGGCTGCTGGTTCAGCTCGGGGACGAGATCGGTCCATCCGGCAGGGAAGTCACGCATCCTGGGCGCCTGATCGGTGCGGCCCGGTGCTCCACCGTCGACGTTGACCAGCACCACCGGCAAACCGTGCCGGCGGAAGGCGTCGGCCAACTGGCTGGCATGCTTCACCACCTCTGACGTGGGGTGGACGGTGGGCAGGGTGACGATTCCCTTTTGCAGATCGATGACGATGAGGGCTGTCTTTGGGTCCAGGGTGGTTACGGCCAAGTGTTCTCCTTTTTGCTACTGATCGGCGAGCCGGTTGAGCAGTGGGAGGGCGGTTGCGAGTTCTTGCTGTTCCTCCGGCGATAGTTTTGTTTGAATGGCGTGAAACAACCAGTCTTCCTTTGCTGCCCGGCTGCGCCCTGATCCACTCCCTGCACTTGGCAGTGATCGACAAAATGGTTTGCCGCCCGTCGGCCGGATCCGGGGAGCCAGTCACCAGGCCGGCCTGCTCCAGGGTGGAAACCGTGGCGCCCATGGATTGGGGCCGCACGCCCTCTGCCCGTGCCAGGGTGGTCACGGTCGCGGGTCCCTCGCGCTCCAACCGGATGAGGACGGACTTCTGCGACCAGGTGAAATCCCCGGGATTCGCCTGGTCCCGCAGCCGCCGGCTCAGCTTGCCAACCAGGACGCGAAGTTCCCCTGCCAGAAACTGTGAGCTTGCAACCTGGGGATCAGTGTGAAGCTCGTTCATTAGGTTGAATCCTAACAAATATGAAGGTAAACTACAAAGGTAGACTTCATATTATTCCCTCTTCGGAATGAAGGGATAAGCTGTTTGCAGCAGAATGAGCCAAGCCCCCGCCAAGAAACTCAAGGCAGCCCAACCCCGATGGCCCGCAGCCGTGGCTGCTCTAGCGGTCGGCGGATTGTATCTCTCCCTGCCAGAAACATTGACCTTCGGTCCGTCCTGGCTTTTGCTGGCCGCGGTCGCCGTGTTATTGGTCCCGGTCTGGGTGGCCCGTCTCCGCGGCTCCTTTGCCCTCAACCAGGTGCTCGGCTACGTCCTGCTTGGGGTGGTCACGGCGGCGATGTTGTGGTCCCTGTACCTGCTTGTTCGCTCGCTCCCCAGCCACCAGCTATCGCCCATCGTTCTGCTGCGCTCGGCCGCGGCGCTCTGGGTGACCAACTTCCTGGTGTTCGCTTCCTGGTACTGGCGACTGGATGCGGGCGGACCGCATGCGCGCCATCTTAGCTGCGGCCATACCAAGGGGGATTTCCTCTTTCCCCAGATGACGCTGGCTCCCGACACGCAGATGCCCCTTGACCCTGATTGGTCACCCGGCTTTGTGGACTATCTGTTCCTGGCTTTCAACACCAGCACGGCATTCTCGCCCACGGATTCGCCGGTTCTCTCCCGCTGGGCCAAGGTGCTGATGATGATCCAGTCCAGCATCTCGCTCACCACCCTGGCTTTGCTGGCAGCGCGCGCGGTTAATATCCTCTGAGCTGCCGACCGCGTGTGCACTGCATGCATCCAAAGCTGCGAACGGGGCTGAAGCCCTGTTGAGGTGGCGATGAAAGTCTCTGAAGTCTTTGTCGAGACGCTGGCCAAGGCCGGCGTCAAGCGTGTTTATGGTGTCACCGGCGACTCGCTGAACGGCATCACCGATGCGATCCGGCGCAACCAACAGATCGAGTGGATGCACGTACGCCACGAAGAAGCGGCTGCCTTTGCCGCCGGGGCAGAGAGCCACCTGACCGGGGAGATTGCAGTGTGCGCGGGAAGCTGTGGTCCGGGCAATCTCCACCTGATTAATGGGCTCTACGATTGCCAGCGCAGCCGAGTGCCGGTGCTGGCCATCGCAGCCCAGGTGCCCAGCGAAGAAATCGGCAGCGGGTATTTCCAGGAGACCCATCCCGAGCATCTTTTTGGGCAGTGCAGCCATTACTGCGAGTTGGTCTCGCAAGCAGACCAGATGCCGCGGGTCTTGGGGATTGCCATGCGCACCGCCATCGCCCTGCGGGGCGTCGCGGTGGTGGTGATTCCGGGAGACGTGTTGCAGCGTGAGTGTTCCGACCCACCGCTGGCGCTGGGCATCCATCAATCCGCCTCGGTGGTCTGTCCCTCGCTTAAAGAGCTGCGACAAGCTGCTGAAATTCTCAACGGGGCGCAGAAGGTGACCATTCTTGGCGGCGCCGGCTGCGAGGGTTCGCATGAGGAGCTGGTGGCGCTGGCAGCGAAACTGAAAGCGCCCATCGTGCACGCGATGCGGGGCAAGGAGTTCATCGAGTACGACAATCCCTACGATGTCGGCATGACCGGCCTGCTCGGCTTTTCTTCCGGCTACCACGCCATGATGAACTGCGATGCGCTGCTCATGCTGGGCACGGACTTTCCTTACCCGCAATTCTTTCCCCCAAAAGCCAAGATCATCCAGGTCGACCTGCGCGGGGAGCAGATTGGACGGCGCACGCCGGTGAGCCTGGGCCTCATCGGCAAAGTCAAAGACACGCTGGAGGAGCTGACGCCGCTGCTCCAGGGAAAGCAGGACCGCTCGTACCTCGACACTTGCCTGCAGCATTACAAGAATGCCCGCAAGGGATTAGACGATCTGGCCACCGGCGAGCCAGGCCGCACGCCTATCCATCCCCAGTACGTCGCCAAGGTTCTGGACCAGTTGGCTGCGGACGACGCTGTCTTCACCTGCGATGTGGGCACGCCTACGATCTGGGCTGCCCGCTACCTCACCATGAATGGCAAGCGCCGGCTGCTGGGCTCATTCACGCATGGTTCGATGGCCAATGCTTTGCCCCAGGCGATCGGGGCGCAGTCTGCTTTTCCCGGACGCCAGATCATCAGCCTCTCCGGCGACGGCGGCGTGGCCATGTTGCTGGGCGAGCTGCTGACGCTGCGCCAGCTCAAGCTGCCGGTCAAGGTGGTGGTTTTCAACAACAGCACCCTGGGCTTTGTCGAGCTGGAGATGAAAGCTGCCGGGCTGCTGGATTTTGCCACGGATCTGGTCAATCCAAACTTTGCGCAGCTGGCGGAGTCGGCCAGCATTCTGGGGTTGCGCGTGGAGAAGCCGGAGGAGCTGCGTCCTGCCTTCGAGAAGGCGCTGAGCCACAGCGGGCCGGCCCTGGTGGAGGTCATCGTCAATCGCCAGGAGCTGTCTATGCCTCCGACGATTACCGCCGAGCAGGCCAAGGGCTTCAGTCTCTACATGGTGCGCGCGGTGCTCAGCGGTAGGGGCGACGAGGTGATTGATCTGGCGAAGACCAATCTCTTCCGCTAGGGGAGCGGTCTTGTACGAAGGGCACGGTCCCTCCACAGCGCGTCGCGGGATGACTCTGTTTTGAAATCGATGATTTTCCCGATAACGATTGCAAAACATGTCATCCTACCGGAGCGCGCCTGAGGCCTGTCCTTAACGTTAACCTGCCGAAAATCTTCGTCGATTCCGGTGTCCTTGGGTTGACATCCGACCCAAACCGGAGAATACTTGGGTCGGATGACTACCCAAGAAAGCAACGATGACCGCATCGCCCTGCTGCAGGGCACGCTCGATCTGCTGATCCTCAAGACATTGGTACTCGGGCCGTGCCATGGGCAGGGCGTGGCGCGATCGATTCAACGCCAGTCGGAAGAGGTATTTTTTGTCGACCATGGCTCCCTCTATCTCGCGCTGCAACGGCTGGAAGACAAGAAGTGGATCCGCGCCAAGTGGGGCCTGAGCGAGAACAATCGGAAGGCGCGCTTCTACGCCCTCACCCCCAAAGGACGCGAGCACCTGGTCGAGAAGACGGGCGAGTGGCGCCGCCTGGCGCGCGCGATGGCATTGATTCTGGATAAAGCCGGCGAGGAGGCATAGCGATGTTCTGGCGCAAACGGAGTGCAGAGGATTTCGCAGAAGAAATCAAGGCGCATCTCGAACTCGAAGCCGACGATCTGAAAAGCGAGGGCCTGAGCGAGGATGAGGCGCAATGGAAGGCGCGCCGCGCCTTCGGCAATGTCACCGCGGCTCAGGAACGCTTCTACAGCAAAGGCAGATGGATCTGGCTGGATAAGCTGCTGCGCGACGTACGCTTTGGACTGCGCTCCTTGCGCCAGAGCCCGGGCTTTGCCCTGACCGCGATCCTGACCCTGGCGTTGGGTATAGGAGCCAACACCGCGGTCTTCAGTGTGATGAACGCGGTGCTGCTGCGATCCCTGCCCGTAGCCGATCCGCAGCGGCTGGTCTTTCTGCGCACTTCGGGTCCGCCAGACAAAACGGGCACCATCGATACCGAGGAGTCATTCTCCTATTCCGTGTATGACGCGCTGCGCCGGCAGAGCAGCGCACTGTCCGACGTGATCGCAGTCGCGCAGCTCTCCGTGGACAAAGTGAATGTGCGCATCGACGCGTTGCCGGAGGAGGCCGAGGCCGATATGGTGAGCGGCAACTTCTTCAGCGGCCTGGGCGTTAAACTGGCGCGCGGACGCGGCTTCACCGCGCAGGACGAAGCCGATCACACCCTGGTGACAGTGATTAGCTACAACTACTGGACGCGACGCTTCTCCCGCGACCCGAACATTCTCGGGAAAGTCTTGTATGTGAAAGGCGTACCATTCACCGTCGTCGGCGTAAGCGAGGAAGGTTTCGAGGGAACCGAAGCCGGCAGCTCCATGGACTTCTGGATCCCCCTGCAGAATCGCCTGGAGTTCAATGTGCTGGGCAATCCTCCGGACAAAGGCAAGTTGTACCAGCAGGATCCGACATGGTGGTGCATGCGGCTGCTGGGCAGGCTCGCTCCCGGGGTGAGCCGCGAGCAAGCACTGGCGCGGCTGCAAGGCGTCTTTCAAACCGCGGCGTATGTCGGTCTGGGCTCGCCCATGCCCGGTGAGAAGCTGCCCGTGCTCCGCTTTGCCGATGCGAAGAATTTTCCCGGTCTCGACGAGCGCTACGGCAAACCGCTGCGCGCATTGACGGCGATGGTCGGCCTCATCCTCCTGATTGCCCTGACCAACGTCGTCATGCTGCTGATGGCCCGCAATGCCACCCGGCAACGGGAATTTTCCTTACGCCTGGCCTTGGGTGCGCAGCGAAGCGAGTTGCTGCGGCAGTTGCTGACGGAGAGCCTGCTGCTGGTCGCAGTGGGCGGTGTCCTCGCCTGGGGCTTTGCCGAGCTGGCGACCCAGATGCTGGGCCGCTGGGCGCGCATCGAGTCCAGCCTTGCTCCGGATACGACCGTGCTGCTGTTCACCCTGGCCATGCTGCTGTTTGCGGCCGTTCTGTTTAGCCTGGCGCCCTTTCGCATGGCCGTTGCCGGCGGACCGCAGCTAGCGTTGAAAACCTCAGCGGCCACCGCCCACACCGATGCAGGCAAAACCCAGACCGGCAGAATCATCGTCGCCTTGCAAATGGCGCTGTGCCTGGTCTTGCTGGTGGGGGGCGGGCTGCTCTTCCGCACGCTACGCAACCTCGAGAATATTCCGCTCGGCATGCAGACGGAGGGGCTGGTGGTCTTTGGCATCAATCCCCAAAACATGCATGCCGAACCAGAGGTGGTCCACTTTTACCAGGAACTGCAGCGCCGGCTACGCGTGTTGCCCGGAGTAGAGTCGGTGGCGGTGATGGATGAGCGAATTGGATCAGGATGGTCGGACAACACCTATGTGAAGCTGGACGATGAGGATCTAGCGCTGGACAAGGGACGGCGGACGCTCATGCGGAACAATACGGTCGGCCCGGACTTCTTCCACACCCTCGGTGTGCCGGTGCTCTTGGGCCGGGAGTTTACCGATGCGGATCAAGCCGGTTCGACGCCGGTTGCCGTCGTGAACGAGTTGTTCGCGCAAAAGTTGCTGCCCGGTCAGAATCCGCTGGGCCATCGCGTCAACGGCAAGACGATTGTGGGCGTGGTCAAGAACCACAAGTATCGCAGCATGGCGGAAGAGCCCATCCCCATGGCCTGGTGGGACTATGCGCAAGCCGCGGAGGAAACCGGGATGAGTGTGGAGATGCGGGTGAGGGGCGACGCCCTGGCGATTTTGCCGGCGGTGCGCAAAGTCGTCGCGCAAATGGACCCGGACCTGCCGTTGATCCAGCCGATGCTGCAGCGGGAGCAGTTTGAGCAAACCATTGCGCAGCAGGTAATGTTTGCCCGGCTGGCAGAATTTTTCGGCCTGCTGGGGATCGTGCTGGTGGCGACCGGGTTATACGGCACGCTTGCCTACCGGGTGAACATGCGTGACGGCGGAGATTGGGGTGCGCATGGCGGTGGGCGCCCAACGCGAGCAGGTCGTGTGGATGATCCTCAAGGACAGCTTGCTGTTGACGGCGGCTGGGGGCATGTTGGGTATTCCCCTGGCGATGCTGGTGGGGCGCGCCTTGACCTCGGTCCTCTACGGCGTGAAGGCGATGGATGGGGTGAGCTATCTGCTCGCGATGGTCTGCGTGGTGATGGTTGCCCTGGCAGCCAGCGCGGTGCCCGCCGCCCGCGCGGCAAGTGTCGACCCTTTAACCGCGCTGCGCGCCGAGTAGGTACGGTTTCAACAATTGAAATCAGGATAGCCGGTTGAGAGAACCGGACGGGTCGCTCCACTGCGCGCTACGCGCTCCAGGGGCGATAACAATTTTCGAATGTTTGAGGTCATTAGGACTGTTGCTCTAGGAAGTGAACCCCGCGTCGCAACAGAAGTTCGAAGGGGCTGCAGCCCGACCGTTTAGGCCGTAGCAGCAAGGGGACCTCTGGGGGTAGGTCGTTGTTTGGCACGTATCACCCCGCCGGCTGGTATTCGCCGAAACACTGCGCGCAGATTTGCCGCAATTTCACCCACGGTAGCGTGGCTCTCCACCGCTTCGAGGATAGCCGGCATCAGGTTGGCGGTGGAGCGGGCCTGCTCCGTAACCCGGTCCAGGGCCGACTTCCAGCTGCAGGGGATCACGACGGGCGCGGAACGCACGCACCCGCTCAATCTGCCGCCGTTCCGCGGTTTCATCGACCCTAGGTTCAGGCAGCCCAGCTGACTCCTCGCCAGCAAACCGGTTGACCCCGACCACCACCGTTTCCCCTGAGTCCACGGCCTGCTGTTGCTGGTAGGCCGCATCTTCAATCTCCCGCTGCACCCATCCTCGTTGGATCGCGGCCAGCATGCCGCCCAGCGCGTCGATGCGTTCGAGATAGCGGTGCACCTCCTGCTCGATCGCATTGGTAAGGGATTCAACGTAATAAGAACCAGCCAGAGGATCGACCGTCTGGGCAACACCAGACTCCTTGGCCAGGATCTGTTGCGTCCGCAGCGCCATGCGGGCCGATTCTTCGCTGGGAAGCTTGAGCGCCTCATCGTAGCTGTTGACGTGCAGCGATTGGGTGCCGCCCAGGATGGCGGAGAGCGCCTGCAGGGCGGTGCGGGCAAGATTGTTCTCGGCTTGCTGCGCGGTCAGCGTGGAGCCCGCGGTTTGGGTATGAAAGCGCAGCGCCTGGGCGCGGGGATCGCGGCAGCCGAACTGCTCCCGCAGCAGCCGCGCCCACACCCGGCGCGCGGCGCGAAACTTGGCCACCTCGGCAAAGAAGTCATTGTGGGCGGCAAAGAAGAAGGAGAAACGCGGCGCCGCCCGGTCAACCTCCAGGCCCGCGTCGCGCAGCGCCTCGAGGTAGGCGCGCCCATTGGCCAGGGTGAAGGCGACCTCCTGCACGGCGGTCGCGCCGGCCTCGCGCATGTGGTAGCCGCAGACGGAGAGGGGATTCCACCCTGGCAGATTCTCGCCGGTCCAGGCGAACAGGTCAGCCACCAGCCTAAGGCTGTGGCCCTGGGGAAAGATGTAGGCACCGCGCGCGAGGTACTCCTTTAGGATGTCGTTCTGCACCGTTCCCGTGAGCTGATCCGGCTTTGCCCCGGACCTCCGCGCCGCCGCCACAAACAAGGCAAGCAGAATCGTTGCCGTGGCATTGATGGTCATGGACGTCGAAACAGCATCCAGAGGAATGCCGGCAAAGAGCCGTTCCATGTCTTCGATGGAGTCGATCGCCACTCCGGCCTTGCCCACTTCGCCGGCCGCCCAAGGGGAGTCGGAGTCGTAACCGATCTGGGTGGGCAGATCAAAGGCCACGGAAAGGCCATCGCTGCCCTGGGCCAGCAGAAATTTGTAGCGGCTGTTGGATTGCTCCGCATCCCCCGTCCCGGAGTACTGGCGCATGGTCCAGGGGCGGCCCCGGTACATGGTGGGGCGGATGCCCCGGGTAAAGGGATACTGGCCGGGGTAGCCCAGGTCGCGGTCAGGCTCCCAGCCCGCCAGGTCCTTCGCCTGGTAGACCGCCACAGCCTACTTCCGCGCCGCGGTTTCGCGACTTTGGGGTCCGCGCTTGTTCTTGCGGTAGGCGCGGACAAACGAGCTCACCGAAAACCAGCCGAAGCCCACGGCCAGAACGCTGTACAGCAGCAGGTGGGCGTGTTCCGGACCCTGCCGCCAGTCGTTGCGGACACGATAGACGCTTTGCACAAAAAAGAGTGCAAAAAGGGCGAAGAACAGGCCGGTAATCTCCAGCCACAGAATGCTGCCGGCATGGGTAAACGGGCCCAGGAAGGCCTGGCCGAAAGCCTTAGCTCCACGCTTGGCATTGGCGGTTTTGCTGGGCCCGGGTACCGGCCCTTGTACCGTAGGAGGCACTGGGGCCCGGGGCGGTGCCGCGGGCTCGGGAGGCCGGCGTGTGGCGGCCGTAACCGGGGTAGGCTGGGCCGCGGCGGCCTGGGCTACCCGCTGCCGGACCATATTGGATGCCACCCGAACCCCAATGCCGAGCGCGCGGCCCACTTTCTTCGGCTCCATAGCAAAAGTTTACCAGCCGGCCGATTCAGATTGCTCCGCTTCGCCATCACAAGTAAGGTAGGTAAAACCGCGCCCTGCAGGTGGCGATTGGGGGTAATTCATTGAACCAACGACTTCGTCGTCTCATCCAGCAACTCGGGGAAGCGATTCACGAATCGGTTTCCGAGTCCGAGCACATCTCCGAAGTAGTGCAGGATATCCGCAAGCAGGGTTTCGATGTCCTGCTTATGCTGGAGGCGACGATTGGATTGAACGAGGTAGAGCAGCAGCCGGTTTCCGAGCTGGAGGCCCCGCCGGGTGAAACTCCGCGAGGGGATGAGACGTTTAATGCGCAGGATGTACACTTTCTGCGCTCCCTGCGTATCTCGATCGAGGGTAGTTAAACGCGAGGAGAAAGTTTCGAGCATCTCACCTCCAGGTATAGAGTGAGTACGGCATGAAAGACACACTCGGAGTACTGCTGGCAGGCGGAGCGGGTGAGCGGCTTTTCCCTCTCACACGGGACCGGGCTAAGCCGGCGGTTCCATTCGGCGGCAACTACCGCATTATCGATATCACCCTTTCCAATTGCATCAACTCCGACCTGCGCCGGGTTTACATCCTCACCCAGTACAAGGCACTTTCTCTCAACCGCCACATCCGCGAGGGCTGGACCGGCATTGTGGCCCAGGAACTGGGCGAGTTCATCGAGATTCTGCCCCCCATGCAGCGGGTCAGCGCCAACTGGTACATGGGCACCGCCGATGCGGTTTACCAGAACATCTACTCCATCGGCGCGGAGCAGCCCAAGCATGTGCTCATCCTTTCGGGCGACCACATCTACAAGATGAATTACGGGCTGATGCTCGATCACCACAATGAAGCAGGGGCGGATGTGACTTTGGCCACGCTCCCCATCGAGCCGTCGGACGTGGCGCGCTTTGGCGTGGTGGAGGTGAGCCGCACTGGAGAGGTGATCGGTTTTCAAGAGAAGCCAAAGACCACGACCCTGCGGTCCCCCTTCAATCCGACCAAGGTGGATGCCTCCATGGGCATTTACCTCTTCAACACCGACGTGCTGCTGCCGGCGCTGATGAAAGACGCCGAGGACCCGAACTCCAAGCACGACTTTGGCCACAACATCCTGCCCGGCATTCTGGGGCGCTACAAAATCTCCGCCTACAACTTTGTCGATGAGAATAAGCAGAACGCGCTGTACTGGCGCGATGTGGGCACGCTCGAAGCGTATTTCGACGCCAACATGGATGTGGCGTCGGTCTCTCCGATTTTCAATCTGTATGACAAGGCTTGGCCGATGCGCACCCGGCAGCGGCAGTATCCGCCGGCCAAATTTGTTTTTGGCGAGCCGGGGCGCACCGGCATGGCCATCAACTCAGTGATCTCGGCCGGCTGCATTGTCTCTGGCGCCGTGGTGCGCAACAGCGTCCTGTCGCAGGACGTGCGCGTGAATTCCTATGCCGAGGTGGAGTCCAGCATTATCTTTACCCACGTCGACATCGGCCGCCACTGCCGTATCCGCAGGGCTATCATCGACCGCGACGTACACCTGCCCGAGGGCACGGTGATCGGCTACGACCGGGAAGAGGACCGGCGCAATTACTTTGTCACCTCCACCGGCCTGACTGTGGTGACGCGTGACTACTCGCTCTACGAAAACCCGGTTTCGCCGGATTTCATGCAGCAGCCGTAGGGGTTGCGCGTCCCTTAGATTCGCTTTGGCGCTTACCGCTCCAAGGACTACTCCGTGCGCAGAGCCTTCATGGGCTCGATCGACGCTGCCCGGCGCGCGGGAAGCAGGGCGGCGATCAATCCAATGACCGGCAAGGTCAGAGCCACCGCGATATAGGTCCACACGTCCATCGGCTGCACCTGGTACAAGAAGCGCTCGATCAACCGTGTGGTCGCAAAGGCTAACAGAAGGCCAACACCCAGCCCGGCGCCGATGAGTATGGAGCCCTGGCGCAGAATCAGCTGCGCTACACTCGGCCGGGTCGCGCCGAGCGCCATGCGGATACCGATTTCACGGCGGCGATAACTGACGAGTTGCGACAATACGCCATATAATCCGGCAATCACCATGGCCACAGCGAGCCCGGCGAAGGAGCCCACAAGATACAATCCCAGCCGCTGGCTGAAGGTGTTTTTCTCCACAACCTGCTGCATGGTTTGAAATTCTATCCAGCGCGAACCCCGGGGCCGCCTGGTGGAAGACCGAGCGCATCTCCCCCGCGATGGGCAGGTCACCGCGCGTTTTCACCACAAAGTTGACCACCGTTTCCAAGAGCGCCTGATAGAAGAGAGAGGTGGTGGGAATCTGCTGCTGTGGCACCAGGATGAACGGCTGGACTGCGCCCCCGACGCTATCGTCCACCTGGTCGGCAAGAACGCCCACAATGGTGTAGGGCTTGATCATGCCTGTATCTTTGCCGCCCAGGTCGAGCTGTTTCTGCAGAGGATCCTTGCCCGCGAAATACTTTCTGGCGAGGGTTTCGTTGATCACAGCAACAAAGGGAGCCGTCGCGACATCCCCATCATCGATCGTGCGGCCCCGCAAGATGGGGGTCCCCATGGTTCGCGCATAGTCTCCACTGACGGCGGAGATACGCGCCTCTGGTCTATTCGCCGGATCTTTCGCCTGATCGACGATGGCAAAATTCGTCCCCACATCTATGCCTGATAAGGGAGGAGTGGTGATCAATGCCGCACTCTGCACGCCGGGTAACTGCCGGATTCGCTCGAGTACGGGCTGGTAGGAAAGCGTGGCGACCGAAGCTGGCGCATTCCCGGTGTCTTCTGAAACCGCCATCCGGGAAAAGCCTGCCGCGTTGGCCGGCATCGCCACGAAAGTGGTTACGCGAGCCACGTCAAAACCGAGCCGTGACTGTTGCAGATTCCATAAAGTGTGGAAGAGCAGCCCGGTTCCGACGAGCAGGAGTGTGGAGAGAGCAACTTCGCCGGCAACTAACCATCCGCTCAACTTCCCGCTCGCAGCGCGCGAGCCCAGGCCGCGGGAAGCTGCCTGCAATGCCGACTGAGGGTTGGAGCGCGCCACCAGCAGTGCGGGAAGAAGGGAAGATAGCAAGGTGATAAGGATAGCGATGGCAGCGAGGGCCAGAACGACCGTCCAATGGATGGCAATGGAATCGGCGCGAGGTATGGTTCCTTCAGGAAGTTTGCGAACGGCGAGTATCCCCAGCCTGGCGAGGACCGCTCCGAGGCCGCAGCCGAACAGGCTCAACAGCATTCCCTCGGAGAGCAACTGTCGAACCAGGCGCAGCCGGCCCGCCCCGAGCGCCGCCCTGACTGCGAATTCCTGCTGACGGCCAAGGCAGCGCGCGATCAGCAGATTCGAGACATTCGCGCAAGCGATCAACAACACCAGCGCCAGGGCCGCGAAAAGAGCGTAGAGGACCGGGCGAACCGGCCCCGTCAGCACGTCCTGATAGGGCGTGGCGTGAAATGCGGTGGTGTCGCCACCCTTGGTTTTGGGAATGTGGGCAGCAATCGAATCAAGTTCACGTTGCGCCTGAGTCTTGCTGACGCCTGGGCCCAGCTCCCCGATAACGTTGAAAAAGTTGTAGCCTCGGTCCCGTGACATCTCGGGAGTGGGCTGCAAGGGCAGCCATACTGCCTTGCCGATAGCCGGCTCGAGTTGTTCAGGAAAGCGAAAGGAGGCGGGCATGACGCCGACAACGGTGTAGGGCTTGCCGGAAATCCGCACGGCCTTACCGACGATACTCGGGTCGCCGTGGAAGCTCTGCCGCCAGATGCCTTCGGAAAGCAACACGACTTCGGGACCGCCCGCTTGACCCTCCGCCTCAGTGAAGCCGCGGCCCAATAAGGGCTGTACGCCGAGTAGCGAAATCACATTCGCCGTTACACGCGGGGCCTCCACGCTTTCCGATTCGTCCTGATTTTCGATCACTCCGACATCCTCGGAGTAGCCTGCAACCGCCTTCAATTGACGTGACTGGTCGCGAATGTCACGGAAGTTCAGCCAGGAGGTGGTGCTGAATCCCGGCTTGCCGGCGAGTCCTATATAGAGCAAGCGATCCGAGTGGGCGTATGGCAGCGGCCGCAGCAAGACGCTCTCGATCACGGTGAAGATGGCCGTGTTTGCACCGACGCCGAGCGCCAGCGTCAGCACGGCGAGTAATGCTACCCCCGGGTTGTTGCGCAACTGGCGCAATGCATACCTTAAGTCGCTTAAGAGAGATTGCATCGAATCCTCCACCCCCCTGAGCCCGTGTCTTAAGCGCAGCACTTTTGTAGCCGAACCTCTGCCGGGCAAGTTCCACATTCACAACGGAGTTCCGGAGACCTGCGAAACCGGACAACGGCGAGGTCCGTCCGAAACCGAAAAAAGTGTTCGAAAATGAACAGCCCTTTGTGGTGACGGAAACCTGCCGCGACCCCAATGATTCGCGATAAGCACTTCCCCGAGGGCACGGTGAGCGGTTAGGTTGATTTGTGACGCAGCGAATGAGACGCGGGGTTTAGCTCTGCCGGTTGAATTTTCCAACAGAATTGTTCTGATCATGATTGAGCGTCGAGTTCTCAAAGTGCTTTTGATGGGAAAGATGCTGCCGATTGTGGCTGCGTCTCTCGCCGTCACGTTATTCGCACAGACTTCTGCACCGCAACGCGCTGCTTTGGCTCCTACGCCGGTTATTGCGGCTGCTGCTCCTCCGGCCTTCGAAGTGAGCACGGTTAAGGGGAACAAGTCTGGCAGCTCGGGTTCCAGTTCCAACTCCCGTGATGGGCGGTTCACAGCGACGAACGTCTCGTTGAAGAACCTCCTGCAATACCAAGCCTACGGAATTCCGGAATCTCGAATCTTTGGCGGCCCAAAATGGCTCAGCTCGGAAAGATTCGATATCGAAGCAAAGACGGATGGCGCAACCACCGATCGATTGCGGACGCTTGACCGCGACCAGCGCAGGATTCAGACACGAGCCATGTTTCAACAGCTCCTGGCGGAGCGCTTCAAGCTAGCTGTTCATTGGGAGACACGAGAGCTGCCGGTCTATGCCATGGTGGTCGCAAAGAAGGGCCCCCGTCTCGATCCGACGAAGGAGCCTGACGGTCATTCCGGTACATCGTCAAACAACGGAGAGCTCACCGCTCGCGGCGTAACCTTGGCGCAAATGGCCGATGTGTTGACGCAGGAGCTATCGAGGGAATTAGGCCGCGTGGTGATCGACAAAACTGGGATTCAGGGAAGATATGACTGTGCGCTCAAATGGAGACCCGACACGGGCGAGGCTCGGACAAACGATGGGACCGATGGCTCTGTGGCCCCACTCGATTCCGGCCCCTCGATCTTCACGGCAATTCAGGAACAACTTGGGCTGAAACTGGAATCTACCAAAGGTCCGGTGCAGGTTCTGGTCATCGATCGGGTGGAGATGCCTTCGGAAAATTAGCCTCTATCGGAGCCCTCTCCGCTCAACCTGGTTATCTCCCTCCGCCGGAAATATCGCCGGGCGTCCGGGCGAAAAAGAAGCCAGGCAATCACCGCCAGAAATAAAGAGTGGATCATGACCTGGCGAAGCACCGGAAAGCTGATCGCCACGTGGAAAGCCATCCAGGCAAGCGCGAGCCAGCGAGCCCAGTTCCTGCCCCGTAGCATGAATGCACCGGAAAGAATCGCCAATAACGCAGTCAATTCGATCCACACGCTGTCAGGTTGAAGCGCCATCAGTTCGCGAAGGTGGTACGCCAAGCCAATGGCGCCGACTGCGATGTATAGGCAAGAGAGAACCCATACCGTGACGGGGCGTTTGGTCGAATTCATGGCAACACCTCCAGCACGGCATCGCTAGGCTCCAGCGATTCGGCGTGCGGCGGTATCGCAGCACCAGCCTCCAGAAGCGCCTGGATCGTCCCTACATAATCGCCTGTCTCCCGGTTCCAACCATTTCCGGAGCCGAAGACGGCCCACGCGAAAGCGGTGCCCGGATATTCTTTCGACTTCAGTTCCAGCGTGGGATGAAAGCGCAGAATTTCGCAGGTCATCTGAGCGTTGCCGTTGAATCCTGCCCAATGCAGGGCCGTCGCTCCCATCTCTCCCGGGGTGTCGACCGGCCAACCCGCTTCCAGCATCAGCCGCACTGCTGTGGTGTTGTTATCATGTGCCGCGTTGGGTAGCTTTTGTTTTTCGTCCTCAGACAACGCCTTGGCTGCATTCGGATTTTGCGCGAGGAATTTCTGAAACACGGCTTCATCTCCGATTTCGCATGCCAGCGCCAGCTTCAGTTCATCCGGTGTCCGCTCTACCAACAGCTGAAAAATCTCTTCATGGCCGAACTCTCGGGCCACGGAGTGTGCGGTACGATGCGGCCCCAAAGTCAAGAGATAGATCGTGCCGGCAGCGCGCGGATCACGCTTGGGAAACCATTCCTCCGATACATTCAACCGGATGCAGGCGGGATCGCTCTCCAGGTGGCGCAGGACGAGATTCGCGTCGCCGAGCGCTGCCGCCATAAGCAGGTCGGTTTTGCATCCCCGGGAGACGAGATAGCGAGCAACCTCCTGACGATCCCGCGGATAATGCCGCTTCTGCTGTACGCGAAGCATGTACTGAGCCGGCGTGGAATCGTGACCGGTGTCGAGTGCATCGATCTCTGCACCGTTCTCGAGAAGGAACTGCGCAACCTCGACAGTCGAGGCAAAGTGCAGCGGCGTCTGCCCACTTCCGCCAGGTGCGTGCACCACAGAAGGATCGGCCGCCACCAGTTCGCGCAGCTCGGTCATCCATCCCAGTCGCGCGGCGGAATGCGCATCCAGTACCGCGCCGCGTTCCACCAGAAAATTCACCAGCTCCGGATCACAGTCGTCCAGCACGCCGAATCCGCCAGCCCACCACTCGGTTCGCTTGCGGATATCGGCGCCTGCGTTCAGCAGCACATCGATGGTCGCCCGGTCGCTCCGCTGCACCGCGGCGAACAATGCGTGCTGACCGAAGCCGTAGTTAGGCAGCGGATCGTCGATCGTCGCCCGGAGCTCCGAATAACGGTCAAGGAGTTGGCGAACGCGGTTTGCGTCGCTATCGCATACGGCCGCTCGCAGCGCCTCGGCTGGAGTGAGCTGCAGCGATTCAACGTGTGATTTCAGCTTCGCCCAGGTGGAAAAGCCATACTCGAGTGCGAGCGCGTGCTGCGCGTCGGCAAGTTTGCCCTGCCCCATATCGCGCAGCAGTTCTTTGGCTTGCTTCCTCAGGTATTCGAGATTGGGTTTTTGCGGTAGCTCGCGAGACATAGCTTCTCCTTTGTGGCCCGGAGTCCGCCATCTCGGGCAAAAGAGAAGTGAATGCTCGGTGCTTGGAAACTGATTCAGGAGGGATCTTCCCTTTCCGCGGACGGGGTGCAACCTGAATTGCACCCCGAATATATCGTGCGAGCTGGTTGTTGGCAACAGGCCAGGTAACCAGTACAGAACCGCGCTGCCACCAAAGCGTAGACTCGATCAACGGCGACGATGGCTGCCCGAAGTAAGATAAGCGGATGCGAAGGAGTCTGGCTGTGACGGCGAGGTGGCCTTTTGCATGTGTCCTGCTGCTCGCAGCTGGTTGCCCTTCAATCGCCTCGCCGCCGGCTTCGGCTCAAACTACTGACACGACTACCGCCCCTTCAACCAACAGCCAACCTTCGTTTCAACTAAAAATAAGCAGCAATCTGGTGGTAGTGCGCGCCGTGGTGCGCGATGCAGAGGGGAAGCCAGTGGAAGGCCTGCAGAAGGAAGATTTCCAGGTCTTTGACCGCGGCAAAGAACAATCTATCTCGCAGTTCGAGGTGGAGACGACGGCCACGCAGCCACCGGCTTCGACCTCCGCGCATGCCCCGGGGCAGGCAGCCGTGCCGGCTGCGGCTGCGGCGCCGGGTAGATTTCTGGCTTTCTACTTCGACGATATGAATACTCCGGATGCGGACATGATCTATGTGCGCAACGCCGCGGATCACTACCTCGCAGCCAATCTCCAACCGACGGATCGGGTGGCCATCTTCACCTCGACAAAAATGCTGTCTGACTTCACCGCCGATCCGCAGCAGATTCACAACGCCCTGGATAAGTTGAAAACCAGCGGACGGTCCATGATGCGGATCCATGATTGTCCGGATCTCTCCGACTACCAGGCGCTGCAAATCACCCAGCAGGAGAACCCTGAGTACTCCGATGCCTGGAAGACGGCGCTGGACGAGGCGGCGACACGCTGCCACATGATGAGTCCGGCTAGTGGTGGGCAGGCCAGACCAGGCCGACGCCCCGAAAGGAGGAAGCGATTCGTCGTCACTGGGGGACAGCGCGATTGCGAACACCATTCGATCGATGGCGCGCAACATCGTATTTCAGGCGGAGATACAGGCACGGTCCGATTTATTGCAGCTTGAGCGAGTGGTGGATTACATCGCGCAGATGCCGGGGCAGCGCACGGTCATTTTTGTGTCACCGGGCTTCCTGTCGGAAAGTGAGCAATTTTCGTTGGACCGGGTGATCGACCACGCCCTGCGCGCGCAAGTGGTCATCAGCGCGCTCGATCCGAGAGGTTTGGCCTTGCTCACCGGGGAACTCGATGCTTCACGGCAATGGATACCCGGGCAACCGGGAACCGCGGAACGGCTGGATACCCAGCGCGAGATGGTCGCCGCCTCCGTGCTCTCCGAGGTGGCGCAAGGCACGGGCGGCGAGTTCTTCCATAACAACAACGATCTGAAAGCAGGATTTGGAGCGTTGGTGGGATCGCCGGTGTACTACGTGCTGGCCTTCGCGCCCTCTGACTTGAAGCCCGATGGCAGATTCCACCCTTTGAAGGTCAAACTGGTGGGGAAGCAGAAGAGCTTGAGTGTGCAGGCGCGGCGCGGCTATTTTGCTCCCAGGAATAAAGCGGAGGCCGAAGCGGAGGCCAGGCAACAGGCAGCCTTCGATACCGAGGCCCAGGCACAGGGGCAGATTCGCGAGGCGATGTTTTCCAAAGCGGACTCGCAGCAGCTACCGGTCGAGTTAGGCGGAAAACTCTCGGAAGGGCCAGGCGGCAGTCGCGAGCTCTCCATATTCAGTCACCTGGATGCCAAGCCACTTCATTTTCAGAAAGAGGGAGAGCATAACCTCAATACAGTCACCTTCGTGGTTGCAGTTTTCGATCAGCAAGACGATCTGATTTCGGGGCAACGAAAGCGGGTTGGCTTGAATCTGCTGGATGCGCAACTGCAGGAGCTTTTCAAGGACGGAGTCAACGTAAGCCTGAATTTTCAGCTAAAGCCGGGAATCTATCGCATTCGCGAAGTGGTCACCGATTCGCAGGAGCATCACCTGACGGCACGCTCCACGACAATCCAGGTTCCGTAGAGACCTGGTGGAGTCAGGCGCTCCATGACGGAGCGATGCGGGTTCGTAAACCAGATTTGCCGGCGCCACGCCAATTACGGTTCGCAGCGCATCAACGGTAATTGCATTGCGCTCTCTCTGCTTGACGGCGATTCTGAGCGCGCGCGGTCCGACCTCGCTACCCATGGACGAGACATCGCGAAGAAATACGCCGGTTTTTCTACATTCACTTACCATGGCCGCCGCCGTTGGATGATCCGGCTCAAGATGGAACATCACAAAGTTCGCCACGCCGGGAATGATTTCTTTGATACCGAGACTGGCTAAACCATCCATCAACTCGGCGCGCAAGCTGTGGGTCTCGCGATAGCGTTCCATATAGTAGGCTGCGTCCTCTAAAGCCCGGACGGCGGCGACTTGCGCGGGAAGGCTGACCGCCCACGGGGGAGTGAGGGCAATCAAAGCCGAGAGTTGATGCATCGGCGCGCACAAGTACGCGACGCGCATCCCGCTGAGCGCATACACTTTCGACATTGATTTGCACACCAGAAGGTTTTCACTTCTCGAGGCGAAGCGCTCCAGCGATTCGCCCGGTCCGGCGTACTCGATATAAGTCTCGTCTACCCAAACCCTGGTGCTGGCAGGGACCTGTCCTAACCAAGCTTCGAGGTATTGGCGAGGAATATGTTGCCCGGTGGGACTGTTGGGGTTGACGAGAACAATGAGATCGTAGCCAGATAGCGCTTGCGCTTGGAGTTGGAGCAGGTCGACGGCATACTTATTACGCCGGGGTAAGACGAACCGATCCACCTTGCAGCCAATCACGTTTTCAAGAATGTGCACGTACTCCCCATACGTCGGATCCAGAATGAGAACCCGGGAGTCGCGGTTCAACCAATGCCGGAACGCGAGGTAAATCAAGTCAGATGAACCGGCGCCGGGTAGGATGTTTTCCGGGTCGACTCCCCTGTAGCGGGCGATCGCCATCCGCAAACCGTCACTGTGCGTCGGCGGCGACGTACTCATCAACCAGGGTAAGTGTTCACGCATGGTATCGAGCACCTTAGGGGAGGGTGGAAACCATGCATCGAGAACATCGGCATTGACGATCGAATTTCTTCGGTCCAGGGAATCGAAGCTGGTTCCGATGGCGTCGAAAAACGCCCCGCCATGAAAACAACAGGCAGGCTTGAAAAAGGGGAAGTCAAGATCCCAGGTGACCATACTCTGCAGCCTCTCGTAATAACGATGATTACGTTCGGCAAAGCCTCGCAGTTGTTGGACACTTGCCTCCAATAGCTCAAACGTCACGGCGCCGGACTTGATCTGGCGATTGAGCGGACGCGCTCCATGTTTCAGATAAATACTCAGCACGTCCGTCCGGCCCATCGCGATGATATGTTTTCCCTTTCTCTCCTCAATCCAGCGAAAAGCTGCATACAGCAGAACGGCCGCCAGCCGGCTGCTGCGGTGTTGTTTCGCGACGGTGAGGATTCGCAGCTCGTAGAGCGTGTCATCAAAACCGATCGGCAAAGTATCGCGTGCAATGTATTTGTCGATCGAGTATCGGCCAAAAGAAGGTGGGGTAATACTTATAAAACCTGCCAGTTGGCCATCGATGTGCGCCGTAATGTAGGCATTGAAGTCGTCGAGGGGGTCTGCGAGCTTTTGCTCCGGGTTGATTTTGTGTTGACCCAGTTCGCGCGCATAAACCTCGTGCCGCATCGCGTAGATTGCCGGTCTGTCTGCGGGGTCTGCCATAGAAATCCAGGCTTTTCGGTGCGTATCGGGCATGCTCGGTACCTCGTACGGTGGTGGGTGCGGTTAGCGCTCAAGCCAACGCAGGAGCATGGCAAGAGCCGATACTTGCGTCAGGGTACTGACAATAATGAATGCGAGCCACAATCGCGGACTGGGCAAAACTTCAGAACGCCACTGAATAATATGTTGCTCCGGCCGAAAGGCAGGTCATAATTTTGTCATAATTTTGCACCGGGCCCGCTTGCTGGGCGGATACCTGGGCACGATGCTTCCAGTGCTCGGCAGGTCTAAGGGCAAGGTGGGTTCGCTGCAAGGCTTTGGCTATTTCTGGCCTCGCACTCGCTGGGGTGTGCGCCCACCGATGGCAGAGCATCCCCTACAAGCGACCAGCATGAGAGTTCAAATGTGAGAAAATCACGAATCTCAATACGCACCCGTCGGGGTATTGCCACTCCGCTTCAATATCCCTAGG
>CAWJAB010000036.1:0-160624 GCA_963840675.1 uncultured Acidobacteriaceae bacterium
CCGCAGGCCGCAATCAAGTAGCGAGAGACTTTGCCATGAAACCGGCGGCGCTTGGTATTCAAATGCACTGCGGTTGGGGTGTGGTGGTGGCTCTTTCCGGCGATATCAAGTCGGTAGAGATATTAGACCGGCGGCGCATCGTCACCGCGGATCCTGCCATCGCTGGAACCAACCAGCCTTATCACCACGCATCGCATCTCGAACTCTCCGAAACGGAGAAATACCTCGCGAGCTGTACATCAACCTCATCGCGCATGGCTTCAATGGCTATCGAAGAGGTAGTCAGGGAATTGGTGGGGCGCCGCTACCGAATCGTAGGCGCCTCGGTCTTACTGGCCTCAGGCCGCCCGCTCCCGCCTGTCGCGAAAATTCTTGCGTCCCATCCGCTGATTCATACGGCAGAAGGGGAATTCTTTCGCTACGCGGCCAGGAGAGGCTGTGAAGATTTACAAATTCCTGTCACGGCGATCCGGGAGCGGGAACTCGACCAGCAGGCAGAGGCAGCATTCGGAAATGAGGCGAGCCGGGTGCGGGCCAGCATCGCCAGCATGGGAAATTCTATCGGTCCACCCTGGACCAAAGACCATAAAACAGCGGCGCTTGCCGCTGCGTTGATTCTGGCGCGTGCCCAATGAAGGGCCGAGACCATGCTCGTATCGTTGGAAAACCCCGCTCGAAACGCCGTAAAGTCTGCGTGTGATCAGCCGTATCCCACTCATTGCCAATGCCCAATGCCATGGGGCACGCACAGCCGTCGTTGATTCGCAGGGGACTTTCACCTACAACGATCTGCTGCATGCGTCGTCGCGGGCGGCTACCGCGCTTCTTGCTGGGCGGGAAGACCTGCAGGAAGAGCGGGTGGCGTTTCTTGTGACACCAGGCTTTCCTTGGGTTGTCGCGGAGTGGGGCATATGGCAGGCGGGTGGCGTTGCTGTCCCGTTGCCACTGAATTCGACTCGGCCTGAGCTGGAGTATCTTATCAACGATACTCGAGCATCGACCGTGGTATTCGATCTTCAGGCTGCCCCACTGTCGAGCCAATAGCTGCGTCTTGTGGGGTGCGCGCATTGCCGTATGAACAGCTTGCTCTTTCCCAGCCATCGGACCTGCCCGTTATTTTCCCCCAGTTCGACGCCGGCGCGCCATGATTCTCTACACCAGCGGCACCACCAGCCGCCCGAAGGGTGTCGTCACCACCCATGCCAACATTACTGCGCAGATCAACAGCCTGGTGGATGCCTGGGAGTGGTCTGCGACCGATCGCATTTTGCTGTGTCTGCCGTTGCACCACGTCCACGGAATCATCAACGTAGTGTGCTGTGCCCTGTGGTCGGGCGCAACCTGCCACATGCTGCCGCGCTTCGACGCGAATGCGGTGTGGGACTGTATCGCCGGCGGCGAAGTCACTCTCTTCATGGCGGTGCCGACGGTTTACGCAAAGCTCATCGCGGCCTGGGATGCGGCCTCGCCGGAGCGCCGCTCGGAGCTAAGCGCAGCGTGCTCCCGGTTGCGCCTGATGGTGTCTGGCTCGGCCGCGCTGCCCGTGAGCACGCTGCAGCGCTGGAAGGAAATCAGCGGCCACATCCTGCTGGAGCGCTACGGCATGACAGAGATCGGCATGGCGCTGTCGAACCCGCTACGCGGCGAGCGCGTGCCGGGGAGTGTGGGAACGCCGCTGCCGGGCGTCGAGGTTCGCCTGGTCGAGTCCAACGGCAAGCCGGTCCTCCCGGGAACGCCAGGCGAGATCGAAGTCCGTGGTCCAGGTGTGTTCGCGGAGTATTGGGGAAAGCCTAATGCCACTCGCGAAGCCTTCCGCGACGGCTGGTTTCGCACCGGCGATACGGCGGTCGTCGAGAATGGGATCTACCGTATTCTTGGCCGCACTAGCATTGACATACTCAAGACCGGCGGGCACAAAGTATCCGCGCTGGAGATTGAGGAAGCGCTGCGCCAGCATCCGGCTATTGCCGAGTGTGCCATTGTCGGAATACCCGATCCGGAGTGGGGAGAGCGCGTGGCCGCGGCTGTCGCACTGCGGGATGGCTATGCCCTCGATCTGCATTCCCTCCGCACCTGGGCCAGAGAGTTGCTAACCGTTCACAAGCTGCCTTCGCGCCTCCTGGTGCTGGATGCGCTGCCCAGGAACGCAATGGGAAAGGTAATGAAGCCGGCCCTGACGGCGTTGTTTCAAACCTTGGGCAGCGATCCCGCTGCTAAGACCCGCGATTAAGACCCGCGACTAAGAAATGACGGGCTCGCACGCCACAGGAAAGTTGACCGAACGGGCTATAAAGCACTTGGAGTGCGCGGCCTCATGCAAAGAATGTGCTTTCACCTTATCCGAGCCAGGCGCAACACTCACCTTAGGTCTTAGCGTCACTTCTACAAAGCGGCCGCCGCCATCAGTTGACTCTTCCATCACACCCACTGCTTCATCCAGGTAAGCCTCAACCACCACTCCAGCCTCGGAGCAAAGGTGCAGATACCACAACTTGTGGCAGGCTGAGAGCGACGCGACCAGAAGTTCCTCAGGGTTCCAGCGGGTTCGATCGCCGCAAAAGGCTGGATCCGAGGAACCGAGGATGGTCGATTTTCCGGAAACGGAGATGTCATGGGAGCGCTCGTAGTCGCGATACCCGATAGTTCCTTTGCCGGTATTTCCTGTCCAGGTTACTGTGACCGCATAAGAGTGTCGTCGAGCCATGCCTGATTCTAAACATCGCCATGGAACCGTCGCATTAAGCAAGGAACTTCTTGAGCGGTTCCCAATAGTGGGCGATCCATCCCGACTCTAGGTGGTCGAAGTCGCCTTCCGGGAACCCCTTGTGGTCCAAAGCCACGATGGTTCCCGAGGCCTGGGGTTTGAGTACAAACTCAACGATGGAGTAAATGCCCGGGTCCCAACTGGCAGGACGCCACGCCTGCACGATTCGTTGGTTGGGGACCAGTTCGATATTTCGTCCGACAATCTGTCCTCCAAACATGGAAAAGGCTCCGCCTGCTTTGGAGTCGATCTCGGCAGGCGCACCCGAGAACGCGGCGAACTGTTTTGCGTCAAGCAGTGCATCGTAGATGTGCTGCGGATTCGATCTGATGTCGATATCCTCATGCAGGGATGTGCGGTGTTGATTCGCCGCCGCTCCCGGCATCTGCTGCATGCTCTGTTGCGAAAATGCCCCTGACCACGCGGCCATACCGCAGCAAGCCATTGCCATGCCAGCGGCTACCTGCCGTCGCGTCGGCTTCTGCGGCACGGCGGCTTCGTTCGTTTTCTGTCTCATCCCGTGCTCCTGATGCATGGAAGCACGGGGGCAAATTATGTTCAAGCTCATATTTTGTTGGACGCGAGAAGACGGCTCGCGCAATACTTCGGCTCACAGAAAAACCTGGAGAAGCCATGCCATATCCCACGAGTCATCGCCCCGAGGTGAGCGGGGTTTGCAGGACCGCTCCGATGCCGATAAATTGCGCGACGCGTGCATGTCTGTCGGGCTCGAGCTTGGGGCTGTTAGTCAGTCAGCCCCGAATCTCATTGCAAAGTAGTTCATTCAAACTTAAGTACTTATTTTGAATCAATTACGATCTTTCAGTTTTCGGATTAGATTCCGGCGTGCTTTCTCGCAGCCCATCTTTAGACAGAAATACAACGGATGGCTTTCTCCACCGGAAAAATGTGCATCCTAGTGTTTATTAGAGGCTAGAGAGACCCAAAAGCCTCTTATTTGAAAGTAGAGAGAATCCACATGAAACGTATGATTGCTGCTTCGCTGGTAGGTATGACGTTGGCGTGCGTCAGCGTCGCTCAAGGGGCTGATGTTCAGAAGCTGGATGAGCGCATCGACGCTGCACACCTGGTTTTGCACGAGCTGATGACTACTCCAGACAAGGGCGTTCCACTAGATATCGCCGCTAAGGCTCACTGTGTGTTGGTAGTGCCTGGCTTCAAGAAGGGCGCGTTCCTGGTGGGTGGACAGTACGGGCAGGGCGTGGCTACTTGCCGCACAGCGAGTGGCTGGAGCGCTCCAGTCTTCGTTCAGCTGACAGGAGCCAGTTTTGGATTGCAAGCAGGTGGTCAGTCTACAGATCTCGTGCTGGTTGGTATCAACAGCCGAAGCATGGATGACCTGCTTAAGGACAAGGTTAAGCTAGGCGGTGATATTGCGGCGTCGGCCGGCCCGGTGGGCCGTGACTCGCAGGCATCGACTACGGAACTTGCCAATGCCGAATTTCTCACGTATTCCCGCAGCCAGGGTCTATTTGCCGGTGTAGACCTGACCGGCGATGAAATTCATCAGAACGGCGCCGACACGCGAGCCTATTACGGGAAAGACATCCCTTACAAAACCATCTTGAGCGGAGCAGTTCCCACACCTCCGTCCGCTCATCATTTCGTCACGACGGTCAACGAGATGTTCCGCGCAGGCCGCGCCCATGCGAATGTCGCGTCAAAGTAGTGTAATCACTGTAAGAACGATGGTCGGACAAACAGAAAGAGGAGAGCGGATCCGCTCTCCTGTTTCTTGTCGACAAGTCCTCCGGCTGAAAAAGCTCCGCTAGTTTAGATTCTCCTGGTCGAGTAAATGTTGAAACTCCGGGGTCGTTCGTAGGGCCGCGAAGTCCTTGTCTTCGATGAGGCGTTTGCGATCTTTGAAACCCTCATCCATTGCCTTGCGAAGGTAGACGATCGCCTGTTCCTGCTTGCCCGCACTCGCGTAAGTTTCTGCTACAAAGTAGTTCATGGCGATGCGCTGTTCGCGTGTGCTGCCGGCCTGCACCATTACATTGTCTTCGGGAGAGAAAACCTTTTCATCAATTGCGAAGGCCTTGCGATATTCCTTAGTGCCTTTCTTGTATTTCGCCTCGGCAAAATAGGCTGTGCCGAGATTGCAGTAGATCACCGCATTTTCCGAACTATGTTTGAGAGCTCGCTTGTACCAGTGTTCGGCCTGCCCGAAATCCCGTTGGGCGTAATAAACGGCGGCCAGGTTATTGGCAGCGGCAGAAAAATGAGGATTGATCGTAAGCGCGGTTTGGTAAGCCTTGCGCGCTTCATCGAGCGCAAAAAGATGGTGGTACGCCATTCCTATGCTGTTCCAAACCAGGGCTGATTTCAGATTGCTGTGTTGGTAGGCAGCGATGGCAGCAACGTACTCTCCGCGGGCCATCAGAAGGTCGGCCTTCTCCTGCACTGGGAGCTCTTTGAGACCCAGAGTTTTCCGCTCCGGCATCACTTGCTGGATCGGGTTATTTTCCGTTTGGGCCGGAGGTGATTGCGGGACCTCTCCGAATGCGGACACCGTGACCAACGTAACAACCGCAACCACAAACCACAACTTCATTTGGGAGAACGGCATATTGGGAATCTCACCCATCTCTCGCCTCCTTGGTTTAGCGGCACCTATCTGATTGCGGCGATGCAATCAGGCAGTTCACTCATGGGACACTATTCTGCGCGCATTGGGCACCAGACGGCAATATCCACTTGAAAAGAAATGCCGATAGCCAGTCGAACGCCCTCGGGCAGGAAGGCGCCTTTGACCGGCTAAGTTGTTGTACAGAAAGGTCGTGGGCGAGGCAGGCATCAGGCTTTTGGCCAAATTCCCGGCCGCTCTTATTGCTTTACGACTTCTCCAGTGGATGGGTCCAGCAGGTACGGACTGTCATTCGGCATTATCGAAGTCAAACATGCCATTCAGGGTGCCGGCGATCGCATCGAAGGACCCCTGGATGCGTTGACCGTCGAGCCAGTTGTCCTCGATGAAGCGCAAGATCGAGCTCTGATCGGTAACCGAGTGGTCGACATAGTTGTGTCTGGCGTAAGGCGAGATCACCAGCATAGGCAGGCGCGGACCATAGCCGCAACGCCCCTGAGCATGGGGCACACTGACACCCGGCAAGGTGTTATCACCCTTTCCGCACTCACCAGACCCGGTAAGCGCATCCTTCTCCGTGGCGGATTGGTTTACGATCGGCCCCATCTGGTGGTCGTACCAACCGTCCGAGTCATCATAGGCGATGATCACCGCGGTGTTTCCCCACTCCTTCTGCTGCTGCAGGAAATTGATAACAGTCACGACAAAAGTCTGCTCATCAAGAGGATTTGAGTAGCCCGCGTGCCCGTCCTGGTAGCTGGGCGCCTTGAGGAAGCTGACGGCGGGGAAGTTGCCTGCATCGAGTGCGTTGTAGAAATCCTGCAGGTCGTATTGATGATTGGCCGCGTCCCCTGCCATGCCGATGCTGCTGGTCGAAGAAGGCCGGGTGTGTTTTGGGTTTTCGGTCGAGGCATAGAACTGAAAGGGCTCATGATGCGGCTGATAATCGATATCGCCTTTCCCCGTTATCTCGGATTTGTGGCTGCGGCGGCATCCGCTACTTCCATTGGGATTCTTGGTCTTAAGGTCAAAGCCACCTGCAAAGAAGCCCCAACTGATTCCACGGCTGTTGAGCAGATCGCCCACATTCTCTCCGCCCATTTTGACCTGCGCCACCGACGAGGTGGAGCACACGTCGCCGATCGGATCGGGGCTGGCAATCACCGTGTATCCTCCTCCGCCATCCGGTACGAGGTCGGAGCCCGCGTCGATATGGTCGATCACACCGTTGGTCTGACCGGAAACCAGGTTGATTGCGCCAACGCTGGAAGAACCAAAGTTCGTGCCGTGGGAGTTGTCACTCATCGCGAAACGCTGCGCATAGTTCCAGAAAGCGGTCACCGTGTTGCCGTCAAAGTAGCCCATGACCAAGCCATGCGTATCATGGCCGGCGGGGGGAGGACCGGGCACGCCTGTGTATTTTGGGAATAGGTCCATCAGCCCGCCATGGAATGCTCGTTGTTCCGCCTCGTAGTCATGATCCTGGTCGGCCGTTTCAACCTGGGATCGATCCAGCCGGAACGGGTTGGACCTGCCGCTACCGTTTTCGGAGTTCAATTTGTTCGGGTTATTATGCAGCAGCGCGTCGGTAAAGCCATCCACGCTGGGTGTTCCTGCAGCGGCCACAAAGCGCGGCTCCTTAGCGGGGTTCAGGGCATTTGGATAGGTTCCGAAGTAATGGTCGAACGAGACATTTTCTTGAAATATGACGACCAGATGTTTAATCGGCGTTGTGGTGTCCGATTGTGCTCGAGCGACGGCTGTCTCGATGATGCTTCCAGCAAAAACTAAAGCGACCAAGGACTTTGCTACCAGCTTTTGCATCAGTTAGTCCCTTCGATGCCGGGGGCTGCATTCCGAGGTATCGAAGGCCGTTGCGGGGGGAGCTAAGCGCGAGGATAACCGCGCATTGTTCAACACTTAGGCCTACTCCAAACCTAGGAAAAATATAGAATACATTTCCTGGTGGGCTTCGCATCACAAATCTTTGCCGGCCAATATACGCGCCGGGAAGTATCCAGAGTGCCGAAGATTTGTTCTGGGGAGATGGTTTCGGTTATTTTCGGGATTTTCCGATATTTTGGAGGTTACCCGGATGGGAGTGGTGGGCGAGGCGGGGCTTGAACCCACAACCCCCGGCTTAGAAGGCCGGTGCTCTATCCAATTGAGCTACTCGCCCGTCTTCGCCATTGTATCGCCATCCGCGCAGTCGCGAAGCCACAGGCGAGCCTCCATGATCACCGGCAGGGCGAGATCGAGGGCCTCGTCCCATCGCTGCTCGGCACGCTCCGTGGTCGCGCCACAGGCCTCGACGAACCAGGTCACCCCAAAGCCCGAAACGGCCTCTACTTCCGCATGGCGCAGTATTAATTCCACTCGGACCGCTCTTGCCGTGATGACGCGAAGCCTCTCAACCGCTGCGCGCATCCAACGCTCCTGGCATTCGAAGCTGGATAGCAGTGCGGCATCACGCGGCAGCAGGTCGATGTACGAACCGGTCCCGAATGCCGTCTCCTGCGGCTCGGCGTCCATCTCGTAGGGATCGAGTGCCTCATCGCCCTCAACCGCGCTGCTGCTCCACGCATCGCATTTTGCGGTCCAGAACTGCGACGCCGCTCCATTCAGCAATAGCAGCGCGGAGCGCAAGCGCGGCTTTGCCCGAGCGTCTTCAATTTCATCGATCCCATGCAGGTTCCGGCGCAGGTCGACGAATCTGCATGGGTTGATGTCATTGCCAGGCCCCGCCCAGGGTACGGTGATCACCGGGTCGCCGGCCGCGAGCGCAACGGACCAATCCGCTTCCATCAGGGCTTCGTGGCCGAAAGCAAAAAATCCAGCAGTAGCTTCTCCGCCCAGTAGCCGTCGTACCCAGCCGCCCGGGGAGCCAGAAAAGCGCAATGGCCCCCATGCGCGGTCTCGATCAGCTCTACCCGGCGATTGGCCAGCAAAGCCTCCCGCGTCGACGGCAACATCCTGATAAAAGGATCGTCGAGAGCGTGCAGAATCATCGTGGGCACGGCAATTTGTGTCGCTACTCGAGAACTGGATGCGCGGTCATAATAGTCATCGGCGCCGCGAAAGCCGGAGTAGCGAGCAGTGATCTGGTCGTCGAATTGGCGCAAGGTCGCAATCCTCTCCAGGCCTTCTGTGGAATAGATTGCGGGAAAAAGCTCTGCCTTAACCCGAAAACGCCGGCGCAGGCCGGCCAGAAATTTCCACTCGTAGACGCGGTTGGAAATACTGTGCAGCGCGTCCGCCGAGACGCCCAGGTCCATGGCAGGGGAAACACCGACCACGGCTTTCAAGTAGTGCGGTGTGGATTCGCCTAGCTCGCCCGCCAGCTTCAGCACCAGGTTGCCGCCCATGGAATAGCCGATCAGGGCGAAGGCGCTGATGCCTTTCTCAGCGGCGAGTCTCCGCATGACCACTGCAACATCGGCGGAGAGCCCGGAATGATACAGCGTTGGTGACAGATTCTCCGTGCCTCCGCAGTTGCGCATGTTCATGCGGACTACGTTGCATCCCGCGGCCCAGGCCCGGGCCGAGTTGCCCAGCACGTACTGCGAGCGGGAAGATCCTTCAAGACCGTGCACCAGCAGCACAGTCAGGCATTGGCCGGCGTTCGCCTGCCAGTGGCAATGGCAAAGCACGTAGCTTGCGCCACGGGCATGGGCCTCCGCCTCTGCTTCTGCGAACCGTCCTGGCGCCCTCGTGTCTCCGGGCCACAAAGCCTCTTGCCCGGGAACGCCTTTGCCTGAGTCCGCTTCCCCTGAGTCCGCTTCCCCTGAGTCCGCTTCCCCTGGGTCGACTTCAATGATGTGCGCCTCAGGCTCTGGCAATACATATTGCCGTGGCAGAAAGTTGCCGAACAGGGTCTGCAGATGCCCGTTGCGCAGAAACCGTCGCGGCAAGAACTCTTCCGCCCGCCCTGGCACCAGGTTGCTTGCGGCAGGGGTCAGGAGATTGCTCGCATCGCTCACTGCGCTTTCAGCCTGGTAAGCACTGCCGCGGCCTGCAAGGCGCCTTTGGGCGAGTCCTCGTGCTTGATGTAGGCGAAGACATCTCCCTGCTTCAGGTTCGCGGTCAGCTGCGTTTCTATCTGCTGCAAGTCCGCAGGCCCATAGTCGCTTTTGCGCAGCCGGTAGCAGCAGAACGGGGCTGTGATCACGTTCGGTGTTTGTAGTTCGTCACTCTCTGCCACGCATAGCGCAGCCTGGTGCTGGCGGAGCAGGTCGAAAATATCCTCTGCAAACCACGAGGCATGGCGGAATTCAAAAGCGACGCGCAGCGTGCTCGTACCCTGCGGCGCAGCTTCTTTGAGGAAGCTCGCGAGCCTGTCCACGTCCGCTTTGAGATTCGGGGGCAATTGAAAGAGAACCACGCCCATGCGTCCGGCACGGATGATTGGCAGCAGCGCCGAGTAGAAGACAGAAAGCGTATCGCTCGAGTCCTTCAGACGCTTGATATGCGTGATGCGCTGCGGGGCTTTGAATGAGAAACGGAATTTCGCTCCGGTCTGGGCCAGCCAGCCGTCAATTGTGGCGAGCGAGGGCAGATGGCGGAAGGTGTAGTTCACCTCGACCGAGTTCAGCTGGGTTGCGTAGTGCTCCAGCATTTTCTTGGCGGAGGTTTTCGGTGGGTAGAACTCCGGTTTCCATGTTGGATAAGCCCAGCCCGAGCAGCCTATCCATAGGGCGCCCAGGTTTGCAGTGGAGCCTGGCGTGGAAGGAGAGGGTGTGTTCACGTCGGCGTCTTTAACCTAAAACCAAACTCCGGCTTTTCATGGCTCAAAGATCGAGAGCGGGAGGCTTCGACTGGGGCGGCTAGTGGGGGTCGAACCCACGACATCCGGAGCCACAGTCCGGCGTTCTGCCACTGAACTATAGCCGCCATATAGACTTAGATTGTAGCATCCGGGTTCAGGCTCTCAGCGGCGCGGGAAGCGCCTTCCGGGCTGCGTTTCCGCCAATGCCAGGCTATCGTCATCCCGAAATTCTGCCACCCGAAAAGCCGGCGCCCGCGTCTCGTTTTAAAAAGGCGAGTGGGCTGTTCGCTGACGAAAACCTCGATTTTCTATCCCACTTGCTCGATGACTGGTTTCGCGTCCCCGGGACCTCCATCCGCTTCGGCTTGGATGGCATCATCGGCCTGGTTCCTGGCCTGGGAGACATTCTCGGCGGTCTTGCTTCCACGGTGATCGTGGTAGCCGCCTGGGTGCGCGGTGTGCCGTACATCACCCTGCTCCGAATGGTGGTCAACATCGGCATCGAGGTGTTGTTGGGGACAATTCCGTTGCTGGGTGATGCTTTCGATATCGCGTGGAAGGCCAACCGTCGCAATTATGCGCTGATCGTTCGCCATTTGCAGCAGCCACGGAAACAGACCTGGCGAGACTGGGTCTTTCTGCTGCTGATTGCCATGACCCTGGCCGCCATTTTTCTGGCTCCGATCTTCCTGATTCTCTGGTTCCTGGAGTGGCTCGCCCGCAACGCCTGATGGCGCTGATTGCGGTACAATCCGGGAATCGGGGCGTAGCGTAGCCTGGTAGCGCATCTGCTTTGGGAGCAGAGGGTCGGGGGTTCGAATCCCTCCGCCCCGACCATCAGAATCAACACTTACATCCGGTCATTCAATTCTATGGAATGTCCTGGACCAGCGAGTCTGGTCAAAGAAGTGGATGAACTCGTGCACAGTTGATCCGGCACGTTCTGACAGCGGCTCATCGTCCATGCCGGATTCAGGCGTTTCAATCGACCAGTAAACCAACAGCGGCCGGCCCACAATATTCTCTCGCGGCACAAAGCCCCAATAGCGGCTATCCAAACTGTTTGTCCGATTGTCGCCCATAACAAAATAGCTGTTCTGCGGCACAACGATATCCCCGCCCTGAACATACGTGGGAAGCTGGACCGACCACTCCGCCGTGACCCCAGGCTCGGAATTGGGATCTACAGTAGGGAAGTCGTTTACGTAAGCGTCATAGTTCGCCCGCGTAGGTTTCGCCGCCCAGGGTTCGTTCTGGGCAACGCCGTTAAGGTAAACGACGCCCCGGCGCAGACGGATGTGGTCGCCAGGAGTGCCAATAACACGCTTTACAAGAAAGATGTGCTCGCCATTTGGCTGTTCGGTCGGCTTGTAGAAGACAACAACATCGTCGCGCCGGACTTCGCGGTAGTGCATAAAGGGTGTCCACTTCGCGGCCGGAGCAAGCGTCGCCCGCTCGACCATTACATGGTCGCCGGCCAGCAGCGTACTGGCCATCGAAGATGACGGTATGACGAAATTCTGAAAGACAAAAGTAAGAACGAAAAGTCCCACCGCGAGCGCACTACATGTCGATGAAAACCCTTCTTCCAGCGTCTCTCGGGGTTGTTCGCTCCCTGCGACCCGGTTGCGATTCACTCCGTGCCCTCCACTATCGGCAGATCGTTCCGCTGTTTGCAAGTTTAGCATCGGGATTTCCTGATGCCGGCTGCGCCTTTGACGGCACCCGCGCTGGTGTACTAAACGATCATTCGCAGTTCTACAAAGATCTGAGCCTTCCCTTCTTCGGCTACAAGCGGCCGGGAGCCAAAATCTCCGAAGGCGTGCGGGAAAACTTCTGGTATCAGGGCATGCAGGGCGGTCTCAAGCCAGAGTACGACTGCATCAAGGCCTTCTCCGAGACCGACTTCACCGAAGACCTGAGGAAGATCGACATTCCCACCCTCGTCATGCACGGGGATGATGACCAGATCGTGCCCTTCCGAACGCTGGAGCCCTTTCGACCAAGCCAGTCAAAAATGCTCACCTCAAGGTCTACCCCCACTACTCGAAGCGAGGAAGAGCGTCAAGCTCTTTCCCACGCTTAAATAATGGTTACCCATTGGGTACTAAATGGATGCATGAAGGTTACTCAATGGGACATGCTTTATCTTGCAGTTACGGGTATTCTCATTTTCAAGCCGCGATTCTCCACGGACTCTTTCATCGATTCTTTCGGGGGAGGGACTTTATGAAGTGGAACGAGGAGGATCGCAGGCTCGTAAGTTCTCACCTTGCCCGCCTCAAGGCTTAAGAACCTCTCTTCTGCTCCAATTCCTCTAGCAGTCGGTCCGCCGCTACCTTCGCGCGACGAATTCGCTCGCGAAGCTGGGCAGTGACCCTTCGATGGCAACGCAAGCAGAGCGTGCGGATGTTGTCCAGGTCGCACTCCCCGCCGCCCTCCGCTACCGGCAGAATGTGATCCGCGTCCCAAAGGCTCTTGCGGGTCCACGTGATGAGTCCCCAATGCCGCATCAAGGCCACGCGGGCAGAGCCGCGCGCTCGCTTGAGCTTGCCCTGCTCCGCGATGGTGTTAACCCCACAGTGGGCGCACAAGCCCTTGTCGCGGTGCAATATCTGCTCGCGCAAGTACCTTGGCTGCGAGCGCAGCTTCCACTCGTGTACGCAGTAGTCTGAGCAGAAGGTGAACCGGCGGGGCGGCACCTCCAATGAGCACCATCGGCATAGGCCGCGGCCATTCGGACCGCGTGGAATATTCTTGCGGTCAACCCATCCTCCGGGCATGGTTCGAACGGTGCTCATCCTTTTTGTTCTAGTTCGCCGGCAGGTCCGGCGTAAGTGCCTGCGGGGTGACCGGGGCTGGCGCGCCTCGGGTCATATAATTTTCCCCATGAGTACCGAAAGATCGAGCATGCACGCGGCCCTGGTAGAAGACTTCAGCCATCCCCCTCGCTACCACGAGACGCCGCGCCCTGAGCCGGGGAAAGGCGAAGTCCTGCTTAAAGTTCGGGCTGCCGCGCTGAGCAACCTGGTGCGCGGCCAGGCGAACGGATCGCACTATAGCAGCATCACCAAGCTTCCCTTCACGCCTGGGCACGATGGCGTTGGCCTCACCCCAGACGGCGCGCGCGTCTATTTCGTTTCTCCACGCGCCCCTTTTGGATCCATGGCCGAATACACCGTGGTTTCTCAGGCCATGACGATTCCGCTGCCCGCAAATATCGAGGACGAGGTAGCGGCGGCTCTCGGCAATCCCGGGATCGCGACATGGGCAGCGCTTCTCGGCAGGGCGAAGCTTCAGCCCGGCGAAGTGGTTTTGGTCAACGGTGCTACCGGAATCGCTGGGAAGCAGGCGGTTCAGGTGGCGAAATATCTGGGGGCAGCGAAGGTTATCGCGACCGGCCGAGATGAAAAGGCGCTTGCGGAAGTGGCTGCCCTGGGTGCGGACGAGACCATCTCTCTAAGCCAGCCCGCAGACAATTTGGAACGGAGTTTCAGGTCGGCATTGCACGAGTCTGGCGTGCAGGTTGTTCTGGACTACTTGTGGGGATCTTCAGCGGAAGCAATCCTGCGAGCCGCCGCGGGGCACGCGGCGCTGGAAGGCGAGCCCCGCATCCGGTTTGTGCAGATAGGATCGATCAGCGGCAACACCATCACACTGCCGGCTCAACTGCTGCGCAGTTCAGGGGTGGAGCTGCTGGGCAGCGGCCTGGGCAGCCTCTCCTCCGGAGCAATCCTGCAAGCGCTGACCAGCATGTACGCAGCCGAATCCAGGGTGAGGTTCGCGATTGACATTAACCCATTGCCGTTGGCCAAGGTCGAAGAGGCCTGGACTATCACCGGTGATGAACGCAGAATTGTTTTCGTCCCGTAGGCTTATTTATTCCACCGGATACGGTCCGTCGGAGAATACCTGGGCATGGTAGCCCTTCGATCCGACCAGGCGCGCAAGCGGGCTTCGCATGTCATCGCCTGCTTTCAGCCGGTCGATGATGGAGTTGAAGTCATATCGCGGTAGCCAGCCAAGCTCCTTTCGGGCCCGCTCATTGACATAGACTCGATCAATGCTGGGAAATAGTTTCCATCCCCGCCGTTCATACTCGGCCTCGCACTCCGGAACACGCTGTCGCACGACCCGGGGCGCATCGATACGCAGGGCCGCCAGATCGTCGGGGTGGAATGGGGTGGTTGCGCTGATGATGTATTTGCGGAAACCGATCGCGCTGGTTTGTTCCGCGGCTAACAGGTGGGCGGTGACCACATCTTCAATGTCGACTCGCCGGTACAGGTACTCGTTTGCCTTTGCGTTGGAGTCTGAGTAGTTGATCCGCATCGTCCTCTTGTCATCTTCCTCCGGGAAGAAGCGCGACGTTCTCAGCACAATACATGGCAGGCTCTGGTTCCGGTGGAACAGCTCACAGAGATCTTCGGCTGCCGCCTTGGTCACACCGTAGATATTCTTAGGAACAGGCGTGACGTCTTCCGTGATCCACGCGGCAGGAGCCGCCGGCGGCGGCACAAGCGCTTCGCCAAACACGCTGGTTGTGCTGGTGTAAATAAACGATCCGACGTTGGCCGCGACCGCTTCTTCCAGCAGGTTGAGGGTGCCGCTCACATTGGTGTCGACGAAGTCCTGCCGGCTGTGGGTAGCCACATGAGGTTTGTGCAGGGTAGCCGCGTGGAAGACTGCCTGGACGCCCCGCATGCATCGCCGCACGTAAGGGCGATCGCAGATCGAGCCGACGTGCGTGACAAAGGGCGAGTCAAGAATATCCAGGCCTACTACCTCGTATCGCAGATCCCGCAACGTTCGAACCAGGGCTTCGCCAAGGTGCCCGGCGCTTCCGGTAACCAATACCTTCATGACGTTTCACGCCCTCCTTCTGCGTGGCCTAAGTAAATCCCCTTTTCATTATTGAACTGTCGGTAGTAAAATTCGGCGCCTCACCGGAAAGCCGGTTTTTATAGGGCACTCCGGTCCGCTTGCGATCGTCGGATGAATCGGTCGTCCCGGAGGCTGACAATGAAAATGCACGAAAAGCGAATTCTCCTGGTTGCCTTGGCCATGGCCCTTTCCATGCTTACAGGATGTGAGCGTCACAGCAAATCTGAGCAGTTCTTTCTGATCGCCACCAACATCAATTTGCCTTATTGGCAGTCGGCACACGAGGGATTCACCAGGGCTGCCGCCGAGTATGGCGTCACGGAAGAGATGCGGGGGCCGGATAATTTCACTCCGGCCATCGAGGTGGACGAGTTTCGCGCCGCAGTGGCCAGAAAGCCCGCTGGAATCCTGGTGTCGGTCGCCGATCCAAAGTTGATGTCGCCGGAGATCAATAAGGCGATCGCTGCAGGAATTCCCGTCATCACCATCGACTCCGACGCTCCAGACAGCCAGCGTCTGTACTTCATCGGCACCAATAACCTGGAGGCCGGCCGGCTCGGCGGTCAACGCGTGACGGCCGAATTGAATGGCAAAGGAAACGTGGTCTTTTTCACTATGCCTGGCCAGCCCAATCTGGAGGAGAGGCTCAAGGGGTACAAGGATGTCTTCGCCGGTTATCCGGGAATCAAAATCGTTGATGTCTTTGACATGAAGGGAGAGTCCGGTACGGCAATGGACAAGGCGCAGGAGTACCTGGCGTTAACCGGCGCGTCAAAAATCAACGCCTTTGTATGCCTGGAGGCTTCCGCAGGCAAGGATGTGGGCGAGGCCTTCAGGCGCAGCAAGGCGCAGGGCACCATGCTGATGGCCATGGACGTCGACCAGGCGACGCTTCAGCTGGTCAAAGACGGAACTATCGAGGCCACCATCTCTCAAAAGCCTTACACTATGGCGCTGCTGGGCCTCAAGGCGCTGGACGATATTTATCACTACCCGCTCAAACCCCTGGCGCGAGATTACGCGTCGGATGCCAAGTCGCCCATCCCCGCCTTCGTCGATACAGGTGTCTCCTTAGTGGACAAAAGCAATGTTGATAAATTCCTCACCCCACCGGCTAAAACGCAGTAATGCGTTTTCACAAATGGCGTAACCAAAGAAGCAGCACCCTACGCAGGCAATCTATTTGTTGATCAGTACACGTTCGCCGTCACATTAAATTACCGATCTATTTCTCTTGCGCGCGTTCACATTTCGCAGTAATGTATTCCGCTGGATTACCCAGACCCGGGTTAAGTCGCAGCTCGACGAGAGTAAAGATCATGATTGGATTGCAGAGTCTTCCTCAAGTCATCACCGCGATTGGTGGATTGGGAATGGCCGCTTTTGGCATAGTCGATGCAACCAAAGTGTTTTGGGGTGGTGTGAATCACATCGGGTTCAAGGGCATCAAGGCAGCCGTCAAAGCATTAACACCTCCTGGCCAGCCGGTGGCCGGGCAGGCGCCCAATGCGCTGCCGCAAGACAAAATACTGGCCACGCTTCAGGCTAACTGGTTCAATGGAACCGATCTGAACAGCCAAAAGGCTATTGCCAAGTCTTTGATCAAATTGAATCTAAACCCGGGCAATGCCAATGTCATCGCGGCTGCAACGGGTGTGGACCGCGAGGCACTTACCGCTGTGGCCACGAGTATCGCGGCGGGCACGCCGCTAACCTCTCCGCAAAGCGATGTGTATGCCCGCTTTGACCTGATCTTGACTGCCCTGCTCGACGAGGCCTACCAGCACTCTGACGACAACTACCGCAATGGAACAAGGGCTTGCGCTGTGGTAGTGTCTCTGGCGCTTGCAGTAGCGGGCGCTATCATGCTCCACGATGGAAAACCGGTAACTGGGATGGACCTCGGCCAAGCCTTGATGGTTGGACTGCTTGCGACTCCACTGGCTCCCATCGCCAAAGATCTTTCTACAGCCCTGGCGACTGCGGTGAACACCATGCAACTAGTGAAGAAGTAAACCGCAATGACCCGGTTTCTCGACGTGCGTCTCTCAGCGACGGGCGGCGAGTTGGCGGCCGAGGTCAGCATTAACCAAGGCAGCAGCATCGCGGACTATCAAAGTCTAGCCATCAACCAATTTCTCAGCGATATCAAGGGGATGCATGTTCTGATCGGGACCCACGGGTTCAACGTGAACCGTGCCGATGGTATTGCCTGTCTATCCCATTGGGAAGGCCTGCTACAGCTTGAGCTGCCGTCCGTATTTGTGGGCCTGCTGTGGCCGGGCGACTCTGTTGGGCGCACGGACTTGATTATCCTGAAGAGCCCAGGATCGCGAACGATGCCGGCAGCAGTTTGATTGCTCCGTTTCTCGATACCAACTGCGGAAATGCGGCCAGCATCTCCTTCGCCTCGCACAGCCTCGGAGCTCGTGTTGTTCTGGAGACGATTTCCAAAATGACCCTCCCTGTCAGGCGAGTCACGTTGATGGCGGGGGCCATTGACGACGATTGCCTGACGACGGAGTTCAAGGCGGCCGCGGCCAAAATCGGAGCGATCTCCATCCTCGCATCGATGAAGGATACGGTCCTTTCGGACCTGTTTCCCTTGGGAAACCCGCTTGCGGGAATCATCGCCCAGGGGCATCCCTGGTGGCGAGCGGCGCTCGGCCGTAGTGGTCCATCCCAACCCTGGCCGAGCAACTTCCAGGCGCCATTCGAGATCCCCAGCAACTGGGATTTTGTGCACGGCAGCTATCTCCACATCGATCCTCCACCTCCGGTCTCCATTCCTATTCCTGTCAACGTCCTGACCGCCGGAGCTTCTCCGCCCGAGGGCGGCATCGCCGGGTGGCAAGAGGCCTGGTCAGCTGCATTCGCCTCAACCCGATTTCGCTGATCTGCGTGCCCGCAGCGTTGCTCTCCTGGCGGCGTCGCAAGTAACGATTTGGCCGGGTGAACAACGGTCTCGCCTTTCCTCTGTATAAGGTGCTAACATCCGTGGCATTACTGGCTAGCAGGAAGCCAGGCAGGAAAGCACCCTTTTCCGAACATCTAGACGCAACAAAAGTCCCCTGCCGGAATCGAGAGGAGGCGGACATGAAGCCCACTTCTGGAGTCAGCACAGCAGCGCTTTTAGCTCTGATGCTTGTTGGATTGTCGTCCCCAGCGCAGGAGGCAGTCGGCTCGGCCGGCGCAGCGAGCAGCGACGCCACCCCCGCAGCAAGTTCCGAAACCGCCAGCCCTTCTCAGGCCAATTCCAAAGTTCGTATTGTGCGCCTCAGCGAGGTTAAGGGCGAAGTACAACTTGACCGCAAAATCGACCGAGGTTTTGAAAGCGCGATGGCGAACCTGCCAGTGACCGAGGGAGCCAGTTTAAAAACCGGCAACGGCGTCGCGGAGGTCGAGTTTGAAGACAACAGCACCGTGCGCGTGGCGCAGAACTCACTGGTCGAATTTCCCCGCCTCGAACTCCTTCCCTCCGGCGCCAAGGCGTCCTCCATCAAGGTATTGCAGGGCATGGTCTATGTGAACCTGTTGAACACCAAGGGGAACGAGTTCACAGTGGCCTTCGGCCAGGAAACGCTGAACCTGCCGCCCGACAGCCATATCCGCCTGCAGCTGACGCCGAGCGAAGCTAACCTGGCGGTTTTGCACGGTGAGGCCATGGTTGAAGAACCCTCAGGCATCACCACAGTCGGCAAGAATAAGACCATGACGTTTAACCTCGCCAGCCAAAGTCCACCCGTCATCGCCAAGAACGTGGCGCAGGAACCGCTGGACTCCTGGGACAACACCGCCGTTCAGTATCACAAGAGCTATGCCAACGCGACCTCGTTCGGAAACTCACCCTATGCCTACGGCATTAACGACATGAACTACTACGGGAGCTTCATCAACGCCGGCGGGTGTGGGTCTATGTGGCGACCGTACTTCACCAGCGCCAGTTGGGATCCTTTTGGGAACGGAGCATGGGCTTATTACCCGAGCGCAGGCTATTCCTGGGTGTCTCCGTACCCGTGGGGCTGGACCCCGTACCACTATGGCAGCTGGTCCTATTGCCAAGGCACCGGTTGGGGTTGGCAGCCGGGAGGCAACTGGATGGGATTGGCGAACTACAATTCGCCTGCCGGCTTCAACCACCCTCTCAAGCCAACCCGGGCTCCTTCGGCCGGTGAAGCGGCGCTGGTGCAAGTGAACCATCAGCCGCTCGCCGCTTCGGGGCTAACCGGTCATGACACGTTTGTCTTCCGCAAGGATTCAGCCGGATTGGGCGTTCCCCGCGGCAGCTTGGGCAAGCTCAACAGCTTCTCCGGTCAGGCCGTGCAGCACGGGATGGCACAGACAAGCGTCTACTACGGCGGCGAACACGGTGCATCTGAGGGCCCACGCGGGTATGCCGGAGAAGCTTCGTCGGGCATGTCCGCGTCGCAGAAAGGCTCCAATTCCAGCAGCATCAGTGGCATGCCAAGTGCGAGTGCCCCGAGTGGGGCACGTGGCCCGGCTGGAGGCGGCCCCAGCGGAGGGGGACATCACTAGAGTTGCTCCTACGGAACACGCGCCACGAATGTCGAAGCGGGTAGGGTAGCGCCGTTGTACAGATTCGCGTCAGTAAAGCTCTGCCAGGCATACCGGACTTGAACTGGCTCCAGGCCCGCAGGCAAAGAGACAATAACAGTCGAGTTCTGCACCGTGGCGGCGGCGGGAATAAAGTGGCCGTCCGCGCCTGCAACCTCAAAACCCTCCAGGGCAGCTCCCCGACTCTGCAGGCCTTCTGCGTGATCGAACCAGATTCGCAGGCCCCCATCTTCCCGGGTGGTCTGGCGATAAACCGGGCCATTGAATTCAAGGCCAGCCTCTCCGTAGACCAGCGCGCGCGCAGCCAAGGCAAGACGTGCCCCTACCGTCTGCTTATCCGGCGGATGTACGTTGTCGCGCTGCCCAATGTCGAGCGTAACGGCCATGGCGGTGTTGGCGACGTCGAGACTGCGGCGTTGGCTATCTCGAATGAGCCCCCAGTTCTCCCCAGGCGAGTCGAAGCTCGAAATCTGAACAAAGAGAAAGGGCAGGTTCCCCTCGCCCCATTGCCGCCGCCAGTCGGCAATGAGGGTGGGCAGTAGTTTCGCATAAAGACCTACCCGGTCGGGTGCGCTGTCGGTCTCTCCCTGATACCAGAGAAAACCTTTAATGGTGTAGGGAGTAAACGGCGCAACCATGCCGTTATAGAGGGCGGCCGGGATCCAGGAAGATGGATCGGGATGCCAGGGGTGGGAGGGTGCCGCGAGGTGGTGGGCAGCAGCCTCGTTGTCGGCGCTCTTCTCGGCCGACTCAATGAGGTCCAGATGCGTCTGCATATCGGCGAAGTGGGCCCGAGCGGCGAAAGCAGGCATCAGCGATGCGTCGGCGGAGAGTGCGTCCAGGCTGATCCAGGCGTCGACCGGCGTGCCTCCCCACGAGGAGTCGATCACTCCTACGGCGACATGTTCGCGCCGGCTGATCTCCCGGGCGAAGAAGTAGGCGACGGCGGAGAAGTCCTTAGCGGTCGCGGGGGTGCATGGTTGCCAGGCCGCCGTGATCCCAGACACCGGGGAGGCGGAGGATTTTTTCTCCATGCGCAGCAGGCGGACCTGGGGCAGATCGGCCTGTGCGATCTCCTGGTCGGCGTTGTTTATATGCGCCTGGGGAGGAAAACCGCCCAGGGGCATTTCCATATTCGATTGCCCGGAGGCGAACCATACATCGCCGACCAGCAGGTCAGAACGGGTCAACTCCGAGCTACCGTGGACGGTCAGAGTGAAGGGACCGCCCGCCGGTTCCGGCTCGAGCCAGGCATCCCACAGGCCCAGGCGGTTCGCGGTGGTTGCGACGAACTGCGAGTGGAAGGTAATGGTGACCTGCTCTGCCGGCGAGGCCTCGCCCCACACATGGATCGGGGAGTCGCGCTGCAGCACGGCATGGTCTGTGATCACGCTGCCAAGTCGAAGTTCAGCCTGCACGGGTAGAGATAGGCAGACTATGGCAATGGGAAAGAGTCTGAGCCTCATGTTTCGCAACTCCTGAGATACATCGCCTGCTTACGCCAACTATGCGCTGCAGAAATAAGTCTGAGTGTTACAACTTCGATTGTGCAGAATGCCTCTTATTGGGCTAGGATAGGCACTGATTTTAAGGCCTCTGATTCTTTACCCCGGGGAAACATCATTCCATTAGCAGCATAAAGGAAGGTAACTATGTTTAGTTTCATTTGGTGGATTATCGTAGGTCTCATTGCGGGTTGGCTCACAGGCAAGATCATGAGTGGCGGAGGCTATGGTCCCCTCATGGACATTATCATTGGTATCTTGGGGGCATTGGCCGGTGGTTTCATCATGTCGCACCTCGGTTTTGCCGGGTCTGGTGGTCTCATCTACACCATCATCGTTGCTGTAATAGGTGCCGTGTTACTCACCCTGCTGCTTCGACTCGTTACCCGTGGGCGTGTTCGGCAAATATGATTACGATCCATGTCTAACCTGGAAAACCTTCAACACAGCCGAGCCTGCTCCGGCCTGAGTAGGCTCGTTTCGTTTCCTACGCTCTCCCATCCTCTTGCGTCGATGCTTTCGACGGACTTACCTTTATGGCTGGAATTGGAGAATCGACCGCTTGCATCGTGCTCTGACTATCGTTAGCCGCATCGCCCTCGCGGTGCTGAACAGGCCACCGTCCGCTCTACCCCCTGAGGTTGGCTCAATTCCTCTGGCTGGCACCACACCGGCCAGCCCGTATGTCAAAGAGGAGGACCTGGGGACCCGAAAGATGGAAGGAGTGGATGTCCACGGCATCCGCGATACGCAGACTATTCCCGCGGAAGCGAACAACGGGAAGGAAGTGACGGTGGTCGACGAATACTGGTACTCCGACGAGCTGCGCCTGAACATGCTTGCCATCCACAAGGATCCGCGTACCGGAGAGCAAACAACGACGGTGACGCAGCTCGATCGTCGTGAGCCCGATCCCGCCATCTTTGAGATCCCGTCAGGCTTCAAGGTGATGCGTCGGGGCGCTCAGCAGCCATAGATGCTGGAGCAGGCCATTCCATCGAAGACCGCGCTCAGCGTGGCCTTGCGCCGTGCGGCACACCAGCTTTACGACTCGCCGCTTGTCTTCAACGATCCGATTGCAGTATCTATTCTCGGACCGGCCTACTCGGAGGAATTGCAGCGCACCCCGTCACGGCCGGACCGGCCCTTCTCCATCGCGATGCGAGCGTTTCTTGTTGCCCGCAGCCGCTATGCCGAAGATAACCTTAAGCGCGCGGTCGAGAATGGTGCGGATCAATATGTCCTGCTTGGCGCCGGGCTCGACACTTTCGCTCATAGAAATCCCTACCCAAGGCTGAGCGTCTTTGAGGTAGACCATCCTGCCACCCAACAGTGGAAGCGCGAGCTGTTACAACGTAGCCGCATCGCTGTTCCGGAGAGCATCCGCTATACGCCAGTCGACTTTGAGCGCCAGTCGCTCTCCGCGCAACTCCGCGATGCCGGGTTTAATTACGGCGCGCCCGCGTTTTTCGCATGGCTGGGAGTGGTCCCGTATCTCACCCTGGAGGCCTTTCGCGCCACTCTCAGCTTCATCTCCGCCCAGTCTCCCGGAAGCGGGCTGACCCTGGATTATGGACAACCCCGCTCCGTCCTTCCGTTGCTCGAACGGCTGGCGCACGATTCGCTGGCTTCGCGAGTTGAAAAAGCGGGTGAGCCCTTCCGGCTCTTCTTCACCCCGGCCGAGATTGCCGCCGAGCTCTCGCGCTTTCACAGCATCGAAGATCTTGGTGTGGCTGAGATCAATGCGTGCTACTTTAGTGGACGCAGCGATCAACTGTCGATGCGCGGTTCCGCTGGCCGCCTTCTTAGCGCATGGTTATAGCCTTGGTCTGGGGCTGCACATTCCATCCATCGAGCTTGATTTCCATCTCTCCTTTGGCCTCAGCCAAACCGCTGACCGTCAAGGCTCTCGCATCTCCGGGCATTAGCGATATGAAGTTATCGTCCCAGAAAACCGGCGCGATCTCCTCATCCGTGCCCGGCTTGACTGCACGGAGGTGCAGGAAAAACGCGACCGAACTGCTGCTGTTCTTTACATCAACCACGACTTCGCCGCGCTCTTGGCCCGGACGCGCAGAAAATTGGACCGATGCTCGGGGCAAGCTTGCGAGATCGCGCATGTCCGCATAGCGAATGGCTGGAGTATTTACGTAGGTGGTCTTGGGCCAGTCAAGTTCTGCCAGCTCAGCCGGGATCCAGTAGAAGTTTTCGCTTACTTTCGTTCCCCGATCGTCGCGAAGTTCGAGCTGGAGGAAAGTAGTAGCGGTTTGTTCAGGAATCGCAAATGCTGTCGCCACACCGTCGGCGGCCAAATTCAACCCCGCCTCCTGTGCGAACCGCGGCTGGCCTGCCAGGTCGACGACTCTGGCTGTCGCGCGCAGACCCTGGTAGGCCGTGAGCCTGGAGTTGACGACGACTACGCTGCGATCGTCGAAACGGTACTGGATGTGCAGCGGCTCATTCGCCTTCCGTGTTCCAAAGTATCCGCCCCCGGGAACCAGGTAGTAGTCATACAGATGCCAGTAAAACGAGGGCCATGCGTTGTTGAGCATCCACTGAATCAGTCCAGTGGCCCGGTACTTGTTGGCCCCATACGCCTCGAACATAGCCCGCTCACCGTCATAGGCCATCAGCTGTGCTTTCAAGCTGTAGTTTTCCAGGCTGCTCGCCGGCCCGTACGTCGCGTCCATGGCTGCGTTGAAATGGGTGTACTGCGCGAATTTGCCCAACGCAGCGTGATATTTCCACTGCTCGTCGATGGGCCACCAGCTTTTCTGCGACAGCGTCCGGCGGATGCCAGAGACTGACGGCACCGCCGCCCCCGGGCCCGTTTCGGTATTGAAGCTAAATGCGCCCCCGGCGCGATCTTTGTCCAGGTACCAATATTCCGGCGGAACGTAGTCATAGGGCCCGCTCATCTTCACACCGCTTGCACCGGTGATGGGCGATGTCCGATCGGCTGCGCTGTTCAAAATAGGGTTCGGCCAGTCGCGCTCCTTCAAGATGGCAAGATAGTCCCTTCTCTAATGGCGGTGAAGGAATCTCGTCGCTGCCATTGAGCCATACAAACACACTGGGATGCCCACGAAGCCGGCTGATCTGGCTGTAGAGAGAAGCATTGGCAATTTCATGGTCCTTGGGCGTCCATTTGTCCCAGTGCTGCCAGAAATCACAGCATTGCCAGCCGGGCATGATGAGGATGCCCATCTCATCAGCCAGATCGAACAACTCGTCGCTACCCAGCTTACCTTCCAGCCGCACCGCATTCAGGTTCATGTGTTTCACGTAGGCCAGTTCCTGGCGCAGCCGCTCCCGGGGCTCGCGATAAAACAAGTCGGGATCCCATCCGCCGCCGCGAATGAGAATGTCACGGCGATTGATACGAAACTGGAGAAAGCCCTTTTCGTTGATCGAAGCCTGTGCTTCCCGGATGCCGAAGCGTACGCTCCTGGCATCCGACTGAGTGCCGTCCACATCGATGGCTATCCTCAATTGCTCGAGATGAGGGTCGCCGTACTGGTAGGGCCACCAGACAGCTGGATTTTTTATCCGGAGGGGGCTGAAGTCGGCCGCATCGAAAGAGACGACCTTTGCTTCCTTTGCCGCCAGAGTGACCTGTTGTTGCAGATGTATCAACCCGATCGCGACGCTTACGGTGGCCTTTACCGGATGTTCCGCGTGGTTGGCGACATCAGCCACCACGCGCAGTTCGGCCTCGCTAAGGCCATCATTCAGAAAGTGCGTGGACACCGTAGGGTTTCTAACCGTGACCGGTCCGCTGGTTGCGGTGGAAACTCCACGCCATAGTCCGAGGCTCTTGTCGGCCGGCGCCGGGTTCCAGTCCAGGAAGTCGATGCCCAGGTCATTCTCTGTCTGCGCGAAGACCTCGATTGCCAGCACATTTCTCTGCCCGTGAACCAGGTACTGTGTCGTGTCGAAATCGTACGAGCGAAAAGCGCCGGCAACCTCGTCGCTGCCTGCGATCTGTTTTCCATTCAGCCAGATATTCGCGCGGTAGTTAATACCGTCGAAATGCAGCCAGTTGGTTCTTCCAGGCGTATCAGGCGAAGGGAACTCCGTGCGATACCACCAGGGGCAGCGATAGGGACTTTTCTCACTCATCGGCAGGTAGCCGAAAATTTTCCCTGGCGGGTAATCCGTTCCCGGGATTTTGCGCAGGTTCATCCCGAAGAATGGATCGGGAAACACACCGGCTGCCACCTGGGAGCCAAGCACCGTGCCCGGGACGATGGCATCGATCCAGCCGGCGGGACGATAGTCAGCCAGTGAGATTCGCTCGCCTGTAGACTTCACTACGCATCCGGATTGCAGCTTCCAGCCCGTGAGCAAAGGTACGGCTCGGCTGCAGCCGCCATGCGGGTGGGCAGGGTAGACAACAGTGCAAGCAGCAAACCCAAGAGAAGCCGCTGTATGCGCCGCGGCTTCCCTCGGCCACTACTCATATTTCAGTGACTCGACCGGGTCCAGCTGCGCGGCGCGGGTGGCGGGCAGCGTGCCAAAGACCACGCCTACCACCGTCGCTGCGGCCAGCGCGATAATCGCTGACAGTCCAGAGATGGGAATGCGATACGAGGTGAACAGTCGTACGGAATATGGAACCGCCAGGCCCAGAATTGTCCCAATGACCCCGCCGCTCAGCGAAATGAAAACCGCCTCGATCAGGAACTGCAGTTTGATCTCGCGGTAGGTCGCCCCCAGCGCCTTGCGAATGCCGATCTCCCGTATCCGTGACCGCACATTCGCCAGCATGATGTTCATGATGCCGATGCCGCCTACCGCCAGCGTCACAGACGACACCAGCAGCAAGACCAGGGTTAGTGCGTTTGCGATCGCCGCTGCCGTACTCAGCAAGTCAGTGAGCGTCTGTGGCTGATAGACCGAGCTGCGTTGGTGTCGTGACTGGATTACCTGCAGGATCTGTTTGGTAGCCAACTCCACATCGGAGCTGTCGCGGATGGAAAAGAAAAGCTCCTTGACGTCGTTCGTCCCGGTAAAGTAGCGCGCTACCGAGTAGGGAATGAGGATGGTTAGATCGGCAACCTCGGTTTGTCCCAGGGTATCCACGGCCTCTTTGAAGGTACCGATAACGGTGAACGGGATACCGCTGATCTCGAAGGTTCTGTCGACGGCGTTGGAGGTGCCGAACCTTTGCCGCGCAAAGGGCTCGGTCACGACCGCGACCTTGGCATGACTGGCGTCGTCCTCCTGGTCGAAGAAACGCCCGTTGATCAGGACCAGGTTGCGTACCTGCCTGTATTGGGGCGAGACGCCAAGCACGAGGATGTCTTTCACCACGCCATTCCCGAAACTGATGCGCGGTTGCATGCGCAGCATAGGCGAGGAGTAGGCCACAAACGGCACCTGCTCATCGACCGCCGTTTCGTCCTCGCGCGTCAGGAAGTCATTGCGAAGGTTGTGTTGCGCACTCGATCCTGGCCCGCCTCCGGAGTACTCCACTGACACCATGTTGGTCCCGATGGCCTCGATCAGATGGAGGATGTACTGTTTGCCGGTCATCCCTACGGTTACCACCAGGATGAGCGACGCCGACCCGATGACCATACCCAGCGAAGTGAGCATGACGCGCACTTTATTGGTCCGGAAGCTGTCGATGGCCAGGCTTACAATCTCGCTCAGCACCATGGTTCGCTTGGCGCTGGCGAGCGTACGTTCGAACGACCTGCGGCTGGCGGTGCGAGCGGCTGTCATCTGGTCGACTTTCTCACTCGGGGCGGGTGCGGCCAAGCGCGTTCTAATGGCCTATGTCTATGGTAAACGGCCTTTGGGGTTGCGGCTATTGGCTGAGAGCCAGAAAACCCAGGATCAGGGTTCGGCGCCCCGTCTATCCGGCACTTTCAAAAATAAGTTGCAAAAGTAGTCGCCCATGTGATGGGGTAAAGTCAAAGTCGTTTATCTTCTTATGGCTTAAGAGAACTTTGCCATGCCTTTGAAGCGCGAAATGCGATGCGGCGGCGGTTTGCGGCACGCGCCGTTGCGGCAGATGTTGCTTCTTGTGCTGGCCCTGAGTTGCTGTCCGCCTGCTGTGTCGGCGACCGTGCGGCTCTCCGAGTATCAAAAGCAGGAGTGGCAGGTAGAGGACGGCTTGCCGCAGAGTGAGTTGCGTGCCATCACGCAGGTGCCTGGCGGCCGGTTGTTGATCGCGACCTACGGCGGAGTTGCGTCGTTTGATGGTCTGCGTTTTAGCCCAATCCGCGTGGATGCAAAGGACCGGCCGCCAGCGAGCCGGTGAACTCATTGCTGGTAAGTCGCACCGGGGACCTGTGGATCGGTACGGACGACCGGGGAATCATCCGTCAGAGCGGAAGCACTGCAATCAACGTAAGTGAGCAGGCAGGGTTCTACCAGGAGCGTATTCGCGGCCTGTTCGAGGACGCAACGGGCACCATCTGGGCGGCTACCCACGATGGCATCGAACGCATCACTGTCCACGGTGGAACGCAATCCATCGAGCTGCTCGACAAGCTTGGCCCGGTCTCAGGCGATATCACGACGCCGTTCGCCGAAGATGGGCATGGCGGCATCTTTGTGCTCACGTCCGACGGAGTCTTTCACCTCACATCGCGGGGGGTGCACACACATGTACTCGAACACCACGAATTGCACCACCTGACGACGGGCGATGCGGTTGCGATCTACTATGACCGCCGCGGTGTCCTGTGGGTCGGCTTGCGTGACGGGCTGGTGCGTCTGACGCCCTCCGTAGGCAAAGGAAACCGCAACGCTGACGACGAATATACGCAAGAAGTGGTGCGCAGGATTCAGGCAACGAGGTCACCGCACTGGTTGGCGACTACCAGGGAAATATGTGGGTCGGTACCCGCAACCATGGGCTTTGCCGAGTTTCGGACTCGAGGTTTTCCTGCTGGACCACCAAGGATGGTCTGGCCGACGACTTTGTGCGCTCGCTCTATGAAGATGATGAGCACAACCTGTGGGTTGGCCTCTCCAGCGGCGGGTTGGCTCGATGGCGCATAGCGACCCTGATTCCCCTGCGAGATGAGCCGCGTGAACTGCGCGAGGCGCAGCCCGCCGCCATCCTCGAAGACCACAGTGGAGATTTATGGATTGGGACCTGGGGCAACGGATTATTCCGGCTTAAACAGGGAAGATTTCTACGCGAAGCTCCGCCGGGAAACTCCAGCGATTCGAGCGCTGGAGGAAGATGCCGCCGGGAATGTCTGGATAGGCACCTGGTTCAACGGGCTGTTCCGCTATAACGGGACTGGCTTTCAGCACGTCCTGTTGGGGCGCGAGTCGCTCACTGACGCCGAGAGTGCCCTTCTGAGCGACAAACACGGTGGCCTTTGGGTGGGTACATACACCGGATTGCTGCACTACGCCGACGGAGTTCCCGCCAGGAACAAGGGCGTACTCCTTCTGGATGGCAAGCTGATCACCTGCCTGGCGCAGAATGACGATGGCTCCCTTCTGGTGGGCACGTCAGCAGGGCTTTATCGCGTGCTAGGCGATAAGGCCAGCATGGTGGAAGGGCTTTCTCATCCCTACGTGTTGTCCATCTCCATCGACAATGCCAGGAACGTGTGGGTGGGCACCAAGGGAGGAGGACTCGACTGGCTCAAAGGCGACCATGCTTTTCACCTGGATACGATGAATGGCATGGTGGACTACACGATTTTCTCCGTGCTCGATGACGGCCAGGGATCTCTGTGGATGGCCACTTCACGCGGTGTCGTCCGCGTGAAACGGCAGCAGCTTGAAGAACTGGCGCAACAGAAGCGGAAGACGTTGGATTACGTCTTGCTGGGCAAGGCTGACGGCATGCCCAGCAGCGAGTGTCTTGGAGTAGCTCAGCCACACTCTACCCGAACGAAGAATGGCACCCTGTGGTTTGCCACTGCCAAAGGTCTGGTTCATACCGATCCCGAAGGCGCGGTTCCTCTGGCCGCTCACCCGGTGCAGTTGACTGGGGCGTTGTTGGGCGATTCCAGCGTGGATGTGAGCAACGGTTTGGAGTTATCCCCAGGCCTGGAAGATCTGGTCTTTCAGTTCAATTCGCAAAATCTGGCGAATCCGGCGCAAATGGAGTTCCGCTACAAGCTCGATGGGTATGACCGCGACTGGAGGGTGACTCGGTCCAGAACTGCACATTATCGAAAACTTCCTCCCGGTCATTATCGTTTTCTGGTGGACGCGCGCAGTGCAGGCTCGGCATGGAACGACCAGATAGCCAGCATTGCCGTTCACCAGCAGCCGTATTTTTACCAGGCATGGTGGTTCTACGTCCTGCTGTGCGCTGCGGCGGCCGTGGCCGCTGTGCGCTTATTCCGTTGGAAGCTGGCTCGCGCAAAGGGAGAGCTTGGTGTGGTACTCGAAGAACGCAATCGAATCGCGCGGGAGTGGCACGACACATTGATGGCCGGCTTTGCCGCCATCTCTTGGCAGATGGAGACGACCGCGCGCCTACTCGGCAGCGAGACGCGTGCTGCAGCCAAGGCCTGTGAACTGGCTAGAAACATGGTTCGGCATTGCCAGGCCGAGGCCCGCCGCATCCTTTGGGACTTACGAGAGAATGAAGAGGCGACCGGGCCGTTGTCAAGCGCATTGTCGAATGCATTGAAACCGTTGAGCGCTAAGGAGGGGGTCGACATGCGGCTCCAGGTGGATGGGCAGGAAGTGCCGCTCGCGCCCGGTTGTGTCCATCATCTGGTCTGCATCGGGCAGGAGGCTGTGACGAATGCTCTCCGTCATGCGGTGCCGAACCTGATCTCCGTCAACCTGCAATACCATGCGGACTGGCTGAGTTTATCCGTCAAGGACGATGGACGTGGCTTTCGGGCGTCAGACAAACTCGCCGCGCTCCACGGCCACTTTGGGATTCCGGTTATGGAAGAACGCGCACGCAAGCTGGGTGGAAGTCTTCGGGTAGAGACATCGGCCGGAAATGGCACCGAGATCCTGGTCCATGTGCCCTTTCAAATGCAAGCGCAGGGAGGATGACGCAATTGCCTATCCGGGTGCTTCTCATCGAAGATCATTTCCTCGCGCGGATGGCCTTGCGCTCGGTCTTGAGCGGGCACAGCGACATCTTGATTGTGGGAGAGGCAAGCGACGGAGCCAGCGGTGTCGAGCTCTACCGCCAATACATGCCTGACGTCACTGTGATGGATCTCCGTTTGCCGGGCATCAATGGCTTCGATGCCATTGCAGCCATTCGCAAGCTGTGCAAGACAGCCAAGATTGCAGTTCTCAGCAACTACGAGGGCAGCGAGGATATCTATCGCGCCATCCGCAATGGCGCCATGGCCTACTTGAACAAGAATGCGAGTGGTGAGGAGTTGGTCGAAGCCATCGTTGCGGTGCATCGGGGCATGCGCTATCTCCCGCCGATGGCGCGGGACCGGCTGGCGGAGCGTACATCTCTGGTCGAACTAACCCCCCGCGAGCATGAAGTACTTACCTACATTACTCGTGGGCAAAGCAACCGTGACATTGCCCAGCAATTGCGTATCGCCGAGAAAACCGTGCGCATCCACGTGAGCAGCGTACTTGACAAAATGCACGTTCGCGACCGAACGCAGGCCGCAATCTACGCGATCCAGAGTGGACTGGTGCATTGGGACTAGAACCTTGAGTCTGCTAGAACACCTCCCCCGGATATAGGACATTTGTCCTATATACGGGCGGGGCATCAGCCTGATGACAGCCTGGCTTTCCTGTAGTGAAATACTTATTAATCCTTGCTTGCAAAGTTCCACGCGGTTGGGGATTCTTCCATTCGGTTTAGGCAGGCCAGTTCCTTCGACATACTCGCAGCGCGAAAACAAAGCGCTGCATAGATCATAAGTTTCCCACCGGCCGCAGGTTCATTTGCGTCCCAACCTGAAGGGAGCTCGAGACAATGAAACGTCTATTTGTCCTCTGTGCAGTGCTGATGCCAGTAACAGTTATTGTAACTTCAGCTACCTCGATGTACGCTCAAGTCGCGAATAATACCGCTCTGGTGGGAACTGTGCTGGACTCAGCCGGCAGCGCAATCGCCGGAGCGAAGGTAACCGCAGTTGAAGAATCGACCGGCGTAGTTTATCCAGGCACGACCAGCGCGCAGGGCTACTACTCGATCAAGTTCATTCCTCCGGGCACATACGACATCACAGTCGAACAGACAAGCTTTAACAAGTTGACAAAGACGGGCACAATCGTGCCCATTGATCAGGCTGTACGCACGGACTTCACGCTCAAGGTGGGTTCTGAGACTCAGTCCGTTACCGTCTCGGCATCTACGCCACCGATTCCAACCGACGACGCAACCCTGGGCGAAACCTTCGATACCAAGGCGGTGCAGGATTTGCCGCTGATAGGGCACAACGCCCTGGAGATTGCCGCGACCGCGTCGAACGTCACCATCGGACCCTCCTCAGGGTACAACGGTGTGCCGCCTGGAGAGGATTTTATCGGCGCCGGACAACGCGAGATTCAGAGCAGCATGACGCTTGACGGTGTCTCGATCATGAACAACCTCATAACTCTGGCGCCGGCACGGCCAAGTTCGGACATGATCTCAGAAGTGCAGATGCAAAGCGGAAATTATCCTGCGCAATATGGCTCGTACCTGGGACTCCACGTGAACCTGGTCAGCAAGTCCGGGACCAATGATTTGCACGGAGCGGTCTACGACTACATCCAAAATACGGCCTTGAATGCGCACCAGTTTTTTGATGCACCGGGCAGCCCTAAGCTGATCCAGCATTACAACCAATACGGATTCGATCTGGGCGGCCCTGTCTATATTCCGAAACTGTATAACGGCCGGAACAGAACCTTCTTCTTCGGCTCCTACGAGAAACTCAACCAGATATCGCAGTCTTCGAGCATTGCTTCGACGCTTACGGCAGCAGAGATAGCTGGAGATTTTTCCGCGATCGGCGTCCCGATTACCGACCCGTCAACCGGGCAGCTCTATCCCAACAACCAGATTCCCGCCTCTGAATTAAATAGTCCGGACGGGCTGATCGCACAAAAGCTGGAGAAGTATATGCTGCCGCCCAATCTAGGTGGCATACAAAACAATCTCCAGAACAGCTATCCAAATAATCTGGCGATTACACAGACCCTGGACCGCGTTGATGAAAATATAGGCGACAACAACCGGATCTTTTTCCGTTATCACTGGCAGGACATCAATGTTGTTGGCGGCGCTAACTTTCCCACCAACGCCTCTTACGGGCCAACCAATACGCGGAACTACGCCCTTGGCTATACCCGTATCATCACCCCGAAACTGGTGAATGATTTTCGCATCGGCCTGAACACGGTGATCTCGAACAGCCTCGATTATTTTGCTGTCTACGGGCCAAAGGATGCCGGGACGGAGCTAGGCATCCCGGGCTTCAATTCCGACACCGTGTACGGCAACCCAGGGATACCATCGTTTTATGTTGACGTGCTGGGCGGCAGCCCAACGCTGGGAAACACCAGCGCCAACTGGTATCAAGACGATCGAACGATCGATGGTTACGATGAGCTAAGCTACACGTTCGGGCGGCACAATATCATGGCCGGTGCCGAACTGCGCAAGCTCACGATCGGTCGCGAAGCGGCGAACGATGCGCGCGGCGTTTTTAACTTCAATGGAACGCCTGGCAGCGCAAGTACGGGCTATACCAGTACCGGGTATGGCGCCGCCGATTTTGTTTTGGGCCTGGCTCAGTCGTCCACCACTCCGGTGTTCCCTACCAAGGGTTCGATCGGGGAATGGAGAGATGGGTTCTTCGTGCTGGACAACTGGCAGGTAACCCAGAAGCTCACATTGAATTATGGACTGCGCTACGAATTGCCGACTGTGCCCTACAGCTTGAACGGCTACACCCGGATTTTGAATGCGGACGATACCGCGCTGATCCCGGCAACAACCGCCACGACCCCCGCGGCATTCAAACCAACACCCGGCTTCAAGTTTATCGATCCAACACACAATGATTGGGCGCCTCGGCTTGGATTCGCGTATCGCGTCAGGGAAACGGCCGTACTCCGCGGGGGCTTTGGCATCTACTGGAACGCCAACCAACTGAATACCTACACTCTGACCACGCAGAATTATCCACTTTCCGCTTCGGTCGCCTACAACGGTCAGTCAACAGATCTTTTGACCTTCACCAATCCTACTCCGGGCGCCGGCGCAGGTTCTCCCGTAGCCGGTATTCCCGGGACGTATGTGAATGCGGTGACGATGGGGCCACACCTGCCCACCCAGGAGCTATATCAATGGAACCTTTCCTGGGGCCAGGAGTTGTGGAAAGGGGCGGGAGCTGAGTTGCAGTATTTGGGTTCTCATGCCATCCATCTTGACCGCGACTTCTACAACAACTCGCCACAGCCCGGTGGTCCTGAGGGAGACATCAACGGGCGCCGTCCAAATCAGCTCTTTGGCAGGATCCGTACGATCCAGAATGACGAATACTCTCACTACAACGGATTCACGGCCATTCTTCGCCAACGTACGACCCATGGGCTGTCAGGACAGTTGAGTTACACATGGTCGCACGATCTGGATATCTCAGATAACTCAAACAACGGCGGTACCACGATGAATCAGTACAATATCAACCTTGACTATGCAAGCTCGAACTGGGATATCCGAAATCGCTTTGTGGGCATTGCTACGTACGACCTGCCCAAGTTCGAGGGCTCCAACTATCTGGCGAAAACCGCGTTGGGTGGCTGGCAGGTAAATGCGATCGTGACCCTTGAGAGTGGCATGCCCTATAACGTCTACCTTGACAACGATCAGGCAAACGTCAGCCAGCCGAACGGAAATGTGCAACGGCCCAACTGGGTGCATAGCCCCTCTGCCACATGCAGCACCAAGTTTTATATAAACAATTCGACTGCCTCTTGTATCGATGGATCTGCATTTACCTATCCCGCGCAATTCACTTTTGGCAACGAAGGGAGAAATCCACTGTACGGTCCTGGCATGGCAAACGTGAATGCTTCCCTCTTCAAGGATTTTGGGATTTGGGAAAGGGTAAAATTTCAATTCCGTGCTGAGGTTGGGAACCTGTTTAACCATCCCGCCCTGAACAACCCGAACTCCGACATGCAAGGTGGTTGGTCCCAGGCGGATCCTACGACCTGGGGTGACTTTGGCACCGTGACCTCCACCAGATCCACGGCGCGAGCGATTCAGCTGGCAGGGAAGGTAGTGTTCTAAAGCCAAGGGGCTCGTGATCTTTCCACACAGCCGCTGGAACGACAGCGGCTGTGCTTTTGTTTACACATTGGCTTGGAACCAAGAGGGGTAATCTATCGTGGAGTTCTTTCATGCTGTTCGAAAACAACCTGGCGTTGCCGTCCCAGCACGTTTGCTGAGGTTCTTGTTGTTGATTGCTCTTTCGCCTTGCTCGGCGCTTCATGCTCAATCGTCCTATGACCTTGTGCTCAAGGGTGGTCACGTGATCGACCCCAGGAACGGGATCGACGCGATACGCGACGTGGCGATCAAGGACCACAAGATCGCTGAGGTCGCCGAGCATATTCAGGCGGGACCTGGCGCGAAGGTGGTCGACGTCGCCGGTTTTTACGTGACACCCGGCCTGGTGGACATCCACGTACATGTGTACGCGGGCACGGGCGAGCGTCACTCCTATGCGGGAGACCACGGTCTATACCCCGATGGGTTTACCCTGCGCAGCGGCGTGACCACCGCCGTGGATGCGGGGAGTTCCGGCTGGAAGAATTTTCCCGACTTCAAAGATCGCGTGATCGACCGCTCCATCACCCGCATTCTTGCCTTTATCAATATTGTCGGCAGCGGCATGCGGCCGAAGTATGAACAGGACCTGAACGAAATGGATGCCCAGGCGGCCGCGGCGCAGGCGCTGAAATATCCGCAGGTGATCGTGGGGATCAAAACGGCTCACTATGATGGTCCGGAATGGATTCCTGTAGAGCGCGCGGTGCAAGCAGGGACAATCGCCAACATCCCGGTGATGGTCGACTTCGGAACCTTCCGCCCGGAGCGGCCTTATGAAGAGTTGGTGTCGAACAAACTGCGCCCCGGAGATATCTCGACTCATATGTATCTGGATTCTGTTCCAATGCTTGATGCACAGGGCAAGGTCCGGCCCTATCTCTTCGAGGCAAGAAAGCGGGGCGTCATCTTTGACGTTGGTCACGGTGGCGGTAGCTTTATATTCCGGCAGGCGGCGCCCGCTATACGGCAAGGCTTCGTCCCGGATTCGATTTCGACCGATCTCCATAACGACAGCATGAATGCCGGCATGAAAGACATGCTGAATGTGATGTCGAAGTTTCTAAACCTGGGCGTTTCGCTCGATGCCGTGATCCGCATGTCCACATCAAACCCGGCACACGAGATTAAGCACGACGAGCTGGGTAATCTTTCGGTGGGCTCAGATGCTGATATTGCCGTGCTGCATCTGGAAAAAGGGCGCTTTGGTTTTGTGGATACCTACGGCGCACGCATGGTAGGCAATGAGAAACTGGTTTGCGAGTTGACGGTGCGGGATGGACGGGTGGTATGGGATCTGAACGGTATCACCCGCGAAGACTGGAAGCGGCTCGGTAATTATCAGACGCAAGGATCCAAGGTCTGGGATCGCACCATCATCGATCCATAACAAAAGTGATTCACGCCAGGAAGATAATGCAGGCTGGACTGCCAACCGGAATATATTGCCCGGTGAAGGTCAACAGGCCTGTTCCCTGGTCAACTCTGAAGGACGTGATGTTATCGCTGTGCTGATTGCAGGCATACATAAAGGCTCCTCCCGGGGCGAGTTGGATGTGCCTCGGGTAATCGCCCATGGTTGATGTTTCCCCGATGTAATGCAGTCGACCCTGGCCATTGAGGGAGAAGACGGCGATCGTATCGTGGAGGCGATTGGCGGCGTAGAGAAACCGCCCATCCGGCGATAGCAGGATCTCCGAGGCGAAACTTGTTCCCGCGAACCCCGGGGGTAGCGTGGAAATTGTTTGCTGAGGCCGAAGCGCTCCAGTCGCAGGATCGAAATGAAAAAATACCACCGTAGACGCTTCCTCCTGAAGCAAATAGAGCCAACGCCCATTCCGGTGGAACACAAAGTGGCGCGGCCCATCCCCCGGCGGTAGTGAGACGAAGGGAGTATCGGCAAGTGGAGTCAGTTTGCCGCTGGAGCGATCAAAACTGAAAATATAAATCCGATCTTGGCCCAGGTCTGTTTGCAGCACAAAGTGGTCTCCTGGGTCAGCCTGGATCATGTGGGCATGAGGTCCATCGTGCCCACTGATGGCAAAACTGCCTGGAGGCGCACTCGATGCGATCTTAGGTCCAACGAAATCGAGTATCCTTGCGTACGTACGTGGCTTGGCCAAGCGCTCCTGTGGGCAATATGGGCAGCACGGCTATGCTGCCGCCGGCATAATTCGCAACAAAAACATACTTGCCAGACGCGTCCACACTTAGGTGAGCCGGACCCTCCCCTTCTGAGCTGACAGCGTTAAGCAATTGAAGACTCCCATCCGAACGATTCACCGCAAAGGCGGTGACCGCCCCTCCTTCGCTTGCGGAGCCTTCGAGGTCGTTGGCGGCGAAGAGAAACCGTCCGGACGGATCAAAGGAAAGCCAGGATGGATTGCGCAACTCCGCGGCCAACTTGATCAAATTTAGGTGACCGGTTGCAGGATCCATCTCAAAGAGATAAATCCCTTTTCCATTGCCTCCGTTGGCGCCCGGAGCTGAGTATGTGCCCACATAAGCAAATATTTTTTTGTTCTGGCCTGCGCCAGACCCGAGGAGTGGCCTGAACGCCGCAGAAACCACTGCTAAGGCAATCGATTCTTTCAGAAGGGTGCGGCGAGAAATATTGCGGATGACCATTGATTGACTCTTCCTCTCAGTTCAGCATCCTGGTTTTCTTTGGTGCCGGCGATCGACTCCAGCTGGCTTACTGTTGTTCAAGGCGAACCCTCGCCTGTGCGATGGCATCATGCAATCGCTGTTGCAAAATCTTTTTGGGGGGCAACTCGGTCAAATACTGCGCCACTCGAATGCCAGTCTGCTCCAGCTCTAGCAGCTCGATTCGCTCGTCTGATTTTCCAGCACAGAGAACCAATCCGATCGGCGATTCCTCCTCCGGCTGGCGCTCGTATCGATCGAGCCAGCGTAAATACAGTTGCATCTGGCCGAAGTCGGCGGCTTGAAATGTACCTAGCTTGAGTTCCACCAGCACCAGCCGCCGCAAACGCCGGTGATAAAAGAGCAAATCGAGGTAGAAGTCCTCGCCATCCACCACGATTCTCTTCTGACGCTCCAGGAAAGCGAAGCCCGCACCCAGTTCCAGCAGAAACCGCTCGATCTCTCGCAGTAAAGCAGCTTCCAGGTCTTTCTCTGAGTACGTGTCCCGCAAGCCAAGGAAATCCAGAACGTAGGGATCCTTGAAAACCAGGTCTGGCGTAAGTTGGTCTTTCGTACGCAACGCGGCGAGTTCCTGTTGAATGAGTCGGGCGGGCTTTTTCGAGAGAGCTGTCCGCTCATACAACATGCCATCAATTTTTTGCTGGAGCATCCTCGTACTCCAGCTTTCCAACCGGCACATCTCCGCATAGAAAGCGCGTTTTGTCGCATCTTGGATGGGTAGCAACGCCCTAAAATGAGTCCAACCCAATTGTCGCCGCAGTGCGGCGACAATTTCCTCGTTGGGAAATGCCTCGGCAAATTGGACCATGCGATGCAGGTTCTTCTCGCCGAAGCCGCGGCCAAATTCAGCTTCCAAATCTCGTCCCAGTGCGGCGACAATCTGTTTACCGTACTCTGCTCGCCGCTGGGCCAGAACATCCTTGTGAATGCGCGAGCCGATCTGCCAATAGAGATGGACCAAAGCGCTGTTTACTCCGCGAGCCACGGATTCGCGGGCTTGGGCGATCAGCGCTCGCAGATCGGGTAGTAGTTGTGTACCTGCCGCCAGGCGCTTGGTAGCCTCTGACGGTGAGGTCCTTCGCTGTATCGCAGTTCGTTTTGTCGAGGAACGTTTCACAGCTTATATACAAAGTACTTCTTGCCGAACTCAGACTGGCACCAGTAAGCGAGGAATTCCGAATGGAGCCTTCCGTGTCTGGGTCTACCACGGAAAACATGATTCTGGTGGATGCAGGGATCAATCGCTTCGTACCAGACAAATCCACGGCCCAGCTTGTCGAAGTCGCCTCCCTCTTTCAACAACACGTCACCTTTCTCAACCGCAGCTTTTCGAATCGTGATCCGTCGACCTTGATTGTCTTAACGTCCTCGAGGTCAAAATATCCTTCTTGGTCGGCCTCTATACCCCGCTTATGCGTCAATCCATGCCGTCGCACCATAGTTCGCTTGGCGCTGGCGAGCATACGTTCGACGACCTGCGGCTGGCGGTGCGAGCGGCTGTCATCGGGTCGACTTCTTCACTCGGGCGGGTGGGGCAAGCGCGCCGTCTCTTCGCCGGTCACAGAGGCCATCGTACCGGAAGAGGCGTCTTTTTCTCAGCTTTTAGGGGGCCGAGCGCCCATCGTCGTATCATAAGAAGGCGGTACCGTTGAGCGCTCGCGGAGGGATGTGTGAGCGGTTGAAACAGGCGGTCTTGAAAACCGCTTTACCCGAAAGGGTAACGGGGGTTCGAATCCCTCTCCCTCCGCCATACAGTCGAGTCACCGTGCGATGCGATGAAACTCCCTTGAGCGTTTATTCACCCAATAGCCCTGCACTTGTCGTAATCTTACCCACGCACTTCTTGAAAGGAGCAATTATGGGCTTACTCGATGCCTTAACGTCAATTGCAGGCGGAGCTTCCCCCGAACACCACGGCGTAGCCGATGCGTTGAGCCAGGTAATGCAGGAACATCCAGGCGGAATGGATGGCCTTCTTAATCAGCTAAAACAAAACGGCCTGGCGGACCAGGTTCAGTCCTGGGTTGGCTCCGGGAACGAATCAGGCCGTCAGTCCAGAGCAGGTGCAGCAGGGTCTAGGCACCTCGACCCTGGAAAACATTGCGCAACGCGCGGGCATTTCTCCACAGGTCGCAAGCGGAGTCATTGCGGTTGTTCTTCCCCTCGTGGTCTCACACTTCTCCAACGGCGGTCAGGCGCAACAGCCAGGTGGTCTTGCCGGCTTGGCTTCGCAGATCTTCGGGAATAAGGCCTAGGTTCCGGGAACGGTCCAGATAGGGTCGGCACTCCAAACAAATGCAAATCCCTTATGCCCCGGTATAGGGGATTTGCTGTCTTTTTGGACTGACGTCCACACATACGTTGTGCGCGCCTGCAAGTTATGAGAGCCGTACCAATTTCCAAATTTGCAGGCAGGTCGAGTCTGAAGCATTCATTCGCTGGAGGACGACGGCTCCCCTTCGGACAGAGACGCGACACTCTGGGCAATTGGGGTGGTTCGGCGAGATTTACTTTGGGGCCGAAACTCGCCATGCCAATTCACATCTATATAGGTGTTAGGGTACGCCGCGAGTCAGCAGTTTGGTCCTCTTCGCGGTTCGAGAGACCGCCCGGCCGGTGTGATCAAAAGCTCCGGCCGTGACTTATGGCGCTCAGGCGCCTCCCTGCGCTGCGGGGGACTTAACGCGCATAACGCGTTTAACGCGCACCTTCCGCAGAGAAAAAGCGGGGACTTAAAACGCTTAAAACGCTTAAAACGTTAAGCGCAGCCTCTTTTGCATGCCAGGCTGGGACTTATGGTGTTTATGCCGTTCAGGCTCAGGCGCCGATACAGGGGCTTAGCACGCATACCACGCATACCACGCACCAAAAAGCACAATTCCACCCCGATGCGGGGGACTTAACGCGCATAACGCGCTTAACGCGCACCTTCCGCAGAGAAAAGCGGGAACTTAAAACGCTTAAAACGTTAAAGCGCAGCCTCTTTTGCACGAAGCAGCTCCGCAGCCTATCCAGCCCGAGTATTCCGCAGGCGGCAAAGGCCGTAGCCGTTCGCTCCAGGGCAACGGAGAGGGCAAGTTATAACTGCGCGTATTCCTTCTTTGCTTCAGCAATCACCGGGAGATCGGCGTCAGCATTCTTCCATTCGCTAAAGAAAACGTCGTACGCCTTCTTGGCGTTCGCTTTATCGCCCGCCATGACGTAAGCGCGGCCCAGCCCGAGGAAGGATAAGGCATAGGGGCTGCCGACGTTATAAGCGTTGCCTCTCAGCCGGGTCGCATCCTGGAATGAGGCGATTGCATTGCGAGGGTCCTTCAGCTCCAGGTAGGCGAGACCCCGGATATAAGCTGCATAACAAGCTGCGTCGTGGGCTCGAACCCGCTCCAGGAGGGCGAGTGCCCGCTGTGCATCACCGGCCTTGAGCGCCAGCCATGCCCTGGCCTGCGGCACGTACAACTCCTGCACGAGAGTATCTTGTGGATAGCGTTTTTCGAGATCAGAGAGCATCTGCGTCGCGTGCTTTTCCTGGTTGCAGGCAGCCTCGGTGGTAGCTGCAGTGATCAGGGTGACTTTGCCCTTATCCAATTTCAGCGCCTCTTTGGCAGCTGAGTCCGGATCGAAGCATCGATCGACCATCCAGCCTACGCCGGCCGCGTTCAGCAGGGCGCCCGCCTGGGCGTCCTGTTCTTTGGCGCTCGCCGCCTGATCGGCCGCACGCAGATAGGTGGTCCTCGCGAGCTGAATCTGGCCGAGCTGCGGAAGAAAACTGGCCCAATTCGAGGTGACGGCGAACTTGTCGGGACGTCCGGCCGTTTCGGCCAGGATTTTCTGCACGGCATCCCATTCACCCTGGCTGGCGTAGAACCCAGCTTCAATCGCCAAGAGGGAGGTTCCGTTCAAGCCGAGACGCTGAGCTTGCGCGATGTACTTCCTCGCTTCGGCTGCTCGACCCAGGGCGGCCGCTCCTGCGACCCCGTTTTCCAGGGCGATGGCGTTATCCGGCTGCAATGCGAGCGCTTTGCGGTTGGCCGCATCGCTCTTCTCAATTTCGCCGTTCTGCAGGTAGAGCACGCCGATGTTGATGAAGTTGTCGATCTGCAGCGGATACTCCTGGGTGGCTACCTGGAGCGTCTCGATGGCCTTATTCAGATCCCCCACGACTGCGGAGTAGTAGTGGCCGGCAATGTAGAGCTTCTCTCGCTCGCTGACGTTGTCGCTGAGATGGTATGCGCGGGTGAAGTTTTCCGCGGCCTCGCTGATCGCCCCGGTGTTCTGTTTAAGCACGCCGAGCCGGGCCCAGGCCATGGCCAGCTTGGGGTCGAGTTCCAGGGCCCGTTTGTAGTGGTCCTGCGCTTCGGGGATGTCGTTGCCCTTCTGATGCGCTTCATCGCCCAGTGCATAAGCGCGGAAGGCCTCCAGGGATGGGGTCGTGGCCTGACCGAATGGTGCATTGAGTCTCTGGATACTGGAAAGACTTTCCCCCAGCTTGGCGCGCATACCCGTGGCGACCTGGTTGAGCGCATCAAGCACGTGCTCCTTGTCAGGTGCGGTAGCCTCTTCGCTGGCAATGTCGTCGCCACTGGCAGTGTTCTGGGCGTTGAGGGTTAGGACAAAGGCCTTGCCGAGGGGGGCGATGCTGCCGGTCAGAATAGCCTTTACTCCTTCCCGTTCGCCGATCTCGCGGGCAATCTGCGGGGTGATGGTCTCGTCCTGCTTGCGCCCAAGGAATTGCAGACTCTGCCGAAGGTGCTGCTGGCTGATAATGTCGAGCACCGGCGACTGGCCAAGCTGCACCCGCAGGGCCTGGTTCAGGGTGGTGTCAAAAACAGGGTCTCCCGTCTTGTTGATGAAGTCGGCGACGATGATGCTGTCCTTCAGGGTCGCGGGTTTTGCGGCGGCCTGATCAGCCGCCGGCGGCGCGGTGCTGCTGGTTGCGGGGACACCCCTGGTGCCCAGGTGATTGCGGAACAGAAAAGCTCCGCCGGCGCCTGCCACCAGGAGTAAGGCGCCAATGACGATCATCCGGTTTCGCGGCCGGCGCCGGTCTGTTCCTGCCAGGGGCAGCGAGGCAGAGGCCGGCGGAATCGAGCCCGCTGCCGGGCGCGTGCCGCTCGTCGAAAGCGGGTTCGAGCCTGAAATCGCTTCCAGGTCGGCGAGGAGTTCCTCGGCGCTCCGGTAGCGCTGATCGCGGTCCTTAGCCAGCAGCTTCGCGACGATGGGATCCAGGGCGCCGGGCATAGCGGGATTGACGCTGCTGACCGGGGGCGGTTCTTTCATCAGCAGGGCGGCAAAAACCTCGGCGGTGCTGCGGCCGCCAAACGCGGCCTGTCCAGTCGCCATCTCATACAGCACGCTGCCCAGGCTGAAGAGGTCGGTGCGGGCATCGAGCGGGTCGCCCTTGGCCTGCTCGGGAGACATGTAGGCCGCGGTGCCCACGGTAGACCCCGGAGTGGTCAGGTCCATCATTCCTGTGGCCGTGGCGCCGGCAGTATCGCTTTTCGTGTCAAAGTAGCGGGAGTCGGGCGAGGCTTCGAGGCCCTGCTTCTTGGCCAGACCGAAATCAAGAATTTTGAGCTGCTTGCGGTCGCGGCCGCTCTCCACCACAAAGAGGTTGGCCGGCTTGATATCTCGATGCACAATGCCCCTGGCGTGCGCGGCCGCGAGCGCGCTTGCGGCCTGCTGGCCCAGGGTAATTACCTCCGAAGGGGAAAGGCTGTGGCGGCTGAGATAGGCCTTCAGGGTCTCGCCCCGCAGCAACTCCATCACCAGGTAGGGCTGTCCATCCTGTTCGCCGACGTCGTGGATGGCGCAGATGTTGGGGTGGTTCAGCGTGGCGGCCGCTCGCGCCTCGCGCAGGAAGCGCTCATGGGAAAGATGGACGCGAGAGTGCGGCGTGCCCAGGGGCGAAGGGCTCCCGGCGCCTGGTTCCGCGGCCAGAAAGCTGTCTGCGATGAGCTTGAGAGCGACTTCGCGTTCGAGTCGGGTGTCCAGTGCGCGGTAGACGTCACCCATGCCGCCGGCGCCGATCTTTTCGATTACTCTGTAGGGCCCAAAGACAGTCCCGGAAGCGATCATTTGCCGTCCCAAGCGTTCGGATTCACGTCCCTTTGAAGGGAACCTGCATGTGCAGATGGGGTGATTCCTGAGTGTACACGCGTAGGCTGGGGACGTTCTAGATTCGCTGCAGGTAACACGGGATGTTCATTACCACGATGCGTTTCGAAGTCACGGGGCTTTGCCTACCAGCGGTAGATGGTCAGTTGGTCGATATCGACCGTCATCGAGCCACTGCCCGCGCCGTCCAGCTGGAAATTAAGCACAAGATCGCCAGGTGGCCAGCCCAGGGATAACGCGGAGGCGCCACTTGCATCCTGGAAGTTGCTTAAGATGCCATCCAGATTAACCCAGTCATACGTCGCTACGCCCGTGGGATCGCGGTGCGACGCAATCTGGACATGGTGCCATGTATTGGCGGTCCAGGCGTGGGGGTTGCAGAGAATATTGGAGGGATTCCACTGAGCGCTCCCTGATACCGTCGTGTACTCCCAGGTTCCGGAGCCGCTGGCGCATTGGGTGCTAAGGATCACCGTCTGGCCGTTGGACATGACCTGGTTCATATCCATCTCGATGTTCTGTATCTGTGACGGATCCACAAGATAGACATACGTGTCGTAAACAAAGTGAGTGGCAGTCGTGTCGGTGCCAAAGGGAAGGTAATATAGCTCTCCCCCATTGTCTGAGTACGTTACATCGAATTCTCTCGCGGCATTGTCCAGAGTCAGGTCGGTTACCGGATACAGGCTCGACCCGCCCGATGCCCCCGGTGTGCCCGGATCGTGATTCCATTGCCATTCGCTTGCTCCATCCAGATCGCCTGACGAAATGGCATTGGGTGGAATCGTATCTCCCGCCCCCGCGCTTCCGGTTACCGCGAACGTACTGTAGAGAGCCGGACACTCGCCGTTTCTGGTCCAGGACTTGAAATAAATAGTATGGATTCCGGCGCTGATGGTTGGATCGGGAGTGTCGATTTCGGAGGCCGTGACGCCTGACGTGAACCCGTTGCCGTGGTCGATGGAGTAGCCGAAATATACCGGCGCGAGACCATTGCATCCTGTATTTTGCGCCTGTACCCACGGCGGAAAGGAAACAGTAGAACCGGGCAAGAGGTGAGGTGACAGTAATATCTCCTCCAAGAGCTTGCGGCAACAGGATCACGTTGGTTGTTGCCGAAGCAGTCCCGCCATCCTGTTCGACGTTGCAGGTCACGTTGATCAGGCCCGCCGGGGCTGCCCGTCGTATCCAGAGTTTCGGAGATGCCTGTTCCGCTGATGGACCCGGCAGATGCGTAGTAGCTATAAGTCAGCGGAAAGTTCTGCGTGGTCGTGGCGGCAGCGGTGATGATCGCAACGCCGCCTTGATAAATGGCGGGCGGATTGGCTGCGCAGCTAAGAGTGAGCGGTGGTGGGTCAGTAGCTGGCGTCACCGTTACTGCCCAGGGAGATGCCGTCAGAGTGCCGATCAGTGCCTCTATATCTACCATTCCCACACCCACCGCCGTAGCATGGCCCATGGTGCTGATTCTGGCCACCGAATGGTCGCTGGTATTCCATAAAGTAACTGCGTTGCCCTGCAAGTCGGGCAGTGCGCCTACCGAGCCATCCGAGTAGATGCCGTACGCCGTGAACTGGAGTGTTCCCCCCGTCACCATGGTGCTCTCGCCGCCCTTAGCGACCAGATAAGCGCTTACCAGCGCGGGCACCGCACTTGTGTCCACAGAAGCTGCAACGATGCTGCTTTGATCGGGGAATTCACTGGAGCGAGCCTTGAAAGTGTAGATCGGGACCAGTGCCGGGATTTCAATGGCCACAACAAGAAGTTTCAATAGCTTCTTCACTTCGTGCTCTCGAAATAGACTGGTCCCGCGGGCTGTTGCGCCGGCGAGACCCGAAGACGCAGCCACTCCATCTTTAGCCCTACGCAAGCAAGCAGGAAAAACATCGAGCAAAGATGCTTGGGATCAAAGAGAAAGCTTTCGTCGAGATTGTAGATGAGCGTGAGAATTACAATGGCGAGATACCATTCCACAGCCCGAAGCTGCCTATCGTTGCGAGAGCGGAGGAGGCAGACCACGGCGTCGCGGAAGGCAAACCCGAAGACCAGCAGCACAACTGCCAGCCCAACCACGCCCGTCTCGAGCACCATGTCAAGAAAGCCGTTCTGCGCCTGCGCCAGAATCCAGGAAACCGTCAGGATGATGCGATACGATTCGCCTTCAAGGCCCAGCCAGAAGGCCTGGTAGCCATAGCCGAGCAGCGGCCGCTTGGCGATTGAATCCATCACCGCACTCCATATTTGGGTCCGCCCGGTCAGCGTCAGATCTTTGCCCAGCAGGCTGACCAGGAGGTCTGGCCAGACCACAATCGTCACCGCGACCGTGGTAACAGCCGCAAGCAGGAGCATGCCGACGACAAGGTAATCCCTCTTGCGAAAGCGGTGCAAGGTTTTTATGAACACAAAATAGACCAGGTAGACTGCGGTCAACGTGTAGGCAGTCGCTGCTCGAGAAAAGGCAATCGCAGTCAGACACAGGCAGACCTGTGAAACCCTGATAGAGCGCAGAAAGGAGTTACGGGCGCGATAGGATACGGCTCCGGTGAGAAAGAACAGCGCCACGTTGCCAAGGTAGTTCTTTGCGCTGAAGATGCCTTTCCATGCCGTCTGAAGTCCGCTTTTCTGATCGAGGCCATACTGCGGAAGGGCAAGGGCAAACACGATACTCGCTACGATGGTTGTGGTGCCGAGAATAAGCAATAGTTCAAGAACCTGCTCGAGGGTAAAGCGAGACATTATGTAATACAGCAGCAGAACGCTGCCCATAAGCAGAATCGCGGAGCTGATGGTCCTGGTTGGTTGCTGTGAAACCGGAAAGAGGAGCAGGGCAAGGATAGGGAAGCAGGTCACGAGCTTCATCTGCATGCTCAACCGGCAAACGGAGCGGTGCCGCTGAAGGGCAAAGATCAAGCAAGCCGCACAGATCAAAAGCTTGCTGAGGCGCTCCATAAGAACCCCGCCGGCGGAACTGGTCGCGACCGCCCGCATGGCCGTGGGCTCGTTGATAAAGGGTGAGACGCCGTCGAGGGCAAAATATGTCAGCAGCAACAGCAGGCCCCAAGTCGAAGCGCGGCTCCAGATTGATCCTGGCTCTTCGGCCAGGCTTTCCCCTGCGCTCACGTCTTCGCTGATCGTAGCGGTTAAGAATCTTTCGGCAGTCGCCAAAGTAGGTCTCCTGATTTGTGGCGCCACCGCGCCCAGCGCTGCTTAGAGCAGTTTCGCAATTACTGTGGCCTAGTAAAGATCGCGAGGTGTGGTTTTCCTTGGGAGAAAACCACGAATAGCCCTACCGCTTCGGTCTACACCAATTGCGAAACTGCTTAGTGGCTGTAGATGACCGCCGACGTAGCAGAAGCCAGAATCCCCTGACCATTTATTCCAACGTTGCGCAGGAAGCTGAAAGGAACATAGATTACATCGTCCGGCAGCAAGGCAACATCGGGCTTCTTGCCCTTCTGCATTAAGCTCACCTCCAGATCGATCTCCTGGACCCCGCCCGGTGTTTCCCTGACGAGTTTTGACTTGCCGACGGCCGCCGTGTGATTTGCGTAGCCGGCCAATGCAATGGCCTGCAACACGGTCATTTTCGAGTTGTTGGTGATCATCGGGTAGCCGCCGGGCTTCAATACATCGCCAAGGACGTACACCACGGCAACCCTGGGTACCACCACCGTATCGCCGGGGAACACCATGGGATCATCCGACAACGCAGCGGAGGCGGCGTTCGAGTAGTAGTACACGACGTTTTGTTTGCGGGGTCCGGAGCGTCGAATGGTAATGTGACGGTCGGCCATGTCCGTCAGTCCACCGGCCATGGCAAGCAAGTCGACCACTTTGCGAGAAGTATCGATCTCGTAAGTGCCGGGCTTCACCACCTGCCCCATCACAGACGCGTTCTGGGTTGCATATGCTTCCACGCGCACACTGACCTGCGGGTGCAGCATGACACCGGCGGCCACCAGCCGATGTTCGATCTGCTCCGCGGCCTGCTCTGGGGTCAAGCCGGTTACATTGACTTTCCCTAGAAAACTAAAGGGAATATTCCCGGCATCGGTTACCCGGGCACGCTGCTCCATCTCGGGCGTGTCGTAGACCTGCAGGTGCAGTAGATCGCCAGGCCCGATCAGCAGGCTTTCATCCTGTGCCGGCGAGCTTACCGTAATGGCGAAGAGAATAAGCAGTAACTTGCTGAGATTTTTCATCAGGCTTCGGCAACCTTTCGTTCGCGATTGGGGTAAGAGATGGACTGCTCTTTCACACCGTTGACCACAATATTGATCTTGCGGCCGGTGGCGGAATGCACCTCGTCCAGCATGCGGTAGCTCTTTTCCAGCGCCGGCAAAGGAGTCTTCTGGTGCCATGCCATCAGCAAAACCGAGTTGACCATGGAGCTCAGAATGACCGGGTCAGTAACCTGCAGAACGGGCGGAGCGTCGAGCAGCACAAGATCGTATTGTGACTCCCATAACTTCAACAAATCTGCCATGCGATGGGAGGCCAGCAGCTCCGTAGGGTAGGGCGGCAGCGGTCCGGCGGGGATAAGAAACAGCCCGGGTACCTCGTGCACCGGGATGGTCACTGACACACCTTGATCGAGGCCGGTAAGCAGGGTACTCAACCCGGCCGTCGGGTTGAACTGCAGATTGCGATGCAGGCACGGGTGGCGAAGGTTAGCGTCGCACAACAGGACCCGCTTCCCTTGCTGGGCAAAGAGGATAGCAAGGTTCCAGCTGAGAAAGCTCTTGCCCTCTCCCTCCAGGGCACTGGTCACCAGCACCGAACGCGGAGGCTCTCCGCTGCGCGACAGCAGCAGAGAAGTTCGCAGCGAGCGAAGCGACTCGACCAGCAGAGAGTGGGGCCGATCGAGCGCGGGCAACCACGATTTCGCGACCAGGCTTGTCCCCGAGGGCAGCGATACCCGTTGCTTTTGATAGGGCAGCATACATAACGGCAATGGACCCAGCTCGCGCGATATCTCCCGCAAATCCTGAATTCTTGTATCTGTCACGTCACGCAGTAATGCGGCAACCAGACCGAACACCAATCCCAATAGGATCGAACCGAGCAGGTAGAGCAGGGCTACGGGCTTAGCCGGTTTATCGCTGGGCTTGGCTAGGTCGACGATGGAGATGTTAGTGGAGCGCAGGCCCGCCAACAGGCCGGATTCTTTGAGATGACGTAACATATCGTCGTAAAGCGATCGGGTTTGATCCGCTTCCTGCCGCACCATCTGGTATTCGATGGTCTTGTTGTTGAGCGCCGCCGCCTCACGCTTGTCAGCGTCAAAGTCGTTACGGGTTTTTTCCTCTGTCTGTTCCGCGACCAGGTAGTCATTGCTCGCCCGCCGGGCCACCCGGCTCACCTCTTGCCGGATTGCGGCCTGCACTGCATCGAGGTTTCCCCGTAGCTCGGCGAGCTTGGGATACGCCGGCCCGAACTTCGCGGAGAGCTGCTGCAGTTGCGCCTGCTCGCTCGCCTCCTGCAGGCGAAGGTTCTGAATCAAAGTGAGCGAACCGCCGATGCCGGAGGAAGAACCACCCCCCGCCGCTGCGTTTCCGCCCAAGCCCGAGATCAGCTCCGCATTACCGCTCTTGACCACATCGTTGATGGCCCCCTTGAGGATGCGGTTCGATTGCGCTTGCGCTTCCGCCTGGGTCGCCATTTGCAGCTTTTCGAGAGTCGGGTTATAGACCTGATCCCTGCCTTCGCGGTCTACTTCGCCCACAGCAAAGACACCCGACTCCTGTTGCAGCTTCACTACTTTCGCTTGTAACTCCTGTGTCTTGGTGCGGAGATCCCCCAGTTGAGCGCTCAACCACGACGATGCCTGCATGGTGGCGTCATAGCGTGCCTGAAAACCCTTCTCGATCAAGCCTTGCAGCAGGTGATTGACCACTGCGGCGGCCAGTTGCGGGTCGGGGCTTAGATACTCCACATCGATCAACCGCGTTCCGGCAACCGGTTTGACGGTCAGCTTGCGATGAAAGATCTGCAAGACCCGCATCCGCCGATGGGGTGAGTTTTCCAGCGATCCACCCGGGGGATCGGCTGAGCCTTTCGCCTGGAAATAACCGAGAACCCAATCGAGCGGGCTCCACTTCGCCTGGTAATCCGGCGTTTGCTCAAGGTGAAGATCTTCGATCACCCGCAGGGCGAGCGAATCCGATTGCAGGATTTTCGCCTGGGTCTGGATGAGCATGTTTACTTCCAACGCGTCGGATGGAGTATCCGGGCTATCGGTCTGGATCCCCAAAGAACTTGTGGAGTCTTTTTGCAGTTCGATCTCGCCGATCGATCGATAGCGCCGGGTCGAGAACGTGAGAGCGAGTATGCCCAGCAGAAAAAACACCAATACAGTGACGTAAATGATTCCCCGCCGCCGCGTGAGCATGGTGCCTACCTCGCGAAGCGTGAGTTCAGGCATGGATGAGCCTGCCGCAATCACCATATGCGAGGGTTGGTACGCTAACTTATCCACGATCGTCCCTCCCCAATCGATCTCATCAGACGGGCCTGCTTAGCACGGTGGCGAAACGGTCTTTCCACCGCAGGAAGGGCGACTCGATCCAGCGATACGATGCGAAGGCAAGAATCACCGTCATCACAAACCCCAGCACCTTGGTGGCCAGCAGCTGCCATCCCCAGGCCGGGTGAAACAGGCTCTGCGCCATGAGGAGCCCCATAAGATGCAGCAGATAAAGTCCGTAACTTACTTTTCCCAGTCTCACGATCACGCTGCCTCGCAAAAGCCAGCTGGTGCTGTATAGGGAGCCGTAGAGGATGGCGCCCGAAGCAAGCGAAACTATCAGGCGTCCCAACGCCATGCGTGTGGTCACCGGCCCGGGTTGATCGACCAGCCATGCCGACGAGACGATCCAGCCGGCCAGTCCCGCCCCCACCAGCAGCCAGCGGACGCGACTGGTAAGCGCCGGCAGACGATTCGCGAGCAGCGCCAGCAAGACGCCCAGTGCCAGGGAGTCGCAGCGTGACGCGCTGCCGTAATAGATGTAACCTCCACTCAAACCGGCGAGCGCAATGGCGGCCTGGCTTGCCGTCGCCAGCAGGAAGGTGACGATACCCGCGATGATCATGCCGCGGCGCTCGAGCATCATCATGAGCGCCGGCCAAACCAGGTAGAACTGCTCCTCGATCGAGACCGTCCACAGGGGAGAGCAAATGGACCGCGGGTGTCCGAAGACCGCGTGCACCCAGTTACCAACGAAGAGCACATAGCCGGCAACGTAGTACCAGGGAAGACTCTGGCTTGCCATGGCAGTGTGCGAGCACGATGCCCAAGGCAACCACAACAAAGTAAAGAGGCCAGATGCGCAAGATACGCCGGATGTAAAACTGGCGAAGCGAGATCTCACCGGTCTGCCCTCGTTCCCGCAGCAAGAGCGAGGTGATAAGAAAAGCGCTGAGGGCGAAAAATAAATCGACGCCCGCGCCCCCCGACTTAGCCACCGCCCCCCACAGCCAAGGCAACGGAAGATGCAAGCCGCGATAGAAAGCCGCCTGCCCGGGCAAGGTGTGAAAAACGAATACCCCGAGAAAGGCGTAAAAGCGCAACCCGTCAAGCTCCGGCTGATAGAAACGGCGGGGTGCATGCGCCGCCGCCAGCAGAGGCTCGCTCAGCACCTGAGCCAATTGCGCCATCTTAACCGCCCGCCAGCAGCTGCTCGAAAACATCTTCGAGGCGCTCGGTTTGCCGAGCCAGATTGAAGTGCTCGACCACGCGTTTTCTGCCGGCAACGCTGAAGAGCTGCCATAGTTCATCGCTTTCGATCAAGGCGAGAATAGCCTCGGCCAGGGCGCGAGGGTCCCGCTCCCCGACCAGCAGACCGGTTTCCCGATTCTCAACCGCCTCTGGGATGCCGCCGCTGCGCGTGCTGACTACGGGAAGGCCCATTGCCTGGGCCTCGATAAACACCATTCCGAAGCCTTCGGCGTCGCCTGAGGCGGCAACCACGCTGGGCACACAAAAGACCGCCGCGCGCCCCATCCAATCCTGTACCACGGTAGGGGGCTGAGTGCCCAGGAACCGGCATCGTATGCGCCCCGCGGCCGCGCGCGCCTCGTGCTCGGGGCGCAATCGGCCACCGCCGATCACCACCAACTCGGCCGCGGGGCAGCGCCGCTGTACCTCGGCCATAGCTTCGATCAGGCTGGCGCAACCCTTCTTCTCCACCAGGCGCCCGACAAACAAAACAATCTTCTCGCGCCGGTTGGCCGCGGGCGGTTTAAACTGCTCCACGTCCACGCCAATGCGATGCACGATCGTGCGCTCCGCCGGATACCCCATCTCGAGCCCTCGCTTGCGCACATAGGCGGAGCAGGATAAGAACAGTGCACCCTTTTTCTGCAATCGAGGGCGCCCCCGTAGATACTCGCGGCCCAGACGTGTTTTGCCGATGGCCTGGTCGGTCATGGTCACGTCATATCCGTGCAACGCAGTTACCAGAGGCACGCCAAGCCGCTCCGCAAGCTGCATGGCCGCGTGGCCGTCGGGCGCAAAGTGCGCGTAGACCAGGCGCGGGGCGCGAGCGCGCAGCCGCCGGAGCTGTTCGCTGGTGGGACCCACATAGCGGAAGCGAAGCTCCTGTAGTTTTCCCCGCACGCCGCCGTCATCGGCCGTCCAGGTTTTGTCCTGGGGTAAGTCGATCCCGGCAATCTTGCGCCAACCCACGAAGAACGGCGAAAAGCGCCGCATGGCCGCTGCTTGCGCCACGATGAATGTCTCCGAGGGGGGCAAGAGCTGAATGCGGAAAACGACAATTGTTTCCGGTCTCATGGCTGCGCAGACCCTTCTCCGGAGCCCAGGACCTCGCGATAGAGCTGCTCATAGCGGGGCGCGATCTGGCGCCAGGAAAATTGTTTCGTCGCCGCGCGCGCGGCCTCGCCTATCTGCTCCAGCTTTTCTGCGGACATAGACAGAACGCGCTCCATGTGGGCGGCAAGTCCGGTCGCATGCTGATCCATCAACAGGCCGCTGACCCCGTCTTCGACCACATCGGGATGCGCTCCTACGGCGGTTACAATTACCACGGTCGCGGCACTCATGGCCTCGATCGTCGACAGCCCAAAGCCCTCGTAGCTTGCCGCCGAGACGAACAAGTGTGCCCGCTCGAGCAATCGATAAAGCTCTTCCCTGCTGATTGCGCCGTGGAAGCGCACCCGGCCCCCCAGGCCAAGCTCGACCACACGCCGCTCGAGCTCCGCGCGCAGGCCGGCGAAATCCGCGCCCGCCCATTCCAGCCGCATGCGCGGATATCGATGCCGTAGCAAAGCCATCGCCTCCAGCACTTTGTGCACGCGTTTGTTCTCGGCCAGCCGGGAGATGCCGAGCACCAGGCCGGGCTCTATGTCTTTCTTCAGGTCCCGGAAACGGTCGATATCGGCTCCGTTCTCAATCACCCGGATGCGCTGCGGCGGGACAATCCTGGCGAACATCTCGCGATCGTGCTGGCTCACACAAACCACCGCTTTCACCCCGCCCAGCGATTTGCGGGTTACGGTCTTGAAGTACACCTGTTTCCAGCGTGTTGCCCACTGCGTATGGAAAAAGCCTCCATGCGTGCTGACCACCAGCGGGACGCGATGCAGCAGGCGCAGTAAGCTTAGATAATCCACAAAGAAATCGATGGCATGGATGTGCACCAGGTCATAGCCGCGGACCGCGCCGAAGCGAGGCCAGCGCCACCGGATAGCGGCGCGGCCCAAAATGCCGCATACGTCTGACGGAAAGTCCAGCTTCGAGCGACTTCGCCGGCGCCCACGCATCGCTCGAAAACACCCGGCGAAGGGTCGCCACCTGCACCGTATGCCCGCTTTGTTGCAGGGCAACGCTCAGCCCTTCGACCACGCTCTCCATGCCGCCCTGGGCAGGCAGAAATTGCCGGGTGAGCTGAAGAATCCTCATAGCGAATAGACCAGCGAACGAAGCGCGGGACGGCGTGCCATCCAATCGCGCAAACGACGGCGGCGACGGCGGGGCAGCAGCCATATGGCCAGAAAGATGGCATAATCGCGCGGCGCGCTCTTGCCGTAGCGCAGGGCTTTCCAGCAGCAACAGGTGGAACGCGCGCCATTCTCTCTGGTCCGACGCCTCGGAAGCGATCTGGTGCAAGACAAAGCCGGATAACGCGCGGGGCGTAAACAGGTGCCGGTCGCGCTGCACCCAGTCGAGCGAATACCGCCAGTTGGCTTGGCTGCTCACGGTGGCGCGTTCCTCTTCGATGTTGTGAATGGCCAACGCATCTTCGACGAACACCACCTGGGCGCCGGGCAGGCGGCCCAAGCGGAGCACCCACTCGGTATCCTGATGCTTCAACTGGCCGCTCTTGAAGGGCTGCGCCTGCATCAGCGCCCGGCGTACAAACAAGGTCGATGTCTGGATGTATCCCTCGCCGCGGGTCAGCGTGCGGCGCGCCAGCAGGTATTCGCCAATCTGTTCATTGCCCGCCGGCATGCGCCGCGGCCATACATAGTCTTGTTGAGGAGTACGCGCGATCAGTTTGCAGGTACCAATCACAACCGCGGCCATCGATCGCTTCACCGCTTCGAGCTGGGCCTGGAGCTTACCCGGAAGCCATTCGTCATCGTCATCCAGAAACGCGATCCATTCGCCTGCCGCCGCGTCCACGCCCCGGTTCCGCGCGTCCGAACCGCCTACGCTCGATGACAGTGTGATCTGCCGCACACGAGGGTCCTGCCGGGCCAACTCCTCGACGACCAGGTTGGTGGCAGGATCTGCCCCATCGATGACGACGACCACCTCGATTTCTCGCAGAGTTTGAGCCAGAGCACTGCGCACCGCGCGCCGCAACAGCTCGGCTCGTCCACGAGTGGGGATTACGGCAGAGACAATCACCATAGCTCAACTCCCTTAAAGCGAAAGGTTCTGCAGCCAATTTGCGGGCGGTTCCTACCCTGCCAAATCGCGACGTGACGCTGACCGCAGCGTTTCCGCAATCACGTAATACGCCGCTTTCGGCTGACAGTCGGTGTCAAAAGGCAGGGGCCGCACCGGTAGACCATCTTTGCGCGGGCGATATCCCGCGATCCAGGTAAAGGAATCCGCAAGCCCCCAGGTAACAATTCCTTTCACCGCGGGCTGTCGCAGGGTCGGGGTAAGAAATCTACGGTAGATATCGGCCACTGCCTGGTCCCGCGCTAAGATATCCGCAGGCAGGGTCTCATCCTGCACGTCCAACTCGGTGATGAAGATCTTCAATCCGCGCCGTGCTAACTCGCTCAAAAAGGACTCGTAACTCGCGTCTCCCAGCAGGCTCGCCTGCTCATTGCGCAGATGCGATTCAAGCCCGACACCATGGATAGGAACACCGCGTGCCAGCATGCCATCCAGCAGGTTCAACATTGCTGCACGTTTCGCCCTGCCGTAATCATCCGACAGCTCGAGATAGTTCTCGTTCCACACCAGCAGAGCATGGGGATCCGCTGCAGCGGCCGTCCGAAAGGCCAGCTCGATGTAACCAGCTCCGGCGTTCTTCAGCCAGGGGCTGTTGCGCAGGCCATCCGGCCGATGGCTGGCAGGGTCCAGCGCCTCGTTCACTACGTCCCAGGAGTACACCTTGCCCGCAAAGTGCCCGGCTACCTTGGTGATGTGGTCAGTCATCACGGCTGGCCCATTTGCCGCTGTGAGCTGTGAGGTTACCCAGGCAGGCAGAGCGTCATGCCAGACCAGAGTATGCGCTCGCACTCGAATGCGATTTGTCGCACAAAATGTGACAAACTTATCTGCATTGGAAAAGTTGTAAATCCCGGGTTGGTTGCTCAGAGAGTTCCACTTCATATGCACTTCCGGGGTTGCGATGTCGCATTGCGAAAGGAATAGCTGCTGATAAGCTGCGGATTGAACAAAGTACTTCAATGCCAGGCAGGAGCCGAAGAGCAGCCCTTTTTCCGCAGCCAGTCGCTGTAGCGGGATATCCGCAGCCTGTACCGCGAGCTTGCTCGGGATCCACCGGGCCAATCCCAGGGCTCCCATCTCTTTTATGAACTCCCTACGGTTGGTATTCATGACATCCCACGCAGCATCGAGCGCCGCCTGTCCCGTTTCTCGTTGTTAATTCTTAGCCACCGGCTCTAAGCTGGCGGTGCCGCGCCAGCGTGGATAATCCAGCAGCAGCAGCAGCAGAACGTACCATGGTTCGATGAAGTAGCGGGTGAAGAGCCGGCTGGGATCGTGCGCCAAACGAAAAAGCCACTCCAGTCCAAGCTGACCCGCCCAGCGGGGCGGCGTCGGTACCGCCCCCGCAATGTAGTCGAAGGCTGCGCCCATCGAAGAGAGGATGACAGGGGCGTTCAGCCGCGCGGAATTTTCCTGAGTCCAAAACTCCTGCCGCGGCATGCCCATCCCCACCATCAACAGATCGGGCGCGTACGCATTGATACGCTCGATCAGAGCCTCATTTTCTGAGCTGCCATGATTCGCGTCAAAATATCCCCCGCTCACTTCTATTTGGAGTGCCGGGTAGAGTTTGCGTAACTTTGCCGCGCCTCTTTCCGCGGCGGTCTTTGACGATCCCAGATGGAAAACACGCCAACCGCTGCTCGCGGCCAGCTCCATCAGCGGATAGGTCCAATCCACCAGCGTGACCCGGTGTTCTCGCTGCAGGGGGTAGCCGTAAAGCCGGCCCAGAGCAACCAGAGACATGCCATCGATGTGGGTCCAGCGTACCTGGGAATAAAAGTCGCGCAGTCTGGGATGTCGATGACAAAGATACACGCTATGCAGGTTGTGGTTCGCGATTATCCAGTTACGGCGCTCGCGTATCCCCTCCTCCACCAGCATAGTCATTTGCTGCAATGACCGTGGTTGCAGCGTCAACCCCAAAAATCTGATCGTTTCGGTGCTAATACCCGAGACTGGACTTAGCGCTTTCATGCGAATCTCCTGGGTAAGGTTCCAGAGCCGACAAGTTGCCTGCCACACCAAAGATTATTGGAGAACCAGTGCAGTGAATAATTCAGGCACAGCTAAAGCGGGCGAGTTATTCCGTCCGGTATCAATCTAGGCAAAAGGTGACAGAACGCGGCATGGAAATCAATCTTGGTTTTGAGTAATCAATTGACTCGCGAAGAACACAGGACTAATTCGGAACAAAGATATCCCATTTTGAGTCATCTACGTGACCCTTGGTTCTACCGTTGGAAGGTACTCTGTATCTCACGTGCTATACCAGAAGTCAGAAACTACCAATCTACCCGCAGTCGAGGAAGGCCGTGCAGCCCCGCCTACATTGTGTTGGTTTGGGATAGCCGCAGACAGCTGTCCAGCACTCATGGAGCTCAGATGTACAGCACCACGTTTCACGTTCTTACGGAAGCAGAGCCATTTTCCGAATTCAACGGGGGTGCAATCTCACGCTGGGTCGCCAACGTGCTCCGGAATATAGCGCATTCTGTGGTTGTATGCCCGTCTGCAGATGATAGCTTGGAAGTTTGCCCCGGAATCCATCTGCTTGCTGCACCGCCTGAGGTTCTATAAGCGCTTTCGCAGATACATTGCGCACTTGCCGTGGTTTGTTCATCGCCGGGTCATACGAGAGATATTCCGTCCAATGCTCGCGCGCGTTGGACCGGGTGACATCGTGTGGATCCACAATCGACCTGAGTTCGCCATCGCGCTCGCCACGCATATTCACCGCGCAGGCGCGCGCATCGCTCTTCAGTTGCACAACTCGCATCTGGTGGACGGCCCCGCCTGGCTGATGCGGCAGGTTCGGGTGGATAGACTGATCTTCTCCAGCGAGTTTCTATTGGACCAGGCACGGAGGAAGTTTCCCTCGCTCGGCGCTTCGTCCGTCTTGTATGGCGGCGCAGATGAAACGATCTTCTATCCGCCGCTGCATGGGAGACCGAATGCCGAAATAGTCACCGTGCTTTTTGCCGGCCGGCTCGTGGAAGAAAAAGGTGCTCACATCTTGCTTGATGCGATGACACTGCTGGGGAAACAGGCCGTGCGTCTGCAGGCACAAATCGTGGGCTCCTCGAGCTTCGGCGAGGGCCAGGAGACCGAGTACATCAGAGCTCTCAAAGCGGCCTCGCCCGCGACCGTTCAGTTTCTCCCCTATCGCAGTGGGGCGGCCCTGGGCGACCTATTCCGGGAGGCGGATATGTTTTGTTCACCTTCGGTCTGGGAAGAGCCCTTCGGGCTGGTCAACGTCGAGGCGCTGGCCTCAGCTCTGCCAATCGTCAGCACCCATAGCGGTGGCGCGACCGAGGTACTTGCCAATGGTGGGGGCATCATGGTGGAGCGCGGATCTGCCGTCCAACTGGCCTCGGCACTGCGGCGGCTCGCCGAGGATCCGGAGCTGCGGAGTCGTCTTGGCCGGCAAGGCTACGCCGCATTTCGTGAACGCTTTACCTGGTCGAACACACGCACCCGGGTACAGGAGATTCAGAGAATGCTCCTGGCCGAATTGGCCTAACAGTGCTGCGGGCGAGGTCCCAATAAAGATACAATCAGCACGATGACATTTGAGTTGCAGCGCACCATATCATCTCTCGCTCGTACCCCCGCTGTTCTTGATGCGCTGTTGCGTGACTTACCGGAACCGTGGCGGAATGAAGGCGCACACACCTGGAGCGCGTTCGATGTAGTCGGCCACCTGGTCTACGGCGAACGCACCGACTGGATGCAACGAGCGAGAATAGTGCTGCAATTTGGCCAGACTCGACCGTTCGAACCCTTTGACCGTATGGGTTTTGTACGCGACAGCCAGGGCAAGTCGCTGGCTCAGTTATTAGATGAATTTGCTCGCTTGCGGTCAGGAAACCTGGACGAGCTGCGTGCCTTGAATCTGCAGCCTGAGGACCTCGACCGGCGTGGACGGCATCCTGCCCTGGGAGAAGTTACATTGTCACAGCTGCTGGCGACCTGGGCAGCTCATGACTTAACTCATTTGCACCAGATCTCAAGGATTTTAGCTCACCAATACCGGGATGCCGTCGGCCCGTGGAGCCAGTATCTTGGGGTACTGCGGTGCGTTGGCCACAGCTCCCCTTAATTCATTTCAGCATGATCGTTTCGGATCTCTATCACGATCGGGAACAGGGTTCTTAGTTCGAAATCCAATCCCTCAGCGACCCAAAGAGCTTAACCTTTTCCGCCTGCGCCACGGCTATAGATGGCGTCAAGCGCCCGCGCAAGCGTGACTTGATTGTGGCGCTGCTCAATGCTGGCGATGGCGCCATGGCTGAGCAGCTCAAGCTCCCCAGGAGCCGCGGCAATCGCACGCAGATGGGCCATTGCCTGATCGGCCATCGACTCGAACGCCTGGTCGAGCATCTCCCAGTAATCGGGTGAGGACGATTCTTCGACGTGACGCCAGCAGTTGCGCTCATCTTTGGGCAGGCGGAGAAGGAAGCCATTGGCATTTGCCCCAGGCGCAGGGAAGACGAACTCCGGCAACGCACACACGTCGGTGGTGATGGCCGGAAGGCCCTGGGCGAACCCTTCAAGAACAGAAAAACCGTAAGTGTCGTGGAGCGTGGGTAGCAGACTGAGGTGGCAGCTGCCCATCAACTCAAGGACCTGTTGGTTGTTCATGGGGCCATGGAAGCTGACGTTGGGCAAAGCCAGGCTCTGAAGATCCTTTTGGTATCGCGCCGGGTCGGGATGATCGGTATGCGACCCGGAGTAGATCATCTTGGAAGAAACAATGTGAATCTGCAAACGAAGTCCTTCGGCAAGGGCCTTCCGCGCCAGTCTTAAGGCGACGATTCCACCCTTCCGGGCAAAGTTGTTGCCGACAAAGACCAGGCGGATCGTCTCCCCGGCTTTGAGCGTGCGCGGCGTTGGAGCTCTGAGTCGGGCGGCCGGTTGCAACACGTGAGCTTTGGCAACTATCTTATCCAGGCCGGCCCACCCGGCATTGACGCGTTTGAAGGTGGCCAAGGCCCAAGCCGACATCGCGACGATCGCCAGGCAACCAGGCGAGCAGAGCTGGCGGCGCAAATGGCGCCTGAGCCGCTCACTCGGGGGAAACATGCGCGGCAGGGCGGATTCGAAAGTTACCAGCCAGGGTTGACGCAGGGCAACCGGTATCTTGTTGACGAAATGAGCGAGATCAAAAGATTGCAGCGGAGGATAGGCTGCGATCGCGAGGGCCGGGCTCCACAAGCGGCCGAGGTTAACGAAGCGGGCGCGCTCGATCGAGTGGTTCGTTTGCGGGGGCACAGTAAAGTCAGCGATGTAATGATTCGAAGTTAGAATCTGCATTGGCTTCTCTTGCCTGAACTAATCCGACTATAAACCAAGCTAAGTCACCCAGGGCTTTGGCTCAGTCGAGTAATGTCCCACTTCGATCCATTAAAGTACCAATGTTTCCCATCTCAGCAATTTGTGCGTGGCAAGGCACTTTCTGAAATGCATCACTGGATTACTCTTGCCCCATGTGCCCAACGAAGGGTCTGCTAAGTCGGCGCGCCCTCGTTCATGGGGCCGCGTCTTTCGCTGCATTGTCATTACTCCAGGGTTGCGGCTACGCGGCGAACCCCGATTACGTTCTACCTTCCGATAATCCTCTTCCGTCACCCGCCGGCCCAGTGGTCCAGGGAACACTCACCGTAACCACAAACACCACCGGCGTCATTCCACCGCGCTTCATGGGTTTGAGTTATGAGAAGTTCGCCATGAGCTATAGCATACTTCCACCTTTCCAACCGCAATCTCATCGCGCTCTTCCGGCGGCTCGGCGATGGAGTTCTCCGTATCGGCGGCGGCTCTGTCGACCAGGTCTTATGGACACCGAACAGCAAGGGCGCCACACACGCGCAAGGTCACGCCCGCCAATATCAAGGCGCTCGCCGGCTTTCTACAGGCCACCGGTTGGCGGTGCCTTTACGGCGTCAATCTCGCTACCTCAACGCCTGCTCTGGCCGCCGAAGAAGTGGCGTATGCAGCCCGGACCCTCGGTTCGAATCTTCTCGGCATCGAGATCGGGAACGAATGCGACGAATATGGAGTAGCGGGAAATTTCTTTGCTGGAAACTGGACGTTTGCCGACTTCCTCACCCGTTGGGATTCTTTTCGTGCGGCGATTCTCCAGGCTGTGCCCGATGTCCCTTTCACGGGTCCGGCACGGGCGGTGGCAACCATATCTCCACCTGGACATTGCCCTTCGGCCAGTCTGTAACCGCAGGTGAGATCACACTCCTGACCCAGCACTACTATCGCGCGAGCGGAGCAAGCACCATCTCCACCGCATCTTTCCTGATAAGTCCGGACCCCAAGCTCACCGGCGAACTGACAACGTTGAACGCGGGAGCGCAACAACTGGGGATTCCGTACCGCATTAGCGAATGCAACTCTTTCTCCAACGGCGGCGCTGCCGGCGTCAGCGACAGTTATGCTTCCTCGTTGTGGGTGATTGACTTTCTCTATTGTATGGCTCTCGGCGGCGCTACCGGAATCAACATGCATGGCGGCGGGAATGCGCCCGGCTATACCCCGATCGCAGACCACTCAGGTGACGTCATTGAAGCGCGGCCCGAGTACTACGGACTGCTCTTGTTTACGCTGGCTGGCGACGGCGCTTTGCTGGAAACACAATTGTCGGTTGGTACTGTCGACGCCACCGCCTACGCGGTGAGGAACGCGAACGGTGGAGTGAATCTGATGGTGGTCAACAAAGACACGCTGCAGAATCTCACCCTCACGATCGAAACCAACCAGACCATCTGGAGAGCAAGCAGCAAACAATGACAGGATCCAACTTGGCTGCCACCTCCGGGGTCACCATCCAGGGCGCCATCGTGAACAAGGACGGCAGCTTTAGCCCAGCCAGCCCGGACACGTTGACCCCTGCAGGAACCCGGACAACCTGCTATATCCCGGCTCTCAGCGCAGCGCTTATCAGCATCACCTGACCCAATAAGAATTCCGAAAAGCGAGAACGAGGAGTCAGGCAGATAACTAGAGACCCTTCATCGCAAAAAACAGGGTGTGGAGAAGAATCGCGAGATCGAGAAAGATCCCGCGGTTCTCGATATAGTACAGGTCATACTCAATGGCTTCGTGGATCATGAACCTGCGGTCGCCGCTCAGCTGCCACAAGCCGGTCAAACCCTGGGGAACGGATAGTCTGCGGCGTTCCAGCTGGGTATAGGAGTGCTGTTATATAGGGCATCTCCGGGCGAGGCCCGACTAAAGACATATCCCCTCGAAGAACGTTAAGCAGCTGCGGAAGCTCATCAAGGCTGGTCTTTCTCAGGAACCTTCCGGCTGCGGTAATGCGCTTGTCGGTTGAGCTTTCAGGAGAGCGCTCATACATGGGGGTGTCTACATACATGCTGCGGAACTTGAGCATGACAAAGGGTCTCCCGGATTGGCCGGTGCGTTCCTGGCGAAAAAAGATCGGACCTCTGGAAGTCACCTTGACCACGATGGCGGCGAGCAGCCATAGGGGTGCTGTCAGCATGATGAGGAGGCAGGATAGGAACAGGTCGGTAAATCGCTTGCCTACGGCATAAGCGAGCGGGTGGTCGCCATCCCCATCAAGGGTGGTTACGATCAACCCGTCGACCATATGCACCGTTGTGGAGCGCTCCGCCAAGCAGGGGTGGCCGGTACCCACGAGAGAGACTTTGACGCCGGATGAGGCGGCTAAATCCACAAGCTCATTCATGCGCGACTGTGACACCGTGGGAGTTACGAAAATTTCCTGCACATCAAGAGAGCGCAGAAGAAAGTGAGAGAGGGGGGCCGAAATTACCGGCGCGTGGTGTTTCAGGCTGTAATCGTGGCTGTAGATAACACGGCGATTGTCGAAGCCGCTTTCATCCAGGAATCCGACTGGAATCTGACCAAGGTGGGGGGAGTGCACCAGGTAAGAGAAGAGACGGCGGGTCTCACGACTTGTGCCGCAGATGAGCACTCTGCGCCGATTGGTGGTAGACGACCACCAATCGCGAATAAGTCTGCTGGTGATGTGCTTCTGCATGACCAGCAGCAGAGTTGCAAACACCCAGAAATAGGTGAGCAGCAAGCGCGGCATGTCCGCCCTGGTGAAGTAGGTGCCGCCGGCCAGAAAGACCAGGCCACAGACCGAAACCCTCAGGACGCGCGCTGTATCTGCGACCTGGAGCAGCGTGGCGTGTTGCGTATACAGGTGCTGGGCCTGGGCGAGAAGAACGAACGGCAGCCCATACTTCAGGCAGAGCTCCGCCCACAGCATCAACACTCCGCGATCGTCGAGCGGTTTGTGCTGCGCATAGACCAGGATGCCGGCGATGCACGCAATGGCAATGCAAAGGAAGTCGAGCAACGCGGGCATCGTCGCCCCCGCCGCACCGAGCAGAATCGTGGAAGGTTGGGTCCGTGCTCGGGGGATCCGGAACTCCCCGATCTGCTCTGAAACCGGTAATGGAAAGTCTGTCGCCACAGAAGTTATCCCCAATGAGATTTAGAAAATGTGATCGGATTGTTGCCTACGCGGATAACCTTTGAGATATAGGTGTAAGAAATACCGCCTACTGGCAACCCGCGCACGGTCGCTTTGTAGCTAGCCAAGCCAAAACGTTGACAGAATGTCCGATGGAATTCAACTCTAGTTTCGGACAAAGGTCCTACAAGCTATAGCTTCTGTCCCAATGAGGACAATCGTGTCCCATTTAGAAACGGATGCAGCAAAGCAGATAAAGATTATCGTCCGCTGGCATAAGTAGCATCAACTTATAGCGGCAAGCGAGGCACGATAAGATCGTCTTATCTCGCTCTCATTTACTGATGGCGCGAGAAGTTACTTGTGCGTGGCTGCTAATAACCTCGGTCCCGAGATTCCGGCCGATCCGGATTTCCTGCCACGCTGCACTAGACAAGGCAGCATAGATCTCACCCAAGCCACCAAGTTTCACAGGAAATCCGGGGAAGCGCCCATCCGGTTTCCTGACAAAGGCCTGATCGGCAATCCGTTGCACCGCACACCGGATTGCTAGTGGACGCGGGGCGTTTTCCCGGCCGGGAGCCTCCGCCGAACCTCTTGCCGGCCGGCAGGGATGCGCTTCGCTGCCAGCCCGGCTCTCTGGTTTCCCGTCTCGACCTATGAGAGACTGATTTGCCTGCGGTCGTTATAATTGTTCCCCGTTACTGGATTTCAAGAATGAGGAAGCTATCGTGAGTCGATTGTTGGGTGTACTCCTGGCGACGAGTATCTGGCTCGTGGCTCAAGGCCAGAACGCGGGATGGCAGCCGGATCTTACTCACCTGCAGACCTACACCTCGCACCGCGCGTCGAGTTCAGACCCGACCGGCGGAAATGCCGATGCCCGGCGGATTGAGCCGGGTGCAACGCTGACCCTGCTGGACACAGATGGGCCGGGTGGCGTCAGCCATCTTTGGTTTACCATCTCCAGCCCTGAGCACTACCATCTGAAACGTATCGTGTTGCGGATCTATTGGGATGGCGAGGCCACGCCCAGCGTGGAAGCACCGATCGGTGATTTTTTCGGCTTAGGCCTGGGAGAGTACCACCCATGGCAGTCTGAGTTGTTATCCGTGGGGAGCGAAAAGAGCCTCAACAGCTTCTTTCCTATGCCATTTGCGCGGCATGCTCGCATTACGGTGACCAACGAGGGAAAAGAGCCGTTGGGAGTTTCTATTACAACATCGACTACCATACTGACTCCCAGCCATTGCCCGCCGGCACTCTCTATTTCCACGCACAGTATCGCCAGGCGCAGCCCAACCACGGATGGACAACCGACTGGAAATCGAATGGCGATCCGCTGGTGGATAACAAGCCAAACCTGAATGGCCAGGATAATTACGTATGGATGGAAGCGAAGGGGAGCGGGCAGTTTGTAGGTGTCGTCATGTCCGTATTACAGAACCAGAATTTCTGGTGGGGCGAGGGCGATGACATGTTCTTTATCGATGATGACGCGGCCCCCGCGATTTCCGGGACCGGTTCAGAAGACTATTTTCTGGGGGCATGGGACTTCGGGGGGAAGCCTTTCTCGTATCAGCTCTATGGGGCTCCGGTGGTAGGCACGGAGTTGGCGGGCAGCAGGTCAAGTGTCTACCGATTCCATCTTGACGCTCCCATCACTTTTAGGAAGTCTTTCAAGGCCACGATTGAGCACGGACACGCCAACCACCGGTCAGATAATTACTACTCCGTTGCTTATTGGTATCAAACAGAGCCGCACGCACCGTTTCCGCCTTTGCCGCCGGTCGAACAGAGATTACCCGCATTGCAACCCGTAGGGGGGCCGGGAAACGCCAACGGCGCGCCCGCTTCCGCGCCGAGGTAGTCTCTTCTAAGTTGCGTTTACCTGCGGCCTAAGCCGGCTACCGAAGAGCACCACTGAATACCGGAAGGATGATCTCAAGGGTGCGCGGCGGCTGGAATTTTGTCACGTTTGCGCAGGTTAGATCTGACCCCCCTGGGAGCTCCGGTGGATTCCCGGACGATCAGTTGAGTTGGAATCTTGTAGTAGCGTTGGGGCTCCCCACCCTCTTCCCGGTGCGCTCGCAAGGCTCTTACCGCCGCTCGCGCCAAATCAAGGCAAGACATCTGGATGGTCGTGAGCGGCGGAATCGTCGCTTGCGCGATTTGGATGTCGTCGAAGCCAATGACTGAGAAATCATCGGGCGCCTTAAGCCCCGCCCGGTAAAGCTTGTGGAGCACACCGATGGCCGTCACGTCATTGGAGCACATCACAGCCGTAGGCACATCCTTTGATTTCAGCAACTGCTCCATGGCTGCCATGCCTCCCTCCATGGTGTGGTCGCCTTCCACGATCCAAGCCGGATGGGCCACGATGCCACACTCCTCCATCGATCTGGAAAAGGCAACCAGCCGCGAGTGGGCAGAGTGCAACCGCCTGGGACCGCTGATAAACGCGATGCCACGATGCCCCAGGCCGGCCAAGTGCTCCACCCCCTGCCGGATGCCGTGCCGATAGTCTACTCGTAGCAGGCTGATACCCGGCTTCTCCGGACCGACGTCCACAAACACCAGCGGCACCTTGTGCTCGGCCAACTGCTCCAGTAGGGGCTTCTCAACGCCAAAAGTCATCACCGCGACCCCCTCGGCCCTTCGCTCCAGCATGCGTCGTATGCAAAGGGACATGCGCCGGGGATCATAGTTGGTCGAGCCGATGAGAATCTCGTAGCCGTGTTCCACGGCGATGTCTTCAAACCCCTGGAATCAGCTCCGGAAAGAAGGGATTGGTGATCTCCGAGACGATCAGTCCCAGCAGCCGGCTGCGCCCCGACACCAGCGCCCGTGCCTGCGTATTGGGAAAGTAATCGAGCTCTTTGATCGCATCCCACACCTGTTTGGCCATGATCGGGTTTACCGTCGAGACCCGATTGATGGTCCGCGATACCGTAGCAATGGACACGTTCGCCAACCGTGCAACCGTGCGGATGTCCATCTTGGCGGCCGCTTCTCCCGGAGCCTTTCCCCGTTTCCTCGCTCGCTTCGACATGGATCACTGCCATTCGGGATGCGCTTACAGAATAGGGTAGCAAAACCGTGAGGCTTGTCCTTGCGAGGAGGAAGCAACCGCGCCTCCGCATCTGGTCAGATCCGTTGTGCATTCCGCGAGATGTAGTCGTTCAGGGAGGGGTCTGGGCCGATGTAGTGAAACTCCTCAGCGTATTGCAGCCCATACTTGCCCCCGGTGGTGCGATCGCGAGTTACAAACGCAGCCTGAATGAACTCCCTGGTCGCCACATCGAGAGTGCCGCTTAGGCCGGCAACACGCAGTCCCCGTTGGGAGAGGCTGTCGTTAAGATCCTTCACCATATGCACGATCATCGTTTCGCAACTCTCAATCGCTGCGATCTTCTGGGGAAGAAAAGATTCGATATCCACCACCCGGTTGACCTGCTGGGGTCCCCGCGCGAAGTAGTACTTTTCTGAGACCGATTGCGGCTTCAAGCCCACCTCGAACTGCTCAGGAAAATCCAGCAGCCCACCGGCCATCCAGCAGGCCGCTTCCACCGCCTGAGCCGTCACGTAATGGTCGGGATTTTCCTCGTAGTGGCCCCAGGGATCGTAGCTGAAAACCGTATCCACCTTAAGCAAACGGAACAGGAAGATCAGCCGGCCGCGAAGCTCTGTTCTCGATACATCGTCGAGACGATGATTGCGATAGCCCAGATCGTAGGACTTCTTGAAGCCGATGGTCTTGACCAGTCTTGCAGTATCACGCTCGTTCGCCAGCACCGTCTCGCCCAGGGATAAGTGGTAGGAATCCTTCTCATCGTTGCTGGTTCGAATAAAGTAGCCGGTGTAACCTTCGCTCAGGAGCTTCGCCACCGTGCCGCCAGCAAAAATGGGCCCATCATCCAGATGGGGTGTGATCAGCGCCAGCACCTTCCCGCGATGAGGCTGATCGGCGTTGGGCCGCTCAATCAGCACCTGCTCCGCAGGCCCAGTGATAGCCTGGCCTCGGGCACCACCTGCCAAGGCTGCTGCTGCAATCTCCAGAAATTGCCGACGCTGCACGAAACCCCTACCCGAATCGTTTCAAACAATGGACATTGTTGCAGGATACGGACATCGCTGCCAGGAAGAACATTTGACAGGTGTAGTATCTACATCGACATGCCGCTTCAGGACAGGATTTTTGGCAAACCGCTGGCGACGAGCGAAGAACGCGCCGAACAGATTGGAGTAGGGGCGGGCATTCCCATCTTCGGGCTCGACGCCCTGACCAGTGCGGCGTACGGCCCGGAGGCCGCGCTCTCTTTGTTGATCCCTTTAGGGATGCTTGGGACGCAGTACCTTCTGCCGATTGTTACCTCCATTCTGATCCTCCTGGTGATCGTCTATTTCAGCTACCGGCAGACCATTGCCGCATACCCCAGCGGAGGTGGCAGTTTCACCGTAGCGAGTGAGAATCTGGGCGAGCGAGCCGGCCTGCTTGCCGCGGCGGCGCTGATGATCGATTACATCCTGACGGCGGCGGTGGGCATCTCGGCGGGTGTGACCGCCTTGACCTCTGCGCTGCCCAGGTTTCAGCCGCACACCCTGGCACTGTGTCTGCTGATCCTGACCATCCTGGCGGTGGTGAATCTGCGCGGGGTAAAAGACACCGGCACCGCGTTCATTGTGCCGACATTCCTGTTTATCGGTACGCTGATGACGCTGATCGCGGTAGGAGTCTACAAGACCATTGCCGCCGGCGGCCATCCGCTTCCGGTGACGACATTGCCGCCACCGTTGCCGCAAACCGTGCAGTACCTGGGCCTCTGGATGTTGTTGAAGGCTTTCTCCAGCGGCTGTGCCGCCATGACCGGCGTCGAGGCGGTGTCCAACGGGGTAATGGCCTTCCGCGAGCCGCGCTCGAGGAACGCGCAGTATGCGCTTACCGTCATCATCGGCATCCTGATCGTGTTGTTGTACGGCACGGCGTGGCTAACCAAGCACTATCAAATCATGGCCATGGATCCTGACGCGACGGGGTATCAGAGCCTTCTGAGCCTCCTGGTGACTGCTGTTTTTGGCCGGGGATGGTTCTATTTCCTGACCATGGGAAGCGTACTGCTGGCGCTGGCTCTGAGCGCGAACACTGCTTTTGCGGATTTTCCCCGCCTAACCCGGGCCATCGCCTTGCACGATTACCTGCCGCACGTCTTCATCCTGAGGGGGCGGCGCCTGCTCTTCTCGCACGGCATCTACGCGCTCACCGGCCTCACTGCAGTGATCCTGATCCTGTTCAAGGGGGTAACCGACAGACTCATTCCGCTGTATGCGATTGGAGCGTTTTTGGCATTCACGCTATCGCAAGCGGGCATGGTCGTTCACTGGAAGAAGCAGTCAGGCGAGCACAAGGGCAGGGCATGGCACATGCTGGTGAATGGCACGGGCGCGGTGGCGACCGGGCTCACCACCATCGTGGTATTAGCCTCGAAGTTCATGTCGGGAGCATGGGTGACCGCGCTGCTGGTTCCAACGCTGATCCTGCTGATGTACTCGGTGAAGAAGCACTACACGCGCGTTCAAGGCGAGCTGCTGGACAGGAATCGGCTTAACCTGGCAAATCTTCAGTCGCCCATGGTGGTCATTCCCATGGCAGGATGGAATCGGATATCAGAGAAGGCCCTAAGGTTCGGCCTGCTGCTTTCCAAGGATATTAAAGTCGTTCATGTTCACTCCGCGGATGAAGCCCACGGGATCGACCAGGATTGGAATGAAAAAATACTGGCTCCTATCCGCGAGAACGGCTTTACCGACCCCGAGTTGGTAACCATCCCTTCAAGCTATCGCTTTGTCATCGCGCCGCTGATGGATTACATCCTGCGCCTTGAGTCGGAGAACCCGGGGAGGAAGGTTGCGGTGTTGCTGCCCGAACTGGTGGTGCGGCACTGGTGGGAGAACCTGCTGCACAATCAGCGGGTGCAGCTGCTGAAGATATTGCTGCTGGTACGAGGTAACCAACGCATCGTGGTCGTGAACATCCCCTGGTACCTGTAGCGAAACCGCTTACTTTGCCAGCGCGGACTCGATGGCCGCTGTAACCTCGGGTGAGTCAGGCGTGACGGCGGGTTCAAAGCGCTCCACCGGCTTGCCGTGGCGATCGAAGAGAAATTTTGTAAAGTTCCATTTGATCTCGCCGCCAATCTGCGGGTTGACCGACTTATCGGTCAGGAAGACGTAGAGAGGCGTCTTGTCTTCGCCCACCACCGAGACTTTCGCCATCATCGGGAAAAGTCACGTCGTAGCGGTTGTGGCAGAACTTCTTGATCTCCTCATTGGTGCCCGGTTCCTGGGCCGCGAAGTTGTTGGCCGGAATGCCTACGATCACCAGGCCGCGGTCCTTGTACTTTTTATAAAGCGATTCCAGGCCCGCATACTGGGGTGTGTAGCCGCATTTGCTGGCAACGTTCACCAGAAGAAGAACCTTGCCCCGGTAGCTACTCAGGCTGACCGGCTGCCCATCGATGGATTTCAAGGTAAATTTATAGACGCTATTGGCTGGCGTCGCCATGCAAACCGCGGCAACGCACAACATGAGACCGAGGGTTAACTTGCGCACAGGGCTCCTCCAAATGTGCCTTGATGATATCGCAAACGCCCCTCTTTACACATCGCAGAGGTCCACTGCCTGCAGCAGTGAGGCGCGGGGGTCGCCGGTAGGGACGAATTCATGCGCAACGTATCCCTTAAAGCCTGACTCCACAATCCCCCGCATTACCCCGTCCCATTGCACTTCCTGCTTGATCGTTCAGCTCGTGGCGTCCGGGCACGCCGCCGGTGTGGAAGTGGCCAAGCCATTGAATATTCGCCTGGATGGTCGCGATCAAATCTCCCTCCATAATTTGCATGTGATAGATGTCGTAGAGCAGCTTCACATGCGGGGAATTCACTTCCTTCATTACCGCGACACCCCAGGCGGTGTGGTCCGCCATATAGTCCTTATGGTTGACCTTGCTGTTCAGGAGCTCCAGGCAAAGCACAACGTTATTGTCTTCGGCGATTTTCTTTACCCGGTTCAAGCCGAGAACTACGTTCTTTGCGCCCTCTTCATCCGACATTCCGTGGCGATTTCCAGAAAAAGTAATCACGTTCGGTACGCCGGCCTTTGCCGCCAGCGGTATATTGGTCCGCAGCCCCGCCTCGATCTTGTCGTGGTTGGCAACTACGTTGAGCGCATCGGGAATCGTACCGGCCGCCACGTAGCCCATCGTGCAGATCAGTCCATACTTTTTAGGGGTCTCAAAATCCTCCGGCTCCAGAAGGTCGACTCCCTTCAGTCCAATCTGCGCCGCATAGGCACACAACTCGTCCAGGCTCATCTTCGGATAGCACCAGCGGCTGACCGACTGTCGAATATTTCCCTTTCTTTGCGTGGGAGCGTCGGTCGACGTCTTTTCCTGGCTCCAGGCCATGGAAGCAGACATGGAAGAACTGGAGGCCAGTGCCGTACCGGCGATTGCGGTTTTGAGCATCCTGCGACGGGAGATGGAAGACATAGCGAATTACCTTTCCGATCGTTAGGGTTTACGCAAGCATTTAATCACCTTTTGCCCCGCTAGCCAAACGCAGGGGGATGTACAATTCCAGCGCGGACACGCAAATGAATCGTGATCTCTTTCCGCTTACCGAAGGATGGTCCCAACCGGAGGGCCCATGCGCACACTTCTTGGCGTCACCGCGTTTCTTTCGTTCCTTTCTTCTGCCGGTGTGGCCCAGGTAGCGGTCTTCTGGCAGCCGGGCTTTCCGACGGTTGCCAGCCAACCCTTGGAACGCGCGACCCTCTCTGCGGCGCTGACCGATCCCTCTTTCCTCGACCTGAAGACATTGCAGTCTCCCGGAGCTCTCGCGAACACCGAGCTGTTGGTGCTACCTTACGGATCCTCCGTGCCCACCGACGCCTGGAAGTCGATCGAGGCTTATCTGCAGCACGGCGGAAACCTGCTCGTGCTCGGCGGACAGCCGTTGCGCGTGCCAGTCACCCAGGTTGGCGCAGCTTTTGTCCAGGGCCGTGCGCAGGATACCTACTCCCGTGCGCTCGATCTGCGTCATACCTACGAAGTTCCCGTAGCGGGAGATGCTCACTTTGCATGGAAGGCTGGCTATTCATTTGCGACGACACCGAAGGTGCAGGCAGAAAAATTCTTCACGGTGGAAGGTCATCTCGACGGGCTTGGCTACATGGTCGACACCACGGGATTGCTGGTAGCAGCGCCGGTTATCGTGATCGACCACGCGCCGGGTGGGCCGATGCCCGGCAGCCGCATCGTCTGCCTCGATTTTCAACCGCCGGCCGGGTACTGGGAGAGCCAGGATGGCTTAGCTCTCATTCGGCAGTCGGCCGAGTATGCTCGCCAGGGTTCTACCAGCCTCTCCATCGAGACGCTGTTCTCTGTCCTCAGGCCGAACGAGCCTCCGCAGATCACGGTGCATCTGCGGCAATCCCATTCTGCAAGCGGCGAAGTAAGCATTCAGCTGCTTCCGCAGGACAAGGTTCTGGAAGACGCGACGTTGCCGGTTCAGAGCGACCAGATCTCCGATCTTCCGGCGCCTTTTCATGCGCCACTTCCCGCCGGCTTCTATAAGATCCGCGCCACCTATCGGCAGCAGGGACATTTTCGTGAGTTCTACGAAAATGGCTTCTGGGTCGCGGAGCTCCATTCCCTTGAGGATGGCCAGGCCCTCGGGGTCGATGGCGATTTCCTCACGCGCGGTGGAAAGCCGTTTTTTCCGGTCGGCACCAACTACTTCACAACCGAAGAGAATGGCTGGGATTTCTCCGGCCCGCGCAATGCGGCGGTCTGGGAAAAGGATTTTGCCGAGATGGCTGCACACGGAGTCACCTTCGTCCGCACCGGCGTCTGGATGAACCATGCCAAGTTCATCGAGCCCGGAACGGGAGAACCGGATGAGCGCTTCCTGCGCAATCTCGAGGCCTTTCTCATCAGCGCCCATCACCACGGCATCGCTGTCAACTTCACATTCTTTGCATTCTCTCCCGCCTCCGGCACGCAGAAAAATCCATATCTCGATGCAGAGGCCTTGCACGCGCAGCAGGCCTACGTGCGCGCCGTTGTAAGGCGCTTTGCGAATGTGCCCTGGCTCTGCTGGGACCTTATCAACGAGCCCAGCTTCTCCAACCCCCAACAGATTTTCAAGGGAAACATCCCCAACGGCGATCCGGCGGAAGTAAACGCCTGGCACAAGTGGCTGCGGGATAAATACAAAGACCTGAGCGCCCTGGCAGACGCATGGGCGCAGATACCCTGAAGATCTCGGCAGCTTTGACAGCATCCCGCTCCCCGGCGACGGCGGATCTGACCTACGAGCGCTCATGGCAATCCTCGGCAGGTCCGCGCCCTCGACTACAACCTCTTTGCGCAGGATATGTTCAGCCATTGGGTGCAATCCATGGTTGCCGTCATCCGCCAATCCGGCAGCAAGCAGCTCATCGATGTCGGGCAGGATGAGGGCGGCGTCACCAACCGCGTGCTCAACCAGTTCTATGGATTGGCGGGTGTTTCCTTCACCACCAATCACACGTACTGGCAGGACGATGCGTTGTTATGGGACTCGGTAGCGGCCAAGCGCCCCGGCATGCCCAACATTACGGGGGAAACCGGCTACCAGCCCGTTTGGGCCCCCGACGGAACGTGGCGCTATGACGAGTTCACTGGCTTGCCCCTCACAGAGCGCAAATGGGCCCTGGGCTTCGCCGCCGGCAGCTCCGGAGCCTGCAGTGGGATTGGGCCCGTGAGGTCGACTTCGGCATGCAGCGCAGCGACGGCTCGGCAAAAGTTTGGGAGCTCATGATGAAAGGAGTGGGCGAGTTTGCTCAGCGCGCCGCGCCCTACGCCACTGGTTTCATCAAACCCGATATCGCCATCATCCTGCCCCAGTCTTTCCAGCTCTCCGTTTCCAATTCCATGGCTGTCGAGGCGCAGCAGAATGCGGTACGGGCGCTCTACTACTACGCCCGCGGAGAAGCTTATGTCGTAGGCGAGTACCAGATTGCTTCTCTTGGATCGCCGAAGCTCATCATCTTGCCCTCATCGTTTGCCCTCACTGAAGAGGCCTGGCAGACCATCCTTGCCCATGTGAAAGCGGGAGCCGTATTGCTCGCAACCGGGCCGTTCGGAGCGGATGCGCACCTCCACCCGACCGGAAGGCAGGATCAGGTAGGGCTGCCCTACATAGACGTCCCACTTACTCTTCGCAGCAACGCATTCAAGTGGCCTGGTGGCGAAGAGGAATTTACTTTTGCAGGCAATAAAACCACGGTCTTAAGTCGCGCCCAATTCCGGGCGACCAGGATTGGGCGGAGGTGCCCGTCGGCAAGGGAAAGATCCTCTTCGCCGCTCTCCCGCTGGAGCTCAACCAGAACCTGAAGGGGGTAGGAGATATTTATCGCTATGCGATGAAGATCGCAAATATTTCCCCAACTTACACCACGACGTTGAGCGACCCTGGCATACTCATCTGTCCCACCCGCCTGCCCAAGGCCACTCTCTACGTACTAGCCTCCGAATCAAACCAGAACACGGTCGCCTTCCATGATGCGCGCAGCGGGAAAGACTTCTCCGGTCATCTCGAAAATGGCCGCGCCGCGCTCTTGCTCATCAGCGATGAAGGGCAAATCATTACCAGCTACAACTGGCCGCAACCCTGAGCATCAATTGGTCTGCGTCGCCGTTGGTAGAGCCCAGGCAGTGGCTTCTTCTGCTGCTCCTCGAGTTCAGGATGGCGGCGCCGGCCATGAGTAATACGGACGCGGCGAAGACCAGGGTGCGTCGCAAAGGCATCAACTTGCTCTCCTAAAGGGTTTCCGATCTTTGTCTGGGAAAAGGAACTAGGTGGTAAATAAACCGATTCGCGCCTTCGCTATCATAGGTGAATATACATGAGCCAATTCAACAACAGGTCAGCTGGGTATGGAAGGTGATGGAACGACGAACTGAAGTGGCCATCGTAGGAGAACTCAACCTCGATTTCATCCTGGAGGGCCTACCGCGCGATCTGCCGGAGGAAAGAGAACTCCTCGCCAGCGATTTCACCATGACTCTGGGCAGCTCTTCAGCGATTCTGGCCCATAATCTGGCACTCCTCGGAACCAACGTCAGCTTTAGCTCGCTGGTCGGGCCCGATCCGCTGGGAGCGCTTTGCTGCCAATGGTTGCGAGAGGCAGGGGTCCTGACGGACCAGATCCGTTGCGCCACGACCGGTACCAAGACCGGGGTGACGCTGATCTTACCGTTGACCGACACTCGTCGTATTCTCACCTACCCGGGGGCGATGTTCGAAATGGGCATCGAGGACCTGGATATTTCATACCTTGCAAGCGCCCAACATTTCCACCTGTCTTCCTTCTTCCTGCATCGCAGGCTTGCTCCTCATATACCAGGTCTCTTCGGTGCGATGAAGCGAAGCGGCCTAACCACATCACTCGACACAAATGATGATCCCCAGGATGAGTGGGCTGGTGGGCTGAAAGATGTTTTTCCAGAGCTGGACATCCTCCTTTGCAATGAGCGGGAGCTTATGAAGATCGCCCGGGAGGGAGATGTGGATACCGCTGCGGAGCAGATTGCTGCCGCCGTGCCTATCCTCATCGTGAAGCGCGGATCGCGCGGAGCTTCCGCGTTTGCGAACGGCCAACGCCTCGACGCTCCGGCAATTCCTGTTCAGGTTCAAGATACCGTTGGTGCCGGAGATACCTTCAACGCAGGGTTTCTCCATCGATGGCTGCGTGGCTCTTCCCTGGACGAGTCTCTTGCCTTCGGCAATCTAGCGGCAGCGCTGTCAACCACACGCCCGGGGGGCGTCGATGCGTTCAAGGACACCGCCTACCGTAATAAGTTTTTAGAAGAACGCTCGAGTGGGGCCGAAACCCGGAAATAAGGCATCGTTCTACTCACCAACGGACTATTGCGCATCAAAACGAGGGAGTGGATGTGTTCCAATAGAGATGCCTAATGTCATCGTCTCGCAACCAGCCAATGCGAAGCAAACGGTCACTGGAGACCCCCATGACAAACCAGAAGAAGAATTCTGCCAGCAGCGTCAGCCGCCGGTCTTTCCTTTCGGGGCTGGGTGCGGCCGGTGTTGTCGCGACTGCCACCCCAATGGTAGCGGCAGCCCAGGCAGCCCCTGCCGCCGCATCCGCAAGTACCCTGACGGACACTGCGCCTGAAACGATTGAAGGTGCAATCCCCGTCACCCTTCGTGTCAACGGCAAGGCGCTCGACCTGCAAGTGGATCCGCGGACAACGCTGCTCGATTGCCTGCGCGAGACCATCAGCCTCACCGGCACCAAAAAAGGCTGCGACCACGGCCAATGCGGAGCCTGTACCGTGCACGTCAACGGACGCCGCATCAACTCCTGCCTCAGCCTCGCCGTCATGCATGAAGGCGACGAGATTACCACCATCGAAGGCCTAGGCCAGCCCGGCAACCTGCACCCCATGCAGGCATCGTTCGTCAAGCACGATGGCTACCAATGCGGTTACTGTACTTCCGGACAGATCATGTCGGCCGTGGCTCTCCTTAAGGAGAAGTGCGGTCCCTCCGACACTGACGTCAAGGAGCTCATGAGCGGCAATATCTGCCGCTGCGGAGCCTACTCGAACATTGTCGCGGCCATCCAGGACATCCGCCAACAGGCATAGGAGTCTGCACATGGAGACATTCAAATTCACCAGGGCCACAGCCGTCCCCGAGGCTATTCAAGCCGCTGCCCAGTCCAACACCGCGCAACAGGGCGCGCAGATTCGCTTCATCGCCGGGGGAACAACCCTGCTCGACCTGATGAAGTTGAACGTCGAGCGCCCCACCCAGCTCATCGACATCAATCGCCTGCCGCTTGATCAGGTGGAGAAGCTTCCTGACGGCCGCCTCAAGATCGGTGCGCTGGTCCGCAACTCCGATCTGGCGCATCATCCCGCGGTCATGAGTGACTACTCCGTACTCTCTCAAGCCCTGCTATCGGGGGCTTCTGCACAGCTCAGGAATATGGCGACCACCGGCGGCAATCTTCTGCAGCGCACCCGATGCATGTATTTCCGCAACGATGCCATGGCGTGCAATAAGCGCGAGCCCGGATCCGGTTGTTCCGCCATCGAAGGCGACAACCGAACCCTCGCTATCCTCGGCACCAGCAAAGACTGCATCGCGACCAACCCCTCCGATATGAACGTCGCGCTCACCGCTCTTGAAGCGACCATTCACATCCAGGGCCCCAAAGGCGGGCGCGATGTACCCATCGGTGAATTCTTTCTGACTCCCGGCAATACGCCCCAGCGCGAGAATGTTCTCGAGCCAGGCGAACTTATCACCTTTGTCACACTGCCTGCTCCCAAACCCAATAGCAAGCAGGTCTACCTCAAGCTGCGCGACCGCGCCTCCTACGAATTTGCTCTCTCCTCTGCGGCCATCGTGGCAGAAGTCAGCGACGGCAAGCTGGTCTTCATCCGCGTAGCTCTTGGAGGGGTCGGGACCAAACCCTGGCGTTCGCTGGAGGCAGAAAAGGTTCTCCACGGCAAAACCGTCGACGACAAGACATTTCTGCAGGCGGCGGAAGCGGCTTTGCATGGCGCGCAGCCGCAGAGCGAGAACGCCTTCAAGATTCCACTGGCCAAGCGCTGCATCACCCACGCGCTCACCCTCGCGACCAAAACTGCGTAGAGCCAAACAGGAGAGCGATTTATGGCGTCGATACTCAATCTTCCTTCCAGAACCAACGCCGGGCTGCCCCGGGTGGATGGACCGCTCAAAGTCAGCGGCGTGGCCATGTATACTTCGGACCACAATCTGCCGGGCATGCTCTACGCCGTGCCGGTGTGCGCCACTATTGCCAATGGCGCCATCACTTCGATCGACACCAGCCGCGCCGAGACCATGCCCGGCGTTAAGGCCATTTACCAGCGCAACAACATCGGCAAGCTCTTCAGAACCGCGCCTGCCCAGGGCTTTGTGGGGATTATCGACGAGCGCCGCCCTCCCTTTGAGGACGACACCATCCGCTACTACGGGCAATACGTCGCCGCCGTGGTGGCAAGTACCTACGAGCAGGCTGTTGCTGCCGCCAATGCAGTTAAGGTTACGTATCGCTCCGACAAGCCGGACGTTCGCGATCACCTCGAACCCGATGACAAGCCCAAGGCCGACAGCCAACGCGGCGATCCAGACAAGGCCTTCGAAGCCGCGCCCGTCAGGGTGGATGAAACCTACGTCACCCCTGTGGAGACCCACAACCCGATCGAGCTGCACGCGAGCGTCGCGGTGTGGGATGGCCAGAACTTTACGCTCTACGAAACCTCGCAGGCGGTGGTCAACCACGCGGACGTGATGGCCCAGATGCTCGGGGTGCCTACAGAGAACGTGCGCGTCATCTCCCGTTTTCTGGGCTCCGGCTTCGGCGGCAAGCTTTGGCCTTGGCCGCACTGCATGATCGCTGCTTCAGCGGCGCGCAATCTCAATCGCCCGGTCAAGCTGGTGGTCACCCGCGACATGATGTTTCAGAATGTGGGCCATCGGCCGCTTACCCAGCAGCGTGTCCGCCTCGGCGCCACACCCGACGGCAAACTCGTCTCGGTGATGCATGACTCGCTCAATCACACCTCGATCCTTGACGACTACTCTGAGGGTTGCAGTGAGGCGACAGCCTACAGCTACAGCACGCCAAACCTTCGCGCCACCTCGGCCATCGTCCGCCGCAACGTCGGTACTCCAACCTCGATGCGCGGCCCCGGCGCCGTGCCGGGCCTCTTCGCTCTCGAGTCCGCGATCGATGAGCTGGCCATCAAGCTCAACATCGACCCGGTCAAACTGCGACTTATCAATGAGCCTCAGAAAGATGAAGGCCTCAACCTGCCTTTCTCTTCGCGTCACATGGTGGAGTGCCTGAACGTCGGCGCAGAAAAATTCGGTTGGTCGCGGCGCACGCCGCAAGTCGGTTCGATGAAGAAGGATGGCTTGATCCTGGGCTGGGGAGTTGCCGGCTGCTCCTGGATTGCCGAGCGCATGGGCGCCGAAGCCACCGTGGACCTTCGCGACGACGGCACTGCCCGCGTTTCCTCCGCCACCCAGGATATCGGCACCGGCACCTACACTGTGCTTTCGCAAATTGTTTCCGAAAAGACTGGTATTCCCCACGACAAGATCGAAGTCGTTCTCGGCGACAGCGCACTTCCGCCCGGGGCAATCTCGGGTGGCTCCTGGGCGACCGCATCGTCCATCCCTGCTGTCCTCGATGCCATTGAAAAAGCACAGCAGACTCTCTTCGCCATCGCCGGCCAGAGCAAGGTACCGGGATTAGCCGGGCAAAAGCCGGACTCGATGGCCTTCACCGACGGTTGCGTCCATGGCAAAGATAAGTCTCCGGAATCGGGTGTGCGCTTCGAGCAGGTGCTTACGACTGCCAACATCCGCGCGGCCTCCGGCAGCGGCAAATCCGAAGGTACCTTTGGCGATCCTAATCGCAAGTTCTCGACGCATTCTTTTGGAGTGCAGTTTGCTGAAGTTATCTGGCAGCCGGAGACGGCTCGTCTCCGCGTTTCGCGCGTAGTCACCGTGATCGATGCCGGCCGCATCCTCAATCCCAAGCCGGCCCGCAATCAGATTGAGGGTGCGGTCGTCATGGGCGTGGGCATGGCTCTCTTTGAGGAGACGGTCTATGACCCGCGTTTCGGTGCTCCTATCAACAACAACCTTGCCGACTACATCGTCGCGACCAACGCCGACTCTCCGGAAATCGACGTGACTTTTCTCGATTACCCTGACAAGGTGCTCAACGCGCTCGGCGCGCGGGGCGTGGGCGAGATCGGCTTGGCTGGCATTGCGCCGGCCATTACTTCTGCTGTCTATCACGCCACCGGTGTTCGCGTGCGCAAGCTGCCGGTCCGCATCGAAGACCTGCTCAGCCCGCCATTGCGTGCCTGAGATGAGGCCATCCGGGAAATGGATAAAAAGTGCGTGGTAAGCGTGGTAAGCGTGGTAAGTCGCCTGCTGCGGGATTCTTCGGGTTCGGCGGTCTCTTCTTTCGTCAGCTCTGCGTATTCGCGATCGATGGCGCGGATCGGAGGGCGGCCAAGGTTCTCCCCCGGATTTCCTGTGGAATTTGGTGGCTTCGGTGAACTTCATGCGCCTTTCTTCACGGAAGGCGCACGCGCGGCCTCCTCCTGCGCTGCGTGGCAGGAAATCCGGATTCGGGACCCTGGGTCTTAGCAGAAGGTTATTCGGTGTTCCTTCTTCGCTTTGCACCCCTTGTGAAAACGCTCTAGCCCTGAGGCTGATGGCCGCGAAGCGGCGTTGGAAACGATCCGCATTATGCGCAGTAAGCTACTCTCGGTTGCCGAAAACCAGCCGCGCGATGGTCGCGGAAACGCACCGGGGAAACTCGTGTTCCCGTGGGCGAAGGAATGCAGCTTGGAAGGAATGGAAAGTCGCTTCTGCCCGCGACGTCTGGCTTTGTGCCTGCCATTATGCCGTGTGAATGATGCGAAAAAAGCGAACTATGCGAACTAAGTCCTTCCAAGCAAGGCTAGTATCTATTTTCTCCTACAGGTAATAGATACGGATTGACCGTACTTGGTTTAGAAAAATTAAATTCCAGGGCTCAGGGGCCCGGCTCCAGAACACCCCATGCAGGGAACGTCCAGCAATCTCCGCATCGCCGGTCTGCATCATCCAGATCGCCGCCACTCAGGGTGGCAGAATCGGCGTAATCAGCGTAATCAGGCTATAGCATTTGGTTTACCGCATCCGTCGCACCAGCGCTTTCCTGCTGTTCTCCTCATCGACTTTCGGCCAAGTGCTCCGCGTTCCATTCTCGATGAGCGCATTGGCCATTTGTCGCATCTTTGAATCACTTGCCGCTCAGCGCCCCAACTCTCGATCAAAGAAGTTCGCCATATAGCCCCAAGCCTCGCGTGACTCCGGCAACGCACTGTTATTCCAGAAACAATGCGGCAATCCCTCAAACACTATCAATTGCGATTGGTTTCCTGCCCGCACGAACGCACGGTTCAACGAACTCGTCGCACTCAGCAACAGGTCCCGCTCACTCGTGATGAACAACGTCGGCGGCATGTTGTGCAGGTCAGCGTTGATCGGCGACAAGACCGGATCGTGCGGATCTGTCTTCCCGACATATTCCGGATCAAGGACCCCATCCGGGATCGGCACGTACCCACGCAGCCCATCCGTGTTGTACAGCGACCGCGAATCGCCTCCATCGGCCATGCTCGCGGGTGCCGAAAACGGCCCAAGCGCCGCAGGCATCGGCATCTTCAACTGCTTTATCTTCACCGCAGCCTGCAACGTAAGTCCAGCGCCCGCACTGCTGCCAAAGATGCCAATGCGATTCGGCTTGTACGTCTTCAGCAACTCCTTGTAGACCGCGATCACATCCTCCACGCCAGCGGGAAACGGATGTTCGGGTGCCAGCCGGTACAACACGCTCACAACGCGCACACCCGTCAGCCCTGCCACCGGAATCGACTCCGAGTAAGACCCCGAATCCGCATTGAACCCACCACCATGCAGACAGATCAGCACGTGATCCTTGTGCTTTATCGTCGTCGGCACTACCTCGCGCACCGGCACGCCTGCCACCGTGCTGTCCTTCACCATTACCGGAAACATCTTCAACAACTCATCGCGATGCGTGGTCTGCGAAACATCCAATCCGGTTCGCCGCTGCTCAATCGTTTGCGGCACGTCCGCATCCGTCGTCAGCGGACGGCTCAGCCAAGCCTTCGCCTCGGGACTAAGCCCCTGCGGCAGCGGTACCACGCGCTGCATCCGTACCGTGCCGTCGGCCTCCGTTACCGCATGGTTCGCCGTAATCTTCGCCGCAGGATTCTCCTGCGCAACAGCCACTAATCCCATCAACAACATAGCCACAGCAACACAACGCATCATCGGTCCAGTCTCCAATCCACCACTTTCGCAGGTTCTATCCAAATCGTACGCACCTTTTTTATGGCAAGGTCGCCTGCGCTCGCCAAGCCACAAGGAAAAGCCTTGTTGCTGAGACCCGTCGTCGTTCCTGCCAACGCCACGCTTCCTTTCGCATTGGGAGGAAGGCGCGCTTCTGTGACACCTCTGGCGATGGCAGGGAGTCCTTTCCTCAAGACAGTGCGTACCATGCGCCGCGCCCGCTGCCATGAAGCGCGAGATGGCCTTGAGCGACCAACTGGCGGAAATGCTGCTTCAATGTGTTTCTACTTGTGCCAGTCAGTTTGACGATGTCGCTGATGGTCACCCTTCCATGTTCGCGAGCGAATTCTATGATCCGCATTGATAGCTCCGGCAGTGCAGCAAGCACGATCTCCTCGCGTTTCAACTTTCTTCGCCAAACGCCTCATTTGTTGCTGCAACGCTCGGAGGAAAAACACCACCCACGGTTGCCAGTTCGGGGCATCTGTCCGGATCGTCACTTGGTTCTGGCGGAGCGTCAGGTAATAGCCTTCTTTGCTCTGCTCGACCACGTTTTCCAGCGAGCTGTACGGGACGTAGGAATAGCCCGCGCGGAGCAGCAGGAGAGTCGTCAGGATGCGGCTCAATCGGCCATTACCGTCCTGGAACGGATGGATTTCGAGGAGAACTACCGTGAAGATCGCGATGACCAAAAGAGGATGTAATTGCCGCGATGAGAAGGCGTCTGAAGTCCAGTTAACAAGCTCAGACATCCGCCGCGGGGTATCAAAAGGAGTGGCCGTTTCGAACACGATTCCGACCTGTTTCTCGGCCTCGTCGAACGCTGCAACATTGTTCGGTTGGTTCTTGTAATTGCCGCGATGGTGCGAGTCCTTTTCGCTGTATCCGAGCAGGTCGCGATGCATCTGCTTGATGTGGTTTTCGGTGAGCGTGATCTCTCCCCAGGATTGAAAGAGCAGCTCCATCGTTTCGGCGTAGCCGGCGACTTCCTATTCGTCCCGAGTTGCGAAGGATTTGATCTCCAGATTGGAGAGCAGCCGCTCCACCTCGCGGTCGGTGAGTCCCTTGAATTCGTCCAGTTCTGCGATGAGATTCAGGATCTCAGGCGTGATCTGGAGGGTGTTTGCACGGATCATCGCGCCCCATAATACACCCATTTACACCCATTCCTCACACCCATGAGCACACCCGATTACGCCCATTCCGATGAGTCATTGGCCGTAATCGGGGGTGTGCCTAAATCCTTTGCCCACGGTAATTTAGCGTAATGTGGCGCAAACTAGCCAAACTGATGTGTGTACCCAAAAATGATGCCGAAGCTTACGGCTACAATCTCGGATCTACCGGCTCGCTTTCCAATGCCAGAACTCCGAAGACGCACTCGTGAGTTCTCCGCAAGGGTTCTTTGTGAACGAACCTTTCCAATGCCTCGATACTGAGCGCGAACTCGCGCCGAGCCAAGGAGCGTTTCGCGCCAACCGCTCTGGAACGCAACCGGGTGAGGTTTTTCGGCAGGAGATACTCCGGGCCGTAGATGATCCTGAGGTATTCCGGTCCACGGCACTTGATGGCGGGCTGAACCAATCCTCGTCGCCCCTTGGTGATGAAGTCGAGTGGTTTGACCACCATCCCTTCGCGGCCGACGGAGGTCATGTCTGTCCACCACGAAGTCGCTTGCATTGCAAGAAGCGCTCTGCACATCGATCGAAAGGAGTGTGTAGCCGGCGTGCTCCGCATCGAAAACCTGCTCAGCCCGCCATTGCGTGCCTGAGGTGGGATGTTTTGAGCTACGCCGTACCGTATTCGTTCCAGTCCTCTCGCCAACTCACCGCAAAAAACGTCATCCTGAGCATCTCAATGTGATCCCCCTTGTTCATTAGCCGATCTTGCGCCAGGCCCCTTTCGGCTGCGATCATGGTGCGGTTCGAAAGGTCCTTTTATCCATGCGTGTGCGCCCCATCGTCTTCGCTGTTCTGCTGGCAGCTTCCTCTTCTCTGTTTGCACAAACGCCGGCCTGGCCGCCTAGTCCCGATCATCTGACCCTGCCGCTGTGGCCAAACATTGCGCCCGACGCCCAGCCCAATCCGAAACCCGAGGGTGATCTTACGAAAGCCACGGACGGCCATCCTGGCGGCAGGCCAGTCATCCGTATCGGCAATGTCTCCAATCCCACGCTCACGCGCTACACCCCTAAGGGAGCGAACACCGGAGCTGCGGTGATTGTCTTTCCTGGTGGTGGCTACAACATCCTGGCCATCGACCTGGAAGGCACCGAAGTCTGTGACTGGCTGAATTCGATCGGCGTCAGCTGCGTTGTTGTCAAATACCGCGTCCCGCAGCCTGGGCCCTACCCGAAGTCTTCCGCTCCGCTCGAAGATGCGCAGCGGGCCTTCGGCATCGTACGTTCTCATGCCGCAGAATGGCACATTGATCCAAAGCGGATCGGAGTCCTGGGCTTCTCTGCCGGGGCGCATCTTGCTGCTGCGCTTAGCACACACTTCGACCAAAGGCTCTATGCCCCCATCGACGCTGCGGACAAGCTGAGTTGCCGCCCTGATTTCGCGGTCATCGTCTATCCCGCCTACCTGGCCCTCGAAGATCAGAACTTCGCACCGAACCCTGACATAAACCCCACCAGTCAAACTCCGCCTACATTCATCGTGCAAGCCGAGGATGACACGGTGCACGTAGAAAACGCCGTCGTCTACTTTCTTGCTCTTAAGCATGCCAAGGTGCCAGCCGAGCTGCACATTTACGCAGAGGGCGGACATGGGTATGGTCTGCGCCGTACCGCGCTTCCGGTTACCACCTGGCCGCAGACGGTCGAGATATGGCTTCACACTATCCATATGGTGTCGTAGGAATGGCGAAGACGGGCAAGATTGCTTTGGCGATGATTCTCCTGCCGTTTCTGGCGATTGCTCTCAGCGCAGCGCAAAATACGCAGCAAAGCGCGGCGGCTCCTCTGCCTATCTTGCCCGGTGGGTTGGTGGTCCCTCTCTATCCGCCCGGCTCGCCTTTTCTCAACTCGGCGCGGGTCCACGAGGCTGAGCAATTCAACATGAGCCAGGCCGTGCCGGGGCGCATCAACAGCATCGTCAACATACACAACCCATCGATTGAGGTGCATACCGTCGAGCGCGGCATTAATACCGGAGCCGCTGTGATCCTGGTTCCAGGCGGTGGCCACAACACGCTGAACGTCGGCAACGAGGGCGCGGATTTTGTCCCCTTCTTCAACAATTACGGCGTCAACACCATCATCCTGCGCAGTCGCCTGCGCCGTGACGGCTACAACCCGCAGACCGACGAGGTATATGACGCCCAGCAATCCATTCGCCTGGTCCGCGCCCACGCCCACGAATGGAATATCGATCCGAACAAGATTGGCATCATGGGGTTTTCGGCGGGTGCGGAGTTGGCCGCCGCGGCCGCGGTTCTTTACGACACCTTTGATAAGAACAACAGCGCCTCGGGCGATCCCCTGGCGGGCATCTCTTCCCGCCCGGACTTCGTAGGCATCATCTACCCAGGTCCCAGCCCTTTCGCACCTAACCGTGTCGCCCCGCCCATCCCGCGCAACGTTCCTCCCTCGTTCATCGCTTCTGCCGGCTCGGACGACCAGGTTCATGCGATCTGGGCGGACGAATACTTTGCCGCCATGCTGGCCCTGCGGGTGCCGAACCTCGAGATGCACATTTATGGCAACGGCCGCCACCCCGGCGACCTATTGCGCGACGGCAGCCATATGGCGGGGGGCCTTAGCCGATCGCCATGGAATTCCGTTTGGAACGTGGCAATTCCGCTTCATCGACTGGTTCCGCGACCTCGGCTTCTTGCAACCGCCTGGCGTGGAGACCAAGGCAGCCAAAGACATCGCCTTTTACCTGAGCCAACCGCGCCGCGGACCCCGCAAGCCCTCTGTCTCTAGCAGCTGGAAATCGCGTCCGAATCCAGGCAAGGCCGCATGGCCTCCGAAAGTCTCCCGCCTGCTAGGCCGCGGTGTCCGGCGATGGACATCGCGGTGTCTTTATGGACAGTCCGCTCCTCGCGTAATTACTAAGTCATAGAAAACGCTCAGCGGATAAGAGGTGGGCATTGGGCAACTACGTGCCTCATCCAGGATGCGGAAACAGGATGGGAAACGGCAAGGGGAACGGAGTCATGATGGCAAATCTGATTGGGGATGTGCGTTACGCGCTGCGACAGTTGCGCAAAAGCCCGGGCTTTACCGCGACTGCCGTGTTGACCCTGGCGCTGGGCATCGGGGCAAACACCGCGATCTTCACCCTGGTGCATGCCGTGCTCCTGAAGAATCTGCCGGTAGTGGACCCCAACTCGCTGGTCCGCGTTGGCGATGACGAGTCGTGCTGCATCCTGAACCTGGCCTCGTTCGACAGCGATTACACAATCTTTTCCTACCATGGCTATAAGTACCTGCGCGATCACACGCCGGAGTTCGAAGAATTGGCGGCCATGCAAGGGGGTGGGGCAGACTTGTCGGTCCGGCGCGCTGCGGGAGACGTCTCTCCGCATTCTTCGCTGGGCGAGTTTGTCTCCGGCAACTATTTCCAAACATTTGGGGTGCAGCCCTTTGCCGGGCGTGTCCTGGCGCCGACGGATGATGCGGACAGTGCACCGCCCTCCGCGGTGCTGAGCTATCAGGCCTGGCAGAGGGACTATGCGGGTGATCCCTCGGTAATCGGCAGCAGCTTCGTCATGAACACGCATCCGGTAACGATCGTCGGCGTAACGCCGCAGGCGTTCTATGGTGACCGGCTGACCGAGCGTCCACCCGATTTCTATCTGCCCATCTCGCAGGAGCCGACACTTGGTTTCTATGCGGTACGCAACAAACCTGAACTAGGTTGGCTCTTCCTCATAGGGCGGGTAAAGCCTGGGACGGCGATAAGGCCGCTGCAAGCTAAGATGAGCGGCCTGCTGCGGCAGGAGCTTGCGCAACTGGCGCCTTACCAGACGGAGCACGGCAAAGAACATCTCGCCAAGGCCCACGTTGTGCTCACGCCCGGCGGGGTCGGGGTTGCGAATATGCAGCACTACGCGGAAAGCAGCCTGCATCTATTGATGGGGCTCGCCGGACTGGTGTTGTTGATTGCGTGCGCGAACATCGCCAACCTTATGTTGGTACGCGGGCTGGCGCGGCGCGCCGAGATCTCAATCCGCATGGCGCTGGGTGCCGCGCGCGCACGAATCGTGCGGCAAATGACGACCGAGAGCATAGTGCTGGCATTCCTTGGTGGTCTGGCAGGATTGGCGATTGCGTATGCAGGGGTGCGGTCGCTGCTGGCGTTGATGTTTCCCGACTCGCCGGGCTTGCCGATTCATGCTGCGCCGTCACTGCCGGTGCTGGGGTTTGCCTTCGGCATTTCTCTCCTGACAGGGCTGGTCTTCGGCATCGCGCCGGCGTGGCTTACCTCGCAACAGCAGCCGGTCAATGCATTGCGCGGGGTGAATCGAATTGCCGGCGAAGGGTCTTCCCTATTGCAACGGTCGCTGGTTGTCCTGCAGGCGGCGCTTTCCCTGGTACTGCTGGTCGGAGCCGGACTGCTGGGCAAGAGCCTCAATAGAATTGAACATCAGCACTTCGGGGTGGAGACAGAAAATCGAGCGATCGTTAATTTGAATCCACTCAAGGCTGGTTATAAGCCAGAGCAGTTGCAGGGGCTGTACCAGCAGATCGAGGACAAATTCGGCGCCATGCCTGGCGTGGAGCGCATCGCTCTGACGCTCTACACGCCGCTGGAAGGCAACAACTGGAGCTACTACGTCTACGTTCAGGGACAGCCCGCGCCTGACCCGGGCAAGGATGTGGGCGCAGCGTTCAATCGCGCCAGTCCGGACTACTTCAAGGCGGTTGGGCAGCAGGTGCTTCGCGGGCGAGTCTTTACACCGGGCGATACGGCAACATCGCCGGGCGTTGCCGTGGTCAACCAGGCATTTGTAAAGAAGCTCTTCAAGCCGGGCCAAGACCCGATAGGACAGCACCTTGGATGGCAAGACATCAAGAGTGCGGGCGACTTCGAGATTGTGGGGGTAGTGGAGGATACGAAATACACAAGCGCACGCAATGCCGTTCAGCCGATGTTTTTCATCCCGATGCTGCAGCAGTCGCGCACCAGCCCGCCTAAAGATCTTGACGCATCGCTCTATGCCGGCGCGCTTGTCCTACAGATGAAAGTCATGACGCCAGGGTTGGAGGCCGAGATACGCAAGACGCTGGCGAGCATCGATCCCAATCTGACCGTCGATCACTACCAGACGTTTGCCCAGCAGATCCACGGAAACTTTAACACCGAGCGGATGATTGCGCGGCTGACGCTATTGTTCGGGCTGTTGGCGTTGGTCCTTGCCTCCGTTGGGCTTTACGGTGTCACATCCTACACGGTTGAGCGCCGGACACCTGAGATTGGCATACGCATGGCGCTCGGCGCCGCCCGCCGGGGCGTTATCGGCATGGTGATGCGGGGCGCGATGCTACAAGCCGGAATCGGATTGGCGATCGGCATACCAACCGCTCTGCTTTGCGCCCGCTTTGTGAAGTCGCAACTCTACGATGTATCCGGTCAGGACGCGTGGGTGATTAGCGGCGCGGTCGTTGCGCTGGCAATTTCGGCATGCATAGCTGGGTTGATCCCGGCGCGCCGCGCAGCTTCCACCGATCCGATGAGAGCATTGCGTTCGGAGTAGCACATGACGACCAGGATTCATCCCGTTGCTGCCGAAGGATTTGCCGCGGGTGCGGCGGCCTACGTTGCCGGGCGTCCGGAGTATCCGCCGCAAATCGAGGAATGGCTGAGGACCGATCTTGGCCTGGGCAGAGGCAAGACTGCGCTCGACCTGGGTGCAGGCACCGGTAAATTTTCCTCCCGGCTGGTTGCTACCGGGGCGACTGTCATCGCAGTGGAACCCGTCCAGGCGATGTTAGATGAGTTGATCCGGCAATATCCCGAGATCGAGGCCAAGAGCGGCGCCGCCCAGGCAATACCGCTGGAGGACGCGTCGGTCGACGCGGTTGTCTGCGCGCAATCGTTCCATTGGTTTGCTACCCCTGAATCGCTTACAAGAAGTTCATCGAGTTCTCAAGCCGGGCGGTGCGTTTGGTTTGGTCTGGAACCTTCGCGACGACAGCGTGCCGTGGGTCGCAGCGCTCACCCGCATCATGCAGCCCTTTGAGGGCGATGCTCCCCGCTTCCACTCCCAGAAATGGCGGGACGTATTTCCCGCCGAAGGCTTCAGCCCGCTGCGCGAAAAGCACTTTGCCAACCACCATACCGGTTCACCGGAGAAAGTAATTATTGACCGGATCTTATCGGTAAGCTTCATGGCGGCGCTCTCCCGTGAACAGCAAGAGCGGGTTACCGCACAGATGCGGGAGGTGATCGCGAATTCTCCTGAACTTGCCGGGAAGGCCCAGGTGACCTTTCCCTACGAAACCCTGGCCTGCGTTTGCAATAAGCTGCCAGGTTAGCGTTCGATTCTGCGGTATACATCTGCGGCAGAATGCTCTAAGCTTCTCCCGACATTTTGGAGGACATCTATGTCTGAGGCCAACAAACTTCTCTTAAAGCGCTGGTTTGAGCAGGTCTGGAACCAGAAGAATGAAGCAGCGATCGACGAAATGTTCAACAAGAACGGCAAATCCCATGGCTTTCCTGAACCGGACTCTGTTCTTTTGGGGCCGGAGCCGTTCAAGGCCGTTCACCGCAACTTCGTCGGCGCCTTCCCTGATCTTCACGTGGACGTGGAAGACATTGTGGCCGAGGGTGATCGTGTCGCGGTTCGCTGGCGGGTTTCCATGACTCATCTCGGCGATCACCTGGGCTTTCCCGCCACGGGGAAGAAGGAGACCCTCGACGGGTCGTCCTTTTTGATCGTCAAGGATAATCAGGTCATGGAAGGCTGGAACCAGATGGACCTCGGGGCTTTCATGCAGAGGCTGCAAGCCGGATGATGAAGCTGCCGACCGAGGAGTGCGAATTAAGCGAAGTAAGCCTCCGGGCCTTGAAAGGGCGCGCGTTCATTTGGATCGGATGCCGGCAAAGGGTAGAGGTGCGCTCGCCTTTGGATCGGTTGCTGGATGAGAGAACAGCAGGTCCCTCCACTGCGCTGCGCTCCGGTCGGGATGACAATTCATTTGCAAGGTGATGGAACGGAAGCCGCACAAATATCAGTGTGGCGGGTGGCCCAGGTCTCGCTTTTGAGACCTGGGGCTCATGCCGAGTTTTAGTTGAATCGCTCGTGCCTCTACAAAAAAATTATTCTGACGACCTGTCGATTCCGCCAGACCCAAACGTCGTATCGGCAAGGAGGAAAAAAATATGCAATATCTAGCCCTGATCTACGAAGACGAAACACGCTTTGCCAAGGGATTCGATGAATCCGAGTTTGCCGAGTACGGTGCATTCGGCAAGAAGAACGCCGCCGCCATTAAGGGCGGCAACGCGCTTCAGCCCACGCCAACGGCCAAGACCGTTCGCGTACGGGACGGAAAGACCCTCACCACCGACGGTCCATTCGCGGAAACCAAAGAGCAACTCGGCGGTTTTTATCTGCTCGAAGCAGCCAGCATCGATGAGGCGGCCTCCATGGCGGCGGCCATACCCGGTGCTCGCTTTGGCTGCGTCGAAGTCCGGCCCATCATGGTCTTTTCATAGCTCTGTGGGCGACGCCGGCTCGTCCCCCGGCGTTGCCATGTCCTTCCCTCAACCGCTCAGGAGGCAGCATGATAGAGACTACGTTTCCCCTCATCGCGCAACTCGAATTGACGACAGAAGAGATCACCACGGCATCGCGTCACCTTGCGATCACGCGCGGTTGCCTGGTCGAATCGGTGAGCGGACTCTGCGCCGCGCAGTGGAACTTCAAACCCCAGAACGACGCCTGGTCCATCGCTGAGAACATGGAACACCTGGTTCTGATCGAAGGCCGCGTCCATGCCATCATTGGAAACATGAGCAATGCGCCCGAGTCAGAATCGGGCGGCAAGCAAATCGAAATGGATAACATCGTATTGAACCAGGTTTCCAAGCGCACGATCAAGGTCAAGGCCCCGGCAGCGGTGTGTCCCACTGGCCGTTGGAGTGGCCCGGAAGCCTTGCAGCTCTTCATCAAGAGCCGGGAACAAACCATTCAGCTCCTGGGCGCTCCCCTGCTTCGCGGACGGGTTATGCCCCATCCTTTCTTCGGCCCCTGGGACGGTTACCAATGGCTGTTGGCGGTCGGATCGCATACCGCGCGGCACACCGACCAAATTCGAGAAATCAAAGCCGACCCGAATTTTCCTCAGGATTGAGGCCGCCATGCGCTACATGATGTTGATTTACTCCCAGGAGAATGAGGCGGCGACACCCGAGGAAATGGGCGTAGTCGCCGCCACCCACAAGGCCGTTATGGACGAGGCGCGCGATCGCGGCGTCTTTCGTGCGGCCGATCCTCTCGAGACGAGCAGCACCGCCACCACTGTTCGCATTCAGAATGGCAGGGTGCTGGTCACCGACGGTCCATTCGCCGAAACCAAGGAGCAGTTAGCCGGATACTACATCCTCGACTGTCAAGGATCTCGACGAAGCTCTTGGCTGGGCGGCAAAAATTCCCACCGCGTGCGCCGGCGCAACAGGATGCATCGAGGTCCGGCCCATCCGCGAATTTCGCCGGCGTTAACCCGTGAATGCATGACCATCACGCCACCGTCGAAGCAGTTTTCCGGGCCGAGTCAGGGCGGATCATTGCCGGCCTTATTCGTGTTTCCCGCTCCTTCGACCTTGCCGAAGAGGCCATGCAGGACGCCTTTGCCGCCGCAATCGTAAGCTGGCAGGCCGGGGGCGTACCCGACAACCCCGCGGCCTGGATCACGGCCGCCGCGCGACGCAAGCTCATCGACTACGCACGCCGTGAACAGACGCGCCGCAACAACGAGGACCAGCTGCTCTATGAATCCCTCTGCCGCAGCAGCGCGATCGATGAGGAAATGAGCCGCCCTTTCGCCGACGACCGCCTGAGTCTCATCTTTACCTGTTGTCATCCCGCGATCAACATGGAGGCGCAGGTCGCGCTCACGCTCAGAACGCTTGGCGGCCTCACGACATCCGAGATTGCCCGCGCTTTTCTGCTTCCCGAGCCTACGCTTGCCCAGCGCCTGGTGCGTGCCCAGCGCAAGATTCAGCAAGCGCGCATCCCCTATCAGGTTCCCGATGCCGGCTCCTTGCCGGAACGCCTTTCGGCTGTTCAGGCCGTGCTCTATCTCATCTTCAACGAAGGCTACTCCGCCAGCTCCGGCGATAGCCTGGTGCGCCGTGAGCTCTGCGCCGAGGCCATTCGCCTGGCGCGCACTCTGGTGGAGCTCATGCCCGAAAACCCTGAGAGCATGGCGCTGCTGGCCCTTATGCTTCTGCATGATTCGCGCCGCGATACCCGCTCCAGTGCAGACGGACAGTTGGTGCCTCTTGAGGAGCAGGACCGCTCTTTGTGGCATCAGGATCAGATCGCCGAAGGTATCCGTCTGGTGGAGCGGGCGCTGGGCCGTCGCAGTGTCGGCCCGTATCAGCTGCAGGCGGCCATTGCCGCCGTCCATGCTGAAGCCAGGACAGCCGGAGAAACCGACTGGAAACAGATCGCCGCGCTCTACGCTCTTCTCAACGCCAGCCAGCCCTCGGCCATCGTCTCCCTCAACCACGCCGTCGCCGTTGCTATGAGTGAAAGCCTCGAGCGGGGCCTGGCGTTGATCGACGATCTGGGCTCGTCCGGCGAACTCGATTCTTATCATCTCTATCATGCGGCCCGGGCCGACCTGCTTCGTCGCATGGGCCGCAACCGCGAAGCCCTCGAGAGCTACCACCGCGGGCTCGCCCTCACCAGCAACGCCGTCGAGCTTCGCTATCTTCGCCGCCGCATATCCGAGCTAGGGAACCAAGGCAACCCTCTTAACGTAAGTAAGCAATAACGGCAAAACACAGGAGGCACCATGCCAGCCCTGCGGCAGGATCTGACCTATAGCTTCCGGCGTCTTTCCCGATCGCCCGGATTTGTCTTCGCCGTCATCCTCTCCATCGGACTAGGCATCGCCGCCAACGCCACCATCTTTTCCATGGTCAGCCGCTTCGTCTTCTGGCCCCCGCCCGTCGCCGATCCCGGCACGCTTATGGCGATCCATACGACGCACGACGGCGATCGCTGCTGCAATAATTTTTCCTGGCCCATCTACACCGATCTGCGCGACCAGGCCCGATCCTTCTCCGGGGTCGCAGCCTACTATGAGCTCTTGCCCGCGTCGATCGGCGGCCATGGCGAGCCGGAGCGGGTTTGGGGCCAAGCGGCAACTTCTAACTTCTTCAATGTGGCGCAGATTCGCATGAGCCTGGGCCGCGGCTTCCTGGCTAGCGAAGAACAGCTTCCCGTCATTGTTCTCAGCCATCGGCTCTGGCAGAGACGCTTCGCATCCGACCCTGGAATATTGGGCAAATCCATCCCGCTTTCGGGGCATACTTTCACCGTAGTGGGCGTGGCGCCTCCCGGCTTTCGCGGCCTGGACCTGATCCTCGATCCCGAATTCTGGGTGCCCCTTGGCAACGTAGAGCAACTCGCTACAAGTATTCCCAGCAGAAGTGCACGCGACTACCATTGGCTTGCGGTTATCGCCCGCCTCAAGCCTGGGGTCACACAGTCTCAGGCTACTGCCGAGCTGGTCACTGTCGCCCAACGCTTCGCCAAAGCCTATCCCGCCACGGACAAAGGCGGAGGCTTTCTGATGGATCAGGCAGGCTCGCTTCCCCCGAGAGACAAGTCGACCGTGCTGCTGTTTCTTGCCGCGCTGTCGGTCGTGGTGCTGCTGGTACTTGGGATTGCGTGTGCCAATGTAGCCAATCTGCTGCTCGCACAAGCGGCCGGCCGCCGGCGCGAAATGGCGGTGCGCATTGCGCTGGGTGCAACGCGCAGCCAGTTACTGCGACAGATGCTGGTGGAAAGCCTGATGCTCGCGTCAGGCGGGGGCGTGTTCGGCGCAATGCTTGCCCTGTGGGCTACATCGGCGCTTTCCGCATTTCGTATTCCAGCGCCGGTGCCGCTGGATCTGAGCATCAGCGTCGATTGGCGGGTTCAGTTGTACACCTTTGCCCTCAGCGTTGGAGCCGGCCTGCTTTTCGGCTTCATGCCTGCCTGGATCGCTTCGCGTCCGATCCTGGCCAGTGCGTTGAAAGGCGAGGATGGGTTGACCCGCCCCGGGCGTCTGCTTAGCTTGCGCGATGTGCTCGTGGTTTCGCAGATTGTCATGTCCCTGGTCTTGCTGTGCGTCACCGGATTGTTTCTGCGCAGCCTCGAACGAGCCGTTGGTATAGACATCGGTTTCCGCTCGCACAATGTGCTGATGCTGTCTGTCGATCCGCGGGTCCACGGCTATACGGCCGAGCGCACCAACCAATTCCTCGAGCAATTACAGGGGCGGGTAGCAGGGATTCCCGGGGTTATTTCGGTTGCCGTCACCGACGCCGCGCCGCTTTCCGGAGGCAACCGGAGCGATGGCTTCCATGCGGAAAGCCAATCAAAGTCCACAGGCCCGGATCCAATCGTGGAGCTTTACATGGCTAGTCCTGGTTATTTCGAAACCATGGGCATCCCTCGATTAGCGGGCCGCGACTTCGCCCATGAAACAGCGAGCGCCCCCAAAGTCGCCATCGTCAATCGCGCCTTTGCCGAGCATTTCTTCGCTCGAGAGAGCCCTATCGGGCAGCGCGTCGTTGACGGGGAGACCACCTACGAGATTATCGGTGTCGTCGAGAACATAAAGTCGCGGACGCTGGGGGAAGACACGCGCTATGTTCTCTTCCGCTCACTGGCGCAAAGCACGGGAAGCGACCCTTCCTTTCTGGGATATCAATTGGTGGTCCATACGGCGGGCGATTCGGCAGCCATTGCCAGCGCCGTGCGCGCTCAAATCCACGCTCTCGACTCCACCATGGCCGTTTACAACACCGAAACCATGGAGGAACATCTGCGTGAGGCGCTCTTTCTGCCGCGTCTGGCCGGCACGTTGTTCGGAATATTTGGATTCATTGGGTTGGTGCTCGCTGCCGTTGGTCTTTACGGGGTCATGAGTTACTCCGTCAGCCGGCGCACCCGTGAGATTGGCATCCGCATCGCTTTAGGGGCGCAACTCGGTGCGGTCCACCGGCTCATTCTCCGCCAGGGTATGGTGCTCACCGTCATCGCGATGGCGCTAGGTCTGCCGGCGGCCTTCGCGGTCGCTGGACTGTTGAGCAGTTTCCTTTACGGCGTTCGCCCTCACGACGCCATCACCTTTACCCTTGTGCCGTTATTTCTTGCGCTGGTTGCGCTCGCTGCAAGCTGGCTTCCGGCGCAGCGAGCAAGCAGGATTGATCCGCAGAGCGCATTGCGATACGAGTAGGGACAAAAATGGGCGCCGGCCAACCTGGCCGGCGCCCGACATACCAGACTCAACTTGATGATGTCTATGGCCACTTGTTTACCAGGTTTTCAATGTTCGGGGTGCCTAGACCGGTGGTAAAGTCCCACCCGGTGGTAGCGGGATAAGCTACCTTAAGCTTGGAATCCGACGTAGACAAAACTCCGTATGTGTTTCCTGAAGGGTGGTCGTAGCAGTTGTTGGTGCCCTGGCAGGGAACATCGTTATTCCCCGCGGTTACATCATGGAAAATACAGGATTGCCCTATGTCGTTGCCTTTGGTCGAATTGCATGCCGCTAACCTTTCTTTGTCGGGGTCAGAAGCGCTTCCGTACTCAGCCTTAGCCAGTTTGTAATAAATTGGAGCGGCGTTGCCCTGGCGGCCGCCCGCTTTCTGATTGATCAAGGCCTGGATACTGGCAAATTGGGGAGCAGTGAAGGAAGTGCCACCGCCACTATTAAACAACGCGTCTGTGGGGTTCGAGTAATCGCAAGGAGCTCCCCCTTCCGCTGGCATCGGACATGCAGGCAAGGAGCGCATGGGACCAAAGTCCATTCGCGGCAAACAAGGAAATATCCGGCAAATCGCGGTGGCCATCGTTCGGATTACCTATGACTCCCGCTTGCCACTTAGGTTTGGAGTACACGAAGCTGGGAGCACCGCTGCCACCGACAATGTCGAGGAAATTCTCGCCGACACCGCTGTTGCAGAACGTCTACGCCATTCGGGTACCCGTAAAAGCCGAACAGAATGCTGCCTGCGCACGAATCGTTCCAGGGGGTCTCTGGAATATAAGACTTGGCGGACTTTCCTGTTGCGGAGTTGGTCTTGCTCCAATAAACGTTGTTGGCGCCCTCGGCGGTATCAAGAAAATCCGTACCGCCGGTAGCGACATTGTAGGGAGTGGAGGCAAGGCCGTTTGCCGCGATACCCCCATACCGCATAGAATGCCGTATCGTAATCATCGCAACCTGCTGCGGCGCCATCTCCAGCAGAGACGAAAACCGAGACTCCCTCACTTGCTGCTTGTTGCCAGAGAGCCATTGATGTAGCTGTTGCTGCTCGGCTCCTTGGTCCATTTTGGGCCTCGCACTCGTCCGTAACTCAGGCTCATGATGGGTGGAGGGCTCTTGCTGTCCAGCAGGTTCTGGGCAGCGATGAAACCTCCGAAGTTAGTCGCAGTGTCCGCGCAGGACGGCCAGACACGACTGCTGCATCAGGTGCGACTGCGCCAGCCCATTCGGCATCAAGAGCCGCTTCAAATTCATCCCCATTTTTTCCCGGGTCACTGCAACCGGTCCAGGATGAATTTCGGTATATGTGCCGGAATACTTAGAGAGCCCAAAGGCCGACCGGAACTTGGCTACATCGGCCGGCGTTGATATCCGTGTCCTCAAGAACAACGACGGTTTGCCCTTTGCCGGTGATTGGCTTTGCTCGCTTTATAGAGCGGCGCAACATTGTAGATTGTCGCCAGGTCCGCCGGGCCTTCGTCGTACCAGACCTCGCCGGCAAACCCATCAGGGCATCCGGTGCAAGGTGAAAGTGAAGTTCGTTTTCGGTTTGCGCATCAGCGGCCTTTGGCATAAAGTCATGGAGCGAGGCGAAACCGGCGACGACAGGCGCGAGGGCGGCTGGAATCTGCAGGATCGCTGGCATTGGCGATATGCTGCTTGCCATTCACGACGTATTTGTGGATCTCCGTGTGAAATGCTTCGCGCAGTTGGCCGGCAGTGCCCGACACATCGATCGTTAACCCATTCTTGTAAACCCCATTGACCTGAAATTCATGCAAGCTAAGCCATCGAACAACAGCTTTCGATATCTTCCTGAGCCGGGCCGAACTTAGTGCCCAGTTCATCGGCCGTAAGCCATTGATGGTAGCGTGCCGAAGCCGGATCCTGGAGTTCGTCAATCAAACGCTCCAACGCTTCTTCCTCCTCCGGGCCACGCCGCAATTGGAGGAACAGGTGCTCCATGGGAAAGCTGTCCGATACCGCTCCCTGATCGTTTTTCGCAGCAGCGAGCGGGTGGATTTGGCCGGCAAGTGGGACTAGCTTGGCCTCATCAATTGCATCTACGATACGTGCAGCGGCGGTGGGCGATCCGGCCTGGATGGCGGCACGGGCAGAACCCGTGCTGACTCCTAGGCTCAGGATCGTCAGCAGGCCGAAGATTGGCGCGTGCTTTAACTTGCGTCGTAAAGCCATGGCGACTCCTTAAAGTGTCGATTGAACAGGGGATTTTGCGAATCTGGCCCTTTGGGGGAGGGTGCGCCGAGTATACATGGGGCGCAACAGGGGAGCCAAGCACGGTTTCTGTCTAGATAACGCGATCCCCAGTAAGGTAGGGACCAGGATTTGAGCCTGCAGAGTGTCGAAGGTTCCTGTGTTTTTGCACTTTTGTCGAGAAATACTGTTTGGTGACCAGGAGCGAATTGTGAACGAATTGGTGCAGGCTATCATCGGTGACAGCGCCGCCGCGCCCCCGGCCCACATCCTTGAAGGCGTCGGTAGCGACCTCGCTCATCGAGTGCTGGATGGTGCTCCCCACACCATCTATCAGGAGCTCTGGCACATCACATTCTGGCAGCAGGTCACCCTGGACTGGGTGAGTGGTATCGAGACCCCCTTTCCGCATCACCCGTCGGACGGGTTCCCGAAGGAGAGCGATGCCGCCCTCGAGCCCTGGGATGAGTTGTGCCAACGCTTCTTCCGCGGTAATCGGCAGGCGGCCGACGGTGGCGGCTGACGAGAAGAAACTCGAGCAATCTGTTCGTTGCCCCTCTCGGCCAGGCAATCCCGTCCGCATTATGTCGGTTCGCGAGCAGCTGGAGAGCCTGGCGGCTCACAACGCCTATCATTTTGGGCGCATCGTCCTGTTGCGCCAGCTCTTTCGGGCATGGCCACCGCCGTCCGGAGGCTTTACCTGGTGATGCCGGACATCCGTCTTTCAGCGCCCTCACACAGTTACAGAAGACTGTGAGTATGCTAAGAGAACCACCCTGTCACTCTGCTTGGCCAGGAGTCTTGCATCGATGCGCTTTGACCATCTGCTGATCGCTATTTCTCTTTTCCTGTTGGGGGGCAACAGCATGAATGCGGCGCCCGCGGCGCCTTACGACCCGCGGCTAACCTTCGCGCCGCTCACCCTGCCGAATCCGGTGAATGCCTATCGATCGAGCGGCGGCGCTCCCGGGCCGGCGTACTGGCAGAACGAAGCAGATTACGAGATGCACGCAGCGCTGGACACCACGGCCAAGGTACTGCGCAACGACGAGATCATCACCTACACCAACAATAGCCCCGATTCGCTGACCAGCCTTTGGATCCACCTGGAGCAGAACATCTATAGAGAAGACGCGCGCGACCGCGTGGTCAACGGCGGAATACGGCGAAAGAACGTGCCCGACACCGAAGACAATCCCAACGGGCGCACGACGGAGGGATTTGTGCTGGACTCGGTCGAGATCGAGCGCGGCAAGGAAGCGCAGAAGGCCGACTACCTGGTGAGCGATACGCGGATGCAGATCCGGTTGTCTCAGCCCCTGGCGCCCAAGGGCAGCGCGCTCAGAATCCACATCAAGTATCACTACCAGATACCGGGCGTGTGGGGCGGGCGCACTTCGTGGGGCGCATCGAAGCAGGGAGATATTTACGACATCGCGCAGTGGTATCCGCGCATGTGCGTCTATGACGATCTTCGCGGGTGGGACACGCTCCCGTATATCGGTAGCGAGTTTTACCTCGAGTATGGGCACTTCGACTATTACGTGACGGTGCCCAGCGAGATGATCGTTGCCGGTTCGGGTGAGTTGGTCAACCCAACAGAGGTGCTGACCAAAACGCAGATCGCGCGCCTGGAAGAAGCACGCAAGAGTGACAAGACGGTGATGATCCGGACGGTGGGCGAGGTGAACGATCCTGCGAGCCGGCCGAAGGCAGGCGGGACGTTGACCTGGCATTTTCAAATGGACCACACGCGCGACGTGGTGTGGAGTGCGAGCCCTGTCTTTATGTGGGACGCCGCGCGCATCAACCTGCCGGACGGCAAGCAGAGCCTGGCGGAGAGCGTCTATCCGCCGGAAAGCGCGGGTGACGGGGCGTGGGGTCGTTCGACAGAATACATGAAGGACACGGTGGAGAGGTTTTCCCGGCAATGGTTTCCCTACCCATACCCGGCGGCCATCAATGTGGCCGGTTTTTCTGAGGGCATGGAATATCCGGGCATCGTCTTCGACGGCATCGATGACAAGGGCAAGACACTATTCTGGATTTCCGCGCACGAGATTGGGCACAACTGGTTCCCCATGATCGTGGGATCGAACGAGCGCCGCAATGCTTTCATGGATGAGGGGTTCAACACCTTCATCGACATCGACGAGTCGGCCGAGTTTCAGGGTGGAGTTTACGGGCCCAAGCGCGATGCAGAATACTCAGAAGGGGGCGAGCCGCCCGACACTATCCTTAAAGTGCTGGACGATCCCGCTGCGCCCGTCCTGCTGATGCCGGCGGATGCGTATACCGGGCCCGATCACTCATCCGGTGAGCTACTTCAAGGGGGCGTACGGCATGGTGCTGCTGCGCGAGCAGATCCTGGGCAACCAGCGTTTCGACTGGGCTTTTCGCAAGTACATACGAGACTGGGCGTTCAAGCACCCATCTCCCTCCGACTTCTTTCGCGAGATGAGCAGCGAGGGCGGTGAGGATCTGGATTGGTTCTGGCGCGGTTGGTACATGCACAACTGGCAATTTGATCTGGCAGTCACCAAGATTGACGGCGATCAGGTGACGTTGGCAAACAAGGGACAGCTGGTGCTGCCGGCAACGGTGGAGGTGCGATACGCCGACGGTTCGACCACGCGCTTCCGCCTGCCGGTTGAAACCTGGGAGTCGAAGGGCGAAGTGATTTGGACGGGAGATAATCCGGTAGCTTCTGTGAAGGTGGATCCCGATCACGTGTTGCCGGATGATGATCGCGCCAATAATTCGATGGAGGTGAAATAAGGCGCGAGCTTACGGGTTTATGATTCGATGCAAATCCAGTGATGGCGGCTTCACGTCTGTCTGGCTGATCATCACGTGAACCTGGCCGCGATGATGCGTCTGATGGTTAAAGAAATGCAGGACGGCCATGGGTGCGGCGTCCACGCAATCTTTGCCCCGGCTGTTGGTGTAGAGAAGCGGCTTCAGGAGAAAAGCAGGGTCTGTCTTTTCGAAGAAGGCTTCAATTTCTCGCGTCCTGTGCCGACCGTGCTGCGTGGAGCTCGGCAAAGGTGTCATAGAGAATAGAGTTCAGTGGCGGTGTCGTACTGCCTCCACCGGCAAATCGTGACATCCAGATGCGATCACCCAGCAGGATATGGTTCAACAGGGCGTGGATGCTGCCGAAAGAACCACGGCGCTCCCGCCGGTACTCCACCGGGTCCAAATTGGCGCACTGCTCGTAGAGCCGCTCATTTGCGATGCGGTTGTAGCGAGCGAGCATCCGGAAGACATCAAGCGTATCCATGGATGTAGCAGATCAATCGATCGAGCCGTAAGCGACCGAGGTTAAAAACTCGGGAAGCTGTTTGGCCTCGATCATCTGCTCGAACAGCGTGGCGGCGGCGGTGAATTTGCTGGCGGCAAACCGCTGCTCTCCCAGCTCCTGCCGGATGCGATCCAGCACAACCGGCAGCGTCGCCAGCACCACAGGCACATCGAGCGTGACGCCGTCGGTCATGCGGCCGGCGTGGTGGGCCCATTGCCAGAGCTGCGCGCGAGAGATCTCCGCGGTGGCCGCATCTTCCATCAGGTCGTAGATGGGCACGCATCCCAAGCCATCCAGCCACGCCGCCAGGTAGCGCAAGCCGATGTCGATGTTCATCTCCAGACCCTTGCGCGTGATATCGCCCTCGGGTACCGCGAGCAGATCAGCAGCCTGCACGTGAACGCCGGGATTGCGGCGGCCGATCTGGTTGGGTGCGGGCATGTACTCATCAAAGACCGCCTTGGCTACGGGCACCAGCCCGGGATGCGCCACCCAGGTGCCGTCGTGCCCCGCTTTTACTTCGCGTAGCTTGTCCTGACGCACGCGTTCCATTGCGGCGTCGTTGGCCGCCGCGTCCCGCTTGATGGGAATCTGCGCGGCCATGCCGCCCATGGCGTGAATACCACGCCGGTGACAGGTGTCGATCAGCAGGTCGACATACGACTTGAGGAAGTGCCGGTCCATGGTGATGGTGGAGCGGTCGGGCAGCGCCAGGTCTTCGCGATAGCTGAACTTCTTGATAAAGCTGAAAATGTAATCCCAGCGGCCGCAGTTCAAGCCTGCGGAATGGTCCTTCAGCTCGAAGAGAATCTCATCCATTTCAAAGGCCGCGGGCAGCGTCTCGATGAGCACGGTGGCGCGGATGGTGCCGCGGGGAATGCCGAGCGCATCCTGGGAGAAATTAAAGACGCTGTTCCATAAGCGCGCTTCCCGATGGCTCTCCATCTTGGGCAGGTAAAAATAAGGAGCCGGTGCCGCGCGCCTTGAGGGCCGCGGCGTTGTGAAAGAAGTACAAGCCGAAATCGAAGAGCGACCCGGAGATGGGTTGACCCTGGACCAGCAGGTGTTTCTCCGGCAAGTGCCAGCCGCGCGGGCGGACGAAAAGCGTGGCCGTCTTTTCATTGAGCCGGTATTGCTTGCCTTCGGGACTGGTGAAGCTGATCTCGCGCCGCACTGCATCCCGCAGGTTGATCTGGCCTTCGATTACGTTGCGCCAGGTGGGCGAAGTCGAGTCTTCAAAATCTGCCATGAAAACATTTGCGCCGGAATTGAGCGCGTTGATCACCATCTTGCGATCGACCGGCCCGGTGATTTCCGCCCTGCGGTCCTGCAGGTCGGCCGGTATAGGAGCCACGCGCCAATCCGCCTGGCGGACGGAGGCGGTTTCCGGCAGAAAATCGTAGAGTTTCCCCTGGCGCAGCGCTTCTCCCCGGGCCACGCGGGCCGCCAGCAAGCTTTGCCGTTCTGCCTCGAAATTGCTTGCCAAGGCGCCGAGAAATTCAAGCGCCTGCGGGGTGAGGATCTCTGCTTCCGCTGCTCCCTGCGGTGCTTCGATGGTGACTGTGGGGACTGTTGCTGTGGGGTTGGTCATGATATCTCCGCAAAGCGGTATTTTACTCTCCGGGGTCACGCCCGAGGGGAACGTTGCGGATGGAGGCGTCCAGCAGCTCCACCATGTGGAAGGCAGGCATGGCGGCAAGCCCGCGGCGGCGCAGCCCGCTCATCAGTTGCAGCAGGCAGCCAGGGTTGGCGGAGATCACAGCATCGGCCTTGGTCGCGAGCAGGTTTTCTACCTTGCGGTCGCCTAGTTGATTCGCGGGCTCGGGGTGGAGCAGGTTGTAGACCCCGGCAGAGCCGCAGCAGAGAGAGGCCTCTTCGATCTCCGCGACCTCGAGGCCCGGGATGCCGGCCAGCAGGCGGCGCGGCTCGGCGTGGATGCCTTGCGCGTGACGCAGGTGGCAGGCGTCATGATAGGCCACTCGCATAGGCAGAGCGTGGCGCGGAGAACGCGCAGGCAGCTCGCAGAGAATCTCTGCAATGTCTTTGCACTTGGCGCTGAATGCGGCGGCGCGTGCGGCCCATGCAGGATCGTCACGCAGCAGGTGACCATATTCCTTCATGGTCGATCCGCAGCCGGCGGCGTTGATCACGATGGTGTCTACGTTGGCGGCCTCAAAGGCGGCGATCATCTGGCGAGCGAGGGCGGCGGCTTGCTCATCGAGACCGGAGTGCAGCATGAGGGCCCCGCAACACTGCTGCGCCTGGGGGATGATCACCTCGCAACCTTCCGCGGCGAGCACGCGGGCGGTGGCCTGGTTCACGTGCTGGAAGAAGACCTGCTGCACGCATCCTGAGAGCATGCCAACCCGGCGCAGTGGGTGTCGAGACGGGAGAGACCTGGGAGGGCAGGCCCTGCAAAAAGCTGGAGGGCACGCGGGGCAACAGCGATTCCATTTGTGCCAGGCGTTTGGGCAGAAGCTTCAGCAGGCCGGTGGCGCGCAGCAGTTTTTGCAAGCCGGAGCGCTGGTAGAGCAGCATGGGAAGAGCCAGCAGGCGCAGGCGCTTGACGTAGGGAAAGGTGGCGAAGAGCAGCTTGCGGAACAGGCTATCCGCGGTGGTGCGCGGGATGTTGCGCTCCACCTGGGCGCGCGTGTCTTCGATCAGCTTGTTGTATTGCACTCCCGAGGGGCACGCGGTCATGCATGCCATGCAGCCCAGGCAATTGTCCATGTGCAGGCGGAAGCGCTGATCGAGCGGAGCCTCGCCCTGGGAGGACTTCTTCATCATGTAAATGCGGCCTCGGGGCGAGTCCATCTCCTCGCCCCAGAGCACGTAGGTGGGGCACGCAGGAAGGCAGAAGCCGCAGTGCACGCAGTCGTCGATCAGGTCCTTTTCCGGCGGCTTGTGCGCGTCGAAGTTGGAGGGCTTTGCCGGTTCGAGCTGCGTGAGTTGAGCCATGGGTCTAGTTACATGCTTACATGGGAAGACGGCGTCAGGCTTCAGCCGGCCTTGAATCTCCAGCCCAAGGGACGACTGAAAACTAAGCCTTAACCGCAGGTCCCTCCACTACGCTAGCGCTCCGGTCGGGATGACAGAATTTGTTGCAAAGCCGGAGCTGTCGCTGGAAATTATCGATTTCAAAATGAATTGTCATCCCGACCGGAGCGTCAGCGTAGTGGAGGGCACCTGCGGTTAAGCGATTCGTGCGTCTTCCTTCCACCCTTTCAATCGTCCGGCTTGCAAATAAGAGCTCAATGAAGCGACTACTTCAGTTCAGCCGCGCGCTAAATTTTGCCGAGGAAGCGGCCGGGGTTGAGAATCCCTTCGGGGTCGAAGCGGCGCTTTACCTCGCGCATCAGGGGAAAGCTGTCGGGCAGAGTTCCCCAGCAGTCGAGGCTCGCCTCTGCGGGCTGCTTGAGCACCGTCAACGATCCGCTCGCAGCCTCCAGGTCACGTCGCAATTGCGGCACGTGTTCGACGGCCGCGGTTGGGAAGCCGGCGATCATGATGCCCGTGGCCTGCGTCACCGATTCGCCTCCCATGCCGCGAACGCGTTCGGCAAAACGCGCGACGTCCGAAGGAAGCATGGTGGCCTTGCAAACGAAATCCTGCGTCCACTGTTCCTGACGCGCGTTCCAAACCTCATCCGCGCTGCCTTGTACGCTCTGCGCCATCGTTTCCAGTGCCGCTGCCTGGGTGCGCAGTACTTCGGCGAGCGATGCGAGCTGAATATCCAGAGCGAAGCCCGCCGCTGTGCTCCGGAGCTGAATCGCCACGGTGCTGAGCTGCGCATGCAGCAGCGTTAGCATCAACTTGCCCAGCGGTTCAGCCTCCGGCGCCGATACGGTAAAGCTTTGCGTGCACTGCGGCATGGCGTGCAAGCGGAAGTTCACCGAAGTGATGACGCCGAGAGTGCCGAAGGCCCCAATCATCAATTTATGAAGGTCGTAGCCGGCGACGTTTTTTACTACTTTTCCGCCGGTGTGGGCCACGGTGCCGTCGGCCAGCACAATCGTCATCCCAATGATGAGGTCACGAAGACCTCCATAGCGCAGCCGCAGCGCGCCCGAATCGTTGGTGGCGACAATGCCGCCTACCGTGGCGCGTTCGGGCCACAACGGATCGAGCGCCACATACTGCCCGTGTTGCGCAAGGCCGGACTGCAACCCGGACCAGGTGCAACCGGCTTCGACGGTGCAGGTCATATCCTGCCAGGTATGCTCGCGAAGCATGTTCAGGCGATGCATCTCCAGCAGCAGCGCCGGCTCTACCGGGTAGCCCCAGCCCTGTTTGGTGCCGCCGCCATAAGGAACGACGGTGAGATGATTTTCCTGGGCAAAGCGAAGGACCGCCGCGACCTCGCCGGTATTGGCCGGAGCAACGGTGATGGCGCCGCCCTTTAACCCGACGTGCTGGGCGCCGGTAATGGCCTCCAGGGGAGCTGTCATCGCTTGCGTATTGGTTGAGGGGCCAGCCATGGTTACAGATCAGAAGAACTCGGCTACACCTGCTGTTTCGAGGGGGTGTGGGGTATATTTGCCGGTTTTCTCACCGCAGAGCCGGGGGCGGGGAAAGAGCTTATCGGGGTTCGAGATATTTTCCGGGTCGAAGGCGCAGCGCACCCGTTGCATGGTGTCCAGGTCGGGCTCGGAATACATATAGCCCATCGCCTGCTGCTTTTCCCGGCCCACTCCATGCTCCCCGGTAATGGATCCGCCATGATCGACGCAGAGGTAGAGAATGCGCATGGAAAGGTCGATGGCAATCTCCTCCTGGCCGGGAATCGAGCGGTCATACAGCACCAGGGGATGCAGGTTGCCGTCGCCCGCGTGGAATACATTGCAGACGCGCAGCCCGGTCGCCGCGGCCATCTCCGCAACCTGTTCCAGCACCACCGGCAGCTTGGTACGGGGAATCACTCCATCCTGCACGATGTAGTCGGGGGAAAGGCGGCCGGCGGCGGCAAATGCTGCTTTGCGGCCTTTCCATACCAGCAGACGTTCCTGCTCGCTCTGTGCCAGCCGATCCTCCCATGCGCCATTGGCTTTGCACAGATCACGGACTTGCTGCATGTGCAGGTTGACCTCGGCTGCGGGGCCGTCCAGCTCCACCAGCAGCAGAGCTTCACATTCCGGGTAGTGCGGGTGTACGGCGGCTTCCGCGGCCTGGATCGCAAGGCGGTCCATGATCTCCATGGCTGCGGGCAGGATGGCCGCGGCAATGATGTCGGAGACCGTCTGTCCCGCGGCCGAGATGGAGTCGAAAGCGGCAAGCAGGACCTGAACCGTCTCCGGACGCCGCACCAGGCGCAAGGTCATGGAACTGGCCACACCCAGGGTTCCCTCCGAGCCCACGAAGACGCCGGCCAGATCGTAACCGGGAGGGTCGAGCGTGGGCGAGCCGAGGTGGACGAGCTCGCCGGTAGGCAAAACCACTTCGATGGCGAGCACGTGGTTGGTAGTAAAGCCGTACTTGAGGCAGTGCGCCCCGCCGGAGTTTTCCGCTACATTGCCTCCGATGGTGCACACCGTTTGGGAAGAGGGATCCGGGGCGTAGAAGTGGCCTGCCGCAGCCACTCGTTGGGTGACGTGCGCATTGATAACGCCCGGCTGCACGGTGATCCGCTGGTTGGGCATGTCGACCGCCAGGATCTGCGTCATGCGGGCAAGGCTGATCACGATGCCTCGCACATCGGGCATCGCTCCGCCGGACAGGCCGGTGCCGGCGCCGCGGCCTACGAAAGGGATGTGATGCCGGGCGCAGATGCGTATAACCGCTTGCAGCTGGGCAGTGGAGCGAGGCAGAAGAACCGCCCCGGGCACGCTGCGCAGGGCTGCGAGCGCATCGCACTCGTAGGTCTGCAGCTGGTTGCGCTCAATGATCAGGCCGTCTGCCCCCACGGCATCTCGTAACTCGGCGAGGATAGAGGCGGAGAGCATGTTGCTACCATCCTAATGGACTGGCTATGGCCGCCGTCGTAGAATTCGTTGCATTCGTTTTCAGGAAAGAGCTGCCCGGATGAACCCAGCCTGGTCCCAAAGCTACACCCTCTTCGGGCGTGGCCTCGCGTTCTCTGCGGCAGTTGCCTCTTTACCGATTCTTACCTTGCTGTTTTTGCTGGGTGTGCGGCGCAAGCCGGCCTGGTTTGCCTCACTTTGCTCGTTAGCTGTGGCGTTGGTCATTGCGCTGTTCGCCTACAAGCTGCCGCCTCCTCTTACCTTGAGCGCTGCTGCCGACGGCGCCGCATTCGGATTGTTTCCTATCTCCTGGATCGTGTTTGCGTCGATCACCCTCTATCGCGTCACGGTAGAAACGGGCAAATTCGAAATCATCAAGGCGTCGATGGGAAACCTGACCACGGATGCGCGGCTGCAGGCGCTCCTGGTCGCCTTTGCGTTTGGGGCGTTTGTGGAAGGCGCGGCGGGCTTCGGAACTCCGGTGGCGGTTGCGGCGGCCATGATGGTCGGCCTCGGCTTCTCTCCCTTTTATGCATCGGCGCTTTGCCTGGTGGCCAATACCGCGCCGGTCGCGTTCGGCTCGATTGGAATTCCGGTGATCACCCTGGCCGGGATTACCGGCTTGCCGCTGGATAAACTGAGCGCCGCCGTGGGGCGCCTGTGTGCTCCACTGTCGTTGCTGGTTCCCTGTTACCTGGTCTGCATCATGGTGGGGTGGCGGGGCATGTTGGAGGTTTGGCCCGCCGTGGTTGTGGTGGGCGGAGTATTCGCCTCCGTGCAATTCATGATGTCGAATTTCGTAGGGCCGCAGCTTACGGACATCATGAGCTCGCTCAGCGCCTTGTGCGCGCTGCTGGTGCTGTTGCGTTTTTGGCGGCCAACCACCATGTGGGACAGGGAATTGGAGCCGGTGGGTGCGGCCGCGAGCAAGAAGAGCAAGTTGATGCCCGGGGGGAAATTCTCCGCTCCCGCCGGGGGAGCCGGCCATGCGAAACATGCCGGCGGAAAGATTTTTGGCGCCTGGATGCCCTACGGTCTGCTGGTGATCCTGGTGCTGCTGTGGGGCTACAAGCCCATCCAGGCGGCTCCTGAATCGCGCCACGATCAGCTTCGGCTGGCCGCTCTGCACAATCACGTTCTGATGATGCCGCCGGTGGTCATCAAACCTACCCTTTATAAGGCGATCTTCCAGCTGAACTTTCTCTCCGCCGCCGGTACAGCCTGCATGTTCGCTGCTCTGCTTGCGGCTCTGCTGTTGCGGATGTCCCCGCTTGCCTTCGGTCGCCTGTTGCTCTCGGTATGCCGCCAGCTCTTTTTGCCCACGGTGACGGTCACTGCCGTGCTCGGTATGGCCTTCGTGATGAACTATTGCGGCGCCACCGCCACGCTGGGGCTGGCGTTCGCCGCATCGGGCAGGCTCTTTCCTTTCTTCAGCCCATTGCTGGGATGGCTGGGCGTCTTCCTTACCGGCTCCGATACTTCGGCCAACGCGCTCTTCGGCAACCTGCAGGTGGTGACCGCGGGGCGCCTGGGATTTGACGGTACGCTGATGGCGGCGGCCAACTCGGCCGGCGGCGTGGTGGGCAAGATGATCAGCGTGCAGAACATTGCGGTCGCGGCGGCGGCCACCGCCATGTCGGTCTCCGACCAGGCCAAACTTTTTCGTTTTACCCTGCGGCACAGCATCGTGATGGCCACAGCCATCGGCGTCGAAGTGATGCTGTACGCCTACCTCTTCCACGTTCGTTAGCAAACTTGATCAGGAGCGAAATCTCGTGGCAAAGCTAGGATTTTTGGGACTCGGCATCATGGGCGGTCCAATGGCCCGTCATTTGGTGATGGGCGGCCACAACGTGGCCGTGTGGTCGCATAACCAAAAGAAGGCGAAGGAACTTGCCGATTCTGCGGGCGCATTGTTCTGCACCACGCCCGCGGAGGTGGCACAGAACAGTGAATGTGCTTTTCTCTGTGTCGGCAATACGGCCATGTCCCGGGAGGTAATCCTGGGCGAGCAGGGCCTGGTGAAGGGGGCAAAGAAAGGCTTCGTCATCGCCGATTGCAGCACTGTTTCTCCGCTGGAGAGCAGCCGCATCGCCGCAGGAGCTCGAAGCGCTGGGCATGGAATTTCTCGATGCTCCCTGTACCGGCTCGAAAGCCGGCGCGGAAGGGGGGACGCTCACCTTCATGATCGGCGGCAAGCAGGAGGTATTTTCCCATACCAAACCATTCTTCGAAGCGATGGGCAAGAATCTCTACTATTGCGGCAAGTCCGGCATGGGCCTGCGCGCCAAGCTTACCCAGAACCTGATCCTGGGCAACCTGCTGCAGGCCTTCAACGAGGGATTGGTATTGAGCACCAAGGCCGGTGTCGATCCTGAGCTCATGCTGGACATCCTGACCAACAGCGCGGCGCGCTCAGCGTTCATCTCCGCAAAGGCGCCCATGGTCTTCAAGCGCGACTTCTCCACCAACTTCTCCCTGAAATGGCTGGAGAAGGATATCGGCCTGGCAGTGGACCTTGGCTCCGAGCTCGGTGTTCCCTTGCTCCTCACCGGCCTCACGCAACAGATTCTTCAGGCGGCGATCGCCAAGGGTTACGGGGAGCAGGACATCTGCGGCTCCATCCGCTTCCTGGAGGAGCTGGCGAAATGCGAAGTCTCCGCTGCGAAGAGTGCCGCATCGTCTTAGGAGCAGTAAATGGCAAACAGCAGAAGAACTTTTCTGAAGCAGGCGGCGGGCGTAACCGCCGCCCATTTTTTTAATGTCGCCCAAGGAGCGACGGCACAGGCGGCGCCGGTGATCGGCAACCCTGGGTGGTACGACCGTCCCATGCGTTGGGCGCAACTCGCTTTCGTTGAAGACGATCCGGGCAACTACGATCTTGGCGTTCTGGCTTGATTATTTTCAGAAGATCCACGCCGATGCGGCTTGCCTGAGCGCCGGAGGCAGCGTTGCGTTCTACCCGACAGAGATTCCTCTGCACTACCGCAGCAAGTGGCTGGGCAACATGGATGCCTTCGGAGACATCCTGCACGGTTGCCGCAAGCTGGGCATGAACGTCGTGGCGCGCACCGATGCCCATGCGGCTCACCAGGACGTATACGATGCTCATCCTGATTGGATCGCCGTCGACGAGAAAGGCAACAAGCGGCGCCATCCCTCCGATCCGGATTTCTGGATCACCTGCGCTTTAGGTCCTTACAACTTCGACTTCATGACCCGGGTGCATGAAGAGATCATGACGAAGTACACGCCCGACGGAATCTTTACCAACCGCTGGGCCGGCTCCGGCATGTGCTACTGCGAGCATTGCCGGCAGAACTTTCTCGCCTTCTCTGGTTTGAATCTGCCGCGCACCCGCGATCCTCAGGATCCAGCCCGGCGGCAATATCTGGTGTGGCACCAGCAGCGGCTGTTCGAACTTTGGCGGCTGTGGAATGAAAAGATACAGGCGATTAATCCTAATGCAAGCTACCTGGCGAACGCCGGCGGCGGCGCGCTCAGCGAGCTCGACATGAAGACCATTGGAGAGCTGGCGCCGACCCTGTTTGCCGATCGCCAGGCGAGAAGCGGGCTTATGCCTCCGTGGGCCAATGGAAAGAACGGCAAGGAGTATCGCGCCACGCTGGGGCAGAAGGCTATCGCCGGCATCTTCAGCGTGGGCCTTGAGGAAAAGTACCGTTGGAAAGACTCGGTGCAGAGCGGCGATGAGATTCGCCTGTGGGTGGCCGATGGCATCGCCCAGGATCTTCGTCCATGGTTCGTCAAGTTCAATGCCAAGCCGATTGACCGGCGTTGGTTGCCGGTGGTTGCGGAGATTTATCAATGGCACTATGCCAACCAGGGCTACCTGCGCAATGAGCGATCGTTCGCCCGCGTGGCCATGGTTTACTCCCAGCAGACTGCGACGTATTACGGCGGAGAGGATGCGCGGGCCAAGGTGGAAGATCCCGCGCTGGGCTTTTACCAGGCGCTGGTCGAAGCCAGAATCCCCTTTGAAATGGTCCACGATCATCTGCTCGACCCCGAGCACATCGATCGTTTCAAAACGCTGATCCTGCCTAATATTGCGGCGCTTTCTACCCGGCAGTGCGATCAGATCCGTGCGTTTGTGGGACAAGGGGGCAGCGTCGTCGCTACTTATGAGACATCGCTCTACGACGAGTGGGGAGTCCGCCGTAACGACTTCGGCCTGGCTTCGCTTTTTGGCGCCTCGTTCAGCGGAGAACAGGGCCCGATGCTTAATTCGTATCTGTCACTGCAAAGGCAATCCCACCCGTTGCTGGCCGGCTTCGAAGATGCGACCAGGATTATCAACGGCGTAACTGGCACACCCAGGGTTCCCTGAGAGCCCACGAAGACGCCGGCCAGATCGTAACCGGGAGGGTCGAGTGTGGCGAGCCGAGGTGGACGAGTTCGCCGGTAGGCAAAACCACTTCGATGGCGAGCACGTGGTTGGTAGTAAAGCCGTATTTGAGGCGGTGCGCCCCGCCGGAGTTTTCCGCTACATTGCCGCCAATGGTGCACATCGTTTGGGAAGAGGGATCCGGGGCGTAGAAGTGGCCTGCCGAAGCCACTCGTTGGGTGACGTGCGCATTGATGACGCCCGGTTGTACGGTGATCCGCTGGTTGGGCATGTCGATGGCCAGGATCTGCGTCATGCGGGCAAGGCTGATCACGATGCCTCGCACATCGGGCATCGCTCCGCCTGAGAGGCCGGTGCCGGCGCCGCGGCTAACGAAAGGGATGCGATGCCGGGCGCAGATGCCTATAACCGCTTGCAGCTGGGCAGTGGAGCGAGGCAGAAGGACCGCCCCGGGCACGCTGCGCAGGGCTGCGAGGCGCATCGCACTCGTAGGTCTGCAGCTGGTTGCGTTCGATGATCAGGCCATCTGCCCCCACGGCATCTCGTAACTCGGCGAGGATAGAGGCGGAGATCATGTTGCTACCATCTTAATGGACTGGCTATGGCCGCCGTCGTAGAATTCGTTGCATTCGTTTTCAGGAAAGAGCTGCCCGGATGAACCCAGCCTGGTCCCAAAGCTACACCCTCTTCGGGCGTGGCCTCGCGTTCTCTGCGGCAGTTGCCTCTCTACCGATCCTTACGTTGCTGTTTTTGTTGGGTGTGCTGCGCAAGCCGGCCTGGTTCGCCTCGCTTTGCTCGTTGGCTGTGGCGTTGGTCATTGCGCTGTTTGCCTACAAGCTGCCGCCTCCTCTTACCTTGAGCGCTGCTGCCGATGGCGCTGCATTCGGATTGTTTCCTATCTCCTGGATCGTGTTTGCGTCGATCACCCTCTATCGCGTCACGGTAGAAACGGGCAAGTTCGAAATCATCAAGGCGTCGATGGGAAACCTGACCACGGATGCGCGCCTGCAGGCGCTCCTGGTCGCCTTTGCGTTTGGGGCGTTTGTGGAAGGTGCGGCGGGCTTCGGAACTCCGGTGGCGGTTGCGGCGGCCATGATGGTCGGCCTGGGCTTCTCTCCCTTTTATGCATCGGCGCTTTGCCTGGTGGCCAATACCGCGCCGGTCGCGTTCGGCTCGATTGGAATTCCGGTGATCACCCTGGCCGGGATTACCGGCTTGCCGCTGGATAAACTGAGCGCCGCCGTGGGGCGCCTGTGTGCTCCACTGTCCTTGCTGGTTCCCTGTTACCTGGTCTGCATCATGGTGGGGTGGCGGGGCATGTTGGAGGTTTGGCCCGCCGTGGTTGTGGTGGGCGGAGTATTCGCCTCCGTGCAATTCATGATGTCGAATTTCGTAGGGCCGCAGCTTACGGACATCATGAGCTCGCTCAGCGCCTTGTGCGCGCTGCTGGTGCTGCTGCGTTTTTGGCGGCCGACCACCCTGTGGGACAGGGAATTGGAGCCGGTGGGTGCGGCCGCGAGCAAGAAGAGCAAGTTGATGCCCGGGGGAAAATTCTCCGCTCCCGCCGGGGGAGCCGGCCACGCGAAACATGCTGGCGGAAAGATTTTTGGCGCCTGGATGCCCTACGGTCTGCTGGTGATCCTGGTGCTGCTGTGGGGCTACAAGCCCATCCAGGCGCTCCTGAATCGCGCCACTATCAGCTTCGGCTGGCCTCTCTTGCACAATCACGTTCTGATGATGCCGCCGGTGGTCATCAAGCCTACCCTTTATAAGGCGATCTTCCAGCTGAACTTTCTCTCCGCCGCCGGTACAGCCTGCATGTTCGCTGCTCTGCTTGCGGCTCTGCTGCTGCGGATGTCCCCGCTTGCCTTCGGTCGCCTGTTGCTCTCGGTATGCCGCCAGCTCTTTTTGCCCACGGTGACGGTCACTGCCGTGCTTGCTATGGCCTTCGTGATGAACTATTGCGGCGCCACCGCCACGCTGGGGCTGGCGTTCGCTGCATCGGGCAGGCTCTTTCCTTTCTTCAGCCCATTGCTGGGATGGCTGGGCGTCTTCCTTACCGGCTCCGATACTTCGGCCAACGCGCTCTTCGGCAACCTGCAGGTGGTGACCGCGGGGCGCCTGGGATTTGACGGTACGCTGATGGCGGCGGCCAACTCGGCCGGCGGCGTGGTGGGCAAGATGATCAGCGTGCAGAACATTGCGGTCGCGGCGGCGGCCACCGCCATGTCGGTCTCCGACCAGGCCAAACTCTTTCGTTTTACCCTGCGGCACAGCATCGTGATGGCCACAGCCATCGGCGTCGAAGTGATGCTGTACGCCTACCTCTTCCACGTTCGTTAGCAAACTTGATCAGGAGCGAAATCTCGTGGCAAAGCTAGGATTTTTGGGACTCGGCATCATGGGCGGTCCGATGGCCCGTCATTTGGTGATGGGCGGCCACAACGTGGCCGTGTGGTCGCATAACCAAAAAAAGGCGAAGCAACTTGCCGATTCTGCCGGCGCATTGTTCTGCACCACGCCCGCGGAGGTGGCACAGAACAGTGAATGTGCTTTTCTCTGCGTCGGCAATACGGCCATGTCCCGGGAGGTAATTCTGGGCGAGCAGGGCCTGGTGAAGGGGGCAAAGAAAGGCTTCGTCATCGCCGATTGCAGCACGGTTTCTCCGCTGGAGAGCAGCCGCATCGCCGCAGAGCTCGAAGCGCTGGGCATGGAATTTCTCGATGCTCCCTGTACCGGCTCGAAAGCCGGCGCGGAAGGGGGGACGCTCACCTTCATGATCGGCGGCAAGCAGGAGGTATTTTCCCATACCAAACCATTCTTCGAAGCGATGGGCAAGAATCTCTACTATTGCGGCGGGTCCGGCATGGGCCTGCGCGCCAAGCTTACCCAGAACCTGATCCTGGGCAACCTGCTGCAGGCCTTCAACGAGGGATTGGTGCTGAGCACCAAGGCCGGTGTCGATCCTGAGCTCATGCTGGACATCCTGACCAACAGCGCGGCGCGCTCAGCGTTCATCTCCGCCAAGGCGCCCATGGTCTTCAAGCGCGACTTCTCCACCAACTTCTCCCTGAAATGGCTGGAGAAGGATATCGGCCTGGCAGTGGACCTTGGCTCCGAGCTCGGTGTTCCCCTGCTCCTCACCGGCCTCACACAACAGATTCTTCAGGCGGCGATCGCCAAGGGTTACGGGGAGCAGGACATCTGCGGCTCCATCCGCTTCCTGGAAGAGCTGGCGAAATGCGAAGTCTCTGCGCGAAGAGTGCCGCATCGTCTTAGGAGCAGTAGATGGCAAACAGCAGAAGAACTTTTCTCAAGCAGGCGGCGGGCGTAACCGCCGCCCATTTTTTTAATGTCGCCCAAGGAGCGACGGCAGAGGCGGCGCCGGTGATCGGCAACCCTGGGTGGTACGACCGTCCCATGCGTTGGGCGCAACTGGCTTTCGTTGAAGACGATCCGGGCAATTACGATCTGGCGTTTTGGCTCGATTATTTTCAGAAGATCCACGCCGATGCGGCTTGCCTGAGCGCCGGAGGCAGCGTTGCGTTTTACCCGACACAGATTCCTCTGCACTACCGCAGCAAGTGGCTGGGCAACATGGATGCCTTCGGAGACATCCTGCACGGTTGCCGCAAGCTGGGCATGAACGTCGTGGCGCGCACCGATGCCCATGCGGCTCACCAGGACGTATACGATGCTCATCCTGATTGGATCGCCGTCGACGAGAAAGGCAACAAGCGGCGCCATCCCTCCGATCCGGATTTCTGGATCACCTGCGCATTGGGTCCTTACAACTTCGATTTCATGACCCGGGTGCATGAAGAGATCATGACGAAGTACACGCCCGACGGTATCTTTACCAACCGCTGGGCCGGCTCCGGCATGTGCTACTGCGAGCATTGCCGGCAGAACTTTTTCGCCTTCTCCGGTTTGAATCTGCCGCGCACCCGCGATCCCCAGGATCCAGCCCGGCGGCAATATCTGGTGTGGCACCAACAGCGGCTGTTCGAACTTTGGCGGCTGTGGAATGAAAAGATACAGGCGATTAATCCTAATGCAAGCTACCTGGCGAACGCCGGCGGCGGCGCGCTCAGCGAGCTCGACATGAAGACCATTGGAGAGCTGGCGCCGACCCTGTTTGCCGATCGCCAGGCGAGAAGCGGGCTTATGCCTCCGTGGGCCAATGGAAAGAACGGCAAGGAGTATCGCGCCACGCTGGGGCAGAAGGCTATCGCCGGCATCTTCAGCGTGGGCCTTGAAGAAAAGTACCGTTGGAAAGACTCGGTGCAGAGCGGCGATGAGATTCGCCTGTGGGTGGCCGATGGCATCGCCCAGGATCTTCGTCCATGGTTCGTCAAGTTCAATGCCAAGCCGATTGACCGGCGTTGGTTGCCGGTGGTTGCGGAGATTTATCAATGGCACTATGCCAACCAGGGCTACCTGCGCAATGAGCGATCGTTCGCCCGCGTGGCGATGGTTTACTCCCAGCAGACTGCGTCGTACTACGGCGGAGAGGATGCGCGGGCCAAGGTGGAAGATCCCGCGCTGGGTTTCTACCAGGCGCTGGTCGAAGCCAGAATCCCCTTTGAAATGGTCCACGATCATCTGCTCGACCCCGAGCACATCGATCGATTCAAAACGCTGATCCTGCCTAATATTGCGGCGCTTTCTACCCGGCAGTGCGATCAGATCCGTGCGTTTGTGGAACAAGGGGGCAGCGTCGTCGCTACTTATGAGACATCGCTCTACGACGAGTGGGGAGTCCGCCGTAACGACTTCGGCCTGGCTTCGCTTTTTGGCGCCTCGTTCAGCGGAGAACAGGGCCCGATGCTTAATTCGTATCTGTCACTGCAAAGGCAATCCCACCCGTTGCTGGCCGGCTTCGAAGATGCGACCAGGATTATCAACGGCGTCAATTGCGTGAAGGTCACTGCGGTCGATGCAGGGGCAACTTCGCCTCTCCTGGTGGTTCCTTCTTACCCTGACCTCCCTATGGAGGAAGTATTTACAACGCCGCCGACAACGGGCTCAGCCGGGTGTTGTGGTGCGCGAGGTGGGCCACGGTCGCGTGGTTTATTTCCCCGGAGATATCGATCGCACGTTCTGGGAGGTGCTGGATGTGGATCATGGGAAGCTGCTGCGCAACGCGGTCACGTGGGCTACAAACGAGCCCGCTCCGGTCACGGTCGAGGGCAAAGGTGTTCTGGATATTTCCGTTTGGGGCCAGAAGAGTTCGATGACCGTACACCTGGTGAATCTCACCAATCCCATGATGATGAAGGGACCGGTGCGTGAGGTTATTCCGCTTGCTAACCAGCAGGTAAGCGTACAAGTTCCGGAAGGGCGTCGCGTGGCCAGGGTGCGCTTGCTGGTGGCGGGCGGAGAGGCGCATTATCGCCAGGCGGGCGGAGCTATTCGCCTCACGGTGCCTTCGATCGGAGTGCATGAGGTGGTGGCAGTCGACTTCGGATAGCATCGGAGCAAGTGACATGCCCATGAAGAACCCGCCCCATCCAGGCGATTTCATCCGGACCGAGATCATCGAGCCCGCTCGGCTTTCCGTCACTGCCGCTGCTTCTGCGCTTCAGGTGTCGCGCCCCGCGCTGTCCGCTTTGCTGAACGGCCGGGCAGATCTGTCCGGTGATATGGCGCTACGCATCGAGAAGGCCTTCGGTGTGAAGATGGACACGCTTATGCGCATGCAATCCGCTTACGATATCGCGCAAACGCGGAAGCGTGAGAAGGAAATTCGTGTCCGGCGTTTTCAGCCGGCCACGGACGCTCACGCGTAGCAGGTGCCTCGCATTCAGCAGACTGCGGACTCTCGCCCGGTTAACTCACCGCTTCTACTCCAACGAAGTCGTTTGTGGTTGCGGCTACGGCCTGCCGGCGTTCACAAAGCTCAGCTTCTTCCTGCAGGTGCTTGATCACAACCTTGGAGTAGAGAACGAAATGATGTGCGGAGAGCATCACGGTGAAGCCGAGCCAGATCTTTGCCGGCGAATGCCTGCAGGAGGAAACCATCCGGTAAAGGAATCGCCAGTAACTGCGGCGGTAACTTGAGGTGATGCCCTGCCGCCACACGGAGGCAAACAGTACCCGCAGGTTGTAGTACATGCCAAGATACGGCGGTTTCTGCGTCGCCTTCGGCTGCCAGACCTTCAAGGAGTTATAAGCGCGCTCAAAAAACGCGTCCGGTTGGTATAAGCCTTCGAGCAGGGTGCAAAGGCCGCGCAGTAAGACCGGCAAAGGAAGAACCGTGCGAAAATTCGGCAACCCGAATTGCATAGTAGACGGACTGTCCTCAATCAACCGTCCTTCCCGCTTCATGCGATCGAACAACGCCGTGGTCGGCGGCGCCATCAGTATTCCTGCCATCGCCCAGGCGATCGCGGTCCGGTCGATGAATTCCAACTGCCGGGCAAAGATGGTCTCGTCGTCAGAGTCAAAGCCGACAATGAAGCCGGCCAGCACCCAAAGCCCTTTCTCCTGGATGATGCGCACCTGGTCCACATTGTTCTTGCGCAGGTTTTGAAATTTGCGAGATTCCTTCAGCGCTTCGGACGACGGGGTCTCGATGCCAATGAACACATACATGAAGTTGGCCGCGACCATAGCGTCCATAAGTTCTTCGCGCGATGCCAGGTCGATCGAAGCTTCGGTATAAAACGAGAACGGTTGCTTATGCAGCTTTTGCCATTCGATCAGCTCACGCGTAAGCTGCAACGCTTGCGCATGATTGCCGATGAAGTTGTCGTCGACAATAAACACCTCGTTGCGCCAACCTAATTTGCGCAGCACGTCCAGTTCATGAATCACCTGGGTCGGTGTTTTCGCCCGTGGCCGGCGGCCGTAAATCGTAATAATGTCGCAGAACTCGCACTGGAAAGGGCATCCCCGCGAGAACTGGATCGGCATCGAAGTGTATTTTTCGCGGTGCAGCAGGTCAAAACGGGGTACCGGGCTACGCGTCATATCGGGCTTATCGATAATCCGGTAAAGCGCGTGCGCGCGTCCCGTTTTCGAGGGCAGCGGCGATGCCCGGGAAAGGCCTCCTCCGCCTCGCCCACCATGACGTGGTCGGCCACCTGAAGCACAGCCTCGGGGTCTGTACTGGCCCAGGGTCCACCCACAAATGTGCGGCGGCCAAAGGCGCGAGCACGGGCAAGAGCAGCCAGCGCGTCGTCACGCTGGGCGTGCATGGCGCTCACCATCACCAGGTCCGCCCACTGCAGATCCTCATCCCGCAACTCTTCAAAGGCATGGTCAATCAAGCGGATCTGCCAGCTGGCGGGGCAAAGCGCAGCCACGGTGATCAGCCCCAGCGGCGGGGTCATCGCACGCTCGGGAATCATTTGCAGCACGCCCTCAAAGCCCCAGAAGGACGGCGGGAAACTGGGCCACACCATCAAAACCTTGATGTTCGGCCCCAGGGGCGGCAACGGAAGTGTAGGTCGGCTGGTCAGAGGATATGGGTTCCGGGGTGGGTAGGAATTCGGGAAGAGACGATGCCGATGGGGATGTGCTGGGCAGGACGTTGAGTCGAGGATCTTGCACTGAGGGCATAGCGCCCCCTTTCTAATGTGTCACAAGCAGGGCACAACCGTACCGATAGCCGGCCAGCCGATGCCCGGCGCATCAACAGCGCTTGGTAATGGCGCATTTTGGCGCAGTGGGCTTGAGTCTACCCCAAAGACTTGATCGTGTCATCTATAAGGATGCTGCAGGTCCCGGTCGGATCTGCAAAGGCGACGAAAAGGGGTGCCCCTTAATCGGGCACCCCTTTCGCTTCAACATGATCGCTTAACGAACGGCAGCGTTGTGCTTGTCGCGGTAGATGCGACGGGATTCCTGGTTCTGCTGCGCGTGCAGGGTCTGGCGATCCTGTGCGGTCAGGTGGCCGTTATCCTGCGCACGCATCCCGCGCTCTTCGCGGTTGATGCCTGCCTCCTGGTGTTCCAGGCGGCTGGTTTCACCCGCGGTCAATTGGCCGCTCTTGACGCCTTGCGCAATGCGATCCTGTTGATCGACCTTGCGCTGGTTAATGTTATAGTCATGTGCCCCAGGTATGGGGGTTGTGGTGGTGGTCTGGGCAACCATTGCCGCAGGCGCGAGGAAAAGAGCGGAGGCAAGAACAGCCGTGAAAAATCTCATGGGATTCTCCTGTTTCTGGCGGCTGGCTTTACATCACCCTTGCCGCTCGCCCGACATAGACCCCGGGGAGCAGACGCGGTTGCCCCATCTTTGGTAACTTTAGCCTGTCGGGCCTCCCACCAAGCGGTGCGAAAAGCATTGGATTTCGCGCAACTTATTGAGCACTCAAACTTACTTTTAAAGGAACTGTAAGCCTTGTTTAAATCTCGCTCCCTCCTCACTCTTGTTGGTTCTTGCCTGTTGCTGGACTCGCCGCCGCCGCTCAAGACGCAGCCAAAGATAGTTCGTCAAAAGACGCCGGCAAAGACGAAAGCAAAGACACGGCGCCGATTATCCCCAAAGACTCGACTACGCCGGGCACCGTCACCGTTGGGGGCCATACCATCAACTACCAGGCTATCGCCGGGACCATCCTGGTGGCCGGGACGAATGAAGCCGACGCCTCGATCGGCATCAACCCGCCGCCGAAAGAGACCGCCGAGGCGCCGCCCACCGCGCGCATGTTCTACGTGGCTTATTTCAAGAAAGACGCTCCGCCGGAATCGCGCCCGATAACCTTTGTCTACAACGGCGGTCCGGGCAGCTCCACCGTGTGGCTGCATATGGGCGCCTTCGGTCCCAGGCGCGTGGTGACGGCGGACGACCAACACACCAGCCCCGCACCCTACCAACTGGTTGACAACGCCTACAGCCTGCTCGACGCCAGCGACCTGGTGTTTATCGACGCCCCCGGCACCGGCTTCGGCCGCATCTTCGGCAAGGAAAAGGAAAAGGCATTCTATGGGGTGGATCCGGATGCCCATGCCTTTGTTCGCTTCATCGCGCGCTTTCTCTCCAATTACCAGCGCTGGAACTCGCCCAAATACCTTTTTGGAGAAAGCTACGGCACTACCCGTTCGGCGGTGGTGGCGGGCATACTTGAGACGGAAAGCCACATCGACCTGAATGGCGTGATCCTGCTTTCGCAGATACTGAACTTCGACGACAGCGTCGACGGACCGCAATGGAACCCGGGCATCGATCTACCCTATCAACTGGGTCTACCCACCTACGCGGCGACCGCCTACTACCACAAACGCCTGCCTACGCAGCCCCCGGCTCTCGAGCCTTTCCTGGCGGAGGTGGAGCAATTCGCTCTCACGGACTATGGGTTAGCCCTGGCCCAGGGAGCGCAGCTGCCGGAGGCTACCCGGCAGGCCGTCGCTGAAAAATTGCACCAGTATACCGGCCTGCCGGTGGCCTACATCCTCAAGGCCAACCTGCGGGTCACCGGCGGTCAATTCGAACATACCCTGCAAACCAGCGATGACCTTACCACCGGCCGGCTGGACAGCCGTTTCTCCGGCCCTACCATCGACCCGCTGGCTGAGGAGGCTGCTTACGATCCGCAGTCCGCGGCCATCGCGTCCGCCTATGTCTCCGCTTTCAACGATTATTCCCGCCGCCAGCTCAAGTTTGGCGAAGGCCTGACGTATCTGCCGGAGGAGGACTCAGTCAACGAGGCCTGGGAGGGTAAGCATAAGGCGCCGGGCGCGCCGGGGGATGCCTGGGGGGTGAATGTCATGCCTGACCTGGCCACGGCGATGAAGTTCAATCCTCGTCTTAAGGTCATGCTGAACGGCGGGTATTTCGATCTCGCCACGCCGTACTTCGCCGCCCGCTTCGAGATGTCTCACCTGACGGTCCCCGCCGACCTGCGGCAGAATATCCAGTACTCGTGGTACAAGTCCGGGCACATGGTTTACGCCCATGAAGAGTCGCTCAAAGAGCTACACGACAACGTCGCCGCCTTTATCGCCAGCACCTATAAGCCGGTCAAGTAGCGGGGGTTTAACAGGCGGCGCTCAGAATCGGCAACGGAGGGAGGGAGTGTCATGGCGAAGATGCGCGCAGTACAAGTGCCTCACGCGGGTGGGCCGTTTGAAATCGTAGAACGGGATATTCCGGAGGCCGAAGCCGGCATGGTGCGGATTAAGGTCCAGGCCTGCGGCGTCTGTCATAGCGATTCGGTAACCAAAGATGGATTGTTCCCAGGGATTCAGTACCCGCGCATTCCGGGCCACGAGGTGATCGGACTGATTGACGCAGTTGGGCCTAGCGTTCCGCGATGGAAGGTCGGCCAGCGGGTGGGCGTGGGGTGGAACGGCGGCTACTGCGGCTACTGCGACAGTTGCCGTCGAGGAAACTTCTTTGCCTGCGAGACCAGCACTCAAGTGACAGGGCTTACGCGCGACGGCGGCTATGCCGAGTATATGGTCGCCCCTTTCTCGGCGATTGCCATGGTGCCTGAAGAATTGTCGTCGGAAGAGGGGGCGCCCCTCATGTGTGCTGGAGTGACCACGTTCAATTGCCTGCGCAACAGCGGTGCGCGGCCGGGGGACGTGGTCGCCGTGATCGGCCTGGGTGGACTGGGCCATCTCGGTATTCAGTTCGCGGCCAAGAGCGGATTCAACACCGTGGCCATCGGTCGTGGCAAAGACAAGGAAGCGCTCGCCAAAACGCTGGGCGCAGCTCACTACATCGATAGCGGCGGCCAGGATCCGGCAGCAGAGCTGCTGAAGCTTGGCGGAGCCAAGGTGATTCTCGCCACAGTGACCAGCGCGGACGCGATGAAGGCGGTGATCGGCGGCCTGGTGCCGACCGGGACGCTCATGATTGTCGGAGCGGTGCCCTCGCTGGAAGTGCCTGCCCTGCAACTGCTGCTGAAATCGCAGCAGGTGAAAGGGTGGTACTCCGGAACGTCGCTTGACTCGCAGGAGACGCTGGCCTTCAGCGTGCTCTCCGGAGTGCGATCGATGAACGAGAGCTACCCACTGGCGCGGGTGAATGAGGCTTACGAACGCATGCTGCAGGGCAAGGCGAGGTTCCGCGTAGTTCTTATCATGGAGAAGTAGTTCGCCGCTTTCATTTGTATTTGATGCTGAGCGAGAGAACCGCAGTTCCCTCCGCTCCGGTCGGGATGACAAATCATTTACGAGGGTGATAGCAGGTGATTCGGGTTGATTACGGAGCCGGGGGCGTGTACACCGGATCGCGCCGCAGAGGGGTCATGGTGTAGGTGGGCGGCGGGCCTACGGGCCCACACGATGTCCCATTGAACGGTACCGACAGACTGCCGGCCCCCACTTGAATGGTCACATAGGCGGGGGAGACACAATTGTGACCATCATAGACATCGCCGGAGACCCAGCGCATCTTGCTGGTGACCTCGGCTCCCACCGGAATGACAACCGGCAAGATGACTGGACCAGGATGCATGCCTGTAGGCGTTTGCAGGGATACATGCAAAGGATGATGCTGGGCATCTTCGAACGCAAGCATTGGCTGCGCCGATACGCTACAGGCCTGAGGGCCGAGATTGCGCAGAACCAGTAACGTGCCGGAGTGAGACATGCCATCGAAGTAGCCGCCTTCCTGGTCGAGGCCGAAGGAGAGCTGTGAGGCGGAGCAGGATGGGGAAAGCGCGGCCGCTATCGAAGAAGCCAGGTTGAGAAGCAGAAAAGCCGCCACGTAGGTTACGAATGAGCTTCGCGTTTCATTCGACTCCTTGCCCACCACCGATGTTACCTTTTCCGCCTATCTTGTTACTATTACTGTCATTTGTTGGGAAAAGCGCCGGGAGGCAGCACAATGAAACTGTTGGCCAAGTTTAATCTCATATTGCTGGTCGTGTTCGGGGCCGGCGCCCTTCTTATCTCCCAACTCGCCTACAAGTTCCTGATGGACAACGCCCGTCGCGAGGTGCTCGCGCAGGCCGAGCTGATGGTGGCCAGTACCCGAGCGGTTCGCGATTACACCGCGGAAGATCTCTCGCCGCTGCTGCAACAGAATCCACGGCACAAAGTAAGATTCCTTGCCGAGACCATCCCCTTCTTCGCGGCGACAACTACCTTCAACAAACTTCGCAAGAGCTACCCGGAATATTCCTATAAGGAAGCGACGCTCAACCCCACGAACCCTGAAGACAGGGCCGCCGACTGGGAGGCCGATGTCATCCATGATCTGCGCGATCATCCTGAGAAGACGGAGGCTACCGGGCAGCGCGAAACCCCTTCCGGACCTGCGATCTATCTGGCCCATCCTATCAAGGTGGATCCCGCATGCCTCGAGTGTCACAGCGTTCCCTCTGCCGCGCCGCGGGCTATGATCACTGTCTACGGATCTGCAAACGGCTTCGGTTGGAAGCCCAACGAGGTGGTGGGTGCGCAGATCATTTCGGTACCGTTGTCGGTGCCTGTCGCGATTGCAAACCAGGCTTTTCGCCGGCTCCTGGCCGTGCTTGTCCTTACCTTGCTGATCGCTATTCTCGCGCTCGACGCGGGTGTTTACTGGTTAGTTATTCATCCGCTCAGGATCGTTTCTGAGACCGGCGACCGCATCAGCAAGGGGGAAAAGAACGTGGCCCCTCTGAAGGTATCAGGGAAGGATGAAATCTCGAGCGTGATCGCATCGTTCCAGCGGATGCAGGTAAGCCTCGCCAAAGCTCTTGCTATGCTCGAAAAGGAGTAACAGCGTCGCCGGTTGAACGGTGATGCCGGTTCTAGAGCAGCTTCGTAATTACTGTGGCTTGGTAGAGATAGTGAGGTGTGGTTTTCCTTGGGAGAAAACCACGAAAAGGCCTATTGCTTCGGTCTACACCAATTGCGAAGCTGCTTTACCGGCGGCTAATATCGAGAAACTTAGCTCGATCCGCGCTCGCCTCAATCTCCTGGGCAACCAGGTTACAAAGATCCGTCAGAGAAGCGCAGTGCTTGGCAGCCCGCTTTACCACGATTTCGGCGACCGGACCGATATACGCCGCAAGCTGCCTGCTGACGCGTTCCAGGACAGCCCTTTCGATCCCGGTTGAACTCGCGCCGGCGTCGACGAGAGGTTTCCGCGGCAAATCGGATGCCGGTGAGGCCTCGGGCTGGCCGGCCGAATTGCGTAGCGCCCGGATCAGCAGCTGTACATCGGACTTCCAGCGGGCATGGGTTAACTCCACCGCGTTTCTGTAAGCCAGTTCCCGCAGGTCTTCGGGAAGCTGCTCCGCCCTTGGCATCTTCGCGCTACGGACCAAGACCGGAACCACGGGGATATCACGCTGCAGGGCAGATGCTATCTCCAGCCGCACGAAATCATTCTCATCATCCAGGCGTCTTCGGCCTGATGCATCCTTGGACTCCAACCATTCTCGCCCGATGATCGCGAGCAACACACTGCATTTGTGTATGCTCTCGTCGATCGCTTTTCTGAAATCCCGACCCGGTTGAATTGCATCCACATCCATGAACACAGAATCCTGCTTAAAGCTCTCGGCCAGGTCATCGGACAGGCGGCCAGCCTCCCCCTCTGAATCATCGCGGCGATAGCTGATGAAGATAGCGTGCAGGACAAGACCTCCCAGTAGCCATGGGCTGGTCGCCGATGGAAGCAACCATTGCAGGAACATTGGTTGAGTTTACGCCCAGTGCGCTTGTTCACGTAAGATACTTCCGTTGCTGGAGAATGTTCCGCATGCCGATTCCGGTTTGCTTCATGGTTATGCCGTTCGGGAAGAAGCTTACCCATGCGGAAGGAGACAAGGCCCCGAGCCAGATTGATTTTGATCTGTTGTGGGATAAGGTTCTGCGGCCCATGATCCAGGACGACCTGAAATACATTCCGATTCGGGCAGACCAGGATGCAGGTTCCCTGATAATCGAAGCCATGATTGAGCGGCTTGCGATTTCCGACCTGGTGATTGCCGATCTGACCCTCCCCAATGCGAATGTCTACTACGAGGTTGGGGTGCGGCATGCCGCGCAAAGGCAGGGCTGCGTGCTGATTGCCGCGGATTGGTCGAAGCCACAGTTCGATATGAGCCAGATGCGACGGGTTAAGTATCCCTTGCCCGACGCGGCTATTTCCGATGAAGCTGCGGCCGCCATGAGGAAGATATTGGAGGCGGGAGTCCGGCAGTCCCTGGATCACACGTCTCCGGTCTTTCAAGCAATTCCCGGCTATCCTGACCCCGCAAGAGCAAGCCAACTGCAATCATTTCGAGATGTGGCGTGCAAGTTGGCAGCCTTTCAGTCGGAAGTAGCTGTGGCTAGAGGGCTGCCGGGTCCGGCCGCCGCCGAACACGCTCAGCGGCTGGTCCGCCTTTACGAAGAGGATGCGATTACGGTACCCAGCGTAGCCCTGGATTTAACTGGCCTGCTGCGGGATACCCAGAGATGGGACGACGCGCTCCGCTTGATCGATCGTCTGCCACAACGGATAAGGCAGTTGCCGGTTATGCGGGAACAACGTGCGCTAGTGCTGGGCAAGAACGGGCAGCAAATCGAGGCGATCGCGGAGCTCGAGGCCCTGATTCGCACGGACGGCGACACTTCGGAACGCAGCGGGCTGCTCGCCGGCCGATATAAGGCGCTGTACGAAGATGCGCACAATGCAGAGTCCAGGTCTATTTACTTGAACAAGACCATCCACTGTTACGAACGGGCAATGATGCTGGATTTGAACGATTATTTTCCTCCGAGCAACCTGCCCCGCCTGTATCGGGCTCGGAAGCGGGAGGGCGATGAGAAGAAGGCCATGGTGGCGGCCAACATTGCCCTGGTGGCTGGTGAGCGTTCGCGCAAGCGGAACCCCGCCGATCCCTGGGCGGCTCCAACGCTGCTTGGCGCGGCGTTCGACGCCGGCGATGTTGCATCCGCCGAGAGGCTGCTTGCCGAGATGGTTGAAGCCGGCGCGCCGCCCTTCTATATTCAGTCCACGATTCCAGATTTACGCCGATCGTTGTCACTGATGAACGACACGCCAACCAGCTTGGCATTAGCCGCAATACTTGCCGGATTTCAGCGGTTGTTGGACCCGAACGGAACCGTCCTCGCAGTGGCAGGCAGGCGAGTCGACGAAGAAGGCGCGGAGGAACAGCGATTCCCTCCCGGGAATGAAGCCATGGTAGCGGCTCGCATGCGTAACATGATGGTTTCCGCCGCCACCCGGGCGGTGGTGTGTTCCGCCGCCTGTGGCACGGATATTATAGCGCTTGAGATCGCGGCGCAGCTTGGCCTTGGCCGCCGCGTGGTGCTTCCATTCGGACGAGAGCAATTCCGCTCAACCTCGGTGGCGGATCGGGGCGAGGACTGGGGCCACCGGTTTGACATGATTCTGCAACAACTGGCGGGCAAAGACATTCTGGAGTTGAACCTCCAGGCCGGCCACCATGAGGCTTACGGCGCAGTGAACGCAATCATCCTCGATGAGGCAACGGCATGGGCGTCGAAGACGAATCGCCGCGCACTGGCCGCCGTCGTCTGGAATGGACTCAGCCGGGGGACCAGCGATGTGACCGAGGCATTCCGACGACTGGCAGTCGACAGAAAATTGGAAGCCATCTTTGTTTCCACACTCTGACGCAAGAGAGTAGGTTATTGTCAGTTTTCACGGAGGGTCGGGAATGGGTGATTCACCCGGAGAGATGGCAGCATCTTCCGCAACGCTTTCAGGAAGACCGGCCCCACCGTATGCTCGCGTTGGATGGCGGCGGCATTCGGGGCCTGATAACCCTTGGAATTCTCGAGCACCTTGAAAAGCTGGTTTTAGAGCGGACCGGCAAAAGACTGTGCGACTATTTCGACTACATCGCAGGAACCAGTACCGGGGCGATTATCGCCGCGGGCCTGTCACGCGGAATGACGATCGCGGAGCTCATCGATTTCTATCGATCGTGTGGCAAAGAGATGTTTGAGCCCGCGTTTCTGATGGAGCGGGTGAAGTATTTCTATACGGCTGACCCTCTCAAGGAGAAGCTTCGGGAAGTTTTCGGACGAGAAACGAATCTAGGGTCGAAGGACCTGCGGTGTCTTCTGCTGGTGGTAACAAAGAACGTGACCACCGATTCTCCCTGGCCGATCAGCAGTAACCCGGATGCCAAGTACAACGATCGTTCGCGCAAAGACTGCAATCTGCAGATCCCGCTTTGGCAGTTGGTTCGCGCCAGCACTGCCGCACCTGTATATTTTCCGCCGGAGATTCTGCAATGGGACCCAGGTGATAAGGGCCGGACATTTGTTTTTGTCGATGGCGGTGTCACGCCGCATAACAATCCAGCGTTTCTGCTCTACCGCATGGCAACGAATCCTGCTTACCAACTGAATTGGAAGACTGGCGAACAAAACCTGCTTATTGTCTCCGTAGGGACAGGCGCGGCTGAATCCTTGGGAGCTACGGCGGCTTCCCCCAACAAGAACATTGTTTCTACAGTTGCCGGTCTTCCGGGAGAGTTGATGTATGGGATCCTGGTGGAACAGGACATCAACTGCCGGACCATCGGCCGTTGTACGTTTGGGTCTCGACTCGACCGCGAGATGCTCGACCTGGTACCTCGCGAGGTTGACGCCGACATGACGATGGATCAGCGATATGCAGCGCCACCTATTCCCCTTACCACGGACCTTGGACGCCACTTCCTCTATGCACGCTACAATGCCGATCTCAGTGCGGGGGGGCTGAGTGGCGCGGGCTTTGGCAAAGTAAATCCCGCCAACATCCAGAAAATGGACGCTGTTGAAAATATGCAAACACTGCTCGAGATTGGGCGTAAGGCGGGCGGCGCTGTCGAGGCAGTGCACCTTGGTCCGTTTATTTAGACCCTCCCGCCGCCCCGGCCGAAAAATTGGGCCTCAGCCCCGTTATGGCGCGGGGAGCAGGGAACGGCGTGGGTCCGCTCACTCCCTGGCTCTCCGGTCTTCAGGCTCCTTACATGCCGTTGTACATTTCCCAATGGATCGTTCGGACGGCGTTGTCTACCGTGCCGTGGGCCTGATCGATGTGGTGCACAGCACGATCCCGCATGCCTCTGGCCTCGGGAACGTCTTCTGCCCGAGCGGTATCGTTATGCGCCTTATCCAGCAACTCCAGAGCTTTGCGGAAGCGGCCGTCAGGACGCATGCGAACATCGACTGGAGGGTGATCGGCGAGATCCTTGCCATCATCGATCGAAGCTCGCTTGATCTCGGCGATCGCAGCATCGATTTCGCGGATCGCATGTTCTTCATCCTTCTGAACGGGCGGCCACGCGATCTGATCCAGATAGGCGCGAGCCAGACGTAAGTCCGACAGCGCGTGGAGGTAAGCGGGGTGCGGCCCGGGCACTTGTTGGGCCGAAGCTGCTTTGGGACTTATAACTAAGATTCCCAAAAGCGCAAGAAACATGGTGAGAGCTGTGATTCGTATGCGCACGATGTTGATACCTTCTTTCTGGTTAGGGGAGGTTCGTGACTCTCAGTACGGCTGCGGGCACATCCGCAGTCGACGGAGTAGACCCTAACAGACCAGTAAAAGTTGCGATATTGACTTTCGGGCGCGATTAGATACAACGATAGTTGTAACGGGAAGCCACCGATTGGGTGAGGCGTCTGGTTAGAGTCCTCTAAGGCGATTGAGGAACGCCAGTTAAACGCACGCACCATCCCGGTAGGTATTCACGGTTGCGGTTTGAGTATTGATCTTCCAGTCTTCCAGCTGCGGTCCTTTGAGCGTGGCAGCCCGCTGGCGGATCTGGTCGAGGCTGGCCTCGTCTAATGGTTTGAACTGCTGTGCGATGCGCACATCATCTTCCACCTGGCCAACCGTGGTGCAACCCATGGCGACACAGTGAACCGGCAGGCTCAGCACGTAGGAGAGACAATCTTTCAACGCAATGGCCTGCAGAAGCTTGGCATTGGCGGTGCTCTTCATCCCCTGGATACCCATGCCGCGGGCGGCGGCAACGGGCAGCACATTCTTCTCGAAGCTCAGGTAACCGGGATCCGCCGCATGCAGCGGCATCAGGATGGTGTCGTACTTATCGTATTTCTTCAACATGGCCAGATGGACCTGGGGATCGTGGTGGCCGGTAAATCCAATGAAGCGGCACTTGCCGGCTTGCTTGGCGGCTTCGAAGGCCTCGATGGCGCCTCCGGGGGCGAAGATCTGCTCGACCTCGTCCATGGTGCTTACCTGGTGCATTTGCCATAGATCGACGTGGTCGGTCTTGAGGGCGCGCAGCGACGCGGCCAGATCTGCTTCGGCGCCCTGGCGGGTACGTTGGGGAGATTTCGTAGTAAGGAAAATGTTCTTGCGGAATGGCGGCAGGACCGCGCCATAGACCTCTTCCGACTTGCCGTCCCAGTAAATGCGCGCGGTGTCGAAATAATTGATGCCGAGTTCGTAGGCGCGCAGGGTAATGGCCTTGGCATCCTCAAAGGTGCACAAGGGAAAGCGGCCGCCGGCCTGGCCAATGATGGTGAGACGCTCGCCGGTCTTTCCGAAAGTACGTTTCGGTATGTCTCCCGCCTTGGCTTGTAAGGTTCCGGCGCCCCAGGCAAAAGCGCCAAGCCCGGCTGCTGCGGAAGTGAGAGAAAGGTCCTGCGTCGCATAGTCGATCCTCGTGAAACAGTATGCTCCCGCCATCCATGGCCTTCAAGATGCATCCCGTATGCTGGGAGGGTGAGATTGATTCGCCGTCATGGGTTTTTTTGCTGTGGCTGCGCTTGTCTGGGCTGCTTCGTTCCGTGTGTCTTCCGGCCGCGCAGGCACAGAAGAATGAAGGCTTTCGAGTCATAAGCTGGTATCCGGCTCACATTGGAAAGCGGGTCGCCCGTTCTGTTCACGATCGAGCTGGACCAGCCGGCCAGTGAAGTGCATGGCACATGGCTCAATCACGCACTGGTGTTTACCAAGGCCCAACAAGGGAACACCTGGTATGCGCTGGCGGGTATCGACGTGGAGCAGGCGCCGGGAACCTATTCACTCGAGCTGACCGCGAGCGGAACGATGGCCACCCGCTGCGCGCCAGCCGCGAAGTGGCTGTGCAGCCGGGGAGTTATAAGACCACGACGCTGCACGTAGAGGAGAAATACGTGCAGCCGGATGCCGCAACCCTGCAGCGCATCGCAGCCGATAAGGTGGTCAAGGATGCGGCGTTTGCCCACGTGATTCCGCCAGCCCTTGTGGAGGGGCAACTTTCGATCTCCTGTGCGTTTTTCACCGACCGATTCATTCGGGACCCGCCGCATGTTCAACGGGACGCTCGCCAGTATCCACCGCGGGACCGACTTCCACGCGCCCTCGGGAACGCCGGTATTGGCTGCCAATGACGGAGAGGTGGTTATTGCCCAGGGCATGTTCTACGAGGGCAACATGGTGGTGATCGATCATGGGCAGCAGTTCACGACGATGTACATGCACCTTTCGAAGATAGAGGTGAAGGTGGGCGAGCGGGTCACCAAGGGAGAGAGGATCGGTCTGAGCGGGGCAACAGGCCGCGTGACCGGCCCTCACCTCCACATGGGCGTGCGCTGGCAAAGCATGTACGTTGACCCGGTGTTGCTGCTCGGCCTGAAGTTGCCCACGTCCTAGAGCTGAAGCGCTATTTGTCGAGATCTTCAAAGGCGAACTTGCCTAACTCGAAGGGCTTGGAAGTCGGCAGCTTGTTCTGCAATCCAGCGGTAGGGTAGGACTGAGGTGCAAGCGTGGGGAAGCCCCAGATCTTGCCATCCCGCATGTCCACAACCACCTTGCCATAGACCTGCTTGCTGCCATCGGGCGCCCGCAACAGCTCAGAGCCGGGCTCAATGTAAAGCGGATAAGGCGTGGATTGCGCCTGGGCAGCGTGCGGCGTGAACATCGGTTCGACGGCGATCGCCACCAAGGCGATGGCGATGATCAATAGCAAACCGATGGTCAGGTTTTCTTTCCGCATGGTTCTCCTCCTGGTGGGGCGAACCAAGTTTATTACGGCGGTTTTCATTGCAGGCGTTCTTTAAGAGAACGCCTGCGTAGGTGCTGCTTCTTATCGATTGGTGGGCGGGGCTGGAGTTGTGGCAGGCGCCGGAGTGGTCGCAGGAGCTGGAGTGGTCGCAGGCGCCTCCGCCGCCTTGGGCTGAATGGAGAGCAGCTCCAGGTCGAAGACGAGCGTGGCGTTGGGCCCGATCGGCGGCTTGACCGCGCTCGCCATAGGCCAGATCCGCAGGAATGTACAGCTGCCATTTCGATCCCACGGGCATGAGTTGCAGCGCCTCGGTCCATCCCTTGATGACTCCGGTCACCGGGAAGGTTGCCGGCTTGCCGCGCTTGTAGGAGCTGTCGAACTCGGTGTTGTCGAGCAGCGTCCCGCGGTAGTTGCAAACGACGGAGTCGGTAGCGGTGGGTTTGGGGCCCGTTCCCGGCGTCAGGATTTTATATTGCAGACCGCTGGGCAGGGTGACCACACCCTCTTTTTTGGCGTTCGCAGCCAGGAATGCCGCGCCTTCCTTCTTGTTGGTCTCCACCTCGGCTAACCTTTTGGCTTCCATTTTTTGCCGCACTTGCGTCTGCAAGGCGGTCATCACGGTCTTGATTTGATCGTCGGTCAACTGGACTTTGCCGTTGGCAATGGCATCCTGCAGACCCTGGAGCACAAACTTCGGCTCGACATCGACATCATCCCGGTGCAGGCTTCTCCCGACATTTAAGCCGATGGCATAGCTTTGCTTATCTTTCTCTGTCACCGGCACCAGCGGTTTAGGCTTGGTTGCGGTGGTGGTGTGCCGGGTGGTCGTGCGCTGTGCTCTGCCGCGGGGTCGGGGTGGGTGTGGTGGTCGTCGCCGGCGTCTGCTGGGCGGCGGCGCTGCCCAGTAGAACGATAGCGGCAGCCGATAAATTCAGGGCCGTTGAACCAAATCGTTGCATTACACCATTCTCGCATTGAGACTTAGCGCTCGGCAAACGCAGGTGTTTACTCATTAAATTTTGATCTGTCACCAGCAAGGTGGCAGATCAGCGGCCCACTTGCGAAATAATGGGGAGATATGCGCCAAAAGCAAGATCAGGTCCCTGCGATCGGTATCGACTTCGGCACCACCAACAGCACCGTTGCGCGCGCGTCGGGCAAGTCGCAAGTCGAGCTTGTCTCCTTTCCCACGCTCGCCGGAGAAACCTTTTCCTCTCGATCCGTGCTTTATCTGGAGAAGCGCGGGGGCAGCGCAAAGACCCATACCTGGACCGGCCCGGTGGCGATCGAACACTACCTGGCAGCTGAGAACAAGGGCCGGCTGATTCAGTCACTCAAATCCTACCTGGCCGACCGCTCGCTGACAGGAACAGCCGTCTTTGGCCGCCATTGCACGCTTGAGGACCTGATCTCCCGCATCCTCGCCGATCTGCGCCGCCGCGCCGAGGCGCAGTTCCAGGTCCCTGTCACCTATGCCATGGTGGGCCGGCCGGTGCGCTTCGTCGGCGCCGAAAGCGAAGAGGATGAGGCCTTCGCGCTTTCGCGTCTGCGCCAGGCCTTTGCTGCTGCGGGCTTTGAGCGGGTTGACGTTTGAAATGGAGCCGGTAGCCGCGGCGTACGCCTACGAATCGACCCTCGACCACGACGAGCTTATCCTGATTGGTGACTTTGGCGGGGGCACCAGCGACTTCTCCCTGCTCCACGTTGGCCCCGGGGTGCGCAAGCGTGGCCGCAAGCCGCAGGATCTGCTTGGCAACAGCGGTGTGGGTCTAGCCGGCGACGCGTTCGATGCCCGGTTGGTACGCAAGCTTGTCTCCCCCGCTTTAGGCTCAGAATCGTTCGCTCGCTCGCTCAACAAGGTTCTGCCGGCCGTGCCCGCGTGGATCTACGCCAACCTCGAACGCTGGCATTACCTTTCGTTCTTACGAACGGCGAATGTCGATGAGATTTTGCGAAGCGCTCGACTCCGCGCCCTGGAGCCGGAAAAAATCGAAGCTCTGATCACACTGATTGACGAGGACCTCGGCTACCATCTTCACCAGGCTGTGCAGCGCGTTAAGTTCGAGCTTTCTCATTCCGACGTGGCGGAGTTCTATTTTCGTGACGGCAGCATGGACATCCGCATCGCCGTGACCCGCGAGGCCTTTGAAGGTTGGATCGCCGACGAATTGCATGCCATCGAACAATGCATCGACTCGCTTTTGCAAAGCTCCGGTATCAGCCGCAGGCAGGTGGATCGGGTGTTTCTTACCGGTGGCAGCTCGCTGGTGCCTGCCGTCCGGCGGATCTTCAAGGTGCGCTTTGGGGAAGACCGCATCCGAACCGGGAACGAGTTTATTTCCGTCGCTCGCGGCTTGGCGCTGCGCGCAGAAGAAGCGTTGGCGTTGTGAGCCGGATTCACCCCACTGAAAAGGAAGATTCAACAGCAGGTCCCTCCACTACGCTGCGCTCCGGTCAGGATGACAATTCTGCTGCAAAATGGGAGCTATCGCGAGAAATCATCGATTTCAAAATGAATTGTCATCCCGACCGGAGCGCAGCGTAGTGGAGGGACCTGCTGTTAACGCTCCATGGAGCGTCGGACTGCTTAGAAGTGGAACCCGAGTTCTGCCGAGAGCGACCGCGGCGTAACGTAATGCGTTCCGCTGAAGGTCGAAAGAAAATTGTAAAGTGCGTATTTGTTCGTCATATTCACGCCCGTCAAGTGAAGACTCCACTTGTATCGATCGCCATTGAAGAGGTTGTCTTCTCCAATGGAGGCGTCGAAGAGATTTCGCTGTTGAATCCGTGGAGGATTATGGTCGTTATCGCCGGTGCCCGGTGCGGGAATGCTCAGTAGGGTTGAGGAATACTCTGAAGCCAGGCACGGGGTCGGCAGAGGCGTGGTAGGCGTTGCTTTTATGGTTCCGCATCGCAACCCCGCTTCGAACTCCTGGTCGGCGGTCAAACTGCTGAGGTCAACTGCCGGCAGGCCGTTGAGCAGAGTCGATGTAGTGGCACATGCGCTGTTTGGATCGTTGGAGAGCGGATTGTAGCAGGGCGCCGATCCGGCAACAATGCCGCTGTCAAAGCGCCAGTTGAAGCCGATCCAAGGACTCCGCCGGAAGGGAATCTGGTATTGCACGTGCGTCGTCTGATTGAACTTTTCATCATGATCAATGCGGAAGGGATATCCACTCTGGCCGACAGTGGCGCCTGCTCCGGCAACCTGCGGGGGAAAGAAGCGAGCGGCCACGGAGGACATCACCACGAACGCCGTGAGGTTGTGAAAGTTGGGCACATCGACACGTAGCGCGAAGCCCGGGACCTTCGAATTGTGCCAGTCGATGGGGAAGGTGATGGGAGTATTGCCCAGCACGCTGAAGTCGAAGGCATTGTGGGTGTATTTCCAGATGTAGTCCCCGCTGAAGACGAGATTCTTTCCGAACGCCTGCTGCAGGCCGGCATGAAATTCGTTGCGAAAGCCAGGCTGCATCGTGCCAGACACCCCGGGCGAGCAATTGAGCAACGGAGAGAGCACGGCATTGGTGCAACCCTGGCTGGAAAGCACAAGATTCTCGTTGAACGGCGATTCCAGAGTGCGCGCATAGGAGATGCGGGGCACGGTGTTGGTCCGCTTGATGTTGTAGGAAAGACCCAGGCGAGGCTCTGCCTGAGTGGCGCTGGCCAGGCCGTTGTACAGGTCACCCCGTATGCCTAGATTGAAGAGCCAGTTGCCGGCCTTGATGGAATCTTCAATATAGAGAGCCACTTCCTTGATGTCCGCAGGGCCAAAGTAGTTGTAGTTGCTACCACCGCGGGTGAGGTCATACGGCAACAAGACCGGGTTGAACAATTTTCCGGTAGCATTCGGGTTGGCTGCGGTGTTGGGCTGGTATCCTGCCGCGGCGCATTGCGTGGGGCTGGTAAATCCGTCGACGGGATTTCCGCTCGCGTTCAGGCAGGGTGAGTTCAAGATCGGATCCACGATGCCGAGGCTGTCACGCTCCCTGAGGAAGGTGGTGGCGTACGTCACCCCACCCTTGATGGTCTGTCTCCCTTTCGTATAGGAGAGATCGGAATGGAACCCGGCATTGGTGAGCGTCCGATATTGCGCGATCGTTTCCGTCTGCAGATTTGGCGGTCCAAGGTCCGCGAGCGGATTTTCGCTGGGAAAGTACTGATACGAATCCTTTCGGATGTAAGGACCGAAATTGAATACCGAGGTTTTTCCTATGGTCCGGGTGTAGGTGGGCGCAATATCAAAAGTCTCAATCTTGGACTTCTGGTCGGCATCGCCAACGTCGTTGCCGAACTGGTCGAGCACATTCAGGTTGTCGTAGTTGTTTGGGGTCTGAAACCAGGAGCGGCTGTAGTTCAGGTTCAGGTGGAACGCGTCGACCGGCGTAAATTGGTAGTCCGCGCGATCAAAAACGTTCTGCTCGTTCCCCTTGTCGTGGAAGACCACGAATTCCGGTGCATCCAGAAAACGGCCGGTATCTAATCCATCGAGCTCAAAGAAGTTGCCCCAGTTTTGCTGGCCATAGCCAATATCAAAACCTCCCGATGCCGAGCCGAAAGTTCCGTAGGAGGTGGTAATGCTGCCAGTCGGTTTGGTGAGCTCCCTGGCCGGATCGCGTTGTTACTTGAATCACCAGGCTGGTCTTGCCCCCGTACTCGGCGGGCGGCGCGCCTTCAATGACTTCAAGCGACTGAATGGAATTGGAAGGGATCTGGTTGGAGAAAACCTTGCTTTGCTGGTCGGTGATCGGCTGGCCGTCCACGGAAAAAGAGTTGGACGCATGATCGCCGAGCCCATGGAAAAGTCCGTTGGAATCCGCAGCCACGCCGGGGGAGGAGAGCGTCACCAGCGAGCTTACGGAGGAGGACTGGCTCTCCAGGGGCAGCTCCTCCATCTGGGAGCGGTCCACGTCGGTGTGGAGCCCGGAGTCATTCTCCACCAGGTCGCCGCCTGTAACCGTTACTGTCGTCGAGGCTCCCCCCACTTGCAAGGCGATGGTTGGCGTGACGGTGACCGTGGAGCGCACGTCCACATCCACGGTGAACGGTGCAAAGCCAGGCGCGTTGGCCACTAGATGATAGGGGTTGCGCGGCAGATTAGTGAACTGGTATCGCCCGGCCGGGTCGGTCTTGGTGGTCCGTGAGAGCCCGCTGACCGGATTTTCGATGGTGACACGTGGCGCCGGGCACGACCGCGCCTGAAGCATCGGTCACGACTCCTGCGATGGTGCCGGAAGCAGACTGGGCATGAAGACTGGCCGCCGGCGATAAAAGAAGAAATGGGCAAAAACACAAAGACGAATCGTCTTGGAAACGAGTACATGGACCACCCCCGGGCATTTGTATGAGCTGGCTGTTGAAACTGCCTTAGGAGAAGGCAAGGTCAACGGGCGGGGGTCGTGTGTAGAGGGAAAAATCTAAGAATCGATGCGCAAAGGCAGATTGCAGATCGAGCGACCGGCGTCGCCGTTGGTCTCGCGGCGAGGGGCGCCGCTACTGGTGCTGCCGGAGAAATGACTACATGGGCGGTGGCACAGAGAGCGCACCCGGAGTGAGAGACGTCTGCCGGCGTATGAACATGCGCGACCTGAACCGTCGCGCCAAAAACCAACAGCAGAGCGCAGCCAAGAGCAAGGGCGAGCCGCCAAGGGTGTCGCGCGTGCTCTCTGGCTTGCTTATCGGGCATCACTCTAACTATAACGTACCCTTGTTCCGAGGTAGGATGGCGCGTGTGTGCGATCAAAACAGTGCGTACTTAGATGACTTAAAGAGAGAATAGGTTTGATCGCAATTTCAGGCCAGATGCCTGGGGAATTGCCTCTTCCCATCTTCCTTGGGCTTTCAGGATAAGCTCCACGACCTCCCGTGCTGAGCCTGCTCCGCCCCGGCTATTGGTGACGTAGTGGCTGATTGCTTTTAGCTCCGGAGCCGCGTTCGGCAACGGCAACTGCCAGCCCGGCACGCTTGGCCGGCGGCATATCGGGCAGGTCGTCGCCCATGTACGCCACCTCGTCTTCCTGCACGCCTGCCTTCTTCAGGCACTCGTCGAATGCGGCCATCTTTGTTTCCTGTCCCAGGTAGACGAATTCCACCTTCAACTCGTGAGCACGCTGGAAACAGCGGGAGATTTTCTTCCCGGTAATGAAGCCGGTGCGGATCCCCATCGTGTGTGCGAGCTTCAACCCCATGCCATCCTGGGAGTTAAAACCCTTCATCTCCGCCACGCCTCCATCCTCAGGCAAGGATATGAGGTTGACACTGCCGTCGGTGAGTGTGCCGTCTACGTCCATCAGGAACAGCTTGATCTTCCTGGCACGGGCGAGGATCTCGGGGGGAACGGGTTCGGTCGTCGACATGCAACCATCATACCGGCGCGAGTCGCTGGAGTGACCCGCAGCGCGATGAAGCTGGAGACACGGCACTGGAGGTTGTGTATCCCATGTCTCAAACGCGAGACATGGCCACCCCCAATTTGCTAGAGGGTGAAAGACGGAGCAGGCTGTGGCCCCAAAAGACAGGCGTGATAACTTTTAACTACCGGGTGATACATCCGCCGGGCCACGCTCCGCCCTTCATCCTAAGCCTTCGCGAGCCGGAGTTCGTCCCGCCCTATGGCAATTCACATCGCGCTGAATCACAAGACGCACTATCGTTACGACCGTGCTGTCATGCTGGGGCCGCAAACTATCCGGTTGCGGCCGGCGCCCCATTGCCGCACGCCGATCCTTGCCTACTCGCTGAAAGTGCTTCCCAAAAATCACTTCATCAATTGGCAGCAGGATCCGCAGGCTAACTATCTCGCCCGCCTGGTATTTCCCGAGAGGACCACGGAGTTCTTAGTCGAGGTCGACCTGGTTGCCGAAATGGCAATCTTCAATCCCTTCGATTTTTTCCTCGAGCCCTATGCAGAGCAAATCCCATTTACCTATGAGAGCACCCTCGCCCGTGAACTGCGCCCCTTTCTTGAGGCGGAGGTGCCCGGTCCCAGGCTCTCCAGCTTTCCTAGCCCAGTCGCCGCGGGTCAGCACTCGCACATTGGACTTTCTGGTCAGCCTGAATCAACGGGTGCAGCGCGAGGTCAACTACGTCATCCGCCTGGAGCAGGGGGTGCAGAGCTGCGAGCAGACGCTGGCGTTGCGCACTGGTTCCTGCCGCGATTCGGCGTGGCTGCTGGTGCAGATTCTGCGCAATCTGGGCCTCGCCGCCCGCTTCGTCTCCGGCTATCTGATCCAACTTGCGGCCGACGTGAAGCCGCTGGAAGGGCCTGCCGGCGCCTCCGCCGACTTCACCGATCTGCACGCCTGGACCGAGGTCTTTCTCCCTGGCGCCGGCTGGGTCGGCTTCGATCCTACTTCAGGCTTGCTGGCCGGCGAAGGACATATCCCTCTCGCCTGTACTCCCGATGTGGGGAGTGCCGCGCCCATCTCCGGTCCGCTCGAAGTTTGCAAAACGGATTTCAGTTACTCCATGACCGTGCAGCGGATCTACGAATCCCCGCGGGTCACCAAGCCCTACTCGGAAGAACAATGGCGCCAGATCGAAGCGCTCGGCCACCAGGTGGATACCGACCTGCGGACGGGAGACGTGCGGCTCACCATGGGCGGCGAGCCGACCTTCATCTCGCTGGACGATCGCAATGGAATCGAATGGTCGACCACTGCGATGAGCCCCGCCAAGCGCAAACTGGCGGTGGAGTTGCTGTACAAAATGCGCGACCGGTTTTCGCGTGGCGCTCTGCTCCACACTGGGCAGGGCAAGTGGTATCCCGGCGAGGAGCTGCCCCGCTGGGCGCTGGGCTGTTATTGGCGTAAGGATGGGGTTCCGATTTGGGAGAACCAGGGCCTGTTCGCCGAGGACGGCAAGGACTACGGCTACGGCGCACCCGACGCGCGGAAGTTTCTCGAAGCGCTCACTCGCCGTCTGCAAGTGAGCTTCTCCTTTGCCATCACCGCCTATGAAGACATCTTCTTTCACTTATGGAAGGAACGGCGGCTGCCTGCACTCCTCGATCCGCTCGACCCTAAGCTCAAAGAATTTTCGGAGCGTGCGCGCCTGGCGCAGATTTTTGAACAGGCCGCGGAGCAGCCCATCGGCTTTGTCCTGCCTTTGCGCCGCATCCCCACCAGGTCCGGTACGCCGCGATGGACCAGCCAGCCATGGTTCCCGCATCGAGCCGCGCATGTTTCTGACTCCCGGCGACTCGCCCATGGGTTACCGTTTGCCTCTCGAATCTCTGCCCTGGACCAAGCCGGAAGACGTCACCTACGCCTTTGACACCGATCCTTTCCGGCGGCGGGATAAGCTGCCGCCCTGCCCGGAGAGGCGGCTCGGGCTATTCTCGATGCCACCGGTAGCGGATGAGCCTGTGCCCGAGGCCGACAAGGCCAAGCCCAAAACCGATGACCAGGCGATTAGCCTCACCCGGCCCGCGCTTTGTGTGCAGGCACGCGGGGGCAAGCTGTTTGTCTTTATGCCCCCGGTCGACTACCTCGCGGACTATCTCGACCTGGTTGCCGCCATCGAAGACACAGCCGCACATCTCTCCATGCCGGTGTTGATCGAAGGCTATACACCACCCAGCGATACGCGTATCGCGGTGTTCAAAGTCACCCCCGATCCGGGCGTGATCGAGGTGAACATCCAACCCGCCGCCAGCTGGGATGAGCTGGTGGAGAACACCACGGCGGTGTACGACCTGGCCCGGGAGACCCGCCTGGGAACCGAGAAGTTCATGCTCGATGGCCAGCACTCCGGAACCGGCGGCGGCAACCACCTGGTGATCGGCGGACCAACCGCCGATGACAGCGCATTTCTGCGCCGCCCCGACCTGTTGCGGAGCATGGTCAACTACTGGCACAACCACCCTTCGCTTTCTTATCTGCTCTCGGGGTTGTTCATTGGTCCCACCAGCCAGCATCCCCGGGTCGACGAAGGCCGGGTGGACTCGATCTACGAGCTGGAAATTGCTTTCGATCAGATTCCCGATCAGCTTCCCGGCCGGGCAAGGGCCCAGTGACACCGCGGATGACCGATCGCCTGTTCCGGCATCTGCTGACCGACGTAACCGGTAGCACCCATCGCGCGGAATTTTGCATCGACAAACTCGATCCGCCAGAAGGCGCTGGACCGCGACTCGGCCTGCTCGAGCTGCGCGCCTTTGAAATGCCGCCCCATGCCCGCATGAGCCTGACCCAGCAACTGCTGGTGCGGGCGCTGATCGCCCATTTTTGGCGCAAGCCTTACCAGCAGAAATTGGTCTTCTGGGGAACCGGCCTGCACGACCGCTTCATGCTGCCGCACTTTGTGCAGCTTGATTGGGAGGATGTAGTGAGCGACCTCGCCCGCGCCGGATATGGCTTCCTCAGCGAGTGGTTCGCTCCCCACTTCGAGTTTCGCTTTCCTCCCATCGGCTCGGTGACCGTGCGCGGCATCCAGCTGGAACTGCGCCATGCTCTGGAACCCTGGAATGTCCTGGGCGAGGAAGCCTCCAGCGGAGGCACCGCGCGCAGTGTGGATTCTTCCGTTGAGCGACTGCAGGTAAAGGTGACGGGGATGGTCGCGCCCCGCTTCGCCGTGCTTTGCAATGGCCGCCCGGTGCCCCTTCACCCCACGGGAGAACCCGGTGAGTTCGTTGCCGGTGTCCGTTATCGCGCCTGGCAGCCCGCCTCGTGTCTGCACCCGGATATCCCCGTTCACAGCCCGCTGGTCTTTGACATCGTGGACACCTGGTCAGACCACGCCATCGGGGGCTGCACCTACCACGTGGTGCATCCCGGAGGACGGGCCCACGAGCATCACCCGGTGAATGCGTATGAAGCGGAGAGCCGCCGACTGGCGAGGTTCAGCAACCTTGGCCACACGCCCGGGCCCAATTTCCGTTCCCAGCGAAAGGCCCAATGCGGAGTTTCCCTTAACGCTGGATTTACGGCGGAAACCGTAAAAGGAGAGTGCGCGAGCGGCATGACCATGGCCGAAATTTTGGATGACCCGCTACTGACCGCCGACTATCGCCAGGCTCCTGGCGTTTACGACGAGATGTGCGTGGAGCCCGGGGTTTTTCGTCCCCATTGGGACCGGTACATCGCTTCCTTGTCTTCGCTGGGAGCGAGGGAACTGGCCCACCGCTGGCAGATAGCCCGGCAACGGATCCGGGAAAACGGCGTCAGCTACAACGTCTATGGCGATCCGCTGGGAACGGACCGGCCGTGGAGCCTGGATGCGATTCCGCTGCTTATCCCGCCTGCGGAGTGGAGCTACCTGGAAGCGGGCCTCATCCAACGCGCGCGCTTGCTCAACGCGATTCTGGCCGATCTTTATGGGCCGCAGAAGCTGCTGCTGAACGGCGACCTTCCCGCCGCCCTGGTATTCGCCAACCCGGCCTTTTTGCGTGCCTGCCATAACGTGCGGGGTCCCGGGGTCCACTTACCTCCACCTGCTTGCCGTCGACCTGGCGCGCTCGCCCGACGGGCAATGGTGGGTGATTTCCGACCGCACCCAGGCCCCTTCCGGCGCCGGCTACGCGCTGGAAAACCGCATCGTCATGGCGGAGACCTTTCCCGACCTGTTTCGCGAGGCCCAGGTACACCGGCTGGCCGCCTTTTTTCGCGACTTTCGCGACACCCTGCTGCGCCTTTCCCCCTCCGCGCGCACCCATCCGCGGGTCGTGCTGCTGACCCCGGGGCCGCTGAACGAAACCTACTTCGAGCACTCGTATCTGGCGCGCTACCTGGGTTTTACGCTGGTCCAGGGGGCGGATCTGACGGTGCGGGAGAACCGTGTCTTTCTCAAGTCGCTGGAAGGCCTGAGGCCGGTGGACGTGATTTTGCGGCGCATGGACGATGGCTTCTGCGATCCGCTCGAGTTGCGCTCCGACTCTTATCTGGGAGTGGCCGGGCTGGTCGAAGCTGTCCGCGCCGGAAACGTCGCCGTGGCCAACGCCCTGGGCAGCGGATTGCTGGAAACATCGGCGTTTATTCCGTTTCTTCCCGGCCTCAGCCGGAGCTTGCTGGGCGAGCGCCTGGCATTGCCGTCGGTGGCGACCTGGTGGTGCGGCCAGCCGAGAGCCTTGCGCTATGTGCGCGAGAACCTGGATTTTCTGATCATCAAACCGGCCTTTCCGGTCACAGGCATGGAGCCTGTTTTCGGGGGTAGGCTCGCTGCCAACGAACGCTTGCGGATGCTGGCGCAGTTGGGTGATAGGCCCCATGAGTTTGTCGGTCAGGAGCTGCTCAACCTGTCGAGCGTCCCCGTCTGGTCGGATAACAGCCTGATGCCGCGCCGCGTGGTCTTGCGCGTGTATATCGCGGCTGCCGGAGACAGCTGGATCGTGATGCCCGGAGGCCTGACCCGCGTCTCCCCGTCTCCCGACACCCCTGTTGTCTCCATGCAGCACGGCGGCGGCAGCAAAGACACCTGGGTTCTTTCCCGTGAGCCGGTCGACCATTTCACCCTGCGCCGCCCACGCGATTTGCCGGTGGAGTTGGATCGAGGCGTAAGCAGCGATCTGCCCAGCCGTGCCGCCGAACATCTCTTCTGGTTGGGCCGCTACGCGGAGCGCTGTGAGCATCTATCCCGGGTTCTGCGTTGCCTCCTGGTGCGCATGACCGGTGAATCGTGGGCGCCGGATACCGTGGGTTGGCTATCGATGATGAAGCTGTATGAGTGCCTGGAGTCTCCCTACTCGCGCCTCGCGAAAGATGATCCGCAGGGACATTTGGACCAGCAGGGAGACCTGGAAAAAGAGATACTCTCGCTTATCTTTGAAGAACAGCGCAGCGATAGCCTCAACGCCAATCTGAGCCGGGCCACGCGCGCGGCGGCGCAGGTACGGGACCGCCTCTCCAGCGATCTGCTGCGCATCATGAGCCAGTTGGGCAGCCTCGCTCGCGCATCGGACCGGGTCGCCTGGGGCTACGTATCGGCCGCTGACGCCCTGGCAGTGCTGAATAGCTGTATTCTCACGCTTGCCGCCTTGCACGGGATCGAGGCCGGCAACATCACGCGGGGCCCGGGTTGGCACTTTCTCAACATCGGCCGGCGGGTGGAGCGCTCGCTTCAATTGGTGGAGCTGCTGCGCTCGATCATCGTTCCGATCGACCCGGAAAACTGGCCGTCGCTGGAGATGTTGCTGGAGGTCGCCGACAGCTCCATCACCTACCGCTCGCGGTATTTCACCGCCCTGCAGGCGGCGCCGGTGCTCGATCTGCTGATGAACGACGTAGCCAATCCTCGATCTCTCTCCTTCCAGCTTAAGGATCTGGCCCGGCACTCCGCCGCGCTTTCCGCCATGCCGTCCGGCGGCGGTTGGCCGGTTTTGAAGCAGAGGCTGATGGAAGCGGCCGCCGCCAGGCTACTCAACGCGGATGTGGCATTGCTCTGCGAGGGGCGAACGGGCAACAAGCGGACCCGGCTGGATAGTCTGCTCGAAGACCTGGAGGCCGCGTTGCCCGCTTACTCCGAAGCTATAGCCAACACCTATTTCAGCCACGCGGAGATGGAGCGTGCCACGTGATCTACCGGGTGCGCCACCAAACCATCTACGACTACGTGCAACGGGTATCGGTCTCCCATCACGCGGTCCGCCTCACTCCGCGCGATCTTCGTGGGCAGAGATGCCTCAGCAGTGAGCTATCCGTTTGGCCTGTGCCGCCGTATCACACCACGACCCACACCGACTTCTTTGGCAACACCGTCACCTCGTTCACCCTGCCCGAGTCGCATACCCGGATGAGCGTGGAGGCGAGCACCGAGCTGGAAGTGAATGCCGTAACCTTCCCTGTGTTCTCCCAGTCTCCGGCATGGGAGGCCGTTCGTGACACGGTAAGCAACGATCACAGCTGGGAGGGGTTGGACGCCTACCAGTTCCTATTCGATTCGATCCGGGTCTCGGCCAAGCCGGAGCTGGCTGACTATGCCCGCGATTCTTTTCCCGCAGGGCGCCCCATCCTCGAGGCGGTCCTTGACCTGACGGGACGGATTCATCAGGATTTCCGTTTTGACGCCAAGGCAACCGAGGTCACCACACCGGTCGAGACCTTCTTCGAAAAGCGCCGTGGGGTATGCCAGGACTTCTCCCATCTGCAGATTGCCTGCATGCGCTCGCTGGGACTTCCGGCACGCTACGTCAGCGGCTATTTGCGGACGCTTCCTCCTGCCGGCCGTGCCCGTCTAATAGGAGCCGACGCCTCCCATGCCTGGTGTGCCGCGTGGTGCCCTGGCTTCGGATGGGTGGACTTCGACCCAACCAACAACTGTGTGCCCTCCGATGGGCACATCACCCTGGCCTGGGGCAGGGATTACAGCGATGTGAGCCCGATCCGCGGTGTTCTGCTCGGCGGCGCAAAACATAGCCTGAAGGTAGGAGTGGATGTCATGCCGCTGGAGTAAGCGCCCGGTGGTCGAGCGCGCCCACGGCGTGCCAAACTGGAAGAGTTCGTATGGGAGAGATCAAGTGAAGTTAAAAGTCCTGCTGGTGTTTCTTTTTATCGTCTCAGCCTTTTCGTCGTATGCTGCTGACCCCAGCAACGTGACCCGTGCCACCTTATCCAACGGTTTGCAGGTGGTGATCGTGCGCAATGCCCTGGCGCCGGTGGTCACGGTCGAGCTGAATTTCAAGGTCGGCGGGGATGAGACGCCGCCCGGCTTTCCCGGGTCGGCCCATGCTGAGGAGCACATGGCATTTCGCGGCTGCACCGGCATGACTGCGGATCAAACCGCCGCCATCTACGCCCAGTTAGGGGGCCGGGACAATGCCGATACGCAGCAAAATATCACGCAATACTTCACTACCGTTCCCGCCGCCGATCTTGACGTGGCTCTCCAGGCCCAGGCCTCCTGCTTGCGCGGGGTAGACAACTCGGAAGCGGAGTGGGCGCATGAACGAGGCGCGATCGAGCAGGAGGTGTCGCGCGACCTCTCCAACCCGACCTACAAGTTCATCGACCGGCTGAACGGAGACCTGTTCGCCGGCACTCCGTATGCGCACGATCCCCTGGGCACCCGGCCTTCTTTCGACGCCACCACCGCTGCCGCGCTGCAGGACTTCTACAAGAAGTGGTACACCCCGGGCAACGCCATCCTGGTGATCGTCGGTGACGTCGATCCGGTTGCCACCCTGGCCAAGGTCAAGCAACTGTACGGAGACATTGCCAACCACCCGATTCCCGAGCACCCCGCAATCAATCTTGCTCCGGTCAAGCCGGAGTCGTTCACCCTGGACAGCAATCTTCCCTATGTGCTGGGCTTTATCGCCTACCGCATGCCGGGCACCGATTCGCCGGATTACGCCGCGACGCAGATCATGGCGGACGTACTGGCCAGCCAGCGTGCGGACCTGTACGGCATGGTGCCGGCCGGCAAGGCCTTATATGCGGGATTCGGCGTTGCCGAAGCCTATCCCAAGGCCAGCGTGGGTTACGCCGAGCTGGCTCTGCCCGCGGGAGCCGATGCCACCGGGCCCATCAACGAGGCGCGGCAGATCATTGAGGGCTATGCGCAGAAGGGCCTGCCTCAGGACCTTTTCGACGCTGCCAAGCGCAGCGAGATTGCCTCCGCCGAGTTTCAGCGCAATTCCATCCCGGGGTTGGCGTCGGTTTGGTCGGAAGCTCTGGCTGCCGAAGGACGCAATTCTCCCGACGACGACCTCCAGGCGATCCGCGCGGTTACGCTGGCGGACGTGAACCGGGTGGCGAAACAGTACCTGGTGAGCTCCAACTCCATTACCGCGACGCTGAAGCCCGCGCCCTCGGGCGAGGCGGTCTCGGCCAAGGGATTTGGCGGGGAAGAGAAGATGACCTCCGCTCCCACCAAGCCGGTGGTGCTGCCGGCCTGGGCCGCGGGCGCGCTTTCTCAGCTCAAGGTGCCTTCCGACTACGTCGTGGCCTCGGACACGATGCTGCCCAACGGCCTTCGTTTGATCGTGAAGTCCGATCACACCAGCCCGACCATTACTGTCGTGGGCGAGGTGAAGAACAACGCCGATCTGCAGACGCCCAAGGGACAAGAGGGAGTCTCCGACGTGCTCGACGGCCTCTACTCCTACGGCACCCAGACGCTCGACCGCCTTGCCTTCCAGAAGGCGCTGGACGACATCGCCGCCAACGAGACCGCAGGCTACAACTTCTCGGTGCAGGTGTTGAAGGAGAATTTCTCCCGCGGAGTGGAGTTGCTGGCCGATAACGAACTCCATCCGGCGCTTCCGGCCGAAGCGTTTGCCGTGGTCAAGGACCAGACCACCCAGTTTGTTGCCGGCAATTTGAAGAGTCCTGGCTACCGTACCTCGCGTGCGCTTGATTTGGCGTTGCTGCCGGCTGGCGATCCGGACCTGCGGGAGGCAACGCCGGCCACGCTGGGCACGGTCACGCTGGCGGATGTGAAGCAATACCATGCCGCTACCATGCGTCCCGATCTCACCACCATCGTGGTCATCGGCGATGTCACCCCGGACGAGGCGAAGGCGGTTATCAGCAAGTGGTTCGGCGACTGGAAGGCCGTCGGCCCTAAACCGGAGACCACGCTGTCCCCGATCCCGGTAAATAAAGCTTCGGCTGCGAATGTGCCTGATCCGCAGGCGGTGCAGGACTCGGTTGTTTTGGCGCAGCAGTTGAACCTCAACCGTTTCGATCCTGATTACTATCCTCTGCAATTGGGCAATCACGTACTCGGCGGCGGCTTCTATGCGACCAGGCTGTACCACGATCTTCGCCAGGTGGCCGGATATGTTTACAACGTGGATGTGAGCATGGAGGCATCGAAGACCCGGGCCAGCTATAGCGTCACCTACGGTTGCGATCCGGATAAGGTCTCGAAAGCCAGGGCCTTGATCCAGCGCGACCTGGATCAGATGCGCACCCAGGACGTTTCACCCGACGAACTGCACCTGGCCAAGGCGCTGCTTCTGCGGTCGATTCCCCTGAGCGAGTCGAGTGAAGAGGGAGTGGCGCAAGGTTTGTTGCGCCGCGCGGTGATTGGCCTGCCTCTGGATGAACCCATCGTGGCGGCGAAGAAGTACTTTGAGCTCAGCGCCGATCAGGTCAAGGCGGCCTTTGCCCGCCAGCTCCGGCTGGACGATTTTGTGCAGGTGGTTAGGGGGCCTGCGCCCAGCAGAAATCAGCCGCGGCTACGGCTGGAATGACAAAGGCGAATCGCCATGGGCAGGAATCGGTACGCTCTGTCGGGATGACACTTCTGGGACGGATTTCCCAGTGCAAGCGCGCCTAGAGATTTCGCACTTCTGCAAGCTGTCATCCTGCGGAGTGCGCAGGACCTGCGGTTCGGCCCCGCCGAGGGCAGGGCTGTTAGACTATAGGGAAGGCATTGCCCGGTTGTCCTGCCTGTTGTTTCCAGCCAGCACGTCAACGCAAGGCTAGTCAGTTTCAACGCAACGTCTTTCCGCGACCCGGAAGAATAGGAAATCCTCGCCCGTGAGCACGCCCATTCGAAATATCGCCATCATTGCCCACGTCGACCATGGCAAGACGACACTCGTGGACGCCATGTTGCGCCAGGCCGGCACCTTCCGCGCCAACGAAGCCCTGACCGAACGGGTCATGGATTCGAACGAACTGGAGAAAGAGCGGGGCATTACCATTCTGGCCAAGAACACGGCCATTCAGTTCCAGGACACCAAGATCAACATCGTCGACACCCCCGGACACGCCGACTTCGGAGGCGAGGTCGAACGCGCCCTCAAGATGGTGGATGGGGTCATGCTCCTGGTGGACGCCTCCGAAGGCCCTCTGCCCCAAACCCGGTATGTGCTCTCCAAGGCGCTCGAAGCCAAGCTGCTGCCCATCCTGGTGATCAACAAGATCGATCGCCCCGACGCACGCCCCAAGAGGTTCTCGACGAGGTGTACGACCTCTTCATCGATCTGGACGCAGCACGAGGACCAGCTGGATTTCCCGGTGCTGTACACCAACGCCAAGCTGGGCACGGCCAGCACCTCGTTGACCGAGCCGGGAGAGAGCCTGCAGCCGCTCTTTGAGACCATTCTTTCCACGATTCCGCCCGCCAGCGGCGACCCCGACGGCCCGCTCCAGATCCTGGTCACCAACCTCGACTACTCCGACTACCTGGGGCGCCTGGCCATCGCGCGCGTGTTCAACGGAACCCTGCGCAATGGGGAAGAAGTAAACATCTCCAAGCGCGACGGATCGTTGTTGAAGACCAAGATCACCAAGCTATTCACGTTCAACGGGCTGAAGCGTACCGATACAGAAGTGACCCAGGTGGGGGACATCGTCGCCATCGCCGGGGTCACCGGCATCACCATCGGCGAGACCATCACCAGCCTGGAAAATCCCGCCCCGCTGCCGCTGATTGTCATCGACGAGCCGACCATCGCCATGCAGTTTTCGGTTAACAATTCGCCCATGGCCGGCCGGGAAGGACAGTTTGTCACCTCGCGCAATCTACGCGAGCGCCTGGATAAGGAACTGCTCACCAACGTCTCCATCCGCGTGGAAGAGACAGGCAGCCCCGACAGCTTCAAGGTTCTTGGCCGCGGAGAGCTGCAGCTGGCCATCCTGATCGAGATGATGCGCCGCGAAGGCTTTGAGCTGATGGTCGGGCGGCCTGAGATTGTTACGAAAACAGTCGACGGCAAAGTGATGGAGCCGGTCGAACACCTCACCATCGATGTTCCTGACAATTTTGTCGGCACCGTGATCGAGCGGCTTGGCCCAAGACGCGGGGAGATGTTAAAGATGCACAATCACGGTTACGGACGCGTGCGCCTGGAGTTCCGTGTGCCCAGCCGTGGCCTGATCGGCCTGCGCAGCGAGATGCTGACCGAGACCCGCGGCACTATCGTGATGAATTCGCTCTTTGACGGTTACATGCCTTACCAGGGGGAGATACCGCAGCGCCCCAGCGGAGCGCTCATTTCCGACCGCAATGGAGCCACCACCGCGTACGCGCTCAATGGGCTGCAGGATCGCGGCGTGCTCTTTATCACCGCCGGGGTTGAGGTCTACGAGGGCATGGTGATCGGCGAGCACTCGCGCGACAACGACCTGGATGTGAACGTGGTGCGTGAAAAGAAGCTCACCAACATGCGCGCTTCGAGCGCCGACGACGCCATCCGCCTGGTGCCGTTCAAGCCGATGAACCTGGAGCAGGCCATCGAGTTTATCGCGGAAGATGAGCTGGTGGAGGTTACGCCAAGTCCCTGCGCCTGCGCAAGAAAATCCTGCAGGCCAATCGCCGTCCCCGGCGGAATGCGACTGTGGGCTAGGTATTAGAAGCTGCTTTTCCGCCACTGACTTCGCCTGGGTGAAGAGCAACAGATAATCCGGGCCGCCGGCCTTGGAGTCAGTACCGGACATGTTGAAGCCGCCAAAGGGATGCGCGCCTACCATGGCTCCGGTGCACTTGCGGTTGAAGTACAGGTTGCCAACATGGAACCTTAGCCGCGCGTGCTCCAGCTTTTCGCGCGAACCGGAATACACCGCACCAGTCAACCCATACTCGGTGTTGTTGGCAATCTCCAGCGCGTGGTCGTAATCCTTAGCCCGGATCACCGCCAAGACCGGCCCGAAAATCTCCTCCTGGGCGATGCGCGCGGTGGGCGCCACATCGGCGATTACCGTAGGTTCCACGTAATATCCGCCCTCGGTGTTCGCAACCGCGTGGCCACCCGCCAATAGCCGTCCCTCGCCCTTGCCGACCTCAATGTAGGAGAGAATCGTATCCATCGCAGAGCGGCTTACCACCGGGCCTATGTTGGCGTTGCCTGCCGGATCGCCCACCCGCAGCATTTGTACCCGCTCCTGCACCCGCTCCAGGAAAACGTCGTACACGGGTTCTTCAACAATGGCGCGGGAGCAAGCGGAACACTTCTGTCCATTGAAGCCGAAGGCCGACGCCACCACGCCCTCGACTGCAGCGTCCAGGTCGCAATCCGTGCTCACGACGATGGAATCTTTGCCCCCCATCTCGAGAATGGTGCGCTTGATCCAGATCTGTCCCGGCTTTGTCAGGGCGGCACGCGCGTGAATATCCAGGCCCACCTCCTTCGAGCCGGTAAAGGCAATCAGCCGGGTCTTGGGGTGTTCCACGATCGCATTGCCGAAGGTCGAGCCCGAGCCGGGGCAGAGGTTCACCACTCCCGGGGGCATCCCCGCCTCTTCGAGCACATCGAGAAAGCGCGCTGCAATCGTTGGCGATTCGCTCGAAGGCTTCAGGATCACGGTGTTGCCGGTCACGATCGCCGCTGCGGTCATGCCGGCCATAATCGCGAAGGGAAAATTCCACGGCGGAATCACCGCGCAAACGCCCATCGGGATATACAACAATTGATCGTGCTCTCCCGGTAGCTGGATAGGCGTGGTGGCCTGCGCCAGGCGCAACGCCTCGCGCGCATAAAACTCCAGGAAGTCGATGGTCTCAGCGACATCGGCGTCGGCCTCAACCCAATTCTTGCCTACCTCGTAGGTCAGCCACGCACAGAACTCAAACTTGCGCCGGCGGATCAGGTCCGCCGTCTGCAGCAGCAAGGCCGCGCGCTCCTCCACGGCTACGTACTGCCAGGTGGCGAACGCCTCCAGGGCCGCCTTCATCGCTCTTTCGGCGTGTTCCAGGCCGGCTTTTTGGTGCACACCAACAACCTGTGCCGGCTTCGCCGGATTCAACGACTTGATCTTTTGCTCGGTGCGCACCCGCTGGCCGCCGATGATGAGCTCATACTCGTGGCCGAGCATATCGCCCACATGGGTCAGCGCGGCTTGCATCGCGTGCACGTTTTCCTGGTCGCGGAAATCGAGAAAGGGTTCGTTGTGGAAGAGTCCCTGCGGCGTAACAGGCTGGATGACGGTGCTGATCTGGGCAGTTGGCATAGCAAGCCAATTTTACTCCCAGAGGCTGAGGAACATTTACCGCGTGGCGGTGAGCCGCTCGGTCTGCGCCGACATCTTTGCCGTACGTTCCAGCTTGTCCCAGTTGAAGGGCCTTCCGTCGATCGCCCGCTTCACGGTTTTGAAAAGCACGAGCGAAAACAGCTGACGGTAGGCAAAGCGTTGCAACCAGATGTGGAAGAGCAGCCAGCCATCGCCCTTGTTGGCAGGGTGTCGCGGCTCCAGGCTGAAGGCCAGCGCCGAGGTGACGAAGTCGATGATCAAAAAGGCCAGAAAGAAGGTCAGCAGTTTTTCGAAATTGGCGGCGTTGGCCGCTTCGGGGTGAAAGTGGCGGTCGAGCAGGTAGTGAAAGACGCCTGCCACAAACATCAGGTCAATAAACGGCGAGACCAGCGGCAGCAGGATCTGGAAGACCAGGATGTTGGGCAGGGCAAACAACCCCATCGCCCGGTTCTTGAGGAAGGCGCGCTGGTGCTTATAAATCGCTTGCAGGGTGCCGAAGGACCAACGAAAACGCTGCCGCATGAGGCCGCGCGCGGTGGCCGGAGCCTCGGTAAATGCCAGCGCGCGGTCTTCGTATATCACCTTGTAGCCCTGCTCCAGCAGGTTCATGGTCAGGTCGGCGTCCTCGGCAACCGTATTCACCGGGTAGCATCCGCCCTGGCGCACGGCCTCGGTGCGCCAGGCGCCAATCGCGCCGGGAACTACCGTCACTACATCGAAGAGGTCCAGCGCGCGGCGTTCGAAGTTCTGGCTGGTGATGTACTCGAGCGCCTGCCAACGGGTCCACAGGTTGACCCGGTTTCCCACCTTGGCGTTGCCCGCCACTGCGCCGATCTTGGGGTCGGCGAAATGGCAGACCAGCTTGGAAACGGCATCGGCCGCGATCACCGTATCGGCATCGATGCCCACGTAGAACTCTTCTTCCAGATTGGCAACAGCGAAGTTGAGGGCCTCCGCCTTACCCCCATTGGCTGTGCGCAGCACCGTCAGCATGCCTGCTGCGATCTCGTCCGGATAGGCGGCACGCGCTACCTCTGAGGTTCGATCGGAGGAGCCGTCATCGATCACAATGATGCGCAGGTGGGGATAGTCAGAGTTCAGCACCGAGCGGATGGTGCGCACGATCACCTTCTCTTCGTTGAAGGCCGGAATCAACACCGCAACCCGAGGCAGAAAGCCGCCGGCTAATTCCGGGACATGGCGTTTGCGCAACCGGTCAATCAGGGCAAAGATGCCGACCAGGATAAGGCGGCCGCTCATCAGCACGTCGCCCACAAAAAACAGGCTCACCACAAAGTGGTTGAAGAAGGCCCAGGCGAAGAAGGCCACCGAATCCACCCGCGCCTGCCAGCGCTCGTGGGCATTCAGGGGCGGCATCACTTCCGCCCGCGTTTTGCCCATCAGGTCAGAGACCTGCTCGATGGCATAGCCATGTGCGCGTAACCCGTCGATCAACACCGGCAGCGTAGCAACCGTCACGCTGCGGTTGCCGCCCCCATCGTGCAGCAGAATGATGCTGCCGCGGAACTGCGGCTTGGCCTTCATCATCTGCAGCGTTCCCAGCACGTCGTCGGTGATGCCTTGCGGGCTCTTGCGCTGCCGCTCGTCCCAGTCGCCGGTGTCGATCTTGTTGCCGATGATGGTGTAGCCCATCTTCTGGATCTGGTAGGCGGGGGCTGCCTGGTCGTTGGTATCCGGCTCCTGGTCGATCGAGTAAGGCGGCCGGAAGAACAGCGGCTTCACCCCCAGCTTGCTGCCAAACAAGCGCTCGGTGAGGTTCAACTCCAGGTCCACCTGGCGGGGAGAGATCTCGCTGATGTCCGGATGGGTCCAGGTGTGGTTGCCGATCTCGTGCCCCTCGGCCATCACCCGTTTCATCAGGCTCACATTGTCCTGTGCCTGCTCCCCAATCATCATGAAGGTCGCGTGGACATTCTTCTGCTTGAGAATGTCCAGCACCTTGGGCGTCCACGTCGGGTCGGGCCCGTCATCGAAGCTCAGCGCCACCACGCCCGGCTTATAGCCGTAATACTCGATGCTGTAGGGCGAGGGATAGGTGACCATGTGCTCGTCGGTGATGGTCCAGTTGTAGGAATCCATGTCGATGGTGCGCGAGCCGGGGTGGGGTTCGCCGTTGATGTGCAGGATGTCGCCGTCGCCATCGCTGGTGACATCGGCGCCTGGAGGTATCTGCTTCAAGGACTGTGGCGCGGCCGGGTTGCTGGGATGGTCCCAGATCGCCCACAGCGAAGGGTCTTCCATGCCCAGCCGCCACAGGGCAAAGGTCTGCAGCCCCATCTGCCGCGCGGCGCGCAGCTCATTCAGCGTGGTCACGGCATCCAGCATCCACACCTGGTGGCGCACGTTCTGGTCTTCGTCGTCGTAGACAAAATGCGGGTTCAGCTCATCGCCTGCCAGACGCAGGTCGGCATTCGCATCGGCCGCCGCATCCCATCCGTCCTGTACCGTGATGTCGTCGGTATTCAGCACCTTGGGCGCACTGTGTTTGCCTTTGCCCGGCAGCGACATGGTCCAGTTGTAGCCGTAGTTGCCGATGGCGCAGATGATCTTCTCTTTGGGCACTACCTTGAGCACCCGCCGCAGGTTGTTTTCAAACCAGTCCTGCGACGCGATGGGCCCGGGCCCGCCCGTCTCCTCGTGCTCGTCATAGTTCATCAACAGGATGCCGTCGCTGTTCTTCGCCAGCTCCGCGAATTCGCTGTCGTCGTCGCCTACGCCCTCGTTGACGAAGAGCCGCAGATTCTTGGGGTGCATCTGGCTGTACAACTCAGCGATCAGGGAGTTGTAGCCGGGCTGCGCATCGTCGGGCAGATCTTCCAGATCGAGGCTGATGCCGCGATAACTCGGGTTAGCGGCGAGGAAGGTGGCCAACTGGTGCTCCAGTTTGCTGCGTGCCGCAGGATTCTTCAGCATGCCGGCCACACTGTGATCCCATTCCTGCGCCAGCACGTTGTAGTTCTTAAGCTGGGGATAGATCTCCGTATCCTCGTGCGAGGCGGCGATCAGGTCATGCACCTTGTTCTGCGGGTCGACGCTGTGGACCCCGTGGGCATCCACCACGTTGTAGACGCGCAAGGGCGCCTCCGCTGTCTGAGGCGCCCTCGAGCGTGCCGTCAGGCGTGGTTACGTACAGCCACTCGGGAAAGAGCATATCGATCTGGTGGATGTGGCTCTTGAGCGAGGCGTAGCTGCCGGCGTCATCATCCACGTAGTAGGCGGCGCGCAATCCTTCGCCGGAATTAAACGGGATCTCCGAAGGCTTGCGGCTGGTTTTGCGCCGCGGCGACTTCAGGTACTTGGCCTTGATGGCGGCGGCCTGTTCCTGGATGGCCCGATAGTTCCGCTTGGGAGCGGGCAGCAGAAGCTCCGGCAGCTTCTGGTTTTTCACCACGTTGAGAAAAAACAGCACCAGAATCACCGTGGAAAATACTGCCACCGCGTCCAGAATGCGCCTGAGGCGCTTCCAGCGCTTCCGCTGCGGATCGAAAAAAATCTGGCGATTCATGCCTGAAGAAAGCTTACAGGAACTCCCGTGAAGACGTTCAGGAACGGCATTTGATGCTGATGCAACGAACCTGCGGTTCCAGTGTCATTCCCGAAATGGTGCGTCCCGGGTGCCGGGCACACTGCTTGTGGGATGCTGTTGCATGCACTTACGAAACCGCACTGGCCACCTGTTTACGCTGCTTGTGCTCGCAGCCGGCGCCGGTCTGCGGCTTTGGACGATCCATGCCCACCCGCAAGTTCAGGGCGATTCGCTGGTCTATGGGGATATTGCCACCAACTGGCTGACCCATGGCATCTACGGCCATTCCGTGGGCCACCCATCGGGCCTCACCACGGTTGAACCAACGCTGGTGCGTCTTCCCGGTTATCCGGCATTTCTGGCGCTCTGCTTTGCCATCTTTGGCATGGCAAATTATCGAGCCGTGGTTTATCTGCAGGCGATCATCGATCTCGGCACCTGCCTGCTGGTTGCCTCTCTGGCGGCGAAGATTTGCGGGCGCCGAGCCGGACAGATCGCCCTGCTGCTGGCGGCTCTTTGCCCCTTCACCGCTAATTACGTAGCCGCCCCGCTTACGGAAACGCTCTCCATCTTCTGCGTCGCGCTGGGCTTTCGCGCGCTGGCGGAGATCCTCGATGGCCCCCGCCTGCCGTGGATCGCCTTGCTTATCTTTTCCTGGAGCTATGCTGCCCTGCTTCGCCCGGATGGCGCCTTGTTGGCAGTGGTGCTGTGGATAGCGCTGATTGTTTACGGCCGTCACTCGCTTGGCTTTGCCCCGGCGCTTCGCCTCGCTGTGGTCGCGGGCCTGCTCTCGCTGCTGCCTTTCGCCGCCTGGACGGTGCGCAACTGGCGCACCTTCCATGTCTTTGAGCCGCTGGCGCCGCGCTACGCGACCGATCCTGGCGAATTCGCCGCGCCGGGCTTCATTCGCTGGGTCAGAACCTGGGCGGCCGACTTTACCTCGACCAGCGAGGTTTATTGGAACGGTAACAGCGACGTTATCGACCCCGGCAATCTGCCCACACGCGCCATCGACAACGCCGGCCAATACGCGGAGACCCAGCGCATTCTGCAGCAGTACAACGCCATCACTACCCTGACCCCGGAGATCGACGCCGAGTTTGGCCAGCTTGCGCAGGAGCGCATTCAAGAACATCCCTTCCGCTATTACGTCGGCCTGCCCCTGCTGCGCCTGGCGGATATGTGGTTTCGCCCCCGAGTGGAGACGCTGAACGTTCCCCTGCGCTGGTGGCAGTATGCTCAGCATCCCGCGGAAACCCGCGTCGCCATCTTTTACGGGGGACTCAACCTGGCTTATCTGGTGGCCGCTTTTTTCGGGGTACTCCGCTGGCCGCGGATGGCGGGCTCCATGGTGGCGCTGATCGCGTTGCGCTGCCTGTTGTTGGCCACCATCGAGGCGCCCGAAACGCGCTATACCCTGGAATGTTTTCCCCTGCTGTTCATTCTGGCCGCGGTTGCATGCGCCCGCTGCGACCGGCCAGCGGCTACTTGACCACCCGGGTGGTGCCGGGCGCCGCGTCAATGTGGAAGATATCGTCCTTGATCGGCTGGTTGTAGCGAATGTTCTGGTAGGTAGCCGTGCGGTTGTCGCCCGAGGGCTCGTAGAAAATCTGCTTCAGGCTGACGCCCCGGGTGGGATCGATCCAGATGGTCACGTGCGAGAACATGTCCAGAACCTTCTGTTCCTTCGGCACCAGGTCAAGCTTCGCTACCGAGACTCCGTCTATGGTCTCAGTGCCCTGGAGAGTTACGTTCCAGTTGGCCTCCAGATCGGCGCCGCTGCCACCGAAGCCTAGAGTGAGAAAGCTCTCCCACTGGCCCTTGTTGGCGCCCGCCCGCATGATCGTTATTTGTTTGATCTCGGGTTGATAAAAATTGACTTCGCCGTTGTCGTAAACCATCGTCTTGCGCGCATCTTTCCCGTTCTCCTCGCGTGAAATAGGCGGCCGTCCGGGTGGTGCCCTTCTTGCGCTCAAAATAGATCGTGCCTGACTGTTCATCGTGGTCCTGCACCACCACCTGATACTGGTCCCAGACGAAATCCGCCTGTGCGCTGACAAACTTCGCTGCGGCGGTATTCAGCTGGGAGATGACTTTCTGCAAATCGCCGGACGGCGCCGTTTGCGCCCAACTATGGCCCGATGCCAGGCCCATCAACCCCAGGCAAAGCAACGCAAACATCTTTCTTACATCGACCATGGATCTCCTTACCGGCTGTTGGACGGGCAAGAGCCCTCCGGGGTTTTCTTTATCGATGTGCCCACACGCGATACTGGGTCACATGGCCGCTCGCATCCTTCTCCTCGCGATAGCGGTCTATCTGCACATTGCCGGAGATGGCTTGAATGCGCTGCAGCAGCTCCGCCTGCAGTTTGGCGTCGTTGCTGGTATCGGCGAGCTGGTCGGCGCCGATCTGGTAGGTAAACGCATTGGGTCCGGTTGCCCTTACCAGGATGTCCTTGGTTGAAGTCAGGGTTTCCTGGGGTCGATCGCGGTAGTTGATCAGCCGCGGCGAAACGAAGAGGAAGACCAGGATGAGGGTCACCATCACGTCGTAATGAAAACTGCCGCGTGGATAGGTCCAGAATAAGTAGCTCTTGAGTATCTGCCGCATCATTGCCCTTTTCGAATCACTTCTTCGCCGCCCATGTAGGGCAACAGCGCCTTGGGGATCCGGACAGAACCGTCGGCCTGTTGATAGTTCTCGAGGATCGCCAGCCAGGTGCGCCCAATCGCCAGGCCGCTGCCGTTGAGGGTGTGCACGAATTCTGTCTTGTTCTTGCCTTGCGGCTTGAAGCGAATATTCGCCCGCCTTGCCTGGTAGGCTTCGAAGTTGGAGCAGGAAGAAATCTCCCGATACAGCCCTTGCCCGGGCAGCCAAACCTCCAGGTCGTAGGTTTTGGATGAGGCCGCGCCGGTATCGCCGGCGCACAGCAGCACCTTGCGATAGGGCAGCTGCAGCCGCTGCAAGATTGCCTCCGCGTGGCCGGTGAGCTTTTCATGCTCTTCGTTCGACTGGTCGGGACGGGTAAACTTGACCAGCTCTACCTTTTGGAACTGGTGCTGGCGGATGATGCCGCGCACATCCTTGCCGTAAGAACCTGCTTCGGAGCGGAAACAGGGGGTGTACGCCACCAGGCTCCTGGGCAACTCCACTTCCTCCAGCACTTCATCGCGATACAGGTTCGTTACCGGCACTTCGGCGGTAGGAATCAGCCAATGGTCGCTCCCCTCGCACTTGAAGAGATCCTCGGCGAACTTGGGCAGTTGTCCGGTTCCAAACAATGAGTCGCTGTTGACCAGGAAGGGCGGCAGCACCTCGAGATAGCCGTGCTCCCGGGTGTGAATATCGAGCATGAAGCCGGCCAGCGCCCGCTCCAGCCGGGCGCCCAGCCCCCAATAGACAGCAAACCGCGCCCCGGAGATCTTGGCTGCGCGTTCCAGGTCGAGGATGCCCAGGCTCTCGCCCAGCTCCCAATGCGGCTTGGGGGCAAAATCGAATGCCGGCGGCGTGCCCCAGCGCATCACCTCTACGTTTTCCGCTTCGCTTTTTCCCGGCGGGACGCTGTCCTGGGTCAGGTTAGGGATGCGCAATCAGCAGCTGGCGCATGGCCTCTTCCGCCTGCGCTGCACTTCGCTCCAACTCTTCCGTCTGCTGTTTCAGATCCCGCGTCTGGTCCATCACCGCGGCCACCTGGGATGCGTCCGCGCCTGCCTTGCGGCTGCGCCCAACCTCCTGGCTGAGCTTGTTGCGCTGCGCCTGCAGGGTCTCGGCCTGGGTGATGCGGGTGCGACGTTCCTGGTCGAGCCGGCGAAAGTCGCCCAGCACGGTTGAGGGGTCCATGCCTCGGGCGCGCAATTTCTCTTCCACCAGTTCCAGGTTGGCCCGCACAAAATTCAAATCAAGCATAAGCCTCTACTTTACCGGAACCACGAAGGACTGACCGAAACGCAACCCGCAGGATTCCCGCTCAGTGCAGTGACAAAGGGGCAGTGGGCCCGGCCTCCAAGTGGACGAGCCAGTTGTCCTTTAGGGACACACCCATGTATCGAATTCGTCGGCGCTCGCTCGCGCCGGGCTCATGTTTTGCGATACTAGTCGGAGCGCCATGTCCACGTTCAAGCGTAGTCTCTGCCCGTTGCTCGCCGCGTTGCTGGTTGTTCCATGGACGCAACTGGCCCGGGCCAGCGCCTACGATGCACATCCCCGGCTGATCGTCATCCTGGTGGTTGACCAGTTTCGCGCCGACTACCTTGACCGGTATCGCGGTGATTTCAAGGCCCGCGGCTTCCGCCTCTTTCTGGACCACGGCGCTTACTTTGAAGATTGCTACTACGACTACGCCAACACCAAGACTGCCCCCGGCCACGCCACGCTGGGCACCGGCGCCTACACGGATGGGCACGGAATAGCGTCCAACGCCTGGTGGGACTTGAGCCGCAATAAGCAGCGCCCCGTCACCTCGGTTGAGGACGAGCGCTACCGCATCATCGGCGAGATCCACCCCGACAAGGATCCCGGGGCCTCCCCGCTCAATCTTCGCGCCTCCACCATCGGTGATTCACTGCGCCTGGCTACCCATGGGTCAAGCCAAGGTCTTCGGCGTCTCGCTCAAAGATCGCTCCGCCATTCTGCCCGCCGGTTACTCCGCCAACGGCGCCTACTGGATCGACGCTGCCTCCGGCGCCTTCATCACCTCCAGCTACTACATGAACGCGCTTCCCGACTGGGTGACTGCCTTCAACTCAGGGGACCGCATCACCCAGGCCCAGCAGGAGGCCGGCGACCCGGGCACCCGGAAGTTCTATGACGCGGTGGGACGCACCCCGGCGGCCAACTCCTACGAGCTGGATTTCGCGCGGGCGCTCATCACCGGCGAGCAACTCGGCAGGCATCCGGTCACCGACCTGCTGGTGATCAGCCTTTCCGCCAACGACATACTCGGCCACCAGGCGGGACCGGACTCGCCCCAGGTGCGCCAGATGGTCGACAGTCTCGACCAGCAGCTCGACAGCTTCTTTTCCTGGCTGGACAAGAACATTCCCGACGGTCTGGCGAACACGTGGATTGCGCTTTCCGCCGACCATGGCGTCGCCCCGGTTCCCGCCCAGGCGTTCGCGCTGGGCGTGCCCGCGGCCACCATCGACATGGCCAAGTTCACCGCCAGCATCAACGACGCGATGAATGCCAAATTCTCTCCTGGAGAAAAGGTCGAATACCTGCTGCCGCAACAGGAGCTCCCCTACCTCGCGCTCAATCGCCCGTCCTTCGAAGTTGCCGGCATCAATGAGCAGGAAGCGGAGCAGGCCATCCAACAGGCGATTCCAGCAGCGGTTGCCTCCCTTGCGCCGGCCGGCGGCGCAGCGGAGACCGCGGCTGCGGACCCTGATGCTGCCCCAGCCTAGCCCAAGCTACCGCCCAGCCCCCGGCTGCTGCCCAGGAACCCAGTACCGCCCCCACCCCGGTGCTCGCCGCCACTGGCCCGGACCCTCCCGCGGGCGGGCTCCAAACAGCGTTCCAAGGGTCGCTCCAGCAGCATCACCGCGACCGATACGAGCAAATCAGTCGCCGTCGCTCCGCCCCCGCCGCCTGTCGTCCGCCAGCCTGCGGTGCCCATCGTGGTGCACACCTACACCCGCGAGCAGCTTGCTTCGGGCGAGCTGCCACCGTCGGAGTGGGGAGAGCTGCTGGCGCACAGTTACAGCGCGAATGGCGGGTGGTACGTGATGGTGATTCCGGCGGCCTACCAGATGCAAACCTTGGCCAATGGGCGGCACCACGCATTTCAGTCCCTGGTCCTACGACCGCCACGTACCGCTGGGCTTTTATGGCGGCCCATTCACCCCCGGCATCTACCACGGCCGAGTGCAGCCGGTGGACCTGGCAGCAACGCTCGCTTCGTTGCTCGGAGTCGACCAGCCATCAGCGTCCGTGGGCACCGTGCTTACCCAGGCCATTCGCATCCCGCCGCCAATTCCAGCTGCGCGCGGGAGCAAAGGCGCCCGCCGTCATCCGGGGGAGGCAGACGAGACCGTGCCGCCGGAACAGACCCCCAAAGCTTCCCAGGAGGGCCCGACCAGCCCGTGAAGCCTGATATGAGCGTTCGTTTTGCCGGTCTTCTGCTCCGCAATCCGGTCCTCGCGGCCAGCGGAACTTTTGGCTATGGCGTTGAATTTGAAGACGTTGTCAACCTTGGCCGGATCGGTGGCTTTATCACCAAGGGCCTGTCCCTGGAGCCCATGGCGGGCAACCCGGCTCCGCGGCTGATCGAAACCCATGGGGGCATGATCAACGCCATCGGGTTGCAGAATATCGGGGTTCAAGCCTTTATCGAGAAAAAGCTACCCGCGCTTCGCCCTCACTCCGGCACTGCCTGCATTGCCAACATCTTCGGCTATGAGGTACGGGACTACATTGGCGTGATCGAAGCCCTCAACCACGCGCCCGGCATTGCTGCTTACGAGTTGAACGCCTCGTGCCCGAACACCCAGCATGGTGGAATGGTCTTTGGCACCGATACCGGGATTCTCGACCAGCTGGTTAGCCGAGCCAAGGCGGTCTCCCGGCGGCCGTTGATCGTAAAGCTCTCACCCAATGTCACGTCGATCGCGCAAATGGCGCGCTGTGCGGAAAATGCCGGCGCCGACGCGCTTTCGCTGGTCAACACCTTTCTCTCCCTCTCCATCGACATAGAGACCCGTCGTCCGCGCATCGCCAACAACACCGGGGGCCTGTCGGGCCCGGCCATCAAGCCCATTGCCGTACGCATGGTGTATGAGGCGGCGAAGGCCGTCTCCATTCCCATCTGCGGCCTGGGTGGCATCGCTACGGCGGAGGATGCCGTTGAGTTCCTGCTGGCGGGGGCCACTGCTGTCCAGATCGGTACTGCCAGCTATGCCGACCCTCGAGCCGTGGAACGGATCGCAGACTCGCTGGAGCGCTGGTGCACTCGCCATCGCATTGCCCGGGTCGCGGATCTGACCGGAACCGTCCAGCCAAATTAGCAAACAACCCCACTCAAGCCAAAAAGGGCTTGAATGGGCCACCATTCTTGTTGCAGGGTAGAGAGCTGGGTTCCTATGCAAAAGAAAAGCCCCCGATTCTTCAGGGGCTTCTCTGTCAAATTCGAGCTGGCTTTAGGCGACGTTCCGCATCAGCCGCTCGCGCAGCTCCTCGGGGATGCGATCCTGCAGCACCCGAGCCTGGGCCATGGCCACTTCGGCAAGATAGACCGGCGCCGGAGTGGCTACCGCTACCAAAACCCATATCAGCAGCGACACCAGCAATCCGGCGATCGCCGCAGCCTGCAGGCTCAACACAATCGACATTTGCCACAAGTGCAGATCCACCAGCGCCCAGTGCTGCAAAGGCTGCACCCGGTGAATGACTGCCAGACCGAACAAGAACGCTGCGATGGATACTGAGCTCAAGCCGATCAGAACCACATCGATGCTGCGATGCAGCCGCTGCCGCGAACGGCAATGGGCACAATCCACCAGATGTTGCTCGTAATCACGGCGCATCT
>CAWJAB010000037.1:0-96596 GCA_963840675.1 uncultured Acidobacteriaceae bacterium
ATATGGACGGTGGCATCCCACTCACCTCAGATCAGGTGAAGGGACGCAACAACTGGATCGTCTGGACAGCCGGAAACGATCGATTCTGGGACTTGATCTCCGCCAAGAGCGCCGGAAACCTCGACTTCCTCAAGACCATTTCTTCCTACCCGGGCCTTCCGGCGACACGAGACAACCGCTGGAAGTACCTCGGACTGGTGAACGAGCCTTGCTATGAAAAAGCCACCGGCCCCGATCCTAAGCATTTCGGGTTGTGGCTGGATCAACGCACACCCGACTGTGGCCCCGACCCCTTCGCCGACGAACATAAATATCCGGGAATCAAGATAGGCGCGCGCGGCACAACCGTTCGCGTTGGTTCCTATTATGGCGAAGGTACAGGCATCGTCGGTTTGCGCTTATTTTCAAATCCAGCATTTGATGAGAAAGCAAAAGAGCGTTGGGGCGACGGATCGAGATTCTATACCGACCCCAGCTTCTACAATGATGCCAAGCTGGTGAAGCCGTTCCCGTGTTGGCATGTCCTGCGGCTTCTGCCATGTGGGCCCTAATCCCCTGAACCCGCCGGCCGACCCCAACAACCCCAAGTGGGAAAACATTAGTTCCCCTGGTCGGGGCTCAATACTTCTGGATCGACCGCATCTTCTCGTGGGATGGTCGTTACCAGAGCAGTTTCGTTTTTCAACTCTTTCATAGCTCGCGACCCGGCTCCCTCGACACCTCGCTCGTCTCGACCGACAACATCAACAATCCACGCACGATGAACGCGGTTTACGGATTACAGGCCCGGCTCGCGATGGCTAAGAAATGGGGCCAGGAGCGTCTTGCCGGTGGAAACCTCAACAACAAACAGTTCAACGACTACGTTGGAGCGACGGATCCTCTGGCCCAGTACTTCGTCCCGCCCGACAAAGTCTATACTCCGCATGTTCTCAAGGATGGCTCTGATTCGGTCGGCGCGCTTGGCGCACTCAACCGCGTTTACCTCAACATCGGGCTCTTCAGCGAGGAATGGCTTGAGCATTTCAACGCGCTGGTCGGGGGCAAGAAGGTTACGCCGATCGAGATCGCGGTGGCGGAGAAGAACTCCAGCTATTGGCAGGCAAACGAAAGCCAAACGCCTGGCCTCGCTCGCTTCATGCTGGCTGCGACCGATCCCCAGTATCTGGCGACGGCGCCGGGCGGCCCGGCCTACCTCACACACGACCAGGCTGTGCTGACCCGCGGCAAGGTAGTCTTCGCGGAGCGCTGCGCTCGTTGCCACTCCAGCAAGTTGCCCGAGATGGCGCCAGGAGAGGGCCTCGCTAACTGTGCTGGAAAGGACTACCTGAGCTGCTTCAAAAAGTACTGGAAGCTGACCCAAACCGAGGACTTCAAGGCAAAGATGCGAACCATTGTCTTGAAAGATGATTTCCTCAAAGACAATTTTCTCTCCACCGATGCCCGCATTCCGGTGACGCTTCTACAAACCAATGCGTGCAGTCCTCTCGCCACCAATGCTCTTGAAGACAATATTTGGGACAATTTTTCGTCCCGTTCCTATAAAGATCTGCCATCCGTCGGCAGCATCACCGTCCAGGATCCCTACACCGGCGTGAAAAGCGAGTACCAAATGCCGGCCGGAGGACGAGGCTACACCCGGCCTGCCAGCCTCATCAGCCTCTGGTCCACCGCGCCCTTCCTGCTGAATAACACCGTGGGCCACTTTGAGGAGGTCCCTTCCGTCGAGGGCCGCATAGAAGCTTCAACGATTCGATCGAGCAAATGCTTTGGCCTGAAAAGCGCGATTCCGACCTGTCGGGACCGGAGCATGATAAGCTCCGCCCGGTACCCCTCTGCTGAAGGACCCGGGCCCCAGTTACATCATGCGCACCACGCAGCAAACTTATCTCCGCGTTGCCTCAGGCTACCTGCCGGCGCCGCTCGACAGCAGCGCCGCAGCCAGGATCGGCGCTGCTCTCCTGCCTTGGCTTTTCACTGATGGCATAGTCACCAACGCCAAGATCACCGGTGGCCAGAACGTCGATGAAAAGCAATTCTCCGGCATCCAAGTCGCCCCATACCTGCTGGAACGCCCGTCAACCTGCTCAGCAATCTCGACCTCATGAGCGACAGCACCAACCGCGTAGAGCGTTGGAGCATAACGCCCACGTTGTCTGGCTTATCCTCCGCCTCAAGCACGCGCTTGAGGGCCTGCCATCCCAGCCTACCGACGACCAGGTCCGCAACGCGTTCGCCTCCGTGGAACCTGACCTGATCAAGTTCAATAAGTGCCCCGACTTTGTGGTAAACCGCGGCCACTATTTTGGAACCGACATGCTCAAGGACACCCAGGATTTTCCAGGCGAACCCGGGCTTTCCGACTCCGACAAGAAGGCGCTCATCGAGTTCCTCAAGACCTTTTGACAAAGTCGTTAATGCGCACTCGGACGGCAAGTCTCGCGCCCACAACGTATTTCAAAGGAAGGGAACTCCATGCTCCGATTCTTCAACAACCCCGTCCCAGAGTCGGCTCTGGCCTATTGCCGCAGTCTCGCGCTGCAGATCCAGCGCTCCTTTGGCCACGCCCTCACGCCCGAGGTCTGGACCTCCATCATGGGCACTCAGGTGCCCGATCCCACCCGAGTGGCATACGGCCTGCTCGCGGAAAAGTATCTCGCCCCTAACGTCGCCGCCCAGGCCCGCCTCGCCGCCCTGCTCGAGTATCCCCCCTCGAAATGGCTGCTTGAGCGCGAGATGGAAGCCCGAGGCAACTGGCCGGGACCCAACACGCGCCGAACACTCCGACCCTCGACGTCTATGAGACGGCACTGGGGGCTAACCTCAAGGGTGTCTGCTTCTCCGGCGGAGGAATTCGCAGCGCGACCTTCAATCTCGGGGTACTGCAGGCCATCGCCGCCGCAGGAAAACTCGGAGACTTCGACTATCTCTCGACCGTGTCGGGCGGCGGATACATTCATATGTTCCTCGCCTCGTGGATCCACCGTAAGAGACTGGCGCATGTGGAGACGCAACTGCACCCGCTCCCGCCGACTCTCGCGCGCACAGCATGGCCCGAACCTATTCGCTGGCTCCGCCGATACTCCAACTACCTGACCCCCAGCAAGGGTCTCTTTACCGCGGACACGTGGGCCGTCGGTCAGCATCTGGCTTCGCAACACTTTTCTGAACCAACTCGTCCTCGTCTCCACGCTCCTCACTTTCCTGTTGCTCCCGCATCTGCCTCGTGCTTGCGATATCCTCAGCTTCGACGCGGCACAGCTCCCGTCCAACTGGCCGGCGCGACGATCTGAGCCCTGTCGCGCCCGCGCTCACTTCGCATTTCTTGTCCTTCCTGGTCGCCGCTATCGCCGTAGGCATCGGACTCTTCAAGACGCCACATCCAACTGGCACCACCGCCTCCAGGGCTACGCCAACGGACGAGGCTCGGAGTTCCCAGGAAGCGCCGAGGATTTGGCGGCAAGCCCGGTTTTCCTCACCATACTCATCCCCGTCTTTCTCGCCATCTTCACCGTTGCGCCTTTTCTCTACCGCTCCGCCTTCTTTCCCTTGTACCCCCTGGGACATTCTTCAGCAATGCCACCAAGCACGATCCCAGAGTTTGTGGAATACCTCCACAACCTGGCCCCACCCGAAGTCCCAATGCCCTGTCCCGCCCCGCCCGGCGCCGCCTCTCAGCTCTTTCATCACCAACGCGTCGGCATGGTTTAACAACTACGAGGCGGTGGATTTCTGGACACCCTTCTCCGAGACGCCAGGAGCTCCGTATTCACCGCCTTTGCCCTGGGGCTCGGGTTACTAGCCTTCGCCTTCGTCGGCGCGGTTCCCCTGCGCAAGGGCCAATGCACTTGTTAATACCTTCAAGGTCCTTACGCTGGTCACCGCAGCCTTGGTCTCCGATTATCGCCTCCCTGTTGTTGCTCTCACTTCGCCCGCATTCTGCTGCTCCTCGCGGCCATCGCTCTGCACTTACCATCGGATCTTGTCGATTTCTCCATCGTCTTCGCCCCGCTCCTGCTGCTTTCCGTTCTTTTTATCTCGCTCGATCTGGCCATCGGTGTAGTCGGACGCTTGATGCTCGACAGCAGCCGGGAGTGGCTCGCCCGCGTCCGCTCTTTCAGTTTTATCGCTGGCTTTGCATGGCTGGGGCTCAGTCGGCTGCTCTCTCCTCGGGCCACAGCCTTATCTCTCTCCTTATCCACCTCAACTGGGAAGTGGACCGCTAGTGCTCGTGACGGCGTGGGCCTCAACCACCGCCGCCAGTATCCTTGCGGGAAAGAGTTCTTCGACAGGTAGTCTCCGGAAGACAAAGCTCCAGCTACCGAATCCCGCTCTCTCGATGCTCATTTACATTGGTCCCCCGAGTCTTCCTCGTGGGACTGATGCTTTTACTTGCCTTTGCGCTCCAAGCAGCGCTTACCTCGCTCCACATCGAATCGCCTCGCGCAATACTTTCTCTACCTTGGCCGCGCTCGCGGCCTTCGCTCTATTCTTTAGTTGGCGCGTCGATATCAACGAGTTTTCACTCCACTCTTTCTACCGTGATCGCATCGCACGCTGCTACGCCGGAGCCTCCGAACCCGGATCGCCACCCCGACGCACTAACCGGACTCGCACTCAGTGATGAGGATCTGCGCCTCGCACAGCTCCTGCCTGCCAGGTTTGCCAAGGGAGACCCCTCTCTCTGGGCCGATTCGAAGACCCCACCTTCCTATGAGGGACCTTTCCCCATCTTCTCAGCCACCCTCAACCTCTCCTTCGGAGAAGACCTTGCCACCCAGGAGCGCAAAGCCGCTTGCTTCGCTTTCACACCTCTCTTCTGCGGCTACGATATCGGATGGACGGAGGGCCAAAAGCCCAGCGTCCAGTTCAACGGATATGTCCCTACTCGGAGCTTCGTCCAACCAAAGAGGGGAGGGCCCGCCGTCTCCACCGCCGTTTCCGCCTCGGGCGCCGCGCTCAATCCCAATGATGGCTTCCAGACCAACACCGCCATGGCCTTCCTGCTTAGTTTCTTCAACGCGCGGCTCGGCTGGTGGCTCCCCAATCCCCGTAACACCGGCGGCATTCTCAGTTTCCTTTCCGGACCCACGCCTATCCTTGGTCTGCCTTATCTTCTTGAGGAACTCTTCGGAATGGTCTCTGACGACGCACCCTTCGTCAACGTGTCCGACGGGGGTCAGTTTGAAAATATGGGCCTCTACGAGCTGGTCCGCCGCCGTTGTCTCAAGATCCTCATCTGCGACGCCGAAGAGGACGCCAACTTTAACTTTGAGGGACTTGGAATGGCAGTCCGTAAATGTCGCATCGATTTCGGCGTAGAAATCACCATTCCAACACTCGATCTTATCCTGCCCATTGCCAACGGGTTCAGTCCAATCGCCTATGCCGAGGGAACGATCCTCTACCCGAACCCCATCCACCCCCACATTCCAATCAAGGGAGAGATCCTTTACATCAAGTCAACTCTCACCGGCGCCGAGCCGGTCGATCTCCGCAATTACAAGCGAGAACACAAGGCATTCCCCAGCGAATCCACCGTCAATCAGTGGTTCACCGAGTCCCAGTTTGAAAGCTATCGCCGCCTCGGTCAGTTCATCGGCGAGCAACAGGGCGTATCAAACTGGCTCAAAGCCCTTTGATCTACCCATTAACTTTTTATTCAAGACCGGGATTTCTTATAGGTGGAATCTCCCCAAGCGGGTTGCGCGCTATTCGCGCGATCTGCGCCTCGATTGGCCGTCGGATGAGGCGATCTTCAGGGGAATATTTAAGTGCATTCGTGTACGCCTGCAATGCTTCCCCACGCGCGCCTCGCTTCAGTAAGAGATTCCCAAGCTCAATGTGCACAAAGAAAGCGTTGGGGTCCAAGTCCGCAGATTGCTGAAACATCTTTTCGGCTGCTGCCGTCCGGCTTGTCGGCATAGAGTTTTTCCTTTCCGTAGTAATAGAGCGTCGCGGCCGCCAATCCAGGCAGGCGAAATGTTACCTGGTACACCACTAAATTCCCGAATCGCGCTTTCGGCGTAGCATCGCGAAGCGCGGCGAGATCCCAATAAGGGCTGTGGGACGGGGACACTGGACCACCGAACATGGTTCCGGACCACTCCGGCTGGCTGAGACGATTCCTGTCGCGCTGCAAATCGCGGCCCAAAAACTCCACACCTCGACCTTTGAGTTCTTCGTCTGTGGTTCCGTAAATGACATAGGCCATCTCTCCCGTGGGTTTCAGGAACTGACGATAATAAGCCACAAGTTCTTTGCTGCGCTGCCCCAGGTCTACCCCTTCGTCATCGAAATACTTGTAGGCATTCTGAGTTCCGCCAACGAACTCGTTGAAGTATTCCCAAGGTCGCAACGCTGGAAGCGCCGATGCACACGCCAAACCGTAGGCCAGCACCGCCAGCGCTTTCAAGCTTAGTGAAGCTGGAGATCAGCGCTCTCTCCACGAAAAGCCCAGCGAAGATGGATAGGAGAACGAGCACGGGGAGAGCATGGCGGATACCTGCGTATACCGCTCCGTTCGCCAGAACGAGCAAGAACCATATCGAGGTTGCCAGAACTACGGCCGCCGGAAAGTTCCACTCCGCCGGCAATCGGTGCGAAAAAAGGCAAATCAGGCCGAGGATACTCAGGGCGCTCAACGCGATCGGCAATTTTAGGACGATCATTGCCGGAAAAAAATAGATAGGACCCTTGCGAACATAGAACTTCCCAAAAATCAGGAATGAGGAAACGGCCGCCCCTCCATCCCCGCATGAACAGTATCTGCAAAACCCCAAAGATAGGCTCGCGGCACGACGTGGCTTGCGGCCATTCCGGCCAGGACAGAATGGTAGAAAGGGGTATTCACGTCCCGGATCTTCTCCGCCAGCGGGCGATTGAATAATTCCTGTCCGGTGCGCGTCTCTGCGTAACGAAAAAAGTAAAAACCCCACAAAATCGACATCGCTCCCGCGAGGACAGCTCCGACCCTCGTCAATCTTCGCCTTCTCGAGTCTCCGCCTTGCTGGATCGGGCGCGAGAACGCCACCCACGTTCCGATCAACACAACGCTGAGAAGAACCACAGGCGCGGAATGCTTGGCCGCGAGAGCCAGTCCGAGAAAGAGGGAACATGCCGCGGGGTCCTTCCAGAGCCAGTCGCGGAAGGCCCGTGTGGACAGCAAGGTCGCCGTTGCCAACAGCAACGCCACTGGCAGATCCGTCATCACCACGGGCCAGTGCGCCGCCACGGTAGGATCGATAACGAGAAAAAGCAATGCGCCGAGCGCAACGGCCGCATCAAACACGCGTTCTAGTGCAAGAGCCAGCGAAATCAGAAGAAGTGCGTTCAGTACGAACATCGCATCGCGGGCGCGCCTTTGCACGGAATCGGGATTATTTTTCAGGAAGACGGCGCTCTGCGTGAAGGCTCGCTCATCAGGCTTATCGCTAAACTGGCGCAATGGTTCCAACTGGAAACCGGTCGCAGCAATTATGCTTCCTACCCACAATTTCACCAACGGTGGATGCTCGGGATTAATCCGGAAATCGCCATACTTCACGTAAGAAACGCCTGCGGCAATGTGATACGCCTCATCGAGCGTAAATCCGTCCAGTCGAGTTGCCATCGCCGAACGCACGATCCCCAGCACCACGAGCAGCAGTACCAGCCCGACAAACGCTTTGAAGCCCACTGAGGCGTTGACTTTTGGAGTTTGAGGGCGATGTCGAGGATCCAAGTCTCCGGGAGTCGCGCACGGGTCTTCGTCCCCTTTGCGCGCCATCATAGCAGCCTCGGACAATTCAGTCCGGGCAGCTACAGCGCATACCTCTATCAGTTCCATTTAAGCTCGCCGCCAGGCTTTCCAAACCATCGCTTGAGGGCAAGTTCAAGTCCATTGTGATTATTGCCATCGCCCACCCAGGCAATACAAGCGTCGGGACGAAGCAGCATCGTTTTTCCGCCCTGCACCTGAACACAACTGACACGAGATGCCCATTCCTCCGCGATTCTTGATGCAGCTCCATTAGTTGCGTCAATGAGCAATCCATTACCGTGCTGCATCAGGGTGAACAGTTTGGCTTCGTTGTGGTTGATGGATAGGGTGAGGTTGCCACACAACCTCCCCACCAGAGGATGCTCATCACCAAGCTCGTAGCGGGTGGTGATACCGCTCATCATTTCTCCGAAGAAACGATTTCCGTCGTCCGTCTTCATGAGGCCTGCGACAATTTCCCGAAGTTCTGTGGTCAGGACATCCGGTCGCATTAAGGCAACTTGCGCACGAGTATTGGCCAGAACGCGCGCGGCAACCGGATGACGTTCTGCAGTGTATGTATCAAGCAATTCCTCCGGAAGCGTCCCGCGTATGACAGCTGCAAGTTTCCATCCCAGATTGACCGCGTCAAGAAGACCAAGGTTGAGGCCCTGGCCGCCAAATGGAGAATGCACGTGGGCCGCATCACCCGCCAGGAGCACACGGCCTTTGCGATATGTAGAAACCAGCCTGGCGTTGTCGGTAAATCGCGTGGCAGACAGCATAGCTGTCACTGTTACGTCCGCGCCACTGACGTTGCGCAGACTGTGTTGCACCTCTTCGATCGTAACGGGTGTGTCACGATCCGCCGGAGGCCCATCGAACTCCGCAGTAAATACGCGGCCAGGCCCCGGGCCATAAGCGAGCATACCCTTTGCTGTTCTGCGCCAGCCGAGAGGCAATAAACGCTCTGGACGATCAAGTTCAACTATCGCCTGGCGTCCCGTAAGGGTGGGGTCAGTACCGGGAAAGTCGAACCCAGCACGTTTTCGTATCATGCTGCGTCCGCCATCACACCCCACCAGGAAAGCACAATTCAAACTGAAGGCTTCGCTCGAATTGCGCCCCTTCACCGTGATTCCTTTAGCATCTTCAGAAAAATCGGTGACCTCCCATCCGCGTTTTACCTCAATGCCAACCTCTCGCGCACGTTCGCCCAGCATTCTTTCGAGAGCTTGTTGCCTTACACCACGCAGTCTCCGCTCCGGTTCGCGCTGGCGCGTCTGATCGATAAGAAACAACCCCGCGAAATGACCGCCAATCTTTTGCAAGGAAGGTGGGCCGGTAGATATGCCGCTCGACTTCATCATCGCGGCCATCGCATCGGTCACGGTGCGCTCCTCTGCTTCAATTGCGGGTCCCATGCCGCGACGCTCCAACGCTTCAGCGCCTAGCGCCCCAATCCCGCCGGCTTTGATGGTCTCATCCGGTTCGGTTAAACGATCGAGAACAATTACCTTGGCGCCACCGAGGACAATTTCGATAGCCAGCATTAAACCGGTCGGGCCGGCCCCAACAATCACAACATCTGCCGTTTCATTGATCATAACGAGTGAATTATATAATATTTGTACCGAGTACAAATTTGATCTCGGTATACTTTAATAAATGTCCAACGAAAAAGGTTTGCGGGAACGTAAAAAACTGGCAACCAGGCAAGCCATATCTGATATGGCTACTCGTTTGTTTATTGAGCGCGGCTTTGACAACGTAACTGTTGCCGAGGTCGCTGAAGCGGCCAACGTTGCGAAAATGACCGTGTTTAATTACTTTCCACGTAAGGAGGACCTGTTTTTCGATCGTGAAGACGAAGGAAGGGAGTTGATTCGTGGCGCGCTCGCGCAGCGTTCCCCGAATGAGTCGCCCACGGTCGCGATGCAAAATCTGGTGCATCGACTCCTGAAACAGAAACATCCTTTTACGAAGTTTACGGCCGGCACAGCGCGTTTTTGGAAAACGGTTATGCAGAGTCCTGCATTGTCAGCACGGGTCCGCGAACTGCGTGATGAGCTTATAAGGGATTGCGCAAAGATGCTTGCGGATTCTGTCGGCCGGACTCATCCTGATCCGGAGGCACATCTATTTGCCTCACTGCTTATGGCGACGTGGAGCACGGCATACGCTGAAGGGCTTCGCCGGCAGCGTCAGGGAAGAACCACCAGCGAAGTACAATCGATATTCATAAACCTTATAGATCGAGGCTTCGAGGGCATTGGTGCTGCCATGAAAGCAACTCCATATGTGATTGCCTCCGACTGAGAGCACAGCTACCGGAACGCCGAGGCAAGGTTTCCCTCAGCCAACCGAGCCCCACGGTCCATATTCGAACTCGGAGACTGTGATTTATTCGTGCACGCGAAATTTGTACTTAGGTGGAAGCTCGCTTTTCCGCTTGTAAGAACGCCGCTGCTTATTGTCAAACGCAAGAACATACGGGCCGCGCCGAATTCGAAGTAGCATCCGGGCTCCACGCGAATGACCGGACATGGGCATATGTTCAAGCCTTTCAGGGCAGACTTGTCATGACAAATTTCTCCTTAAACCAACTCATACTCTTTGCCTATGATGTGCCGAACAACCAGGTTTCGGGGGAGCAGGCCTGGATGGAGTCCAACCGCTACGACATCCAGGCCAAAGCGGAGGGCAGCTCATCTGTGAAACAGGTGGAGGGTCCGATGCTACAGGCACTCTTGAAGAGAGGTTTAATTTGAAGGTCCACCGCGAGACCGCAGAACGCCCAGTGTATGAGCTGACTGCCGAAAAGGGCGGTGTAAAGATGCAACTGTCGAAGAAGGCAGTTGCACTCCCTTTCTGTGGATTCACAGCCGCCGCTCCCTGTGCCAGGCGCGCCGCACCCCGTTTTTTGCGACTTTCCGCGATTTGGAGCCGACGGGCTGAACCGAACACTGGACGGGCCGGGGGTAAGCATGGCGAAGCTGGCCGGAAGATTATCCCGATTCGGACTCGACAGACCCGTCATAGACAGGACCGGACTTGCCGGAGGATTTGATTTACATTTGAAGTGGGCCATTGAAGCGCAAGCGAGCGCCACGGGACCTGTCACGTCGGACGATTCAACGGGTCTCTCGATTTTTACCGCGTTAAAGGAACAACTCGGACTGAAACTCGAATCGGCCAAAGGGCCAGTTGAAATCCTTGTCATCGATCACGTCGAGAAGCCTTCGGAGAATTGAGAGGAGGTCGGCGGGCCACGCCCTGCGTATGGTTTCTTGAGCCAGTTCGCGCTCAAAAAGCCAGGGCGAATCCCAACTCCTCTAAATGGAATCCCAGCAAACTCCGATGCCGCCTGGAGTGATTCTCGATTCGCGCAAAATCCCCGGTGCATTGTACGTCGCTCGTCGATGGCGACTAATCTGCCATCTCTTGACCAGGTTTCCGTAAGACCGCATTGCCCTGCCCGGCAAATTACGATCTGATTCCACAAAAATGATCAATATGTGCAAATGAAATCCGGGCCGGCCTCGATATGCTTTGGCTCACGGGCTGCGCCCGCCTTCCCCACTCACCCGGTTTTTGAAGTAGCATTCCTTTTCGGCCCCTGCTCGGATGAAAAGGCACAACTGCATGCCGCCTGGAAAGAACACGCTGGCTGAATATGAACACACTCGCAAAATACAAGTACTGGGTAGGCGGCGCGCTCTGCCTGCTGGTCATCGGTCTGCTCGTGGGAACGATGTACCCGAAGCATGTATCGGGAGCACGGCCCGACAGTCCACCGGATGTGGAGGTCGTGCCGGTCGAGCAGAAAGATGTTCCGATTTTTGGCGAGTGGATCGGCACCCTCGACGGGTTAGTCAATGCTGACGTCCGCGCGCAGGTCACGGGATACCTGCTGAAACAGGGTTATCAGGAAGGCGCGTTCGTCAGAAAGGGCCAGTTGCTCTTCGAGATCGATCCGCGGCCGTTCCAGGCGGCTCTCGACCAGGCCGAAGGGCAGTTGGCCCAGGCCAAAGCGCAGCTTGCGACCGCCCAGGCTGTTCAGGTAAGAACTCAGCTGGACGTGGAGAAGTACACGCCACTGGTCAAAGAACAGGCGGCAAGCCAGCAGGATCTCGACAATTCAGTGCAGAATAACCTGGCCGCCAAGGCCACGGTGGAGACCGCGCAGGCTCTGATCAAAACCGACGAAGCTGCCGTTGAAACCGCCAGGATCAACCTCGAGTTTACCCGCCTGGTCGCGCCCATCGACGGCATCGCTGGGCAGGCGCAGCTGCAGGTGGGCGCCCTCGTCAATCTAGGCAGTGGGCCGGTCACCTCTGTCTCCACAGTCGACCCCATCAAGGTTTACTTCACGGTCGGCGAACCGCAGTACCTGGCATGGAGACAACGCTTCCCCACCGAGGCTACCCGGCTAGCCGCGGATAAGAATCTGCAGCCTTGAACTGATCCTGGCCGATGGTTCCACCTACGTCCACCAGGGCACGTTCTTTTTTGCCGACCGGCAGGTCAATGAAAGTACCGGCGCAATTCGCATCGCCGGGCTGTTTCCCAATCCTGGCAATATTCTGCGTCCTGGCGGGTACGCCAAAGTCCGTGCGGTTGTCCGGATTCAGCCGAACGCGTTGCTGGTACCGCAGCGTGCGGTCTCAGAGCTGCAAGGCGGCTATCAAGTCGCGACTGTGGACCACGACAACAAGGTAGACATCCGGACGGTCAAAGTCGGCGACCGTGCCGGCAACCAGTGGGTGATTGCGGAGGGGCTCAAGCCCGGCGAACGCGTAGTCGCCGAGGGAGTGCAGAAAGTGCGTCCCGGATTGCAGGTAAACCCCAGGCCATTTGCCACGGGCGCTGGGGGAAGGTAGTGCGATGTCAAAGTTCTTTATCAACCGTCCCATCGTGGCCATGGTGATCTCGATCGTCATGGTGCTGGTTGGCGCCCTGACCATGCTGAGCTTGCCGGTTGCGCAGTTTCCCAACATCACTCCGCCCGAGATTCAAATCCTGGCCACCTATATCGGCGCGGACGCGCAAACCCTGGAGCAGGCGGTTGCCACCCCCATCGAGCAGCAGATGAATGGCGTGGACAACATGAACTACATGTATTCGCTGAATGCCACGGCCAACCAAACCGCCACCCTGATCGTGGACTTCGACGTAAAGACCGATCCCAACACCGATTACATCCTCGCCCAAAGCCGTGAAACCCAGGCCGCTTCGCAGCTTCCCACCGACGTTACCAACTACGGCATCACGGTTCGCAAATCGGTGACCGCGCCCCTCATGTGGGTGGCCCTGTACTCGCCGCACGGAACCTACGACGCTAATTTTCTGGCGAACTACGCCTACATCAACCTGGTTGACCCCATCCTGCGTTCGCGGGGGGTCGGCAACGTGACGGTATTCGGCTCCGGCCAATATGCCATGCGCTTGTGGATTAAACCCGACGTGTTAGCCAAGCTCGGCATCACCGTTCCGGAAATCGTCAGCGCCGTTCAAGCGCAAAACACCGTCAACCCGACAGGCAAGGCCGGGGGCGAGCCCGCCCCTAAAGGCCAGGAATTCACCTATTCGGTTCTCGCCCAGGGCCGCCTGGTGTCGCCGGAGGAGTTCGGGCAGATCGTGGTGCGCGAAACTCCCGACGGCGGCACCGTCCGGGTGCGCGATGTCGCGCGCATCGAGCTGGGCTCGCAGGACTATACCGTGGCAGGGCGTCTTAGCGGACAACCGAGCGCGATCCTTTCTATTTATCAATTGCCCGGCTCGAACGCAGTCGATGCCGCGGCAGGGGTCAGGAAATTGATGGCCCAGATGAAGCAACGCTTCCCGGCGGATATGGACTTTGTCGTTTCGCTCGACACCACTCTTTCGGTTACGCAAGGCATCAAGGAAATTGTTAAGACCCTGGCGATCGCCCTGGTCCTGGTGATCCTGGTCGTCTATCTCTTCCTGCAGAGTTGGCGCGCCACTTTGATTCCGCTGCTGGCGGTGCCGGTTTCGCTGGTGGGCACGTTCGCAGTTTTCCCCCTCTTCGGTTTTTCTATTAATACGCTTTCGCTCTTCGGCCTGGTGCTGGCGATCGGCCTGGTGGTGGACGACGCCATCGTCGTAGTCGAGGGTGTGGAGCGCCACATCGAGGAGGGGCTCACTCCGAAAGACGCGGCGTTAAAAGCCATGGAAGAACTCTCCGGCCCGGTGGTCGGCATCGCCCTGGTTCTCTCCGCGGTATTCGTGCCCACCGCCTTCATTCCCGGAATTACCGGCAGACTCTATCAGCAGTTCGCCGTCACCATTGCCATCTCCGTCATTTTCTCGGCGTTCAATGCGCTTACCCTCAGCCCCGCGCTTTCCGCCCTGCTTCTCCGCCCCCGGCAACCTAGCCGAGGCCTGCTGAGGAGATTCTTCGACTGGTTCAATGGCCGTTTCGAGCAAGCCACCGAAACCTACGTCCGTTGGAGCGGGGTGCTGGTCAAAAAAACCGTGGTGGTGGTCGTGCTGTTGATTGCCTTTTGCGCAGCAGCGGCTTTCTTTGCCGGCCGCGTGCCCTCGAGTTTCCTCCCCGACGAAGACCAGGGCTATGCCTACGTCAACCTGCAACTGCCCGACGGGGCTTCGATGGAACGGACCACCGCCGTGGTAGCTGACGCGGAAAAAATCATCCTGAATACCCCGGGGGTAAAATACGCGACCAGCGTTGTGGGGTTCAGTCTGCTTAGTTACGTTCGCACCAGCTACAGCGCGTTTATTTCTGTGGCGCTCAAGCCCTGGGATGAGCGAACCACCAGGGCGCAGCAATTTCAAACGATCAAGGCCCATCTGAACCAGGAGTTGCGCAAGTTGCCTGCCGGCGTTGCCTTCAGCTTTTCTCCTCCGGCTATTCCCGGCGTCGGCACTTCCGGCGGTTTCACCTTCATGCTTGAAGACCGTTCGGGAGGCGATGTCCAGTTCCTGGCGAAGAATCTGGGCGTCTTTCTTGCCGCCGCGCGCAAGCGGCCGGAGATCGCCAGCCTGAGTACAACTTTCCTGCCGGCGGTGCCGCAGGAATTTATCGACGTAGACCGCGACAAGGTGTTGAAGCAAGGAGTGAACCTGAACGATGTCTACCGCACCATCCAGGCATTCATGGGTGGCTACTTCATCAACTACTTCAATCGCTTTGGCCGCCAGTGGCAGGTCTATATCGAAGCCGAGGGTGAAGATCGCGCGCGGATAGAAAACGTTGGCCAGTTCTATGTGCGCAACAACAAGGGAGAGGCTGTCCCCCTCTCCACGCTGACCACTCTCAAGCCGCGTCTCGGCCCGGAATTTATTATGCGCTACAACGAATATCGTTCCGCGCAAATTAACGGCAGTGCTGCACCGGGCTACAGCGCCGATCAGGCCACGGCTGCCCTGGAAGAGGTCTTTAAGCAAACCATGCCGCGCGAGATGGGCTTCGACTATCTGGGTATTTCCTTTCTGGAGCAGCAAGCACGCGCAGGGAGTGCCGCCTGCGGTGATCTTCGGGCTTTCGCTGCTGTTCATCTTCCTGGTTCTGGCGGCATTGTATGAAAGCTGGTCGTTGCCGTTCAGCGTGCTGCTCAGTACGCCCGTCGCGGTCTTCGGGGCCTTTGCAGTTCTGTGGCTGCGCCGCGTCCTGCAGACCGCTTTCCTGCCGCCCGTACCTGGTGCAGATGGAGACCGATGTCTATTCGCAAATCGGGCTGGTTATGCTCATCGGGCTGGCGGCGAAGAACGCGATTCTGATCGTCGAGTTCGCCAAGGATCAATACGAGAACGGACAGCCTCTTGCGGAGGCAGCGCTCCAGGGAGCCAGGCTTCGTCTGCGACCCATTTTGATGACCTCGTTTGCCTTCATTCTCGGTTGCGTGCCGTTATGGACAGCCAAGGGAGCCGGCGCGGTCGCGCGGCAAATTATGGGCACCACCGTCATTGGCGGGATGGCCGCCGCCAGCCTGATCGGAATCTTCTTCGTGCCTGCGATCTTCTACCTGGTGGAGAAGTGGTCAGGCGCCGGCCAACAACCCGCTGCTGCCGCGCTGCCGCAATCGCCTGCGCCGTCAGAGGGAGACTGAAATGGTCTCGCTGAAAAAGCTGGCGCCGACGATGATCATGCTCGGCAGTATGGCTGGCTGCATGGTCGGTCCGAACTATCATCGGCCTGCCGTGCAGACTCCAGGGGTGTTTCGGGATCTTAGCGAAAACCCACAGCCAGGCGCAGGCATCGTCCTTTGCCGACCTTCGCTGGTGGCAAGTCTTTCAGGATCCGCAACTGCAAGAGCTGATCCGCACCGCCCTTAAGGAGAATTACGATCTCCAATTGGCGACCGAACGCATCAGCGCCGCGCGGGCCCAGGTCACCATCACGCGCTCCAGTTTATTTCCCCAGGTGGGCGCGGGGGCTAATTTTGGCGGCGGAAAGGATCCTACCAGCCAGGCTACTTACAACATTCTGACTCTCACCGCGGATGCCGCATTCCAGTTAGATCTCTTCGGACGCCTGCGGCGCGCGACCGAGGCTGCCCGCGCCCAACTGCTGGCTACCCAGGATGCGCGGGATACCGTCGTCCTCACCTTGGTCAGCGATGTGGCCAGCGACTACTTCACCCTGCTGCAGCTCTATCTCGAATTGCAAATCACCCGCGACACGGTGAAGACCCAGGAAGATTCCGTCAAGCTGACGCGGTTGCGGCTTGACCATGGTGTTGCCACCAAGCTGGATGTGCTGCAGGCCCAGCAGGTGCTGGATACCGCCAACGCGGCGGTGCCAGACCTGGAGCGGCAGATCGGTCAAGAGGAAGACGCGATCAGTATTCTGCTCGGCCATTACCCCGAGAGCGTGCCGCCGTGGACTGCCGTTGGCCGAGCAGCCACTTCCTCCGGAAGTGCCACCGGGACTGCCGTCGACTTTGCTCGAGCGGCGGCCAGACATTCGCCAGGTGGAACAAAATCTGATCACCGCCAACGCCGAGATCGGCGTCGCCAGGGCTGCGTTTTTTCCGCAGATTTCGCTTACCGGCGCGGGCGGCGGCGCATTCGGCCGGAGCACTCTTCTCACCGGTCTGATGAGTTCGCAGATTGGAATCTGGTCTTACGGCGCGCAGGTGAGTCAGCCTATTTTCACCGGCGGCGCCCTGCGGGGGAATTTGAAGCTCGCTGAATCCGAACAGCGCCAGCAACTGATCGCTTACAAGCAGGTTATCCAGTTATCGTTCCGCGACGTCTCCGATGCCCTGATCGGTTATCAGAAACTCCATCAAGTCCGCGTCGCGCAGGAAATCACGGTCAAGGATCTGCAGGACACGGTCGATACCTCTCTCCGCCGTTATCGCGGAGGGATCACCACCTACCTTGAAGTTCTCGACGGGCAGCGATCGCTGTTTACCGCCGAGCTTACGCTCGCCCAGGCGCGAGGCAGACGAGTACCAAAGCCTGGTGCAACTTTACAAGGCGCTTGGTGGAGGCTGGCAGTGAGCACCAAGGTGTCCCTCGGCTGCATCGCTCTTGGTCTCTTCGCGATTTTGCCGGCCGCCGCGCAACAGGTTGAGCCATTGCAGCAGCAATTACAGGAGCTAAAACAGGAGTACGAGACAACCACGCAAGCGATGCAGCTACGCATCGCTGCATTGGAACAGCAAATCGAAAGTCAGAAAGAGAGCAGCGAAAAAGCCAAAGAGGCAACGGTCTCTGCGGCAGACCTGGCCGCAGAGCGTGCGGCGAAGGCCGTCCTGGGAGAAAGCTCCGATCAGGTCGGAGCCAAGTTTCAAGGCCAGTTGGATGAGGAGCCGACCTACGACCTGCTTCGCGAAGCCGATGTAGAGATCGTGAAGTTGAAGCAGCAGGTGGGAAGCTTTGAGTTCCACGGCTATTTGCGATCCGGCTACGGCCTGAACGGTGAAGGCGGGCAGCAGGTTGCATTCGAGGCGCCAGGAGCCGACGCGAAGTACCGCCTGGGCAATGAAGCGGAGACCTACGGCGAGTTCATCTTCGTCAACAACTGGCTGAATCCGGAGCAAAGTTCCAACCAGGCCTGGATGAGGACGGAGATCATGATCGAGGCCAACACCACCAACTCTGCCAATTCAGCCAGCTTTCCCAACGGCGTTGGAGACGATCAGTTCCGCCTGCGCGAAGCCTTTGTGCAGGCCGGCAATCTCTTTGCATTGCAGCCCCACGCCAAGTTCTGGGCGGGGGAACGCTACTACCGCCGCCAGCACATTGACATCGATGACTTCTATACCCTGGACACGAGCGGCTACGGCGCGGGCATTGAGGACCTGAATGTTGGCATCGGCAAGATCGCCGTGGCTTTTATGAATGCGGCGCGGCCCGATATCGTCACCCAGAATGGCAACCTGGCGAAGAGCGACATCGATGTGCGTCTCTATGACTTGAAGGGGCCCGCGGGTCTGTGGGCGTTGTGGTTCGATTACGCTACTTCGAAGGGCGGCACGGAGTCGACGGGCACGGTCGTTCCCACCACGGATGGATACGCCTTCGGGCTGCGCCACCAGCGCCTGGAGTGGCACGGCGGCTATCACACATTTTCCGTCCAGTACGGAACGGGAGCCGCCAGCAATTTCAGCAATCCGGGCAACGGCGTGACCATTCCCAATCCAACGCCGTATATCAATAGCTCGGCGCAGCTTCTCATTACCGAGCAGCTTGTCCTGCAACCGAACGAGTGGTTCGGGATTATGCCCATCTTCGTGTATCAGCGGACCAAGGATGGAAATCCGCAGGATGGCTGGAATCAGTGGGCGTCGTTCGGCGCGCGGCCCATAGTATTTTTCAGCAAGCATCTCTCGCTGGCGTTTGAGGCAGGTTTCGATCACACCGACAGTGGTATTGGCCAGTACGACGGATGGCTGCGCAAATTCACCATCGCCCCGCAAATCGGGGCGGGCCGCAAGTTCTTTAGCCGGCCTGTATTGCGCGCGTTTGTCACCTACGCAAACTGGTCGGACGGCTTTCGCGGCTTGGTGGGCGGCGTGCCTTATGCGAATCGAACGAATGGCCTGACCTACGGGGTGCAGACCGAAACCTGGTGGTAAGCACAAAAAAAGTAGGCACAAAACATGGTCCGCCGCGTTCGAGGGCGGGAATTCAGGTCTTCATCGTCCCGTACCGCACGACACGGGCAAACGACTTCGACAACCAGAGTAGGGCACCCCGGGGCGTGGAAAACGATAAGACCGTTGGCTGCATTCGCTCATCTCGCGACGCAGGAACCGGACAACGCACATCCACTGCCCGACCACGGATCCCCCGCCCGGCTCTTTCCGTGTATACTCGGCGGCAAACCAGCCTGAGTTTCTTGAAGCGCGAAGCCATTTTTTGAAAGCGCATTATGGGGCAACCAATATGCGGCTATACTCCCGCACATTCAGGATCATTCTCTCCTGCGGGATCTTCATCGCTCTTCTAGTGATGCCGGCGTTCCCCGTGCATGGCGCTGTCACCACGGCGGACCTCGCCGGCACCATCAAAGACAGTTCCGGGGCCGTAATTCCCGATGCGTTACTCACATTGATCAACACTGATACCGGCAAGACACTGAGCGAAAAGACACATGGAGACGGTAGCTATGTATTCTCCGAACTTCCCATCGGCACTTATCAGCTGCGTGTGCAGGCAAACAAATTCAACACTTCGGTGCAGGACGGGATCACGCTTGATCTCAACCAGCATGGCCGGCTCGACGTCACTCTGCAGGTAGGTGCTTCACCAGAGACCGTCGAAGTGAATGCCAATATCTCGCAGCTAGATACCCAGGGTGCGACGCTCGGTAGCGTCGAGACCACTCGCCGTATCGAAGATCTGCCATTGGTCGAGCGCGATACGTTTCAGTTGGGGTTGTTGCAGGCCGGCGTGTACCCGCCCGATCCGGATGATTCGCACTGGTAACCCCTTTTCCGTCTCCGGTCAACGTTCTGAATCGCTGACTTTCCTGGTCGATGGAGCCGACAACAACATCTTCCGGGGCAATAACGCCGTTGTCGATCCCAACCCCGACGCTGTGGCCGAGTTCAAGATTCTCACCAACAGTTACACCGCCGAGTTTGGCCGGACCTCCGGCGGCATCGTAAACCAGGCCATCAAGTATGGCACCAATAGCTTCCATGGCGATCTGTTTGAGTTCTTGCGCAACGACGCGTTGAACGCGCGTAACTACTTCCTGCTCACCAATCCCCCTTATAAGCGCAACATCTTCGGAGCTACAGTCGGCGGCCCCTTAAAGCGCAACCAGCTGTTCTTTTTTTCTTCCTACCAGGGAACCATACGTCACGAAGGAGAGAACCTCGGCCAGCAAAGCGTTCTTACGCCCGCCCAGCGCACCGGCGACTTTTCCGCTGACCTCGGCAGCAGCTCGCCGGTCCAGCTCTTTGATCCCATCTCGGGGAATCCCTACCAGAACGACCAGGTGCCGGTAAACCCGATCATCGCGAACTACATAGCCAAATATGTTCCGCTGCCCAACATAGCCGGTACGAATCTTTTTGCCTCCTCGCCGGTTGAGGACGATACAGACAACCAGGGCATCGCCCGTGCGGACTGGCAGCTCACCAGCAAAGACCTCATCTACGGCACTTACATCATCGACCAATTGTCACAGAATGTCTGCGGCGCCGGAAATGGAGGCGGCACCTTCCCGGTAGGCTCGGGATATACAACCACAAAGCGATTCCAGTTTGTGGCTGGCCATTGGGCGCGTACGATCAGCCCTAAAATGCTGAACGAAGTGATTTTTTCCTACAACCACGCCCGCGCCCTGGCAGGCGTGCCCACGGATAAGAGCTCGCCCTCGGCGCTTGGCTTCACCAACGTCACCCCGGACGATCCCGGCGGTGTGGCGCCGCCCATCATGTACACGGCGGACTTCACTCTTGGCCCGCCTCCGTTTGGTCCCACCACGGTTACGGATCGAACGTTTGAGGTGCAGGACACCTTCAATTGGACCAAGGGCCATCATGAGATAAAGTTCGGCGGCGATATTCGCATCGTCGGCAACGATTTCAATTTCGACTTCTACAACAACGGAGGCTTTGATTTCTCTGGGTACATCGGTGCCCTTACCGGTGATCCGCTGGCAGATTTTGTCGGTGGCTTTCCTGATAACTTTACCCAGTACTCAAACGCCAAGTATGGGAATCGCACCCGATCCTACTATTTCTTTGCCCAGGACATCTACCGGGTCACCCCGCGATTGTCACTCACTTACGGTTTGCGCTATGAATACAACGCACCGCAAGAAGACCCGCAGAACAACATCATGGGCTACTTTCCCGGCGCGCAATCCACTATCTTTCCCGACGCACCACCCGATCTGCTCTATGCCGGAGACCCGGGCACGCCCAACCGCGGTTTAATCTACCCCGACCGCAACAACTTCGCGCCCCGCTTTGCTTTTGCCTACAACGTGCTCGGCAGCGGTAAGCTGATCTTCAGAGGCGCCTTCGGCATCTTCTACGATATCGAAGACGGCGCGCTCAATATTCAGTTCGGCGGCCAACCACCCTTCGGTTCCATTCAAAACATCAATCCAACCCCCAGCAGCTATTCCACTCTGGAGGAAGGTACGAATGTGGTCGCGGACCCGTTTACTCCCTTCGGCTTGATCAACCCTTTCCCCACTTCACGGTACGGTGGCCGGCTTCGGTGTGCCCAAGATTCCATTTGCCTATGTCGTTTATCCCCACTTTCGGACGCCCTATTCCGAAAACATCAATCTTGGCTACCAGTACCAGCTGACTCCGTCCACCATGCTGGAGATGGACTATGTCTCCACGCTGGGCCGGAAATCCATCAGCACCTACGATCTGAATCACCCGGACGAGTCGCTGCTGCAAGGGCAGTATGCTGCTTACGGCTCCACCTATGCGGATTGTGCCCGGCCGCTCGCGGTCTGCTTCGATCCCGCCCTTCCTGACCAGACGCCGGACGAGGCCGCTGTGGACCCCAACGCTTCGCCGACGCAAACCACACAACTGCTTACCAATTTGAGCAATGGTTCCAGCACCAGTCATGAGCTGCAGGTGACCGTCGATCATCGGCTGGCGTCGGGATTTAATCTGCGTGCCGCCTATACCTTGGGCAAGACCATCGACCTCACCTCCGGCTTTCACGCCCGCTCCTCCACCTTCACCAATCCATACGACCTCAGTTTCGATCGCGGGCCCGCTGACTTCGATGTCCATCAACGGATGGTTATCAGCGGCTTTTACCAGCTGCCTGGCCACCGCGCCGGCTTCGGCCGCCTGTTCATCAACAACTGGCAGGTGGGCGGAATTGCTACCTTCCAGACCGGAACACCGTTTACTTTCTTTTCCGACAACAACTCCAGCGGCCAGGGAACGAATCTTGAACGTCCGCAGCGGGTCGGGCCGGTGCCAAAACTGGACGTACGCAAACCGGGCCACTACCTATATGACACTACCAACCTGCTTACCAACGTCGTTGCGCCCGGTGACGACGAGCCGGGCGTGCCTATGTTCACCTTCGGCAACACTGGGCGCAATAGCTTCCGCGCGCCAGGCATCAGCAACTTCGATCTATCCTTCCTCAAGCGCTTTCCCCTCGGTGAGGAGCGCTGGCTTGAATTTCGCGCCGAGCTCTTCAACGCCTTCAACCACACGCAATACGTATTCACCAATCCCAACGCAGCCGGCAGCACGTATGATCAAGCAACCCAGGCCCGCGATCCACGGCTGATACAGTTGGCGCTCAAGTTTTACTACTGAGGGTATTTCTCCGGCAGAAGTTACTCCAGCCGCTGAACGGCGCTGCGCGCCTCATTGATCTGCGGCAAGGCGGCTTTGGAATGGTCAAAGTGGCTGAGGAACACCCGGTAGGATTTCATCGCGTCCGCTTTCTTTCCTTCGCCCTCCAGGACTTTCCCAAGGTAGAAGTCCGCCAGTTCGACCTGGAGGAAATTTATGTCGTCAGAGATGAGACCTCCGGCACAGACAAATCGGAGATTGCTGCGCAGTTCTGCTTCAGCCTGCGGAAAAAGTGCCAACTCCGCGTAAGCTCGACCTGCGAGGAACCCATTCAAGGGTTTCAGGTCGTCGGCCAGTGCGGGCCAACCATCAATGACCTGGCGCCACTGGCTCGAAAATTTGGCTGCGCGGAGGCGATCCAAGGTAATAAACGCACCCGCTCGACGGTCGCTGAGGAAGGGGATCATGGCGCTGCGAGCAGAAGTAAATTCGTTTTCGGCTTCCGCGCGGTTGCCTAAGAGAAGGTAAGCGACACCGCGAACCTCCGCTGCACCGAAGCCGGGAAGGCGCTTAGCCATGGTGAGCGCGGCTTGCGGTTTCTGCTGCTCAAAATAGACTTCACCCGCCTTCCACGTTTGCGTACTCGCTCTCAAGGGGTCTTGTCCGGAGATGCCGGCGGCCTGCTCGTAGTATTTCGCTGCAAGGTCAAGGTTGCCGTTGACCAACGCAACGTCTCCCTGAACTTCTATGGCAAGGGCGCGGCGGGCGCCCTTTGTTTTCTGATAAGCAGATTGAGCCGCTTCTTCCGCCTCCCGATTTCTGCCGGCGAGAAGATAGACAAGAGCAATTTTTTCCCGCGTATAACTGAAGTCCGGATGTGCTTCCAGGTTTCGCTTGTACTCTGCGAGGGCGCTTGCCGGGTTCCCGGCCATGGCGTAAACGTCGGCTCGGGTATCGATAGGGTTGGGGTCATCCGGCGGGAGCAGTGCGGCATATCTGTCGACAGCGTCCAAAGCTCGCGACCAATCGCCCTGTTGCGCGTAGTCATAGGCGAGTCGTTCCAGATGAGAGTTTCCTTGGAATCGTCCAGTTTCGCTGCTTCCTCTAATACAGGCTATGCCCTCTTTCAATTCGCCCCGATCCACGAGTTTCGAGCTCAGGAAATAGCGCGGCTGAATCTCTTTGGGAAAGCGGCGAATGATGGTCTGGAATGTCTGAATAGCCTCATCTGAGCGATCTTCGATCACGAATTGCCGGGCACGGATGAGCAGTCTCTGCTGCTCGGGTAGACCCTGGCGTTCGGCGAGCAAGGCCGCACGGGTGATTGCTTCGTGCCTTGGCTCTGTAATCGGGGAGTAGTTTGGCAAGCTCGAAGTAGGCCATCGCAAACTGGGGATCCAATGCAACGGCGCGCTGAAGCGAGGCGGTGGCCTCCTCGTCCAACGACGGTTATAGTCGCTGATGCTCTCTTCATAGGCATGGAGGGCGCCGAAACTGGATGTGAACCTTCCGCCGCTGGGTCGTGGTTCTCCCGGGGAAAGCCGTGACACGATCCGATCCGTGGTTTCGTCTACCATCGAGAACACGGCCTGGGGGCTTTCCCCCTCCACTTTTTCTGAAAGCAGCACCTTGCCGGAGGCGGTATCCTGCACCCGCAGATCGAGCCGCAAGCCCTGCCCCATCTTCAGGAGGCCGCCGCTGATAAAGAGGTCCGCACCGGCCTTTTGGGCCACGGCCTGGGCTTGGCTTGCCGCCAGCGCCTGGCCTGGCTTGACCTGACGGGCGATCAGATCCCGGACTCGTTCGCTGGAAATGATATCGAGGTTGCTTGCCTGCGCCAGGTCGGTAGTGAGCAGATCGACCACTCCATCGCCCAACCAATTCAGAGCCGGATCCTGGGAGTGGTTCTCTATCTCAATGACGGCCACTGTTTTGCGGACGTTGGTTGCCGGCGTCCTCCTGGCCCGCCAATATTGAAGGGAAACTAAGACCAACAGAGCAAGGAGTAATGCAAACGGAAGGATAAGTGCCCTCCTCGAATGGCTCTTACCAGGATGGACGAGAGCGGGAGGGCGAGAGCAGGGTGGACCGTTTGCTCGAGAGCTGGGGGTTCCGGCGGCTTGGGAACGGGTTCTTGCTCCAGCTTGCCCACAAAACGATAGCCGCGGCGGGGAAGGGTCTCGACATATCGGGGTTTGGCCGCACTGTCCCCCAGCGCGGCGCGAATCTGGTTTATGGAGAAGTTGATGCCATGTTCGAAGTCGACAAAGGTGGAGTCTTGCCAGAGGCAGCGCTGGATCTCTTCACGGCTCACAAGCTGGTCGGCATGCTCGATCAAAAGTGCGAGCACTCGGAACGGCTGTGGCTGGAGCTTCAGCAGCCGCCCCGCTTTGCGCAGTTCACCGGACGCCGGATCGAGTTCGAATGCGTCGAAGCGAAACCTGGTCGACGTGGGCAAAGGAACCCCTCTGCTCGATACCTGATTGGAATGCGGCGAGTGTACCATAGGGCAAAATTCCGGGTGCACTTATAGCCTGCAACCTTTTTGTTTTCAGTTTCCTACGTCCTAACCTCCGACTTACCAAAAACAATTCCTCTGTTCATTGCCGGGTACAGGCCGAGCGCCTATTTTCCATCGCAGCCGTAGTCCGGCGGGGGAAATATGGCAAAAAAGCGACTCGGAATTGCGATCGTAGTCTTTTTGGCAGTCGTCGGTCGGCCGTCGCCAGGCCAGGAACCATCACCCGCAGCGCCGAAGGGAGAGCACCGCATCTCGTTCCATGCGCGGGGGGACTACATTTTAGTGCCGGCTCGCGTGAACGGGCAGCGAGCCACGCTGCTCCTCGACACCGGCGCAGCCTTGAGTACTTTCAGCATAAAGATACTGCCGACGATGGACACAGACCACAGAATCACGATGAATCTGGCGAAAGGAAGCGTGCCGGCGTTCGTCGTTCCGGCCGGATTCACTCTCGGCGATTCGGACATCAAGGAGCAGCACTGCTCATTCCGACGGAACATTGTGGTCGGCGACTTCAAGTTCGGGGAAGCGGACGGCGTTATCGGGCTGGATATCTTGAGTTCGTTCAAGACGGTAACCTTTGACTTCAAAGACTCGGTTCTCGTTTTGGAGGACCGATGACAAGCCCGTGACGCGCTTGGAGTTTGTTCTTGCTTTTTCGCCCACTGTCCTCGTCTTCGGGTGCGGAACAGCACTCGAACCGGCGGCAGCACCAGTAAGTTCGCCTCCGACAGCACCTTCCCCACCACCCCTGACCCCACCCGCACTCGGTCCTTTTTGGTTAAAGCCTAATTTGGACAAGTCTGGCAAAACCAGACCCTGACGAGTAGCACCAGGGGATCGTGCTCGCGCGCCGCCCTGGTGCGTTCTCTCCCGGCTCGTCCTACTTATCCGGAAACTTACGACGGTTGGAAGCAGTCGCATTGGTCAGGCTTGCGGCAAGAACCACCACATTCCGATTGTTGGGCAGCGTGATGCTGACTACCGTCTTGTTCGCGGTCAATGCAAATGTGTACTGGTACAGATAGAACGTGCGATTGTCCTTCTGCCCCTGGCCGTTGTCCCTATAGGGCATGGTCATAGCCTTCGTTTCCCCAGCGAAGTTTTGCGGCGTGAACCAGTCACTTAGGTTTTGCGTAAAGGTCGAGCTGGTGCCATCGCTATAAGTCACTTTGAACACCTGCGCAAGTTGGTTTCCGTTCACTCCCGTTGCCAGCAAATTGATATTTGAAAATTGGCCCGACGGTAGAGAAACGGTCTTACCGCTCACGGCATCCGCAGCGTTAGCCGGCCCAAAGTAGAACAGCATCCCCCGGATAGTCTGTTGCACGCCGAGAAGATTCGCGGAGTACGCTGTACTGCTGCCGTTAAGGCCTCCATCCAGGCCGCCTCCGGCGAAGGGCAAGCCATCCACCACTATTGCATTGATGTTGCAAGCAGGCACCAGATTCACCAGGCTGGTGCCGCTAGCGGGAAGAAGCACGGTGAGAGTGAAGGAGGCGCTACTCTTCAGAGCGCCCGACACGCCACTCACGGTAATGGGAAAGCTTCCCACCAAAGCTGTATTGCCGGCCGTGAACGTCACCAGACTCATCCCGGCGGCACTCACCGCCCCAAATGCTGCAGTGACCCCGCTGGGCAAACCGGACGCAGACAAACTCACGGGGCTGTTGAAGCCGTTTTGCGGCGTAACCGTCACCGCCCCGGTTGCACTTGATCCGCGCGGCAGAGCAAGGCCTGCTCCCGCAAAGGACAGGGTAAAATTGGGCGCCACTACCACGAGACTGATGCTCGTGGTGGTGCTGAGCGCGCCGGAGACTCCGGTGACTGTCACGTTAAAGGTTCCGGTGGTCGCCGTGCCACTCGCCATGAAAGTCAGCGAACTGTTCCCGGTGGTGCTGGACGGGCTGAACACCGCGGTCACCCCGCTGGGCATTCCCGAGGCAACCAGACTCACGCTGCTCTTGAAGCCATTTTGCGGGATAACCGCCACCACCCCGGTTGCCGTTGATCCACGCGGCAAACTAAGGCTGGCGCCCGACAAGGACAGGGTAAAGCTCGGCGCCACCACGGAGAGACTAATGTTCGTCGTGGTGCTGAGTGCGCCGGAGACTCCGGTCACTGTCACGTTAAAGGTTCCGGTAGTCGCCGTGCTGCTCGCCGTGAAGGTAAGCGAACTGCTGCCGGTGATGCTGGGCGGGCTGAACACCGCGGTCACCCCGCTGGGCAATCCCGAGGCAACCAGACTGACACTGCCGCTGAAGCCGTTCTGGCCGGCGACGCTGACAGTGCTGCCGGCGCTGCTCGACCGCGGAAGACTAAGCGTTGAAGCAGACGCGGACAGCGAGAACGAAGCTGCGCCCGAGCTGTTGGTCAGGTCGTTGATGAGGTGCTGCCCTGCGGGAGAGCCCCCACCCGGTCGTGAGGTCGTACCCGCTGACGGCCGAGTACTCGCCGTTGCTTCCGCTCCGAATATCGTTGAGGTCGGTGGTGTAGCTTTTCCCGTTCCCGATGCTGTAGAGCAGCGGGTTGAGAAACCCAACGGGTGATTTTTTGTTGGCCTGCTGCTTGCTGGTTGGCAAGCGCGATAAACCCCGACCACAAAGGGGCTGCGGCACTGGTGCCGCCCACCACCACCGCCTGGCCGTTGCTCTGGATCAGGAACATTTGAATGTCCGCGGTCAGGGCCACATCGGGAAGGTTGCGCATCTTGGTGGAACCGCCGCTGGCCGCCATGCTGAGACCCTGCTGGTAGGTTGGAATGGGGTAGACGGTGCTCACGCCGCCGCCGCTTCCCGACCACACCTTCTCCGACTGCCATGGTCCCCCCGGACCCGCAGTCGTCAGGCTCGTTCCCCCAACCACGGTAAGGTTGGGATCGTCCGACGGAGCCATCACCCCATTGGTATACGCGCCGTTATCGCCGGATGCCTGTAGCAGCGACTGGCCCTGAGCAATGTACTGTTTGAAAATCTGCTCGGTGGTCGCATTGATCGGCCCGTAGCCCCAGGACGAGCTAAGCTGTTTCGCCAGGTTGTCCGTGGCCATCCGGTTCAGAATGTCGTTCGGCGTATAACCCTCATACACCATTACCTTGGAGAGTCCGGGAGCCATGTACGAGGCCATCATGATGTCCAGGATCACTTCGATATTTGAGCTGCCGGGCGTCCCGCTAAAACCATCGAGCAGCACCGTCTGTGTGGGCACTTGTGGCAGACCGGCCTGGGCAGCATTTTTCTGCACGTCGCCTGGGTAAAAGCCGTCAAATTCAAGCAGCCCGACCACCTGGCCGCTGCCGGTTAGCGAAACGCCGGGCGCGTAGGCGGCGCGGAAGTCCTTGCCGATGAAATATCCCCCGGGTCCGCTTCCGGTTACATAAGCCCGCGCCTCACTCAGAGACATCGTCTTCAGGTTCATCGGTTGCGGCAGGACGAAGTTATCGAGCCCGCTGATGTCGAGCACTTTGGTCTCCAGATCGAGCGAAGGCTCGCGATCCGGTGCATAGAAACTGCCGCGAAGCGCATGATCATAGGTCATCATCCTCACGTGGAGGACCTTCTCGATGGTCGAAACGTCACCGGAAACGTCCAGCAGGACGCGATTGGGATGGGTCCCTGTGACCACCAGACCGTTCTCCCGAGCGAACTGGATGACCGCCTTATAATCCTCTTCCGTGGGACCGAATTCCGCCGCAAACTGCTCCGCGCTCAGATAACGTCCGAAGTTCGGGCTCGCCGGGTCCGAGAGCTGCGCCAGCAGCTCATCAAGTTCATTCTGATTCCTCAGAGGCAGTCCTATGGCCAGGTTCAGCCGCGACGTGCCTGCAAGTCTGGTCACTGCCCGCGAATCAGCTACGGCGTGCGGAACATGTCCGGTGAGGACTTGCTGCGCGTTTGCTTCGACCACTGCTGCGCAGGTCAACAGGGCAGCCAGGCAAGCTGCCGTCAATGGTAGAGAACGAGGAAACCGCCGCGCCAGATTTGCTTGTAGGGACGAAATTGAAAGGGTCACATATTCCTTCGCGCGTCGAGCGGATGCGTTGACGCGACAATTTGGGTTATGGCCCTATCGGCAAATGCGCATGCTGGGTGCAAACGTATGCGAAGCCTTTAGGCGCACGATCTCGAACCTTAGTTGTAGGGAGGCCGATCCGGCTGTGGTGTTATCAACCAGTCACTGATACCGGTATCGATGCGGGCAAAGGTATCAAGCCAACTCCAAAGCGTTTACCTTGCTGGAGACTTCAAAGGCCACGCTTTCCATGTCGGCACGAAAGTTCCCCGCTCCCGCTCCGGGATTTCGCCCAGCAGATCTGCATAGGGGGTGACCTCGCAACCGGGAAATGTGGAGAAGCCTATGGTGTCGGCCATCCTGCAACTCACCCTGATCAAGTCAGGCAGGCGCCATGGCCCCTCTTTCTGCCGCGTGGAATGATGATCGGAAACAATGGCTTGAAACTCCGGGGGCAGCTTCCAGTCCGCGATGAGATGCCGTCCCGCCTCACAATGATCAAATCCGAACAGGTCGCGCTCACACTTGAGCACGCTGCTGGGCGACCCGCTATGCGTCATGATGAGAGCGGCGTACTCCCTGGGGCGTATGACGGCGAGTGCCAATCGGCCGATATCGTGCATGACCCCGGCCGTGAACGCAGCATCTTTGCTCATCGAACCAGCCACCGCGAGTTCCTGTGCGATCAACCCGCAAGCCAGACTGTGGCGCCATATCGCTCGCAACGAATCATGTTGCAACGATTTGCCCAGGTACGCGCGCACCCCGACGGTAAGACATACGCCTTTGAGGGTGTTGGTGCCAAGTACCGCTATCGCGTGCAAAACACTGTTGATGGGAGAGCGGGTGGCGTACAACGGAGAATTTACGATGGTGAGCACTTCGCTGGAGAACGCAGGGTCCGTAGAAATCAGATCGCTCAGCTTTCGCATCGACATATCCGGGTTATTGGCCATCTGCAAAACCCGAATGGCTATTTGGGGAAAAGGGGGAATCCGAAGATGGGCCCAGGGTGGTGCATCGTTACGTTGTCCACTTTGTCCGATTTGCACCTTCTGAACACCCCTCCTTCAAGCAGTGTTGCCCAGGTTTCGCTGACCTGCTGCACCGTGCTCGGGCCGCGGCCGGAACGCGACACGTCTGCTATCGGCAGCCAAACAGCTGGTCTTGAGGGGAGAGGCATAGTCGATGATTGAATTGAATCTGAACCCAGTCGAATCACGATGCGTCTATATATCTGTTACGGCAATCTACCTGGGCCCGTCGAAATCGTTCCAAGGTGCTCTACGACAACTCGGACCGGTCATGCTTGCACGCATCGCGAAGCACACTGGACTATAACCTGAAGACCTCTGAGTTTCGGACGTGGAGTCTCCCCGGCAAGCCCGGCGAAGCGACAATTCGTTCCACAAGCAAAATCAGGCATCAAAAGGGGAGCACAAAACAGGCCGCACCATAAGCCTGCTTTGTGCTCTTTTTGTCTTGTAAGTTGTTGATTATTTGGTGGGCAGTGAGGGACTCGAACCCCCGACATCCTGCTTGTAAGGCAGGCGCTCTAACCAACTGAGCTAACCGCCCAATCAAACTGATGGTAACACGGTGTGCCCGGTAGCCTGTATCCTCGCGTCTTGTTAACGTTATGCAGGCAATATTGCAGCCAGGGGGCCGTACGTTTGATCGAACAGAAAATTACCCCATCTAAAAAGGATCGTGTCACCGTCGGCGTCGACCTGGGCGGCACGAATCTGAGGATCGCCGCCTTCGATTCTGTTTGGAACCGGCTGGCCTTCATCAATCTACCTACCAGCGTGAGCCTCGGTCCCCAGGCCGTCGTGCGCAACATGTGCGACGCCATCCGCAGCGTGCTGGAGCAGTCCGGACCCAATAAGGAGCTGATGGGCGTGGGTATTGGCGCCCCCGGCCCACTTGAATTGCCTTCGGGCAGATTTTACCGGCCACCCAACCTGCCCGGCTTCGATGGCTTTCTGCTCAAGGATGCAATGGAGTCGAATCTGCACGCTCCGGTGATCGTGGAGTGCGATGCCAATGCCGCGGCGCTGGCGGAGTGGAAGAGCGGCGTGGGCAAGGATATGCCCAGCGATTCCATGTGCATGCTGACCCTTGGAACCGGCGTTGGCGCGGGCATCATTTTGGATAGAAAAATCTGGCACGGCATGATCGGGATGGGCGGCGAGGGAGGACACATTCCGGTGGTCGAGGATGGCTTCCCCTGCGGCTGCGGCGGCCGCGGCTGCCTGGAACAATATGCCTCGGCAACGGCGATCTGCCGGGCCGCGAACCGGGCCGCCGGGCTTGGCAGCGCACCCGCCATTGCCAGACTGATTGCCCGCCGCATCCTGGACCATGGCGAGTTCACCTCGCGCGATCTGGCCGGCCTGGCCCGGGAAGGAGACGAGGTCTCCCGCCAAATCTTCGCTGATGCGGGCAAATACCTGGGGATGGCTCTGGCTATGCTGGTGAATGTATTCAACCTGCCGCTCTATGTGATCGGCGGCGGCGTCGTCAGCGGTTGGGATCTGTTTGCCCCGAAGATGTTCGAGGAACTGGGGCGGCTGAGCTACATCTACGGCCTTACTGAACCTCAAGCTGAGCAGCCCTTCACCGCGGGGAAAACTTACGTCGTACCCGCAGCGACGGGTCCCGACGCCGGCTTGCTGGGAGCCGCCATGCTGCCGTACCTGGAGGCGGGTTTGTTGTGATGTGGCGGAGGGTGCCGGGCTTAGCCTCGGTATAGGGATATAGACCTTAGACCGCCGTTGTCGAGCCAAGTACACGCCACCTTCGACCGCAGTTTAGTAAGCCAAATACGACGTCCACGACCATAGGCCGGCGGTTAGCAAGCCACCTGCCTGTCCACCACCTTCGACTTTTATCGCAGCCTCTCGGTTGCCGGTGTCACAATCTCCCCTCGCTCATCGTTGTAAAAGTGTAGGTCTTATGAGCATGACCGCCGGCTGGGACGAAACCGAGTTCGAGGCGATCTTTCGCGAGCACTACCAGCGCGTGGTCCGGATCACGCGGCGGGTGCTGCATCGCGACTCCGAGGCAGAAGAGATTTGCGCCGAGGTTTTCCTCCGTCTCTACCGGGGCGGCGCCGGTGTAGCGGCGGGCGGACTGGTCGGCGGCTGGCTTTATCGCACCGCTTCCCGCGCCGCGATCGATGCCCTGCGCGCCCACCAGCGACGCGGTCTCGAGGAAGAACTGGAAGCCGGCGCCGGCGCCCAGAGTGAAGACCCGGCCGAGGGGCCGCTTACGCAACTGCTCCGCGCCGAACGAATTGCCCAGGTGCGCTCGGTATTGGCGCAGCTTAGGGTCGACAAGGCGCAGATCCTGCTATTGCGCTACGGCGGCCTCAAGTACCAGGAGATCGCAGCGGCGATGCACATCAGCGCTGCCTCGGTTGGGACCATGCTGGCACGGGCCGAGGCGGAATTTTCCAGGCTCTACGAACAGCAGCAGGAACTTAGCAGAAAAGCTTCGCTTTTCGAAACGGTGAAGGAGAGACGATGAAGCACACCGATGTGAACCAGGGAACTCTGCGCGCTTATCTGGACAGCCAACTCGATCCCGGCCAGCTTTCGTCAGTTGAAGATCACCTCCAGAGCTGCGCCGCCTGTCAGCAAGAAGTACAGGCCCTGAACACGCATGCAAGCTGCGCACGTGAGGGACTTAGTCGATTGCCTGAGCTGCCGGGAGACAACAATGTGGCGATCGCCTGGGCAGAGTTTCAAAGGAAGCGCGAAGACGCGATGGATGCGGAGCAGGGCCATTGGGGCATGTGGCAGAAGCTGTCACTGGCCGGCGGGGGCCTCGCCGCCGTTGCGCTGGCGGTGGCATTAACAGTAGCGCCGGTTCGAGCCTGGGCGGAAAGCTTGCTGGCGATCTTCCGCGTGGAGCATTTCACGGTGCTTGAGCTTAACCCGGATTCTTTCAAGAAAAACGGCTTGCAGAACAACCAGATGCTCAATCAAACGGTTGGCCGCATGCTTTCCGACGAGGTTACCGTTACCCAGAAGCCGCAGAAACCACAGCTCGTAGCCGACGCGGCAGCCGGGTCTAAGCTTGCCGGTTTCCCAGTGCAACTCCTCAGCGGCGAAACCCCGGCAGCCCTGGTCTTCGAAAGTGGGGTGGCCGTGCAAATGAGACTCGATCAGGATCGCCTGCAGTCCATCCTCGACGAAGCAGGACGCAGCGACCTTCAAATCCCATCCTCCGTGGACGGCGCGCGTATCGCCGTGCGGGTACCGCCGGGCGTCATGGCCTTTTACGGGAACTGCGGCAACACGCCATCCCAGTTGGTGGGCTCGTCGTCTGATAGTGACCACCAGGTGCATATCGTCGTGGGTGCCGGCGGCAGGTCCAATAGGTCCCACGAGGAAGCCGATTCCACTTGCATCACCCTCATGGAGTTGCCGAGTCCTACCGTGTCTGCTCCCGCGGAGATCGATCCGGCGCAAATCGCCCAGGTGGTACTGCAGTTTCTCGGCATGAGCGTGAACGACGCGGCCAACTTCACCCAGACAGTAGACTGGACTTCGACGCTCGTACTTCCCACCATCCGCGGCCGGTCGAGCTATGAACAGGTCCATGTCAACGGCAACGAGGGAGCCTTGTTGCGGCCGACGGGCCACGGGCAACCGGATCACTTCTCGTTGATTTGGGTCGATGATGGAATCCTGCACGCGTTGAACGGCACGGGAGACGATACCACCGCGATCAACCTGGCCTCACAATTGGAGTAGCTACGAGTCACCTGGAACTTGCATGGCAACACTGACCATCGATGCAGTGCGGTTGAGAAAGAATTACGGAACCCGAACCGCCGTCCGCGATCTGACCCTGCAGGTCAAGCGCGGAGAGGCCTTCGGGTTCCTCGGCCCCAATGGCGCCGGTAAGAGCACCTCCATCAAGATGCTGCTGGGGTTGGTCAAACCCACCAGCGGCCGTGCGTTGCTGCTCGGCCGGCCGGTGGGCGATCGCGAGGTGCGCGCGCGCATCGGCTTTTTGCCCGAGCATTTTCGCTTCTACGACTGGCTCTCCGCCTCTGAGCTCATTCTCTTCCACGGCCGGCTTTGCGGCTTGGCTGAAGACCAACTGCGGCGCAAAATCCCCAAGCTGCTGGAGCGCGTCGGTCTGGGCGCACAGCATGCAAAACCCATTCGGAGCTTCTCCAAGGGCATGATGCAGCGCGTGGGTCTCGCCCAGGCCATCGTCAACGATCCGGAAATTCTTTTTCTCGATGAACCGACCTCCGGACTCGATCCCGCGGGGCGCAAACTGGTCCGCGATCTCATCCGCGAGCAGCGCGAGCGGGGAGCAACCGTCTTCCTCAACTCGCATCTTCTCGGTGAAGTGGAGCAGAGTTGTGACCGCGTCGCCTTCATCCGGCAGGGCAACGTCATCGCCATTCACGAGATGGGGGCATGGCAGGCCGGTAAGACCGAAGTCGAGATCCAGGTAGCGCGGGTGGCTCCTTCCACTCTGGAGAGCCTTCACCGGGTCGCGCAAGAGATACGGCTGGAGGGCCAGATGCTGCGATTGCGGGTCGAGGGTGAAAGCCGCTTGCCCGAGGTGGTCCGCTGCCTGGTCGAGGGCGGGGCTGAAGTCTACGCGGTGGTTCCCCATCGTGTAAGCCTTGAGGAACTGTTTCTATCTACCATGGGACCGGACCCAGGCCTATGAGCGAAAGTGCAATCCGCGTGCAGGCGCCGGCGGACTCGCCGGAACAGCGTGCCGAGCCTCAAGCCGCGGCGGGCGCAGCCGTTCTTCGCGGCCCGGGGATTCTGCGCACCACAACTCTGTTGGCGCGGGTCACCTTCCTCGAAGCAGCGCGTCGTAAGATCCTCTGGATTGCCGCCATTGCGGCCATCCTGTTTCTTGTCCTCTTCTGGACGGGATTGCACGCCATGCACAAGTCCACGGCCAATCTCTCGGTGATCAATCGCCGCGAGAGCATCAGCATGATGCTGATGATGGCGCTCTATGCCGCAAGCATGCTCACTTCGATGATGGCCGCGCTTACCTCGTGCGACACCCTCTCCGGCGAGATCGCCTCCGGAACCATCCACGCGATTGCCACCAAACCCGTCCGTCGCTGGTGCCTGGTGCTGGGCAAATGGACCGGCTTCGCCGGCATGCTCACCCTCTATGTACTGCTGATCGATGGGGGTTGCCTTGCCCTCGCCTCGATCGAGGGGCGGCATCTGCTACCTCATGCGACTGCCGTGCTCTGCTTGCTTTGGTTGCAGGCTGTGCTGCTGCTTGGCGTCACTATGGCCTGCAGCACCACCTTCTCCGCGCTGACCAGCGGCGCCATTACCCTGGGACTCTATGGGTTGGCCTTTGTGGGAGGTTGGATCGAGCAATTCGGCGCGCTGCGTCATGTCCAGACGTGCGTGAACCTGGGTATTATTTCCAGCCTGATTATGCCCAGCGATGCACTCTGGCGCCGCACCGCCTTCAAGATTCAACCGCCGTTGCTGGGAGCCGCCGGCGCTTCGCCCTTCGGCAGCACCCTCATCCCCAGCAATGCAATGGTGGTTTATGCCGTTCTCTACGCAGCACTGGCCCTGGTGCTCGCGGTAACCCTCTTCGAACGCCGCGATCTCTAGCGGGCCCGTCCGACGCCACGCGTCTGGCTTTGGAGAAGCTCTGGGGTATTCTGTAAACGTATTCCGAACGGGCAAGATGCATGGCGAAACAAGCGGGAAAGAAGGCCCGGGCTGCGGTGGAGGGCCAGGCGAAAATGGATATCCGCACGGTGGCGCAGTTAGCGAACGTATCCATCGCCACCGTCTCGCGGACCATTAACCGGGCGTCGACGGTGAACCCGAAGTTGGCCAAACGGGTGTGGGAGGCGATCGAAAAGCTGGACTACTTTCCCAATACCCAGGCGCGGGCTCTGGTGTCGGGGCGCAGCCGGCTTTTAGGGCTCATCGTTTCGGAGATCACCAATCCCTTCTTTCCCGAGCTGATTCAGGGGTTTGAAGACATCGCAGTGGAACACGGCTACGAGATTCTGATCAGCTCGACCAACTACGATCCCGGGCGCATGGCGCTCTGCATACGACGCATGCTGGAGCGAAGGGCGGAGGGGGTAGCGGTGATGACCTTCGGCGTTGAAAAACCGCTGCTGGAGCAATTGGCCGAGCGCAACGTGCCGCTGGTCTTTGTGGACGTGGGTCCGGAGAGGCCGGGCATCAGCCTGCTGAAGGTCGATTATCACCACGGCATCCGGCAGGGCGTGCAGCACCTGGCTGCATTGGGACATCGGCACATAGGGTTTGTCAGCGGCCCCAAGCGGCTGCACTCTGCGCAATCGCGGGTAATGGCCTTTTCCAAGTCCCTCGCGGAGTGCGCTATCGTGGCCGACCCGGCATGGATCGTGGAAGGGGACCACACCATGGAAGGCGGCGTAGATGCAATGGCTCGCCTTCTGAAATCCAAGCACCTGCCCACGGCGGTGATGTGCTCCAATGACATGACGGCCATCGGCGTGCTGCATAAGCTTTACCGCGCGGGGCTGCGGGTGCCCGATGATCTATCGGTCATCGGCTTCGACGACATCCACATCGCGCAAGTAACGATCCCGCCGCTCACGACGATTCAGATGTCCTGCTTCGAGTTGGCGCGAGCGGCGGTGACGGCGCTGCGCGCTCACGTGGAAGAGGGTGGGGAGCCGAAACGCATCTACAAGATCAACACCCACCTGGTGGTCCGCGAGTCCACCGGTTTTCCCAGAGGCACCATGCTCCACCTCCGCAAGCGCAGGGAAGAGGCAAAGCGAACTCCGGCTGCTAAGCGTGGCAAAATCTCAATTCCTCATTAGGAAACGTTTGCTATCTTTGGCAACAAACGGGGACCAAGATGAACAAGATCAATCGCAGGACATTCTTGTTAGGAACAGGAACACTGGCAGTCGGCCCGAGAGTGGGCGAGCTGGACATGCTAGCCCAGAGCCTCCCAGGCGCGACGCAACTGCCTGCGCCCGCGGAATCTTTTGCTCCCTTCACGTGGACCGCTGCCGGCGTGAGCTTCTCTTTCGAGTTTCTGGATAGGCGCTTCGCATCAAGTCGATCTTGCCGGTGGGAGTACCAACAATGAACGATATGCCTGCGCCAACCGATAGCTCAGGCGTGGAGACTGCGATTCTCTGCACGGGAGAAAATGCCGACGACCATCATGGGATGAAATTCACCGGCGGCATGCCAGGCGGGCGGATGATTTTTTCCGGCAGCCAGGAAAGCGAGACTGCAACCGGAAGGCGGATGGTGCTTACGCAATTCGATCCCAGCCTGGCACTGAAGGTGGAATCGGTCTATGAGTCCTTCCAGAACGTTCCTGTGCTGCGCCGCTTTACCGAGTCACGAACCTTGGCCAGCAGGGGGTGGGGATCGAGTATCTGAGCTCCTCAATGCTTCACAACCTGGCGACGCCGCGCGGCTTTGAGCAGGAATTGCTGGTGCACTTTGCCTTCAATACCTGGCAGGCTGAGGGGCAATGGCATGCGCGCAAACCGTCGCAGTCGGGGTTTATTGATAATGGGAACTTCACCTGTTCTGCGGCGTCATTTAACAGCCTCGGCACCTGGTCGACACAGAAGTACCTGCCCATAGGCCTGGTTGAGAACCAGGCAGCTGGGTGTGACCTGGTTCTGGCAAATCGAACACAACGGATCCTGGCATTGGGAGCTGTCCAATACCTCGGCTAAATCCGTGTATGCGTATATCGGCGGCCCGGATGCGCAGCACGCACAGGCCTGGAAGAGTCTTAGGCCTGGGGAAAGCTACCAGACCGTGCCGGTGGGGTTGGGCTGCGTGCAGGGTAGTGTGGAACAGGCGGTCGACGCGCTAACGCAATATCGTCGTATTGCGTGCATTCGTCCCCACAGCGCAAACCGCAAGTGCCCAGTCATCTTCAATGACTACATGAATTGCCTGGAAGGCGACCCAACCACCGCCAAGGAACTGCCGCTTATCGAGGCGGCAGCGGCGGCGGGTTGTGAATACTTCGTCATCGATGCCGGCTGGTATGCCGAGCTGAACGAAGACTGGTGGGGATCGGTCGGCCTATGGCAGCCCTCCAGGACCCGCTGGACGCCGGGCGGTCTTAAGGAAGTGCTGGACCGGATCCGCTCCAAAGGCATGGTGCCGGGGCTGTGGCTTGAGCCCGAGGTTATCGGCATCAATTCGCCGCTGAAGGATAAGCCAGACGCCTGGTTCTTCATGCGGCATGGGCGCCGCGTCATCGACCACTCCCGTTTTTTGCTGGATATGCGCAACCCGGAAGTGCGTGCCTATCTCGACGCAGTGGTTGACCGAATGGCAGGCGACTATGGAGTCGGATACATCAAGATGGACTACAACGTCGATGGCCTGGAGGGCACGGAATTGCGCGCAGACAGTTTCGGGCAGGGGCTGCTGGAACACAACCGCGCGCTGTTGTCGTGGCACGACGGCGTCTTGCATCGCCATCCCGACCTCACCATTGAAAACTGCGGCAGTGGCGGCGGGCGCATGGAGTATGCCATGCTTTCCCATCTGCAGTTGCAATCCTCGAGCGATCAGGAGGATTACCGCAAGTATCCTGCCATCGTCGTCGGCGCTTCTGCCGGCGTTTTGCCGGAGCAGCTGGCGACGTGGTCTTATCCCCTGGGAACCAGTGGCCCGGACGCCGCCAGCTTCAATATGGTCAATGCCATGCTGTGCCGCATCCATCAGAGTGGCCATCTGGCGAAATTATCGGCTGAGAGCATGGCACAGGTACGGACGGGTATTCAGGTCTACAAGGAAAATATCCGCCCGCATGTGCCGGAATCGGTCCCATTTTACCCATTGGGTTTCACCGATATTACCGATGACAAATCGCCGATCGCCCTGGGCATGCGCTCGCCGCAGCGAACGTTTGTTGCGGTGTGGAGACTTGCCGGGGACGAAAGAGTACATGTGCCGAAGCTCTCCGGCAATTTGCAATTGCTGTATCCGACGGATCTGGGAATTCAAGTGGAGCGAGAAGGGGAAGGATGGCTAGTCTCCTTCCCAAGGCCGCACATGGCGTGCATTCTAGCCTCATAGTTCGCCACCGGCGCTGCTGCTTGACCGTCTTGTCTAACTTAGCAGCGAACGACTAAGATCGAGCCATGAACCGGACCGCCGCAGTCCGAAAAGTACTTATGCGCATGGCTGCAGCTGTTCTTCCGGTTGTCCTGTTGGCTGGACCGCACACCCTCCGCGGCCAGGATCTGCCCGCGCAAATTCAGCAGCATACAGCGAAGGCAGAGCGTGCTCTGCGCGCCAATGACATGGCGGCGTGCGGAACGGGAGTATCGGTCGCTACTCGCACTGAACCCTGAAAACAGCGAAGCATGGACCGGGCTGGGTGTGCTGCTCTATGGCTCGGGTAAAGCACAAGAAGCGGCCGGAGCTTTGAGCCAAGCATTGAAGATCGACCCTCTGGAGAAGCGGGCGGAGTTGTTTCTCGGGCTGAGCGAGGCTGACATGCGGCAATGCGACAAGGCCACACCTATTCTCGATCGCCATTTCGATAGCGACCCGCCGGGAAAGTTACAGCGACTTACCGGGTTGGAGTTGCTGGCTTGCAGTTCCAGCGCAGCAGACGTTATGCCCGCGCTTAAGACTGCGGAAAAATTGAAGACACTTTACCCGGGCGATCCTGATGTTCTTTATGCTGCGGCGGAGCTCTATACCCGCTTGTGGACCCACGACGCGGCTGAATTGATTGCCAGGCATCCTGACTCCTACCGGGTACACCAACTCGCGGGCGAAGTGTACGAGGCGCAGGGCAACGTAGACCAGGCGCTTCGCGAGTATAAGGCCGCACTCGAAGAGAATCCCAAGCTCCCGCAAATGCATTACCGCATCGGGCAGCTGTATCTCCGCAAGGGAGATGCGGATGCCGACGAGAATGCGATGGCTGAATTTCGCGCGGAGTTGAAGGTCGATCCGCAGTCAAGTGTCTCAGAGTTTGCGATGGGCGAGATCGACCGCCACCAACACAAGCTGGATGATGCGCTCGCGGAGTACCAGTTGGCATCACGGCTGGATCCGGGACTGGTGGATGCGAGAGTTGGGCTGGCACAGGTGCTGCTGCAGAAACACCAGGTGGATGCTTCCGTCGACCAGTTGCATGCTGTGATCAGCGAACACCCTGACAACGCCTCGGCGCATTATGCTCTGATGCTTGCTTATCGAGAGCAGGGCAAGATGACCGAGGCAGGCCAGGAGATGGCCACCTTCAATAAGATTCAACAAGCCGACAGCCAGCAGTTCCAGAACAAGCTGAATGCCTTGTTGAATAACAAGACGCAATCGGACAGCACCCCAAAGTGATGGTGTTGAAATGAGGTTGAGCTGGCTCAGATGTTAACCAGGCGCTCCTTGCTTCGCCTAGGCGGATTCCAGTTGCTGATCGGTGGTGCTTACCAACAAGGGATGGCTGCGCGTTTGCTTGAGAGCGTGCGGTCAGGGCCGGAGCCCGTGGGCGGCCTGGCGCTTGCTCCGCTCGGCTACGCCATCAAGGACGTGGCCCATGAGGCGGGGCTCGAGTTTGTTCAGGTCTGCGGCGGCGACAGCGCCAAGAAGTACATACTGGAGACGACCGGCTCCGGGGTTGCGTTTATTGATTATGACAAGGATGGCTGGCTGGACGTCTTCCTGGTGAACGGTTCGCGGCTGCAGGATTTTGCCCCAGGGCAAAATCCCAGCAACCAGCTATTTCACAACAATCGCGATGGCACGTTTACCAAGGTGACGAGAGAGCCGGCTTATCGCGTTCCGGTTGGGGACAGGGCGTCTGTGTCGGAGATTATGACAACGACGGGAATGAAGATATTTTCGTAACCTACTGGGGAGAGAATGTTCTCTACCACAACAATGGAGACGGCACGTTCGCAGAAGTGAGCCACAAGGCCCAAGTGGCAGGGTCGGCCACGCGTTGGAGCACGGGTTGCGCCTTCGTGGATTATGATCGCGATGGTTATCTCGACCTTTTTGTTACCCACTATGTCGATTTCTCGTTATTGACAGCGAAGACTCCGGGCAGTAATCCTTACTGTGTCTACCGGGGAGCCGCGGTGAATTGCGGCCCGAGGGGGCTGGTTGGAGAGACCAGTACGCTCTATCACAATAATCGCGATGGCACGTTCACTGACATTTCGGCGAAGGCGGGGATTGATCGTCCGAGCGGTTACTTCGGCCTGGGCGTGCTGGTGGCGGACTTCGACAATGATGGCTGGCCCGACATCTACGTGGCCAGCGATTCCACCCCCAGTTTGTTGTTTATCAACAACCACGACGGCACTTTCCGTGAAGAAGGCACACTGCGCGGTATCGCCTTTAGCCAAGAAGGACGGGAGCAAGCCGGCATGGGGGTGGCCGCCGGCGATTTCGATAACGATGGCTGGCTCGACATCCTGAAAACAAATTTCTCCGATGAGGCTCCCAACCTCTACCACAACGAGGGAAAGGCAATCTTCAATGATGTGACGGCGGCTGCAGGGCTCAATCGCCGGACGCATTTCGTTGGCTGGGGCTGCGGCTTCTTTGACCCCGACAATGACGGCCTGGCGGACATTTTGTATTGCAACGGCCACGTTTACCCGAGCTTGAGCGGATGCACACCGACACTACCTACCGCCAGCCACGAATGCTGTATCGCAATGCCGGCGGCGGCCGGTTTGAAGACGTTTCGCTGCTCGCGGGAGCGGTCATTACTACCCCGTCGACCGGCCGCGGTTGCGCCTTTGGTGACTTTAACAACGATGGCTGTGTCGATGTTGTGGTCAATAACCAGAACGCAAAACCTTCACTGCTGGCCGTAACCCGGCAAAACCAGAATCACTGGATTAACATTCAACTGGCCGGGACCAAATCCAATCGCAGCGCGATCGGCGCGCGCGTTCGCTGTGTCGCGGGCCCACTTTCGCAGATCGACGAAGTGCGCAGCGGTGGCAGTTACTTATCCCAGAACGACCTGCGGTTGCACTTTGGGCTGCGTGATAAGACAATGATCGACCTGATAGAAATTCGCTGGCCAAGCGGCGCCATCGATCAATTGCACAACATCCCCGCAGACCAATTCATCCGCATACAAGAGGGAGGCAAGCTTACCACGGTGCGTCGTCTCGGCCTGAGCACGCAGTGGAATGAGCCGCAATAGTATGCAGAACCCATTGGCATGCACGAGCGCGCCGGAAAAATCAGCGTGGGAAAGGGTTCGCCGCCTGGCACGCAGCGCTGTCCTGATGGCCGGAGCTACAGCTGCGCTGTTCTCTGACCGCATGGCCGCTCAAACCCAGGTTACTGCCGGCCCCGCGGATGCTTATATCGGGCGCGGTATTCAATTGATGCGTGGCGGACAATTCGCCGCGGCGAAAGTACAATTTACCGCCGCGGTAAGAGCGGATCAGAAATCAGCCGATGCTCTTACCTGGAGAGGGATTTGCGAGAACCGATTGAAGCAATATCACGAGGCATCACAGGACTTCGAAACTGCGCTGCGCATTGACCCTACAGCACAGCCGGCTCACTACAATCTAGCCCTCAGCCTGATCCGGCTGGGCCAAGCCCGAGGCCGCCGTACACCAGTCTGGAGACGGTGGTCGCGGCTGATCCAGGCGCGGTTGACGCGCAGTATAACCTGGCGATTCTTCTCGAGGGCCAGCACGCCATCGCACAGGCAGCCGAACATCTGGATGCTGCTTACCGGCTGCAGCCGAATGATCTCGGCGTTGCCCAGCATCTGCTGCTCGATGATCTTGCTCTGGGAAGATCGGCCGAGGCGCAGCCGATTCTGCAACGCCTGCAGTCAGGGAGTACCCCGCCCCAGGCACAGTTGCAGGTTGGAACAGCATTGTTGGAAGCGGGGCACTTTTCTGCAGCGGCTGCTCTGATCGAGCAAGCGCGGTTGCGGCTGCCTCCATCGAAAGAGAATGACGTGCTGCTGGCGCGGGCGTACATCGGAGCCCAGGAAGATTTCAAAGCCATCGACCTGCTGAAGGATTCAAGCCATGATGCAACGGGGAGCACGGTGTACTGGTTGGGCCTCGCCTATGTGGGCGCCGGCGCGACCCAGGAAGCGATCGCCGCTTTTCAGGCGGCCGCCAAGGCTAACCCTCGTGATCCAAGGCCGCTGTTTCATCTGGGTATGATTTACTCCGCTATTCCGGCGAACAAACCGAAGCCCTCCATGATCTGCGCGAGGCGGTGCGGCTCGATCCGCAAAACGCCTCGTTCTCCATTGCCCTGGCCCGACTGCTGCTTCGCAGAGACCAGTCGAAGCAAGCACTTGAAGTCCTTGAGCACCTTCATGCACAGGGTCTGGAAGCCGCGGAGCGCGATCTGCTGTTGGGCATCGCGCAGGTCGACGACGAACGGAGTTGCGGTTGCCATCCCCACGCTGCAAAAAGCGGTCGCCATCGACCCTTCCATTGCGCTCTCCCACAACCTTCTGGGATTCTGCTATTTCAGGCAGGGTGATTATGCGCAGGCGGCGCAGTTATATCAGCGCGCATCTGACCTGCAACCGGAGACACTCATCTTTGCCTACGACGCGGCGCTGGCCTTTGAAAGAGCGAACCAACCCGAGGAAGCGTTGCTGTATGCAAGCGGGCGGTATCGCTGCCTTCCGCGAGAAGCGAGGACCATTATCTCCTGGGAAAGTTATATGCCAAGGCGGACCGCAAGCAAGATGCGATTCGCGAATTGAAACTGGCGGTTGCGATGAATCCCGACCTTGACAATTCCTATTACCTGCTGGCGCGCACTTACATGCAGATGGGTGATACGGCTCAGGCCGCGGAGTGGAACAGCAGGCTGACTGCTCTGAAGCAGAAGCACGACCAGTCTTATGCCGCGCAGAAAAATGCTCAACCCGGCGAGATGCCCTCTTCTACCCTGCTTCAGGGCGCTCCGATGACTGCGGAGGAAAATGAAGCCCGGTGAGTCCATGCCCTTGTCCCGTCTTCTCTCCCGGAGAGATGCATTGCGTCTGTTTACCGCCATCGGCGCAGTGGCCTCCCCAGCCGGCCGTCTCCTGGGACAGATCGGGGCGACGCATCCGTCACCGCAGGTACAGCCTAAGACGGGTGCGGCGGTGGCGGACTTTGAGGATGTCGCTAAGACTGCCGGATTGACAGCAATTACCACCATCGGCGGCAAGCAGGCGAAACGTTTCATTCTCGAGACCACCGGCGGCGGCGTTGCTCTGTTCGACTATGACAATGACGGCTGGCTCGACATCTTCATGGTGAACGGATCGACGCTCCAGCCCACTGGGGATCCACCGCCGACAAACAGGCTATACAAGAATAATCGAGATGGAACTTTCACCGACGTGACGGAAAAGGCTGGGCTGATACGCCATGGATGGGGTCAGGGTGTCTGCGTGGGCGATTTCGACGGCGACGGATGGCTTGACTTATTCGTGACCTACTACGGAAAGAACGTGCTGTTTCGCAACAATGGGGATGGCACATTTTCGGATGTGACCAGGAAGAGCGGCCTGCTGACGGATGCGGACTTGTACAGTACGGGTGCTGCGTTCTTCGACTACAACCGCGACGGATATCTCGACCTGTTCATTACCCACTACGTTGACTATGAGGAGGCGACCCGGCACGAGGCAAAGCGCGGGGATCACTGCAATTGGCGGGGCGTTCCGGTAATGTGCGGACCACGCGGCCTGAAAGGCGCGAAGAATAGCCTCTATCGCAATCGCGGTGATGGGACGTTTGAAGATGTTTCCGCCAGGGCCGGCCTGCTGGCGGGCGAACATTACGGCTTTACTCCGCTGGTGCTCGACTACGACAATGACGGCTGGCCGGATATTTATGTCGCAAACGACTCGACGGCCTCATTGCTGTACCACAACAACAAAGACGGAACCTTCACCGAGGCCGGCGTGCTTGCAGGTGTGGCCTACAACGAAGATGGACGCGAGCAAAGCGGCATGGGCGCGGCTGCAGGCGACTACGACGGAGACGGGTTGCTGGATATCGTAAAGACGAATTTCGAACAGGACACGAGCACGCTCTATCACAATCATGGTGACGGCACGTTTGACGATGCGACCTTTCACTCGGGCCTGGGAGTGAATACCAGCTTCGTAGGCTGGGGCACGGGCTTTGTGGACTTTGACAACGATGGCTGGCCTGACATCTTCATGGCCAATGGCCACGTGTATCCCGAAGTCGATAAGGGGCTGAAGGATACCTCGTACGAACAGCGGAAGATTCTCTATCGCAATCGGCGGGACGGCACGTTCGAAGATGTATCGTTGCGCGGCGGGCCAGGGATTGAAGTGAAGCGTTCCTCGCGCGGCGTTGCGTTTGGCGATTTGTTCAACTGTGGCCAGGCAAACATCCTGGTAAGCAACATGAATGGCGCCCCTACGTTGCTGCACAACTTCATGCCTTACAAACAACCATCTCTTACCGTACAGCTTCTGGGCAAAGCGCCGAACCGCTTTGCCATCGGCGCTCGAGTGAGCGTGCAGGCCGGGACGCTGCGGATGATCGATGAAGTGCGGAGCGGCGGAAGCTATCTTTCGCAGAATGATCTGCGCCTGCGCTTCGGTCTCGGGGATGCCGGCAAGGCGGATAGGATTGAGATCCGTTGGCCGGATGGCAAGGTCGATGTCCTGACCGATGTGGCGGTGAACCAGCTGATGGTGGTGGAGTACGGTGGGCGCGTTGTTTCAAGAAGCCCTTACCATGCCGTTCCCGCGAAGCTGCAAGCAAGGCTCACTTTACGGTGAGGCTGTAAATAGCAGAGGCGTGCGCAGCAAGTTGGACATCGACAGCAGCAGACGAAGCAACGGACTTGCCGGTCCAGATGTCGTGGATTTCGCCTGGAGCGGCGTCGATCCCGACTTCTTTCCAATCCAGTCGAACGTGGGCGTCCGAGTCGCCGAGGTTGAACACAGCCAGGTATGTCTTGCTGCCCCGCGCGGATCGAGCGGTCCAGACGCGGAGATCTCCGCTGCTGTAGGCGACCTTGTTGCCGGTGCTGTCCTGGTTGACGGCGATGAGATCCACGTTGGTGAGCAGAGAACGCGTGTAAGCATCCAGCGTGGCGAGGTCGCCGCCAAACATGAGCGGCGAGCGGAAAATGGACCAGAAGGTCATCAGGGTCTGCTGTTCGTCGTGCGAGAGCAGCGAGAGGCGATCGTCTCCGCGTTCCGCGCGAATCCCGATGTGGCCGAGGGGTAGCATATCGGCGTCGGGCCAGTGGCCGCGCTCGACCAGTGGCGCCCACTTTTCCGCCTGGAAGTACATGGCCTTGACCGATTTCCAGTTGTCCCACAGATCGTCTTCAATGCGCCACATCTGCGCGTTCGCACGAAGGTGCTCGAGCTCGTCGAGTGGTGCCGGGCCGGGCGATAGGCTAAGCACCATCGGACGTCCGGACTTGACGATGGCTTTGTGCAGGGCAGCGATTTCGGCTCCGTGATAGGGGCGAGACATGTCGTCGGCCTTGATAAAGTCCACACCCCATTCCGCGTACTGGGCGACGATGGAGTCGTACCAGGCCTGAGCGCCGGGTTTGGACATATCGACGCCGTACATGTCTGTGTTCCATGAGCAGATGTTCTGCTTGTCGGCGACGTCGGCGGCGTGCGCACTGCTCCCCAGTATAGAGACGTTCTGTGCCACCGCCTGACGCGGGATGCCGCGCAGAATGTGGATCCCGAATTTGAGGCCCTTGCTGTGAATGTAGTCGGCGAGCGGTTTGAAGCCCTGACCATTGGCTGAGGACGGAAAGCGGTTCGGTGCGGGAATGAGCCGGCCATTGGCATCCATGGTGAGCGTCGCACCCGGCCGGTAACCATGTGCCTGAGCGTTAGGTTCGTACCACTCGATGTCGATGACCGTGTACTCCCAACCGAAATGCTTGAGAGCTGATGCCATCGCGTCGGCGTTTGCTTTAACCTCGCTTTCTCGAACGGTAGTGCCAAATGCATCCCAGCTATTCCACCCCATGGGGGGCGTGTCGGCAAGGCCGGTCTTCTGCGCAGTGGTGTGCGACGGCGAGAGAATGCCGGCTGCCATGAGGCTGCCGGCAAATATGAGGTTCACATAGGCCAGCCTGCCCCTATAGGCGCGCCTGAGGGCGTTGCGGACGAGATCCGTAGTCATGAAGCTCCTGGTGGTCCGGGCCGAAGCAGCGCCACTGCAATGGCGCTGCTTCGCTGAAGGCAACAGTGATTACGGTTGGCCTCTTCAGCCGAGACGAAAACGAAGCATGCCCCCTAGAAAAGCCATTTCAAGGCGAACTGGACAAATCGTGGATCCCTCGCGGACGTAAGCTGGCCAAATGTCCCATCTCCCACGGTGTTGTCCGGGTTATAGAAGTTCGGATGGTTGAAGGTATTAAAGAATTCGCTGCGGAACTGGATCTTACCCAGGCGCTCGGAGATCGGGAACTCTTTGAAGAAGGAAGTGTCGAAATTCACCAGGCTCGGCCCCGTCTGGAAGTTACGTCCAGTGTCCCCGAAAGTGTTGGGCGCAGCATTTTGAAAGGCCGCCGTGTTGAAGTACTCGTGTCTCGATCTGTTGGGGACCGATGGCGATTGACCGGCAACCAGTCCGCCGTATCGTTGCCGATCGCTCTGGCGGCTGTGTCCTGGTTGCTGTTAATGGAGTAAGGAGCACCGGTTTGAACGGTTCCAATGCCCTGGATACTCCAACCATTCAAGACCGCGCTGGTCACGCCGTGGAATTGCTGTACCTTGGGAAATTGCCAGATGTACGAGGCCACGAAGCGGTGGCGCACGTTATGGTCGGATGGGCCGTAGCTTAAAGCAAAATTTTCCGGATCGCGCGGCCCCGTGCCCCCCTCTGCGCCGTACGAAACGATATCCAGGTAACTGGCGTAAACGTAAGAGGCAAGGAAGGTCAGACCACCCTTGAACCTGCGGTTCACGACAAACTCGGCGGCATTGAAGTTAGACCACGCCCCGGGGTCCTCCTCCTCAAAGTTTCCATAACAAGGAATACCGCCGCACGTAATGTTACTCAGCCGCCGGCGTGTTCCGTCAGGGGCGCCTAGATTGCTGAGATTCTGCGAGAGGTTTTGCTGCGGTGTCAGCCCGGGGTAGTTTACATAGCTCGATGCCAGAGCATAGTTATATTCCCGGGAGATGTAAAGATTCTGGCCATGGTTTCCAATGTAGGATGCGGAAACCGTGTAGTCCTTAAAAAACTCGCGTTGGACCGTCACGTTCCACTCATGCGTATAACCGTTGTTGTAGTTCGGCGCTAAGACGTCTTCGATGGAATAAGTGGGCCAGTTGCCACCGAAGCTGGGGCTGAAGGCTGCCCGGGCAGCGGGCGCGCGCGGAATGACGAACGGATACGGATTGACCAGTCCCGTGTTGGTGTAGACCGAGTTGCCGGTCAAGCTGGGGGCGTAGTTGTTCGCCGGGGAGCCGGGATTATTGACCGCGCTGTTGGCATCGAAGGGCTGCGCGGTGGAGAAGCGGTTATAGGCGATGAGTCGCGACTGATCCCAAAACAGTCCATACGAACCACTGATCGACATCTTTCCGGACTTGGTCGGGTCAAAGTTCACGCCGATACGTGGTGCAAAGTTCGTCCATCGAGTGGGGATAAGTTTGCGCGAGCAGCCGGGATCGCCCTTACCCAGGGAGCCTTGTCCCTCGGGCGGCCCAGGAAACAGGATTCCCGGGGGCGCTGTGGGGTAATAACTTGACTTGGCGGTAAATGTTGGATCGAAACAGATCTGGTCATTTAACTGGTCTACAGCGGGCAGGAACGGCTCCCAGCGCAGGCCGGCGTCGATGCTCAGATTTGGTTTGATCTTGAAGTTGTCCGCCGCGTACAAATCGGCTGCCCCATGGCGTAGCTGGCTTTGCACCTCCGTCTGCAGATCATAGGAGTTAGGCAGGCCCAGCAAAAGGTCGGAAAGGGAGTCGTGGGCTATTGCTGGAGCGTGGCACGACGCTGCGCAAAGGCCGGCGCTACGTGGATGAAGCACTACCTGTCATACTCGCAGGTGGCTCGGCCAAGCTGTTGGGGGCAGTGCTGGTATTGCTCGCAGAACTGAAGCAAGAGCTGGAGCAGCTAGCCGAGAAGATCGATCGTGCTGACAAGTCGGTGAGAAGATTGCTGGGAGAACGAAGCCTGTCGAAGGCTGGTAAAGATGCCGGGAGTCGGTCCTGTAACAGCAACGGCGATCATCGCAACGATCGGCAACGGCACGGCATTTCGCAAAGGGCGCGATTTCGCCGCCTGGTTGGGAGTGGTTCCGGAGGAACACTCGACCGGAGGCAAGCAAACGCTGTGGAAGATTCCGCAGCGTGGAAACCAATACCTGCGCAGGCTGTTCGTGCAAGGAGCTAGAGCTGTTATGCAGCATCGGACCAAGCAGTCGTCTGGTTTAAGTGCGTGGCTGGCGCAGCTCACCGCACGTACCGGAAAAGCTGCCATTGAAGTTGAACTGCGGGTCAGTGAAATAGTCTTCGACACGATTCACCGATTCCTTGCGGTAATCACCACCAAACACAGCAGTGTGCCTGCCTTTTACCCAACTCACGTAGTCGGTGAACTGCCAGGTCTGCCGGTTCTGGGTGAAGGTACCGTCGCCGCCGCCGTTAATGGAACCGCTGACGCTACCGTAAATTTCAGTAAATCCTCTGCTTCCCTGCGAGGCCGGGCCCCCGAACGAACTCCATCCCAAGTTGGCGGAAGGGCCGCGCGTGTGAGCCAGACGAGTAAATCCAATGACTCCCGTGTTCAGCAGGTTGGCTGCGAATGTGTGGGTATAGTCGATGGCAACATTTTGGTTGCGGAAATTCTTGTAGTGAGGCGCATTGGGGAAGTTATCGAAGCCGATCCCCGTCGCGCGGTCTTGATTGAAAAAGTACCGGGCAAACGCTGCATCGGCGGTTCCGAATGTGTGGTCCACACGGACCAGAAACTGGTTCTCGTTGTTGTCATCCAGATCCGGGGCAGAGGGTGCCGCGAAGATGTTAGTCGGCACGCCATTGCTGGTGGCGTTTTGCAACGGCAAGAGATGCTTTATGAAATTAACTGCGGTGGGGTCGATCCGATCCGCCGGAATGACGTTGTTGGGAAAAGGCGATCCCTGGGGGTTCGCCAGGGAAATCGTGCGCGGGTCGACAGGGCAGGTTACGCCTACACTGGCGCAATCGCTGAAGTCGGCGTTGCCGGTAGGGTTCACATCGGGACGTTCCTGGTTGGTGAGAACGGTTCCCGTGGTGGTTGTGGTGTCCTTCCGCTGGCGGGCGCCCTGGTAGTAGCCGAACACGAACGTCTTGTTCTTCTGGATCGGGCCACCGAGCGTGCCGCCAAACTGGTTCAGCTTGAACGATGGCTTCGGTGCGCCGGGAACATCGAAGAAGTTATGGGCGTTGAATATGTCATTGCGCAGGAACTCAAAGGCGTCCCCATGCCACTCGTTTGTTCCGGCCTTGGTGGCGGCGTTCACAATGCCACCGGAGCTGCGTCCATACTGAGCGGTAAAATTGCTGGTCTGGATGTCGAATTCCTGCAGGGCATCGGGGGCGGGAAAGGTCGGTGCGACAGAAAGATAACTGTCCGTCATATCCACGCCGTCGAGCAGGTAGTAGTTAGAACCCGGCCGATTGCCGTTCACTACCACGCCTTCGTGCTGGCCCTGGCCATGAGCGACATTGTCGTTGTCGTAAGAGACCCCGGGCATGATGAACTGGAGCTGGAGAGTGTCACGGCCATTGAGAGGAAGATCCACGATCCTTTGCTGATCGACCACGTGACTGATGGTGGCGTCGGTAAGGTTCAATTCCGCGGCCGTGCCCGTCACTTCGACGACTTGCTGCACTGATCCAACGTTCAACGTCACCGGAACGGTCACACTCTGATCCACTTCCAGCACGACATTTTTCTGTTCAAATGTCTGAAAGCCGTCCTTCGTGGCCTTAACTGTGTAGTTGCCGACCGGCAACACGGGGAAAGTGAAATCACCCGAGCTTTCCGTTATGGCGGTCCTGGCCTCATTGGTCCCCTGGTTTGTAACCAAAACGGTAACTCCGGGCATAAGAGCGCCCGTGTTGTCGGTGACTGACCCGACGATTTTTCCGGTTGGCCCAGCGGCAAGAGCGTGGGGAAAGCCACAGCAGAGGGTCATCGCCAGCGCGAGCGCGCTCAGGCCCAGCCGACACGTGTACTTGCTGCACACCTTCGGATACATGGCCACATCTCCTCCTAAATTGTTTCAATACATCGCTTTGGTTCCTCGGAGAGCAGGCGTTCGAGATGGCGCGAATAGGGACTCTTGCCGTGCACGAGGTCCTGTCTTCTTCCATTTCAAAGTCGTGCTCAGCGGCCCTCCAGAAAACGTTTTCTGTAAACCGTCAGTCGAGTTGGTATTAAAATCGACGACGCAATCTAGCGCTCTTGACCGCAGAGTTGTCAATGCTTTTTTTGCTTACGATTAGAATGTGCGAAGTGAAAGCCCGCGGGTTCTCCCGGGGTCAGTTGGCACGGGCTGCAGGTATCAGGCTTGCGGCTCAGCCTTGGGCACGGAACCTTTGAACCCGTAATACGCGATGTAGACGTAGCAGAGCGCGGGCAAAATAAAGGCGTGGTGGATGCCAATGTGGTCGGCCAGCGCGCCTTCCGCCACCGGAATAATGCCTCCCCCCACAATCGCCTGCACCAGCAAGCCGGAACCTTTTCCCGTCAGCGGCCCGAGGCCCTCAATGCCCAAAGTAAAGATGCTGGGAAACATCACGGAGTTGAACAGTCCCACGCAAATGATGGTGCCCATCGCCAGCCAGCCTGTGCTGGCCATCGAAGTCAGCACCAGCACGCACGCCACCACCGCCACCGTGCCCAGCACCGCGCGGGTGGGCAGCTTCTGCAGCACGGCCGCGCCGATAAAGCGGCCGATCATGGCCCCCAACCAATAAAGCGAAACCAGGCCGGCGGCGGCTTTCACGGTCAGGTTACCGATCTCGGGCTGGGTGAAATAGTTGATCAGAAAGCTGCCAATGGAGACTTCGGCGCCCACATAGAGAAAGATCCCCAAAGCGCCCAGCACCAGCTGGCGCTGCTTCCATAAGTCTCTGGCCGCAGCGTCGGTCTCGCCCATGGGACGGAACTCCCGCGTCGCCTCAATCTTCGGCAAGTTGAACATGGCGATGGCCAGCGCCAGCGCGGTGAGGGCCAGCGCGATGCCGACATACGGTATCTTCACCGAAGAGGCTTCGTGCTGTTTGTAGGCCAGCAGCGCCGAGGTGGAAAGTTTCTGCAGCTCGCTCGACGACAGCGGCGCCGCAGCCAGGATCAGCAGCCCGCCAACATAGGGAGCGATGGTGGTTCCCAACGAATTGAAAGCCTGGGTAAGGTTCAGCCGGCTGGAAGCGGTGCGCGCCGGGCCAAGCACGGTTACATATGGGTTGGCGGCCACCTGCAGTGCAGTTACACCCGCGGCCAGCACGATCAGCGCCGCCAGAAATAACTCAAACGAAGGCACATCGGCGGCCGGCACAAAGAGCAAAGCCCCAACCGCCATAATCAACAACCCGGCCACCATCGGTTCTCTTGTAACCGATCTTCTCAATCAGCTTGCCCGACGGGATCGCGAAGATAAAATATGCGCCGAAGAACGCGGAGTTGATCAACATCACCCGGGCATAGTTCAGCTCGAAGATCGACTTCAGGTGGGGAACAAGAATGTCATTGAGCGAGGTAAGAAATCCCCACATAAAGAACAGTGTGGTCACCATCGCCATGGCGCGGTAGTTGGTGGGGGTGGAATCGCTGCTGATTGTGGTTTTGGTTACGGCCGCTTGAACCATGAAGGAAACTCCGCCGGTATCTGTGGTCCGTCTCGAACCCCGGGCGGATCAGCACGCCCCACGTTAACACAGGCCAGTGGCCTCGCGGAATGCGGCGTCCGGCTCTTTTGCCCTGACCCCCGAAGCTTGCTAAGCTGGGGTGCCATTTGAACTTCCGCCTTCGAGGAAACCCCGGTCATGCTGTCTGCCAAACGTCTCGCGCGCTCTACTTTTCTCCTCTGCCTGATCCCTTTGCTCAGCCTGCACTGCAAACGCACAACGAGAGAAGCCCTTGCCCTCGCTCCTTACCCCCGAATCCCAGAAAGTGCTGGATAAGCTCGCCAGCTTATCGGCCTTCCCCCGCCCGAGCTGGCGCTATCACGCCGGGGACCTGCAGCACGGCGAATCGCCTTCGGTGGACGATGCCGGCTGGCAAGCGGTAACCACTCCCGCGACCTTGCCGGCCGAGGCCGTCTGGATGCGGGCCACCTTCGAGGTGCCCAAGAACCTTAATGGATACGATCTGACCGGCACGCAGATCTCCTTCCGCGTGCGCATCGATGACGAACGATCCGTGACCCAGATCGTCTACTTCAACGGACGCCGGGTGGCGATGGGGGTCGACCTGGAGCCCATCGTGCTCTTCGCCGATGCCCACCCGGGAGACAAGGTGCTGGTGGCCGTAAAGCTGCTGCACACCGCGGATACAGAAGAGGTTTCGCGGTTCGGAAGAGACAATCCAGTTTGCCGCCAACCGTCCCAACCCGGAGGATTTTCGCCAGGAGGCAGTCTCCGCTTCCCTGCTTCTGCCCGCCCTGGGAGAGGGTGGAAGCGACACATCGCAGAAGCTGCAATCCTTCATCCAAACTGTCAGCTTAACGTCCCTAAGTGACGGCAACCAAGCTGCTTTTGACGATTCTCTGCGCCAGGCTCATGAGGGCATGATGACGCTGCGTCCGGTGCTGCAGCAGGCCGATATCCACCTCACCGGAAACGCTCACATCGACGCTGCATGGCTGTGGCCGTGGACGGAGACCGTCGAGGTGGTGCGCCAAACCTTCGGTACCGCCCTGCAGTTGATGGATGAGTATCCAAAATATACCTACAGCCAATCGGCGGCGGCCTACGACGAATGGTTGGAGCAGAAATACCCGCCCGAGTTCCACCGGATCCAACAGCGGGTGAAAGAAGGCCGTTGGGAGATGGTGGGCGGCATGTGGGTAGAGCCGGACCTTAATATGCCGGATGGCGAATCGCAGGTGCGGCAATTGCTGATCGGCAAGCGCTACTTCCAATCTCGCTTCGGCGTCGATGTGCGCATCGGCTGGAACCCCGATTCCTTTGGATACAACTGGCAGCTGCCGCAAATCTACAAACGTTCCGGGGTCGACTACTTCGTTACCCAGAAGATGGCGTGGAACGAGACCAACCAGCTTCCCCTCAAGCTCTTCTGGTGGCAGTCTCCGGATGGCAGCCGCGTGCTCACCTACTTCCCGCACGATTATAGCAACGAGATCGAGCCGATCGACATGGCCACGGCCTTTGCCCACGCGCGCCAGTACAATCCCGGGACCACAGAAATGATGCACCTTTATGGCGTCGGAGACCACGGGGGAGGCCCCACGCGCGCCATGCTGGACGCCGGCGACCGCTGGCTGGAGCCCGACAAGGCCTATGCGAAGCTCAAGTTCGGCGTTGCCGGCAGCTTCTTCTCCGCGGTTGAAAAGCAGCTAGACACCGCGCACGCCCCAGTCTGGAATTACAAGACCCTGGCCGCCGGTGATACCAAGTTGCCGCAACCACCCGCCGGGCTATGGAGCCTGCCGGTCTGGAACGATGAACTCTATTTTGAGTTTCACCGGGGCGTATTCACCAGCCAGGCCAACCACAAGCGCAACATGCGCGAGAGCGAAGAAGAGATGCTGAACGCGGAGAAGTGGTCTTCGCTCGCATGGCTCACGGGAACTCCTTACCCGGCGGACCAGTTCAACGAGGCGTGGAAGAAGATCCTCTTCAACCAGTTCCACGATCTTGCCGCGGGTTCGGGCATCGCCGTCATCTACCAGGACGCGCAGAAAGATTACGACATGGTCCGCTTTACCGCGGACGCGGCAAGTGCCCAGGCTTCCAGCACCATCGCCAGCTACATCGATACGCAAAGCGGCAGCAAGGGCGTGCCTGTGCTGGTCTTCAATCCGCTGGCCTGGCAGCGTACCGACCTGGTTGACTTTACGGTGCAGATGCCGGCGGCGGCTTCCGCGATTGAAGTGGTGGATGGGGCTGGCAAGGCTCTCGAGGCCGAGAGCTCGCTCACCAATTCTGCAGACCCACACCTTCCGCGTCCGGGCGCTGGTGCCGGATGTTCCCTCGCTTGGCTATAAGCTGGTCTATGTCCGGCCTGCAGGCGGGGCCAAGGCCGCAGCAGCCCCGGGTGTGCAGGTCAGCGCCGACCAACACACGCTGGAGAACCAGTTCCTGCGCGTGGTGGTCGACCCCAAAACCGGTTGCATCACCAGCCTGGTGAACAAGAAGACCAATTTTGACGCCATCGCCGCCGGCGGCTGCGGCAACCTGCTGCAGGCATTCGTGGACACGCCTAAGGAATACGACGCGTGGAACATCGACGCTGACTTCGATAAGGTCTTCACCGATCTGACCATGGTGGATTCCGTGCAGCTGGCCGAGCATAATTCGCTGCGCGCGGTGGTGCGGGTTACCCGGCATTGGCAGGCGTCCACCTTCGTGCAGGACATCACGCTCTACAACGGGCTGCCCCGGGTCGATATTGTCACGGATATCGACTGGCATGAGCGCCACAAGCTGCTCAAGGCCGGCTTCCCGCTCGCAGCCACCAGCCCGCAGGCTACCTTCGAGATTCCCTATGGCTCCATCGAGCGGCCGACCACGCGCAACAACAGCGTCGAAAGCGCCAAGTTTGAGGTGCCGGCGTTGCGCTGGGCAGACCTGGGCGATCCGTCCAATGGTTTCAGCCTGATCAACGAGTCGAAGTATGGATATGACGCCAAAGGGAACGTGCTGCGCCTCTCCCTGTTGCGCTCGCCCACCTCGCCTGACCCCGAAGCCGATCAGGGCCACCAGCATTTTTCCTACGCGCTCTATCCCCACGCGGGAACCTGGAAGCAGGCCCTCACCGTCCGCCAGGGCTATGACTTCAACTATCGCCTCTCCGCAATGCAGGTCTTGCCCCACGGGGGCAAACTCCCCGGCAGCTTTTCTTTCGTGAAAGTGGAGCCGGAGAACGTGGTCTTGACCGCGATGAAAAAGACTGAAGACGGGGATGGGCTGCTGGTGCGTTTCTACGAGTGGGCAGGCAAGGGGGGCGATGTAACCTTGACGCTGCCGCCGGGTATTGTTTCCGCGACCCTGGCCAATTTAATGGAAAAGCCGGAAGACTCGCCGCTGCCGGTGTCGGGCGGCCGGCAGGTTACTGTGCCGGTCACGCCCTACCAGATCCAGACCGTCATTATTCATTACCCACCGCCGAGCCAGGAGTTCCTGGCCGGCATCAGCGCTCACTAGCGTGGACGAATTAGGACTACTCGCTGACGTCAGGCGCACAGATTCATATTAACCGCAGGTCCCTCCACATACGCTACGCTCCGGTCGGGATGACATTTCATCTTGAAGATCCGATGATTATCTCAGCGACAACTCGCATTTTGCGACAAAATTGTCATCCCGACCGGAGCGCAGGTCTGCAGGCCTGCGGATGCTTCGCTTTCAGTGGGGCCAAAATGCAAGCTGGAGTCATAGATCCGACTTAGGTCAGCCGACGACAACGCGCGCCATTGCCAGCTCGAGAATCTCCGCGGTAAAGACCAGGTCCGTCGCCTGCTTGCTGCGCTTGCGGTAAAGCGCGGTGGTCTCGCACAGCGCCACAATGTCTTCCACCTCCGCCGGGTTGATCACGCTGTCGAGAATGCGTTCGCAGAATGCATGCTCGTCGAGCCCCTGCAGAACAAAGCCACGGCGCTTGGCTTCGTTCAGGTAGTACGTAGCCACTTCAGCCAGCATGCGCTGGGAGTCCTCGGGTATATCGAGCTTATGCGCTTTGCCTACCCGCGCCCCAGGAAGCACGAGCTTGATGCCGAAGATGTTATCCAGATCGCTGTTGGCCTCGAACGACACCGTGGTGGCCGCCACCAGAACATTCTGCCGCTCCGACGTGGTCTCGATCAGCGCGTCAAGCTCGGTAAGAACCTCCGGGTCACCCTGCTGGTAGGCAAGGTCAATCCGCGGAAGCAGAAGCATCACCTTTTGCCATTTGTAGCCGCGCACCAGGCTCTTGGCCTTGGCCAGCGCATCGCTGTCTCGCGGGTTGAAGACGGTGACCACCCGGTCCATGCCGGCGAGTTGGGCAATCTTCTGTGCCAGGCTCTTCTTGCCCGTCTGGTTGGGACCGATAATCAGCACCTCGTTGCCGATCTTAAGGTCCTGGTAAGCCGCCGGATTTCGCGCCCGGTCGATCAGGTCCGCAATGCTGCTGAGCAGGTCATCCATGCCCGCGACCCTCGGCCGCAGCGAGCTGGCCACCTCGTCTTCCAGGCTCAGGTCGATGCGTTCCTTGCGTTTGCGTACTTCGGTGACAAACTCGATAAATGCCGGCAGCGCCGCTACCGAGCCGACGAACACGGCGAATACCAGCACCTGCTCGGTGATCAGCAGGGCCGAGGTGTTGCCCGCCGCCGGATCGAACAAAAAGGCGAACATAAGGCCAAGGATAGCAGGGCCACGGCTGCGCCCGGGGTTATCTTTAAGCGTTAAGGGTAACCAAAGATTAACCTGGAACCGGGAAATCTCTACCAGGGCTTGCCGCTTGCCTTCGCTCCCCGGATACTCAAGCAAGCGGGAAGTGCCAATGAAACCGGGTGATGCCGTCTACTCCCCTGAATTTGAGCTGGTGCTGGCCTGCCTCCGCTGGCCGCAGGAAGCCGCCGATGGCGATCGCATCCGGTCTCTCGCGCAGCAGCCGCTCCGTTGGTTTCATTTGCTTGAAATCGTCCAACATCACAAGGTTGTGCCGCTCTTCTCCCGCAACCTCAACACCTTCGCAGCCGGCTACATACCCGATGATCCGGCCGCGGCTCTGCGCGCCAGCTCGGTAGCCAACGCGCACAACTGCCTGCAGCGAACCGCCGACCTCTTCTCCCTGAACCGCCTCTTTCGCGAGCAACAGATCGACCTCCGGATCTTCAAGGGCATTCCTCTGGCGATCACCGCCTTTCACGACCCCACGCTGCGGGATACGGGCGACATCGATCTATTGGTCGCGGAGAAGGATATCTTCCCGGCCGGCGAGATTCTGCGTGCGCAGGGCTACCTCCGCTTCGAGCCGCAAGCCCGGCTCACCCCACGACGGCTGCGCTCTTACCTGGCGCATCAAAAGGATTTTTCCTTCGAACATCCCGAAACCGGCGTCGTCATCGACCTGCACTGGCGTCTTTTCCGCAACCCGTGGCTGCCCGCCAACGCTCGTCTCGAGCAGGTTGGCGAGGACTGGATCAATCTTGGTTCCGAGCGCATTCCGACATTGCCCGCTCCGCAGTTGTTGCTCTATCTCTGCGTGCATGGAGCGCTCGACGGCTGGCTGCGTCTTAAGTGGCTGGCCGATATCGCGGCTCTTCTGCGCACCATGGATGCGCAGCAACTTCGTTCCACCGCCGCGTTGGCGGCCACGCAGCAGGCGCTACCGCAATTGAGCGCCGCTATCCTTCTTTGCCAGGATCTTCTTGGCTATGATCCGCAGCCAATGCAGGCAGAGTGCCTCGATCGCAATCATCCGGAAGTCGCGCACATTCTGCGCTTCGGCAAACGGCTCATGACCTCGAACCAATATCGCCCGATACGGGAAGCAATACCCTCCACCCAATATTTTCTGAATGAATTCCGCCTGCACTCTTCGGTCCGCTATCGCTTCGACCTCATCGAGCGCTCTCTGTTCCGCCCTCGTGTCTGGCACCGATTCGATCTGCCCGACGCGCTCTTCCCTCTTTATGCGCTGCTCAGTCCTCTCGATTGGTTGGCCTTCCACCTGCGCCATCGCCTGGCTATGTTCAGCCACGCTGTGCAAGCCAGGCTGGTGCGAACGGCGCCCACGGAACGCCGCTCGCCGTCAACGCGAATCACGTTCCGGCGTATCAGGCAACTGACGCCCGCCGACATTGCCCTGGCGGTAGAAGCAGCGTGCATGCTCACCTTCTTCCGCCTCGCGCTCAATTTTCTTCCTGTGCAACGGCTCACTGCCTGGATGGGCACGGACGCCCAGGCGCTGTCTTCCGTTTCGCAGGCGAAGGCCCTCGAGACCATTCGCCGGGTTGAGTGGTCGATCGGCGCGGTGGTGCGCCACGGCCCGTTGACCTTCGTTTGTTTTCCTCAATGCCTCGCAGCTTACTTCATGCTTCGCCGCCGGCACATTGCGAGCAAGCTCTTTTACGGCGTCACGCGCGATGCGGATCAGCTTAAGGCGCACACCTGGGTAAAAGTCGGCGATCGCACCGTAGTGGGCGGAGATGTCGAGTCGCAATTCACCGTCCTCAACACTTTCCCTTAAAAGCGGTTCGAGACCTGGGCACCTACTCACGGTTTTGCGTGAAGAGTTTCACGCGACTCGCTACGAGACGCTTACTCCTCCAGCAGGAGACTCTCCAACGCGTCCACTGTGGACTCCAGGTGCGTGAGACCCCACGGACGGTTCAACCGGTATGCCGTGGCTTGTGACAACACGCGGCCGCAACGCAGAAAATTTTCCTCACGCTGGCCTGTTGCCTCCAGCAGGTATGCGTGATGGGTAAGATTCATCAGCAGCGGAACTGCCTCGAGACGAGAGACCTCTTCAATCGCTGTTGCAGACACTTCATTGCCTTCGAGAAACACCAGTTTGCGAATGGGCTCCGGTTCCAGCACGGTCGCAAGCGGCAGGCGATACTTCTCGTCCTCACTGAAGACCCGCTCCAATCCCTCCGCTTGCCTTCCCAGATTTTCCAGAGAATTGCGCCACAGCTTCAGCCACGGAGCAGTGGGGATCACCATGGCTGTACCCGGCTGCGTGGTGTCGATGAGACAAACATCATCCGCCAGCACGTCAAAGCCGCGCTGGGCAAGATGCGCGGCTAATGTCGACTTGCCTCGGCCCGAATGCGCCAGGAACGCCACCACTCCCGATCTGCCGCCGATCGCGCTTGCGTGCAGTGGAAGCAGCCCGCGCTGCTGGCACAGCACAACAAAGATGGAGCCCAGCAAGTAAGTTCGCACGTCGAGTGGGAGAGCACCCGCATCCGGCTCGACCACAATCTCGCGTCCGCCGGTCACCAGGTAACGCGCGATCCCTGGAATGCACAAAAGATATTGCGCGGAGGTGGCGAAGCAATACGGATCCAGCTCAACCGCATCCGGCAAATGGCTGGGCACGCCGCCCAATCGGATGTTGACCGGATGCAACTCAGCGTCGTTGTGTTGTACGAGAGGCAATTCCGGAAGCGGAATTTCAGAGACGAGAGGAATCCCACCAAGTAGGTACTCTGCAACTCGTTTCATCCTTTATCCCCAAAAAGTGTGAGCGGCGACTATAGCAAGTTAACCCTTAAGAGTGTAGAAAACCCGGGACCCAGGGTTTAGTATCTACTCTAGTAACTATCACGTGGGGGAACGCATTGACGGTGCCCCCCTCCTGCGTTACGCTCTAGCTGTAGCGAGTGGCAGGGCGTATTCCAAAATCACGGGTTCCAGGGAGCTTTCGCATGAACAGCTACGACGTACAAGATCACGGCGCAACTGGCCAGGTTAATGGACTGGCTAAAAGGCCGTGGGTCACTCCGTCGCTGCAAATCATCGCCCTTAAGAGTGCTGAGAGCGGCACCCATCTTCACACACCAGACGGACCTGGCGGCCACTTTAATCGACCCAAGTCTTAAGGGCTTCGCGCCCACGCGCGCTGCAATGCGTATTTCTTCCAGGGGTTCTCGTTCGATAATTTACCTCTCATTCAAAGTTCAGGGTTGATCACTCCGCTTCCTTTGGTGGCTCCGTCATTTGTCACGGCTACTGAGGGTTGTGGCGGTGCGCGCTCGCGCGCTAGAGCAGTTTCGCGATTGGTGCATACGGAAGAGATAGGCCTTTTCGTGGTTTCCTCCAACGAAAACCACACCTCTCGATTTCTAAAAGGCCGCAGTAATTGCGAAACTGCTTTAACTTGTTGGTATGAGTGCAATCGCGGGGATCTGGTCGTTCGATGGCGGAATCCCGGTGGTCGCAGCATGTCAAGCCATGCTCAAGGCGCTCAGCATCTATGGCCCGGAAGACAGCGCGCAGTACACCGGCGCTTCGATCGCCATGGGGCGCTGCCTGCTTCGCCTCCTCCCGGAAGATGGCTTCGATCGCCAGCCGCTTTCCGCTGCCGGGGTCACTGCGCTGGTGGCCGATGTACGTCTGGACAACCGCCAGGAGCTCGGGCTGGAGCTGGGCTTCTCCAGCCAGCAAGCTGCCGTCATGGCCGACAGCGACGTGCTGTTGGCCGCGTGGCAGCGCTGGCGCGAGGAGTGTGTCGATCATCTCTCCGGTGCGTTCAGTTTCGCCGTGTGGAACCAACAGGAACAACATCTCTTCCTGGCTCGCGATCATACCGGGGAACGTCCTCTGGTCTATGCTTCCGCGGCCAACTGCTTCGCCTTCGCCTCCATGCCCAAGGGCCTGCACCCCCTAAGCTTTGTAGGAAGCGAGATCGACGAGGAATACGTCGCCCGCTACCTGATGCTCGCCAACATCTCAACCGAGCGCACCATCTTCCGCAATATACAAAGCCTGCCACCCGGATGCGCGCTGAGCATTCACCGCGACAAGAAAAGACTCTGGCGTCATTGGCAAACCGATCATCTGCCGGAACTGCGCCTGGGCTCCCCTGAGGAGTACCTCGATTGTTTCCGGGAGAAATTTGACCAGGCAGTGCGCACGCGCCTGCGTACGCCCGGCGGCGTCGGCGCGCAATTGAGCGGCGGCCTGGATAGCGGTGCGGTCGCCGCCACCGCGGCCCGCTTGCTTGGCGGTACTGAGATCACCTGCTTCACCGCCGTGCCTCGCAGCACCTTCAAAAGCCCTGGCAGCGCAACTCATTTTGACAACGAGGGAGAAGCGGCTGCCGAAGTGGCTGCGCTCTACCCAAACATGCGCCACGTGCTGGTGGATTCCAGCGCAACTTCGTTCCTCGACATCCTCGACCACAACAACAATCTTTATGACCACCCGTGCTACGGACCCAGCAATGAAGTCTGGTCGAACGCCATCATGGCGCGGGCCCGCGAAGCAGGCATCACCGTACTGCTCAACGGAAACTGCGGCAACTCGACGCTGAGCTATGAAGGGATGCCCGCGTTGTCAGTATGGTTTCGCTCCGGTCAGTGGAGAACGCTGGCCCGGGTCGCCTGGCAACTGCGGCAAGCGCACAGCGCCTCGGTGCGCTTGATGGTTCGCCACGCAGTGTGGCCGTCGTTGCCCTTCTGGCTGCGCCGCATGACCGATCCGCACATGCGCAACTTCTCCTTCGACTACACCCCGCTGAACCCCGAGATCGCCCAGCGTCCCGACCTGCAGCGAGACGCCCTTCACGACCTGAACCGGACCACATCGGACGGCCGCAGCATGCTGCGCACCATGCTCGAATATGGCGATGTGAGCGAAACCAATGTCGCCTCCCAGGGGGGATGGCAGCTCGATTATCGCGATCCGACGTTTGACCGCCGGGTGGTGGAGTTCTGCCTCACCGTGCCCCTGGAAGAATTTCTTCGCGGCGGCCAAATGCGTTCCCTGGCCCGCCGCGCCATGGTGGGACGGCTGCCCGCCAGCACCCTGAACCGGACGATACGAGGCCGCCAATCCGCCGACTGGTACCTGAACCTTGAGGCCGTGCGGGGCAGAATGGCCACGCGAGCTGGAGAGGCTGCAGGGCTCCCCGCTGGCCAGCCGCATGCTCGACCTGGCGCGCATGCGCTCGCTGCTTGAAAACTGGCCCAGCAGCGGCTTCGAGCGGCTGGATATCGCCCGCTCGCACCACATCACCCTGACCCGCGGTTTCTCCGTGGGCAAATTCTTGCTGCAATACGATCCCGCCGCGCGCTGAGTGACAGAAGTGCGCCGGCAGGTGTAGTTATGATGTGACGCGGGAGGAAGAATTGCGAGCAGGACTCTTCACACGGGAATACCCGCCACACGTCTACGGCGGGGCCGGAGTTCACGTGGAGTATCTAAGCCGCGAGCTGGCGCGGAAGATTGAGGTCGAAGTCCACTGTTGGGGGCAGCAGCATTCCGACCAGGGCAACCTGCATGTGCGCGGCCAGGAACCCTGGAGCGAGATTACCCAGGGCACGGAAGAGAAGTTCAAAGGCGCCCTGGAGGCGTTGTCACTGAACCTGACCCAGATCAAGGCCCTGGCGGGAATTGACGTGGTGCACACCCACACCTGGTATGTCTCCATGGCCGGCTACCTGGCGAAGAAACTGTACGGCGTTCCCTTTGTGCTCACCACCCATAGCCTGGAACCGCTGCGGGCATGGAAGGCGGAGCAGTTGGGCAGCGGCTACGCCATGAGCTCGTGGATGGAGCGCACCGCGATTCTGGACGCGGACGCGGTGATCGCCGTCTCCTCCGGCACCAAGGAAGACGTATTGCGCGCCTACCCCGTCGATCCGGAGCGGGTGCACGTGATCTATAACGGAATCGACCTGGATCAATATCAGAAGACCGCCGACACTACGGCCTTGACGGCTTATGGCGTCGACCCCGCTGTTCCGTACGTTCTGTTTGTGGGGCGCATTACCCGCCAGAAGGGCGTAACCCACCTGGTGGACGCGATTCGCTACCTGCCCGCGGGTACCCAGGTCGTTCTCTGCGCCGGCGCGCCCGACACTCCGGAGATTTCCGCCGAGTTGCGGCGCAAGGTGGAGGAGGCACGTTCCTTTAATCCGCGGGTGATCTGGATCGATAAGATGCTGAGCAAGCAGGAGACCATCCAGCTCTACAGCCACGCCGCAGTGTTTTGCTGTCCCTCGGTCTACGAACCGTTCGGCATCATCAACCTGGAAGCCATGGCATGCCAGGCAGCGGTCGTGGCCAGTGCCACGGGCGGTATCAAGGAGGTCGTGGTCGACGGCGAGACCGGCTACCTGGTGCCCTTCGATCAGGATCCAGTGACCAGTTTTCCCCGTGATCCCGATCGTTTTGCCAGGGATTTGGCGGCGAAACTCAGTGATCTGCTGGCCGACCCAGCCAAGCGCAAACGCTTTGGAGAAGCCGGCCGGAAGCGCGCGGAAGAGAAGTTCAGCTGGACCCGGATTGGCGACCAGACCATTGACCTCTACCAAACGCTGATAGAGGCCAGGAAACGCTAAGGGCTGACACGCTGCCGAAAAAGTCGCTCTGTACGAAGGGCCACGGCTTCAGCCGTGCCGTAAATGCGCCCGCGCAGTGACGGCTTTTGCTGCTGAGGTACTGCTCTTCACGCCTAGAACCACCGCCATAAATCCACATAAGTCCAAAGCCATGATGGGTGGCCCAGGTCTCGCTGTCTACGACCTGGGGGTCATGCAGAGGGACCCATCCCGGTTCTCACGCGGACTCTTATAGCCCGATCGCTAGCGCCGCGGGTTTTGATCCTCAGGATGAGGGTTCTCCTCCTTCGGCTTCTCTTCATTGGGCTTAGCTTCTGTCTCTGGCCGTTTTTCCGGGGCTGGCCGTGCCTGTGGAGCTGGCCGCTCTTGTGGAGCCGGACGTTGCTTGCGGAGCTGGCCGCTCCTGCGGAGCCGGGTGCTGGACCTGCGGAGCCGGCCGCTCTTGCGGAGCCGGGTGTTGTACTTGCGGAGCCGGCCGCTCCTGCTGAACCGGGTGTTGTACCGGCGGAGCCGGCCGCTCCTGCTGAACAGGGTGCTGTATCGGCGGAGCCGGCCGTTCCTGCTGAACCGGGTGCTGTACTTGTGGAGCCGGCCGCTCCTGCTGAACCGGGTGCTGTATTTGTGGCGCCGGCCGCTCCTGCTGAATGGGGCGCCTGCCGTTCCGCCTGCACCGGCCGTGCTGCCTGGACTGGCTGGTTGACCGGCCTCGCCAGTTGGCGCTGCTGGACCGCTGCAACTGCAATGGGTTGACGCCGTTCGACCGGCAGGGGCTGGCTCAATACCACCGTCTGCGGCCGGCCACGGTTCACCGACGCAAACTGTGCCCGGTTGGCGGCTGCCCTCACCTGGTTTTGTTGCTGGACGGCCAACGGGGGTAGACGGGGTTGGCGCAGGGCGGCCAATTCCGCCGCGGTCGGGGGAAGATTCACGCCACCACGCCCACCGCTGTAGCTCACCCGGTTGTACGTGGTGATGTTGGTCACGTTGGTGATGTACGTGTTGTGGATGATCGTGGTGTTCACGTTCGTGACCTGGCGGTTGTAGTTGAATTGGTTGTTGTTCCAATATCCGCCGTAGTAGCCGCGGCCGACATAGCCGTTGCCGTAGTTCACGCCCCCGTAGTAGCCGATATAGCGGCCCCAAAACCCCCGATGCCACCCATACCGGCCCGTAATCGTAGCTCCAGTAGCCTGGCGTCCATAGAGCCCCGGGATACGGGGCAGCGGCCCAAACTCCCGGAACCCAGTAATAGCCCTCCGGAGCATAGGCCCAGTAGCCCGGGGTCCACATGTAGTTCGGTTCCGGGCATGGCGGTTGCTGATATTCCGGCAAAGGAGGAGGAGGCTCGGGAGCGTAATCGGCAACCTGGTATCCGTCCTGGTAACCCTGATCCTGGTAACCCTGCGTCCTGATACTGCGGCTCTGATGGCGGAGCAAACTGTTGCTGGTCCTGAACAGGATACTGCGGTTGTTGCTGTTGCTGGGGATACTGGCGGCTGTTGCTGCTGCTGAGGATACTGCGGCTGTTGCTGTTGCTGGGGCTGCTGGTCTTGCGCAGAGTAATTCGCCGCCGGGGCCGCCTGTTGACTGGAGCTAGCCGGGGCAGCCGGAGCGGATAAGCCGGAGCACTTGCCGGAGCTTCGCTGACCGGAGCCGCTCCGCTGGTGTCACTCACCGGCGCCAGGTTTCCGTTCGCGGCGGCATCCACTTGATCGGGGTTGTCTTTGTGGCAACCCGCCACCGTTATCAAAATCGCCAATACCGCGGCAAGTCCCAAACCTCGTGTTTTGCTCATCAATCTGTTCCTCGCAAGAGCCTTCGCAGCCAAAAAGTCAGGCCCACTTGAGCCTAACCCCTAATCTTCGGCAAAGTTCTCGAAGAGTAGTGCTGAGATGATCTCCCGCGGGAAACAGTGGTCCCTGTGTCTACAAAGGTTCCTTTAAGGCATCTTCTCCAGCACCAGGGAGGTGCTGTCGTAGTCGCCCCGTAGATTCAGGTCGACGCCGTGGTGCATCAGGTAGGCGCCACTTACGTTCCCCAGCTCTCGCACCTGGCCGGGATCGATCGCTTCCACTTTGTAGACCGCGTCCTCCGCCAGGCCGCGGAGAAAGATCGTGGGAAAGGGCGTGTCGAAAGCGTTGTGAATGAAGAAAGGCAAAGAGCACAGCCTGCTGTCCATCCGTCGAGACGTACTCGTTGGCGGAAAATTCGCTGCCCTCGGGCGCCATCAGGCGATAGAGCGCTCCCCTTTGCACCGTGCGCCGAACCCGTTTGTAATAGTTAATGTAGCGGGCGCCCAGTTGCATCTCCTCCGGCGTCCATTTGTTCAGATTCACTCCCAGCCCCAACGAGCCGTTCATGGCCACCAGAAAGCGAAACTTGAGGGGGACGCTGCGCCCATTCATGCCGTTGGGCACATCCGTGACCCAGGCCATCATGATGCCCGGGCTATAGGCATGGGTGAAGCCATCCTGCAATGTGAGCCGGTCCAGCGCATCGGTATTGTCCGACGTCCACACCTCGTCGGTGTACCGCAGGATGCCAAGATCCACCCGTCCACCGCCGCCGGAGCACGATTCGATCTCCAGCTTGGGATGCTTGGCGCGCAGCCGCTCGAGAATGTCATAAAGGTTGTGAACATACTGCACGTAGATCTTTTTCTGGTCCTCGGGGGCCACGGCGTCCCAGCCTGGTTCTGACCAGTTGCGGTTGTAGTCCCATTTCAGGAAGGCAATATCGTTGGTGGTGACCAGCTGGTCCAGCCACTGAAAGACGTAATCCTTCACATCGTCGCGCGCCAGGTTGAGCAGCAGTTGGTTGCGGGCCTCGGTGCGCGGGCGGCCGGGAAAATTCATCGCCCACTCCGGGTGCTTGCGATACAGGTCGCTGTCTGGATTTACCATCTCCGGCTCTACCCAGATACCGAAGTCCATGCCCAGTGCGTGCACGCGATCGATGACCGGCTTGAGACCGTGAGGAAACTTCTGCGGGTTCACATACCAATCGCCCAGGCCTGCATGGTCGTTCTTGCGCTGGCCGAACCACCCATCATCGATGACGAACCGCTCCACCCCGAGTTTGCTGGCGCGCTCTGCCAGGGCCAACTGGCCGGCCTCGTCGACATTGAATTCCGTCGCTTCCCAGGAGTTGTAGAGAATGGGGCGCAGCGCGGCGTTCTCACCGCCAGGCAGAATGGACTGCCGCTCAAAGCGATGCAGCAGCCGCGACGCCTGGCCCATGCCGCCTTCGGTAAACCCGCCATAGAACGGTGGCGTCTCCAGCTGCTCGCCGGGTTTCAGGCGATAGCCGAAATCGAAGGTATTAAATCCGCCGGTGACGCGCAATTGCTGCATCGCGCTTTGCTCCACGGTGATGCGCCAGCTCCCGCTCCAGCCCAGCGCGCCAAACCACACCGGCCCGTTCTCCTCGGTTGTTTGATCGGGGCGGTCGATGGCAAACCATGGATTCGCCTGGTGCGAGGTGCTGCCCCGGCGGCTTTCGATGACTTGTGTACCCGGTCTGCACCGGCGCAGAATGCAGTTGCCCCTCCGCACCCCAATGGCCGGTCAGGGAGTGCCAGCCGTAACCCTCGCCTCGCGGCAGCGTCCAGGCGGCCGACTGCGCGCTCTCCAGGGTAATGGCCTGATCGGTTCGGTTTTCAATCCGTGACCACCGCTGAATAATGTTGTTGGCCGCAAAGACACGGTAGTAGAGGTGGACATCGAGTGCGGAGGCAACGTCCTTCAGCTCGATCTCCAGGGTTTCGCCGTCAATGTGCTGTTGCACAAAGTGCAGCACCACGTCTCGATTTCCGTCGGCGTAGGTGGCCTTCAAGGCTGGTTCGGTGTAAAGCTCTGAGCCCCATCCCGGGTACTCCTGCGGAGTGGTCGTGGTCGAGAGATCAACCGAGGCCACTTCCGGGAGGCTCCTCGCCGGGGAAAAATCTGCTTCACGCTGCACCCGCGGCCCCCAATAGATGGCCTGCAGCTCGCCCCGTTCGTTCACGCCGACAAGCGTACGTCGCTTCCCCTGCCTGCAGCACCCAGACCTTGCGCTCGGGAAAATAGGTAATGGACGCCCGTGCCTTGGGCGTAGGCAGCCAGGGGCTCACCAGGAAAAACAGGATCAGTGCCACTCTTGTCATCGCGCTTTCAACTCCAGAACCTCGATCGAATACCCCGGCACGGTGTGCGAGAACTGGGCTCCCGCATCGTGCAGCCCACTCTCCACCGGCACAATCGCCGCAGGTTGCGTGATGCTGTTGGTAGCCGCGGTGGTCTTGGCCGACATGGCGATGAGCCTGCCATTCTTGTCGATGCCTTTGCCTCCGTTGAGTTGGAGGCGCAAAGGCTGCGCCGCGGAGCTGGCATTGACCAGCTTGAGATAGATGGTTCCATCGCTGGACTTACGGGTAACGGAATAGAACAACTTAGGAGCCGTCCCTTCAAGCGTCGCATTCAATATCTGATCGCCGATATGGTTGCTGAACATGACCTGGGCATAGTAGCTGGGTGAGCCATAACTGGTCATTGCGTCGTAGCCGATCAAGTCCGACTCCCACTGCATGCCTCCGGGGTTTACGTTGACCAGCAGCGGCGCGTAGCTGGCCATGATCACGATGTCGCTGTTCCTTTCCATGCCTGTCATCCAGGCGGCGTCTCCCAGCGCCGCGCCGAAGTTGGGCGTCGGCAGACCTTCACGCGTGGCCCACTCCCCAACGAAGATCTTGGGGCCTTTGCGATCGGTCTTATCGTAGTGGTTCACGTCGTCGTAGAACTCCTGGGCACGACGATAGAAGTGATCGTCGATTACGTCGGGCGTCATGGTGGTGACCGGGGTGGTCGCAATCAGCTGCAGATCGGGGTATTTGGCCTTGATCGCCTTGTAGAACTGGGCATAGCGCCCGCCGTAGCTTCCGGACTTGTCGAACCAGTCTTCGTTGCCGATCTCGACATAGCTCAGCTTGAACGGCGCGGGGTGCCCATCCTTGACCCGCTCCGCGCCCCATTTCGTGCTCGCGTCGCCGGTGACGTACTCGATCTCATCCAGGGCATCCGCGATGTAGGGATCCAGGTCGGGCCCCGGCTTTACAAACTCCTGCTTCATGGAATAGCCGGCATAGACGGCCAGCAGCGGCTGCATCTTCAGGTCTTCGCACCACTCCAGGAACTCGAGTAATCCCATGCCATCGCTGGAGCGATAGCCCCAGGGGCTGGGGTGGGTTGGGCGATCGACCAGCGGGCCGATGGTCTTTTTCCATTCGTAGCGCTCGCTGATGTGGTCGCCCTCGAGATAATTGCCCCCGGGAAAGCGCAGGAACGCCGGCTTCATCGCCGCGAGTTTCTCCATCAGGTCGATGCGATTTCCATTGAGGCGGTCATGGTAGGTGGGCGGAAAAAGCGATACCAGGCTGAACCAGACCGTTCCCGGTTTGCCCACCGACAGCACCAGGTGGTATTGCGAAGATTGCGCCGCAGCGCTGGAACGAAGAGTGAACTCGTGTTGCTGCCACGCAGTGGTGATCGCCGCCACCGTGGTGCTGATTGCCTTGCCGGTCTGATCTTCCACCAGGCTCACCGTGACTGGCCCCATCGACGCATCGCTTGCCTTGGCGTAGAACGAGCCGTGGTAGGTGGTTTGCGGCCGTACGGGAAATCCCCAGTACCCCAGGTTGCTGATGCCGGCCTGATCCTGAGCGCTTGCGCTCTTGACCGTAAGTTGCAGGCTTAACGGCAGCGCCGCGCTGGGGCCGGTGTCGTGATCGATGGTCATCGATGCCGATGCGCTGCCTGACTCGTAGAGGAACCAGCTTGGGGGTATTTTGCCTTTGTCGTGAAAGGTGCGATTCCTTACCAGCTCGGCATAGAGACCGCCATCGTAGGAGTAGTTAATCTCTTCTGTCATCAACCCGTACAACTGCGGACTTACCTGCGCCTTGGCCTGCCCCAGGTCGACGGTCAAGGTCGCGTTCTCTTGCGCCATGGCAGCCGAAGTGAAGAGCAACGTCGTGGCAAAGAGCAGGGCCTTTCGTAAACTGGATGCGTGCACGATCAATCTCCGGTGATAGTTATACCCCATACCGCCACGCAGCAGAGGGAAGGGGTCCGCGACGACCCCGGGCTCTGTACACCGCCGCTAACAACTGCGTGGCCCATTCAAGCTTTCTTTTGGCTTGAGTGGGTTTGTTGCGGAGCCAGTCCTTCCGTTCCTGTGGCAAAGATCACGGTTCGAACGCATGCCGTAGTAACGTTATCGACTGCGGACCCTCTGCCTGCAGATTGTTGGTAGAAGCTTCCAGGCTAATCAACCTGTCGTAGTGGATCTGGCGCAGAACTGCGAAAAACGGCGCGTAATCGTATTCATCCCATTTCAGCGGCATGACTCGGCCGTTTGGATTTGCCATGTGCAAATGCCGCAGATGGTCCTTAACCTGCAAAATGGCGGATGGGTCTTCTTTTTCCACTTGGAAGTGGTAGTAATCGATCATTAGTTGAATGTTGGGATCGTTCACCGCATTCACCCACGCCAGCGCCTCGGTGGTGTTGTTGATGATATTGCTCTCTTGCCTGCGCAGCGGTTCAATCGCGATGGTGATGTTGCGCGATCGCGCTTCTGGCGCGATGCGTTTGCCAAAGTCCACCAGTTGTTCAAAAGCCTCTTGCCGGGAAAATCCCTCGGGCACCTGACGCGCGCCGCCGCTGCCAAAGACGACCAGATGCACACCTAAGCGGGACAATCGTTCGAGCGCCCGGCGGACATACAGAATCTGCCCTCCTTTGTCGAGCCCAGGTCCCGTGACTTTAAGCCCGGGGGGGAGAAACAAATTGGCTGACAAGACTGGAAGTCCCACACTCCTGAACCTGGCAGCTGCCCGTTCATAATCCTCATCGGACAGCGTGGCTATTTCCGTGGTGCGCACTTCCATGTAGTCGAACCCAGCAGCCTTGACCGCCTCGATGTCCTTCAACGAACCGCAGTAGCCAATCCTGACCTTGCTACCGGGCTGAGCCAGAGCGGCGAGCGCCAGGCATACCAATAGAGAGGCGGCCGCGGCAGAGCACAGCATGACAGCCTTCAATGAGGGATTTCTCCATCGATGCAGTCTATCTGAAGGTCGCTCTCTCTTGCGCCATGGCAGCCGAAGTGAAGAGCAACGTCATCGCGAAGAGTAGGGTCTTTCGGAAACTGGATGCGTGCACGATCAATCTCCGGTGATAGTTATACCCCATCGCCACGGAGCAGAGTTTAGGTCTATAAAGGATGGCTGTCTGGTTTTGCTGCCATGAAGACGCTATTCCTTGTCTGCTCATTGCTCGCCCTGGCCCTGCCGCTGGTAGCGCAAAGCGGTGCGACGAAGACCGCTCTGTATAACACCGCCAAGCAGAAGCTTCTTGATGGCAAGCAGGTCTTCAGCTTTACCCAATCGAAGCCCGATGCCGCCGGCTACTGCGAGCGGGCAAAGCACTACGATTTCACCTGGTTCGAGATGCAGCACAGCACGCTGGAGTTCGCGGATATTGAGAAGATGATCGCGGCGTGCCCGCGGGTCAACGGCGATCCCCATGATCCGGCTGCCGGATGCGCAGGAATGGCACATCCAGCACGCGACCGACATCGGCGCGCTGGGGGTGATCATCCCAACCGTCGACGATGTTGACCGGGCGCGGGAGGCGGCCAAGTGGGCTCGCTATCCACCGGTGGCGCGACGGAGCACCGGCCAGGGACAGGCTGCCTGCCATCTGGGGTATCAACGGCATCAACTACCACCAGACCATTAATGACAACATGCTAGTGGTGATTATGATCGAGACGCCGACCGGTGTCGCCAATGCTTATGACATTGCTTCGGTTCCAGGGCGTGGATGTTGTGATCATTGGAAACAACGACCTTAGCTGGTTCTCTGGATTTCAGCAGACGGACGACCGCTATCACCAGTTAGTTACGAAGGTTCACGACGACACATTGCGTGCGGGTAAGATTTTCGGCCAGGCCAACGCCATATATGCAACCGGGCCCTATAGCAAGGATTCCCTGTTCTTCCAGAATGGTCCGTCGAACGACGGATGGCAGCCGCCCAAAGACGGAGTCAACCCAAATGCCCCACCGCCCGGAGAAGACAAAGAGAAATAGAATGCGGGTGCTAGGGTTTGAGCAAAAACAGTGGACGCTCCGCAAAGGAGCGTCCACTGCCGGCTGACCGGGGGTTGTTACCTCGATTTACTTCAGATCGACGCCAGGAAGAAAGGGCGTGCCTTCGACTCGAACGGCGTACAGCGAAGAGGGGCTGAGACCGAGAGCTTTCAGGATGGTGGGCGCCACCTGCGCAGTCCCCACCCCAACGCGGACTGTCTTGGGTTTGAATGATGGATTGGACAGCAGCATGACGACATTGGTGTCGTCATGAGCAAACCCGCCGTGCTCGGCTAGTTTCTTGACGCTGCCCGAGTAAGTAACGCCGACGTTCGGGGTTACGATGATGTCCGGCGTGCGCGGGTCCTGGGTTGGGTCATTATAGTTGAGCGCCAGCGAGGGACCGTAGTAGAGCTGCCCCAACGCGATTCCTGAGGCCGAAGCATTATCTTCCAGGATTTTTACGCTGGCGTCGGTATCGGAGGGGCTCTTCAGCCAGACCAGGGAGACATCATCCTCTGTCGGCCCAATCCCGGTGGGATTGTTGGTGGATTCAGAGAATGGAATGTAGCCCGCGTTAGAAAGCAAAGTAACGGGCGACGTACCATTGATCAGCTGAGAGACGTATCGGCTGGGATCGATGGGAGACTGGCCGTGCTTGGCGGTGATCACGATCAGGGTCGTATCGTAAAGACCCTTGCTTTTCAGCTCGCTGACAAAGGCCCCGATCGAGGCGTCGACGAATTTGATTTCGCCCAGCAGCTCATCGGTGGGCGTGCCGGCTGCATCCAGATAGCCACCTGACGTGCTGATGCTTTGCTCAATTAACTTTTGGCCGACGCTCACCGCCTGAAAGTTCATGCCGAAGATGGTGGGCACTTCGGTCTTCTTCGTGCCCAGGTGGTTCTTGCCGTCGATCTCGTTCAGAATCGCATCCACTTTCAAGGTGTCATAGCACTGAATGTTCTGGAAGCTGTTGGTCCAGGCGGTTAGATCCGCGCCTGTATCGGGGACGGTGGCACAGGAGACGCCAGTGGGGGTCTTAACCCCAGGCAGCGGCGATTACGCTGGAGTTGATTTCAGGGCCGTAGAAATCGTCGAGAGCAATGGGGCCAAGACCAGCGGCTACCGCCGAGTATGCAGGATGCTTGTCGGACCATGCCGCGTATCCGCCGGCCGCGTGAATCACACTGAAGATAGTGTTGGCGCGGACGAAATTCCAAGGGTAAACAGGGTTGCAACCCTGATTGGGGTCGCGAACCAGCCTCTTGGGATCGATGGAGGCGATGCCCCCATCGGTCAAGGCCGCACCGGGCGCGCCGCCGTTCACTTTCGTCTGGTCGATGTCGATGCCCTCTTCATATTCAGTTGTGGTTCCGGTCGGGGCCGCGAAAGGGGTGCACGGGCCGGCCGCAAGGCCGTTGCCGGTGGTCTTCGCCGGGGCGTCCAAATTCCGTGAATAGGCGACGTCGTAGTAAATCCCTGTCAGCGCAGGGCTGCCCCCGGTGACGATCGAGATCAAGCCGGGAAAAGAGTCCGACGGTTTCGAGGTGCTTGCGGCGACGTAGTTGACGCCCTTATTGCCCAGGGCAGCGAGCGCGGGGCAGTACGGCTCACCATTGTTGACCGTGCTGATGCCGTTCGCGCAGTTCTGTAAATCGACAGCGTGCATGCCGTCGACGCTGATCAGCAGAACACGCTTGATGGGACCTTTGGCGAAATCGCTATCTTGCGCCATCGCGGAAACCGACAAGCACGCAGCCACGACCGAAAGCAGAGCCATTTTTGTCTTCATGATCACCTCCGGCAACATGGTTACCCGAACCCCGGTCACATGCATTGCTGGCAGGTAAAAATCCGGTAAAGGAAATCTAAGAGTTCCTGAGGAGAAAGTAGCAAACGCAGCGGGGCCGCGGACGCGGCCTACTTTGTGAATTCTCGGCTAATGTTAACCGGCAGAATCGAGCGCACGTCCAGCGGCCTGCGCCAACGCTCTCTAGGTTCGGCTGACGGAGTACTCGGCTGCGTCGGCGCTCGATGGAGGTGCACCGATGATCGAGGGCAGCGCAAATCCGAAGGTGCTGCCTTTTCCCACACTGCTCTCCACAGTAAGGCTGGTGCCGTGTTTCTCAGCGATCCATTTCGCCAGCGCAAGTCCTAAACCCGAGCCACGGGATGTTGAGCCCCGCGTCCGATCTACCCGGTAAAACCGATCAAAAATTCTCGGTTGATGTTCCGGAGCAATGCCGATCCCGGTGTCTTGAACATTGAAGACGACGCGGCCGTCCTGTTGGGCAACTCGAAGCTCGACCGACCCTCCGGGCGGTGTATAGCGAACAGCGTTGTCCAGCAGAATCGTCAGCAGCCGCTGGAGACCATTCACGTCTGCCCGGACAAAGACCGGTTCCTGCGCCGGTCTCAACGTTGAAATCCAGAAATGCCAGGCGCGTGGCTGTCTTCCACTTTTCTCCAACCTGAAGGACAAGTTTGTTCGACGTCTACCCAGTCGAAACGCAGCGCCTCCATTCCCGCATCTACTCGAGCCAATATGAGCAAGCTATCTATTAGGCCGGTCATGCGGACGGTTTCCATTTGAACCTGCTCGCAGGCCTCACGATACTCCTCGGCCGCGCGCTGCTTGGAAAGAGCGACCTCGACCTCGGTCCGGATGAGGGCCAGCGGCGTCCGCAGTTCGTGGGCCGCGTTGGCCGTGAAGTCGCGGATACTGCGAACGCCCGACTCTACGCGCGCCAGCATCTGATTGAGCGTCTCGGAGAGATGCGATATCTCATCCTTGGTCTCATCGATCGGGAGACGAACATCGAGGTTACTGTCGTTGATCCGGCGCGCTTCCCTGGCGATGGCGGCCACCGGGGCAAGCGCTTTGCGGCTCATAAAGTGACCAGCGATCGCCGCCAGCACCAGCACCGCCGGCGTCAGCAGCAACAATTGCGCTCCAAAGGCGGAAAGCAGCGCCATCGACTTGTTGAGCGCAATACCCGTCTGCACGGAATAGACACGCCCGTTGGCACGAATCGCATACGCAAGCACCATGACATAACGCGTGCCCTGGTGAAATTCAACGATCGTCCCTTGCGGGGGCAGATTTCCCGGCGCGGGGAGACGCAGGCCCTCGTCAGTCATGCGCTTTGAGCGGTAAAGCCAGTTGCCCTCCTGGTCGAGGATCTGCAGATATTTGCCATCGTCTTTGACCTGGTAAATCTCAGCGAACTTCTGTTGCAGAAATGCCAGCGAGGCGTGCAGGGCCAAGCTGCACTCAGCAGCAGCTGCACATCTTCGGCGCGCTCTTGCAATTCGTGGTATTCGGTGGCCATCAGGCTCCGCCGCAGCATCCACCAGCTCGAGATACTCAACAGCACCGCGGCGGCGGCGAACATGGCGCAATACCAGAGCGTCAGGCGAAGACGAATGGGCAGCGCGTTTCATTGAATCTCGATCTCCCGCGCAGCGTGTCCTGCAGCTGAGGCCTGTGCTTCGGGCCTGAGCAGATAACCGGAACCGCGCACGGTTTGAAGCAGCTTTGTCTTGAAGCGGTGCATCGATCTTGCTGCGCAGAGAATTTACCAGCACATCGAGCGCCCCGGCGGTGACTTCGTGAGGCCCTCCCCAGATCCCTTCGATCAGCGTAGCTTCTCGAGACCACGCGCGGAGCACTCTGCGCCAGCATTTCCAGCAGCAGGAATTCGGTTCGCGTCAAGTCGATGGCAGTGGCCCTGCCGCATAGCTTTGTGCCGGACCATATCCACAACCAGGTCTGCGACCGTGAATCGATATTGGTGCCGGTTCAGGCGATGGACGAGTGATGGCGCGAAGCCGCGCCAGCAGCTCCGGGAAGGAAAATGGCTTGGTCAAATAATCGTCGGCGCCGATATTGAGCCCGCGAACAATTTCATCCTCCTTGTTATAAGCCGTCAGCATCAGAATGGAGGCCTTGCAGTTTCTTTCTCCGAGCACCTGCGCCACGTCGTAACCGCTCAGATCCGGAAGTCCCACGTCGAGCAAAACAACATCGAACTCATGGTCCAGGGTCAACTTGAGACCCTCTGCGCCATCCGAAGCGGTCATAACGTCGTGACCATGTCTCCGATAGTCCTTTGTGCAGCAACGCCAACATGCGGGGTTCGTCTTCTATCACCAGAATACGCATCGTTAGAGCCTCTCCCTCTCCCGTCGATTCTCATTCCAACACAGGCGAAGCGGGTTGAGGAAACCGCCGCCCAATCTTAGGAAAGTTTCACCGCGCTGTTAACTCCTCTTTAATAAACACGCGGATGCTACTGAAGCATGCAATTCCGCTTTTACTCGGTTAACGAAAGTTCACCGGTCGCTAACATTACAGCAAAGATGTTACTGGAGCTTTAACAAACTCCGGTTCTCATCTTGCAAGGAGAGTTATGTTCGCAAAAGCCATCCGTATACCGCTGCTCCTGCTTGCCATGCTTCCGTTCCCGTTGATCGCCGGGGCCGCGGCCGGAGACAAAGGCGCTTCCAGCGGGAACGGCAGCATAAATGGCACTGTTAAAGATACCGTTGGCGCAGTGCTGCAAGGCGCGCAGATCGCGCTGCAGCCAACGGCCACAACCGTCGCTTCAGATGCCCAGGGCAACTTTCTGATCCCCAACTTAACACCTGGAACATATACCCTCACGGTTTCTTATGTCGGGTTCAACAGCTCCGTCACCACCATTGTGGTGAACCCGGGGCAGACAGCGACCACGAATGTGACCCTGGTAGTAAATTCCGCTAACCAGCAGGTGATCGTGAACGCCAGCCTGGGGGGAGATGCGGCAGCGATCAATGAGCAGCGTACTTCCGCCAACATCATCGATGTGCAAGACCGACACCCAGATCCAGAGCCTGCCCAACGCCGAACGTTGCCGACGCAGTCGGCCGTATGCCAGGCGTGACCCTGCAGCGCAATGAAGGTGAGGGGCAGTACGTCCAGATCCGGGGCACAGAGCCGCGGTTGAGCAACACAACGATTGACGGCGTGGTTGTGCCAGGACCCGATCCCCAGGTGCGGCAGGTTGACCTGGATACGATTCCCGCTGATGTGATCGGGTCGATTGCGATTAATAAGACGCTCTCCGCGAATCAGGATGGTGACGCCATCGGCGGCTCGGTGGACCTGCGTATCAAGCAGGCGACCGCCGACAATACCGATCTCCTGGCAGAGGGTATCGGGGGATATACGCCTATCGCCGGAACGCGCAAGCATGTTCAGCATCAACTCGGCTGCTGGGCAAACGGTTTGGCCCAAACACCCCGCAGGGCAAGCGCTTCGGGGTGATGGTGGGTTACAGCTACGACTACAACGGGCGGGGCATAGACGACATTGAACCTTCGCCGGATCTCAACTCTGATGGGTCAACACGACTCTACGACAAGCTAGAGCCTGCAGGGAGTATCTCTACGACCGCTCGCGCTACGGCTTCGCCGGCGGTGCTGGATTACAAGCTGGCCGAGAACTCCGACCTGTACCTGCACACCTTGTTTTCGAACTTCCGCGACTACGGACAGAAGTATGAGTACGACTTCAAGAATTCCGGCGGCTCTGCTTTCCACACCAGTGTCCGGCGGCCGAATCTGCAGATCGCGGATCTGGCGCTAGGCGGCAACCAGGTTTTCACTCACTCTTTTGTTCACTATCAAATTGCCGCGGCCCACTCACGATTTGGCGGCGCGGCGGGCAATCCGGGAGCGGACTTCAGCAGCTCCGCGGCCAATCCTGATTGTGCGTACAGCCCCACCACGACAGTCAGCCAGTATCGCCCGCAGTTCACCTGCGACAACCCGACCGATGCAGCCACCGACCCAACCCAGTATCAACTGTCCGACATCAACCTCACCACGGGCCAGGCGACGCAACTTAATCTCCAGGCAGGTGGGGCCATGGGCATCGACTACCATCTCGGCACGCATGCATCTGATGTTCGAATTCGGCGCGCAATATCGCAACGAGCACAAGGGCCAGTTCGCCTATTCGCCGACTTATGACAATGGCGATACGCCACCGATGACCCAGTTCCTCAGCACCTTCAAAAACCCCCACTACTACGGAGGGAGCTATTACCTGCCTCCGGTAACCAACTGGAACCTCTTTACCGCGTATCTGGCAAACAACCCAGGATCCCTCCCCCTAGACGAAGCGACCACCCACCAGAACTCCGACGCGTCGAACTACAACCTTCAGGAAAGGGTGGGAGCGGGCTATGTGATGAACACGCTCGAGCTGGGCAGCCGCATCCACCTGCAGACCGGTTTCCGCATCGAAGGTACCCAAACATCGAACACCGGCTACGAGGTCGTAACCAATGCAGACGGCAACTATGGAGGCACCACGCCGCAATATGGCAGCGGGTCTTATGTAAACCCGCTGCCCAGCGTCCAGCTTCGCTACACCATCGATTCCAACTCCGATATCCGCGCGGTATACGGACGTGGTATCTCTCGTCCCGATCCTTATCAGCTGGTGCCTTACGTCATCTTCACCACCGGTGGAGGTCCTACAGGAAACAATCTTGTCCAGATCGGCAACACTGCGCTTGTTGCGGAGCATGCCAATGACTTCGACGTGTTGTACGAGCGCTACCTTCCCTCCGTCGGTACGATCGAGGCTGGTTACTTCTATAAGCAGATCACCAAGCCAATCTATCTCGAACAGTCGATCGTTCCCGAAACCGGGTCGCCCTTATCTCAGCTGTACGCCGGGGATGAAGCGCAGCAGGAGGTAAATGGCGACCACGCGTATGTACAGGGTTTTGAAGTGGCGTATCAACAGCACTTGAGCAACTTGCCGGGCGTGCTCAGTGCGGCGCGCATCGTTGCCAACTTCGCCTATACAAATTCGAAAAACTACAACCTCGCCAACCGCACAGACACGCCCCCTCGTGGGGCAAGCACCATTCTCGTGGAACATCGGCCCCGCTTACGCTACCAAGCGCGCGCTGGTGACTGTGGGGATTTCGCATAACAGTGCGAACATCTACGCCTACCAGTACCAGAGCACCGGACCGGGCGCTGTTCCCTTTGGACCGGCCGGGCCCAATGGAGACAACTACTTCTACTCGCACACCCAGGTGGATGCGAAAGCGACGCTATTACATCACCAAAGGATTCATCGCTGCTGGCTTCCGGCGAGAACATGAACAACGAGGTTTTTGGCTTCTACAACGGCAGTCCCAAATATGTTGCCCAGCGTGAGTACTACAAGCCGACCTATTCCTTCGGCCTGCGCTGGAGCCTGCACCATGAGTAGCAGCATCCTGGGCAAGCGCGCACCACGAGAAGGCCATTGATGACCCAGAATACTGCCGTTGTGCTCCTACTGATACTGGGCGCCTCTTCTGCACAGGCCCAGGCAACTTCCCCGCTGACGCTGCAACGAACGATTCCGTTGCCCGCCGGGACTAGGCAAGTTCGACCACTTTGCTGTGGACCTGGAATGCGAACCGGCTGTTCATTGCGGCGACCAGCGATCACTCGGTTGAGGTGATGGAGCTAAAAGCCGGAAGGGTGACGGAAAGCCTCACCGGCGTGAGTAAACCCCATGGATTGGCTTGGGTCCCCGCAACTGGACGCCTGTACGCAGCCGATGGAACCCAGGGCGACTTGAAGATATTTGCAGGCTCGCCGTTGAATCAGGCCAGAGTCTGTCAAGCTCTCCGGCGATGCCGATGACATGGTCTACGATGCGAAGTCGAAGCTGCTTTATGTTGGCCACGGCGGAGGTGACGCGGCCAATCCGGCCGGCGTCGCGGTGATTGATACGACCAATCAGACTGTGGTGGCAAACCTCCCCGTCGCCACCCATCCCGAGGGCTTGGAAATCGACAATACCAACGATCGGATCTTTGTGAATGTCGCCGAGAACGCGGAGGTGGTGGTGATCGACGGGACGAGCCATACCCAGACGGCGAGCCTGGAAGCTGACGCGTGCCAAAGATAATGTGCCGCTCGCCTATGACGAAGAACATCAAGTTCTCTTCGTTGCCTGCCGCGCGCCCGCCCGCCTGCTGGTCGTCGATGGAAAATCCGGAGGAGAGCTGGCCGACCTGCCCTCTGACGCCGGCGCTGACGACCTGTTCTACGATCCGGCGCTGCATCGCATCTATCTGATCGCCGGGCAGCGGAGCGGTCGATGTCTACGAGATAGACGCGGGAAAAACGGTGCGCGCGATGGGAATCATTCACACTTCGCCCGGGGCCAAGACGGGATTGCTGGTGCCCTCGCAGCATGCTCTTTTTGTCGGGGCTCCGGCGACAGGAGGCAAGCAGGCTCAGATACTCCACTACTCGACCTGGTAGCCACAGGCGGCCTCACCCCATGAAGAATGAATCGCCTCAACGGCTGGTACGATTTGCTGCATGCTCTCACCTGTGCCTTGTGCGGCCTGCGATCGTCGCGCCAGGGGGCGGCGAACGTCCGCCGGGCAAGCTGAAGTTTGTCATCATCGTCAGCCGCCATGGCGTGCGTTCGCCCACCGGGAACCCCGAACAGTTGAACGCGTATTCCGCTCAGCCCTGGCCCAGGTGGGACATTCCCCCTGGCTACCTTACCCCGCAGGGGGCCACGCTGATGACGATCTTCGGCGCCTACTACCGCTCTTACCTCGCGCAGCAGGGGCTCTTCAAAACCAACGGATGTAATGACGCTACCCACGTCTCCTTCTATTCCGACCGCGATCAGCGCACCGTGGAAACCGGAAAGTCCCTCGCGGCGGGGATGTTTCCCGGTTGTCCTCCGCACGAGCAATCGGAGCGGCGAGGCCCTGGCTGCGGGCGAGGCTGATGCGCTCTTCCAGTCCACTTACCGCCGGGACGTGGCGGCTTGATGCTGAACGCGCGGCCGCGTCGATTGCCGGCCGTATCGGAAGCAATCCGGCTGGTGTTACCGAAGCCTATCGGCCGCAACTCGAGAGGCTGCAGCGCATCCTTCTCGGGTGCTCTGCAGCCTCACCCTGTCCTCAGCCGGGCCATACCGCGAGCAAGCTGTTGCTGGACATTCCTGCAAGCCTGGAAGCGCGGTAAGGGCGATCTTGCCGGCACTCAAAGGCCCGCTGAGTACTGCGTCGACCATTACCGAAAATTTCCTGCTCGAATACACCAGCGGTTTGCCCATGGACCAGGTAGGCTGGGGCAGGGTCGATATAGCGACGCTGAGAGAGCTGCTGGCCCTGCACACGGCCGCCTCTGACCTGGGCCGCCGATCATCCTACCTGGCAACCGCGCAGGCATCGAACGCTCTGGCCCACATCCTCGACACCCTGCAGCAAGCGGTCACGGGCAAAGAGGTTCCAGGCGCGCTGGGCAAGTTGGGAGACTACGCGGTCATCCTGGTTGGCCACGACACCAATCTGGCAAACATTGCCGGGACGCTCAACCTCAACTGGCTGGTCGACGGGCGCCGCGATGACACCCCGCCAGGAGGGGCCCTCGTCTTCGAGCTGTGGGAACAGCCTGGCACGTCAACCTACGAAGTAAGGGCCTACTACACTGCGCAGACTCTGGACCAGATGCGCAACCTCACTGTGCTCACGTTGGAGAATCCTCCGGCAAGGTCGAATGTCTTTATTCCAGGTTGCAGCACAGGCGCGGATGGATTCCCTTGCGCTTGGAGGGCTTTTCAACAAACCCTGACGAAGGCAATCGATCCCACTTTTGCGAAGTAGTGGCCGGCCCTGGCACTTAGAGACGATTCGGAATTAGCCGCACCATTCGAGAACCGCAGTCCCGGGCATCCATCGCAAGTGAGGACCGTCCCTACCGGGATTAATTCTCCAGTGCGAGGCAGGAAATCGGGTTCGCTGGGTCGGGATGACAATTTCATCCCTGGGTATTCGCGCGCACCAAAAAATAAACCACGCTCAACCAGACTAAGCGACACCAAAATGAATCTATACATTGTGTGGACACCAATCACGCCAATTCGCTCCAAACCGTTCACCAGCCGTCCGACCAACCGGACTTAATTAGCTTAATTAGCTTAATTCGCACTTATTTCGCGAACCAAATCCGGCCCCGGCCGAACCGAAAGTGCCGCCATCCCGGCCAGAATGGACGGTTCCTCACTTCAGCTTCGCTTAACCTTCCATAGGCGATACTGCGATCATGCGGGTATTGGTGGTCGAAGACGAGGTGCGGCTGGCGGAAAACGTGGCTGCCGCCCTGCGCGAAGGCCCCAACTTCGCCGTCGATTGCGCGGAAGACGGGCTCACCGGCCTGCATCTCGCCGAGAACCTCTGCTATGACCTGATCATTCTTGATCTGATGTTGCCCGGCCTGGACGGCCTCGGTCTGCTGAAAAAGATGCGCTCCCGCGGTGATGCCACCCCAGTGCTCATCCTGACCGCCAGGAGCGAGGCCAGTTCCATCATTACTCTCCTCAACGCCGGCGCAGACGACTATCTCAGCAAGCCCTTCGACCTGGGAGAATTGATCGCCCGGGCCAAAGCGCTCATCCGCCGCGGCAAGGGCGTCGCCGACCCGATCCTCCGCTTAGCCGACCTGGAGGTGAACACCGTTGAGCAAAGCGTCCGGCGCTCCGGCAAGCTGGTGGATCTGTCGCCTACGGAATATCGCATTCTCGAGTACCTGCTTCATCGCCCGCGGGTGATCGTATCCAAGCGCGAGCTGCTGGAGCATCTCTACGACTACAACTGGGAACATCACTCCAACGTGATCGAGGCCCACATCTCCAATCTGCGCCGGAAGCTGGAGGCGGCCACCCAGCAGCCGAGCATCGAAACCCTTCGCGGACGAGGCTACCGCTTGCTGATGGGTTTTGAGGACAGCCGATGAAGTCCTACTCCATTACTCGCCGGCTCATCATCACCGTGCTCCTGGTAGAACTGCTCTCCGCCCTTTCCCTCTCGGCCGCGGCGATGTTCTACGAGCGCCACGTCCGCTTCCATTCCTTTGACATCATGCTGCGCGGGCGGGCCGATTCGCTCCTGGGCGCGGTACAGGATGCGGAAGACACGCAAGACAACGTGATGCTCGACGGAACAGAGGTGAATTTTCCCAAGGAAGATATCTATGAGGTACAGGATGCCGGTGGCCGCGTACTGGGCCACTCGCCAAACTGGACCGGACCCGATGCGGCCATGCTGGCCGCCTCGGCCGGTCGATCCTTCAGGCTATCTCTCCATGGCACGCATTACCGCGTGCTCAGGATCGAAGGACTGAGAATCGTCGACCCAGGCGATAAAGGCGGCGGCATCCCGCGCCGCGTGAGTATCTTTTATGGCGCTCCGGTCGATCGCGTCTGGAGAGATATTTGGAGGGCGGTCGGTTTCTACGCGCTCGCTGAGCCTGGCATTGCTCGCGGTCTCAGGCATTTTGCTCTGGTGGTTTCTGAATCGCGGCCTCGCGCCTTTGCGCGAGCTGGCAGCGCAGGCTTCCGGCGTCTCGGTGGACTCATGGAACTTCCATCCTCCCCAGCGAGCACGCACGATCGCGGAGCTGGCGCCGCTCACGGCCGCGCTCGAGACTCTGCTTGCCGGCCTGGAGCGCGCGTTTATGCAGCAGCGTCAGTTTGTCGGCGACGCCGCGCACGAGCTCAAGACTGCCGTCGCTGTCCTGAAGTCTTCGCTCCAGTTGCTGACCCTGAAACAAAGAACCGCGCTCGAGTATGAACGCGGGATCGAGCGATGCCAATTGGATTGCGACCGCATGGAAGATGCCGTCGCCAAAATGCTCACGCTCGCCAGGGTAGAGACAAAAACAGAATTGCCCCAGCCACACTACGCAACCGATCTGGCCGATACGCTGCAGCAGGTGTCGCAGCCAATTTGAATCCATGGCAGAACTCAAGCGACTCCGTATCCTGGTGTCATCGGCAGGCCCGGTGATGGTGGATGCCGACCCCGAGCAGCTGCACCTCCTATGCGCGAACCTGCTCCTGAATGCCTTGCAGCACAGTAGAGAAGGATCCGCAATACGCGCGGTGCTGCGGCACGATGCGATCGGCATAGAGCTCGCCATCGAGGATGATGGCGACGGCATTGCACCCCAGGATCTGCCGCACGTCTTCGATCGCTTTTACCGCGGGGATCCTTCGCGCAGCCGAAATACCGGCGGAACCGGCCTGGGGCTCGCTATTTGTAAAGCAATCGTATCCAGCCGCCAGGGGACGATCGAGATTGCCAGCGAATTAGGCATTGGGACCCGGGTCATGGTCCGCTTCCCTGTTGCTGTGCCATCTTCAGCTTCCGTTAAGGTAGCTGTGCGAAATTGAATTTGATTGGAGAACCAATGACCTTCCTCCGCACCCTGACCTTTACCGCATCCTTCGCCGGCGCGTTGCTGACGCCCGCCTCTGCATTGGCGCAGAAGCCATACCGCGTCCTTACTCAATGGACCATTGGCGGCGAGGGCGGGTGGGATTACCTAACCTCCGATCCCAAGGCCCATCGTCTCTACGTGACCCACGGACCGCGGGTCGAAGTGCTCAACACCGATTCCGGCAAAGTGGTGGGCAGCATCACTGGGCTAAAGGGCACTCACGGCGTGGCCCTCGACGATACCGGTAAGTATGGATACATCAGCGACGGCGGCGCCAATGCTGTGGTGGTCTTCGACCGCGCCTCGTTTGCCACCGTAGCCTCGATTCCCGCCGGCACAAACCCGGACGGAATTGTGTTCGAGCCGGTAACTAAAACCGTCTGGGCCTTCAATGGCCGCAGCAGCGATGTAACCGTGATTGACACAGTCCAGCGCAAGGCCATCGCCACCATCCCACTCTCCGGCAAGCCTGAGTTCCCCGTTGCCGATGGCTCCGGCACAGTCTTCGCCAACATCGAGAGCAAGAATGAAATCGACCGCTTCAACGCGACACTAATGACCATCACCGCCAACTGGCCGTTAACCAATTGCGAATCGCCCTCCGGCCTGGCGATCGATCCTGCCGGCCGCCGCCTGTTCGCGGTATGCGACGGAGGCAAGATGGCGGTGGTCGATGCCGACTCCGGCAAAACCCTGGCCAACCCGGCGATCGGCGATGGTCCGGACGCGGCTCGCTACGATTCCTCGCGCAAGTTGGCCTTCTCCTCCAACGGCGGCGGCACACTCACCATCATCGACGCGACTAAAGACACCTACCCGGTGCTGCAGACCCTCACTACCCAGCGCGGAGCAAGAACCATGACACTGGACGCAAGGACCGGCCGGCTCTACCTGGCCACCGCCGCTTTCGGCGAGCGCCCGGCCCCGACTGCGGCTAACCCGCGTCCCCGGCCGGCCATCGTCCCCGGCAGCTTTACCATCCTGGTCGTCGGGCAGGAGTGAGCCGCATCGCATGCCACGACTTTCTTTCATCGTCTTTGCGCTATCTTTGCACGCGGCCTTCGGCCAGCAAGACGGCCCTGCCGCCGCGCCGGTAACCTTGCAGCAGGCTATCGCCCGGGCGCGCGCTAACGAGCCCAACTTCGCCGCTGCCGTGGCTGCCCAGAAGGTCGCCGCGCTTGACCACTCCATCGCGCGCGCCGCGCTGCTGCCGGGTGCGAGTTATCACAACCAGGTGCTCTACACCCAACCCAACGGCGCCACCAACGGGGGCGGCCCTGTCGGAAGCCAGGCCGCTCCGCGCTTCATCGCCAACAATGCGGTTCGCGAGTATGCCAGCCAGGCCGTCGTCACCGAGACGCTGGGCCTGCAACAGGTGACCGCGGTCTCGCGCGCCGCCGCCGCGGAGGCCGTCGCCACTGCAGAGCTGGAAATTGCCCGCCGCGGACTGGTCTCTACCGTAACCGGCCTCTTCTACCAGGCTCTTGCCGCGGAGCGCAAAGTCGACGTGGCTCGCCGCGCCGCTGGCGAAGCCGCCGGCTTCACCACGCTTACCCAACAGCGGGAGACTGCCCGCGAGGGAGCGCATGCAGACGTGGTGAAGGCCCAGTTGCAGCAACAGCAGCGCGATCGCGACCTTGCCGAAGCCCTGCTCGAGGCGCAGAAGTCCCGTTTGGATCTGGCTGTTCTCCTCTTCCCCGACCCGCGCACGGCTTACACCCTCGCGCCCGATCCCGTGGCGCCTCTTCCTACCCGGGCCGATGTCGATGAGGCCGCCATGCGCCTCAATCCTGAGTTGCGCCAGGCGATGGCTTCTCTGCGCGTCAGCACCCTCGACGTAACTGCGGCTCGCGCCGCTTATCTTCCCGACCTTTCGCTCAACTTCAATTACGGAATCGACGCAGTGCAGTTCGCCGTCAATGGCCGTGACGGGGTGAAGAACCTTGGATACTCTGCCGGCGCCACCCTCGATATCCCGGTGTGGGATTGGCTTTCTACCCAGCACCGGGTGCGGCAGAGCGAGATATTGCGCGACGCCGCGCGCACCGCGCTCACCGCGACCCAGCGCCGCATGATTGCGCAACTGGACGAGTGGAATGCCGAAGCCACCACCGCGCGCGACCAGCTTCAGTCCCTGGAGCAAAGTGTCCAGACCGCGGCCGAGAGTCTGCGCCTCACGCGTCTGCGCTATACCGCGGGGGAATCGACGGTACTTGGAAGTGGTGGATGCGCAAAATTCCTTAACTGCGGCGGAAAACGCGCGTGAGGACGGAACCATCCGCTACCAGGCGGCTCTGACCAATCTGCAGCTGTTGACGGGAGCGATCTGAGCTAAGACCATTGGTGCCAAGCTAGCTCGCGGCTCACCTTTGTCCTGTACCGTCACTGCGCCGCTGCGCTGCTGCTCTGCAGCACTTCTCTCCTCGCCACAGCGTGCAATAAGGCAGCGGAGGCGCCCCCATCCGCGGTGTATGTGCAGGCGGCTCACCCCGCCTGGGGCTCCATCTCCGAGCAGATCGCCGCCGACGCTACGCTGGCCCCGTTAGCCCAGGCCGCGATTGCCCCCAAGGTAACCGCGCCGGTGAAGAAGTTCTACGTCCAGCGCGGCTCTCACGTGAAAGCCGGCCAGCTGCTGGCGACGCTCGAAAACAGCGATCTTGAGGCGGCCGCGCTCGACAACAAGGGTGCGTACACCGCAGCCAAGGGAACCTTCGACATCACCACCAGGGCTACGGTTCCAGAAGATGCGGCGAAGGCTGAGCTTGACCTGGCCCAGGCTCAGGCCAACCTGAACCTGGCGCAAAGCATTGTCGACAGCCGCAGCCAGCTCTTCACCCAGGGCGCGATTCCCGGCCGCGACCTGGATACCGCCAAAGCCGCGCTGGTACAGGCAAAGGAGGCCTACGACTTAGCCAAACAACATCTCGAAGCTGTGCAGCAGATCAGCCGGAAGGCAGCTCTGGAGAGCGCGCAAGGCCAACTCACCTCCGCCCAGGGCAAGTATCAGGGTGCAGAAGCGCAGTTGAGTTATACCGAGATTCGCAGCCCGATCTCCGGCGTGGTCACCGACCGGCCGCTCTTCGCCGGAGAAACCGCCGCCGCCGGCACCGCTGTCATCACCGTCATGGATACCTCTGCGCTGTTAGCCAAGCTACACCTCGCGCAGACCCAGGCCCAGCAGCTTGCCAACGGTGCATCCGCCACCGTCGCTGTTCCCGGCCTCGACGATCCCGTGCCGGCCAAGGTCGCGTTGATCAGCCCGGCACTTGACCCGGGCAGCACCACCGTCGAAGTCTGGCTGCGCATCGAGAATCCTAAAGGGAACCCTGAAAGCCGGCACTCCCGTACACGCAACCATCACCGGCCGCACTGCTCCCCACGCGCTGGTCGTTCCCGCCGAAGCAATACAGACCGCGCCCGATGGCGTTAGCAAATCGGTCATGGTCGTCACGGCCCAGGGCACAGCCGCCAAGCGCGCCGTGACGCTCGGCATCCAGACGCCTGCGTCGGTCCAGATCCTCAGTGGTCTCAGCACCACAGACACGGTCATCACCACCGGTGCTTATGGCCTGGATGAGGGCACCAGGGTCAAGATCGGCGCCGCTGCGCACCGAGGACAAAGCCGGCGGAGACAAGGACTGATGCCCGAATCGTCCGCCAAGGCAGCACCCGAGAAATCTTTCTGGCTCGCAGGCGCGGCCAAGCCGATCTTTTTCTTCCTCGCTCTGTTGACGCTCGCTGGTGTCTATGCGGCATTCCAGGTGCCGATCTCGGTGTTTCCGGAAACCAATTTTCCTCGCGTCGTCATCGGTGTGGACAACGGCGTCATGCCGGTGGAACAGATGCAGGTCACCATCACCAAGCGCATTGAAGATGCAGTCAACAGCGTCCCCGGCCTGATGACGGTACGCAGCACCACCAGCCGCGGCTCGGCGGAGATCAGCCTGTTTTTCGATTGGAATGTGGACATGTTCCACACGCTGCAGTTAACCGACGCAGCGCTTTCCAAGGTGGCGCAGTCGCTGCCCGCCACCGCACGCATCACCACCAACCGCCTCACCTTCGCGACCTTCCCTATCCTCGGCTACGCCCTTACCGCGGACGACCGCGGCAAAGATACTGTCTCGCAGACGCGCCTGTGGGAGATTGCGACCTATGATCTGAAGCCGCCCTTGAACCGGGTGCAAGGGGTCAGCACGGTCACCGTGCAGGGCGGCCAGGTTCCCGAGTTCCACATCGTCCCCAACTTATCCCGGCTGCAGGCAGCCGGAGTAACCCTGCTCGAGCTGGTCAATGCCGTGCAGGAATCGAACATCATCGACTCTCCCGGCCTGTACGAAGCCAACCACGAACTTATCCTCGCTCTCATTGGAGCCCAGGCTCACAGCGCCGCTGAGCTCAGCAACCTGGTGGTAAAAACTTCAGCCGGCGGTGCGCCCATCCGGGTGGCCGACATCGCCACCGTCGAGCCCTCTACCATGCCGGTCTACACCGCGGTCACGGCGGATGGCAAACCCGCGGTCCTGCTCAACATCGCCCGCCAGCCCTCCGGCAATACGGTTGCCGTTGCCCGCGGGGTGGCGGCCGAGATCGACCAGCTGCAATCGAAGCTGCCTCCGGGGGTCCACCTCAAGGCCTTCTACGACCAATCGGAGCTGGTCCGCGAAAGCATCCTCAGCGTGCGCGACGCGATTCTCATCGGCCTGGTCCTCGCCTGCATCATCCTCTTTCTCTTTCTTCACGATTGGACCTCCTCGCTGGTCGCAGGCCTGGTCATTCCTGTCACCGTGGCGGTAACGATTCTCTTTCTCTGGATCACCGGGCAGAGCTTCAACCTGATGACCCTGGGGGGCCTTGCGGCGGCGATCGGATTGGTCATCGATGACGCGATCGTGGTGGTGGAGAACATTGCCGTGCATCGCGAGGCGGGAGACTCACGTATCGATGCGGTGAGAAAGGCGATCCGCGAGATCAGCCGGCCGCTGGTCTTCTCCACCATAACTCCGGTCATTGTCTTCCTGCCGCTCATCTCCGTCACCGGCGTCACCGGCAGCTTCTTCCGCGCGCTGGCTGTCACCATGACGGTGGCTCTTCTCATCTCGCTGTTGCTGGCGCTTACTTTCACCCCTGCGCTGTCGCTCCGGCTGGCCGGCAAACTTCACTCCGCGGTTCCCGCGCACCGGCGGCAGTAACCCAACGGAAGCCCGGCGCAGAGCGGGAGCCATGTTCCAGCGTGTTCTCCAGTTCCATCAGCGCGCGCTCGCCTGGTCATTCCAGCGCCCGGCGGCGCTTATCGGCGTCTGTGCCGTGCTTATCCTTGCCGGCTATTTCTGCTATCAAAGCCTCGGTTCGGATCTTCTTCCGGAGATGGACGAAGGCGCCTTCATCCTGGACTACTTCACTCCCGCCGGGGCTTCTCTTACCGAAACCAATCGCATTCTCCAGCATGTGGAGCAAATTCTGCAGCACACTCCGGAGGTGCTGATAACCTCTCGCCGAACTGGTCTGGAGATGGGTCTGGCCGCGGTCACCGAGGCCAACCGCGGCGACTTCACGGTTCGTCTCAAGACCGATCGTTCGCGCTCCATTGAAGAGGTAATGGACGACGTACGGCAGAAGATCAAGTCCGCCGAGCCGGCGCTGGATATCGAATTCACCCAGGTTCTGCAGGATATGATCGGAGACCTCTCCAATTCGCCTGAGCCCATCCAGATCAAGCTCTTCTCCAACGACCGCAACTTGCTGCTGAGCCTGGGTCCCGCGTGTGGAACAGGCGATCGCCAAAATCCCCGGGGTGGTCGACACGCAAAACGGGGTGGAGAACACCATCAGCGGGCCGGCGACCAACTTCCAGATCGATCCTGTCTTAGCCGGGCGGCTGGGGTTTACGCCGACCGAGATCGCGGAAGACGCCACCTCCATCCTCGACGGTTTGCCAACCAATGATCCGCTCATTGTGGGCGGCCGTCCGTACACCATCCGGGTGCGCCTGCCGGAGGCCAACCGCGCTTCGTTAGATGCCATTCAGAACACGGTTTTCAATAGCAGCAGCGGCCACACCGCTACTCTTGGCGCCATGGCCCAGGTAACCCAGCTGCCGCCACAAAATGAGATCCGCCGCGAAAATCTGCAGCAGGTGGTGCTGGTGAGCGGCCGTCTTGAGGGCTCCGACCTGGGCGGCGCCATGGCTTCCGTCAGGTCCGTGGTCAGCGGGCTGCAGCTTCCCGCGTCCGTTCGCGTGGAGTACGGCGGCACTTACCAGGAACAGCAGCGTTCGTTTGCCGATCTGGCCCGCGTTCTGGTGCTGGCGCTCGCTCTCGTCTTCGGTGTGCTGCTGGCTGAGTTTCGCAACTTTGCTGCTCCCGTTTCCATCCTTACCAGCTCGGTTCTTTCGCTCGCCGGCGTAGTGTTCGCCCTGCTCGTCACAGGCACTGATTTCAATGTCGCCAGCTTTATGGGTCTCATCATGGTGATTGGCATCGTGGCCAAGAATGGCATCCTGCTGCTCGACGCCGATGAGCAACTGCGCGCCGCTGGCGTCGAAGCGCGCCAGGCCATGCTCCAGGCCGTCCAGCGAAGAAGGCGTCCCATCCTCATGACTGCCATCGCCACTGTTTGCGGAATGTTTCCCCTGGCGTTGGCCCTGGGCGCCGGCTCCCAGATGTTGCAGCCCTTGGCCATCGCGGTGATCGGCGGTCTCACTCTCTCGATCGTGCTGAGCCTGGTCGTCACCCCGGTTGTGTATTATCACCTAACCCGAAGGGCTTAACGGTAAGTAAGCAGAGAGGGTTAGGACACTTACTGGCTACCGCCCGCTCGCTGGATTGCGCCGCTCATTGTTTCATTTTGTAGTTGCGTTCAACCGTATATGCGGGTACCTTAAACGGATACCGCCCTGGTTCGCGGGACCAAGAAGTATTCGCGGTGATGCCTTCACTGTCGAAGCGCGATCATTCACCTTCAAAGTGCCTTCTTGCGTAGGAACAGGCCTGTAGCACCCTTCCAAGTCGAAGATAAGTCCGAATGTTACTCATCCGCCCCGGGTTTCTGAGGGCCGGAAGATATCTCTTTTTCGCACAAAATCTTTGGAGGTTGTTCCATGTCCGTTGGCGCTATCCGCACTCGTTTCTTTCCCCCTATTCGCTATCGCTGCTTCTGTTCGCGACCATCGCCGGAGCCCAGAACTTCCGTGGCGGCATCAACGGCGTCGTAACCGACCAGGGTGGCGCCTGCAATTCCGGGCGCGCAGGTGGAGATTACAGACGAGGCCACAGGAGTCACGCAATCCGCGATTGCCTCCAGCGCGGGCGAATACAACTTTCCCAACCTTCCGCTTGGCCTGTATACCGTTTCGGCCACATCCTGCGGGCTTCGAGACCCTCAAAGTTGAAAAAGTTCAGGTTTCCGCAGGAAGCATCTATAGCCTCCCATTGAAGCTCGCAGTCGCTTCGCAGGCGACGACCGTCGAGGTAAATGCCGCCGGCGTTGCATTAGACACCACCTCGGTCACGCAAACCACCGACATTCCCACCAAGACAATTCAAGACACGCCGATGAATGGCCGCGACTTCACGCAGTTCATGCGGCTCATGCCAGGTTTCGCCGGCTATTCGCGAGCGGGGGCGCAGGTATTGCATCGGTGAACGGAACGCGCATCCAACTACGGTGAACTGGCAGATCGAAGGCACCGACAACAACGACCTGTGGTGGAATATTCCGGCCGTCAATCAAGGCGGCGTGAACGGTATCGCGGGCATCGTGTTGCCGCTCGATGCGATCGACCAGTTTTCCTTTGTAACCAGCTCAAGCCCGGAGACGGGCCGCAACCCAGGAGGCACGGCGAACCTGGTGATCAAGTCGGGCACCAACCAGTTCCACGGCACGGGATATGATTTCAATCGCAACGAGGCGTTGGCCGCCAATACTCCCTTTGCCAATGGCTACGCCCAAGAACGAGACCGCTTTATTATTTACGGCGGCTCCGTGGGCGGTCCCATCTTCAAAGACAAGACCTTCTTCTTCGTGACTACGAGCACAATAACTTTGTAATTGGCAACCAGAGCCGGTCGACCGAACCCTCCGCCGCCTATCAGGCCGAGTCACAAAGCGTGCTGGCATATTACGGTATTCCGGTAAACCCCTTGTCTTCCACCTTGCTGGCCAATCTGTGGCCGGGCGATGCCCTCACCGGCCCCGCGCAAGCGAACAATTACTTCAACACCTCGCCCCTCACCGGGCACAGCTTCAACGGGATCGCGAAGTTCGATCAGAATTTCACGGCCAAAGATCACTTGTCGGTCAAGGCCTTCATGGGCCAGGGAAACCAGATCGCTCCCACCTCTTCTTTCCTGCAGCCCTACTATGAGGAAGCACCGATCCATGTGTATAACTACTCGATCGTCTATAACCGGGTAATTTCGCCGTCGATCGTGAACCAGCTCTTTCTCGGCGTGAACTACTACAACCAGGTGTTTTCCGACCCGGATCACAGCTTCGACCCAGTCGCCCTTGGCCTCAACACCGGAGTTACCAAGGAAAGTTTGTCGGGTTCTCCGCGCATCAACATCTCCGCCGCCGGGGCAAGTTCGGGGCTGAGCGCAACCAACAATGGTTTCGATCCGGTCGGAGTTACTGTAGACTCTGGCCGCAACGACATCACCGGCCACATCGACGACGCGCTTTCCTGGACCAAGGGAGCGCATGAGTATCGCTTCGGCGGTGAATTCCGGCAGGCCCAGGTCGATGATTTCTATCAAAGCGGCCAGCGCGGAACGTTTACCTTCGATGGCTCCCAGGGCCCATGGACCTACGGTATACAAACCGCGAACGGCAATACGCCGGGACTCACCGCGTGCGCCGGGTTGGCGACACAGAATCTAGGCAAAACTCCGCCGGGATACGCATCCGGTTACGACACCAACATTCTTTCCCTGGCGGATTTCCTGGCGGGATGCTTCACCTCCCCGACCAACATCGTGGAAGGGGACCCCAAGCGGCAGGTCTTTGAAAATACCTTTTCCCTTTTCGGGCAGGACGCATGGCAGGTCAACCACCAGTTGAATTTCAACTATGGATTGCGCTACGACTACAGCGGCCCGATCCACAGCCAATATCATGACCTGACCACCTTCGATCCTACGGCGCCCAACGGGCTCGCCGTTGCCGGGGTCAATCGGAAAAACATCTATCAGCAATACTGGACGAGCTTCAGCCCGCGCATAGGCTTTGCCTATCAACCCACGGATACACCAACACCGTGATTCGCGGCGGTTTCGGCATGTTCTTTGACGCGCCTTACATGGTCCCATTTCTCAATCTGCGCGGCACGCAGAATGGCGGCCCTTTCGGCGTGCAGGATAATCCGGCCGGCGTGAACCCGGTGGCCGCCGCCAATCCGCTGCCAGGCGTGTACATCTGGACTCCTGGGCAGCAAATCTTCACCCCACTGGCGGATGCGATTGCAGGCGCCGGGGTTATCAACCTGTTTGCGGTGAACTACAATTTCCGCCCGTCTTACACCTATAGCTACAACCTGAATATCCAGCAGAGTTTTGGCCCCAACGTCATCGCCCAGATCGGGTACGTGGGGACCAATGGCCGCCATCTGCTCGATGTACGCGACATCAACCAGGCCGCATTGAACAGCGGCAATGTCGACATCGGCGTCGGAACCACTACACCTATCAACAACGACGCGGCCTTACTTCAACCAGTTTCCCAATTATGCGGTCATCAACCAGGTGGAAAGCGAGGCTACCTCCAACTACAACTCTCTGCAGGCGTTGCTCAGGACCACAAACTGGCACCACATAACCACCCAGATGACCTACACCTGGTCCCACAACCTGGATGAAGAGACTGGATTGATTCCCTATATTCCGCAAAACAGCTACAACCTGGCGGGCGAATATGGAAACTCCGACTTCGACGTCACCAATACCTTCACGGCCTACGCAGGTTACGACGTGCCTGGTTCTTCCCACGGCCCCAAATGGTTGAGCAACGGGTGGGAACTGAATTCGCTGTTATCGTTCCATGGTGGCTTGCCATTCAGCGTGACCGCGAGCACGGAAAACAGCGGCAACGGAGAGAGCGCCGATCGCGCCAACCAGATCGGCAATCCCTTCTCCGGTGATTAACCACAAGATCGTGGATGGCTCGGTGCAATGGTTCAATACGGCTGCATTTCAAGATCCCGGCCCTGGGCACCTACGGCACCAGCGGACGCGGGGCATATCGCAATCCGGGCTTTGGCGATGTCGATCTCTCGGTATTCAAGAACACCAAGCTCACCGAGCGTTTCACTCTGCAGTTACGCGCGGAGATGTTCAACCTCTTCAACCAGATCAATCTTGCGCCTGCCGGCCAGCCTTCCACCAGCGACGTCGGGCGGCACCATCGGCTCAACCTTTGGAACCTATTTCGGCGCGCCGGGCATAGGTCTGGGTGAGCCTTCAATCTCCAATTGGCAGGGAAGATTATTTTCTAGAGCAGTTTCGTTGTGTGACGTCCAACTGGCTCTCGAATTCCCAGAGAGCCGTTTGAGGGCATATCTCCAGCATTGGCGGAAGCTATTGCCGGTGCTGGAGAGAATCCGGCAATCAGTTATGTTTTCGGCCGTGCTTGCAGCTGGTCTAGCAAATGTTTCGTGTACACGCCGGACGCCACAAAGGTGGCTCCGTCGTGCACCATCATCGAGAGAGCTTCTTCGCCACTCTTATCGATGGAAGTGACTTCATTGAGATCCACGATGCGACGCCGGGTCGATGGCTCGGCTGTGGCTGCTCTCCAGCTCGAAACCAATTCGACGATAGACTGCTTAGTCAGCTGGCCTTGTAGAATCCATCTTTCCTCCAAGGCATTTTGCATAACAGTGATTCGTAACATGTTCTCTTCCCGTAATTGCGCCAAGCCTTCCTGGCGGCGAATCCTCCGATCTTAGCTCAAGCGACCGTGAGCATCCTTCTATTGATGCGGCTCATTGCAATCGTCGTGCCTAAGAATCCCCGGCGCCCCCTGGGACGGTGGCTGCAAGAAAATGCTCTGCACGAAGGGCACAGCTCAGCCGTGCCTAAATCCTGTCCGAGGGACGGCTTTAGCCGCTGGGGTACGGTTTTTCACAGTGGCCCCGCGCAGGTACCGGCGTGGAAAAGCGTCCCAGGGGCTAAAGTCCTCACTGGCCACAGCTCGGCGGCACGGCTGAAGCCGTGCCCTTCCGTACAAGGCATTTCTCCATAACCCGTGAAGCCCTGCCCTTCGTTCGCAGAAGTTCATCCATTCGCTTCGGAACGTTTCTTTGTTGGGCTGCTGCGCGCCAACTTGCTGGCAGAATGCCAATTTACTTGGCACGCCTCTCCGAGGCCCGGACCCGGATTTCCTGCCACGCAGCGCTGGACGAGGCCGCGCGTGCGCCTTTCTCTTTCACGTAAGGAAAGGCGCATGAAGTTTGCCAAAGCCACCGAGTTCCACAGGAAATCCGGGGAAGGCCTGGGACATCAAACACGAAGATCGATCCGAGCGCCGTACCCGGATTTCCTGCTGGCGGCACTGGAGAGACCCGCGTGTGCGGTTTTCTGTAAGGAAAACCGCATGAAGCTCGCGGCGTCACCGACCTCGACAGGAAATCCGGGGTAGGTGCGGCAGCAACCTTTTTTTACGGCCTTTGCGGTGGTTTCTGCGGCCGCGAAATCCCCAGCTTCTGCATGCGAAATTGAAGGGTGGGGCGCTTTACTGCAAGCCGCACAGCTGCTCCATTCGGGCCCGCGAACACCCAGTTGGTTTGTTCCAGAACCGCCAGGATATGCCTCCGCTGACTTCTTCAAGGGTCCAGGAACCGTTCCCAAATCCATTCGACGCGCCATTCCCATGGTTGCCATCCGTTGGACGCGCCTTCAGATCGGCAAGAGGAACC
>CAWJAB010000038.1:0-83174 GCA_963840675.1 uncultured Acidobacteriaceae bacterium
ACTCTCCATCTGGCAACAAATGGTAGAGTTCCACGAATTTCTCGGTTTGATTGTACGGATCATGATCGCCGGCAATAATGAGTGTCGGCGCCTTGATCGATCGTATCTGCGCGTCCGTCACATATACCGGACCCAACCACATCCTGGTTAGCCTCTCGAGGAACTCGTTCCACTTCTCTGGCGCCGGCATCAACCTCTTGCGCTGGGCCACAAATTGCGGCGAGTCTCTTTCTACATCGCCCGGTTTCGAGGCCCGCAGTTCCCTCTGTGCCTGCGCCGTCCAGTCGGCTAGCGCCCTTGGGCCCCCGATGGCAACAGGCGCCGCACCAGTTCCGGATGAGAGGCGGTCAAGGTGTACGAGGTAACCGCGCCGTCGCTGAATCCGAGCACATCCACCTTTTCCATGGTCTCGTGCCGAATTACTCTGAATGCGTCCTGCGCGAACAGCGCGTAGGAAAAAGGTTGCGCCCCCAACTCGGACTTCCCGTGTCCACGCGTCGCGATCGCTATCACGCGACGGTGTTTGCTCACTTCTTGAATCAGCTCGCCGAACTCTTCGATGTACCCATACAACCCGCCATGCAGCAGCACCAGCGGAGGTCCACCACTCCCATAGATTTCGTAATAAACCTTCGCGTCGCCTTCCTGCAGGTAGTGGCCTGCCGCGGGATTCGCTCCGTATGGGATTTTTTCTCGTTCGCCTTGTGCATAGACCCACGGTGAAGCAAGCAGAGCGATGCCCATCACAGACACCGCCACCATTGTTTGGAAATTCTTTCTCAAGCGAATATCCTCCTCGGACGCAAAGCGTCCACACGAATGCGAGAGATTTCCGGAGATAGAGTGCGAGGGATTTCTAGGTGGGATCGGGTAGCTTGTCCGGAGCGGAGCCCTCCCCCAAACGGCTAGGGAGGCTCGCATCAATCATCGCACTGGAAACGCACCCTTTACATAGGCCCCTGCGCCCAGCACTACCCGGATTGATTCTTGCAAATTAAAGCAATGGCGCCTCTCGTGTCAATTGGAACTTGCCGAAGAGCTGACAGGCCCCCGATGACCCGGCTACTGGTCGTAGTTGGCCCACACACGTTGAATCTTTCCAGAGCAATTCAGCAGCATTACCTCGGCGGTCTTGCTGCCGCGAACATTGTTGATGTAGTAGACGACGATCGTCTCCGTGCCCCAAAGTGTCTCGATCAGGTTGAAGCGGAGATTCGGAAAGGCCTCGAGACCTCGGAGGAAGTATTCCCGCAGTGCAGCCTTCCCTCGCACCGTGCCATCACCACCCAGTAAGTTCAAGGCGATCGGTGAGACAAGGAGCACCTGATCGTCGTAGTGAGTCAGGATTCGTTCCAGGTCGTGGCTGTTCCAGGCGTCGACCCAGTCTTGAGCAAACTCGCGCGCAAATGAAGCCTCTAAGGGTAAGATCGCGTCCTCCATATTGACCAGCACTCCTCAGAATCGATGTCGGACTGGGAGTGTGGATTACAGATACCAGGGAATATTAATCACCATGATGCGTTGATTCCCGCGTACCAGCAAGAGCAACTTCAGCAGTTGCGCGCGCTGGTTGTGGAGCGGAGCCTGCCACCAATGCTTGACCACCAGCTCGGGAACGAGAACGGCGATCTGACGATCGGGATGGTCATGCTCGACTTTCAGGATGTGCTCGACCAGGGGCATGATAACGAAACGGTAAGGGGAGGAAAGAAGGACGAGTTCGGGAACTGTTTTTTCCGAAGCGCGCAGGGGCGCGGCGACATTGTGTTGCCACATCTGTTTTACCTCGTCGCAACAATCCTCGGCGTCGACATGCACGGCTTGCACCTGGTCGCTGATCTTCAGAGCGAAGCGCAGGCCTTTTTCGGTGATGCGGGACCAGCGGTCGAGGGGGACGATGACCAGAGGCTCGGCGAGGTTCTCGACCCGCATCGGGCAGTCGACGGCAATCTGCCGGGCGACACGATCGTAATGGCGCTTGACGGCGCTCATGGTAATGATCAGGACGGGAACCAGGATCGTTGTGATCCAGGCGCCTTCGGTGAACTTGGCGGTGAGCACGATGACCAGGGTGATGCCGGTAGCGACCGCGCCGACACCGTTGATGATCATGCGATGCAACGAGCCTTTTCCGGCGCTGCTCGTTTCCAGTGCATCACCATGCCCGCCTGGGAAAGTGTGAAGGCAAGAAAAGCTCCGATGGCAAAGAGCGGGATCAGGCGGTCCGTCACCCCGCCAAACACGATCAGCAGCAGCGCGGTGAAACCGACAAGGGCAACGATGCCGTGGGAGTAAAGCAGACGGCGGCCGCGGATCTTGAAGACGTGGGGCAGGTAGTCGTGCATCGCGATGGCCCGGGTGAGACGCGGAAAGTCGGCGAACGAGGTGTTCGCCGAGAGCGCGAGCACGGCGAGAATCGAGCCGATGGTCAGGTAATAGAACCAGCCGCGGCCCATGACGGCGGCGGTGAGCTGGGAGAGGATGCTTTGGTATCCCGCGGCGCCGGGGTCGGTGGCGCCGATCGAATACGCACGGCAGAGCAAGGCGATACCGGCGAGAAAGACCATGAGCAGAATGATGATGATGGTGAGCGTCCGCTTGGCGTTCTTCTGCGTGGGCTCGCGGAACGCATTCACACCGTTGGAGACGGCTTCCACGCCGGTCATCGCGGTGCAACCGCTGGCAAAGACCTTGGCCAGGAGCCAGAGGGAAAACATCGACCCGGTCAGGGGTAGGTGTGGGGGCTCGACGATCGGAACCGGATGGCCGCCGGCCGCGAAGACGCGCACCCCGCCCACGACGATCACCAGCAGCAGTGTGCCGACAAAGAGGTAGGTTGGGATGAGGAAGACAGTACCGGTGTCCTTGACCCCGCGAACATTGATCAGGGTAAGGATGAGCAGGATAGCGAGGCAGAGGGCGAGGGTATGGGGTTGGAGCCGGGGGAAAGCCGAAACCAGCGCGCCCACGCCCGCGGAGATGCCGACGGCGGCGTTGAGAATGTAGTCGATCATCAGCGCAGCGGCGGCGAGAAGGCCTGCGGTCGCGCCCAGGTTCTCAGACGCGACCGTATAGCTGCCGCCTCCGTGGGGGTATGCATCGATGGTCTGAAGATAGGAGACGAAGACGATGGCCAGCAGGCCGATGATGGCGAAGCTGACGGGGACGATGTGCGGAATGCCAGCGAGGCCAAGCGGAATAAGAAGCGTGAGAGCAGCTTCAGGACCATAGGCTGCCGAGCTGAGAGCGTCAAGGCCGAAAACGGGAATGCCGGAGATGGGACCGATGTGTTCGGCGCGCTCCTCCGTGGTTGCAAGCGGCTTACCGACGACAACGTCGAAGAACGACATGAGTGCTCTTTTCGGTTCGCTCGAGGGCGGCCGAACCCGCAACCAAGGTTAGCTCAAAGTGCATAAACAAACCGTAAAGATTCGAGGGCGCTCAGCTCGGTTGGATGGTAGCGCAACTCATGCCATCAGCGGATCGCTGAAGCCGGGCATTCCAGTTTCCACGCATCCGGCGTAACGGGCAAGCTGGTTCGAACCGTCGGCTTGCACGGTGAAGTCGTACCAGCCATGGTTGCGTTTCAAGTTCAGAACGACGGAGGTTTCCTGACCAGGATTGAGTTTCCTGGTTACCGTATCTGACTTGTAGGAATTGTCCTTAATCGCAACGTTCACAGGTTCTGTGGACTTGTTATGCAGCAGCACCAGCACGTTTCCAGTCAGCTCCGTTGCGTGGCGTTCGTAGGAGGTACGCACGCCAACAGGAACCGCAGCCGATCGGCCGGTAAAGGAACGGTAAAAGCCATTGGGGCCAAGCACCTCGATGGAGTAGCCCGAATCGGCAAAGATGGACACGGGTATTTGCCGCGTTAGAGTGTCGCCCGGCTTTACTGCGTAGGTGGCGGACATCATCCCCGCTCCATCTTTCATGTTGCGCAGGTAGACGTTGAAGGGTGCGCCTGCTGACTTCGCTCCATGCACCTGGTTGGCAGCACTGAGGTGGAGTTCGTAATGCGCGCCATCGTCACTGAGGTTACCATCGGCGTACAGCTCGTAGGGGATCGCACAGGCCGGCCGGATGCCTTCTTCCTGATCGGCGACTAACCCGGAACGCTCCGGAGCGTGGTTGATCTGCTCGATCTGTTCGGCGGTGAGTTTTCTGTAATTCGACGGGATCTCCTTAAACTGCGCCTTCTCTATGCTCACGACAAATTTGTCCCGGTGGAGAAAGTCCAGCGCAGGTTCCCTGGGATCATAGGGACGAAAGGCAGAAGTAAGATCGCCGGAGATCGTTCGCCGCCACGCGCTGATGTTCTCTTCGCGAACCGTCTTGCCGAACTTGTTCTCGACGAAGCGCTCCAGGAACATGAGCGTGGAGGTGTGGTCAAAGAGCTGCGAGTTAACCCATCCGCCGCGGCTCCAGGGAGACGCGATGATCATGGGGACGCGAAAGCCCATGCCCATGGGCCCGGATCGTGCCTCCTTCTCGGCTACTCCCTGGCGCAACTCGTCTTCTTTATAGGTGTACTCGAGACCGGTATCCACGCCGGCGGAAGCTCCTCCGGTTTCCGGACGTTTGGGGTCGGCGGCGGCGAACGAGGGCACGTGGTCGAAGTAGCCGTCGTTCTCGTCGTAGGTGAGAATGAAGATGGTCTTCTTCCACACGTCGGGATTTTTCGTCAGGATGTCCATCACTTCGGAGATATACCAGGCGCCATACCAGGGTGAGCTGGGATGATCGGAGCATCTCTCGGGGGCAGTCAGCCAGGAGACGGTGGGCAACGTGCCTTCATTCACATCCTTGCGAAATTGATAGAGAATGTCCCCCTTGGGAACCTGCATGGTCTGAGACTTGCCCTGGTCCTCAAATGACAAGGGGAGAAGAGCGTGGTAATCGAGATCTTCGGCATTGGTAACAAATGCCGCATGATGCAGCGCCTTTTCCTGTGCGGAGAGCTGTTGGTAGCGGGCCTCGCCGCTTTTGGCGAGCGACGCCTTGAGCGCCTCGATCCGGCTTCGGGTGTCGTCAAGCTTTGCGTGCAGCTTGGCAGCTTCCGCGGGATCCTTCTGCGCAGATATCTCTGTTTCGAGCTTCGCCGCCTGGGTGGAAAGCTCGGAAATCCATTGCCCCGCGGCTCGAACGAATCCCGGATATGCTTCGACGTTATAGGCGGAGAAGCATTCGAGCACATTGTCACCGTAATTCCCAAGCCATGCATCTTTTTCTCCGGAAAGCCCGGAGCGAGTCAGCTCATTCTGGTAAGACTTCCAGCTGATTCCCGCCTCCTGCAGGCGCTCGGGGAAAGTCTTCCAGCTCATTCCGCCGCCGTCGATCTGCTCATTCCGCATATAGACCTTTGAGTCCGCGCGTTGCTGATCGCGGATGGTCCCGGTCCAGAAGTAGCTGCGGTTGGGCGATGTGCTGGTCATCACCGAGCAATAATTCTGATCGCATACGGTGAACGCGTCAGCCATGGCGTAATAAAAAGGCAAATCTTCCCGGGTGAAGTGGCCCATGGTCAGAGGCAGATGGGAATATTCCTGAGTCTCTGAACGCTTGGCCTCCAGCCACCCATCATGGCGGCCTTCGTTCCAGGCATCGACCTGGCTGTCGCGGGAATGGGGAAGCGATCCCATCCACGTGATCCGGGTGTCGCGGATGTCGAGCCGCCAGGGAGCATAGGAGTTGCCGGCAGCGTCGGTCTGCACGAAAACGGAGTTGCCGTTGGCGAGTCGAAGCGCGCGGGGGTCGTTAAATCCGCGAACTCCTCGAAGGGTGCCGAAGGCATGATCGAAGGAGCGGTTCTCCTGCATCAGGATCACGATGTGTTCGGCGTCGAGGTAAGTGGAGCCGGGCGCCGGCTCGATCGCGTAGGCCCGCTGGATGGATTCCGGGAACCAGGCCGGAAATGCCAGCGGCGCCGGATGCTATTGCAGCCAGCTTGAGGAAGTCGCGTCGTGTCTGCATAGTCTGTCTTTCTCATAGTAACGTTGTGAACGTGGCCATGTGGGCCTTCCACGGACAGATCCATTGTGGTATGGCAAAACAGCGATCCATTTGCCCGACTTCTTGGTCCGGCGTGATGGATGGCTGGCTTATCAGACTTGCTGTGGTTTGATTATCGACGACTTTCGCCTTGCTTCAAAGTAGCTACGGTTTCATGGAGTTGTGATGAAGTCCACCATGATGTCATCCCCGCTCCTGCTCAACAGCATACTGGAGCGGGCGCGAACGCTCTTCCCTGATATCGAAATCGTCTCGATCCAGCCCGACGGCCGCCGCCACAGCTACACCTATCGAGATCTGCACAGGCGCTCCAGGCAATTAGCAGCTGCCCTGCAAGAAGCGGGGGTTGCCAAAGGAGATCGGGTGGCAACGCTGATGTGGAACGGGCATGCGCATCTGGAGGCCTACTTTGGTATCCCCATGACTGGCGCCGTGGTGCACACACTGAATCTGCGGCTGCATCCGGACGAACTCGCTTACATTGTCAACCACGCCGAGGATCGCTTTCTGATCTTAGAGGCCGTACTGCTGGATCTCTTCGAGCAGATCCGGCTTAAGGTCAACTTCGAACGCGTGTTCGTTGTGGATTACGGCAGTGGCTTGCTTCCGCAGGACGGGGAACTGTATGAGGACTTGATTGCTGAAACGGGTGGGGAACCGAGAGCCGCCGATCTCGCGGAGGAAGATGCGGCCGCCCTGTGCTACACGTCGGGGACGACGGGCCGTCCTAAGGGCGTGCTTTATTCGCACCGCGCGATTGCGCTGCATTCCCTTGCCATCTCTCTGCCCGATCAGCTGAATTTTAGTCACAAGGATACGGTTCTCCCGATTGTGCCTATGTTCCACGTTAATTCGTGGGGCTTTCCCTACGCGGCCGCCATGAACGGAAGCAAGCTGGTGTTCCCCGGACCCAAGCTGCAGCCGATCGCTTTGCTGGACCTGCTGCAGAACGAACAGGTGACGGTCGCGGGCGCGGTTCCTACCATTTGGATGGCCGTGCTGAATGCGCTTGAGAGCAATCGCGGCCGCTGGAAGTTGGTGAGCGATTTGCGGCTCATCGTAGGCGGCTCCGCAGCTCCTGAATCGATGTTTCGCCGGTTCGACGCGATCGGCGTGCGCGTCATTCAAGCGTGGGGTATGACCGAAACGACTCCTGTGGGCACGGCCTGCAATTTAAAGCCTCACATGCAGGGTTGGCCTGAAGACCAAAGGTATGCCCAGCGCGCCAAGCAGGGATTGCCTCTGCCGTTCATCGAGACACGAACCGTGGGCGATGCGGGCGAAGCTGCCCGCGACGGCATAACCGCGGGCGAACTGCAGGTCCGCGGGCCTTGGATAGCCGGCAGCTACTATGGTCTCGACCAAGCCGACAAATGGACGGCAGACGGCTGGTTCCGCACGGGAGATGTGGGCACGATTGATGGTGAAGGCTATTTGAAAATCACCGATCGCCTGAAGGATTTGATCAAGTCTGGCGGCGAGTGGATCAGCTCCGTGGACCTGGAAAACGCACTGGTGGCCCACGAGTCGGTGAGGGAAGCGGCGGTGATTGCCGTGGCCCACAGCAAATGGCAAGAGCGCCCGGTGGCGCTCGTCGTGTTGAAACCCGGCCTGGCCGTCGAGGCCTCGGAGCTGCGCGCTTTTCTGGAGCGGCTGTTTCCTCGCTGGCATGTGCCGGATGCGTTCATTTTCGTTGACGAGCTTGCCCACACTTCAACCGGCAAGCTGCTGAAAAGCAAGCTGCGGGAGCAATTCGGGAATTGTCTGGGAGAACGCTCTTAGTTGGCCGGGATGGCTGCTGCGGGGCAGCACTCCTGCGGTTTGGTTGCCCACATTTTCTTGAGGCCGTTCACGCATGAGATCGCTTTACCTTAGTGTTCCTATTCTGTTTGCCCTGGCTCAATCGACGACCGTTCCGGCGCCGCCTGCGGCGGGTGGCGCCTCGTCGCAACCCGCACCGCCCGCGAGCGCAGCCGAGGTGATCACTCCTAAAGATCCAAAAGAGCGGATGGACCTGGCGCGGAAGGTCAACGGCCTGCAGGGGTTGGATGTTCCGTGGCATCTGAAGGCGAGCTATGAGGTCTTTGGGGCTGATGGCAAGTCGAGCGACACGGGTACATATGAGGAATGGCGGGTAAACGCAACCCAATACCGGGTGGCTTTGCACGGTTCCTCTGTTTCCGTGGAAGAGTATGGCACGGATCATGGGGTCTTCCGCACCGGCGAACAAGATTGGCCGGGCAGACCGCTAAGCTCGATCCAAACCATGGTTGAGCGACCAATTTTTCCGGAGCGAAATCCAGAAAAGACGGTGCTGCAGAATTACGAACGGAGTTTTTGGCAAGGAGAAGGTGGCGTGTACCGCGTCGATGGATCGCGGCGCGCAAACAACAGCTCAAAATTCCCCGTCATTCTGCTTCGGTCCGAACAATGCTGTTCTTTTCTACGCCAGCACTGCGAATCAGAGGTATCAGACCCTGTTTCAACATGTCGCTGTCGTTCATGGTCATTACCTTGCCAACGATATGCAAAGGTTCGTCGAGGGCAGGCCGTGGCTGAAGATTCACGTGGACGCGCTGGAGGGTATAGGTCCGGCGGGCCTGTCGGCGTTGACGGTTCCAGCCGGTGCATCGCCGGCGAGCGTTCGTGTTGACGTGCCAGGGGAGGCCATCGGCGGCCACCTGCTTAACAAAGTGGTCCCGATGTACCCGGCAACGGCGAAACTACAAGGCGTCCAAGGTACGGTCATCCTCAATGGCGTCATCGGTAAAGATGGTCACTTCAAAAAACTCCAGGTGCTCGCCGGTCCGCCTATGCTGCAACAACCAGCCATCGATGCGGTGCGGCAGTGGGCCTACACTCCCTATTTGCTGGATGGCCAGCCGGTCGAGGTAGAAACAGACGTCAATATCGTGTTTGTCCTGGGCCGGTGAGGACCAGCCGGAGGATTGCGCGTCAGTCGATTCCACGCCAGGCCGCAGGAGCGAGGAACCAAACGACAGTCATCCTCGTATCATCTCCACAATGGACGTTCCCCAGCCCGCAACATCGGTGCGCTCCGACGCAGCCTTACTGAGCGCCTGCGCCGCGCTCATCGTCGCCGTTCATTTTTATGCCGGCAATGGATACGGGTTTCATCGTGACGAGTTCCAATTCCTCGACGACGCACGTCACCTCCAGTGGGGCTTCGTCGCCTATCCGCCGCTCACTGCACTCTGTGGGCGCGTCGCCATCGCGCTCTTCTGCATCTCGCCTGGGGTTCTTCGGCTCCCGGCGGCCATCGTCAACGCCATCTCACTCGTGCTCGCCGGCCTAATCGCCCGCGATCTAGGCGGAAGCAGGCCAGCGCAGGTGATCGCGCTCTTTGCGGTATTCCCCACCGCCCTGGCTTTCAGCTTGGTCCTTCAATACAACACCTTCGACCTGCTCGCCTGGTCCCTGGTCATTTACTTTACCGCCCGCCTCCTCCGCACCGGGGACGAGCGATGGTGGATGGGTGTCGGTGCCGGAGTCGGCATCGGCGTGCTCTCCAAATACTCAATCGCATTTCCGGTCGTCAGCCTGCTCGCAGCGCTCCTAATTCTGCCATCGCAGCGCCATCATCTTCGTAACCGGTGGTTCTGGTACGGAGCACTCACCGCTGCCATCATCGCCGCCCCCAATCTCATCTGGCTTGCAAGTCATCACTTCATCACGCTGCAAATGGAGCACTTCATCCACGCGCGTGACGTTCGCCACGGCCGCGCCGACAGCTACTACACGGACCAGTTCAAAATCACTCTCTTCGGGCTTCCCCTCGCTGTCGCCGGCCTGGTCTCTCTGGTGCGAAGCGCCAGATTCCGATTGCTCAGCGCCTTTTACATCGGCCCATTTCTCCTCTTTGCCATCGCCAAGGGCCGCGGCTACTACCTGTTGCCGGCGTATCCGGTTCTGTACGCTGCAGGAGCAGTCGCCCTCGAAAGTGTTCTGGCGGATCGCGCACCAGCTCTTCGCATCGCCGTCCGTTCCATCGTTCTCACCGCAATGCTTGCCGACGCAGCCGCCGTTGCCTGGGCTTTCCTCCCTATCTGGCATCCTGGGTCTCCCGGCTGGAACTGGCAGATGAAGAACAACTACGACATGGCCGAAGAGGTCGGTTGGCCGGAATTCGTGGCTCAGGTGGCCGCGGTCCGCGATACGCTCTCAACCCAGGACCGCAGCCGGCTCGCAATCCTTGCGCACAACTATGGCGAGGCCGGCGCTCTGTCGCTCTATGGCCCGCAATACAACCTGCCTGTGCCCATTAGCAGCATCAATAGTTTCCACGACCGCGGATATGGCCCCTACGAACCGGAAACCGTAATCGTAGTTGGCGGAGAACTCCACGACCAGGAGCTCAACTTCGAGCATTGCACCGTTGCCGCACAGGTCCGCATTCCTTACGGCGTAAGGAACGAAGAATCGGTTGACCACCCCGAGATCCTCATCTGCCACCACCTCCGGCGTCCGTGGCCCCTGGCCTGGAGCCGCTCCCAGGAGTTTGGATGAGCCGCCGGTTAGATCGGCCTGTGCAAAGCGGAATCTTTGGAACTTTGATCTTCGTGGAGGCGTACCTTTAGCTGTACCTCCAGGTGAGAAAGGATTTCCATGCCTGTGCGGATTCGTTTTTTCCCGGTTTTAGCGGCAGTTGTTTTGTTCGCGGACTTGCTATTTTGTGGCAGCGCGGTTTCGGTTGGGCAGAGTTCGGGAGTCAATCTGGCGCTGCACGCCAACTCCCACGCCAGCGCGGCCGAGATCGGCCTGCCCGCTTATCCTGGCGCGACTCTATACAAGGATAAGGATAACGACTCCGGAGCCGACCTCGGACTCACCTTCAATGACGTTCACTTCAGCCTGCTGGCAGTGAATTACGTGACCAGCGATTCGCCGGCACAGGTTTTGACCTTTTATCGCAAACCGCTATCACGGTACGGGGAAGTGCTCGAATGCGACCACGGTAAACCGCTGGGCAACCTGACTGTCACGCGCAGCGGCCTTACCTGCGGACATGTACAAGTCAACGGCAACACTGACTCCTCCACGGATCACGAGATTCGCGCGGGGTCTCCCCAACAATACCGCATCGTGGGGATCGACGAATCTCACTCGGGATCGACCCGCTTTGGCCTCGTCTACCTCGATCTGCCCAAGGACACCAGCGACAAAACGAAGTAGCACGTTGTCAAGCGCAGCATCGTTGTATTTCTGCCCCCGGGCGAATACTCCGCGGAAAAACGTCGCTTTGCGGCGAGGTATTGCAGCCCTGAAAAGCCTTATCCGGCTGTATCATTTCTCGACAGGCTCGTTACTTAACGATCGCCGTAGATGAAATGCCACATTGATTTCTGGACACCCGGCGTTAAAACTGTTCGGGATGTTCAGACGCTCGGGACTCGTTGCCACCTTGGCACCCGCATCCATATCTTTGCCATTTTGGCACCCGCATCCATATCAATGATGGTGTCTTGTTGCAAAGCCTCATCTACATCAGTAAGCATGGCCAGGTGTCTACTCGCAGAAAGGGGCGCTGGCGCCTTTCGGTTCGCAGCAGAGAGCGTGACTTGAGAGCGCGGGCTGTTCCGGATCGCCATGGAGGATACTCTTGATCGGGGCTTATTTTCGACGACATCTCGCGTTGGCAATACTCTTGACGGCTACGGCTATGCTTTTTGCAGCATGCGCAATTCGCCTCGCTGGAATGGCTGCCGACGATTCTTTCATCCATCGACGGATTGCTCTCAATTACCAACACCTGGGCAGGCCTTATTTCAATCCCGATCAGCGGGTGATGGTCACATCTTCTCCCCTGTGGACTCTGTTGCTTGCCGTGGCCGGTACAATCCTGCCCTTCGCCAATCCCGTCCCTGGTTGGAATTGAACTTTGTGCTGCTGGGTGCAGCGGCCGCCTATTTGCTGGCGCGGGAAGGGTTAGACAGCGAGGGGCTGCCCAGCCTGCTTTTTCCCGCTGTCGCTTTTTTGTATGTCTGTGTGGGAGATTTGCCCAGCTCGATGGATCAGATGGAGACCCCCTGTGCCGTCGCGCTCATCTTGACAGGTTCTCTTGGCATCCTGACCAGGAAGAACTGGGGAATGCCCCTACTGGTTCTGGCCTGCTTCACCCGCTATGAGTGTGTTCTGCTTTGCGTCTTAGCAAGCATCTGGGTCACTGTCCGCCGGCAATGGACGAAATCTTCCCTGCTTAGTTGCGCATGTATCGGTCTTCTGGGCGCAGCCTGGTTGTTGTGGGAGTACGGAACCGTTATCCCCAACACCGTGGCTGCCAAGAGCCATTTGTACATCACGACCCACAGGCATGTTGTGAGCGTCTTTATCTCCTCAAAAACCGGGGCGGTTCTGTGCCTGGTGCTGGGTCTCTTCTGGTGGCTTTACGGCAAGGATCGCCGGCACAGCCATGATCCCGTCGCCATTTTGTTGGCCGGATTCGGGGTTTCTCTGGGTGTGGCTTATGTCGCCCGCAAGACATTCATTTTCTCCTGGTATCTGCCCCTGGTTTTGCTACCGGTTTCCATCGCAATTTTGCTCTGGACGAACCGCAAGGACTTCAAGCGAGCCGCTCTTGGTGCGGCGTTTGCCGGGCTGCTTCTGGGTTCCTTTGTGGCACGGGATGTGAGGCTGCTGTTGGCTGCCGTGCACGGGGCTCCCAGCAACATCGCGGGCTTTCCAGTTGCCGCTCGCGTGCACGAATACCGGCGGATCGGCGCCGCGCTCTACGGCGTGTGTCCCTCCGCCGTCCTCATGACCTCGGAAATTGGCGGACTTGGGTGGGAATTCCACGGGGAAATCCTGGATGGCTCAGGGCTAGCCAGTCCCGAGGCGATCCACTATCACCCTATGCGCGTTCCCCAGGAGCGGAGCACAGGCTCGTTGGGAGAGATACCGGCGGGTTATGTGCGAGACCGCCATCCTGACCTGATCGTGAGCTATGACATTCTCGCGGAATCTGCGTTGCCCGCCGCGCGCTCCCTCGGTTATATCGACTATTCCGAGCCACTCTTTGTACGAGAGGACCGGGCTGGTTCGAATAGTCTTTGGGGTGCCCGGCAGATGCATGTGCTGGTCGCACCAGACCAGCGTTGTTCCGCTACGGCCATCGACCGGGCAGTGCGTGTGGCACTCGAGAGATAGGACCCGGGTACTTCCGGAATCCCCTCGCCTCCGGTGGACGGCACGCTAATTCGGGGGAGGCTGTTCGACGTGATCGATCAGCAAAACCTGAACCGGCGCCTTTTGTGATTCGAGTTTTAGTCCAAGCTGCTCCTGCATCGCAGTGAAGATGGAAGGCCCGGGAGAATCGGATGCCGATCTGCTGTCAGGCGCGGCGTCATCCGTCGTCCAACGTAGCTCGATGTCGTACTTGCCGGTGAGTCCGGTTTTGTCCTGGACGATGCGGCCGAGTTCCTGGGTCAACGGCGGCACCAGGTTGCCGATGGGAATGCCTTGGCCGGTGAGACGGCCTCTACCCCACATCATCATGCCTGCATGTCCTGCCGGCTTACCGTCGGGGCCCTTGATTCCATCAGGATAGGTGTCGCCAGGTTTTGCCTGCTGAAGTTTAGGGCCACCCTTGGCCACCACCAGCGCCACAACCGGAAGCTCTTTCGTTTCCCAATGGACTTTCAGTTGGAAACGATCCCTCAAGAACAACTGAAACATGAGCTTGGACTGGTCTTCACTCAACTTCTCCAGGGTAGCTGCATCCGCACCGTCGACCTTCGCCTCAATGTCGTAGGTTTGAGAACCGACCCACTTAGGAGCTCCCGAGATCTGATCGTCTTCGATTCCGTATGCTTCTTTAATGAGAGACTTCAAAGTCATGCCTTTTGCGGTAAACGCGCCAAGCCTGAACAATAAAGTGGACCCATCGCCAGGCTTGGCCGGTTTGACCGAAGCGACATCGTAGGACGGCAATTGCACTGCGGGGTTTGCGGCTTGCGGTGCGGCTGCGCCCGGCGTTTCTGGGAGCAGGCCGAAAAGGATGGACAATACGGCTATGCTTGAACGCCATCGATTTTGCATACTCATAGCCAGGGAAGCTGCTCTCCGGTTCAATAAATTCTGAAGTTCACCTCGATGTTCACTTCCACTGGAACAGGCTTGCCGCGCAACATCGCGGGCTTGAACCTGTACTGCCTCACTGCCTCCACAGCCTTCTTATCCAACCCCATGCCCAGGTGCCGCACAATTTGAACGCGCTGGGGATTGCCCTGCTCGTCCACGATTAAGGCGACTACGCAGATACCCTGATACTTTGCCCGCCGGGCCTTTTCAGTGTATTCGGGGTCAGCCGCAAAGATGAGCTTAGGCGCAGAAACGTCTCCGCCCACATGGTAGACCTGATTCTGGGGTGCCAGCCAGTGAGCAGGCTCCGGGCTTGTATCGACCGCCGCTGGTTTCGGTGCCGCGTTGGCCTGGGGCGTTTGCGCATTGACCAGCGGAGCCTTGACCAAGCCGACGAGGATGGGTCCGGCAAGGGCTCCTATTGCCATCGCACCCAGAAGGAGCTTCCTGGGAAGACTGAGCTTCCTGGCTGAGTCCGGCGTCATGATGCGAACAATCCGCTGCTTGAGATCCGCACCCGTCACTCCGGAGACACAAGGCAACGGCGATCCCAAGCAGAATTCGCAGGTCTTCAGGATGCTCTCCGCGTAGACCTGCGGCGGATTGCCCAGCCGCAATACTTCTTCATCGCAGGCGCGTTCGCGCTCCTCGATCAGGCGGCCTCCCAGCCACCAAACCAAGGGATGAAACCAGAAAAGCGCTTCCACTACCATATGTGCCGCGGCGGACAGATTGTCCCGCCGCCGCACATGCCAGACTTCGTGGGCAAGAATAGCCTGCAGGTGTGCATCCCGAAGGTGTCGGGAGATCGCCTCCGGCCAAAGCAAGACCGGACGGATAATGCCGAAGATGCCCGGCTCCAGAGAGCCTGGTGACATGCAGAAGGCGATCGGCTTGCGAAGGCCTGCGATGCGCTCCAGGTGGCGTAGCGCATCCACTTCGCGGCCGTGAGATATAGGCAGTGCGTCCCGCATCGCCGCAGTGACCCGCCGCCAGCGCAACCAGGTTAACGCGATCACAGTTACAAAACCGCAAAGCCACAACAATGCGAGAATTCCTGGCAGCAATGGCAGCAGAGAAGCGGTAAGCCACTCCTTGAGGCTCGGGGTTTGGGTAAAGGGCTGGCTGACTTTCTGGATCACAAAATAGAAAGCAGGTCGCGTTTCCGCCGAGCGGTAGGGTGTTGCCAGATGGCCCCCCAGGCGAATCAGCAGGGAGAAGGGAATCAGAAACTTGAGCGAAGCCGCCAGCCAGAGTTGATAGCGAACCCGCGCATGATTCTTCCGCAATGCCAGCGCGAGAAGTGCCGCTAATGCTGCAAAGAGTGTTGATTGCCAGAGATGGTTGGCCATTGCCGTCCACAACGTAGATAGGGATTCGTGGTTCATGATTTGTCCTTTCTCTCCAGCCTGCGGAGAGCTTTCTCTGCTTGTTTCACGTCTTCCAGGGTGAGCTTGCCGGACTCAATCAGGTGCGCCATCACAGGCTGGGAGCGTCCACCGAAAAGGGCCAACAGGTCATCGATAAGCCGGCGTTGGGCCGCATCGCGGGAGACGGCGGCAGCGAAGATGTGGAAGTTCCCGACCTTCCTCACCCGGCTAACTATGCCTTTTGCTTCCATCCGGTAAACCGTGGTCTGGATAGTGGTGTATGCCGGCCTTCGCTTGGCCGGAAAAGCCTCTTGAATCTCCCGGATGGAGAGGTCGCCTTGCGTCCAAAGCGTTTCCATGATCTGAAACTCCAGCTTCGACAGTTTGGGCTCAGCCACTTTCTTCCTCCTACGTACGTTTTATTTTCTACTACACGTGTTTGTTATCGTCAAGAGGAGAAAAAACCATCTCTGTACGAAGGGCACGGCTTCAGCCGTGCCGCACAGAGGCCGCAGTCAGCGAGGGCTCTAGCCTCTGAGGCACGTTCACTCGGCTTGCGCGGAACCACCCTTTAACGCTGTACCTCATCCCCAATTTCAACAAGTCCGATGATCTGCTGCTAAACTGTGGCCGGCAACGCTTCGTTACCCGGGTGACCCGGGAGGTGAAACCTTGAAAGGGCGCGCGAGATCAACCGGGGGTCATGACCTGCTTGTTTTGCTCGTGGCAGGTTCGGCGCTGACGTGCGCAGTCGCGCAAACCTCCGGCCCGGACAAGCAAAGGCCTGCATGGGAGACTGGAATATCCGATCCCGTCAATACTGCGACAGCTTCCACTTCGAGCGAGCACCACCACGCCGATGCAGCAGGCGCCCTCCTAGGGGACGACCTGCCCGCTGTGCCGATCCAGCCGTTGGCCCAGCAAGTGCGGCGCCTCGAGGCAGCACTCGAATTTCTGGGTCAGCCGTTTCCCAAGAGCACTCAGGATGGGATCAATCGAGCGCTCTCCGAACGCGAAGATCGGGCCGCCGCAAACTCATTGCAGCAGGCATTAGATCCGTTCGTGCTCGCCGTGGTGGACATCAACGCGGAAAGCCGTGTCAAAGTGGTCCGCGGTCCGGCTGAGGCTGCCCTTATCCAGGGAGGGTCGCGCTTCTTTTTGGTGAAGGTGATCAATCGCGCAGGGGTTACTTCACCCCTTGCCGCAGTCAGTCCCAATAGCGGAGACGTCTATATTCGATCGAGGTTTGATCCTTCTCCGCCGATGGTGTTGACAGAAAGCGATGTGCGCGATCGCTGGGCAAGCATCTCCATTGTCAAAAGCCCTCCAATGGAAAAGGAGCTTTCTGGCCTGCCCGTGGAATATCAGCTGCTGGAGGTCTATAGCCGCGACGCCGGCCAGCGGTCCGCCGACATCAGCTTCAATGTGGGGCAAGGCACCCAGGACATCGGATTTCGCAACGACATACTCGTTCTTTTTCATGCACAGCCAGAGCACCAGATCCAACTGCACATCTCGGACGAGACTGGCCGGCCGACCATGGCTTCTTTGACCATACGGGACCGGTTCAATCGTGTGTACCCCAACCCTTCCAAACGGCTCGCGCCCGATTTCTTTTTTCAACCGCAAATCTACCGCTCCGACCTTGAGTCGCTCTCTCTGCCTCCTGGCGACTACACCATTGTGAGTACCGGTGGCCCGGAGTATCGCGCCCAGGTGAAGGAGGTCTCCGTCGATACCGACAGCCCTCGGGAGCTTAGCTTCAAATTAGATCGCTGGATTGATCCTGCAGAGTTCGGTTGGTATTCGGGTGACAGCCACGTCCACGCTGCCGGATGTTCGCACTACCAGAACCCGGCGGAGGGCGTGCTGCCCAAGGACATGATGCGGCAGATACAGGGAGAGAAGCTCAACATCGGTGCGGTGCTTACCTGGGGACCGGACTACTACTACCAGAAGCAGTTTTTTTCCGGTCATGACGATCCGCTTTCGCAAAGCACCGCCAAGATGCACTACGATCTCGAGGTTTCGGGTTTTCCCTCCAGCCATGCCGGCCATCTTGTCCTGCTGGGACTGAAAGACCAGGATTATCCCAACACTAAAAAGATTGAAGACTGGCCCACATGGGATATGCCCATTCTTAAATGGGCCAAGAGCCAGGGTGCGGTTGCCGGGTTCGCCCATTCCGGGTGGGGGCTGGAGGTGGCCGACGACAAGGTACCCAGCTTCCAGATGCCCGCCTTTGACGGCATCGGCGCAAATGAGTACATCGTAGACGTGACGGAGCCGAATACAGTTGACTTCATTTCAGCCGGCGACACGCCCTATGTGTGGGAACTTAGCATTTGGTATCACACGCTCAATGTTGGATTTCGCACCAGGATTGCCGGCGAAACAGACTTTCCCTGCATCGACGATGCGCGCGTCGGCGAGGCCCGCAGTTATGTGAAGAGCGATGGTCCATTGAGCTATGCGGACTGGCTCGAGGGGTTAAGGTCGGGGCGCAGTTATGTGTCCGATGGACGGGCGCATCTGATCGATTACACCATCGATGGCGTCCAGGTTGGCACGCACTCGAGCGAGGTAAATCTGCCATCCGCCGGAACGGTTCACGCTTCGGTTCGGGTTTCCGCTCTGCTCGATGCCGTGCCAAATCCAGCTATCAAAGCGCTGTCCTACGACAAGAAGCCGTATTGGACGATTGAACGCGCTCGCATCGGGAGCTCACAGGAGGTTCCCCTCGAAGTTGTGGTCAACGGCAAAGTGGTGGCCCAGAGGAAAATTGCCGCAGACGGAACCGTGAGCAGCGTCGCGATCGACGTGCCTATTACCGAGAGCAGTTGGGTTGCGATGCGCATTCTTCCGGCGGTGCATACCAATCCCATATTCGTGATGGTGGGCGAAAAGCCAATTTGTGCTTCGCGCGCGAGCGCCGACTGGGATTTCGATGCGGTTCGTCAGCTATGGACACAGAAGGCGCCGCGGATCTCGCCGGCTGAGCAAGCGGCCGCACGCGCGGCATACGACCACGCCAGCGAAGTCTACAAGAAGTTGCAAACGGCATGTGCCAGCCAATAAGAAGCCTTATACCTCTCCCTTGCGAGCTGCTGCCAGCAGATACTCCGAGGCCTTCCACGACAGCGCCATAATGCTGAGCGTGGGGTTCTTGTCGGGGTTAGTCACAAACGACGCAGCGTCGGTGACGAATACATTGCTGACGTCATGCGCCTGAGAATTCTTGTTCAGCACAGAGGTTTTCGGATCGTCTCCCATGCGCGCCGTTCCCAGTTCGTGGATGATCCTCCCACCTGCGGCGATTCCGTAAGGCAGGTCTCCCCCGGGCGTGGCGTCGCTGTAGAAGGTTCCTCCCCCGCCTTCGACAATCGAACGAAAAGTCTCCTGCATGTCTTTGGCCATTTTGATTTCGTTGTCGCCCCAGGCAAAGTGGAAGCGCAGCACCGGGATACCCCACTTGTCGACGACATCCGGATCGATCTCGCAATAGCTGTCAGGATTGGGAATCATCTCGCCACGCCCGGAAAATCCAATGGTGGTCCCATAGGTGCTGCGGCACTTCTTTTTCAGAGACGATCCGTAGCCCTCATGTAGTTGGCATACGTCGTCGAACGAGCCGACACCGGGCATCTCCTGTCCGCCGCCGAACTCGATGTGATAGCCACGCAGGAACTCATTCTTGCGATCGAACTTCCACCACGGCACATACATGTGCATGCCACCGGTGCCATCATGGTTGTGCCGGGGAAACATCTCCAGTTGCGGGAAATATCCAAACGCGTCGCTGCCAACCGAGTCAGTCAGGTAGCGGCCAACCACCCCTGATGAGTTTGCCAACCCATCCGGAAAAAGCGTGGAGCGCGAGTTGAGCAGTAAGCGCGCGGATTCGCAGGCGCTCGCTGCCACTACAAACGCTTTGGCGTGGACCCGCATTTCCTGGCCTGTAACCTTATCGATATAGGAAACGGCCTGCGCTTTCCCGGCTTTATCGACCACGATCTTCCGGGCCATCGCGTTGCAGATCATGGTGAATCGTCCGGTGGCCTGTGCCGGCGGAATCATCACCTGGCTGGAACTGAAGTTGGATGCGCTGATGCATCCTCGCCCGCATTGCCCACAGTAGTGGCACGGCGCGCGTCCATTCACCGGCTTCGTGATGATGGCCATGCGTGAGGGAACGCAAAGTATGTTAAGGCGATCGCAGACACTCTTGATTAGGGTTTCGGTGCAGCGCGGCCGCGGCGCGGGTAGAAAAACTCCATCCGGAGCGCTGGGTATGTTCTCTTTCGATCCGAAGACGCCGATGTATGACTCCACCTTGTCGTAGTAGGGGGCTAACTCTTCGTACGTGATCGGCCAGTCGTCTCCTCTGCCGTCGGTTGACCGGGCCTTGAAATCCACGGGCGCAAAGCGCAGTGCTATGCGTCCCCAATGATTGGAGCGGCCGCCTTCGATCCGCGACCGGAACCAGTGAAAGCTCGAGCCGGGAGCGGTGGTGTAGGGCTCGCCTTCGATGTCAAAGGAACCGTTGGGCGCCATGAATTCATCGCCTTGGCCGCCTATGCCGGCTCCCCGATGTGGCAGCTGGTAGGGCCACACATGCTCTTTGAAGTCTTTCCGAGGGTTCAGTGGCGGCCCGGCCTCGATCATGACGACGTTCAGTCCACCCTCTGTCAGCACCTTGGCGGCGGTACCGCCCCCGGGGCCAGACCCTATGATGCAGACGTCGTATTGCTTCGGCGAGCGGACCACCTGTGTCATCGAACCCCCTGTGGGAACCATCCTGAGACTTTATACGTGTAACCGCATTGTAGCGGGGCGATAATCAAAACAGCGGGGAACTCTTTTTGCGCACGCCGATATTTCAGGTTGATGCATTTGCCAGTCGCCGATTCACGGGAAATCCGGCTGCGGTGATGCCCATGGAAAGCTTTCCCGAGGACGCCGTGTTGCAGGCCGTTGCTGCGGAGAACAACCTGTCGGAGACCGCTTTTCTGGTGGCGGATGCCGGCGACTACCGGTTACGGTGGTTCACGCCGGTCACCGAGGTGCCGCTGTGCGGCCATGCGACTCTGGCCAGCGCCGCAGTGGTGATGGAGCGGCTTGAGCCGGGACGCAGCACCGTGGTTTTCCAATCCGCGAGTGGGCCCCTGACCGTGAATCGCACCCCTGCGGGTTACATGATGAACTTCCCGCTGCGGACGTCCGAGCGGATCGCAACGCCTGCCGGATTAGCCACAGCGCTGGGCGCTGTTCCCGTCGAGGTGTTCGCGAATACGTTCAACTACCTGGCATTGCTGGAGAGCCCACAGCTTCTGCGTGCCCTCGCTCCCGATATGGCGGTGCTGGCCCGTGTGGACCGCGGCGGGGTGATTGTAACTGCGGCGGGCGATGGAACTTATGACTTCGTCAGCCGCTACTTCGCCCCGGCGAAAGGCATCCCCGAAGATCCCGTGACGGGTGCTGCGCACTGCATGCTGGTGCCCTATTGGGCTAAACGGCTGGGCAAAACGGAGTTTCGCGCTTTTCAGGCCTCACCGCGCGGCGGAGAGGTTATTTGCCGGCTAGTGGGGGATCGCGCGGAGTTAGAAGGTACATGCGTCTTCTACCTGGAGGGCGAAGTTCAGCTCTGAGATCAGGGCGTGTTTTCAGGCTGCGAAGGGGCTTCCTCGGATCTCCGGATATCCTCGTCCAGCTTGCGCCTGACGTCACTCTGAAATTCCTTTTGCATGTCTTCCATTTGCAGCTTGAACTCAGGACTGTTCAGGTGTGCCGTGGCCTCCGCCATCTGGCGTTTCATATCCTCCATCTGCTTCTTGAACTCCGGGCTGTCGACTATAGTCCTGGCTTTCAGCATTTGCCGCTGAGCGTCCTCCATTTGCAGCTTGAACTCGGGGCTGTTCAGGTGTGCCGTCGCCTCTGCCATCTGCCGCTTCATGTCCTCCATTTGTAGCTTGAACTCAGGACTGTCGGCCATGGTCCTGGCCTTTAGCATTTGGCGCTGCGCGTCTTCCATTTGCTGTTTGAACTCCGGACTCTTCAAGTGTTCGGTCGCCTCTGCGATCTGCCGCTTCATATCCTCCATTTGGAGCTTGATATCTCTGTCGATACGCTCTCGCTCCGCCGCCGTGAGCCCCGTGTGCTGGCTATTGCCGCCGTTCCGATGAACGGAACGCGCAGTGTGCCGGGTGTCAGCCGGTTTATCCGTGGACCCAGTGGAAGACTCGGGCTGGGAGGCGAGAGGCTGGGCCGGCGGAGCCGCGGGAGCAGCCTGTACTGCTTGTGGAGCCGCGCCTGTTCCCGCCTCCGCCATCGTCGGGGTGACGTGAAACATCGCGGCCATCGCGCCTGCCGCCATCATTACCGACAGCGCCACTCGTTGCCCGGGCTACTCTTGCTCTCACACTCATGGTGGTTGTCTCCATCAGTCGCATCACTCGTTCCTCTACTGCGTGGTTGCTGAACAGTCCTAGAAATTGGGCTTGTCCTGAAACGCGGCTCGCCCCCAGCATGCTGTGCGCCAGGGCCAGCAAGCACTTCGCATATCCGATCTGGGATTTCATTTCCTGCGCCGCCATCGCATCGCAGACCATCTCCCGGGTCAAGCGAATACGCTGCTGCACTTCATACACAACCGGGTGCCAGACCAAGGGTAGAGCCGCCACCTGGCAGACCACATTCATTAAATAATCGTGCCGTTTGATGTGCGCTAGCTCGTGGCAGAGTGCCGCTTCGACTTCGTCCGCAGCGAATTTCGCGAAACCCTCAGGCAGCAGCAATACCGGTGACACCGCGCCTACGATCATCGGACTCGAGACCTCAAGGGACTCCCGCAGCTGCGGCGGCTTCACGCCGAACCGCCGGCTGTAGTGGGCCAGTTCCGCCCTGTGCCGGGATGTCTCCCGCGCATGCCCAGAAAGATGCAGAGCGGCCCTCCACGCCCGCGCAATCCGTAGCAGACCGAAGACAACTGTGGCGAGGTACAGCCTAACCAGCCAGTGGGTCACGGTTGCGGTCAAACGAATGGTGCGCGCCTGGGGATACGATCGCCCATACTGCATCTCGTTGCCGGGAAAGGCTTCGCGACTCGCCGACGGCTGGGTAAGCGCGGTCGGGTTTGGCGGCTGCTTCGCCGATTCACCAGCCATGCCAAACACGGGCAGCACCACGGCCAGTCCAAGAACGGCGAGCCATAGGCGATGCTGCATTAGCGGCCCGGGCCTCAGCGCCCGCACCAGCAACCAGGCGCCTGCGGCAAGAAAGGGGACCTGCCAGAGTGCGTTTACGATGTACTCGGTCAGTGCTCGCTCCATCATTGCTCCTCCTCGGGTGCGCGTTTTTCGGCGTCGGCCAGCTTCTGCGCGACCCGTGCCAATTCTTCCGCGCTGATCTGCCGCGTATCCACCATTGCCATCAGCAGCGCCTCGCTCGAACCACCAAACATGCGCGTTACCAGGTCGCTCAACGCGCTGCCGGATGCCCGCTCACGGCTCACTGCCGGCCGATAGCGATAGGCGCGTCCCTCCTGCACCCTTTTCACCTTCTTCTTGCGCAGCAGTACGTTGAGCATGGTTTGCACCGTCGTGTACGCCAGCTCCGCCTGCAACCTGGGTTGGACTTCGGCTACCGTGCATGGCCCTGCTTGCCACAGCACCTGCATGATTTCCAGTTCCAGGGGCGTGAGGGTCGGGCTTTTTCTGGGTTGCATGAATCTCCTAAAGTGTTAGTAGGTTAATACGCGGATGGGGAGGTTTGTCAACTAAAGTTTTAGGAGTAATGCACAATCAACTAGCGCGGGTGCCGTGATGCAAATGATAATGGGTCAATCATGTCCAGGCTTCGCGTCCATTGTTTCTCGGTGTCGCTCGACGGTTATAGCGCCGGTCCCGGCCAGGATCTCGGCAACCCTCTGGGGGTGGGCGGTCTAGCCGTTTTTGGATGGCAATTTGCCACTCGCGCCCTTCACCAGATGCACGGCGACGAGGGAGGCGCGACGGGCCTCGACAATGACATGGTGATGCGCGGATTCGAAGGCATCGGCGCCTGGATCCTTGGCCGCAACATGTTCGGCCCGGTGCGCGGACCCTGGCCGGACGATGCCTGGAAAGGCTGGTGGGGCGACGATCCCGTCTACCACTCACCGGTCTTTGTGCTTACCCATCATCCACGCCCCTCAATCACTATGCAGGGAGGAACCATCTTCCACTTCGTGACCGATGGCATTCACGCCGCACTGGAACGAGCCAGGGACGCCGCAAATGGAAAGGATGTCCGGCTTGGTGGAGGCGTCGCCACGATGAAGCAGTATCTTCGCGCAGGACTCGTCGACGATATGCATTTTGTTATCTCACCGGCCTTGATCGGGTCGGGAGAACGCCTGTTTGGAGACCTGGATCTGCCCAGCCTGGGATATGAACTCAAAGACCATATTCCTTCTCCGGGAGCAACGCATGTCATGCTCGGCAAGCGCCTTTAGCTGCTCCTCTTCGGCTCCGCAGTTGTCGTTGCGGCAGGATTCTCTTCCGGCTCAGCGCTTCAGGACTTCCTCGATATAGGCGATGGCCCGAGGATCGTTGCTTTGTCCCAACCAGAAGATCGCTTCCTTGCGAATCGCGAAGTCGGAATTGGTGTCGGCGACGCGGACTAGTTGCGGCACACTCTCTTCTCTGGGCAATTGACTGAGGGCGAAAACTGCTTTCTTCTTGACTTCAAAGTTGGGGTCATTCTCGATGGCCGCATTCAATGCGCCGATAGCTTTCTTCCCCGCTTTCTGCGCCAGCCAGAAAAGAGCCTGGCCGCGTACGCCACTGTCGGGGTCTGACTTCGCCATCACGATCAGATCGTCGATCGCGCCGGGGTCTGAGTTAATCGAGAGATCAAAGGCCAGCTTCTGACGGAGCTTGCTGTCCTGTTCGCTTTGTATGAGGCGGCGCAGGGCCAGCAACCCGTCGTGCCCGCGCTGCGCGCCCAGCCAGAACGCTGCCTTCTCCCGCAGGTAGGCGCTGTTCCCGGGAGCGGCGAGTGAGGCCAGCACTTCGGTTGCCTTGGGGGTCGCATGCATGCTCAGGGCAACCAGATTGTCATCCGCTGCGCGGCCTCGTTGAGCGCCGGTGTCGCGCAGGGCAGCGGCTCTCTCGGCGAGTTTGCCGAGAAATGCGGCACTATCCTCCGCCTGCACGCCAGTCAGCCATTCAAAAGGCACTCCGCCTGCATCGAGGGTACAGCCCGCCGGAGCCATACGCGTCCTCGTGACCTCCCCATGGTCGAGCCGGAGAAGCACATAAACGATAGGCGCAGGCGAGTCGGGCTGCTCCCCGCTGTTCAGATTGTCTGCCGTGTCCTCCAGCCGAAGCTCATTGCAGCATCCAGCTTCCACTTCTGATGATCCCGTCCAAGATGAACACGCAGAAAGATGTGTTCGCGGAAGAGCCTGCACCGCATATCCCAACCAAAGCGCGCTGTTGGAGTGGCGAAATCGGTCCACCGTCGCGGACAGTCCCAGACTCACCGGTCCGGAGTTAAATTGCGTGTGCGTGACCCGGGGCTCCTGAGCGCACGTCATCAGCGCGGAGGCGGCCAGTGCTAAAACCATAAGCGCGTTGGTCTTCATGGAGCGAATCTCCTTCCTATTATTTGTTCAGAATTTCCAGCATGTAGTCGGTGGCCTCTTTGCTGTGCATCAGGCTGAGTTGTTGCACCAGCGATTGCTTGAGGCCCGGATCTTTCTCCGCACGGGCAAGTTCAATCAGGTCGTGGCTATCTCCTGCTAGGAAGAGCGCCTGAGCCACGGCTTTCCTGGTCTCCGGATCTTCATTCTTCTTGTAAGTCGCGACCAGCGTTGGCGCAGCCGACATTCCGCCCGCGATGCCGAGATTGCGGATCGCTTTACGCCGCAGTTCGCGATCCTGTTCTGAGCCGGCAATGTTGCCCAGAGCCTCGGCGCCCTTTTCTCCGGCGGGGATCAGACCGTTGATGACGTCGGCCTTGGTCTCCGAGCTGCTGGTGTCGTGATAGAGAGCGAGCAACTGCGAGGTCGCGCCCATCGCCCCCAGGGTATGCACCGCCGTCCGGACGAGTTCTGGATTCGATTCATGACGTGCCGCATCCACCAGTGGATCGGGGGTGCCGATGACGAGATAGGTGTGGAGGATGGCAGTCTTTACGTCGTCGTTGGTGCTCTGGCGATAGATGGCGGCGAGTGTTTCGGCGGATTGCTTACCCCGGGCAACCGCCAGCATCTCGATCGCCTTGCGCTGCAACGCCGGGTTCCGCTCGCCGCTCGCCACCTGGCCGAGCAGCGCTTGCGCTTGCGGTGACTGATCCTGCGCAAGAACGAACAGTGCGCGGCCCTTGAGCTTCTCTGATTTGTCGCTGTTCAGGATTTGTTGAATGATGGGCAACGCGCGGGCTTCATCCTGCTGCATGAGCGAGTTCAAGGCAAGCAGCTTGAGCTCCTCATCCTGTTCGGCCTGGGGTGGCAGAGGATCGTCGCTCTTGCCGCGGATCTCTATTTCCAGCGCACCACATTCGTTGATCCAACTTCCGTGCGGATAAGCTTGCCTTAGTTGGCTGCAGGTCTCGAGAGCACGGGTTGCGTTGCCTTGCTTATTTTCGGCGTATGCCTTCCAATAAAGTGCTGCTTCCGCGCGGGCGCCATGCTGCTGCGCGATATTGGCGAAGATCGCCTCCGCCTGGGCCCACCGGGCATCGTTGATGGCTTGTGTGCCTTCGGAGTAGAGCGCGTCTTCCTTCGATTTGACAGCCGCGTTGTCACTGAGGGCCGGCAGAGGAGACTCCGCGCAAAGGGCCCCCGCAGACAAGGCAAAAAGAAGCGTTGCGAACAGCAGTGATTTCGTATTCATTTAGATGGAAACCCCTTTCGTTACTTTGGGAGCGCTTTGCGGTGCAAGGGCCTCGGAGTGAATCCTGGAGCGCAAGACGCGAATGTCAAAGAGAAGGCCGTCGGTATTCATCTCCTGCCGGAGCCGGTTGAGGTCCGCCTCGCTCAGGTCTTCCGGCTCGTTTGCGAGCTCGGCCAGCAGACGCTCCAGACGGTCGAGTGACGCATCGACATTCAGGTCGCCGGCCTGCATTGCGCTTTGCCTCACCAAACGGTTGCTGGCCAGCAGTTCTCTGGCCTCGCTGCGCAGAGGGGTACCCGAGATATCGTTGCTGCCGGCATGATTGAGCTCGACCAGCAAACGCTCGGAGCGGTCAAGGTGGTCTCCGAGAACGACAATCACCACGCGCTGGCGTGCTTGAGGGTCGACAGTCACGGCAACCTGGGGCGCCTGCTTGCGCTCCCACCGGCGCCCGGCAACGAAGGCCACGGCGATCAGCAGCGCGCACGCGGCTGCCCAGCCGAGCGGCCGTCCAAACTGGATCCAACTCCGTTTCGGTTTTTCGTATACCCGTAAGGAGCTGCGTATGGATTGCCAGACTTGTTCGGCGTAATCTTCGCCACGTACCGGCGGCGTCAGCGGTTTCACTCCGTCGAGATCTCTGCGCAGCTCCGCATAATGTTTGGCGCATGCCGCGCATGCTTGCAGGTGGCGCTCGCAATCGGCCATGTTGACCGACTCTTCGTAGTAGTGCTCGATCAGTTCTTCTTCGTTCAAGTGCTTCATATGTTTACCCACAGGGGCGCCAGTTGGCGCCTGAGCTTCTGTACCGCGCGAAAGACTGCCTGTTTGGCGGCGTTGGGGGCGATCTTCAAAGCGGCTGCAATCTCTTCGGTGGAGCGGTCTTCCATGTGCCGCAGAACGAAAGCCGTCCGCTCGGTGGGCGTAAGTTCGCTCATCGCCGCTTGCCGCCTGGCCTCGATCTCGCGGCTTAGTAGCAGGCGGTCCGGTCCGGCTTTGCTGTCCGCTAGCTTTACCTCGTTCTGTTGCGGATCGTTCTCTTCCGCTATGCGGCTCTGTGCTTCCGGCCTTCTTCGGCTCACCATGTCGAGTGCGCAGTTGGCGCCGATGCGATAGAACCAGGTCGCCATACTGGACCGCCCGGCAAAGTTCGCGAGTCCCTGGTACGCGCGCAGGAACGCCTCCTGCACGGCCTCCTCCGCATCCGATTCATTACCCGTAATGCGATAGGCTACGCGGAACACAACCTGGCTATAGCGCGCCACCAGCACCTTGTAAGCATCCTTATCACCGGATAAAACTACCCGGCGTATGGAGTCGTCGCTCTCTTCCATTCAGCGCATTAGACAGGAAATTGGTTTTCCGGTTAGGTTGCTTTCTCGATTTTCGGTTTTTAGGGGAAAGCGGTAGACGGGCGCTCCGGCGAAACGATTACCTCCGATCCATCAACCAGCGCGCCGCATGGCGGTTTGTATTTTCATCCCGGTCAACATCATTCGCGGTCGCCGTGGTTGGGGCGGGCAAAAGCGTTTTACCCTCGCCCAGGGGCGTATTTCCAGAGCCCCTGAGCAGAGCTGGGACGGGACGCCCGAAATGAGGATGGGATGAACCAGGTGGTCGTCATCGGAGCCGGCCTGGCCGGGCTGAGTTGTGCATTGTCGCTGGAAGCCGCAGGCGTGGCGGTAACTCTGCTCGAGGCATCCGACGCACCGGGCGGGCGGGTGCGGACGGACATGGTCGAGGGCTTTCACCTCGATCGCGGATTTCAGGTCCTGCTGACCGCCTACCCGGAAGCGAAGCGACTTCTTGATTACAGCGGTTTGCAACTGAAAAAGTTCGAACCCGGCGCCTTGGTATGGCACGGCGGCAGCTTCCATCGCTTCGCCGACCCCTTCCGCAACCCCCTGGGCGGGGCCCGGTTCCTGTTTGACAATATCGTGCCGTTGGCGGACAAGTTGCACGTGGCGAAGCTGCGTGCGCGGGTGCAGCAGGGTACGTGGGAAGAGATGTTTTTGAGGCCCGAGCAAACCACGCGTGACTACCTGACGGCATTTCGCTTCAGCCCCGCGATCATTGAGCGATTCTTTGAGCCCTTCTTTGGCGGCATTTTTCTGGAGCGCGAGCTGGTGACCTCGAGCCGCTTCTTTGAGTTTCTCTTTCGCATGTTCTCGGGGGGAGACACGGCTGTTCCGGCCCAGGGTATGCAACAGATACCGTTGCAGTTGGCGGCGAAGCTCCGCGGCGGCACGCTGATAACCGGTGCGCGGGTGAGCAAGGTAACGCCAAGCGCGCCAGGGTTTCAGGTGGAGATCCAGGGCATGGAGAAGGTGGAGGCCCGCGCGGTGGTGGTCGCTGTGCCGGGCAACGAGGGCAATTCGCTGCTCAAGGCGGTTGGCGGTTGGAATATACCCGAGGTGAGGGGCTGGAACAGCACGACGGCCCTCTATTATGCCGCGGAACAGCCACCGGTGAACGAACCCATTATTCTGCTGAACGGCGAGGGACGCGGTTCCGGGCCGGTGAATAACGTAGCGGTGATGAGTGCAGTCTCGCCCGCGTATGCGCCCCCCGGAGCGCACCTGGTGGTAGCCGGCGTTGTGGGAGAAGCGCCCAGCGAAGGCGTGGCGCTCACCAGACTGGACGAGGCAGTACGGGCACACATGAGGAGATGGTTCGGCCCGGTGGTCGACTCGTGGAGGATGCTCGCGGCCTATCCTCTGGCCCGGGCCCTGCCGCTGCAGCGGCACGCGGAATGGGACCAGAGCCCGGTAAGCCTGGGAGGCACGGGCGGCGTCTATATGTGTGGGGACTACCGGGAAACGGCCTCCATCCAGGGTGCGCTGACATCCGGCAGACGCGCTGCAGAGGCAGTGATCAAAGATCAAGGAGGCGGGTAAGGATGGGCAATTTGAAGGTAGCTTGGCAGAGTCGCAGTAGAGAGGGTTTTTGGCGCAAGAGATGGGGTTTGCGGTAAAATCAAGCCTAGTGTGAAGTTGCCCCCGCCTGGACACTCCTCAGTAGCTCAATGGCAGAGCATTCGGCTGTTAACCGAAGGGTTGTAGGTTCGAGTCCTACCTGAGGAGCCAAATAAATCAAGCAGTTAACCTTCTTCGCGCTGATGTTTGACCGGCCCATAGGGGGGTAGTTTGGGTTGGCGCGGGGTCTGCTTGGCGCCTTGGTCACAGGACCGCAGATCGAACAGCAAGAATGGATCTTCGTTATAGGCGACAGACTTGGGCAATAGTCTGCGCGCCGGATTGAGGCGGCCGTTTGGTTATAAATCGATGGTGTACGGCTGCATCGTTGGCGTGCGTCCTCGTCTTTGCAGGCCCTTTGGCAACGTCTCAAGTAGCCTATGCTGCGCTGAATCTGCCGGATGATCCGATCCCGAGCGCACAGCAGACATCTCCGGATAATGGAAATCCGGCGCCGCCGGCTCAATCCGGGGCACAGAACACGCCCGCTCCGGCCGCCGCCGCCCCGGCGACACCGGGAACGGATCCGCTAACAGCGGCAGAGCAGCTTAAGCTGCAGGAGAAGCAAAGAGTTTTTGGTGTGATGGCAACCTTCAACACCACCGCCAACAAGGATGCACTGCCTTTGAGCAGCGGCCAGAAGTACCAGCTCTTCTTTAAGAGCGCGACGGATCCCTGGCCTTTTGCGCTTACCGCTTTTGGCGCCGGCATCGATCAGGCAGAGAACAGTTTCCCTGAATACGGGCAGGGCATGCAGGGGTATGCCAAACGGTTTGGCGCCGGTTACACGGACTACTTCACCGGCAATCTTCTGGGCAACGCTGTGCTGGCGAGCTTGCTGAAAGAGGATCCGCGCTATTTTCAGAAGAGCACAGGTTCCTATACCGGCCGGTTTCTGTGGGCGGCGTCGAGCACCGTCTGGTGCAAGCGCGATAACGGCACATGGGGTCCGAATTATGCAAATGTGGTGGGCAACCTCATGGGCGCTGCAGTTTCCAACCTGTACTACCCGGCATCCGATCGTACTGTTTCCGACACCGTCGAACGTGGATTTACCGTGACAGCGGAAGCGATCATAGGCAGCGAAGTGATCGAATTCTGGCCGGACATGGTGCGCCACCACCGGCGAAAACAAGCGGAGAAGTTGGCTCGGCAGATGTCGCAGAGTGGTACGCCGGGTAGTACGCCTCACCCTGCTTCTCAATCCGTCCCTGCGCCCCCCGCTTCCCAGCACTAGAGTGCACTGTGTGACGCTAACTTGAACCACCTGCCTTGATACAAAACAGACTTTTCCGCAGCCGGATTCAGCCGCCCCTAAACCCACCGCTAAAAGCAAAGTAAGAGCGGCTGGCCGCTCCGATGAGCTAACGCGCATCCTACGGCACAGATAAGAAGCCTGCGGGCGTCATTCAGGCTGGGGGAGAGTGGGATGGAACGGGAGACACTGAGGAAACTGTTTGTTTTTGCAACCATCGCTTCCGGGGTCGCGGCAGCGTACCTGATGTATCGGCGCGGCGAAACCCTGGGGACGATCGCGACCAGGACCATCACCAACCCGGTGGGCTCGCTGATTTCAGAGGTGAGCGGCGTAACCGCCTAGCGTGGGGTTACCTTTACCACGTTTGCTCGGCAGGACCGTACCCCCTGGCAGGGCTCAGGACGCAGGTCTTTCGCCAGGCAGATCTCAATCGCGGTCAGCCGGTTATTGCCGCAGCTCAGCGCGAAGCTCCCCGCCGGGTAGCCGGGATTTGCCGCCGCAAAGCGCGACAGCAGGTCGTCCGGGGTGACGCCATCCGGGTCGCTGCCGCTACCGATGTTCGCTGGAATCTTCACCGCCGCATACGCTTGATGAATCTCTGCAAAGTAATCGCCGGCGCCCAGGCCCGAACATGTGCCGTGCGTCTCCCATTCGTGCTCTACCAGGCTGGCGGTCGGCATGATATCCGTATCGGCCTGCGCATTGGCCGGGCCGGGCGCATCGCTGCAATGCTGGGGATAATCGCCGTTCGCATACTGCGGCCATAGCCCGTGCACCACAAAGCCCAGCTTGCGCCCGCACTCGGGACTGTCACCGTGCGTTGCGCAGAACTCCGGCGACCACGAAAGGTTCAACAAATAAAAGTCGAATTGGCCCGGCGTCGCCTGCTCATCCGGGCGCCCGCGGCGTGACCGCCGCCTGCCTGTCTGCTCATCGTTCTGGGCGTAGCTTGCGGTGTCCCGTCGGCTGGTACTCACGAGGGGCTGGCTGCGGGGCAGCTTCGCTACGCGGAGCCGCCGGCGGTGCGTTGTTGTTGCAGCCCATGGTCAAAAGCAACAGCCACAGGCCAACGCTCGCCGGTCCACGATGAAAGGTCATTCTTTGATCCGAAGGCAAGGCCGCATTATACGGCGAAGAGACTATGCGTTGGGGGGAGGGTCATACCACAGCCGAGGAGCCGCGCGCCATGCATTGACCCCTGGCACGGCGCCTATAAGCCGCGCCAGGGGCACGGTCGTCAACCGAGGTGCAGATTGCTTAGGCCACACTTACAGGTTGGTGGCCGTGGTGTTTGACGTACTGTGTAAGCGACTCGAACTTCGTTTCCTTGAGTAGCTCGCCCAGGGTGCGCTCACCATCCCAACCAGGGGCGAAATTGTGGCCGTAATGTTCGCGCAGGTGCTTGATTTTGGTGGTGGGATGCTTGTGGTCGATCTGCCCGCTCTTCTCGCGGGCACGGCCGTCCAGTCCAGGATTCTTTGGGGCGTTACTCATACCAACTCCTTTATTGGATTTTGGGGCGTGGCGTGCAGCCGCGTCCGGACGAACAACAATGCCGGACATTCTACTCCCGGGACTTGACTCCGGATATTAGTCCTGTCCGTGTTCCGGCGTGGCGGAGAATCAGGCTGCCGATCGAACGACCGCTTCAATCTCGTGACGGAGATCCTCTTTCACCCGGTTGGCATCGATCCAAAACGGAGCCTTGCACTCCACCTCAAGCAATTCCGAGCCGGCATCGTAATTCCATCGGATGCTGACGCCGTCCTTCACCGCCTCTCCTTTCGGGCTGGCGACCTGAATGCCGGCCTTCGAAGCCTTCTTGCGCAAGCGGGCAAAAATAGCGCGTGTGATACCGCGAAAAGTCTCCCTGGGATTGCTTGACATCTGTTCTCCTCTCCTCCTGGGGTGACGAAATTGGCGCAGGCAATCGTTGCCGGCTAAGCCCATTTCGCAACCTAAATGAATGGACGATTCGGGGATGAGGAGCGTTCATCCGCTTTTGTAAATTTATTGTTTACCGGCTCAAACAGGAGAGCGGCCTTTTGCCTGTTTCTTCATGGTTTACAACAGAGCCCCAGTCGTGTATCACTAGGTTTCGCGGCCGATCCACAGTTGCAGGTTAAGACTTTCTTTTGCAGGCGCATCCCGATGGGTTGGCGAACGTGGTTGCTGATAATTATTGCCGGCGTTTGCGCCTGGGTGGTGTTTGAAATTGTGCTGCCTGGCCGGGCGGCACGCGCCGGGGGGCCGCCTGCATACGTGAGCAGCGGTGTCTTTACCCCTGCTCATCCTACGGCGGCCGCGGCGGTAAAAGATTTTCTCGATATCCATCCCGAACATCCGGTTCAGCCCATCGCCTACACCCACACCGTGCATCTCGCCAAGGGATTGCCCTGCACCTTCTGCCACGTCGGCGTGGACCAGGGGCCGGAGGCGCGGATTCCCGGGGTGAATGTCTGCATGAGCTGTCATTCTGTGATCGCCACGGATCGGCCCGAGATCAAGAAGATCGCTGCCTACAAGGCTCGCGGCGAAGAGATTCCCTGGGTGCGGGTCTACAACTACAGCGAGTCGGCGCACGTGCGCTTCAACCACGCGCCGCACATTCGCGCCGGAGTCGACTGCGCCACCTGCCACAGCGATTTGACCAAGCAGACCACGGCCGAACGCAAAGTGGATATGAACATGGGCTTTTGTATCAATTGCCACACGCAGAAGAAGGTCTCAATCGATTGCCAGACCTGTCATTACTGACGCATAGGGTGCCGGCGAACTTTTATGGAACGGCGTGACTTTATCAAGATATCGGCTCTCTCCGGCGTGATGGCCACGCTGGAAGGCTGTCGCAGCGCCGGAGAAGCAGCTCATCCGCTTCGTTCCCGAGGAAGAGCTGGTGCCCGGCATCGCGACCATCGAAGCCGAGCGTCTGTACCCTGTGCTCCGCGGGCTGCGGCCTGCTGGTGCGGGTGATGCAGGGCGAAGCCGAAGTGGTGCGCCGCGGCCAGCACGGCCTGATCAAGATGGGCCTGGCGAAAAAGCTCGAAGGCAATCCCCAGCATCCCGTCAACCATGGGAAGCTCTGCGCACGCGGTCAGGCCGGGCTGCAGGTGCTCTACCATCCGGACCGCATCACCCACCCCATCAAGCGCACCGGCCCGCGCGGGTCGGGCGAATTTCAGCAAATAACCTGGGACGATGCGCTGAAGGAAGTTGCCGCGCACCTGACCACGCTGCAAGCGTCGAAGTCCACCAACTCGCTGGCCTTTCTCGCGCGTCCTCTGATTGGGCAGCGGCAGGAATTGATTGCCCGTTTTCTTAAGGCCTACGGCGCGCCGCCCGCGGTCTGGTACGAGCCTTTCGATGAAGCGGTGCTGCGCCAGGCAAACCTGCTGAGCTTCGGCCACGCCGCGCTGCCCACGTTCGATCTGGCCCGCGCCGATTATGTGATCTCTTTTGGCGCCGATTTTCTCGGGACCTGGAACTCTCCCGTTGCGCAATCAGCAGGTTACGGCGAGATGCGCCAGGGCCGTCCCGGACGCCGGGCAAAATTCGTGCAGGTGGAAGCGCGCATGTCGCAGACCGGGGCCAACGCCGATGAATGGGTTGCGTGCCGGCCGGGAACGGAAGGCGCGCTGGCGCTGGGCATCGCTCATGTCATCCTGAGCGAGAAGCTCGTCTCGCAGAGTGCGGGCGCGCGCGCCGGGTCGCTGATCGCCGGCTGGTCTGCGGGCCTGCCGGAGTTCGCGCCGGAAGTGGTGGAGAAGCAGACCGGGGTGAGCGCCGCCGTGATCAAGCGTCTCGCGCATGAGATCACGCAAAGCGGATCGGCTGCCGCCATCATCGGCGGCGCGCCGCTGGCGCATACCAACGGCCTGTTCAATGCGCTGGCCGTCAATGCCCTGGAGTCGCTGGTCGATACCGTCGGCCGTGCTTCAGGGCTCGATCATGGGCTTCACGCCCGAGCCGGCGCTGGGCGATGCCGCGGCGCCCATGCAGGCCGGGCTTGCCAGCCTCAACGCCTTGGCGCAATCTGCTCTGTCTGGCCGCGCCCGCAGATGCTGCTGCTCTACGAGGCCAATCCGATCTTCTCTGCGCCGCCGGCACTGCGGATCCGCGAAGCGATGGCGCAAAATTCCCTACATCGTCAGCTTCGGCAGCTTCATCGACGAAACCAGCGCCCAGGCCGACTTGATCCTGCCGGACCATGCACCGCTCGAGAGCTGGCTCGACAGCATTCCCGAGTCGGGCTCGCTTGCAGTCGGTGGCCAGTCTCGCGCCGCCTGCCGTGCTGCCGCTGCACGACACGCGGCCGATGCCCGATGTGCTGCTTGGCCTGGCGCACCAGCTTGGCGGTGACGTGGCCAAGGCTCTTCCCTGGACGACCTACGATGCCATGCTGCGGGCCGCGTTTGTTCCGCTGCGCACGCGCGGCGGCTCGATCGACGCAAAGACCGACGACGACTTCTGGGATGCGGCGCAGACGCAAGGCGGCTGGTGGAGCGTGCCCGGCGCACAGCGCCAACGCATCCCCTGCCGCAGTGGCGCCAAAGGCCGCGCCCATGGCAGCGTCCGCGCCGGAGTTTGCCGGCGCCGCTGCGGATTTTCCCTTCTATTTCCTGCCCTACGTCTCGCAGTCGTTGGGCGATGGTTCGCTGGCCCATCTGCCCTGGCTGCAGGAGCTGCCCGACGTGCTCACCTCGGCCATGTGGTCGAGCTGGGTCGAGATCAATCCCAAGACCGGCGAGCGGTTGGGCATTCAGCAAGGCGATCTGGTGGAGATCGCGTCGCAGCAGGGAAGCGTGCGTGCAGCCGCGGTTCTTTCCCCCGGCATCGCCCCGGACATGGTGGCCATGCCGGTCGGCCAGGGACACGAAAATTTCGGCCGGTTCGCCAGCGGCCGGGGCGCGAACCCGCTCTCGATTCTTGCTCCGCTCGCGGAACACGAAACCGGTTCGCTCGCCTGGGCCGCGACCCGGGTGAAGCTCGCGCGTGTGGGCGGACCCGAGCAGGCCAGGCTGGTATTGTTCGCGGGAGGAATGAGCGGCTTCCCGCACGAAGAAGAGCGGCGTTAGTTTTTGCCATCGAGAAACGTGCTCCGATCGGCCCGGAGGAAAGGCAGGATTTATGGCTCACAAATGGGGACTGGTGGTGGACCTTGACCGCTGCACGGGATGCGAAGCGTGCGTGGTCGCATGCCATGCGGAAAACAATATTCCCACGGCGGGCGAGGATCAGGCTGCGCGCGGCCGAGCCAAGCATTGGATTCGCGTCGAGCGCTACTGGGAGGGAGATTTCCCCAACCCGCGCGTCCGCTTTCAGCCGGTGCTCTGCCAGCAATGCGACGAAGCGCCCTGCGAGCCCGTCTGCCCCACCTACGCCAGCTATCACACGCCCGAAGGGCTGAACGCGCAGGTCTACAACCGTTGCATCGGCACGCGCTTTTGCGCCAATGCCTGCCCTTACAACGTGCGCTTCTTCAATTTCTACAATCCGCAATGGGAGATGCCGCTGCAGCTGCAACTCAATCCCGACGTCTCTGTGCGCAGCGTTGGCATCATGGAAAAGTGCACCTTCTGCGTGCAGCGCATCAAGGCCGCCGAGATTCAGGCGGAGGCGGAAAAGCGCGAGCTGAAAGATGGCGAATTCACTACCGCCTGCGCGCAATCCTGCGCGTCCAAGGCCCTGGTATTCGGCGATTTGAACGATCCGACTAGCGAAGTTGCGCGATTGGCGAGTGGGAATCGCGGGCAGCAAGCTGTTAGGCGAACTCGGCACCAAGCCCAACGTGACTTATCTCGAACGAGGCACTTGGCAGGATGCAAAGAACGGCTGAACAAATCGAGCAGGATCTGCTGCGGCCGCTCTTCCACAGCAGCGGGAAGTACTGGATTGCCGTGGCGCTCGCGGCCAGTCTCCTGCTCGCGGGGGTGGCGGCGTTTTGCTATCAGCTCTATACCGGCATCGGCGTCTGGGGCATTAACTCCCCGGTGTTCTGGGCCTTCGACATCACTAATTTCGTTTTCTGGATCGGCATCAGCCATGCGGGCACGCTGATCTCCGCGATTCTGCGTCTCACCAATGCCACCTGGCGCCGCCCGGTTACTCGCTGCGCTGAGGCCATCACCGTCTTCTCGGTCTTGATCGGCGCCATCATTCCGCTTTGCCACATCGGGCGGCCGTGGCTGGCTTACTGGATGATCCCTTATCCCAACCAGCGCCACATCTGGCCCAATTTCCGCTCGCCGCTAGCCTGGGATTTTTTTGCCATCTCCACCTATCTCACCGGCAGCACGACGTTTCTGTATCTGCCCACCATTCCCGACTTCGCCGCTGTCCGCGATGCCGCCACCGGCTTGCGCAAGAAGATCTATCGCGTGCTATCGCTGGGATGGCAAGGCACGCCGCGGCAGTGGCAGCGGCTTGAAATTGCCATGCACATCATGGCCATCGTCATCGTTCCGGTCGCGGTCTCGGTGCACACCATCGTCTCCTGGGACTTCGCCATGACGCCGGTGCCCATGTGGCATTCCAGCATCTTCGGCCCGTACTTCGTCACCGGCGCCATCTTCAGCGGCATCGCCGCCCTGATCCTGGCCATGGCGCTGCTGCGAAAGTTGCTGCACCTGGAGGAATATCTCCGGCCGATCCACTTCGAAAATCTGGGCAAGCTGCTGCTGACCATGAGCTTGCTGTGGTTCTACTTCACCTTCGCCGAGCGGCTCACCGCGTGGTATGGCAACTCTCCTCCGGAGATGGCGGTTTTCTGGGAGAGCATTCGCAAACAATTCGCGCCGCTGTTCTGGACCATGGTGGTCTGCAACTTCATCATCCCCGTGCCCATACTGGCCATCAAGCGTCTGCGCACGATCACCGGAACTGCGATCGCGTCAGGCCACTGTCGTCGTGGGCATGTGGCTGGAGCGCTTCCTGATCGTCGTGCCCGCGCTCGAGCGCAAGTTCCTGCCCTACTCGTGGGGAACCTACCGGCCCACCTGGGTGGAAGATACGCTGATGGCTTCGAGCTTTGGCATGATGGCGCTGCTCTACCTGCTGTTCTCGAAATTCGTGCCCATGATTTCCATCTGGGAGATGAAGGTCGGGCTCCAGCCCCACGGTGGGTTTCCCGTGGTGGCGTCGCCGCCGATGGTAAGCATCATGGCCTGGTGCTGGAAGGGCCGCTGCCCACGGACGTGGCGGAATGAAAGCCCTATACGGTCTTTACGCCGATGCGGAAGGCGCACAGCGCGCCGTCGACGCCTTGCGCGCCGCCAGCTCCGAGCTCAAGTTCGATGCCCGCAGCAGATCGTCATTGTCTCCGGCGAGCCCCACGAGGGCTACGAATTTACCGACTCGCACGTCACCTCGAGTCCCTATCGCTGGGCCGTGCTCGGCGCGGCTGTTGGCGGCACGACTGGCTATCTGCTGACCACGCTTTCGCAGAAGTCCTATCCGATTTTCACCGGAGGCATGTCCCTCACGCCGGCGTGGACCAACGGCATCATCATCTACGAGATGATCATGCTCGGGGCCATCCTCACCACGCTGGTGGTGTTGCTCATCGGCGCGGGGCTGCCGAACTTCAAAGGCGTGATTACAGATCCTGAGATTGGATGGGAAAGATACTGGTAGGGGTCGTCGATCCGCCGGCAAGACTCCCAAGCGGAACTGGAGAGGCGCCTCCGGCTGGCGGGCGCCTCGCAGGTGAAGCAATCGACGGGGAACTTGGGAGCTTAGCGATCTCGCGTTACGACCCGGCCTTGATGCTGGCCACATGGATCGTCTTGGTCGATCGCGTTCAACGTCCCCGTGACGGTCACTTTCGCGCCGGCGAAGGCGGCCGGCTTCTTCTGATCGTCGAGTTGGTAGGCGGTCTTGGTGGCAGGATCGAAGAGCGTATACTTGCCGCCCATGTTCACGCAGCGATTGGTGCAGTCTTTCGCGCTTTCGCCCTGTTTCTCCATGATCTGGTGGCCGCCCAAAGCGGCGCACTGGCTGTCGATGATCTCGCCCTTGAATGTCTGTGGAGCCTGGCCAAAAACACTCAGCGACGCGAGCAGACAGCCCGCGCAGATCGCAAGATTCTTCATCAACCGACTCCGTCCGGCACTGAGGTTATATCAGATAATGATTCCAGTATTGTCAATTATCCGGTTTGCCTGGAAGGATATCGAGCATGAAGCAACACGCAGGTCACTCTCATCCGCATCATTCCCACAATCACACGGTTGCCGGCGATGGCCAACCGACGCGCCGCGACTTCCTTCGCGTGCTCCTGGGGGTGCCCTGGCTGGGGCCTCGATTCTGGAGCTTGCCTACCATCGCGCTGCGTGGGCTCGGGCAGCGGCTCCCAGTTCCGACCCGGGGCTATTCGATATTCAAAAGGTTGGAAACGGCGTTTACTTCGCGTTCGCCCGTCCCCAGGCCTAGATTAATTGCAATGCCGCCATCTTCGTCCGATCGAAAGACGTGGTGGTGGTCGACACGCACTCCAAGCCATCGGCCGCTGCTGGTTTGATTGGCCAGATGAAGCGGGAGGTTACCCCCAAGCCGGTTCGCTACGTCATCAACACGCACTTTCATTGGGATCACACGCAAGGCAATCATGCCTATCGCCTAGGCTGGCGAAAAGGTCGACTTCATTGCCAGCGCGACCACCAAACAGCTGATGGCCGACCTTGCGGTGGCCAGGATGAAGGCTTCCGTAGGCGGAGGTACCGCAACTAGATTGAAACGCCTGCGCGATCAGGCTGCGCACGCGCGACCTCGGCCGGCGAAAAGGCGTTCTGCGCGGACCAGATACGGCAGCTGGAGGCCTACCAGGCGGAGCTCAAGAATTACACCCTGGAGTTGCCGACGATCACTTTCGACAAGTCGTACGTCCTGCAAGATCCGGCGCATGATTTGCATATTGAATTTCACGGGCACGCCCATACTGCCGGAGACGTGGTCGTTTATTGCCCGCAGGAGCGGGTGATCGCGACCGGTGATGTGATTCATGGCTTTCTGCCGTTCATCGCGGACGGCTTTCCCCGGATCTGGCCGGGCACCATCGACTCCATCGGGGGCGCCGACTTCGATCACATCCTGCCCGGCCATGCCGCGATGCAAACGGGTCGCACCGTGATGATCAACTTGCGAAACTACATCGAGGAATTGACGGGGAGGGTTGAGCAGGGCAAGAAGGCCGGCCTCACCCTGGCCGAGATGCAACAGCGAATCACCGTGGCCTCACTCAAGTCGCTCCACTCCAACGACTATGCAGGGTACCTTGCGCGCATGAGCCGGCTGAGCCAATCGCGCTATGAGAAGACGCCTCCGTTGCAATCCGGGGTGAACGTAAATATCGGCGAGATCTACACCAACCTGGACCGGACCTAGTGAAGTAAGTCGCCGCGGCGCCGCCATTTACTTCAGCTGACGGATGGATTCAACGGCAGATCCCTCCACTTCGCTACGCTCCGGTCGGGATGACAAGTTTATTGCGAAGACAGAGTTGCCCTGAGGAATTTCGATATCAAAACAAATTTGTCATCCCGACCGGAGCGTAGCGAAGTGGAGGGACCTGCTGTTCGCTTGTCCAGCATGTGAAGCAGAGGAAAGCACTGCTCTCCCCTTTGTCATCCCGAGCGAACCCGGATTTCCTGCCACGCAGCACAGGAGAGGCCCACGTGTGCGCCTTTCAGTAAGGGAACGGCCATGAGGTTCGTCAAGGCCACCAAGTTCAACAGGAAATCCGGGGAAGCCGAGGGATCTGCAGTTCCGCGGACCATTCCTGGAAATGTTTTCGACAAAGCATGCGGATGTGCGGTTTCGACGCCCGTACGCCTCTCAGCTATACCCTCAGTCGCGTCCGCGAATCTTCGTAAGCAGCCGCAGAATCTCCAGGTAGAGCCAAACCAGGGTGACCATCAGGCCGAAGGCGCCGTACCACTCCATGTACTTCGGAGCGCCTGCCCGTGCCCCATTCTCGATGAAGTCGAAATCGAGCACCAGGTTGAGAGCGGCGATGCCGACGACGATCAGGCTGAATCCAATCCCGATCGGCCCCGAGCCGTTGATGGAACTAAAGTGAACCCCAAAGAAACCCAGCCCAAACTGCAGCAGGTAAAACAACATGATTGCGCCGGTGGCAGCCACGATGCCCAGGCGAAACTTCTGTGTCACCGGGATCAGGCCGGAGCGATACGCGAGCAGCAGAACCAGCAATGTGCCAAACGTCAGGCTCACCGACTCGATCGCAATCCCAGGGAAGCGCATCTCGAGAATCGCTGAAAAGCTGCCAAGCGCCAGGCCTTCGAGTAAAGCGTAGGCGGGTGCGGTTACCGGGGACCACTCCTTCTTGAAGACCGTAATCAGCGCGCAAACGAGGCCGCCGATGGTTCCGATCCACAACCAGGGGAGCACCGCAGCCGCCGAGTGCGATTGCATAAACAGATGCCAGGTCCAGGATGCGGACGCAACCGCGAAAAGCAGAAGAAGGCCGGTCTTATTGACCGTGCCCTGGAGTGTCATCCCCTCGCCGAGCGCGGCAAAACCCTCAAAACGCTTCTCGTTCAATACGGGATTCGATGTCCTCATTAGTTGCGCCACAGTGCACTCTCCTTACCCAGATCGTTCCACTACCATTTTACGCCAATGACTCAAGGGAGGCTTAGTAGACGGGCCGGAGCCTGCCCCTTCGCAACCAAATCGGAGATAAACTCCTCTTTTCGCAAACTAAACCACCCGGAATTGAATCTACACAGGTACCACACTTGGAAAGTGACCTCCGTCCATCGGGAAGCCCTAGCCGTCAATCCTCGAGGCCCTGGCTTTCACGCCCTCTCTCGGGACCCTGAGTCGCGGAGCCCTAGGCGCATATTCCGCACATGCCTTACGCGGAGGAATTAACGCGCATAACGCCCTTAACGCACATCCGAGCGAAAATCTCGGTTTGGAGACCGCGGAACACGATTGGCCGGCCGCGAATCATCCAGCAGGCGCCTCGAGTATCCTTCTAATACGGGGGGCCAACTGTCGGCACCTGCTCCCTCAGGCCCCGCCATCGCTCGAAATGCAGGAGTTTCATTCTCGATGTCGCATCCCAGGGTGGATGTTGCGATCGTAGGCGCGGGAATTCTCGGGCTGGCCCACGCCTACGTGGCCGCGAAAGCTGGTAGATCCGTTGTCGTCATCGAAAAGAGCCCGCGGGCGGCTGGCGCTTCGGTGCGCAATTTTGGCATGGTGTGGCCGATCGGTCAGCCGGCCGGCCCAATGCTGGAACTCTCTTTGCGCAGCCGCGAATTGTGGCTGGAGATTCTGGATCTGGCCAAACTGCCCCGCCGTGAAACCGGTTCGCTTCATGTAGCCTACCGCGCAGATGAGGCAGCGGTGGCACAGGAGTTCGCCGAGCTCGGCCCGCAGTTGGGCTATCAATGCGCATGGCTGAAACCGCAGCGAGGTGCTGGCAGCGGTCACACGCTGTCCAGCCCGATGGACTCGCGGGTGGCGCTCTGGAGCAGCACGGAGCTCACCATTGATCCCCGGCAGGTTATCCAATCTTTACCCGGCTTTCTCGAAGATCAATACAACGTTAAATTCGTCTTCGCAACTGCGGTGACCGCCATCGAGCACCCCTTCCTGTACACCGGCAGCGGCCGCTGGCAAGCGGAAACAGTGATTGTTTGCAGCGGCGACGATTTCGAGACCCTTTATCCCCAGCACTTTGCAGCCAGCGGCCTGACCCGCTGCAAGCTGCAGATGATGCGTACCGTCCCCCAGCCCAACGGGTGGCAGCTTGGACCCTCGCTCGCCGCCGGGCTCACGCTGCGCTTCTATCCCGCTTTTCAGGTGTGTAAAACGCCTCGCCGCGCTCAGCCGCCGCATTGCGGAGGAGACGCCGGAGTACGACCGCTGGGGAATTCACGCGCTGGTATCGCAAACCGCCGATGGCGCACTCACTCTCGGCGACTCCCATGAATACGGGCTCACCGTCGACATTTTTAATAAAGAGGAAATCGACGAGATCATCCTGCGTTACACGCGGCAGTTTCTCCGTGCTCCTAACCTTGCTGTTGCCGAACGATGGTATGGTGTCTATGCCAAGCATCCTGAAAAGCCGCTGGTGGTGATGCAGCCGGAAGACGGGGTCCGGATTGTGGCTTCGCCGGGCGGCTCCGGCATGACGTTGTCGTTTGGAGTCGCTGAGCAATCGATCCGGGAATTAGGATTCATTCATGCCTAGCACCACCGCAAAAATTCCCGCGGTCTTTCTGGACTGGGCGGGCACGGTCGTCGACCACGGGAGTATTGCCCCGGTCAATGCCCTGGAAAACATCTTCCATGAATTTGGTGTGAACGCCCCCCGTCGCGTGGTGCGCAGGTACATGGGTTTGGCAAAGAAAGACCATATCCGCAAGATGCTCGAAGAGCCGGAAGTAAAAGAACAATGGATTTCACTGCACCACGCACCGCCGCAAGAGCGTGACGTCGAGCAGATGTATGCGAAGTTTGAGCCGCAGATGATGGAGGTGCTGGCCGGCTACGCAACCGTCATCTCGGGTGTGCCCGAAGCGGTGGAAGATATGCGCGCACGCGGCATCAAGATTGCCGGCACCACCGGCTACACCCGGCCGATGCTCGACCGTCTGGAGGCACTCGCAGCCCGGCAGGGCTATCGCACGGATCGCTCCCTGGCTCCCGAAGATGCCGGCGGAGGGCGGCCCTTTCCCTGGATGTGTTATCGCCTGGCCATTGACCTCCGCATCTACCCACTTTCCTGGTGTGTGAAGATTGGCGACACCGAGTCGGATATTGCGGAAGGCCACAACGCCGGCATGTGGACCATTGGCGTCACCCGCAGCGGCAACAGTGTTGGATTGTCGGAAGACGATTGGTCGAAGCTCGACGACCGGGAGAAGAAGCAGCTTCTTGCTTGCGCCGAGCAGGAGTTCCGCTCGGCCGGAGCCCATTACACCGCGGAAACCGTTGCCCACACGCTCCCGATCCTGAACGAAATCGAGCGCAGAATCGCCGCCGGAGAAAGCCCCCAGATGAAAGAATGCGCGCGCATCACCCGCTGGCACCTGCTCACCATCTCTTTGCTTTTCCTCGGCTATGGCGGCTACTACTTCTGCCGCTCGGATTACTCCGTCGCCCTGCCGCTGTTGATCGCCGAGCAGGCGCATAAGGGTATGCCCGCCGGAGTTGCCCAGATCAGACTGGGTTCCATCGCTTCTCTCGGAGTGCTGGCGTACGCGATTGGCAAGTTTCCCAGCGGCGGTCTGGCCGATCGCTTCGGTGGACGGCGCAATTTCCTCGGCGGCATGTTCGGCTCCATCCTGTTTACCCTTCTTTTTATGCTGGGCGGCGGCTTTCCCATTTTCACCCTGGCCTGGGTGGGCAACCGCCTGGTGCAGTCGTTGGGCTGGGCCGGGCTGGTTAAGGTCACCTCGCGCTGGTTTTCCTACACTACCTACGGCGGCGTGATGGGTGTGCTCAGTCTCAGTTACTTATTCGGAGACGCGGCTTCGCGCGGCATTATGTCGCTGCTGCTGGCTCACGGCTTCGGCTGGAGAGGACTGTTTGGCGCGGGCGCTTGTCTGCTCAGCGTGCTTCTTCTCTGCAATCTCATCTTCCTTCGAGACTCTCCCCAGGCTTACAACTTGCCTGTGCCCGAGGAGAATCCGCTCAACCTGTTTTCTGATGCCGGCCCAGGGGCGGAACAGCCGGGCATGATTGCCATCTTCCGCATTTTGCTGAGCTCCTATGCGTTCTGGCTGGTCTGCGCTCTTTCTCTTGGCACCACGCTGCTGCGCGAAACGTTCAACCTCTGGATCCCCACCTACTTCACGCAAATGGTTGGCATGACGAGCGCACAGGCGGCCAGCGGCAGCGCGCTCTTTCCTTTCTTTGGCGGACTCTCGGTGTTGCTGGCCGGCTTCCTGAGCGATCGCCTTGGCCCTGAAGGCCGCAGCCGCATTCTCTTCGGCGGTCTCTGCTTTTGTGTTCTGGCGTTGCTGGGATTGGCGGAGGTCACCATGCACGCTCCGCGATTTGTTCCGCTGGCGCTGGTCGCAGCGGTAGCCGTCTGCCTGCTGGGGCCCTATTCGTACCTCGCCGGCGCGATGGCTCTCGATTTTGGCGGGAAGGAAGGCAGTGCGACGGCCTCCGGTCTGATTGATGGTTTTGGCTATCTCGCAGGCGTTCTCGCCGGCAACGGCATGGCAAATTTGGTAGTCGCGTATGGTTGGCAGAGAATGTTTCTTGTGCTGGCCGGCGTCGCCGGGCTTACCAGCGTTGTCGGCGGCCTGGCTCTGTGGCAGCAGCACCGGCGCGCCATTGCGGTTGGGCTGCTGCGTCCGGCGGAGGGGCAATGATCGCGAAAACACCAGATCTCGATGTCACCGCGGTGAAGTGCACGCCGGCCGAGCTCGTGCTTACCTGGCAGAATTCTACTTACAGCGTATACAGCGCGTTATGGCTGCGCGACAACGATCCCGCCAACCGTGATGCCCATACCGGCCAGCGCCTGAGAAGCCTGGTCGATCTCCCCCGGGAGCCGCGGCTGAGCGCCGCCGAGAGCCTGCCGCAAGGGCACCTCACCTTGAGCTGGGAAGACGGCGCAACCAGCGTCTTTCCCCTCCGTTGGTTGCGCGCCTTTGACCGCAGCCTGCGCATTGCTTCACGTCCCACGCGTTTGCCTTGGATGGGGCAGCCGGCCACCGGCTTTGCCTGGTGCGATTACGCGGGGTGGGTGGAGAATCCGGCCAGCCGCGAAGACTGGCTCTATTACGCCGGACGCGATGGATTGGCGTTTCTTCGCGATGTTCCGGTGCAGGCAGGACGCCATACTCGACGTTGCTGCTCTCATCGGTTTTGTGCGCGAGACCAACTATGGCCGCGTCTTCGATGCGCGCAGCGTTGACCAATCGAACATGCTTGCCGGTCCACACAGATAATCCTTATCGTGATCCTGTGCCTGGCTTTCAGCTGCTGCATTGTCTCTCGACCGCCGGTCAGGGCGGAGAAAGCATCTTTGTGGATGGAATGGCGGCTGCCGAGCGGGTGCGCGCTCATGATCCGGATGCCTTCTCCACCCTGTGTCAAACGCCCATCCTCTATCGTTTTCAGGATGCGACCACGGATCTTGTTGCCGAGCGCACCATGCTGGAGGTTGACACCGAAGGGCAATTCCGCGCCATCTATTACAACGATCGCTCGATTGCGCCGCTTCCGCCTCAAAGGCCCTCGGCTGAAAAAGTTTTACCCGGCCTACCGCCAGCTTGCTGAGCTGCTCCGCGAGGAGGCGCGACAGGTCGTCCACCGGTTGCAGCCGGGCGAGCTTGTCCTCTTCGATAACACCCGCATCCTGCAAGGCCGCACTGCCTGCTGATTCTGACCGACCACCTCCAGGGCTGCTACGTGGATGCGGACGGGCTCTACAGCTCGCTGGCAGTACTCTCACGCACAAGGAGTTCGCACGATGACAGCATCCAACGTTGAGGATCTGGTCCGTCTGCTCAATGAGAAAGGGGGCAGCGCCTATTTCGGGGAGCCGGTTTCCGTACTCGAACATAGTCTGCAGGCCGCTCACTCCGCTGAGTTGGCCGGCGCTGCGCCCGCGACGATATCCGCCGCGCTGCTGCACGATGTTGGCCACATGTTGCACGGGCTCGACGAAGATATCGCCCATCATGGCCACGATGGCATGCACGAAGAGTTAGCCGCCGCTTATCTCGCACGCTGGTTCGGTGAAGAGGTTACCGTGCCGATCCGTCTTCATGTTCCCGCCAAGCGCTTCCTCTGTTGGAAAGATCCTGAGTACCTTCGGCAGCTCTCTCCCGCATCGGTTCAGAGTCTTGCTTTGCAGGGCGGACCGATGAACGATGAGCAGGCTGCGGCCTTTATGCGCAATCCTTTTGCGAACGCGGCGATTGCGCTGCGCCATTGGGACGACGAGGCCAAAGTACCCGGCCTGCGCGTTCCCGACGCGGCCTACTATCTCCCGATTCTCCGCGCTTCTGCTCTTTGAAGGGAGGACTAATGGCATAGGCGCCTGACTTGCCTGCGGCAGTCGGGCGGGCAATGAACAGAATCCGGAGATATTTCGCTAGCACGATGACTCTCAATCGGAACGCTGCCGTCCCCTTTGTCATCCCGAGCGAAGCCGAGGGATCTGCAGTTCTGCGGACCATTCGTGGAAATGTTTTTCGACCGGAATCATGGGCCTGCGGCCCACCCAAGGTGATGAAAAACGCTTGTCAGTCCAGCAACCGTTCTCCATGGAAGCGTCACCCTCCCCTTTGTCATCCCGAGCGCAGCCGGGGGATCTGCAGTTCAATATTTCGGACCCAACGAAGTTGTCATCCCGACCGTAGCGTAGCGAAGTGGAGGGACCTGCTGTTCGCTCGATAGCGTCAAAAGCAAATGAAAACGCGTCTTGCGCGGACTCATTCCTGAGGTCCGGTGACGCTCCCACCATTTTGAGTCTGCCAGCACTACTGAGGTTTCAATCTGGCGTTCGGGAATCTTCCAATATTTCTTGAGCAGCCTGTCCTTTTCCTCGGAACTCACCACTTGAAATCCATGCCGTTCATAAAACCGAATTGCCCAGACTGCATCCGCCCATGTGCCGATGAGCACCGGGTCTTTCGTCAACTCCCGCAACATGGGAGAGCAAGCTGCGATCCGACGCCATGCTTTTGACTGCCGGTGCGAACGTAGGCGTGACGTATGAGAGTCACATCCTGGACATGTTGAAGGCCCATGACGCCAGTCAGTGTCCCGTAATCCTCATAACCCCAGAACACAACGCCCTCATCGATTTCGTGCTGCAATTTTTCTCTGGACATATATGGTTCTGTCCAGCGATCTTTGGGTATCGTCCCGCGATAAGCTTGTGAGCCATCATGGATGATGGCCCAAATCAACTCAAAGTCCCGTTCGTCACAACGGCGGATCATGAGTGCCCAGCATATACTTTTGGAGCCCAAGAAAATAGATCCTAAGACCAATGCAGGAGCAGCTGCCGTGCCGGCAAATGGACTACCAACACAAGAAAACAGCCCCTCGCTTCTCTTGCGAGGCCTGTGCAAAGCGTTTGCAGATGTAGTTGCGGTGGATGGTCTCGACCTCGAGGTCACGCGCGGAGAATGCTTCGGATTGCTCGGACCGAACGGCGCGGGGAAGACCACGACGATAGAGATCTGCGAAGGGCTGACCGCCCCCGATGCGGGTACAGTCGAGCTGCTCGGCCTGAACTGGGCCAGCAACGAAAAGGAACTGCGCCAGCGCATCGGCATTCAACTGCAGGAGACACAGTTTCCAGACAAGCTAACGGTCGACGAAACACTCCGGCTCTTCCGGAGTTTCTTTCACCGCGGCCTTGCGGTGGAGGAGTCGGTCCGCACCGCGCAGTTGGAGGAGAAGCGCCACGCACGCGTAGGCACGCTATCCGGCGGCCAAAAGCAACGTCTCGCCATGGCGTGCGCGCTGGTAGGCGATCCCGAACTATTGTTTCTCGATGAACCCACAACCGGACTGGATCCACAGGCGCGCCGCCACCTATGGGACCTGGTGGACGGGCTCAAGCAGGCCGGGCGTACCATCATCCTGACCACGCACTATATGGATGAGGCGGAACGGCTGTGTGATCGTGTGGCGATTATGGATCATGGGCGAATCATCGCGCTCGGCACTCCACAGCAGCTGATCGCCTCCATTGGCGGGGAGCATATCGTGGAGTTCGCCATTACCGGCCACGAGAGTGGTGACGGAGTGGTCGATGCAGCCGCGCTTACCGCGATTGCGGGAGTACAGTCCCACCGGGTGGATGCGGGTGTGCATCAGCTTTCTGTTCGTGAGCTGCACACCGCAGTGCCGCGCATCTTTGCTGCGCTTACCGTCCAGGGTCTGCACCTGAGCGAGTTTCGTACCCACTCGGCAACCCTCGAAGATGTATTCGTAGGCCTGACGGGAAGGAATTTGCGCGATGAGTAAGCTGGAGCAGAGCAGCCTGTACCAATTGACGATGGTGCGTTTCCGGCTGTTCTGGCGCGAGCCGGAGGCGATTTTCTGGATCTTCGTTTTCCCCATTCTCCTGGCGGTGGGGCTGGGGATGGCCTTCCGCAATCGGCCGCCGGACGTGCTGCAAGTGGGCGCGACTACGGTACAACTTACCCAGGCACTTGCCGCCGATAAGGGGCTCACCGCGTCTACCATGAACGAGGCAGACGGCACCCGGGCCATGGCAGCAGGCCGCATTCTGCTGCTCGCCATCCAGAAGCCCGACGGGGTCGCATACAAATACGACGAGACCAATCCCGATGCGCGCACCGCTCGCATGGTGGCCGATCTTGCCATACAAACGGGGCCGGCCGGCATGAGGCGGTTCACGCCGAGAACCAACTGGTGCATGAGACGGGTTCGCGTTACATCGATTTCGTGGTGCCGGGGCTGCTGGGGATGAACCTGATGGGTTCTGCCATCTGGGGGATGGGATTTTCCATCGTGGAGTCCAGGCAGAAGAAGCTGCTCAAGCGGCTGGTGGCCTCGCCCATGCCTCGATGGCAATACCTGGCATCGTACCTGCTGTCGCGCCTCGCAATGCTGGTGATCGAGGTTGTCGGGTTTCTGGGTTTTGCCCGGCTTGTCTTCGGAGTGCCGTTTCGCGGGTCGATGTGGCAGTTGGGATTTCTCTGCGTGCTGACTTCGGTGGCATTTTCCGCGCTGGGGCTTTTAGTCGCTTCACGGGCCAGGACAATGGAAGCTGCTTCAGGGCTGATGAACCTGGTCATGTTGCCTATGTGGATCTTATCCGGGGTGTTCTTTTCGGCCACCCGTTTTCCCGCGGTGATGCAACCGGTGGTGAGGGCACTTCCACTGACGGCGGCAATCGATGCCATGCGGGGGAATATGCTGCAGGGGATGAACCTGGGCCAGCTCACGCCGCAGATGGCAATATTGCTCGCATGGCTGGTAGTGCCATTTGCCATCTCGCTGCGTATCTTTCGCTGGAGATAGCCGTCTAACTACAGAGAGCAAGAGGATCTGGTTGAAGCGCCTGAAAGCCACCGATGTAGTCGTCATCGGCAGCGGGTGGAGCGGTTTGGTGATGGCAAAAGAGCTGGCCACCCGAACCGCTTTGAACGTGACCGTGCTGGAACGCGGCCCCGCGCGCAATATCTCCCAATACGCAAGCGGGATGGACGAGATTAACAACCGCCGTGTCGGCCTGGTGCAGAATCCGGCCGACCAGACCATCACCCATCGGCATTCTCTCAAAGATACGGCTGTTCCCATCCGCCAGTATGGTTCGTTCCGGCCCGGAACCGGTACCGGAGGTACCTCCGAGCATTGGGGCGGGATTGCTGACCGGTACCTGCCGGACTTCTTCGTCCTGGCCACTCATCTGCGCGAAAAATTTGGCGCCTCCCGCATGTCGCCGGATTGGACGATCCAGGATTGGGGAATCACCTACGACGAGTTTGAGAATGATTACTGGCGTGCCGAACAGCTGCTGGGAATCAGCGGCAAGGCGGGTAACTTACGCGGTAAGTTAGTGGAAGGGGGCAATATCTTCGAGGGTCCTCGTCAGCACGAGTATCCTACGCCGCCGCTGACCCCGACTTACACTATGGGCTTCTTCCATAAGGCGGCCACTCAGTTGGGCTATCATCCCTTCCCGCTGCCGGCAGCAAATCTGAGCCAGGGCTACACCAATCCCGACAACGTATCGCGGCCGGGATGCGTCTTCTGCGGCTATTGCCCTAACTATGGCTGCATGATCGGCGCCAAGGCGCAACCAACAAACACGCTTATGCCGGTGCTGAATACCCGGAATAACTTCCTGTTGCGCAATAACTGCTGGGTAAGAAAGATCGTCCATCGCAACGGGAAAGCCGAAGGCGTCGTATACATGGACGAGAACGGTGAGGAGACCATGCAGCCTGCTGAAGTGGTGGTGCTCGCGGCATGGACTCCCAATAGTGTGCGGCTGCTTCTTCTATCGGGGATCGGTGAAGCATACGATCCGGTGACGGCCAAGGGAACGCTGGGTAAGAACCTGACCCACCAGGTCACCAGCGGAGGGACTGGGATGCTGGTCTTCAAGGAGCGGCTGAATCTCTTTATGGGATCGGGCGCGGTGGGCTATGGCATCTCCGATCTTGAGGGAGATCTCAAACAGGAGGTTCCGGAAAAAATAATGCGCGGAGGAGCCTTTCTGCGTGGCGCAGCTACCGGCGAAGGTCCTGCCGGATCCTTCGGACGAGTTCCCAGAGGGGAGGTTCCGCGCAACTGGGGCTCGGCCTGGAAGAAGGCGGCAATTCAACATTGGGACAGAATCGGCCCAGGCGTGGAGATGCGAGGGGAGCATTTTGCCTACCGGCAAAACTTCATGGACCTGGATCCTACTTACACTGACAAATGGGGTGATCCCCTGTTGAGGATGACGCTGGATTGGACCGACTACGAGATGCGCCAGATGGCCTTCGGAGCGCGCATCGGCACACAACTCATGGAGGCGATCGCGCAGGTTTCCGGAGCTACGTTTGTCAGGGGAGACTCGCGGGCAGGCGCATTCCATCACTACAACGCCAGCTCTTACAGCACGACCCACGTTCAGGGCGGAGCGATTATGGGAACCTCTCCCGATCGGAGCGTGGTCAACCCGTGGCTGCAACATTGGAAGATGCCTAATCTTTTTGTTGTCGGTTCGTCGTCCTTTCCGCAGAATTCGTCTGCCAATCCGACCCTCACCATTGTGGCGGTCAGTCATCGGGCAGCGGATGGTTTGATCGATCGCTACTTGAAGCACCCGGGCCCGTTAGCTTAGGAGGGGATCGTGAAGCGGCGTGAATTTATATTGATACCGGCCAGGGCGCTCAGCGGTTTGGTCTTGTCTTCGCTCATGGGAGAGCTGATTCCCGTCGCGGCTCAAGAGCCGGTCAAGGTGCCCCTGCGTTTTTTTACCGCGCGCGGAAGCGAAGATTATTCAGGCGGCCTGCGAGCGAATCTTCCCCAGTGACGAGAGTGGGCCGGGCGCAACCGAAGCAGGCGTGGTTATCTACATCGACCGCCAGCTCGCGGGCCCATATGGCAAAGACAAGTACCGCTATACCAAGGGACCATGGGTTGAATCGATTCCAGAGCATGGCTACCAGGGCAAGGAAACGCCCCAGGAGATTTATCGCGCCGGGATCAGGTTGCTCCCCGATGATTTTGTCAGCCTGTCGGCCGAGCAGCAGGATCTGCATCTGGAGAAAATTCAGGAGACATACTTCTTCCAGCTCCTGCGGACCCACACGGTGGAAGGCATGTTTTGTGACCCACTGCACGGCGGGAATATCGGCATGGTTGGTTGGAAATTGATTGGATTTCCCGGACCACGGATGAGTTACCGCTTCGAGATCGATAAGTATTACGGCAAAACCTACAGCGCTGCCCCAAAGAGTCTGGAGCAGATCCTTCGACAACCGGTGAAGGCAAGCGAGGACGACGCGGAATAAAAAGTACCGGTACAATCGGGCATGTCCGTCAGCGAGGCGGACCCGAAAGACCCATGTCCGCAGCCACCAAAGATACCCCGCCCAAGCCCAGACAAGTCCTTCTGGGGGCCTTACCTCAGCGAACGCCAGTGGGGAACGGTACGTGAAGACTATTCCGCCAACGGCGATGCATGGAACTACTTTTCCCATGACCACGCTCGCAGCCGCGCATATCGCTGGGGCGAAGACGGCCTGGCTGGAATCAGCGACGAGGAGCAGAGGTTGTGCTTCGCCCTCGCATTGTGGAACGAGAAAGACCCGATCCTGAAAGAGCGGCTATTCGGTCTCACCAATGGCGAAGGCAACCACGGCGAGGACGTCAAGGAATACTACTACTATCTCGATGCCACGCCCGACCATGCCTATCTGAAAATGCTCTACAAGTATCCGCAAGCTGCATTCCCATACTCGCAGCTGGTCCTGGAGAATCAGAGTCGAGGTCTCGCAAGACAACGAATTCGAGCTGATCGATACCGGTGTTTTCGATGAGAATCGCTACTGGGACGTGTTCGTCGAGTATTTCAAGGCTTCGCCCGACGATATCCTGGCGCAGATAACAATCCACAATCGCGGTCCAGATGCTGCCCAATTGCACGTGTTGCCCCAGCTGTGGTTTCGCAACACATGGTCATGGAATCCCTCCGGCGCGAAGCCGGAGATCAGCGCAAGGGGTGCGGTTCTGGTTGCGGAACATCCCGAATTGGGCGACCTATCACCTCTACGCGGAAGGCCACGCCGAGCTGCTGGTTTGCGAGAACGAGACGAATGGTCCGCGTCTCTACGGAACTTCATCCCAGGGTTATTACAAAGACGCATTCCACGAATACTTGTGCGGCGGTAACCTGTCGGCGGTAAACCCATTGCAGCGTGGTTCCAAGGCCTGCGTGCACCTTCGCGCGCGGGTGGAGGGCGGCGGCGTCCGCACGCTTCCGGCTGCGCCTCTCTCACCATGAGAATCCGGCGCCCTTTGCCGGCTTCGATGCGATCGCAACCGCCCGAAAGAACGAATGTGATGCTTTCTACTCTGCGATTCAAGCCGGCCTGACCCACGAAGATGCCCGCCTGGTGCAGCGCCAGGCCTTTGCCGGAATGATATGGAGCAAACAATATTACGAATACGACGTTCGCCGCTGGCTGGAAGGGGATGCCAACTCCCCGCCGCCACCGGCTGAACGCAAAGTTGGCCGCAACGCAGAGTGGCAGCATCTCAACAGCGGTGCAGTCCTTTCCATGCCCGACAAGTGGGAGTACCCGTGGTTTGCCTCATGGGATCTGGGTTTTCATGCAGTCACGTTCGCATTGATCGATCCCGAGTTCGCAAAGCATCAGCTGCTTGAGCTGTTGCATGTCTGGTATCTGCATCCCAACGGCCAGCTTCCCGCCTACGAGTGGAACTTCTCCGACGCCAATCCGCCGGTTCATGCTTGGGCAGCCTGGCGTGTATTCGAGATTGACCGTAAGAAACGGCGCCGGCAGAACCCGGATGATCCGGGAGACCTGGGCTTTCTGGAGCGCGTTTTCCAGAAGAAGCTGCTTAACTTTACCTGGTGGGTCAATCAGAAAGATCTACATGGGCGCGACCTCTTTCAAGGTGGCTTCCTCGGTCTGGATAACATCGGAGTCTTCAACCGTGACCAGGCACTGCCCCACGGCGGCTATCTTAGCCAATCCGATGGAACCAGCTGGATGGCCATGTATACCCTGGTCTTGATGCGCATGGCTCTTGAACTGGCGCAGCACAACCTGGCCTACGATGACATAGCGACCAAGTTCTTCGAGCACTTTCTCTACATTGCCGAAGCCATGACGGATATGGGCGGCCGCGGCGTTGGGCTTTGGCACGAGCAAGACAGCTTCTATTACGACGTGCTCAATACGCCTGACGGCAAAGCTATCCCGTTGCGCGTTCGCTCCCTAGTCGGGTTGATTCCGTTGTTCGCCGTCGAGACGTTGGAGCCCGAACTACTGGAGAAGGTTCCAGGATTCAACAGGCGTATGGAGTGGTTTCTTACCTATAGGTCTGATCTTGCCAAGCTGGTGTCACGCTGGACTTGCCCGGAAAAGGCGAGCGTAAGCTACTCTCGCTGCTTCGCGGGCATCGCATGAAAGCGCTCTTGCGCAGGATGCTCGACCCGAACGAGTTTCTTTCCGACTATGGCATACGTTCTGTCTCGAGATACCACCTCGAGCATCCATACACGTTTTGGACTACGGACGGGCGCGCGCTCAGCGTGGACTATGAACCATCTGAGTCCCGGTCGCGGTTATTCGGCGGCAACTCGAACTGGCGCGGACCGATATGGTTTCCCACGAACTTCCTGATCATCGAATCGCTGCAGAGGTTCCACCACTACTACGGTGACGAATTCAAGATTGAGTTTCCCACCGGTTCCGGCACATTTATCACCATCGACCAGGTTGCCGCGGAACTTACCAAGCGCCTGGTAAGGATCTTCCTCAAGAACAGTGAAGGGGAGCGCCAGGTGAACGCTCTGTACCCACGTTTTCAGAAAGACGAGCATTTCCGGGATTACGTGCCCTTTTACGAGTTTTTCGATGGGGACACCGGCCGAGGAGCAGGCGCCTCTCACCAGACCGGATGGACCGGCATCATCGCCAAACTATTACAGCCGCGTGCCGGCTACGAATTGCCGGACACGTCGCCGAACCAAGAGAAACCGTAGGATAAATCAAGGTCTTCGAAAGGATCTACATGTTACTCGCGAACAAAGTAGCCATCGTAACCGGGGGTAACAGCGGTATCGGCAAAGCCGTTGCGCTCGAGCTCGCAAAGCAGGGTGCAAGCGTGGTGATCGATTACGTCTCTCATCCCGAGGCGACGGACGCACTGGAGGCGCAGATTGTCGCTCTAGGCGCCGGCGTGATCGGGGTGCAGGCGGATGTGAGCAAATTAGATGACCTGCAACGCCTGTTTGCCTCTGCCGTCGAGCGCTTCGGGCATGTCGACATCATGGTGAACAATGCCGGCATAGAGAACCCGCACTTCGATTCTCGACACTACCGAAGAGCAGTACGAGAAGGTGCTGGACATCAACCTGAAGAGCGCGTTTTTCGGCACCCAGCTTGCGGCCAAGCAGATGATCAAGCAGGGCGGCGGAGGCCGCATTATCAACATGACGTCCATTCACGAAGACTGGCCAATGCCGGGCAACACGGCATATTGTCTCTCCAAAGGCGGTATGCGTATGTTGACGCGCACGGCAGCTGTGGAACTGGCTTCCCACAATATCCTGGTCGTGGGTGTGGCGCCCGGCGCAGTGGCGACGCCGATCAATCTTTCCACCATGACCGATCCCGCGCTCTTGCAGAAATTGAATACCGCGATTCCCCTGGGCAGGATGGCGAAACCGGAAGAGATCGCGAGCGTAGTCGCCTTCCTGGCCGGAGAAGGCGCCAGCTACATAACAGCAACCACCATCATTACCGATGGTGGCATGATGCAGAGCAGCCCCGGGCTGTAACGGAGGGCACCCGAAGCTGCTCTTGCAGGCCTTAACCACCACGGGGCAAATGCAGCAGGCGATTGCGGAGCGCAAGGCAGCGCTCCATCTGCCGCCGTCCTGAAGGAGAGAACAGCAGGTCCCTCCACTTCGCTTCGCTCCGGTCGGGATGACAAGTTTGTTTGAGGAGCGGTTTCAGTTGTATTGAACGCTGTTCACTCCACCAGCAACAAATGCAAATGGAAGCGTCGCCCTTCCCTTTGTCATCCCGAGCGAAGTCGAGGGGATCTGCAGTTCTCTCTATCAGCAATGAATGCAATTCGACGCTCTGCCCCTAACCTTGTCATCTCGACCGAAGCGTAGCGCAGGGACCTGCCGTTCTCTCTCCGGGGGAGACGCTAATCAGGAAGGGCGAAGCTGTAAAGCACATTGCCGGCCGCGACTGCAACGTATTGTTTTCCGTCCACGGCATAGCTCATTGCAGCGGAGGCAATCGGAGCGCCGGTCTGGAAATGCCACAGAGACTTTCCTGACTGGCCATCCAGAGCAATCAGGTTTCCTTCTTCTGTCGCTACGAAGACAATACCGCTCGCGGTCCCAAGCACACCTGCTGAGGCAGATACACGAGAAAGTGGGAACCTCCACTTCACCATCCCGGTAGTGGTATCGATTGCCATCACACCACTCTTGTCTGGCCCGTTGGCCGGGTAGGGTACTCCACCCATGTATTCGCGCCCAGCTTCAAACGTTACCGGAGTACTGCGATAACCTAATCCGCTGTCGCCCGCAGCCACGTAGAGTACGGAGCGAACAGGATCATAGGATGGGCTCTGCCAATTGGTGCCGCCTCCAAGGCTGGGGTAGACAACGTTGCCCTCCGGCGACGATTTCCATCCGGGCGCCAGATTCGGCCGGCCATCTTTGTCGTAACCGAGGTTCCAGGTCTGCCTCACGTAAGGCTTGGCAAAAACAAACTTCCCATTCGTTCGATCAAGCACGTAAAACATTCCGTTGCGGTCGGCATGCATGACAACTGCTGCCCTTTCTGATCTGCCAATACCAGATCTTCGCTCGCGTCCCAATCGTGCGTGTCGCCAGGGGTGAATTGATAATGCCATTTGCGCGTGCCGGTAGCGGGGTCGAGCGCGACGATGGAACAGGTAAACAAGTTATCGCCTTCGCGAACCGCTCCGTTCAAATCCGGTCCCGGGTTACCCACCGCCCAATAAAGTACATCCAGCTTCGGGTCATAGCTGCCCGTCAGCCATGCGCCTCCACTCCCTTGCTTCCAGCTCTCGCCGCTCCATGTCTCGTTGCCAAACTCGCCCGGAGCCCGGAATCGTGTAGAACCGCCATAGCCGCTTGCCGGTTGCTGCGTCGTAGGCGTCGATAAAGCCGCGAATACCGAACTCTCCTCCGGCTATGCCGACAATGATCTTGTCTTTGATCGCCAAAGGCGCCCCGGTAAAGGAGTAGCCCTGGAGCGTATCGGCCACCTGTGTTTCCCAAAGCAGACGGCCCGTCCGCGCATCGAGAGCGACTAGCGCCGCGTCCAGCGTCCCGAAAAATACCCGATTCCCCAGGATCGCTGCTCCACGATTAAAAGGGTTGATCTGGTAAGGGCTCACTACCTTCTGCCGGCGCTCGTACTTCCAAAGCCGCAGTCCGGTCCGGGCATCGAGGGCAAACATCTGTCCCGGAGGTCCCGTCGTGTACATCGTGCCGTCCACTACCAGCGGCGTCGCCTCCAGTATGGAACTCCCCGGCATCTGCACCGACCAGCGTGCCTGCAGCTGCTTCACATTGGCGGGAGTGATCTGATGCAGCGCAGAGAAGTGATGGCCCTGGTAGTCGCCCCAGTAAGTCAGCCAGTTTTGCGGTTCCGCCTGGGCGTTGCGCAGCCTTTCGAAGCTCAGTCCGCCCGGCATGTCCACCTGGATCGTCTTGCTCAGGTCGCGTGCCTTCAGGCTCTTCAAGTACGCAACGGTATTCTGAATTTCAACTTCGGAAAGAAGCTGACCGTAGTTAGCCGGCATGAGCGAAGCAAACTCGCTATGTTCCTCAACCAGGTCGCGCTTATCGATCCGGTGCACCTTTCCCGTTTGGTCAACCAGGATCAGGTTGTAGCTATCTTCCGCTCGCGCGATTCCATGAATCTGCTGGCCATCGCGGGTCTTTACGCTCACCACGCGGGGCCCAAACCAGCGCCTCCTGCGGAGCGCCGGGCTGTTCGGGTCCAGGATCACGCTGTGCAAGTAGGACGCGAAATTTGTTCCGGCGGCCGACAGGTCGGGCCCCACATCGGCGCCGCGGCCATTCACCTCGTGGCAGCTGCCACAGCCGCCCTTGCCCCAGAAAGTCTGCTCGCCTGCGGCTACATCCCCGGCCACCACTTCATTGGCCGCCGCGCTGTTGGGGTTGAGGCTGCGAAGATAGGTGATGATTCGCCAGATGGTGTCGGTAGGCAGGGCGGAAAATGCGGGCATTTGCGTGCCAGGAACGCCATTCCTGATGGTCTGGAACAGGTCGTTGTCTTCGCCCCCATGCCGGAAGTTTCCCCCGGCCAGCGCTGGACCACGATCTCCCCGCGCCTCCCCGCCATGGCAGGATTGGCAGGTCTGCCCATACAGCTTCTGCCCGGCAGAAACGGCAGCGGGATCGCCGGCGAATGGATTCTTTACCAAGTCCGGCGCGTCTGATCGTTGTGCGATCACCTGCGCAACCGTCAAACATGTTATTCCAACCCAGAGATACCTGGCCCTTAGCCTGTTGATCACCCGTTGAGTATCCCCTTTGGTGCCGGGTAGTCGCTCGCCGAGAAGGCGGAGAGCCAACGGGAGGCAAATCCAGACAGCCGCTTGCGGACCACGGTGGTAAATTCGGGTTCCGCGGTATTTTGCAGCGCATGTACCAGTTCATAGTGCTCTCTACCCATCGAACCTGTCAGGGGAGCACCGCTGGCCAGAACGACAAAAGTAAACAGAGGAGCCATCAGGCGGTCCAGCGTCTCGGCAAGGTACGTATTCCCCGAGAGCGACCAGCACCGCTTGTGAAAGGCATAGTCGAGTTCCAGAAACTGGCGCCGGTCGCCGCGCTCTCCCGCCTCCACTACTCTTGCAATCTGGCGGCTCAACTCTTTGAGATCGCTCTCCGTCACTCGAGGCCGCGCCCATTGTAGCGCCAACACCTCCAGTTCCACCCGGAGGGTATAAAGCTGGCGTACTTCGTCCACCGTAAATTGGGTCACAAATGTGCCGGTATTGGTTACCCGGCGGACGAATCCCTGCCCCTGCAGGGAAATCAGCGCCTCGCGGACCACTGGTGTTCCGACTTTCATCTGCCGGGCAAGGTCCCGTTCCACAATGGCATCACCAGGTTTGAGCTCGCCGGCAAAGAAGGCGTCTTTCAGGGCGTTGATGACCCGATCGCTCAGAGAGAGCGGCTCAATTTCAGCAAAGGTGGGCATAGCGGTCCTGCTCGTTCATTTATCATCGCAGCGAGTGGACGGGCCCGCAACCAAATTAGCCGCCGAACACCCTGGTGTACACTTCTCCTTCCGCGCTGCGGACAGGATGATAGATCAATTATCAAACAGTCGTGGGCCTGGTCGGCCTACCCGCATTCGCTACATCGTGTTAGCTCTGACCATCAGCGCTTACATGATCACCTACATCGATCGAGTCGTCATCTCCTCCGCGGTTCCCTCCATCCAGAAGGAGTTCGGTTTTTCCATCGTGACCATGGGGTGGATTCTGAGCTCGTTTCAGTGGGCCTATGCTCTTTTTCAGATACCGGGCGGATGGCTGGGCGATCGCATCGGTCCGCGGCGGGCGATGACCCTCATCGTGAGCTGGTGGTCGCTGTTTACCTGCGCGACTGTGTTGGCCTGGAGCGCGGCCTCGATGGCCTTGATTCGCTTTCTGTTCGGAATGGGCGAGGCCGGTTCTTTTCCAATCGCGACCCGGTCGCTTTCCTGTTGGATGTTGCCCACGGAGCGCGGCTTTGCCCAGGGCGCCACGCATGCCGGCTCCCGCCTCGGAGGCGCGATCACGCCGGCGGTTGTGGTGCTGATTATCGCGCGCTACGGATGGCGCACAGCCTTTATCTGTTGCGGTTCGTTGGGATTGTTATGGGCTGCTGCCTGGTACTGGTACTATCGCGACACTCCAGATGAACATCCGTCCACCAATGCAGAGGAGCGCGAGCTGATACGCTCTTCACTCGAGCTCGCGCGAGGCAGCAAGAACACGCAAAGCGTTCCCTGGAAGCACATCTTGTTGAGCCCGCAGATGTGGATTCTTTGCTCGATGTATTTTTGCTACGCCTATAACCTCTCCGTCTACCTGGTTTGGTTTCCCAAATATCTCAATGACCATCGTGGGTTCAATCTTCACCAGATGGGCTACTACGCCAGCCTGCTCTTGTTGGCCGCCACGGTGGGAGACCTCTTTGGAGGCTGGATCTCGGACCTCTGGGCCAAACGGTCTGTCGATCTAAGGACGGCTCGCCGGTTGGTGGGCGCAGGCGGCTTCCTGCTTTCGGCCCTCAGTATGATCCCCGCGTCTCTTACCAGCGATCCTCTTACGTCGGTCTGGTTTTCTTGTTTGGCAATCTTCGGACTCGAATCGACGGTCGGGGTTTCGTGGGCCATCACCCTCGATATTGGGGCTGACTCCGCCGGTTCGGTTTCAGCGGTCATGAATACCTGCGGCAACATTGGCGGCGCCATCGGGTCTGCGCTGTCGGCTTATCTGGTGGTGTACCTGGGATGGAAGGCGCCGTTCCTGGTGATGGCGGGACTTTCGTTCCTGGCCGCTGTGCTTTATTTGCAGATCAACGCCAGTCAGCGGCTGTTGACGACGCGATTGCCGGCAATATAGACCGCATCAATGCTGCGGGTGTTCTTAATATCATCGAGCGGATTCTTGTCGAGCACGATCAGGTCGGCCCACTTGCTTGCCTCAAGTGTGCCCAAATCCTTTGCGTGCAAGAACGCAGCTGCGTGTCCCGTGGCCGCGGTGATCACCTGCATCGGGGTCAGGCCGGCCTGCACCATCAGCTCCATTTCCCAATGGGCGAAGTAACCGGGGAAGCGGCCAGGAGGCCCGCTATCGGTGCCAAATCCGTAAGGCACGCCAGCCTTGGCGAGGGTTTTGAGGTTTTGCTGCGCGGTGCGCAGGAACCCGGGGTAGAGGGCGAAATCAGGATCGGATCGAATCGTCGCCTGGTAGGCGGGGCTCTTCAATTTGCCGACGACATCGGCGGAGACGCTGCGGGTGAAGAATGGATCGTCCGCGAACGGAGGCGTTTGCCCATAGACAAACATGGAGGCTTCACGGGAGAGCGTGGCGGCCATCTGCCAGGTGCCTTGCCGCTTCATATCCTGGATAAATGCCTGGTCGACAGGCTTATCGCGGACGCTATGGGCCAGCCCGTCCACGCCATAGTCGACCAGCTGCTTTGCATCCTGCAGATAAAAGATGTGCGCCACCACCCGCAGATGGTGACGGTGGGCGCTCACGATGATGGCTTGGGCGATGTCGTAAGGCATCTTCGTCTTGGTGCCCAGGTGGTCGTCCATCCACAGCTTGATAAAGTCGACATGCTTGGCGGCCTGTGCGGCCACCGCCGGCTCTACTTCGGCGACGCTAGCCACAGGCTGGTTCACCCCTTCCAGACCGCCGTAGCCGCCCTTGAAGACAAACCCCTGGCCCGCCGTGTAAACCCGGGTTTCGGTTGGGCGCCCAGCGCGCTGTTGATCACGGATCTTGAAGATTGAGTCTTTGTCGGTGCCCAGGCTGAGCACCGTCGTGACCCCGTAGGAAGCGTACGTCCTCAGGTCGTTCTCGACGTTTTCAGGGGTGAAGAAATCTGCGCTTTGCTTGAGGCCGATGGTGGCGCCCAGGTGAACATGCAGGTTGATGATGCCGGGCATGACGTACTTGCCCTGCAGGTCAATCACCCGGGACGGGGCTGGGGTCTTAAGCTCATTGGCTCGCCCCACCCAGAGGATGCGCCCGTTGTCGATGATCATCGCCGCGTCCGCTACGGGCGCGCGGCCGGTGCCGTCGATCAAGGTGAAGTTCTTAAGAGTCTTGACTTCTGCAACCAAAGAAGTTGCAAACAACAGCACGAGGCAGAGCAGGAAACTATTTCGAATTGGTCCGGGCATCTTCGAGAACCCTGGTGGCGCGCGCCGGATTGAAAATACCGCAGGAGCAAAAACGCGAGAGGTAGGTCGCCGCCTGCTCCGGAGTCCTTCGATTTTCTTTGACGAAGTCGATCATCTTCTTGGCCAGCGAATGGCTGATCATTCCATGCCCGCACATAGTGGAAAGCGTCGTAACCTGCGAATTGGGAATTTTCTCCGTCTTGCCTTCGAAACCCAGCGAGTAGCCTACGCTATGCCGGTCCAGGCATGCGAAGTTGCAGCATCGTTCCGCGCCCTCGATGGAAGTGGAGATGTTCACGCTCATCCCAAAGTCCTCTTCCTTGATGCGCTTGACGAACTGCTCCGCGGCGGCGGCATTATCGAAGACCGCGGCGCAGGTGGTGGCCACGGTGAGGCCATCGATCACGGCCTGAAAGTTCGGCTTCATATCTCGCTTCCAATGTGACAACGGGCCCAGGTTCTTTGAGGAGCGCAGCGCGCCTCCGTGCCGGGCATCCCCCAGATTCACTGGCTTATATTCCATCGCAATCTCCAGAAAGCGGTGAAGTTTCGGCAGCGCTTCAGGATCTTTGTTGCTCTTGCTGGGAATCGCAAAAACAATGTAATCGTCGTGGAAGCTCTCGGCATCGCCAAACCGGTGCAGTGTATTGGTCATACAGTCGCTGTCTCCCTGGCCGCCGGCTCGCCGGTTATTTGAACCATCCGGCCCAAGCCTATGTTCGTTTTTGCACGTTGCAGCTTGTATCCCATCCGTTCCAGAATGGGCGCGACCACAACCTCTTCTCCGTGCTCGCCGCAACGCGTCGCCACGCCGATGGCCACTACCGTATCGAGTTGCTTTTCAACGTCCCACACGATGTGAATGATCTCTTCGGTGCGTTCGACGGGGACCTTGATTTCTACAATCGCCGACATCACCTTTTCATTCAGAATGTCCTCGCGGAGTGTGCCCGTGCTTAGGTCCGACATCAACGAGGTGATGGGGTTCTTCTTTTCAAAGCTGACATTGGCTTTGGCCAGAGCCCAGCACATCTTCTGGATCTCGTGGAAGCGGACCCCGACGCCGGGCCTGCCAAACTCAATGGTGAAGCCGACGTCTCCCACCTTGACTCGGCCCGTCACATCGTTGGTCTTCACTTCTTCGGTGCCGCGGCCCTCAACCCCTGTCGACTCGTGGGGCACGCTCGGATCGGAAAAAGCCCTCCGTACCACGCGCGGCCAGGTGAGCTCGTCCGGTTCAAAAGCGGCGGTGGGGCAAACATCGGGCTCCGGTTCGAAGCGAATGCGCAGGGCGGCAAACACGCGGCGTACGGTACGAACGAATGTGGGGTTGAGGTGTTCCTGGCTAAGCCCGTTGTAGCAGGCGTAGCACTCCACGCATTCGTCTCGATTGATCGTCGCCCGCTTCAGCACCGGATCGATATAGATGGCCCCCATGGGGCAAACATAAGTGCAGTTCCCGCAAGCGACACACTTTTCAGGATTGATCTTCATGTTCCTCCCGAGGGGACCGTACGATGATCTATCGTAGATAGTACCATGTAGGCTTGGTTCCCAGGGTCTCTACCGATGATTTATCATCTACCGGGCCGCGAGGGGGAACCTCTATGGATCGCAGACAATTTTTAGCTAGTTCCGCAGCGCTATTCGCGTCGGGCGGCGTTGCGCCGACTCATTCCGCGGATGCCCAGGCGGCAGCATGTGCCGATCAGCCAGCCCGGCACCTGCCGTTGTATACGCAACAGCAGCAATACCGCATCAGCTATACGACCAATACGCGGGGCGGCTGGGAGGGCGACCCCTTCAAAGGCATGAGGGAGGGCAGGGAGGTCGGTTTCCGCTACATGGAAATCTTCGGCGCCTCGTTCTGCCGCCCCGAGACCCTGTATTACCCCGATGATGCCGAGGGATTGATGCGGCGGATCTTCGAAATTGGCGTCAACTTCGTCAGCATCACCGGCGGGTCCGCCAAAGGGAGCACGCGCTTTGAGGATCTGGACTCGCGCGAGGCAGTGATTGAGAACCATTTCGCCATGGCCCGCTTCAGCCGGCGTTTCGGTTGCCAGGTACAGAAGACGAACACCGGACGGCGGCGCCCCGGTGGCACCCCCGATGAGGATCTCAAGGTGATGGCCGGCACCCTCGATGTGCTGGGCAAGCGGATGAGCCAAGAGCTGGACATGCAGCTCGGGGTCCACCTGCACCTGGGCAGTCAAATCCAGAGCCAGCATGAGTTGGAGTTCATTATGGCCAACACTGACCCCAAGTATGTCGGCCTGGTGCTCGACACGGGGCACTTCACGATGGCGGGGATGGACCCTTTAGCGATGGCCAAGCGGTATGGAAAGCGAGTGCTTGAATATCACCTGAAAGACACCAGGGCGGAGGACCGCGGGGGCACAAAGCAGGTGCCCGGTCCCGAGGTCGACCAGATGAAGACTCCCTATTTCTTTCCGCTGGGCGCCGGCGGGGTGGATTTTCCCGCCCTTTTGGCTTACCTCGACAGCATTCAATGGAGAGGGTTCCTCAACGTCGAGCTGGATACATCTCCCTGGCGTCCCCCACAGGAGAGCGCCAGGATGTCGGCAAACTACATCCAGAACGTATTGAAGATTCCGCTGTAGAGCGGCGCAAGGGAAAATCGGGCCCCCGGCATGATAGAAAGGCACTCGTATCTGTCGAGGTGTACTTGAAGATCCTGGACCGCATTCTCGGTTCTTTGTTGATACTCGGGGGCATCGGCCACGCGGCCGGGTCGCTGCACTTCTACCAGGCCGATCCGATGATGCTGCTTTGGTCTTTGTGTGCCAGCCTTTTCGTCTTTTTGTTTGCCGCCCTTAATCTCATACGGGCGGGTCGCCCTGAAGACACCGCGCTTGCATGGCTTTGCCTCGCGGCCGGCTTTTGCTGGATTTTGGTTTCTCTCCGTTTTGGCGTACTCATCGGCAACATCTTCGACGTTCGTCCCATGATCTTCATCGTTCTCACCCTCGGGCTTTGCGCGCTGTGCGTGCGAACCCTGGTCATGAAGCGCTGAGCAGTTTCGCAATTGGCGTAGACGGAAGGGATAGGCCATTTCGTGGTTTTCTGCCAATGAAAACCACACCTCGCGATTTCTATGAGGCCACGTAATTGCGAAACTGCTTTACGCAGCAGAAACTGGCATAATTCTCAGCGAAGGGAACACAGGATGAAATTTGGGGTCAACACCTTCATCTGGTCCGCGACGTTTGAACCATCCCACTTCGAGTTGCTACCCGCCATCAAGCAGGCAGGCTTTGATGGAGTTGAGGTGCCGCTGTTACGGCCGGCGGAGTTTGCCGCGTCGGCCATTCGCAAGGCGACCGAAGCCCAGGGCCTGGAATGTACTGCCTGTACAGTCCTGGTGGATGGCCTCAGCCTGATAAGCTCAAGCGCCGACGTGCGCCGCAAGACCCGGCTGCACCTGGAAGACGTAGCCAAAGCCGCGGCAGAAGCCGGCGCCTCGATTGTCGCCGGTCCACTCTACAGCCCGGTCGGCTACCTGCCCGGGCGCCGCCGGACGAGCGACGAATGGAAGTGGGCCGTGGAGGGCTTTCAGTCTCTGGGCGATGCGCTGGTCGCCAACCGGGTTACGTTCGCCATCGAACCTCTGAACCGCTTTGAAACCTACTTTCTGAACACGGCTGCCGATGCTGCGGCGATCGCTCAACAGATTGGCCATCCGAACATCGGCATTCTCTTTGACACCTTCCACGCCAACATCGAAGAAAAAAATATTGCCGCGGGCTACCGGAAGATTGGCCCCTATCTCAAGCACGTTCATACCTGCGAAAACGATCGCGGCATTCCTGGATCCGGGCATGTGGAGTGGGCGCAGGTATTCGATGCCCTGCGCGCGCTCGATTATGACGGCTGGTTGACGATCGAGAGTTTTGGCTTCGCGCTCAAGGATTTGAGCGCAGCCGCGGCCATCTGGCGAGACATCGAACGCACGCCGGAATCGATCGCCTTTGAAGGTGTCAAGTTCCTCAAGAAGAGCCTGGCCAAGACCGGCCAGGCCAGTTGAGTTCTGTGTATTCTGGTTTCACTGGAGATTTCTAATGCCTCAAGTAGTCGGGTCACCGAAGGTGTACGACGTCTGCATCATAGGCTCTGGCGCCGGGGGTGGCACTGCCGCCAAGGTACTGACCGAAGGCGGATTGAATGTTGTGATGTTGGAGGCGGGGCCGCTGCTGAATCCCCGCAAGGATTACAAAGAGCATGTGTGGCCCTACGCGCTGCCGCATCGCGGGGCCGACGTCGGGGGCCGCGCCTTCCACGAGTTGAACGATGAATTCCTCGCTCCCAATGGATTTTGGGAGATCGAAGGGGAACCGTACACCACGGCTCCGGGCTCAAGCTTTCGCTGGTTCCGCTCGCGCATCGAAGGCGGCAGAACAAATCATTACGGACGCATCTCCTTGCGCATGTCGGCAGCGGACATGAAGGCTCGCTCCCGAGATGGCCTGGGAGATGACTGGCCGATTTCGTATGAAGAGCTCTCGCCTTATTACGATAAGGTCGAAGAGTTTATCGGGGTCTTCGGAACCAAGGAAAATCTTGCCGCTGCGCCCGACGGTGTTTTTCTGCCGCCACCCAAGCCGCGCTGCACCGAAACTCTGGTCAAGAAGGCCTGCGATCATCTGAATATCACCTGCATTCCCTCGCGCATGGCCATTATCACCAAGCCGGTGAACGGGCGGCCCCCGTGCCACTACTGTGCACAATGCGGGCGAGGCTGCATCAGTGCTTCCAACTTCAGTTCCAGCCAGGTGATGATCCCGCCAGCCCAGGCCACGGGCCGCTTTACTTTGATCCCCAACGCCATGGCTCGGGAGATCGTGGTCAACAAGGACGGCAAAGCGCAGGCCGTTTCCTACATCGATAAGACCACGCGTCAGGAAAAGCGCGTTCAGGCCAAGGCGTTTGTGGTGGCGGCCAGCGCCTGCGAAACCGCTCGCTTGCTGCTCAATTCACGTTCCACGTTGTTTCCCGATGGGCTGGCAAACTCATCCGGAGTGGTCGGCCGCTATTTGACGGATTCCGTCGGCAGCAGCGTGACGGGATATTTTCCGCAAATGGCGGAGGTGCCTGCACACAATCATGATGGTGTGGGCGGCATGCACATGTACATGCCCTGGTGGCGGTCCGAGCAAAAGAACGATTTTCCCCGTGGCTATCACATCGAGTTCGGCGGGGGACCTCATATGCCCGGCGTGGGCATGTTCGAGGGGGTCATCAAGGAGCGAGAGGGCTACGGAGCTTCGCTCAAAAAGTACTGCCGCAGCAGGTATGGCACCTTCATCGGATTCTCCGGCCGAGGCGAGATGATCCCCAACCCCGACACCTACTGCGAGATCGATCCGGAGGTGGTCGACAAATGGGGTATCCCGGTGCTGCGCTTCCACTTTGCCTGGAGCGACTACGAGCTCAAGATGGCAAAAGATATGCAGGAGACGTTCACCGCAATCGTGGAAGCGGCAGGTGGGACCGTTTTCCACGGGGGACGGCGAACCGATTCCGGCGTGAAGGACAAAAACCCGTATGGAATCTCAGAAGGGGGAGAGATCATTCACGAGCTGGGCACAGTGCGGATGGGTGACGATCCGAAGACTTCGGCCCTGAACAAGAATTGCCAGGCGCACGACGTCAAGAACCTCTTTGTTGCCGACGGCGCCTGCTTTGTGTCGGGTCCTGACAAGAACCCAACGCTTACCATCACGGCGTTGTCGTGGAAAACTTCAGAGTACCTGCTCGATCAGGCTCGAAAAGGGGAGATATAGCATGTCCGTATCCCGGCGCGATGTATTGAAGTCTCTGAGTATCGGTGCAGCGGCAACCTCAGTGTTGCGCGTAATCCCGCTGCAGGCCGCGGAGTACGCTCACCACATGATCACCACGGAAAAGGCGGCGAGCAAGACAGGTGTGTACACGCCAAAGTTTTTTCCGCCCCAGCAGTACAAAACTCTGCAGGCCTTATGCGAGACGATTTTTCCGGCGGATGCGGATTCGGGGGGCGCCATCGAGGCGGGAGCTCCGGAGTTTATCGACCTGCTCACCAGCGAGAATAAGGAATACCAGCTTAAGCTCGGCGGCGGTCTTATGTGGCTCGATTCCGCATGTATCGATGATTATGGCAAGGCCTACCTGGATTGCGCGGCGAACCAACAGACGGAGATGCTCGATCGCATTGCGTATCGCAAAAACATCCAGAAGGATGCGAGCCTGGGCCAGGGGGTTGAGTTCTTCGAGTTTCTGCGCAAGATGACCGCGGACGGATTTTTCACCAGCAAGATTGGGATTCAGTATCTGGGTTACATCGGGAACGGATATCTGGCCGAATTTCCAGGATGTCCGCCGGTGCCGGGGGTTTAAGCTGTTGCGGGTTAAGCAACTGCAGATCCCTCGGCTGCGCTTCGCTCTAGCATCTGAGGCCCAATGGGAAAACAGCAGGTCCTCCACTCCGCTTACGCTCCGGTCGGGATGACAATCGTGACCATCTGCTCTCAATTTCTAGTCCAGCAACCGCTCTTCATGGAAGCGCCTCTCTCCCCTTTGTCATCCCGAGCGAAGCCGAGGGATCTGCAGTTCCGCGGACCATTCCTGGAAATGTTTTTTCGATCACCGCGCACGTTTGCGCAGCCAGGCCAGGCCATCGGAAGTACCGGCCCTTGGCCGGTATTCGCAGCCGATCCAACCGTCGAATCCAAGCTCGTCAATCAAATCGAATAGATAGTCGTAATTGAGTTCTCCACGGTCAGGCTCATTGCGGTCGGGCACACTCGCGATCTGGATATGACCCACGCGTTTCGACGGCAAATACTTCCTTAGCTTCATGCTCAAATCGCCCTCAACAATCTGGCAGTGATACAGATCCATTTGCACCTTCACCATGGGGCTGCCGATCTCCTCAACCATGGCATGCGCCTCATCCTGCCGGTTGAGAAAATATCCAGGCATATCCCGAGTATTGATCGGCTCGATCATCAGTTCCGTGCGTGCAGGCGCCGCGAGTTCTGCTGCCCATGCCAGATTGTCGATAAACGCGCCACGCATCGCGGCGCGCTCCACTCCGTGCGGCTGCACGCCGGCCATCACATGTACTCGCGCGCAGTCCAGAGTCTGCGCATATTCCAGCGCAGTGTGCATCGCGGCGCGAAACTCGCCCTGCTTGCCCGGCAGGCAAGCCAGGCCGCGCTCACCCGCTGCCCAATTCCCCGGCGGAGCGTTTATCAAGATCTGAGCCAGGCCGTGCTCCTGCAGCCATCCCTTCAGCTCTCGCGCCGGATAGTCGTAGGGAAACAGATACTCCACCGCCGCAAATCCATCCCTGGCGGCGGCGGCGAAGCGCTGGGGAAAGGGATGCTCCCCGTACATCATGCTAAGGTTGGCGGCGAAGCGCGGCATACCGTTTTCTACCACGAGGCGCCAAAATGCTGGCGCAGTTGCTGGATCTGCTCCGCGGAAAGCGGCTCTGCTTTACGTGCGGCGAGCAGCCATAGTCGCGCGGTCTCCTCAAGTTCTTCAAGCGCGGCCATTGCGGCCGCAGGCGTGCTATGCCACACATTGGGGCCAAGCCGGTCCAGCATCACTGCGCGGATGGGCGTAGCGCGCATCCGCTCGATGGTTTGCGCTACTCGATCCGCGGCCGCTGCATCGCCGGGACGGTGATACTCGATCAGCGGCACGTGACCCACCTTCATCACGTAATACGGAGTGATGGGAGGCAGGATGTCGTCCTGCTTCCACACCCCGGCCAGGGTGAGCGCGACCAGATGGGTCGAGTGGGTATGAATCACGCAGCCGGCACCTTCATCGGCGGCATAGATGCGCCGATGCAACGCGAGCGTCTTGCTGGCGCGCTCGCCACTTAGCTGGACGCCATCCGCTCCAACCTTGGCGAGAACCTCCGGCTTGAGAAAACCCAGGCACGCTTCCGAGGGAGTGATGAGGAAGCCATCCGGCAGGCGAACGCTGATGTTTCCCGCCGTGGAGTGCACGTAGCCGCGCTCGAAGAGAGAGCGGCCCACACGACAAATCTCTTGCCTCAGCTCACTTTCGTTCATCGATCAGTCCACAAAGGCAAAGGCTTTGTTGAAAAAGTCAGGCGACCCAAAGTTACCCGATTTCAACGCAAGGTGGAGTCCATCGGCGTAGCACCAGGGCACGCCCGGGTCGATCTGCGGGCCGATCTGCATTTGCCGGATGTCCAGAGCCTGCACGCAAATGCCAGCAGTCTCTCCACCGGCAACCACCAGGACGCCAACGCCGCGTTGGACAAACTCGCGCGCCAGGGTCGACATGGCCTGCTCGACAATGGCGCCGCAGCGGGCGGCTCCCAGTTCTGCGTGCGCCGCGCTGACCTGGTCCGGCTCTGCGGTTGAGTAGACGAGCACAGGCACGTCCGCTTCGCTTCGCCAGCACGCATCGGCCCAGGCAAGCACGCGGGCGATTTGCATCTCGATATCCGCTGCGAGCCGGATCGGCTGCAACGCATAGGCCGAGCCACCTTCGCGAATAAAACGCTGCACCTGGGTATTGGTCGCGACCGAGCAGCTACCGGCCAGGATGGCTTTGTACCCGCGCGCCGGCGGCAGGCTCACCCGGTTCGATGGACTGAATCCCCAATTGCGCGGCAGTTTGTCGCCGAGCCCGGAGCTGGCAGTGAGAAACGGCAAGTCTCTGACCGCTTCGCCCAGTCGATCGAGATCCTCATCGTTCAAGGCATCCACAATTGCGATCGCGATCCCCTCTGCCTTGAGCTCATCCATGCGCCGGCGAATCACTTCGGCAGATTGCGCGACTGCTCGATGGTCGATCAGTCCAACTCTGCGCCCTTTCGCGGATCCAGCTGCGCCTGCAACACCCGCACCAGGTTGGCATCGGTCATGGGAGTGAGAGGATGGTGGCGCATGCCGCTCTCGGAAAGCAGTGTGCCTCCCACAAACAGATGTCCGTGCACGACCGTTCGCCCGGTCTCAGGAAACGCGGGTGTAGCGATGCTGAAGTCGCACGCCAACTCATCCATCAGCGCATCGATCACCGGGCCGATGTTGCCGGCTGCCGTGGAGTCGAAGGTGGAGCAGACTTTGAAATAGATCTGCTGCACGCCCTGCTTGCGCAGCCAGCGGCAGGCACGCAGCGATGCCTCAACCGCGGCGGATGCGGCCACCGTACGGGACTTCAAGGCTACGACCACAGCATCCGCATCGACCCGGTCATCCTGCAGCGGGAACATCCACAGTCAGAACCACCCGCATGCCTGCGCGCACAAGATTGTTAGCCAGATCGGTAGCGCCGGTGAAGTCGTCGGCGATGCAACCCAAAACGGGAGATGTCATGGAGCAGCCGCCTGCTCTTTCTGAAATTGGCGGACAACCGAGAGGAAGTCGGGATCGGCGGAAAGACCCAACCGGCGAGCCCGCGCGCTTTCGAAGACGGCAGGCCATCCACTCACCATCCGGGCTATAGTTGCGTCCTCTTCAAAGCGCACCCTCTGGCGCGCGGCGCGGCCCGCCACCTCTTCCAGCGCATCCAGCATCTCGCTCACCCGGACGGTGAGCGCGGGCAGATTCAGCGCAGTTCTGCCGCCCCACGCATCGGGGTCAGCCTCGGCGGCTGTAATCAAACCTTCAATGGCGCGCTGTGGCGAGCCAACCGCGACTGCCGTCTCCGGCGGCACCGGGCACACCGCCTGCTGTCCGTTCAAGGGCTCACGAATGATAGAGGATAGAAAGCTGGAAGCAGCCGCATTGGGGCGTCCCGGGCGCACCGTGACGGTCATCAATCGCGCGCTGCGGCCGTCGATCAACCCGCGCCGGCTATAGTCGGCCACCAGTTGTTCGCAGATAAATTTCTGAATGCCATACGAGGATTGGGGAACAGGCAAGGTTTCGTCGTGGATCACCCGCGGCATGGGCAGGTCGGCATCACCGCCGAAGACAGCCAGGGAACTGGAGAAGACAAGACGCGGCCTGCTCCCTTCACGCAGGGCGTCCAGCAGGGCGCGGGTGGTATCCAGATTTGAGCGCAGGCCAAGATCGAGGTTCGCCTCGCACTCGGCTGACACCGCGCCGGCGAGATGAAAGACCACGTCGCAGGCCTCGTGGCTCAGGGCGTCGCACTGGCCGATCAAAGGGCCGGTGTAGACGCGAACGGCCTGATCGCCCGCCAGATCGGGTGGGGGTGGCACCTGATCGGCCAGCACCAGCGCTGCAATCGGGCGTTGGGAAAGATTTCCGCGGTGCAGGAGCGTGCGCGCCAGCCGGCTCCCGAGAAAACCTGCTCCGCCAGTGATCAGCACCTTGATCGGGTTCAGGCTACCAATCGTCATTCGATCCTTTCGTCAACCGACCTTGTTCCTCAAAAAAAGGGCGCCCGTTGGCGCACTCCATCGTATCGTTTGAAGCAGCCTATGAGGAAGCGGATGGAGCAGAAGAAGCAGCAGAGCGCAGAGGGGATAACCCCAGGAGAGCTGGTGACGCGGCGTTCGTTTTTGCGCAACGGAGCGGCCGCCATCGGCGGCATCACGGCAGTATCGGCGGCCGGCGACGACCGAACCGGCCAGCCGTCGCCGAGGCCGTCGTCGTATCTTGACCTGTTGCGCACACCGGACTTTGTAACGGCATACGAGAACTTCGCCCAGATGGTGCCCGGAGGCAGAATTCCTCTGCAACGCATGGGCGAGCAGTGGCGTGGCGGCCAGGTTATGGTCGAGACCGCGGTGAAACAGGATGCATTAGTGCTGGTGCTTGCGGCGCCATCGACCCCTCTCGTCGCCGTGCACGTGCGCTGGAGTGTGCCAGTGACGCCCGGCCTGCGGGCTCTGGGCGATGCCTGGGAGCGTAGCTACGGCGAGTTGGGCTGGCGAGACCTGATTCCGGAACGCGCAATGCCATGGTACTTTGCCACCCACGATGGGGCGGCGTGTCACGGCTACGGCGTGAGAACGGACGCGGCGGCACTCTGCTTCTGGCAGCTTGACCCGGAGGGAGTGTCGCTGTGGCTGAACGTGGCCAACGGCGGCGATGGCGTCGAGCTCGGCCAAAGGCAATTGACCATGGCGAGCGTGGTTACCCGTCGCGGCGTCGAGGGCGAGAGCTCTCAGGACGCGGTCGCCGGGCTGTGCCGCAAGTTGTGCGCTCGTGAGACGCGGCCTGCGGCGCCTATCTACGGCGCGAACGACTGGAACTACAGCTACGGGAAAAGCACGGCCGAGACGATCCTGCGAGATACAGAGTTCATCGTCGAGCTCTCGCCCAGCGCAGGGGTGCGGCCCTTCTCGGTGATCGATGACGGCTGGAGGAAAGGCCCGCCGGCGTGGCCGGATATGGGCAAACTTGCGGCCGATATCCGGCGGACCACGGCGCGACCCGGCATCTGGATCCGGCCGCTCGAGGCGCCGGCCGGCACCGCCGCCGGCCTGCTGCTGCCCGCTGCGCGCTTCGGGGAGAAGACCGCCAGGGCGCGCGAGCTTGCCTACGACCCCACCATCCCCGAATCCCAGGAGAAGATTCGCGCCAAGATGCGCCAAGCCATCGGATGGGGCTACGAGATGGTGAAGCACGACTTCACGACCTATGACCTGCTGGGGCAGTGGGGCTTCGAGATGGGTGCCCTGCCGACTCTGCCCGGGTGGTCGCTGCACGATCGCAGCCGGACCAATGCCGAGGTGATCGCGGCTCTCTATGCTCTGCTGCGCGAGGCGGCTGGCGAGCGGACTCTACTCGACGGATGCAACACCATTAGCCTTCTGGGCCAGGGAATCTTCGACTTGCAGCGCAGCGGTGACGACACCAGCGGCCGCCTGTGGGAACGCACCCGCCGCATGGGGGTAAACACACTTGCCTTCCGGCTGCCCCAACACGGAACGTTCTCCGCGCTCGACCCGGATATGGTGGGGATCACGGAGGCGATCCCCTGGGAGTTCAATCGGCAGTGGCTCGATGCGGTGGCGCGCAGTGGAACCGTAACCTTCATTGCTGCAGGTCCGCCGGCGCGTGGCCAGGAGCAAAGGGCAGCCATCCGTGAAGCCTTCAGTATCGCGGCGGCGGGCGGTACCGCAGCGAGGCCGGTCGACTGGATGGACAGCAGCACGCCGGAGCGCTGGCAGGCGACGGGAAAAGACGGCACGGAGTTGCGCTATCGCTGGAGCGGGGCGGAAGGTGCGTCGGCCTTCAATGTGTAGACGCACACTTCCCGGCAACCTCCCAGGGTTGATAAAGCGGCCACCCGTAGATATAACGAAGATCGGCGCACATTGGTGCTTCAGGAAGAAGGCGGCGGCTCTTCATGCGATTTACGCGGCGCGACACACTTAAATTGCTGGGCTATTCAGCGGCATGGGCACGGACCAGGGGCGTATTTGGCCAGGCAGCCCCGCTCCCTATCGCGTCAGGACCTTTCAAGGGGACGCGCGGTTCGCTCGACGCCTACCAGGTCCCCGAGTGGTTCCGCGATGCAAAATTCGGTATCTGGTCTCATTGGGGGCCGCAGTCCGGCGTCGAAGATGGCGACTGGTACGCGCGGAATATGTATATCCAGGGCAGCCCGCAGTACGAATACCACCTCAAGACCTATGGACACCCGTCCAAAGTTGGCTTCAAAGACCTGATCCCCTTGTTCAAGGGCGATAAATGGGATCCCGAGCATTTGATGGATTTGTATATGAAGGCCGGCGCGAAGTACTTCGTCAGCATGGGCGTTCACCACGACAACTTCGATATGTGGGATTCGACGTACCAACCCCGCTGGAATGCCACGGCCGTTGGCCCCAAGCGCGACATCGTTGGCCTTTATAAGCAGGCGGCACGCAAGCGAGGACTTCGTTTTGGCGTAAGCGAACACCTCTCCAACAGCTTCGACTGGTTCGCCCCGTCACACACCAGCGACACCACCGGTCCGCTAAAAGGTGTGCCCTATGACGGCGATAACCCGGAATTTTCCGACCTCTATCACAACTACGCGGGGATGCCTCTGGATTTTGCAAAAACCGCGAAGGCCATGGGCCGCGTCGCGCCTGACGAGTGGAAGCGGAAATACTTCAGCCGGATCAAAGACCTGATCGAACAGCATCAGCCGGATCTGCTTTACACCGATGGGGGCATTCCCTTTGAAGAATACGGGCTTGAGACTCGTGGCCGAGGTTTACAACGTGAGCGCCGGCCTGCATCAAGGCAAAGTCGAAGCGGTCTATTGCAGTAAAGAAGCCAGCGATTGCACGGTAGGCACTTGTATTGTCGACCATGAACGCGGGGTTTCCGACGCCATCTCCACTGCACCGTGGCAGACCGATACCTGCATCGGCGATTGGCATTACAAGAGAGGAGAGATATACAAGACGCCCAAGAAAGTCATCGATCTGCTGGTCGATATCGTAAGCAAGAACGGCAACCTGCTATTGAATTTCCCGCTGCCCAACAGCGGTGAGCTCGATCCCGATGAGATGAAAGTGCTCGAGGGTATCACCGCCTGGATGGCGGTCAACAGCGAAGGGATCTACGGCACGCGCCCGTGGAAGATCTATGGCGCAGGGCCATCGACCGATGTAGCGGTTCCGCAAAGCGGCTTCAACGAGAGCAAGCAGCCCGGTTTGACGGCGCAGGATGTTCGCTTCACCACCAAGGGAAAAATCCTTTACGCCTTCGTCATGGGTACGGCGCCCGAGGTGGTGATTGCGCCGCTGGGGAAAAAGAGTCCGCAGCAGCCCGGCAAGATCCTTAATGTGCAACTGCTCGGATACCAGGAAAAGCTGCACTGGAATCAGGATGACCATGGCCTGAAGGTGAAGATCCCCGCAGCCAAATCGTCTGATATCGGCGTCACCTTCAAAGTCACGCTGGCCTGATCAGGCGCTCGAAAGGTTCAAAAACCGAATGAAGTGGATGCTAAGTGCTCTTTTGTTCACGGTAATAGCTCCTGCTTGTCGTCCGCTTAGGGCGCAGGGAGTAGATAACTCCACGCTTCTTGATCCGCCCGCGGACAGTTGGCCCACCTACCACGGTACTTATAACGGGCAGCGTCACAGCAAGCGGGAACAAATTACACCGCAGAATGTGGGCACCCTGGCGCTTGCGTGGGCTTTTCAGACGAAACAGGCCGCGGAGATCAAGTCTTCGCCGCTGCTGGTGGATGGTGTGCTGTACTTTACTGTGCCAGACAAGGTCTGGGCCGTCGATGCGCTCTCGGGGCACCAGCTATGGACCTACACCTACCCGCCGAATCATGGTTTGCACATTGGCAGCCGCGGCGTGGGCATGTTCAAAGACTGGCTGTATTTTCTCGTCCCGGATGGGCACCTGGTGTCGCTCAACGCCTCGGATGGCAGCGTGCGATGGATTGTGCAGGTAGCGGATGTCAGCAAGGGATATTGGACCAGCATGGCCCCGCTGGTCGTGGGCAATCATGTGGTGGTTGGTACCTCCGGCGACTTCGATAACCTGGTGGGATACATACGTTCTGTCGATCCCGAGACAGGGAAGACGCAGTGGCAGTGGGATGCCACGCCGCCTCTGGGAACTTCCGGGGCACCGACCGGAGGCAACACATGGATGACCGGGACTTACGATCCCGGCCTTAACCTGATGTACTGGGGAACCGGAAACCCCACGCCGGTGCTCACCGCCTCAACGCGTCCGGGAGACGATCTCTACACCTGCAGCATCGTGGCTTTGAATCCTGACACAGGAAAACTGGTGTGGGCCTTCCAGCCGTCGCCCCACGATACCCATGACTGGGATGCTGCTGAGACCCCGGTCCTGATCGACGGAATGTTTCGGGGAAAACCCAGAAAGATGCTGCTGCAGAGTTCTCGCAACGGCTATTTTTTTGTGCTCGACCGGACGAACGGGACTAGTTTACTCACGGTTCCTTTTGGGCCGGTTAACTGGTCACTTGGAGTCGATAAGCAGGGCCGTCCTATACCCAATCCTGCCAAGGAACCGGCGCCCGATGGCCGCTTGATTGCGCCCGATGAGGGCGGAATGGCAAACTTTCGGTCTCCCAGCTTTGACCCTAAGACCGGACTCTTCATCGTTTCCGCCCATCCCAGCTACAGCCTCTATTTCGCCAAGCCTGCCGATGGTACCTACGGTTGGGCTGGGGCCGACTATGATCTCTGGAGCAAGGGGGTTATCGAGGCAATTGACTACCAGACTGGCAAGATTCGCTGGACCCACGAGCTGGGTACGGGATCGCCCTCGGCGGGAATCATGACCACGAGCTCAGGGCTCACCTTCACCGGCGATCTTAAGGGCAACGTTCTTGCCCTTGATACCAGCAGCGGTAAGACACTGTGGCACGCCGGCTCCGGTGCGACGATGGGAACCTCGCCCATTAGCTACCAGCTCGGAGGGCGCCAATACATCTTGACCAGCAGTGGCGGAGTGCTGTTCGCCTGGGCTCTGCCGCAGAGCGGCACGCAGCAAGTATTGGCGAGGCATACTGGTCAGTAGCTGCTATACAAATTAGCCCAATGAGTCTTAGGCGCACAAATCGCACATGACTGTCCAGCAACCGCGCGCCATGCAAGCTCCCCTCTCCCCTTTGTCATCCCGAGCGAAGCCGAGGGATCTGCAGTTCCGCGGACCATTCGTGGGAATGTTTTTCGATATAGCGCAGCGTGGTGGAGGGCCTGCGGTTAAAAGCTCCGATATGTAACGGTTTCTGTATCTATCGTCGTCCTCCAGGACCAAAGGACCTTCTCAAAAGCTTCCCACTTGTGTAGTGTTCCGGGCATAGGTAGGCTGGTTGACACTGGGAGGAACGAAGATGCAGCGGATCCGTACAGCGTGTGCAGTGGCGGGATTGATGATTTCGGGAGCGGCGCTAGGGCAGGGAGCTCCGGCAAGTGCCGGGAGCCCCTTTGCCGGCGAACTGCAAACAAGCTACGCGCGAGTCAAAGACAACATCATCAAAGCAGCGGAAAAGATGCCGCCGGAAAGCTATAGTTTCAAACCCACGCCGGATATTCGCACCTTTGCCCGGGTGGTGAACCACGTGACCGAAGCCCAGGTACACAGTTGCGGTGCAGCCAACCACACGGATCCCAGCGCGGCAGCAAAAGTGCCGGCAGAAACCGCGGACAAGGCAGCAATCGTAGACGCCCTGAAGGCTTCCTTCGCCGAATGTGACAAAGCTTACGCCGGCTTGACCGATGCCAACATGACAGAGATGCTGCAGGCCGGGCCGTACAAGCGATCACGGCTGGGTATGCTGTGGGGAAACGTCGCGCACGACAACGAGCAATACGCCACCCTCGCGTTGTATCTGCGATTGAAGGGATTGGTGCCGCCCAGCAGCGAGAAGTAGTAACTTACGATCGTTAATTTACCCTCGGGCGTCTTGGTGAAGGCATGCAGCGTGTTGCCGTTTTGGTCCAGATGCCGCAGCGTCATTTGCCTGGCGGTTACCGAGATGTGGCTAAAGCCATACACCTTTTGCGCATAGGGCCCACGCTGCGAAGCTTCGACTTTGAGCGCGTACAAGTCGGCGCCGCCGCCGCCGGAGAGAAAAACGCTGGTCGGATGCCCTTCGAACTCCAGGTGCTGCAGATCGTGGTCGTGACCCGCCATGTACAGGTTCACGTGGTACTTGCGAAACAGAGGATCCCATTCTCGAACCAATACCGGATGGTCTCCATGGGGTCCATCGGAGTAGACGGGGTGATGCGCCATAACGGCAAGAAAGGGCGTGGTGCGCGGACGCTTCAGCTCCGCTTCGAACCATGCTAGTTGTTCTGCCTGTTGTTGCGGGGTCAGGGGGAAGTCCTTACCGAACCACTCTTTGTAGCCATCCTTGGGCATGTTGCTATCAAGCGCCAGAAAGGTTATCAGCGGATTTTTTGCGGGAACTCAAAGCGATACCAACGGGAGGGCATCGTCCAACGGGTTCGTCCGCTGCGCGCGTACTCGAGTTCGGCATCCACTTTGCTCTCAGGCCACTTCTGATAATCGTGGTTCCCCAGCACCGCATACGCTGGACAGGGGAAGTCGCCGGCCGGGTACATCTGCTCGAACTGGGTTTGCCACCGCGGGGATCCGGCGCCTCCTGCTAATTCGCCGTACCAGTTGTCCCCCAGCATCAGCAGCGCCTGCGGATGAACGGAATGCTGTTTGGCATACGCGCGCAGGCCGGCAGCCACCTGCGATTGGGCTTTATCGTCCTCGTAGCCCCAATCGCCTAGCACCAGCATCTCCGCCGCGGCAGGGTCGGACTTTACAGAATCCGCCAGGCATGACAATGATCCGAAGCTGGCCAGTGCGCTGAAAGCAAAGCTTTGCCGCAGGAACCGCCGGCGGTTGAGTTCATTCGAAGGCATACAGCCGGTTTATACCATCTTTCAGGGGACTGTAGAAGAACCGAACGGCATGGACCCTCAGGGGCTTTGGGGGCACGTAACCAACCTGAACGAAGGGCACGCTAAAGAGGTTGTCGGAAAACTCGGTTACAGGGTAGGCCGGGGATGCCTCGCCCAACTAACATTATCCCCGGCATCGAAGTTTCTACATTTTCAGCACCATATTTGTAGCAGGTTATAGTCTATCTTTCCCAGCCCCGGAGTTTCTTAGACTGGGGAGCGGGTTTTCAAACCCGCGAAAAAACGCTCGGGTACATATACGCTCTGTGGAGACCACGGAAAGGTACCTGGCTCCCTCGGCAGCGGAGAATGACAAGCTGGGGATTGAGTCGGACGCACTGGGGCTGAGGGAGTTTACTCAAAACGAGACTGTGCAGGCACTACCGGACGATCACTTCCCGGATGAGCCTCCACCACACCTGGCCGACCGGGGGCACCCACGAGCACGCCACGTCTCTCATTTCGCCGGCAATTCTGTGGCCGTCCGCCGGAGGAGCTTCCCCTGATCCACCGACAGCTTATAGGCGACGTAATACTTATATGTGTTGGCGACGTAAGTCACCGTCTCCTGCCCGATATCCTTGGCCGCAACGAGTTCCACATTGTTGAACCAGACGTTCGGGTCAAGGCCCATAGAAGCGGCCTCTTTACGCAGCCTCCTGATGCGATTCGGCCCGGCGTTGTAGCTTGCGAAGACGAATAACGTCTTGTTTAGCCGGTCGATCTTCGGGTCATCAAAATAGGTATTCTCTATACTCCGCAGCATCTTGACCCCCGGCATGAATATTACCGTCCGCGGTGTTGTACGTTCCTTAATGCCGATGGGTGAGGCGGCCGCATAATTGGGAATGACCTGCATGATGCCGACCGCGCCACTTGGGCCTCTTTTGCTTGATCGAGAAGAGACTCCTGATAGCCCTCCGCGACAATCATCAGGTAATCGAAGTCGTACTCCCCAGCGTACTTCTGGAAGAATGCGAGGTTCGTCTGGAATTTTTTCAGCTCCTTAGCAGTGGTCGAATTCCTGACCCACTTGGTATTTTGCAAGTAGCGTCTGAGCAGCGTGTTGCCAAGGAGTTCCGACTGCGTGGGAGCCACAATTCATCGGCCAATTGCTTAAATCGTGGGTTGTTCTTGCGCATGGCCCACGCCAGTTGCTGTCCACTTGCGATCACCAGATCAGGATGCGGTTGAAGGTTATGGAGTACCTTCGACCAAAGATCGGCCCGTTGCTTGGTTGTGACCGTCGCGGGAATCGACCCGGCGTTCACCATCTGCACCAGATCGTCTTCGACTAAGTTCTTGTCCGCCGCTTTGATAACGATTGGCGTAGTGCCTGCTTTTTGGAGCACCTCATTCGCCTTCCGCAGGTTGTCGTAGTAGGTGGTCTGCGGATTGACGTACACCTCTTTTCCACCGAGGTCCGCTAAGAGGAGACAGGCCCGTAACCCGATCCAGTCACGATGATTTGGGTCACGCCGGTGATGATCGGCGTCGAGAAGGCCACTCGCTTTTCACGGTCGGGCGTGACCACGATTCCATTGGCAATGAAGTCTCCGACCCCTTCGGCGAGGGCCCCCTCTATGCGATCGTTCCGCATAGGAATGAAGGTAATTGTCACCCGCAAAGTGCCCGACTTAAGCTTCTGGTTGACGAACTTTTGGAATTCTTCGAGCGTCTCGTAGATCACACCTCGGGGATGCCCATGATCGTAAAAAAAACCGATCGGATTGAGTACGATCAGCGCACGAATATTGCGCCGCTTCACCATCTCGTCCAGGTCGCCGGTGTGACGCCCGAAACCCAGCGGCAACGGAGTCGCGTTTGACGGTGCGGAGGTTCATCCTCCGAAGTTGATGCCGGCGTAGGAACAGTCTGTTGTTTCTCTGCCGTCGGGGTGCCCGCCGGGGGCATAGATGTTTTGCTGCAGCTAACCGGTAGAAGGCAGGCAAAGAAAGCTATCACGAATACGATTGCTTTGTGGGGCGAAGTCGAGGTTGTGGACATTTATCTTCTCCCGCTAACCGGGTTTGCACCGGCGAGAACTGGGACGTTGGCGATGAACCAAATGCGGGAACCAGACAAGCCTCTGTTGAGGGTGTCGCTAATGATCGTTCAGCCGCGCAGTTCAGCGAACTAGACCTCTCATGAGTCAGGTCTGTCCTCCGGAGGAGGCTTTTTTTTCATCTCAAGAGTTCGATTCCGCCCGGGCTCCACGTTTCGTCGAACCAAGGTTCGAGCGCAAGGTAGAGGCGAAGGATCGTGAACCATCCCTTACCAGGCGCTGTCTGGATCCAGTTGCTCGCCTCGCCGGTCCCCGGCAATTTCACCGGTATGAGACGCGCGCTCTTTGGCCAGCGAGGTGCTGAGGGTGACCTCGCGTTTTGGAATCATCTGTGGGTTGACCCTGTGTGGGATGACCCATGCCTCCGTCTTGCCCATGATGGGCTTAACGGAAAAGCCGGAAGACCAGCCGCCCTGCGAACACGCGAGTGAACTGATGACGCATGCCATCTAGGCGTCACCACCGAACTGGTGCGCCGCTTGGCACGAAGGGTTCTGTAGGTCGCCGCTTCGCAGCCGGTAAAACCGGCTGCAAAACCGGCAACTAAGCGATACGGTCGATTTGTTCGCTGATCGGCGCTTGCTCGGCCTTACGGGTAGTAATCAACACGGTCGCGTGGCCCAGACCGGCATACACGACAGCCGCAACGATGGCCCCCACGAATGGCGCCACGATGAACATCCACAATTGCTGCAGCGCCCAACCACCGACAAAGATTGCCGGACCGATGCTCGGTGCCGGGTTGACCGATGTGTTGGTGATGGGAATCCCGACCAGGTGAATCAGCGTCAGTACCAGGCCGATGGCCAATCCGGCAAAGCCGACCGGCGCCGTAACGTCGGTAGCTCCCAGCACAGTGAGGACGAGAAACATCGTCAGCACCACCTCAACGGCAAAACCGGCCGCCAAGGAATAGTGATCGGGAGAGTGCAGCCCGTACCCGTCTGCCCCCAGACCGCTCACGGAAGCGTTGTAGCCCTCCGGTGCGCCATTTGCAATGAAGAGGATAACCGCAGCGGCGAGGACCGCTCCGATGACCTGCGCGACCATGTATGCGGCAGCGTCTTTGGCCTTGATCTTCCTGGCCAGAAAGACACCCAGGGTAACGGCCGGGTTTACATGGCAGCCGGAGATGGGCCCGATGGTATACACCATGGCGAGCAGGGAGAGCCCGAAGGCTAAAGCGATGCCGACAAACCCGATGTGGCTCCCCGCCAGCACCGCGCTGCCAACACCGCCGAAAACCAGCACAAAAGTTCCTACCAGTTCTGCAAAGTATTTGTTCATGGACGTCTCCTCTATATCTTCTGCTTGAGAGTATTCTCGGCATATGCCGCCAGGCTTCCGGTCTGCAACCCAATCAGGGCCACGTACTCGGCTATACGAAGGTGCATGAGGTGGTTGGCTTTGCCCAGAATGAACACGTGCCGTGCCACCGGGGACTCTATCTCAGCGAGTTCCTTGTGGAAGTCTTCAACGAAATCCTCCTGCAAACGTCCGCCGGGTTTCACCGGTTGCTCCCGATGATTTTGAAGCACTGATCGAGCCTGGCAAGGATGTTTTCAGATACGAAGACCCCGGGCCGCCAGAACCTCCTTTACATCTGGACGCTGGGCATGAATTACCCCCTACATAGAGGCTAGCGACAGCGCCGTTGGCCGGGAACTGGGAAAAACCCTAGCGCGAGCGCAGGACTACTACCGGCGACGATTACTGTTGATCTCGCTGGCCAAACACAGCGCGCCAAATTGCGGCGGATTGCCAGGCGCGCTGCAAAGTGACAAGATGCGAAGAAAAAGCGATAAGGCATGCCGTGTGTGTGTGAATTGCTAGGGCGATTCGCACAAAGGTATATGTAAGCCTATGAATTCATGAGGCTTACGCCTTGCCTGTATCTAGGGTTTCGTGGGCAGGGTTTCCACGAAACCCTTCACGAAACTCATAAAGTGACTCTCCTGATGAAGACCGGCCGTAAGCCGG
>CAWJAB010000039.1:0-117434 GCA_963840675.1 uncultured Acidobacteriaceae bacterium
GAGGCGGTCTTCATAGCGGAAGGGGAGGTGGTAGAGCAGGTCTTCGACGGTGGTAATGCGCTTATCCTGCAGCGTCTGGGCGATGCGCGGGCCGATGCCCTTGACGAACTGAAGGGAGGTTTCGAGACTCAGGGCCACAACAGCGATGCTATCAGCGGCGCGCGGGGACAGCGGGGGATCACGAAGGGGACGCAGTGCATGAGCCCAATTCTTTCGCGCTGCCGTATAAGGCGACTAACGAAGTGCCACTGAAACTCGGAGAAACCGCGCGATAGACAGACGTTGTTACACTCGGGCGCCGCGATACAAAGCCAAAACCCGCATCCAAAGGGGCTTCTCTGGTTGAAGTATCATCCCCCTCGCCCCTCAAACCATGAGTGAGGGGTGGCCCAGGTCTCGCTTTTGAGACCTGGGGGTCATGCAGAGGGACCCAATGTTTTGCGCTACCGAGCGGAGACCCCGGCCCGCCGCCTGTGGGTGGCCGTGTCGATCATGTAGACGCACCTTGCGTCCATGTGCTCGGCCATTTGAAACACCTTATCCAGTTTGTCGTCCAAGGTCGGTTTATTTCCAGATCTCGGCAGAGAATAGTCACGCGAAGGTAGAGCAAACTTGTGTGTGTTCATAATGAGTATCTGTATACGTGATGCCGGGCTTAGGGAAAATGCGCCAATCTCACTATTACCTCAACACAAAGAGGGGAGCAGGGACTCCCCGATTGATCAAACCTCGGGTTACCTCTCGTAACTGCAACAAAACAGGTCGCATTTGGTGAAAGATTCGAAATTCAGCTTCAGCCAGCGGCTTACCATTGCCGTTGTTCCGCGGCTGGTGGCCTTGCTGTTGCGGCTGCTCCATCGCACGTTGCGCTACGAGGTTGTGGTCGAGCCCGGCGCTCAACCGCCGACTGCCGCCGGCGCTGCAGGTATGGTGTTTCTGGCACCGCTGCCTCATTCCGTGCACTTGCTATTTTTACGCTTTAATCCAGCCTCTTCGAATCCGCCCGGCGGTACTCATCAGCCGCAGCTTCGACGGCGAACTGATTGCACGCACCGCAGAACGGCTCGGCTTTTTGACGGCGCGAGGCTCCAGCACGCGCTTCGGCGGCAGCGGGCTGTTTGCGCTGGCTAAGGCACTCGAGCACGGGCATCCGGCGGTGTTTACCGCGGATGGCCCAACCGGCCCGGTGTACAAGTTGAAGCCCGGCGCAGTGAAACTGGCGCAATTCACCGGATATGCCATCGCCATCCTGTACGCGCACCCTGAGAAAGCATGGATCCTGCGCTCATGGGATCGCTTCATGATCCCCAAGCCCTTTTCCCGCGTGGCTATCAGCTTCGGCCGCCATGTTGAGGCGCCGCAGACCGAAGACCCGCTGCTCTTCGAAGCTACCAGGCTGGAGGTGGAAGCGGCACTGGAACGCGTGCGCCTCAATGCTGAGCAGCACTTCCTCAGGTAATGAGCATGCAGTCGCCGTAAGAGAAGAAGCGGTATCCGTTTTGTACGGCGTGGCGATAGGCGGTCAGCGTCTTTTCTCTCCCGGCAAATGCGCTCACCAGCATCAGCAACGTGGACTGGGGCAGATGAAAGTTGGTCAGCAGGGCGCCGACCACCTGAAAGCGGTAGCCCGGAGAGAGGAAGATGCTGGTTGTGCCCGTATGCGGCTCCAACCTGCCGATCGCGGCACAGTGCTCCAACGCGCGCACCGTCGTGGTGCCGGCGGCCACCACGCGCCGCCCCTCGCTGAGCGCCCGATTAACCTGCAAGGCCGTCTCGGCGGGCAGCGAATAGCTTTCGGCGTGGAGCCGAATCTCCGATACCTCCGGAACCCGAACTGGTTGGAAGGTGCCCAGCCCGACGTGGAGGGTCAAGTAGGTGATGAGAACCCCTCGGGCGCGGATTCGCTCCAGAATCCCCGGGGTGAAATGCAGCCCGGCAGTGGGCGCGGCGACCGAGCCGTGCCGGCGGGCAAAGACGGTCTGGTAGCGCTCCCGATCGAGCGGCTGGTCCGGGCGGCGGATGTAGGGGGGCAGCGGGACATGCCCCAGAACCTCAAGCCGGGCAAAGAAATCCTCCACCGGCGTGAAGCGAAGCAGTCGCTCGCCGAACTCTCCATGGGCCGCGACCGTCGCGTGCAGGAGCTCTTCGCCATCGGGTGCCGCGAAGGCCAGCTCCTGACCCATTGTCATCCTTCGTGCCGGCCGTACCAGCGCGCGCCATTCCCAGTCGCTGACCTGCTCAGTCAGCAGCACTTCCACCTTACCTGCGGTGGCCGGCCGCACTCCAAAGAGCCGTGCGGGGATTACCCGGCTGTCGTTCAGCACCAGCACATCGCCTTCTTTCAGCAACTCAGGCAGGTCCTCGAACCACAAGTCCTGCCATGCACCGCTGTTCCGGCTCAGGGTGAGCATGCGGCTGCCCCCGCGTTCGGCCGGGGGTTGCTGCGCGATCAGCTCGGGAGGAAGCTCGAAGTCGAAGTCGGAGACCAGCATTCAACCGATTGTATGAAAGGGGCCAGTTCGGCGGTATCCTCATAGAAGGAGGGGAGGGCGAAACTATGGCGACCACGACCTTTGTTCCCGTTGAGGTTTATCTCCGATCCTCCTACGAGCCTGACGCGGAGTACGTGGACGGCGAGATCGAGGAACGGCCGATGGGAGAATTGGATCACGCACTCTGGCAACAGGCAATCTTAAGGTGGTTCTGGCGCCACGAAAACGAATGGGGCGTTCGCGCAATACAGGAACTGAGGGTTCGAGTCGCTGCGACGCGGTATCGCGTTCCCGATGTCACAGTGCTGGACGTGAGCCAACTCAATGAGCAGATCATCACTCACCCGCCGCTTGCTGTTTTTGAGGTTCTGTCTCCGGAGGACCGCCTGCAGCGTATGAAGCGAAAGCTGGAAGACTACCGCGCAATGGGGATCCCGGAAATCTGGGTCATCGATCCCCAGGACAGCACCTTCTATCGCTACGAAAACCTGCAGCTGCTTCGCAAAGACACCTTCTCCCACGCTCGAAAAGGGAATCGTTTTCGACATGAATCAGCTCAAGCAATTGCTCGACAAGCCACAGTACAGCTAAAGCTGGGAACGCTCTCCTATAGACTCGTCAAACCATGGCTTCCCCTACCAATCTGCCCGCCACGCTGGAAAAACCGGCGGCCACTAAGCCGCCGATCTTCCTGCTGGACGCGATGTCCTTCATCTTTCGCGCCTATCACGCGATGCAGCGGCAGCGGCCCATGTCCACCCGCTCCGGCGTGCCGACCGCGGCCACGTTTGTCTTCGTCAACATGATCAACAAGCTCCGCCGCGACTTCCAGCCGGAGTATTTTGCCGCCGTCTTCGATGTGAGCGGTTCCGTCTTTCGCGATGAGCGGGCACGCAGCATAGCCACCGTGCGCAAGTGGAACATCAAGACGCAGACCTTTGACGAGCTCGATTACGGCGGCTACAAGGCCAACCGAACCGAGATGCCTCCCGATCTGGCGCAGCAGCTGCCCTTCATCCGCAGGTCGCTGGAGGCCTTTCGCATTCCGATTCTCCAATCCGAGGGGTTCGAAGCCGACGACGTGATCGGCACGCTGGCGCGCCAGGCAGCCGAGCAAGGCCACAACGTCTTCGTGGTTTCGAACGATAAGGACATGCTGCAGCTGGTCAACGACCAGGTCAAGGTGCTCAACCCAGTCAAGGACAACCTGATTCTCGATCGCGAGAAAGTGGTGGAGGTCCTGGGGGTGACGCCGGAGCAGGTCATCGACGTCATGGCTCTGCGCGGAGATTCCATCGACAATATTCCGGGCGCTCCGGGAATCGGAGACAAAGGCTCGGTCGAACTGATCCAGCAGTTCGGCAGCGTCGAGGCGGTGCTCGAGCACGCCGCCGAGGTCAAGCGCAAGACCTATCGCGAATCGCTGCAGAATAATCGCGACACCGTCTTGCTCAGCAAGGAACTGGTGACCATCCACTGCGAGGTGCCGGTCGAGCTGGAGCTCGAGAACATGCGCACCCAGGCCCCGGATATAAGCGCGTGCCGTGCGCTTTTCAACGAGCTTGAATTCACCACCATGCTCAAGGAGCTGGCCCCGGAAGAGCAGGCGGTGCCGCTCACCATCATCCGCGACCCGTCGCCGGAAGAGGTGAGCCACTTTGCCGCGCTGGCCCGCGCGCAAGGCTTCTCGCTGGCCTTCGACACCACGCCTGCTTCAGGTCGCATCGGAACAGGTGGCAGAGGCGGAAAGCGAGGCGATCGAGGAGGAAGAGCCGGAACTCAAGACTATGTCGCTCGGCCTGTTTGATGCGCCGCAGGCGGCGCTGGCCAGCCGCCCGCCCCTCGGACGTGGAAAATTGCAGTCAGTGCGGAGCCGGGCAAAGCACTTGTTTTTTGTCTGGACGCGGAGTCATCCGATAACCCGGAGGCCCTGCGTGCCCTGCTGGCCGACGAGCAAACGCCAAAATCGCTGCACGACCTCAAGGCAGCGCTGCGTATCCTCGGGCCCCATGGGGTTGGACATGAGATGCGGCTCGCGGGTCCGATCGATGACCTGATGCTCTATTCCTACCTCATCAACCCAACCCACACCACCCACCCGCTCCCCGACGTTGTGGCGCGCTTTAGCGGCGGGGCGCTGCCGCCGCCGGGGGATGAGCTGCTGCCGGCATCGGCGAATGCTATCCGGGCTCTCGCGCCGATGCTCAAAGAGGACGTGCAGTCGCTGGGGGCGGCCCAGGTCTATCGCGACATCGATCTGCCGCTGGTCCCGGTCCTGCTGCGCATGGAAGAGGCCGGCGTGCGCATCGACGCGGCGGTCCTCTCCGCCATGTCTGACCGGTTGACGGTGGAGATGCACAAGGTCAGCGAGCAGATCTTCGAGGGATCGGGCCATCGCTTCAACATCAATTCACCCAAGCAGCTGGGCGATGTGCTGTTCAACAAAATGCACCTGCCCAAACCCATGAAGTACGGACGGGGCAAGGTGGTTTCGACCGCCGTGGATGTGCTGGAAGAGCTGGCGGAACATAACGAGGTTCCGCGGCAGGTGCTGCAATTCCGCCAACTGGCCAAGCTCAAGTCCAACTACATCGACTCCTTGCCGCTGCTGGCCGACGCGGAAGGGCGAGTCCACACCACCTTCAACCAGGTAGGCACCTCCACCGGGCGCCTGTCTTCCACCAATCCGAACCTGCAGAATATCCCGATCAAGACGGAGCTGGGCCGCGAGATTCGCGCGGCGTTTATCGCGGCTCCCGGGAAACCTGCTCATCTCCGCGGACTACTCCCAGATCGAGCTGCGGCTGATGGCGCATTTCAGCGAAGATCCTTTGCTGGTGCGCGCTTTCGCCGAGGGGCAAGACATTCACACCCTGACTGCCTCAGAGGTATTTGGCATAGCGCCCGAGGCGATGGACAAGCAGACGCGGGACCGGGCCAAGGCTGTCAACTTCGGCATTGTTTATGGGATTTCTCCCTTTGGATTGGCCCAGCAGCTTGGCATCGAGCAAAACGTTGCCAGGCTTTACATCGAAACCTACTTTGCTCGCTACAGCGGCGTGCGCCGTTACATCGATCGGCTGCTTGAGGAGACGCGCCGTGAACAGCGTGTCCGCACGCTCTTCGGAAGGGTGCGTCCGATCCCCGACATGCAGAGCCGCAATGCCAATCTGCGCGGCTTCGCCGAACGCACGGCGGTCAATACGCCGCTGCAGGGAACGGCCGCGGACCTGATCAAAATTGCCATGATCCGCATCGACCGCCGGCTCAGAGAAGAAAACTTTCAAACCAGGATGACGCTCCAGGTGCACGACGAACTGCTCTTCGATGTTCCGGAGAAGGAAGTCGAGCAGGTAAAGCAGCTTGTGCGCCACGAGATGGAGACAGTGATTGAGCTCAAAGTGCCCATTGTCGTGGATTGCGGCGCAGGCCCGAACTGGCGCGACCTGAAGTAACGAAAGCCAATTGGGCTGAGACCAGCTAGCGGAGTTCGAGATGACTTCCTCGGACCAGACGCTTAACAGCAGGTCCCTCCACTACGCGCTGCGCGCTCCCGGTCGCGGATGACAATTCATCTGCGAAATCAAAGATTTCTCACAGCAACTCCCGATTTGCAACAAGGATGATTTCTCATAGAGATTCTAATTTGCAACAAAATTGTCATCCCGACCGGAGCGCGCAGCGCGTAGTCGAGGGACCTGCTGTTAGGGCACTCGTGCTGCCTGGTTCATTCCCCGGGCTTGTTGGTCAGGCCCCCGGGGCCTCGTGGATGTGATGGATGACAATGGTGTCCCCTTTGAACTCGACCTTGTCATAATCGCGGCCCGTACTCTCCAGGTAACAGCCACAGTCTGTATTTGCATGGTGGGCCTGCTCGATACCCTCGGTCGTGCCTTGCAGCGCGGCCTTGGCCTGGATCAGCTTGGCCTGCGCGTCGGCCACGGCCTGGTTTGCATCGGCCAGGGCTTTCACCTCGGCCGGCGTAAGCTTCTCGGTCCGGTCCACAGGCACACTTGCATCGGGCGCGGAAGCCCCTGCCAGACCGGGAGCTTGCGGCTGCATAAGGGCGAGCAAAAGGATGGCAGTGATCATATCGGGTCCCCTGTCTTGATGATAACGGTGTTCAAACCCCAATTTCTACCCGGATGGCCTGGGCGATGCGGTCCGCATGCTCGCGCATCCGCTGCTCCGATTCGGCTTCAATCATCACCCGCGCCAGGGCCTCGGTGCCGGAATAGCGCACCACCACCCGGCCATTGCCGTCCAGATCCGTCTCTGCCTGCTGGATGCTTTCGACTACGGCCGGTATCTGGTCCAGCGGCCGCTTCTCCCGCACCCGGACGTTGACGATCACTTGCGGAAAAACGCGCAGATCGCTCAGCAATTCATGCAGGGGCTTACCCGAACGTGCAAGCAGGTCGAGCACCATCAGCGCGGTAAGCAGTCCATCGCCGGTCGTGCTGCGGCGGAGAAACAGGATATGACCCGACTGTTCCCCGCCCAGGCTGGCCTGGTGCTTCTGCATCATCTCCAAAACATACTTATCGCCCACGGGGGCGCGTAACATCCGGATGCCGCTGGTGCGCAATGCGGCTTCCAGCCCCATATTCGACATGGTTGTGGCCACTACCAGGTTGCCGGCGAGCTCAGCCTTGGCCTGCATATCGCGCGCCATCATCAGCATCACCCCGTCCCCGTTCACCACCCGCCCATGGGCGTCGGCAAACAGCGCACGGTCGGCGTCGCCGTCGAAGGTGATCCCCAGATCTGCCCCTAAGTCCTTTGTTTCCCACGCCACTACTTCAGGGTGCAGGGCGCCGCAGTTTTCGTTGATGTTCCGGCCGTTGGGGGAAACGTGCGTCAGGTGAATCTCGCCGCCCAGCGCGGGAAAGAGCTCCGACGCAATCAACGCTGCTGCTCCATTGGCGCAGTCGATCACAATCTTCTTGCCTGCCAGGTCCAGCCGGGGGACCACGTTGCGTAGAAAATCCTCGTATTCAACGCGAAAAGCCTTCTCCACCGGAGGCGCATTTTGCTGTTCCAGATCGGGCGGGAGGGGCTCCTTAAGCCGGCGAAAGATTTCCGCCTCTATCTCCATCTCGGTGGTGTCCGGCAGCTTGTAGCCATCGCCTCCGAATACCTTGATCCCATTGTCCTGCCAGGGGTTGTGGGAGGCGGAAATTACCACCCCGGCAGCGAACTGATGCTTGCGCGCCAGGTAGGCCACGCCCGGCGTTGTGATTACGCCGGCGTTCAGCACCTCTGCGCCTGCGCTGCGCAATCCTGCCGAAATGACCGCCGAGATCCAGGGGCTGGATTCGCGTGTGTCGGCCCCCAGCAGCACCCGGGGTGCGGGGTGTAGCGTCTTCAGCGAGGATGCCAGTGCCACCCCAACGGCGAAAATAGTAGGCGAGTCCAGCGGCGCCTCGCCGGCGACCGCGCGAATACCGTCCGTGCCAAAAAGTTTTCTCATGAGTTGCTGGACTTCCTTTCCAGCACCCGGCTGGTTAACGTGCTGTTCGCGAATCGTGTGCTGATCAGGGCGCCGTCGTGGGTCGCCGAGGCCTCGCGGACGAGCACGCCTGCCTCATCGAAGACCAGGGCATAGCCCCGGTTCAACACCGCCAGGGGTGAGAGGCTCTGCAACAACCCCTCCGCCTTGGCATGCCTACCCTGGCAACGGAGCAGCAGCTCCTGTTGCGCTCGCCCCATGCGTCCATCCAACGCCGTGAGGCGTTCCCGCACCATACGCATGCGATGGCTTACATCCTGTCGCAGAAGCCTGGACTCGAGCTGCTGTAAGGCTTCCCCGGTCTTGCGGGAGTTACGGTGCCATGCGGCGTCCAACTGGTACTGCAGCTCATCCACCCGCTGCTGGCGGCGCGCCAGGGCATTGCGCATCCGCGCAAAAGCCGCCGGAGCAGAGAGCCGCCCGAACCGCTCCTGGGCCCGCATCAGCAGGTAGCGGCAGGCCTGGGTCAGGCGCCGGTGCAGTTGCTGCAGCCGCTCCTCCACCTTATGTTGTGCTTCGGTCAGGAGTTCCGCCGCCGCCGAAGGGGTGGGCGCGCGCAGGTCGGCGACGAAATCGGCGATGGTGAAATCTGTTTCGTGGCCGATGGCGGAAACCACCGGCAACTCGGATTTAGCAATCGCTCTGGCCAGCAGCTCGCTGTTGAAAGGAGCCAGGTCTTCGAGCGAGCCCCCGCCGCGGGCTACCACAATCACGTCCACCGTGCGCGCCTGGTTGAAGAAGGCGATACCAGCCGCGATCTCCAGGGCGGCCGTCTCACCCTGCACTGCCGAGGGGTAAATCTGCACGTGCAGCGCCAGGTGTCTGCGCCCGGCAACATTCAGAAAGTCTCGGATGACCGCGCCGGTGGGAGAGGTAATGATGCCGATGCAATGGGGAAAGGCGGGCAGGCGCTGCTTGCGCTCCGCCTCGAAAAGGCCCTCCTTCTGCAATTTGGCCTTTAACTGTTCGAAGGCGATCTGCAGAGAGCCTGCGCCTACCGGCTCGACAAACTCGGCCACCAGCTGCATCTGTCCGCGCTGCTCGTAGACTGAGACACGCCCGCGCACCAGGATTTGTAATCCATCTTCCAGCCGGAAGCGCAGCAACATTGCCTGCCGGCGAAAGAGCACGACCGGCAGTTGGGCCTCCCCGTCTTTCAGGGTGAAGTAAACATGGCCGGAAGGGGCGGCACGATAGTTCGAGACCTCACCTTCGACCCACACATCCGCGTACTCGCGCTCGATGTGGTTTCTTACCTCTCCGACCAGCTGGCCGACTCGCCACACTCGCCGGAGGTTGGCCGGGGCCTCCGGGAAGACCAGTCCAAGCTGGCTCAGCGATTCCTCCGGATTGGGCACAGATGCCTCCACCAAACGTCGAGTTTCACGCTACCGGCGGAAGCGGGAGAGCAGATAGAAGACCAGGGACAGCACGATGCTAAGCAGAATCGAGGTTCCCAGGGGGAAGTACACGGAAAGGTTCTTGCCCCGGTAAGAAATGTCTCCGGGCAACCTGCCCAACGGGACACCTGCCCGGCCCAGGAGCAACAGCAGGCCCCCGGCTATGAGCAGTACAAATCCCAAACCGATGAGCAGGCGCCCCAAGTCGTTCATGGCACTATTTTAGGCTTTCCGCGCGGCATGACGACGTCCGGATCATTTGCGGTCAGGGCTGGCCAGAGGGTCCGCGGGCGATCAGGATGGCCAACTCCGCAAGCAGAACCTGCAGCCGCTCAATCTCCACCTTGCCGGGCGGTGTTGTCTGGCCGAAAAGCCCTTCGGCTTCCCGGGCCAGGTCGGTGCCGCGGGGCAAGCCGAAGGTGCCCAGTACCCCAGCCAGCTTATGGGCGGAGTCCACGGCACGCTGCTGGGTTGCCTCGTCCATCCGGTTCTCGGTCAGGAGCGCGCCTGCTTTCTGCAGCAGCGCGGCGCGTTCCGCCACGGTGTGCCTGCTGCGCTCCCAGAGCGCCGAGAGCATGGTTTGCAGCTTTTGCTCCTGAGCTCTGCCCGTCCGGCGAGGGAGACACGCTATCTTGCGGGGGGATGCGATCTTTCTTGGTCAACGGATCATTCCCCTTCTTTCCAGCCTAACGCGGCCGAAATTTGTCGCGCCAGGGTGAGAGGGTCAAAGGGCTTAAACAGGATCGCCTCCACGCCCATTTCGGCAAATCTGCGCTGATCCGGGCCCTGCACCTTTGCCGTTAGTAGCAAGACGGGAATGTGAGAGGTTTTGCCGCTGGCCTTGAGCCTGAGCAGCGTGGTCGGACCATCCATCTCCGGCATCATGACGTCCAGAAGAATTGCATCCGGCTGCTCGACAGCGGCACGTTCGATCCCTTGCTTGCCGGAATTGGCGAGCACGACATCCCACCCCGCAACCGTCTCCAGGCTCATGGCAGCCACCAGGCGGATATCGTCTTCGTCGTCGATGATTAAGATGCGGCGGGTCATAGGTACTGAAAGAGATTTTCAAAGACCGGGAGTAGTGCTTCCATCCCATCCCAGAGGTACTTGGTTCACTTCATGTTGTTGCCGCAGCATCGATAGCACCACCGTCTCCACATCCTGCAGCTGGACGCGCGCTTTGGTCAGGAACTCCGTATTCCCCAACCGCAGCTTACTCCGTTCAGCCTCGCTCAGATCCTGGGCGGAATACACAACCAGGGGGAGCTTCTTCATGTCATGTTGTTGGCGCAGCCAGTCGACTAGTCCAAAACCGTCGCCGTCAGGCAGCCCAATGTCGAGGATCAGCAAGTCCGGTCGAGAAGAGACGCACAGCTCCATAGCTTTGCGTTGCGTGGAGGCGTGGTGGACCTGAACGCCGGCACGCTCAAAAGTGGCCAGGATTACCTTGGCTAAGTCGGCGTCATCCTCTACCAGTAACACACGAGAGGGTTGCCTTTCCACGCGCAGCACCCGGGAGAGGGCTGCCAACATCGATTCCGTCTCCAATGGCTGCTCCAGCCAGGCATCGGCCGCCCTCTCCACCTCGGGATCGTTGAGCGCGCCAAAGGCGCTTAGCACCACCACGGGAATCGACGCTGTGCGCAGATCGTCGCGCAGCAGGTGCAGGGTCTCCCAGCCATGAAGGCTGGGAAGGCTCATGTCCAGCAGAATGGCCTGGATTGGCGTTTGCCGGGCCACCACCACGGCTTCATCGCCAGTGGCGGCCTCGAGCACCGAATAACCATGCTGCCTGAGGCTCTCGGCCAGCGTCGCTCGACTTTCCGGGTCCTCATCGCAGACCAGCACGGATGGCGTACTTTCCAGCTGGGAAGCAGCGCCGCCGCCCAAACGCAACAACTCGGGGTCTCGCGTGACCGAGGGCAGGAACATGCGGAAAGTGGAGCCGCGATCGGCATTGCGCTCCGCCCAGATCCGTCCGCCGTGCTGTATGACAATGGTGCGGCAGATGGCGAGCCCCAGCCCTGTGCCACCCTTCTGCCTGGCATCCGAGGCGTCCACCTGCTGGAAGCGGTCGAAAATCGACTCCAGCTTGTCCTTGGGGATGCCCCGGCCGTTGTCGATGACGCTGATGGTCACCCCATCCAGCAGCCGCTCGAGTGAAACCGTAACCTGCGAACCGGGAGGAGAGAACTTGATGGCGTTGCTCAGAAGATTGGTCATCACCTGTTGCAGGCGATCGGGATCCACTTCCACCTGGACCGGCCCCGCATCCAGCAACAGCTGTACTTTGGCGGCTTCGGCCATGGGTGTCATGGCGTCGATGGCCTGCTTGGCCAGCTCCTCCAGGTCGCAGCTGCGATAGGTGAGGGGTGCGCGGCCCGACTGCATACGCTCCAGGTCGAGGATGTCGTTGATCAGGCGGACCAGCCGGTCGGAGTTGCTTACGGCGATGCGCAGCAGGTTTGACGCCTTTTCCCCCATTTCGCCCAGGAGACCGGTGGACAACAGGCCCAGCGACCCGCGAATCGAGGTGAGCGGGGTGCGCAGTTCATGGCTCACGGTGGAGACGAACTCATCTTTCATGCGGTCCAGCGCATAGCGCTGGCTGATGTCGCGAAAGCTGAGCACGCTGCCCACCGCCACATTGTGTTCGACCATCGGCGTGACTGAGAACTCGACCGGGAACGAGGCCCCATTCTTGCGATAGAACACATCCTGCCCGCTGGTGCCTTCGCGCACCAGGAAGGCGCGCCCGGTGCGGCATTGATCGGAACACTTTTCCCGCCCTTTGCGCTCTTCGTGGACTACCGAGTGCACGGTGCGGCCGATCAGGTCGAAGGCGTGGGCGCCCAGCATATTGGCCGCTGCCGGGTTCACAAACACGATGCGGCCGGCGGAGTCGGTGCCGAAGATGCCGTCCGCCACCGAATTGAGGATGGACTCCTTTTGCCGGTTCAGCTCTTCCAGGCGGCTCTCTTGTGCCGAACGCGCCATAAATTGCCCGATCGACGCGCAAACGGTTTCCACCGTCGCCATCATCTCGCGATCTTCCCGCTGCTTCTGCCGGCTAAAGAACTCGACCACCGCGATGACCTGGTTGCCCACGCGGACGGGGACGCCCCAGCCGGTGACCAGGCCATCCACCGCGGCGGATTTGGCGCGGGAAAAGTTGGCGTCCTCCTGCAAGTCCTCAATCCAGCAGGGGCTCTCCGCCGCCCATATCTGGCCGGGTAGATCCTTGCCCTTTTGCAGCACACGCCCGATGCTGTCCCGGTGAAACTCAACGCAGGCCCGATCCGGCGCATACCAGCCGGCCAGATAGCGGGTGTGGTGGTCGCTGCTCACGAACCAGAGTCCCGCCATATCGAAGCCCAGGTTGGTCCCCAGCGACTCGAGCATGGCCGGCAGTGCCTCGTCGGAGGTGGTGGATTCCCCTACCACCTGGCTGACCGCGAGCTGCATCGCCAATCTGCGTTCGCGCTGGTATTGCGCGGTGACATCGCGGAAGATGCAGCGCACCGAGACCGGTTCGCCGCGGTCCTGGCGGCAGCTCAGGCTTGCTTCCAGTTCGCGTACCATCCCGTTTGCGTCCTGCACCCGCAGATTCGCTCGATCGATCCGCTCCCCGCGCAGGGCGCGGTCAAACAGGCCCGCTGCATCGGCTTGCATCTCCAGCGGGAAGGCGGCCTCGAAACTGTTCAGACTCTCAAACGCGGCAGCGCTCTTACCAAAGCATGTCTGCCAGGCCGGGTTGACGTACAGGTACTTGGCCCGCGGGCTCAGGGTAGCAATCATTTCCTGCGAGTTATCGAACAGGTCGCGGTAGCGCTCTTCGCTCTCCCGCAGGGCGTGCTCGGCGCGCTTGGTCGCCGTCAAGTCGGTGGCGATGGCCAGCAGGCCGGTCAACGCGCCCTCGGTGTTGCGCACCGCGGAGAGATAAACCATTGCCGGAAAAGTAGTTCCATCCTTGCGGCGGCAGAGAATCTCAAAGCCGCGGACACGGCTCACCGGAAAGCTGGTCACGTATTGCACGTAGTGCTTCAACTCCGCCGAAACACTCTCCAGGTCGATCGCCGGGGAGCGGTCCAGGCGGGAAACCAGCAGCTGGCCCACGCGCTCCAGTTCCCCTTCGGGAAAGAGATCATGGGCGTTGAGCTGCCCGACCACCTCATGGAAGCGGTAGCCAAGCATCCGTTCGGCGGCTGGATTGAAAATCAGCAGGTTGCCTTGCAGGTCGGTGGCCAGGATCATCGGGCCGGCGGAGTCCAGAATACTGCGTTGCAACTGGGCTACCTGTTGCACCTGCCATTCCGCTTCATCCTGGCGGGAAGCATCGAGAAACCTATGGACGCAGAGCGCGATCAGAAGAACCTGGGCGCAGGCCCAGGTGATCACCGCTGCGGAAAGATCACCGCTGTGGCCCAACAGCAATACCAAGCCGCCGTAGGCAGAGAGCAGCAGCGCAACCGCGAAAAATATTGTGGACGGTAGCCTATCTCGAAGCCAGGTCACGCTTACTCGATCGATGCGGGTCTAATTAATGAGCTCTCACCAAGTCAGCCCGTCCATCAAAGGAGACGATACTGGCCCATGCTAACTGTCCGGAGTATACGGCGACTCATTTCGGTCGACACAGTGACTAAAAGGAGTCCCACGGAAGCATGCAGGAAGAACTCACGCACCTCCAACGGATCTGATCGGGGGAAAACCGCAGTGGATTAAGCAGCGCGTTCCATTTATGTGAGATCGCCGACGCACTGGCTTTTCTTCAACATTAACCGCGATGGAACGGAATCACATTGGCACGGCTCTCTACTAATCTGTCTGACATGGCCGACATACGGCCAAGGGACCAGAAACCGAGGAAAAGCACGAAATAACAGACACCGACAACACCAAGGACGATCGACAAGGTTAACCCCCAAGAAGTCTAGCTAGTTGGGGGATGCATCGAAGTATACCGGCTTTGCGCCGCGAGCCTAAAAAAAACAGCGGTTTTGGCTGCCACTTTAGTACTAAGACGAGCCAAGGGATAGACGTATGTCCCATCCCCGCCAGGCTACAAAGTCCCGGCTTAATCAGGCTGCGGAAAACTCGCGATTGGGCTGGAAGTGTACCTACCTCAGGGAGGCAAAGCCAGACATATTCCAATGGTTAATGGCCTGCCACTAAAGTCGAGCCCTGATACAAAGCATAGAGTACAGTTCCGCGGCATGTTAAGCCGTCACCGGTTCCAACAACCGCGACCAGCGGCGTTGCTTCCGCTCCGCGTGTGCCTTCTTATGATAGGCATAGCCCGTAATCAAAGGCAGCGCAAGGGTGGCTTCGCTGTACACCATCTGCTCGTAGGTGGTGTCTACTTTGCCCCAGGAACTGGCTTCCTTCAGGGTGCTGGACGAGAGCGCGCCGTCACGTACGTCCGCGACCGTGATCTGGATTGCGTACTTGTGCATGGGCGCATCGAGGCCCAGGATCTCCGCAGCCACGACGATGTCCTGGGCGAAGTTCTTGGGCACGCCGCCGCCGATCATCAGCAGACCGGTGGTCGGGTTGGCGATCTTCAGCTGCGTCAACTCGTAGAAATCCTTCACCGAGTCGATGGAGACTTTCGGCTTGTCGCCGCGGTTATGCTGGTGCGCCACCAGACCGAAGCCGGCCGAGCAGTCGCTAAAGGCAGGCACGAAGATCGGCACATCCATCTGGTAAGCGGAAAAGATGATGCTGTCGCACGCCTCCCTTTTCCGGTGTCTTGCCCTGTTTCTCCAGATAAGCGCCCATCTCCCGGATAAATTCACGCGAGCTGTAGGGGCGAGGGTCCAGGGAGTCGGCAATGATGCGGCAGGTATCGTCGCACGCCCGCAGCTCTTCTTCGTCGATGAGCGTGTCGTAGATGCGATCGATCATCAGCTCCCGCAGGGTGGCGTCTTCCGTTCCCTGGCGGTAGAGGTCGTCGGCGATCCAGTGCTTGTATCCCAGGGCCTCGAAGAAATCCTGGTCCACCATGTTGGCGCCGGTGGAGACGACGGCGTCGACCATGTTGTTGCGTATCAGGTCCACAAAAATCTGTTTCAACCCGGCGCTGATCAGCGATCCCGCCAGGCACAGAATCACGCCACAATCCTGGTCACGCAGCATGCGCTCGTAGATCGAAGCTGCCCGGGCAAGATCACGGGAGCTGTAGGCCATGGACTGCATGGCATCAACCAGCGGAACGACATTATGCTGCTTGATGTCGATGTGTTGGATAGGGGTAGTGAGAAGCTCTTTTTTCGTAGGCATAGCCTCTTAAGAATAACAAAGCGGGGGCCTGTGGTTGTTAAATTCCACGCCATTCAAAGCGCGGGCAAGAGCGCGGCCAGCAAGGCGGTTAACTGTTTCTGTGCGCGGGCTCCTGTCTCCATCACTTCGTGGTGATTGATCGGCTGATCGAGGATGCCGGCGGCCATGTTGGTGACGCAGGAGATGCCGAGCACTTCGATGCCCATGTGCCGGGCAACGATGACTTCGTGCACCGTTGACATGCCCACCAGGTCGGCTCCCAAGGTACGGAAGGCCCTGATCTCCGCCGGCGTTTCAAAGCTGGGGCCGGAGACGCACAGGTAGACTCCCTCGCTCAGTTCGGCGGCCGAGTGGGCCAGTCGACGCAGCCGTATGGAATACGAATCGGTCATGTCGAAGAAGCGTGGTCCGAGGCGTTCGTCATTGGGGCCGGCGACAGGATTGCGTCCGGTGAGATTGATGTGATCGGAGAGCAGGACAAGTTGGCCCTGCTTTAGATCCTGCCGGATGCCGCCGGCGGCATTGGTGATCACCAGCGTAGTGATCCCCAGGCGGCCGAGGACACGTACGGGAAAGGTGACTTCTTCCGGGGTGTATCCCTCGTAGGCATGGACTCGGCCTTGCATCACCGCGACCGGCGTTGCGGAGAGCGTGCCCACAACCAGGCGGCCGCTATGGCCCTCGACCGTTGGCCGTGGAAAATGCGGAATGTCCGTGTAAGCGACTGCGATCGGGTGCTCAATCTGGTCCGCGAATGAGCCCAGCCCGGAACCGAGCACGATGGCCACCCGCGGTGTGACGGTGATGCGCTCGCGGATGGCCGCGGCGGCCTTTTCCGCTCTTTCAAATATGCCTTCTGCCAAATCCTTCAACCCCGAGCTACCGCAGCAAGACAGAAACAATCGAAGCCGACATCAGGTTAGCCATAGTCCCGGCAAGCATCGCTCGCAGTCCCAGCCGGGCCAGATCATTACGCCGGTTCGGCGCCAGCGCTCCAATGCCGCCAATTTGCATCCCGATGGAGCTAATGTTAGCGAAGCCACATAAAGCAAACGTCGCGATGGTAAAGGAACGAAAGTCGAGCAAGGACTTCTCCGTTCCCAGCAAAGCATAGGCCACCAGCTCGTTCGTAACCGTCCGTGTCCCCAGCAGATTGCCCACCAGGTGGGCGCTGTGCCAGGGAATTCCAATAAGCCAGGCAACGGGAGCGAAGAGGAACCCGAGAATCACATTCAGGCTGGAGGGGAAGGGAATATGGTGGCCGCCTAGAAAGTTGTGGATGCCCCCCAGCATTCCATTCAGCAGCCCGATCAGCGCCAGAAATGAGATCAGCATGATACCCACGTTGAAGGCCAGGCGGCCGCCGTCGATGGTTCCGCGGGCAATCGCGCCCAGCAGATTCTCCTCCCGATGTTCTTCGTTGATGGGCATCGTGACCCGGCCCAGGGTGGCAGGCGTGTGGGTTTCCGGTACCAGCATTTTGGCAATGAGTACGGTCCCTGGGGCGGTCATGATCACCGCCGCCAGCAGATGTTTGGCCTCAATGCCGTAGAGGATGTAGGCCGCCATGATCCCGCCGGAAACATGCGCCATCCCGCTGGTCATGATGGTCATCAATTCGGACTGCGTTGCCCCGGGCAGGAAGGGCCGAATGCTCAGCGGCGCTTCGGTCTGCCCCATGAAGATGCTGGCGGCTACGTTCAGCGACTCGGCCCCGCTGATACGCATGGTCAACTGCATCAGGCGAGCCGCGGCCTTGATGACGATCTGCATGATGCCCAGGTGGTAGAGCACGGCGAAAAAGGCGGAGATAAAGATGATGGTGGGCAACACCTGGAAGGCGATGATGAGCCCGAACGAAGAGTGCTGCTTGCCCAGCTCGCCAAAAACGAATCCGGAGCCGACGAAGGCATAGGCCAGCATGCGGTTCACCGCGTCTCCGGCAGCCGCCAGGGCCCTTTCCCCGGCTTCAAAGCGCAGCACCAGCACGGCGAAGATCCACTGCAGCCCAAGTCCCCAGGCGGCCGTCTGCCAGCGTATGGCTTTCCGGTTGGTCGAAAGCAGCCACGCCACCGCTAAGATGACCACCAGCCCCAGCAAGCCCGTCAATCGTCCCAAGCTGTTCTCCTTATTTGGCGGTGTGCAGTGTGAAACGGTGCGGGAAGACCTCTTCGAAGCGATAGTCCTCCCAGCCCGAGTGGCCGCGAAAAATTACCCGGGAGGCGGGCAGCATGAACTCGCTCAACACCTGCAAACAAGCCCCGCACGGAGGACTAGCCGCCTGGTTGAGATTGGTGATGGCGCAGGCGAGCACGCGCATCTCCGGTCCATGTTCGGCGACGGCGCGAACCACGGCGGAGCGTTCCGCGCAAATGGTGAGACCGTAGGAGGCGTTCTCCACGTTGGCGCCGCTCACCAGGGCTCCGTTCTGCAGCAGCAATGCGGCTCCTACGCGAAATTTGGAGTAAGGCGCGTAGGCGCGGCCGGCGGCGTCGGTCGCAAGCGTGGTCAACTGCCGCAGCAGCTCCGGGGTAAATCCAATCTCGCCTGGTTGCATTGTCCCTGAGCGTAACGGCAGCCGGGCGGCGACGCAACACAATCGTGTCGAGTGAGAACCGGACATGCGGTTCCTCTGCACGACTCTCGGTACAAGGCGAGACCTTCGATGTGGCCAGAAACCATCGCGGTGTTGTCTCAGATGCAACCCGGAAGCAGCCAACAGCTATCCTTGATGCAGGTCACTATGGCGGTAAAGAAGCGAACTCGACGGGAAACCAGCGCCCAACCTGAGGATGCTCTCGGCCTTTTCCACCCGGTGACCGCGGCGTGGTTTCGCGCCGTCTTCGAGCAGCCCACCGCGCCGCAGAGGCTAGGCTGGCCGGCGATCGCGCGCGGCGAAAACACCCTCATTCTGGCGCCCACCGGCAGCGGGAAGACGCTGACCGCGTTTCTCTGGTGCCTCGACCGGCTCATGTTGCGGCGCGCGGCTACCGAGACCGAGGGTTGCCGGGTCATCTACCTTAGCCCCCTGAAAGCCCTGGCCGTAGACGTGGAACGCAACCTCCGCTCGCCGCTCGCCGGCATCGCCAATATGGCCCGCCAGGCCGGCGTCGCTTTCCACCAGCCGGAGATCAGTATCCGTACCGGTGACACATCGCAAAAGGACCGTAGCCGCTTCCGGCGCCATCCCGCGGAGATTCTGATCACCACGCCGGAGTCGTTATATCTGCTGCTCACCTCGGACGCCGCTGCCAGCCTGCGCCACGTGGACACCGTGATCATCGACGAGATTCACGCGGTCGTGCCTACCAAGCGCGGGGCGCACCTGGCCCTCTCGCTGGAGCGGCTGGAGGCCATCACCGAAGGCCGGGTGCAGCGAATTGGTCTCTCCGCCACCCAGCGTCCGCTGGAAGAGGTGGCGCACTTCCTCGGGGGAACTCTCCAGGGCGCCGAACCGGCAGGCAACGACATCCAGGAAGATTCCCCGGTCGTTGCCTATCGTCCGGTCACCATCATCGACGCCAGCGAGCCCAAGAAGCTGGATCTGCGCATCGAAGTTCCGGTAGAAGATATGGCCCGCATGGGCCAGCGCGAAGAGCTGCCCAGCGGGGCGGCTTCACAAGGCCCAAAGCGCACTTCCATCTGGGCCGCCATTCATCCACGCCTGGTGGAGATCATTCGCGAGCGCCATTCCACCATCATCTTCGTCAACAGCCGCCGCATCGCCGAGCGGTTGGCCGGCGCGATCAACGAACTGGCGGGCGAGCAGCTGGCCCGCGCTCACCATGGCTCCCTCGCGGCCGCGCAACGCTCCGAGATCGAAGAGCAGTTAAAGGCCGGAAGGCTGCGCGCGCTGGTCGCGACCTCTTCGCTGGAGCTGGGCATCGATATGGGCGCGGTCGACCTGGTGGTGCAGATTGAGGCGCCGCCTTCCGTGGCCAGCGCCATGCAGCGCATCGGCCGCGCCGGTCACCATGTGGGCGCGGCCAGCGAAGGCGTCATTTTTCCCAAATATCGCGCCGACCTGGTGGCCTGCGCCGCTGTGACCCGGGCCATGCACGAGGGCCTGGTGGAATCAACTCGCTTTCTGCGCAACCCGCTGGATGTGCTGGCGCAGCAGATCGTCGCCATCGTGGCTCAGCCTCCCGCCTTAGCCCTACGAACGGCGGCGCAGCGGAAGCAGCCGCCCCCGCTCATAGAGATCGGCGTCGAAGAGGTCTTCCGGCTGATTCGCGGCGCCGCTCCGTTCAGCAGCCTCACCCGCAATGCCTTCACCGGCGTGCTCGATCTGCTTGCCGGCCGCTACCCTTCCGACGAATTCGCCGACCTGAGGCCGCGCATCACCTGGGACCGGGTGCGCGACACGCTGGCGCCCCGCGAGGGGGTTAAGATGCTCGCCATCCTGAACGGCGGCACCATCCCCGATCGCGGGCTATACGGAGTATTTCTCTCGGGCTCCGAGGGCAAGCCAGTCCGCGTGGGCGAGCTCGACGAAGAGATGGTCTTCGAAAGCCGGACCGGCGACACCTTTATCCTGGGCGCGTCTACCTGGCGCATCGACGAGATTACCCACGACCGGGTGCTGGTTTCCCCGGCGCCGGGCCAGCCCGGCAAGATGCCCTTCTGGCATGGAGACAACGCCGGACGGCCGCTCGAGTTTGGCCGCCGCATCGGCCAGTTGGTGCGCGAACTGCGAGCCATGCCGCGGAATGCCGCGTTGAGCCGCCTGACCCGCGAGCATGATCTCGACTCCATGGCGGCGGAAAACCTCATCCGTTTCCTCGCTGACCAGGAAATTGCCACCACCACGGTTCCCGACGATCGCACCATCGTGATCGAGCGTACCCGCGACGAAATGGGAGATTGGCGCGTCTGCGTGCTTACCCCGTTCGGCAGCCGCATTCACGCGCCCTGGGCCATGGCGATCACCGGCCGAATTCGTGCCAGTGGCGGTGCGGATGTGGAAGCGATGTGGGGCGACGATGGATTCGTGTTACGCTTCCCCGACAGCGATGCGCCGCCCGACTCCGAACTGATCCTGATCGACGCGGACGAGGCTACAGACCTGGTGCTGCGCCAGCTCAGCGGCACGGCGCTGTTCGCCGCAAAATTCCGCGAGAGTGCCGCGCGGGCGCTGCTCTTGCCACGGCGGCGCGCGCAGGGCCGGGCGCCCTTGTGGCAGCAGCGCAAGCGTGCCTACGATCTGCTCTCCGTCGCCTCCCGCTATCCTTCGTTTCCCATTCTGCTCGAGGCTTACCGTGAGTGCATGCGGGATGTCTTCGATATGCCTGCGCTATTGGAGACGCTCCGCGCCATCAGCCAGCGCAACGTGCGTGTGCATGTGGCCGACACCCGCACCCCTTCGCCCTTTGCCTCGTCCCTGCTCTTCAGCTACGTGGCCAATTACATCTACGATGGAGACGCGCCACTGGCCGAGCGCCGGGCCCAGGCCCTTTCTATCGATCAGGAACAGTTACGTGATCTCCTGGGCGATGCCGACCTGCGCGAGCTGCTGGACTCTGATGCCATCGCCGAAGTGGAAGAGCAGCTTCAGGGGCTGCTGGAAACCCAGCGCATTCGCTCCGCCGACGGCATCCACGATTTGCTGCTCCGCATCGGCGATCTCACCCGCGACGAGCTGCTGCGCCGTCTCGCCGACCCTGAGTTGGCCGGCCATCTGGAGCGGCTGCTCCGTGCCCGCCGCCTGCTCGAAATCAAGATCGCCGGGGAGAAGCGTCTGATTGCCATTGAAGACGCGGCTCGCTATCGTGACGCGCTGGGCATTCCACTTCCTCCCGGCATCGCGACGGCCTTGCTGGAGCCGGTAGCGGCGCCGGTGCTTGAACTGGTGCGCCGTTACGCCCGCACCCACGGTCCCTTCACCCTGCGCGAGGTGAGCGCGCGCTTTGCCCTCGATGCCCCGCAGGTAGAACGAGCCTTGCAGACGTTGCTGCTCGACGGCCGCATCGTGGAAGGCGGCTTCCGCCCCGGCGGTGTTTACCGCGAGTGGTGCGATGCCGAGGTGTTGCGCCTGATCCGGCGCAAATCCCTGGCTCGTCTCCGTCGCGAGGTAGAGCCCATCGAGCAGCAGGCACTGGCGCGCCTCGCGACTCATTGGCAGGGAGTGCTGCAGCGCAGGCGTGGTCTCGATGCTTTGTTGGACACCATCGAGCATCTGCAGGGCGCGCCGCTGGCCGCTTCTCTGCTCGAAACCTCTATTCTTCCCGCCCGTCTCGCCAATTACTCCCCCGGTAGTCTGGACACATTGATCGCCGCCGGCGAAGTGGTCTGGTGCGGGCTCGATTCGCTGGGTGAGCATGACGGGCGCATCGGCCTGTTCCTGGCCGATAAGCTCCGGACTCTGCTCCCTCCCCGCCCCGCGCCAACGGCAGAAAACCCGTTGAGCCCGCGTGAGCTTGCTTTGTTGGATCAACTGGGGAGGAGCGGTGCTGCGTTCTTCGCCCAGTTGCACGAGGAGGTCGGCGGGGGATACCCCGGCGAGACCCTCGATGCGCTGTGGAACCTGGTGTGGCGCGGCCTGGTGACCAATGACACCTTTCACGCCCTGCGCGCTTATGTCGCCCGGCCGGCCACTTCACGCCAGCCCAAGCGTCAGCACAACCTGCCCTCCTTCCGCTCGCGGCGCACTACTCCACCCAGCGCCCAGGGCCGCTGGAGCCTGGTGCCCGCGTCCTCGGCCTCTCCCACGGAATGGAGCCACGCCTTCGCCAACCAGTTGCTCAATCGCTATGGCGTGCTCACGCGTGAGTCGGCGGCCAGCGAGAATCTGCCCGGAGGCTTCAGCGCCATCTACGATGTGCTCAAGGCGCTGGAAGAAAGTGGCCGCATACGCCGAGGGTATTTTGTGGCTGGACTGGGGGCGACGCAGTTTGCTCTGCCTGCGGCGGTCGACCTGCTGCGTTCCCTGCGCAATGGGCCGCCGCTGGAAAAGCCGGAAATGGTAACTCTGGCGGCGACTGATCCGGCGAATTTATATGGCTCTGTGCTGCGCTGGCCGGCGGCCGGCGAAGAGGATGCTGCGCGTGGGCTCACGCGCAGCGCAGGCGCCAGTGTGGTGCTGCGCAATGGTGAGCTGGTGGCGTATCTGCGCCGCAATAATCCCAACCTCCAGGTTTTTCTGCCCAGCGAGGAACCGGATCGCTCAACGACGGCACGCGATCTGAGCCAATTTCTGGCTAGCCTGGCCCAGCAGGAGATGGAACGTCGCGAAGACCAGCGGGGTGGCATGCTCATCTCACAAATTAACGGTCAGCCGGCGGGCCAGCACTTCCTGGCGCATTTTCTGCAGGAAGCCGGTTTTCATCTTGCTGTGCACGGCCTCAACTTTCGCCGTGCCATGCTGGCCAGCGCCACCACCTGAATTTGAATGCCTGAAGGCGACACAATTTTCCGCTCTGCCCGCGCGCTGCACCAGGCGCTTGCCGGCCGTCAGGTCACCTTCTTTGAGACCGCGCTATGCGCCGTTGGCCAGCGTGGACGATCAGACTCCGCTGACCGGGCGCACCATCGAGCAAGTGGAATCGCGCGGTAAGTGGCTGCTGATCCATTTTTCCGGCGACCTCATCCTGGCGACGCACATGTTGATGAGCGGCAGCTGGCACATCTACCGTGTGGGTGAGCGGTGGAAGCGGGCTCGAAGCCACATGCGCATTGTCTTGGGTACCGCCGATTTTCTGGCAGTCGCCTTCAATGTGCCGGTAGCCCGCTTTCACACCGCGCGAACTCTGGAGCGGTTCGCAGGAGTTGCGGGTTTGGGGCCCGATCTGTTGGGTCGATCCTTTGCGGTGGATGAAGCCGCGACCCGTCTGCTTGAGCACGGGAGTGAGGAGGTTGGCAATGTTCTGCTCAACCAGCGGGTGATGGCCGGGATCGGGAATGTCTTCAAGTCCGAGATCTGCTTTGCCTGCGGAGTGAATCCCTTTCGCCGGATTGATAGCTTGCGCGCGCAGGAGGTGGAGTGTCTGTTGGCGACATCGCGCCGCTTTCTCGCCGCCAAGTGTGACTTACGCTCGGAGGGCGGCGCACCACGGGCTCAAGCGACCCCGCGGCCAGGCTCTGGGTCTATCGCCGCGCCGGATCGAGCTGCCGCCGCTGTGGTAACACGATTCTGACGCGCAAACAAGGCCTGGGCGCCCGTTCCACCTATTGGTGCCCGGATTGTCAGAAAGAATAAAACACCGAACGGCGGAGCGCGCGGCGCGTAAGTGGAGGGATGCCCGCTGTTATCTCATTTAGCATCAAATACAAATGGAAGCGCCACGCTTTCCTTTGTCATCCCGAGCGAAGTCGAGGGATCTGCAGTTCTCCCAACCATCGTGCAACACGGATGGAAGCAATCTATCTGTTTCCCGAGGCCCGGAGGGCCGATTGCCAAACGTCAGCCCAGCCCGGAAGGGCTGGGAATCAATCCCGATCACCCGAGCGCCGTAGGCGCGGCACTAAACCGCCGCTCCTACCCGCTAATGAGGCTGGTTGGGATCCGGCGTGGCTGGCTGATTATCGTCCCCTTTAGACCCAAACAGCCGTCCAAAGAAACCCCGTTTCTTCTTCTGCTGCTGCTCGGGATTGGGCGGCACTGTCCCGGGCTGGGGTGGAGCTGCCGCTGCCTGAGAACCCACGGACGGCGGAGGCAACGCCGGCATCCCGACCGGAGCGGGAGCGACCGTAGTCTGCTTGCCGATGCCAAAAATCTTTTGGAACACATTCCGCTGATCGCCGGCAGCCTCATCGCACGTCTGGGTCGGCGCCGTTCCGTCAAGAAAGGCAATGTCGTAGTCTGTGGGGCAGCTCGGGTCAGCGAGCAGATTGGTGACCTTATCCAGCCGCACGATCGAGACACCCGCAGGCACCGAGAACTCGCGGGTGTCAGAGTACTGCGGCAACTGGACAGCGTGCTTCATGAACCCGGCCCATAGCGGCACAGCGGCCTTGGCTCCGTCCAGCTTCAGGTCGGTATAGTCGTCATTCCCTATCCAGACAACGCAGAGCAAATTGCTGGTGAACCCGGCGAACCATGCATCGTGCTCGGTGCCCGTCTTGCCGGCTGCAGGAGCAGTGAAGCCGGCCGCACGCGCGCCTGCGGCCGTTCCCGAGTTGATCACAGCCTGCATCAGGGACACGCTCAAATAGGCCACACGCGGATCGAGGATCGGTTTGGAGTTGGGCGTGTAGTCATTCAGCACATCGCCAGAGGCTGAGCGCACAGAAGCCAGCATCCAGGGATCGATCTTCACTCCGCCATTGGCGAAGACGGTGTAGGCCCCGGCCAAATCGAGTGGGGTGACGTCGTACGTGCCTATCGCGACGGAGGGTGTTCCGCGGGCAGATTTGATCCCGGCATCCCGGGCCAACGCCGCCACGTTGTTGTAACCAACCATCTGCGCCAGCGATATGGTTGCGTTATTTTCAGACTCTGCAAGAGCCGTGCGCGCGGTGATGTCTCCCAGGAAGCGCGCGTCATGGTGGTAATTAGCCGGGGCGTAGCCGCCTTCGAAGGTAGTAGGGTCATTATTCAGCTTGGTGATGGCGGTAAAGATCCCGCTGGGCCTGCCTGGATCGGGCGGAGCCGGATCTGCCGACACTTGCCCGGCGGAGTTCTGAGCGGCGGATACCTGTTCTACGTCTGCCTGGGGCTGTGGAGGCGGCTGCGTCAGTATGGTCCCAGCCAGGCTGGTATTGAACGCCGCTGCATAGACAAACGGCTTGAAAGCAGAACCGGGGGGCCTGTGCTGCACCGCGTGATCGAGCTGGCTTGCCCCGTAGTTTCGGCCCCCAACCAGGGCCAGAATCTGGCCGGTATGCGGATTCAGCGCGACCAGCGCAACCTGGGGATAAACGATCGGCGAGTTATCACCCTGCTTGACTCTCTTCGCGTGCAGTTTTTCCACCTGCAGATCGACCGCCTTCATGCCTTGTTCCACTGCTTCCGACGCCTCTCGCTGCAGGTCCGGATCGAGCGAGGTGTAAATGCGCAGCCCCTCATGGTTGAAATCCGCGTCCCCCAGGTGTTGCACTAGCCGGTCGCGTACCAGGTCGACAAAGTAAGGCGCCTCACCCGCATCGACATTGATCGCTTAAGGTTCAGCGGCTCAGCCTTGGCGTGTATCGCCTCTTCCTTGGTAATCTTGCCCGTTTCCACCATGTCGTCGATCACCAGGTTGCGGCGCTGCATCACCCGGTCGGGATGGCGGTAGGGGTTGAGATAACTCGGATGCTGGATCATGCCGGCCAGCATCGCGCATTGGGCCAGGTCCAACTGGCTTACGTCCTTGCTGAAGTAGGTCTGTGCCGCCTGGCCAAAGCCGTTGATGGCAAAGCTTCCCTGCTGGCCGAGCGGTATCTGGTTGGCATAAAGCTCAAAAATCTGCTGCTTGTTGAAGCGATGTTCCAGCTGAAACGTAATCGCAATCTCGATGATCTTGCGCTTCACCTTCTTCTCCGGCGTCAGGAAGAAGCCCACGGGCCAACTGCATGGTCAGGGTGGATCCTCCCTCCCGCCGCCGGCCCGACCGCAAATCGTCACGCAGCGCCCCTAGTAGCCGGAAGTAGTCGACCCCGCCATGATCAAAAAAACGCCGGTCTTCGATGGAAGTCACCGCATTGACCAGGTTGGGCGGCAGCTCGTTATAGGTGACCAGGCGGCGCTTGGTGCGGTTCTGATCGGAGAGACCGGTAATGAGTTCGGGTTCCAGCTCATACGCTTCCAGTGACTGGCCGCCATCGCCGGAGATCTGGCTGACCAGGCCGCTGTTAAAGGTCACCGTGGCGCCCTGCTCGGAGTGGTACGACTGAGGCCCCGGCTGGATGGTGATGCTCGCCTCGTTGAGCGAGTAGCTCCCCATCCCTGAGCGCTCGCGAGCACCATCGCCGCTGTAGCCTGCGTTGCGCAATTCCTGGGCAACCACCCGCGCGCTCAGCTTCTGCCCGACGCGTACTTCCTTCGGCGCCGCGTAGATCTTGGCCGTTTGCTCGAAGAGCGGCTGCTGCAGCCGCTCATCCACAATGTGCTCGTACTTGATGTAGTAGTAGCCGAAGATCGACCAGCAAACCAGGAAGCCCAGCAGCAGCGTGCCGCCCACCACAATCAGGGCGATGTTGCGCACCGGGTGTTTGAGCAAGCTTGCCTGCACCACTTTGATTTTGACTGCCAAGTTAAGTACTCCTCAAAGCTGGGAGCCGCTTCGCGATCTCTGCGATGGCCACGTCCTCACTGGACGCCTTGGAGCGGGTTACCAGCTCCACCCGGCCTTCTGCCACTTTCTTGCCTACATTCACGCGGTAGGGAATACCTACCAGGTCCGCATCTTTAAATTTGACGCCGGCGCGCTCGTCCCTGTCATCCAGCAAAACGTCAAAGCCCGCTTCCTCAAGTTGCGTGGCCACCCGCTCGGCGGTGGCTGCCAGGTTTGCGTCGCCCATGTTGGTTACCGTCACCACCACATCGAAGGGTGCAATCGAGCGGTCGAGCCAGAAGCCGTTGCCGTCATGGTTTTGCTCGATGGCTGCCGTTAGGATGCGCTCAATCCCGATCCCGTAACAGCCCATGATGGGCGTGACCTCTTTACCATTCGGGTCCAGGACACGAACACCCATCCCATCGGAATACCGGTAACCCAACTTGAAAATATGCCCAACTTCGATCGCTTTCGCCACCTTAAGCGGATTGCCCGGCGGACACTGGGGGCAACTTTCCCCCTCCGTCACATTGCGCACGTCGGCTGTCAGGGTAGGAATAAAGTCCCGGCCCCGGGTCACATTGCGCAGATGATATTCCTCCCGGTTGGCCCCGGCGACCAGATTGCGCCGGTGCTCGAGCGCACGATCCAGTACGACGGTAACTTTGCCTGCTTCGGCCTCGTCCCCGGCCGCCAGAATATCCAGTCCAATCGGTCCCAGGTAACCAACAGGCGAATGAAAAGTCTTGAAAATCTCCTCCGGCTGCATCGGCCGTATCTCCCTGGCGTTGGGAAACAGGCTGGCTAGCTTGGCTTCATTCAGGGAGTGGTCACCCCGCAGCAGCACCACCACCGGGCTGGCGATCTCTGCCGCCCCCGCCTTGGCCTGCGCGCTCAACGCCATGTAGGCCAAGGTCTTGATCGAGTGGACCGGCGCTAGTTGGAGAAACGCGCCTACATCCTCAATCGTGCGCCGGCCCGGGGTGTGCACCAGTTCCGGCAGATCGTCCCCCGGCAGGTCCGCGACCGGCGGCAGCTGCGAGGTAGCTTTTTCCAGGTTGGCCGCATAGCCGCACGCGGGGCAGCTGGCAATCAGGTCTTCCCCGGCCTCGGCGTACACCATGAACTCCTGCGATGCTGAGCCGCCCATGGCGCCGGAGTCGGCCTGCACCGCCACAAACTCCAGCCCGCAGCGGGAGAGAATCGCGCGATAGGTCGCATCGTGCTTGTTGTAGCTCGCGTCCAGACCGGCCGCGTCCAGGTCGAAGGAGTAGCTGTCCTTCATGATGAACTGGCGCACCCGCAGCAGGCCCGCCCTGGGCCTCGGTTCATCCCGGAACTTGGTCTGGATCTGGTACCAGATCTGGGGCAGCTGCTTATAGCTCCGCAGCTCTTTGCGCGCGATATCCGTCATCACCTCTTCTTCGGTCATGCCCAGCACCAGCCAAGCCCCTTTGCGGTCCTGCAGCTTGAACAGGTTGTGCCCCATGATCGTCCAGCGGCCGCTCTCTTCCCACAACTCGCGCGGGTGCAGCGCGGGCAAAAGGAACTCCTGGCCGATGCGATCCATCTCTTGCCGGACGATCGCCTGAATCTTGTTGATGGAGCGCTGGCCCAGGAAGAGGTAGGAGTAAATTCCCGCGCCTACTTGACGGATGTATCCGGCACGCAATAGAAATTTGTGACTGGCTACCTCGGCGTCGGCCGGGGCTTCACGCAGGGTAGGGATGAACAGCTTCGACCAACGGTGCATTCTGGGGGAACTTTCCTGGGGCAATCCACTAATTCTAAATGGTCCAGCGACGGTTCACGGCGGTATTCACCGGACTGTCATCAAACCGGGCGGCACGCTTTTTACAATCACGGTTGCTATGTATAACGAACCTTTGACCTTCGAAGTGGTTCCAGGCAGTACGGCAGAGACCCGCATCTTTCGCCTTCATGGCCCCATCACCCTCGCCAACCTGTTCGAGTTTCAGAAGGTTCTCATGGGCGGCACGGAGAAACTCACCATCATCGACTTCACCGAATCGCCTTACCTGGATTCTGCCGGGCTCGGCGCCCTGCTGAATTATTACGTCTCCGGCAAACGCCGCGGTCGTACTCTCCGTTTGGTCGCGGTCAATTACCGGGTTGCCGAGCTGCTCAAACTTACCAGCGCTCATACGCTGATCCAGACTTACGACAGCATCGAGGCGCGGAAGCCGCCGCCAGCCTGTTTAGTATCAGTTCAAGTCCCCACAAATCATGAAGATGGAGAACGCCGGCCACGTTCTGTTGAGGGTCGACGACCACCAGCGAAGTGATCTTTTTCTCTTCCATGATGCCCCGCGCGCGCGCCGCAAACTCGTGGGCCCCGATGGTTTTGGGCGTGGCGTTCATGGCTTCGCCCGCAGTCATGGACAGCGCCAGCGGTCCCTTCCGCTCCAGTAGCCGGCGCAGATCCCCGTCGCTCATGATGCCGATCAGGGTCTGCCCCTCCGTCACCGTGGTCATTCCCAGGCCTTTGCGGCTCATCTCGTAAATCACCGCGGGCATGGGCGTGGCGGCGGAGACCATAGGAACGGCATCCCCGGTGTGCATCAGCTCGGCCACCCTGGCCAGCTTTCTGCCCAGCCGGCCGCCGGGATGTAGATCGGCGAAGTCTTCCGGGCGAAAGCCTTTCTTGAGGGAGACGGCGATGGCCAGTGCGTCGCCCAGGGCGAGCATCACGGTGGTCGACGCAGTCGGGGCCAGGCCCATTCCGCAGGCTTCCTGTTCCACGCTTAGATCCAGCGCCACGTCGCTAGCCAGCGCCAGGGTCGAGTTCATGGCACAACAGAAACTGATGAGGGCATCGCCCACCCGCTTGATCGCAGGCAGCAAACGGAGAATCTCGTCGGTCTCGCCGCTGGAAGAAAGAGCCAGCACCAGGTCACCCTGGGCCAGCATCCCCAGATCGCCATGCAGCGCTTCCGCCGCATGCAGGAACAAGGCCGGGGTGCCGGTGGAGTTGAAGGTGGCGACGAGCTTTTGCGCGATAATCCCGCTCTTGCCTATGCCGGTGACGACTACGCGCCCGCGCCGCCGCCCGCAGTCCACCGCCAGCTCCACTGCGCGGGCGAAATCGGCCGACATCCCGTCTTCCAGACGGGCCGCAAGTCGAAGCAGCGCCTCGGCTTCTATACGTATCAGCTGGGCTGGAGTCAGCGCCTTCATCCATTCTCAATGCAAAACAATGATCGTAGCAGCACCGTAAATTAGAATGGGTCATGGCACACTCGTGTGCAACCGGCTGTTTCCCGGAGAAGGTAATACAACGTGAAGCGCAATCAATGGGTCATTCTTCTGGTTATCGCCGCGTTCGCGCTCATGGTGTGGTCCGGATATGCCAACTACAAGCGCCGCAAGCTATACGCACAGCGTCAGGTGCAAGGCGTACCCGTTCCTGAGAGTGCCAACAATCAATCCGTGCAACAGGATGTTGCCGCCGACGAGGGCTTGCCTGATCTGCGTGGCAAGCGCGCTCCCGACTTCAGTTTGCGGAGCGTCGAGGGCAAGAAGGTTTCCCTTTCTGACTACAAGGGCAAGGCGGTATTGATCAACTTCTGGGCCACCTGGTGCGCGCCCTGCAAGATTGAAATGCCCTGGCTGGTGGCGCTGCGCAAGCAGTATGCCTCGCAGGGCTTTGAGATCCTCGGTGTCTCTGAGGATGATGCCGACACTCCCCGAACCAAGCTGGCGAAATTCGGCCAGGAGGAGGGTCTGAACTACCCTTTGCTGGTGGGAGACGATGCCGTGTCGCGCAAGTATGGCGGGGTTGAGTTCCTCCCTACCTCGTACTTTGTCGGCCGCGACGGAAAAATTGTTGCGGAGACCGCCGGGTTGGTCTCAAAAGACGAAGTGGAAGCCAGCATCAAGAAGGCCTTAGCCACCGGAGGGCAGTAGCGTGTTCCGCCCGGCTACTGCCGTGATGGTCGTCTTCGCGCTGGCAGCGAGTCTGTGCGTTGCGCAGGTGCTAAAGGACCAGCCATTACCGTTGCCCGATGGCGCTGATCGGGCTGCCGCGGTCCAGTTCCTCGATCCCCAGCAGGTGACGATTCCGGCGCATCATGCAGCGCAGATCGATCTTCACTTCCGCGTGGCTGACGGTTTGCACATCAACTCCCACGCCCCTTTGGAGAAGTCGCTGATCCCGGCCCGGCTCGCGGTGGTCGAAGAGCCCGGTCTGAATGTCACCGCGGTCGACTTCCCGCCAGGCACCGAGTACGCCCTGCAGTTGGCTCCCCGGGAGAAGCTTAGCGTCTACACGGGCGAGTTCATTCTGCATGCCCACTTGACGGCGCAGCCCGGCCAGCATCTTCTGAACGGAGCTCTTCGCTACCAGGCATGCGACTCAAATGCCTGCATGCCTCCGCACACGATTCCCGTCTCCGTGACCGTCATAGCCCAGTAGGGTGCGGACGAACTAGCGCGGCCCTCGGCGCTCAGATCACTTCGGATCGATTCCCAGCGCTTCCCTGGCTGAGTTTGCGGTCGGCCTCGGACCTTGCATCCATGGCGATTGCGTTATCCTCCCCCTTGCCACTCGAGGGAATGCAGGGGAGCCGCGTTTCCCTTGGATCGTATCAACACGATGCACAGGAGGTGCTACCTCCCTTGTCATCCCGACCGAAGCGGAGCGATCGCAGTGAGAGGGACCTGCTGTTGTTATCTACTCCCTAACCACATCAAGCGGAGCTGGTATCGAGGCGGCAGCCCTTAGCCGTTTCACCACGCGCTCCTTGCCCAACGAGGCCATCACCGCAAAGAGGCTCGGCGCTACCCCCTGACCGGTCAACGCGACGCGCGATCCGTTGATCAGGACGCCGGCCTTGACCCCCTTCTCCTCGGCAAAGGCCCGCAGCAACTGCTCCGCCACCGCCTCCGTAAAGTCATCCAGGCGGTCGTATCGGTCGCCCAACTCCACCAGCATCCCGCGGATTTTCTCGTCACCGAGAAATTTAGCCACAGCAGCTGTATCGTATTCATAAGCATCGCCGAAGTAAGCCGCGAAACGCGCCGGCGAAATCTTTCAGGCTCCGCGCTCTGGGCTGCAGCAAAGCAATCGCCGCAAGAATCTCCTGGTGCGAACGGTCGGGCCGGAACCCGGCCGTCGCCCACTCCTCTTCGATCAGCGGCAACAACTCCTGCGGCGAGTATCGGCGGATCCATTCGGTGTTGAACCAGGCCAGCTTGTCATTGTCAAAGACGGCATTCGACCGCGCGATGCCGCTGAGCGAGAACAGTTCGATCAGCTCGCTGGAGGCGAAGACCTCCTTGCCGGCGCTGTTGGGTGTCCAGCCCAGCAGAGCCAGAAAATTACGGAAAGCTTCCGGCACGATGCCCATCTCCCGGTAGGCCAGCACGCTGGTGGCGCCATGACGCTTGGAAAGCCGGCTCTTATCGGGTCCAAGAATAAGCGGAAGATGAGCGAAAACCGGTAGGGGCTCCCCCAGCGCCTGGTATTGCAACACCTGCTTGGGCGTATTGGAGATATGGTCAGCCCCGCGAATGATGTGGGTAAGCTTCATGTCCAGGTCGTCGGCAACCACGCTCAAGTGATAGGTAGGTACGCCGTCGGAGCGCAGCAGAACGAAGTCCTCCAGCTCCGCGTTGGCGAATTCCACTCGGCCGAAGACCGCATCGTCAAACCCGGTCACGCCGCCCTCGGGCACCGCAAAACGCAGCGCGCCAGGCTCGCCATTCTGAAATCGCCGGTAGGCCGCTGACGGATCAATAGCCCGGCACCGCCGGTCATACATAGGAGGTCTGCCGGCAGCGACAGCCTCCGCCCGCCGTTGTTCCAGCTCTTCTTTAGTGCAGAAGCAGTAGTAGGCATGCCCGCTCTGCCGCAACTTCTCGGCCGTGGATTGATAGAGCAGGCAACCGCTGGGACTGGAAAAACGGTCCTTCATCCCATTCGAGGCCGAGCCAGCGCATGCCATCGAGAATGCCCTGCACCATGTCCTGGGAGGAGCGCTCGAAGTCGGTATCTTCAATCCTCAAAATAAAGACGCCGCCGGCGTGGCGGGCAAAGAGCCAGTTAAAGAGGGCAGTGCGCGCGCCGCCTACATGCAGAAAGCCGGTAGGCGAGGGCGCGAAACGAACACGAGGTGGGACGTCTGCATCGCTGAGACGATGCTACAGCGGTTTACGATAGTCGTAACCGGCGAGAATACTTCACACGGGGCTTTTCACTAAGAAAACCACGGAGGCTTGATCGGACAGCGTAATCGTGAAACCGCTTAAATGTTCTAGGGCCGAGGTTGGTAGGGAACCGGCGGCGGCGCGGGATAGACCTGCGCTGCGGGAACTACATTCCATCGCGAGAACGCCAGGAAATACAACATGACAATGTTGATAACCGGCAAAAACATAAGCAGCGCGAGAAAAGGGCTGAAGCCCGCCTTCTTGAAAATAAACCAGTACGGAATCAGCACAATGATGGAGATCAATAGGCCGAAGAAGGCAAAGAACATGAGAAAAAAGAGCGAATGCACGTGGCCTATTCCATAGGTCGGGTACATGGCATAAGTCTCCGTAAGGAATTTGCTCGCAAACTTACCTCTCAGGTTGAACGCGGGCAAGCGGAATGCGTCAGGTGATGTCTTCGGTATCGAAGGCCGGCAAGGGAACCATGCGCCGGCTCTTACCGCGGCTCGTACCCTCGCCCACCAGCTCGCTCACCACCTTTTCCACTGTCTGGGGATCGTCGATCTCCGCTTCCAGCAGGCCGATGCCCTCGTTGTCATCCATTCTTTCCAGGAAGACCACGGCGTGAGCCTGCGCTACATGGTCCTGATTCAAGCCCTCGGGTGTCTTGGCCTTAATGCCCACGGCGTTAGGCAGGATGTCTAACAACTCGGCCACCCTCTGCCGCATATCGCCGGAGATGGGTCCGATCTTGGGCGCAGCCAGAACCAGCGTGGTGTCGACGTTGACGATGCGGTAGCCGGCAGTCCGCACTTCTTCCAGCGCCAGGTTGAGGAAGATCGCGGAATCGGCATCCTTCCAGCGAGCGTCCCCCGGGGGGAAGAAACTGCCGATATCCCCGACCGCCAGCGCGCCCAGCAGGGCATCGGTGATGGCGTGCAACAGCACGTCCCCATCGGAGTGCCCGGCGAGGCCCTCGGGGTGATCGATCGCGATACCGCCAATTTTCAAAGGCACGCCGGCCTGGAATGCGTGCGAATCCCAGCCATAGCCAATTCTCATGCTCATCGTTCTCTTCAGGACCGGTGTTGCAAGTAAAACTCGGCCAACTTCAGATCGCCGGGATGGGTGATTTTCAAATTTGCCGGCGAGCCCATGACCACTGCGACCTGGGCCCCCGACCGCTCGACCACACTGGCTTCATCGGTTCCCAGGAACCCGTCCGCTTCGGCATCGGCGAAGGCCCGGCGCAGGACGCTCCAGCGGAAGCCTTGGGGCGTTTGCGCCTGCACGATATATTCCCGGGGAATCGTGGCCGTGACAATGGCCCCGCGGGCGGTACGTTCCACCTGCTTGATAGTATCCACCGCCGGTAGTCCTACGATCGCCGCGCCATAAATTTCGACTGCTTCGATGGTTCGCTCGATGGTCGCGGGGTCGATCAGCGGCCGCACCGCATCATGAACCAGGATAATGTCGTCGTCTTCCGCCGAAAGTGCCTTGAGCGCCTGGCTCACCGATTCCTGCCGCGTATCCCCACCTTCCACCACCCGCACCCGCGAGGCCAATGCATGCTCAGCAATCAGCGCTTGCATGCGGTCCATCTCCGGCTTGCGGACGGCGACATAAATGTCGCTTACCCGGGGCACAGCGGCGAAGGCCCGCAAGCTGTGCACCAGAACCGGCAGGCCGTGGAGGGAGAGAAACTGCTTGGGAGCATTGGGAGTGGCGTGGCCCGGCGCCATGCGCGTGCCCATTCCCGCTGCCGGTAGAATCACGAAAACCCGCATAAAGCTCGGAGTATAGCAGCAAGGCCCCGCAGTGCGGCCATTGAGAAGCCCGCTTAGCCCTCGACCGGTTCTACGTAGAACATCTCGTTGGTGCGGCGGAAGCCGTTGCTTTCGTACAGCGGTTCGCCGGCATCGGTCGAGTGCAGTGCGACCACGCGAATCTTTTGCTTGCGGGCCTCGGCCAGTGCCTGATCGATAAGGTGGCTGGCCAGTCTCTTGCGGCGATGCTCCGGCTCAACATAAACATTCAGCAGGTAGCCGCGCTTATCCTGGCGCGGATCAAGCGGGTGCGGTGGCCAGTCGAGGACGATCAAGCCCGCTCCGGCAACCACCCTGCCGTTTTCGCTGGTCAGCCAGCCCAGGTATCTTCCATCGGCAAGCCTGGATTCCACCCACGGTTGAAAGTGCTCCGCCATTACATCGAGAATCCTGTTGTCCTGGCGCCCGGCATCGACGAACATGCGCCGCCGGTGGTGGGTGATGACCGCCGCGTCTGCCGGCGTCGCTACTCGTATCTCGTACATGCCCGCAGTATAGAGCCCTTCAACCTGGTTTGCTTAGGGATCTCCTTGTGCCTCAGACCTTGGGTGCCCCATATCCCCGATTTCCTGTTGAGCTTATTTGGTTCCGCAAACTTCATGCGCCTTTCCCTTAAAGAAAGGCGCACACGCGGTCTTGGCCAGCGCAGCGTACAGGAAATTCGGGTATCTCGCTCGTTTTTCGCGAGGTTGGGATATCACTTCGCTCCACCATCCACTTTGCCGCCCAACAGGAGATCCAGGTTCTAACATAGGCGCAACGATGCAGCCGCCAACTCTCCGAACCAGTCTCCTTCGTCCCGGCCAGCGGATTGCCGTCGCCGTCTCCGGGGGCGCCGACTCCGTGGCCCTGCTGCGCCGTCTGCTCGAGGAGCGCCCCAGCATTGTCCTTTCCGTTGCCCATGTGCATCATGGCATTCGCGGAGCCGCTGCCGACGAAGACGCGGCATTTGTCGCGGGTCTGGCGGCGGCTCATGATTTGCCATTCCATCTGCATCGCACCGATGCGCCGGCCGCGGCCGCTACCCTGCACGAGACCCTGGAGGAGGCGGCACGCAATCTTCGCTATGCCTTCTTCCGGCAACTGATGGTCGATGGGCGGGTGGACGCGGTGGCGACCGCGCACACCCTGGACGACCAGGCGGAGACGGTGCTCCACAAGCTGCTGCGCGGAGCCTGGACGGAGGGGCTCAGCGGCATCCATCCGGTTCTGGAAGACAAGCCGGGACGCATCGTACGGCCTTTCCTCGATAACAGCCATGCCGCGATCCAGGCGTGGCTCCTCGACCTGCAGCAACCATGGCGCGAAGACGCCAGCAATCAGGACCTGGCGCATACCCGCAATCGTATCCGCCTGCAGTTGCTGCCTTTGCTGCGCACCTTCAATCCCCGGATTGCCGAGCAATTGGCGCGTTTGGCGTCGATCTCCGCAGACGAGGAAGCATATTGGCAGGAGGAGTTGGGTCGCCTTATGCCCTCTCTGCTGCTGCCTGGCCGGCCAAGCCGGGGCGGGGGGCGCTCGGCCAGCACCCATCCCGAGGAAGAAACCGTGGGGATGGAGCTGGCGCGGTTGCACGCGCTGCATCCCGCCGTCTCCCGGCGGGTTCTGCGCGCTGCCGCCCGAGGCCTGGGGGCTCGGCTCAGCTTCGAGCAGACGGAACTGCTTTTGGCGATGGCAGACTTGGCGCCGGCCGAGGGTTCCCGCGCCCGCAAGGCTGAGCTTCCTGGCCACATTACGGTCGAGCGCAGCCCACGGGAGATTCGTTTAACCCGGAGTGCCGGCCCGCAGACCGCCCCTGCTGGCCCGGCGTACGAGTTTGTCCTGCCGGGCGAGATTCGGGCTCCCGAATATGGTGTATGTCTCCGCGGCGAGGCAGAGGCTATTGCTTCGCAATCCGCCGTATTGCGGCCCTGGAGGGCCGGCGATCGGGTCACGCTGCGCCACAGCCGGGGTCCAAAGAAGGTTGCAGAGGTTCTCGACCGGCTCCACGTGATGGGCGCAGCGCGAAGAAACTGGCCCGTCGTCGAGTCGGAAGGAGAGATTGTCTGGATGCGCGGGGTTGAGGTCCAAGCGCCCGGCTTCCGGTTTACCGTCCAAACCCTGCCCGAATGACCAGGGTACCAAGGGGGTAACTTCGTTGTCAGTGCCCTTTTCGTATAACTTCGGACACGCTTTCCTTAGGTTTCGGAGCCGTTTCCGGCTCACGCGGAGTAGAATAAAAATGGCGCAAGGGGCGGGGTGTGGTGCGCATACGGTTGTTGGCCGTATCCAAATCCAAAATGCAAGTCTTAGGAATCCGCGGCAGTTTACCGTCGTCTAATAACTGTCGTCTAGTAAAAGGCTGCAAGAGCTTTCCGGTGTAGCGGTGGTTACGCCCGGAATGATCCCTTCCCTAAGTTGAGGCGCTGTAGAAAGAGGGTTTTTCGTGAATTCAACGGTCAAGACAATAATTTTCTGGGTATTCATCCTGGCTTGTCTGGTTCTACTTTGGCAGATAGTCCAGAAGAGCACGGGCGTGGGTCATGACCGGGAGATCTCGTTTTCTCAATTCATGCAGGATGCCCAGCAGGCCAAAATTAGCGACGTGACGGTCATTAACAACTGAAGTTCGCGGCCACTATGCCAGCGACCGGGAAGCTTTCCATACGTATCGTCCCCACTAACTATCCTGACATGTTCAAGATTCTTCAGGAGAACAAGGTCGTCATAACGATGAAGGACACCCAGGGTAACTCCTGGCTGCCCATCCTCCTCAATTTCGCTCCCATCATCGTGATCGCGGCTTTGTGGTTCTTTATGCTGCGCCAGATGCAAAGCGGCGGCAACAAGGCATTGTCCTTCGGCAAGAGCCGGGCCCGCCTGCTCTCCATGCAGCAGAAGAAGATCACCTTCAAAGATGTGGCCGGTGTGGATGAGGCCAAGGAAGAGCTGAAGGAGATCATCGAGTTTTTGCGGGAAGCGCAGAAGTTCCAGAAGCTGGGTGGCCGTATCCCCAAGGGAGTGCTCCTGGTCGGACCTCCGGGCACGGGTAAAACCCTGCTGGCGCGCGCCGTAGCCGGCGAGGCCAACGTACCGTTCTTCTCCATCTCAGGTTCCGACTTTGTCGAGATGTTCGTCGGCGTCGGCGCCAGCCGGGTACGCGATCTTTTTGAGCAGGGTAAGAAGAATGCGCCCTGCATTATCTTCATCGACGAAATCGACGCAGTCGGCCGTCACCGCGGAGCCGGTCTTGGCGGTGGGCATGATGAGCGCGAGCAGACCCTCAATCAACTGCTGGTCGAGATGGATGGTTTTGAGTCCAACGACGGTGTCATCCTCATCGCTGCTACCAACCGCCCCGATGTGCTTGATCCCGCCCTGTTGCGCCCCGGCCGCTTCGACCGCCGGGTGGTAGTGGGCAGGCCGGACGTGCGCGGGCGCGAGGAAGTGTTGCGCGTTCATGCCAAGAAGGTTCCCCTGGCAGAAGATGTCGATCTGCGCATCCTGGCTCGTGGTACCCCTGGGTTTTCTGGCGCGGATCTGGCCAACATGGTGAATGAGGCTGCGCTCAATGCAGCCCGTGCCAACCGCAAGGCTGTCCACCAGTTCGATTTTGAGCTGGCCAAAGACAAGGTCATGATGGGCGCCGAGCGCAAGTCCATGCTCCTGTCTGAGGATGACAAGCGCGACACGGCTTACCACGAAGCGGGCCACGTTCTGGTAGCCGCCATGCGCGATCATGCAGACCCGCTGCACAAGGTCACCATCATCCCGCGCGGTATGGCTCTCGGTGTGACCATGCAGTTGCCTGAGGAAGATAAGCACACGGTGACCAAGGATTACCTCGAAACCCAGCTCGCCATCCTGATGGGCGGCCGCTGTGCCGAGGAGATCTTTATGAACCGCAAGACCACCGGCGCCGGCAACGACATTGAGCGGGCGACGGATCTGGCCCGCAAGATGGTTTGCGAGTACGGCATGAGCCGTATGGGTCCGCTGACCTTCGGCAAGAAGGAAGAGCAGATTTTCCTCGGCCGCGAGATTGCGCAGCACCGTGACTTCTCCGAAGAAACGGCGCGGCAGATCGACGCTGAGGTGCGCAGCCTGGTGGACGAGGCCTACAAGTCGGCCTATTCCATCCTGGGCGACCATAAGGACACCATGCACCGTATGGCTCAGGCCTTGCTCGACCGTGAAACCCTGGACGCCAATGAGATCCGGATGATCATTGAGGGTAAGGATCTTCCTCCGCTGCCTCCGTTACCGCCGTCGGGCAATTCGACCGGTGACGTGCAGCACGTGATCAAGCCGGAGCCCGGCCGCGCTCCTGGTTTCGGCGGCGAAAGCCAGCCTTCACCAGCCTAGTCAGCATCGTTAGACACAAAGCCCCATTTCCAAGGAAATGGGGCTTTTGTCGTTAAGGCAGCGAAAACTCTCCTGTGCGGGCGGGTGCCCCGAAACCAATGGTTCCGAAGCCCCCAAGGAGGAAGCCCCTTCCATTGTTTTGTGAACCCTTCGGTTGCCGGGCAATCGTGCGAGACGGATGCGACAATAGACCCAGCATGCGCGGTTCTCTTGTTCTGCTGGTTGCCCTGGCTTTGCCTGCCATCTCAGGTTGCGGATACCACACCCTGGGATCCGCTGCGCATCTGCCGGACACGGTGCACACCCTCGCTGTCCCCATGTTCAAGAACAAGACGCAGTTCTATCACACGGAAGTTTCCATGACGCAAGCTGTGGTTCGCGAGTTTACCAATCGCACCCGCCTCAGCGTCACGGCCGGCTCCTCCGATGGCGCCGATGCCACCGTCAATGGGACCATCGTCGCCGAATCGGTGCAACCGTTGACTTACCGAACCAATACCACGACTGCAGTGGCGGGGCAGACCACCAGCGTCACCTCCAGCTTCCTGGTCACCATCAACGTGAACGTCCTGGTGACCGACCGCGATCAGCGCGTCTTGTACCAGCACAACAACTATGTTTTTCACGAGCAGTTCGAGACCACCACCGACCTGGCGAGCTTTATCGAAGAAGATTCTCCCGCGGTCGAGCGGCTCTCGCGGGACTTTGCCCAAGCGCTGGTGAGCGATATTCTGGAATCCTTCTGACATGCCTACGGACGACGCAAGCAAACTCCGCAGCTTCGCTTCATCCGATCGCTTCGTGGCCGAGGTAAAGTCAAAAGCGTCGCTGCGTCCTGGGTACGTGCTTGCGGGCGATGAAAGTTTTCTCTACGAACGCTGCCGCCGGGCCATCGTGGACTCGCTCATTGACCCAACGCTGCGCGAGTTCTCTCTCAGCGATCTTGATCTGGCTGAGACCAGCATTTTTCATGTGCTCGACCTGGCGCAAACGCCCTCCCTGATGGCGCCGTTTCAGGTCATCTTCGTTCGAAACCTGAAAAACCTCTACACCCGGGGTGCCAAGAAAGATGAGTTCGCGGCGCTGAAAGACTACTTCCGCTCGCCCAATCCCCAGGCCGTTCTGATCTTTGTCGCCGACCACCTGCGTATTCCAGCCGACCTTAGGCGGATGGATCTTCAGGACAAAGACCGCTATGAGCGTATCCGCGAGACGTTGGGCGATGATTGTGGCCTGGTGGAACTGGCCCGGGTGGATGAAGCGGATGCCGTGCGGTGGCTGATCGCGACCGCGGACAGCCGTGGGCTGAAGCTCGATCCCGATGCCGCCCGTGAGCTCGCCGATGCCCTGGGCGCGGATATGATGCTCATTTCCAGTGAATTGGAGAAGCTCATGCTCTACGCCTCTGACCGGCGGTGCATCACCCTCGGCGACGTGGAGACCCTGGTGCTGGCGGCCAAGCAGCGCTCGCTCTACGAGCTGACGGACGCCATTACGGCGCGGGACAAACCGCGCGCCCTGGCCCTGCTGCATGGCCTGCTGAATGCCTCCGACGGCGGGGAAGACTCGGCCATCGGACATCTCTATATGCTCGCACGGACCTTTCGTCAGATGGTGGTCATCCTGGAGAAGAACGTGCGCGACTCGCGCGCCATCTGGCAGGCATTATGGCAGGGTTTTCGCATGCCTCCCTTTGCCGCCGAGGATCTGATCCGCCAGGCTCGCCGCTATGGCTCGCGGCGGGAACTTACCGGGATGCTTCGCCTGATCGCCCAGGCCGATTTGGAGTTGCGCTCCTCGCCCCCGGACAAGCGCCTGGTACTGGAGCGCCTGGTCATCGAACTGGCCAGCGAGCCGCGTCCCCGGGCCTCGGTAATAGCCTCAGCCCAGTACGCCATGGATCTGTGAGAACACAACCCATTTTGCTATCGCGAAGCGTATTGATGCGTCTCTGATCAGTAGGCCCGATTTCTTCTACACTGAAAGTTGCAGGACTAGAAGAATGATGTTGAGCCGCCTTCTTTCGCCCACTGTGTTGGCGCTGGTGCTGTGCCTGGGCGGGGCGCCCTGGACTCTCTCGGGCTCATCGCAAGACAAGGAGCCGCCTCCCCCGGGTCCCGAAGAACGCATTCCGGTGGATCCCTTGGGCTATCGACCGCCTGGGCAGCTCTACATGCTGTCGAAAAAGGTTTTCAGCTCACTCAACTTTATCGACGCCCATCACCTGCTGTTCACTTTCCATCAGTCCCGGCTAATGCAGCGGGAGAGAAATCCTCAACCGTCGGAGGACGACCAGGTCATTCGCGCCGTGGTTCTCCGCGTTTCGGACGGGCAGGTCCTGGAGTCGTCGGAATGGCGGATGCATGACCGCGGGCGCTATCTGTGGTCACTGGGTGACGGCAAGTTTCTCATCCGTGAGCGTAATTCCTATTTGCTCACCGACTCGTCGTTGAAGCTGCGCCCCTATGTCGACGTTGCCTCTCCGGTTTACGCAACGGAAGTCTCCCCAGACGGCCGCATATTGGTGGTCGAGCACGAATATGAAAAGCACACGTCTGAGGAGCACACCAGGCTGGAAGCGCAGGCTGCGAAGTTTGGCGATCCGCCTCCCCCCGAAGACACCCAGATTACGCTTATGGATGTTCCTTCAAGGCAGGTACTGGCCGCCCTGCATACTCACTTGCCCGTCACTGTGCCCATTACCTCCACCGGATATATAAGTGTGGCGCAAGGTAAGGGTCAGGATGAATTCGTGGTGAGCTTCATTCCATTTGACGGGCAGCCGCTCGTCCTGGGCAGGGTGGCATCCACCTGCACGCCTCACGAGAGTTTTCTCAACCCCAGGGCATTGCTCATCGAGAGCTGCGGTCCTAAGTCGCCGGATATTTATCTCGATGCCTGGACGATTGACGGAAAGAAGCTCTGGACCGGCCATCGCGAGGGCCATCTGGTGTGGCCCACCTTAGCCTACTCGGAAGCAGGGGATCGCTTTGCCATTGGCCTGCTGCGCGCAACCCACTTTGTTGACCTGGCCGACTCACTGAACGACGAGGATGTACGCGAGCAGGTAGTGCAGGTCTTCGACTCGGCAACCGGAGCCCTCTTGCTGACCACCAATGCCTCGCCCATTCTGACCTCGGGCGAGAACTTCGCGCTCTCTGAGGATGGCGAGCACCTGGCGGTGCTGCGCGAGGGCGCGATTGAGATCTACAAAGTCCCCTCGCCTGCAGCGCCGGCGCCGGAGAAAATCGGTCCGCTGGCGCAGAAGAAGTGACTGTGTGCTTTCTTAGGCAGCCTTGTGGGTGAGGGCTTTCACGCGCGCATGCAAGCGGCTCTTGTAGCGGGAGGCGGTGTTCTTGTGCAGCACACCCTTTTGCACGCTCTTGTCGAGCTCCGAAACGGTCTTACTATATTGCTGCCGTAACTGCTGAGGAATCGCCCTGGGTAATAGCCTCGCGCAGGGCGCGAAGTGACTTGCGAACCTGACTTTTGTTGGAGCGGTTGACTGCCGTACGTTTGACTGTCTGACGGGCGCGCTTCAGCGCCGACACATGATTTGCCATGGTAAACCCTTAGCTTTCTTTAAACTGGAAGCAGGCGGAAGAATTTCCGAATCGCCCACAAACCTCAAGTTTACGGGGTTTGACGGCGGGGGTCAATCTCTGGCATGCTCGCTTGCAGCCCACCGTCACCATCGTGCATCCAAATAAGCGACAATTCACGGAATAGGCGTTGACGTGTTGTCCGCCAAACGCTACTCTGTGCCCATCCACGGGAAATATCTGGTGATTACCGCCAATCCGGCTAAACATCCGATGCACTTGCAGTTTCCTGTCCCGCTGCCCTGCCAAAGAGGTTCTGAAACCACCCCCCTGCCAATCATGTCAGTCCTCACGGAGCTGATAGGAGGTCATTTCACCGCTTGATGAAAAAAGCGCTGGAAATCACGCCCAACCTGGAGCCCCTGTTCGGGACTCGCGATGAGAACCTCAGACTACTCGAGCAAAATCTGCATGTGCGTGTCGATTTGCGGTCCGATGCCCTGCATGTGGAGGGGGCGCCGGAAGCAATCGCCCGCTTCGAAAGAATTTTTGCCGATTATGAGCATTTGCGGCGCAACGGTACGCTGCTGTGCAACGGCGAGTTGCATGGCATGCTCAAGTTGGTGACGGCCGATCCGGCGGTGACCCTGCGCAGCCTGGTGGAGAGCGGCAAGCAGCGCTCCGCCGGCATCAAGCGCATGGTCCAACCCCGATCCATCAACCAGAGGCGCTACTTCGAAGCCATTGAAGAATGCGATATGGTCTTTGGCGTCGGCCCGGCGGGCACCGGTAAAACTTATCTGGCGGTCGCCATGGCCGCTTCCGCTTTGCTGGCCAAGAAGGTGAGCCGGATCATCCTGGTGAGACCCGCAGTCGAAGCAGGGGAGCGCCTGGGCTTTTTGCCCGGAACGCTGCAGGAGAAGGTGGATCCTTATCTCCGTCCGCTTTACGACGCGCTCTACGATCTGCTCGAGCAGGACCGGGTGGACAAGATGCTGGAGCGGAACGTGATCGAAGTAGCCCCGCTGGCATTTATGCGTGGCCGCACCCTGAATGATGCATTCATCATCATGGACGAAGCGCAGAACACCACCAGCGAGCAGATGAAGATGTTTCTCACCCGCCTCGGCAACAACTCCAAGGCGGTCATCACGGGCGACGTAACCCAGATCGATTTGCCCAACCCCAAGAAGAGCGGGTTGGTGGAGGCGATCGAGATTCTCCGCGGGGTGGATGGCATTCGCTTCTGCCATTTTGAAGACGGCGATGTCGTTCGTCATCACCTGGTGCAGCGGGTCATCCGCGCATACGACAGCTTTGGCCGTGCGCAAAGGGAATTGCCGCTCAACATGCGCGAAGGTGTCCCGGCCAAGTCGGCGCCAAAGCCACAATAGGCTGCGGCATACAATAAGGCCTGCGGTAAGACGCGGCAAGATGATCGTAATCGAAGCTGCCCAGGCGAAGGCGCCGGCCTCCGCTCTCGGCAAGCGTGACCTCAACCGGTTTCTGGCTAGCGCTCAAGAAGCGCTTGGGCTTACCGGAGAATTCTCCGTCCTCCTGACGGGAGATGAACGTCTGCGCGCATTGAATCTTCAATTTCGGGGCAAGGACAAAGCTACCGACGTCCTCTCCTTCCCGGCATTGCCAGAGGCGGCGAACGGCTGCCAGGGCGGTGATCTTGGCCATCTCTTTGGAGACTGCCGCGGTCCAGGCAGCGGAGCACGGACACCCCTTGCAAATGGAAGTTAAGATATTGATTCTGCACGGCCTGCTGCATCTGGCCGGTTATGACCACGAACGCGATCAAGGGCAGATGCGCCGCCGCGAAAGCCGGTTACGAAGGCAGTTTGCTTTGCCGGCGGGCTTGGTGGAGCGCAGCCGGCATCCGAAACGGGGCGGGAAATCATGAACCTCCTTTCCGCGCTCGTCATCACCCTCCTGCTCGCGATTCTCACGCTCTCGTCATACATAGCCCGGCTGTATGCGGAGACGGGCAAGTTTCTTTCCGGCGAGTTTCAAGAGAACATCGACGTCTGGGAGCTGAAGATCGAGCCGCGGCTGGGACTCAGCCGGGAGCGGATCGCTCTCTCTGCCGCGGTACTGACTCAATTCTCCCTGGCGTCGCTGGCCCTCTACTTCGGTGTACTTCTCTTTGCCGGCAACGACGGGGCTCCGCCGAGCGTAGCCGAGGTGGCCCAGGCGGTGCTTGGCGCTGTCCTGGTGATCGTTCTTTTCAATCAGTTCCTCCCTTTCGTCTTTTTCACCCGTACCGGCGGGCTGTGGGTAGTACGCCTGACCTTCGTCATCCGCGTGCTCTTATACATGGTTATGCCGGTCACCCTGTTCCTGGCATTTCTGCTATCGATAGCGGCACTGGCGGAGCCTCGGCCTGGCGACACCAAGGAAGATCCAAGCGAGGCGGCGGTCGAAGCCCTGATCGAAGCGGGAGAGGAAGAGGGGATCATCGAAGAGGGGGACCGCGATCTGGTCCGCTCCGCGGTAGAGTTTGGCGATAAGGTGGTGCGGGATGTCATGACTCCGCGGCCGCATGTCTTCGCGGTTCCCGCGGACATGACGCTGGAAGCCTTTATCTCCGGGTTGAAGGAGCATCCGTATTCGCGGGTTCCGGTGTTTCGCGGCTCGCTCGATCACGTTACTGGGATTGCCTTCGCCCACGACCTGCTTCATATCGCAGATGCGGCGGCCGGCACCCAGACCGTAGGCAGCATCCAGCGGAAGGCTGCCCTGGTCCCGGAGACCAAGCGAGTCAACGAGCTGTTGCGGGAGATGCAGCGCGAGAAGCAGCACATGCGCGTTGTGATCGACGAGTATGGGGGAGTGGCCGGCTTGGTCACAATTGAAGATCTGTTGGAAGAACTCGTCGGCCGCATCAGCGACGAGCACGAGTATGACACTGAGAAGGATGTGCCGGTGCACGAGGCCGGGGGCACCTGGCTGGTTCCAGGCGATCTGGAAGTAGCCCGGCTTGAAGACCTGCTGAGCGACGGCTACCAGGTCGCGCAGGAATACCAGGCTGCCACTGTGGCCGGCCTGGTAAGCGAGATTGCCGGACGAATCCCGCTTCCGGGTGAGGTGATTGTGGCCGAATCCTTGCGTTTCGAGGTTGTCGCTTCGACTGACCGCAGGGTAGAGCGGGTTCGGGTATCGGCGGTTGAGAGCGATGATCGATAGGGGACTACACTAGGGTGTGCGATCTGGTTTCGTTTCCATTCTCGGCCGTCCCAATGCAGGCAAGTCGACGCTGCTGAACGCGCTCATCGGCGAGAAGATCGCGATTGTCAGCAACAAGCCTCAAACCACGCGCAACCGCATTCAAGGGATCGTGGAAGTGCCTGCCCGCAAGGGCAGAAGCGCGGCCCAGATCGTTTTTGTCGACACCCCCGGCGTTCACCGGCCAGGCTCCCAATTGGACCGGCGCATGATGCAGGAAGTTTACGAGGCGCTGGAGAGCCGGGACATCGTCATCCTCATGGTGGATGCGGCCCGGCAGAGCGAAGTGCCCGCAGGCTCTTCGGCTCGGGCGGAACGCGAACGGAGTGAAGACGAGTTTGTGTTGCAGCTTATTCAAAAGCTCGATTGCCCGGTGTTCCTGGTGATCAACAAGATCGATTTGGTGTTGCGGGCCAAGCTTCTCCCTCTGATCGAGCGATTCAGCGCCTTGCATCCCTTTGCGGAAGTGATCCCGATCTCCGCCCGCAAGAAGGATGGTCTTGATACCTTGCTGATGAAGCTGGTGGAGTATCTTCCTCAGGGCCAGAGGTACTTTCCCAAGGAACAATTCACCGATCAGCCCGAGCGCTTTCTTGTCGCTGAGCTGATTCGGGAGCGGATACTGCTGGAGACGGGGGAAGAAGTTCCCTATGCTTCTGCGGTGGTGGTGGAGCGCTTCGAAGAGCCGGAGCCTGTTGCCGCCAAGTCATCGAAATTGCCCTTGACCCGAATCTCGGCGGTGATTTACTGCGAGCGCTCGGGGCAGAAGGCAATTTTGATTGGCAAGGGAGGGAGCAAGCTCAAGAGCATCGGTGCGGCGGCTCGCAAGGAGATAGAGTCCTTGCTGGGCACGCGGGTTTATCTCGAGTTGCATGTGATTGTCGAAGAGAACTGGCGGGAATCAAGGTACTTTGTAGACTCCCTCGATTGGCGCAAACAACTGGAAGATTTGGCCAATGCCAAGGAGAAGCCCGCAAGGGCGCCGCAGAAACCTTAAGAGAAAGAAAACCAGGTCTTTCCACCGGCGCGCAATCGGGTCCGCAGTTTGGTCAATTTGGCAACCGCCTTTAGATGGAAGCGCCTCACATCCCCTTTGTCATCCCGAGCGAAGCCGAGGGATCTGCAGTTCTTTAAACCCCATCGACCTACTCGCGAACACTAATGCCCAGGCTCTTCATCTTGCGGTACAGGTGACTGCGTTCCAGCCCCAGCGCTTCCGCGGCGCGACTTACATTCCCGTGGCACTCGTCGATCTTTTTCAGGATGTAGTCCCGCTCGTAAGCCTCCCGAGCCTGGTGCAGGGTGCTGAATTCCTCTCCCTTGCGGCTGTTACCTCGGAACACCAGCATGGGCAGATGCTTGCGCTCGATCCGTATCGTATGGGGGTTCAGGATCATCACCCGTTCGATTACGTTCCTCAACTCGCGTACGTTCCCGGGCCAATGGTATTGCTTGAGCACGGCAATCGCCTCATCGCTCATCTCAATGCGTGGACGGCCATACTGCCGTCCAAACTCCTGCAGGAATTCGCGCACCAGCAAAGAAATATCCTCTTTCCGGTCGCGCAATGGCGGCACGTAAAAAGGAATGACATTCAACCGGTAAAAAAAATCCTCGCGAAAATTCCCCTTGGCGATCTCCTCTTCAAGATCTTTGTTGGTCGCGGCAATCACCCGGACATCGACCTGGATAGTCTGCGTAGCGCCCACGGGCGTAAAGCGCTGCTCATCGAGCGCGCGCAAAACCTTAGCCTGCATCTTTAAACTCATATCCCCAACTTCATCCAGGAAAAGCGTGCCGTTATCAGCGCGTTCAAAGGTGCCGAGCTTTTCCATCGGGCCCGTTGGGGATCGCGCTATGGCGATAGCCAAAGATCTCGCTCTCGATGTAGTCCTCCGGAATCGCGGCACAGTTCAACTCCACAAACACCCGGTCGCTGCGCAAGCTCTCGCTGTGGATGGCGCGCGCGATCAGCTCCTTGCCGGAACCGGACTCGCCATAGATAAGGACCCGCCCATTAGTGGGCGCCATCAGCTTGATCTGCTGCCGCAGCGCCTTGATCGAGACGCTCTCGCCGGTAATAGGCACATGCATCAGCAGCTGCCGCTTGAATTCCTGGTTCTCGCTGCGCAGCCGCCGGGCTTCCACCGCATTCTTGAGAAGAATCAAAGTTCGATCGATGGAGAGAGGCTTCTCCAGGAAATCGAACGCACCCAGTTTCGTCGCGCGGACCGCGGTCTCGATAGTGCCATGGCCGGAGATGATGATCACTTCCGGCTTGCTCTCAATTTCCAGCGAGCGGATCTCCGTCAGAACGTCCAGGCCGTCCCGGTCGGGCAGCCAGATATCGAGCAGCAATACGTCGTAGGACGCGTCCCGCAGCAGCACCAGGGCTTCAGAAGCAGTGGCTGTACTGGTGACGGCATACCCGTCCTCTTTCAGGATCTCGCCCAGGGATTCGCGGATTTCCGCCTCGTCGTCGACGATCAGAATGTGGTTCATGAGGACGTCTTGCCATTAGCTCCTACCAGAGCGGCTTCGAGCACGTTCTTGGCATCGGCCAGCGGCAGTTCGATAATGAATCGCGCTCCTGTAGGGCTATTCTGTTCGGCGCGAATGGCCCCGCTATGTTCCTGGATAATCTTCGAGGCGATGGCCAAACCCAGGCCTGTGCCGCGTTGCTTGGTGGAGAAGTAGGGCAGGAAAAGACGCTCGCGCATTTCGTCGTTGAGGCCGTGACCGGTATCGGCGACGACGATCTCCGCGGTGGTGTGCCCTTCGATCAGACCGGTTTCAATGGTCAATTCACGAAGCAGGCTGTTCTGCATCGCCTCGGCCGCATTGTCGATCAGATTCGCCAGGGCGCGCTTCAGCGCCTCTGGATCCGCCAGCACCGGGGAAATGCCGCTCCCCAGGCGCTTCACAATGCGAATGTGCTGCAGTCTGCCGGCAAACAGGGCAAGAGAGCTCTCCACGATCGAGTTAAGATCACAGACCTTGGGCCGCGAAGTGGGGAATTGCGCCAGGGAGGCGAACTGGTCTACCAGCCTGCGCATGGTTTGCACAGAACCCAGAATCACCTCGCTGCACTTGCGAATAACAGAGTCTGAGTCCGGTGTGGGCCGGTCGACATGCTTGCGGATTCTCTCCGCGGAGAGCGCAATCGGGGTCAGCGGGTTCTTGATCTCATGAGCCACGCGCTGGGCTACTTCCTTCCACGCCACCTGGCGCTGGGCATGCAGAAAATCCGTGACATCTTCCAGCACCAGAATGCATCCCTCGCGGTCATTCCCAAGTTCCAGCCGGGCGATGGTTGCCGTCACGTTCAGAGCGCCACGCGGCCCGGGCAGCTCAATTTCCGTGGCCGCCAGGCCCATACGCTTGCTGCGTCGCAAGAGCACGATCAGCTCGTCGGCGATCTCGCGCGGCAAAATCGACTCCAATGGCATGCCCGCAAGGTCGTGGTGTTCGCGTGGGCTGAGCAGGTTGCGTGAGGCGCGATTCGCCTGCAGCACACGCATCTGCGGATCGAGCGTGATGACTGCGCTGGGGATGGTTTCCAGTACCGTCTCGAGTTCGCTGCGGCGCTCCTCGAGCGCCCGGTTTGCCGCCGAAAGCTGGGTGGTGGAGGTTTCTGCCAGGGCGCGGCTCTCTTCCAGGTCTTCCGCCATACGATTGAACGACCGCACCAATTCCCCAAGTTCTTCCGTCGCCGCCACCCTTACCCGGTGAGCGTAATGCCCGGCGGCCACCGCATCCATGGCGTCCGCCAAAGCCTCCACCGGCCGGGTTACCTGCTTGGAAAGGAACAGCGCCAGCCAGCTGCTGGCGAAAAAGACCAGGGTCGTCAGCAGGAACAGCAGGAGCAGGTAGGTCCAGCGGATCCGGTTACGGGCGCGGTACAGCACCTGGTAGTCTCGTGCGCCGGAACGAATATCTTGCACGGTTGCGCTCAGTCCTGCCGGCAGCGGCAGCCCGGCCACCACCACGCCGCCATCCCCGGTGCTGGCTGCCCCCAGCACATATTCGTCTTTGCCGGTCACCAGCATGGGCATATCGCTGCGATGGGCGGCACGCAGGACGGTCGTGGTTAACGCGCTCCCGTCCTTGGGCTACATCGCTTCCCGCTTCATCCATCCAGGAGCGAATAATTGCCTGGCCATTATCCTGGGGCAATTGAAATTGGGCGATAGGGGCCCCGTTGCGGAAGACCACTGCGAAGCCACCTTCGAGGGTGATGCGGTGGGTGCCAATCTCCCGCAACAGAGCATCGTTATTTCCGGTTCCTATCGAGCGATTCAGGGTGGGAGAGCTGGCCAGCGACTCAGCCTCAGCTCTGGCGTTTGCCGCGGCGTACTGAGAGAGTTCGAGCGCCACCCGGGTAGAGCCCTGGCGAAGTTGTGAGGCTGGCTGCGAAAACCAGCGCTCCATGGCGCGATTGAGAAGACCGAAGCTGAACAGGAACATGAACACTGCCGGCGTGAACGAGAGCAGAAGAGCGCCCACCAACATCCGGCTGCGAATTCTTGAGCCGAGAACCCGGCTACGCTGGTCGGCCAGCAGCTTCACAATGTTGCGGGAAAGCAAGACAAGCAAAGTGAGCAGCAGCAAAAACGCGATCACGGAAAGCGCCGTAAACAGGAAGATCTGGCCAGTGCCGTGAGGGCGCAGGAAGGGGGGCAGCGGGTTGAAGGCATTCACCGCGGTCAGGGCGAGGATAAGCAGGAACATGCCAACCCCGAGCGCTGCGATCACACCCCTGCGGTGCTGGGATTCTGTTCCCATGTGTCTACCAGATTACAGCGCCGGGTAAACAACCGCATATCGAGAACTTAGTCTGCGTGAGAACCGCCCCCATAGGGTCGCAAAGGGATCCTGGTTCTGCGTGGGGCTCCAGACTCGCCTTTGAGACCTCAGGGGTAATGCAGACGGGACCCAGGTTTTCGCGCGAGGCGTGAGCACCTCAATGTACGTCCTCTGCCCGGCTCGAGGGAACGTCCCGCTAAGTTGCGCCGGCTTCGCTACCTGCATCGTTTTTGAGGGCGCTACAGGGAGTTCATCTTGAGCAGAAATTCGGCGTTATTGCGGGTTTTGCCCAGGCGGTCCACCAGCAGCTCCATCGCTTCGACCGGGGAGAGCGGATTGAGGACCTTACGCAGCACCCAAATGCGCTGCAGGTCTTCCTTGGGGATGAGCAGCTCCTCTTTGCGGGTGCCGGAGCGCTGGATGTCGATGGCGGGAAAGACCCGCTTATCGACCAGCTTGCGGTCCAGGATGACCTCCATGTTGCCGGTACCCTTGAACTCCTCAAAGATGACCTCGTCCATGCGCGAACCAGTGTCCACAAGGGCGGTGGCAATGATGGTGAGCGATCCGCCTTCTTCTATGTTGCGGGCCGCTCCGAAGAACCGTTTGGGGCGCTGCAGGGCATTGGAATCGACGCCGCCCGAGAGTACTTTGCCGGAGGGCGGGACGATCGTGTTGTAGGCCCGCGCCAGGCGCGTAATCGAGTCCAGAAGAATGACCACGTCGCGCTTGTGCTCGACCAGCCGCTTGGCCTTTTCGATGACCATCTCGGCCACCTGCACGTGGCGCGCTGCAGGCTCGTCGAAGGTCGAGCTGATGACTTCACCCTTCACCGAACGCTGCATATCCGTCACTTCTTCCGGGCGCTCGTCGATCAACAGCACGATCAGGGCGACTTCAGGGTGATTGGTGGTGACCGAGTTGGCAATCGACTGCAGCAGCATCGTCTTACCGGTTCGCGGGGGAGCGACGATGAGGCCGCGCTGGCCTTTGCCTACAGGGGTCAGCAGGTCAGTGACCCGGCCGCTGGTGTTTTCGTGCACCGTCTCCATCTTGATGCGTTCCTGCGGATAAAGAGGGGTCAGGTTGTCGAAAAGGATCTTGTTGCGGGTCTCTTCGGGAGACTCGAAATTGATGGCCTCGATCTTGACCAGGGCAAAATATTTCTCCCCTTCATGGGGAGGCCGCACATTGCCGCTGATGGTATCGCCCGTTTTCAGGTCGAACTTGCGTATCTGCGAGGGCGAGACGTAAATATCGTCGGGGCCGGGGAGGTAGTTGTAGTCAGGCGAACGGAGAAAGCCGTATCCGTCGGGAAGGATTTCCAGCACCCCTTCGGCAAAAATGTGGCCTTCTTTTTCGCTCTGGGCCTGAAGGATCTTGAAGATAAGATCCTGCTTGCGCAAGCCGCTGGCGCCTGGGATTTCCAGGGTTCGCGCAATGCGGCTTAGCTCGGTTATGTTCTTTTCTTTTAACTCGGAAATGGTCATTGTCACCTACGGGGGGAGCGGGGGGTTTGCCGGGAAGGAATCTTGCTGGTGTTAAGCAGGTTCGGGTGTCTGGCGGAGGTCGATGATTCGTTGAGGGGCCCAGAACAGGCCGCGCTTATGCTGCGCGGCGCTGCTGGATCTGAGGTGTTTCAGGAGCTACGGCAGGTGCTGCCGCCGGGCTCTCGTGGTGGAAGCGAACGAACACTTCATTCGTAGTGTCTTGAAGGCGGGTATTGGGCTTGTGCAGCTTACGCGTAGCCTTCGAGGCCAGCTGACACAGTGTATAACGATTTTCAACGTGGGCAAGTGCCCCAAAGATAAGATCAGAGCGCATATCTATTCTCCTTCATCCTTTGACCGTCCATATGCGCATTTTCAAGGCAACAGAGGACTCGCCTTGCGCAGCGTCGATCGATTTTCTATTTCTATGTGTTAGACGCGACTGCCCTCTTGCGGGAACAATTTTTTCGTCTGGGTTTTTGTCGTCCAACCGGTACTGGAATGATTCCCTGCGCCCCTAAATCGGCGCTTCCGGCGGAATTCCCTCGCGCGGAACCTCATGCAGAGGCGCTATTCGCGGTGGCCTCTGTCTGAGGTTGCGCATGCGTCTCAAACTACCTGCATGTCGCGCTGCTGTGTCCTCTGGGCCCAACGAGTCCGTCACCCCGGACGCTCGATTACCTTCTTCTGAAGCGGAAAAACCACAGAAAGATGCCAGACCAGCAATCTGCCTGGCTTCTCCAAATCCGGTTTTTCACTTTGCCGGGAAGAGGGAGTCAAACTGACGATGGCACGAAATTCATGCCCGAAAGTCGCGTTCGCGTTAAGCCATGTAGAACTTAACGCGATCTAAAGTGAGGGGTCAACACTTTTTTTCATATAAATTACTCGCTTGGTTCCCGAAAATGGAATATCGGGAAAAGTTTCCTGCCAGCCTCTCTCTAGGCAAGGTTTTGGCAACTGCGTACGATGGGCGAAGGCAGGCACCCCTTCGGCCGCCGCCCCGTATGACCAAAAAACGACTTCCTGACCCTGCCCCCGAAGCCACCGTACCCTCGCTCTCCCTGGAAAAGGCAGAGAAAGGCTCGAAAACCTCTATGTGGGAACTCTTACTTCAATTGCGTGTCTTGCTGCCCTACCTCGCCCGCCTGGTGCCGCTGCTCGATCGAGGCATGGTGAGGCCAGGCCCGGATCTTACTGAACTTACTAAGGGAATTGCCGAGATGCAGACCGGCAGCCGCGACTTAGAAGTCCAGGCCAGGAATCAGGCACTGCAGTTAGAGCGAATCGAACAGCAGATGGCCCGTCTGCGGGTGGTTCACGAGAACAGCATCGAAGAGAGCCGCGCCCTTACCGCGGAGTTGCGATCGTTCCGCCGTTCGATGCTGATTATCGCCATAGTCGTGGTCGTCCTCCTGGCGGCATGTGCCGGGATGATGGTCTTCCTGGTGGTCCGTCCCTAGAGTCTCGCGCGAGTTTTCCTCAGGTTTTGATGGGACATGCAATTGATTTTCACAATACAAAGTCGATTTGCAAGCGTGGACAATTTGTACCGTATCCCCCCAGCCTTTCTGTTGCCAGTTGTATTTATCCGGGACTAGGATACGCGATAGTTCGGTGCAGTCCTCTTCTGGGACGTGCCAGATCTCCCCTACGAAGTCGTTCCAGGCCTCACGAAAGTAAAGAAAAGCTGACGACTTCCTTCGTCAGCGTGTGTGGAGTGACTCTCTATGGCATGGTATGCCTATTGCATTAGTGAAAAGCAGGCGTTTCCTGAACTCAGCCGTCATCGAAAACCAATACCAATGGAATCGGTGATGGGAATCTCAGGAAATCAGATCTTCCTCTATCCAGCCAGCGACTTAGCAGTCATCGTAAGTGAACATCATCCCTCAGAAAATTTAGATCAGAAGGCAGCCGTCGAACACGCACGTGTGATCAGCGACTGTTTTAAAGTCTCCACCGTTCTTCCTTTCCGTTTTGGCACTGTTTTTGCGGACGACGAAGCCCTGAGAAAGTCGATTCGCTCCAACCAGCGGCAGTTTCTTGCCAATGTTGAGCGTTTGCGCGGTAAGGCCGAGATGCACCTCAAAGTCCTTCTGGACGACTGCTGCCGCGAACAAGGCAGCCCGGTTCCGATGGACCGTGTGGGCAAAGAATATCTGTCCAGTTTGCGGGAGAGCGCCACTCGTCAACGCGAACGGCAGACCAAGGCGCGGGCAGTTTCGGTGCAGATGCACCGGATGTTCAGCCCGCTCGATGAAGAGATCAGTTGCCGCAGAATGGATTCCGGCAAGATGCTCCTCGACATCGCTCACCTGATCGACCACAAGGGTATCGAGCGCTACCAGAACAAGTACTCAAGCGCCAGCCAGCAGTTGAAGGACTGCCATATGCAGCTCTCCGGGCCCTGGCCGCCGTATCACTTTGTGCAGCGGCTGACTCGTCCGGTGCACGTACCAAGCCCACGCCGTACCTGCCTAAGACAATCAAGAATGAATCAGACAAAACCCCGGCATCCGCCGGGGTTTTGTTTTTTTGCGGGAGGATCGCTGCGAACCGAGGGCACAGAGCATCTTGATTCCCTATCCGCGATGTTCTAAACACACCCTCTAAAGGACCCTCAGGTTCGTTTATAAGCTTAGACCTCGCTAACCGACCTTGTTGGCCGCCGGCATATCCTGCTTACGGCTTAGGACGAAAGCTGCGGGAGCGCCGGCCGGCGGCCGCGTGATCGATCTTCCGCCAGAAGGCCACAAAGTAATCCACTGCGGAAATTATGGAGACCAGCACCATAAAGTAAATGGCGGCGAACGCAATCCACTCTACCGGCAGGATGAACCAGCCGAAGTGCCAGGAATACCAGCCGTGAGCCAGGATAACGGCCACCACCGAAACAATCTGGATGACCGTTTTCAGCTTCGCCAGATCGCTGGCTTCGATGGTAAAGCCTTCCGAGCTGGCGATCGAGCGTAGGCCGCTGACCAGAAACTCGCGGCCGATCACCAGCACCGCGACCCAGGCTTTCATGAGATGGGGGTTGAACTGCACCAGGCAAATGTAGGCCGCGGTGATCATCAGCTTATCGGCCAACGGATCCAGCAGCATGCCCATGGTGGTGATCTGGCCACGTTTGCGCGCCAGGTATCCGTCGACCCCGTCGGTGATCGAAGCCAGGATAAAAACCAGCGAAGCAGCAATTTCCTGTTCACCGTGGAAGCTATGAAAGGGAAAGTAGCTGGACAGCATCCAGATGAGCAAGGGAATGCAGCAGATGCGGCTCATCGTGATGGAGTTCGGCAGATTCACGATCGACTCGATTGGTTGAGGAAAGGACCGCGTTCGCCCTTCTATTCATTATGCATCAGGCGCCCCCGGTCGAAAGGAACCGAAAGGGGCCCGACCTGCGGGCCCCCTGACCTCGATTCAGGCGTAAATACCGCGTTGCTTGATGGTGAAGGCAACCCGGTCGATGGCCAGCATGTAGGCGGCAATGCGATTGTTCACTGCATGCGCTTCCGCGTAGCGAACCACGTCGCCGAAGCTCTCCGCCAGGATGCTCTCCAACTGCTCGTTGACCACGGCTTCCTTCCAGAAATAGCCCTGCCGGTCCTGCACCCACTCGAAATAGGAGGCGGTGACCCCGCCGGCGTTGGCCAGAATGTCGGGAATAATGAAGATTTTCTTGTCGGCCAGGATCTCGTCGGCCACAGCGGTGGTCGGGCCATTGGCGCCCTCGCAGACAATGCGCGCCTTGATGCGATCGGCATTGCGGCTGGTGATGACATTTTCCGTGGCGGCGGGGATGAGGATCTCGCAGTCAGAAGTCAGCAAGTCAGAAGAATCCACAGCCTCTGCGCCTCTAAACCCCAGCACTGTCCCATTGCGCTGGCGGTATTCGAGCAGTAGGTGGATGTCGATCCCGTTGCTGTTGTAGAGTCCACCGTCGTATTCGGCGATGCCGATAATTTTGTAGCCTTTTTCCATCATCAGCTTGGCGGCGTTCGAACCCACGTTGCCAAAGCCCTGGATGATCACCCGGCATCCTTCGCGCTGCATGTTCAGGTACCGCAGGGCCTCGTCACAAACCACGCTGATGCCGCGCCCCGTCGCCTCCCGGCGGCCGCGCGAGCCCCCGATGTTCAGCGGTTTTCCCGTCACCACCGCGGTCACCGTCTGCCGCATGTGCATGGAGTAGGTATCCATGATCCAGGCCATGGTCTGCTCGTTGGTGTTGATGTCGGGAGCGGGCACGTCCTTCTCCGGCCCGATAAACTCGATCAGCTCCGAGGTGTAGCGACGCGTCATCCGCTCCAGCTCGCCGATCGACATCTTCTTGGGGTCGCAAATCACGCCCCCCTTGGCGCCTCCGAAGGGAATGTTGACCACGGCGCATTTCCAGGTCATCCAGCTGGCCAGCGCGCGAACTTCATCGAGGGTCACATCGGGGGAATAGCGGATGCCCCCTTTGCCCGGACCGCGGGCGATCGAATGCTGTACCCGGAAGCCGGTGAACACCTCAATGCTTCCGTTATCCATCATCACGGGGATGTGCACGATGACCTCGCGTGCAGGGTAGCGTAGTACCTTCCAGAGCCCTTCATCCAGGTTGAGTTTTCGTGCGGCAAAGTCAAACCGAGCAGCCTGGGCTTCCCAGGGATTAATCTCCTGCTCGAGCGATACGGTTGGCATAACAATCTCCGAAAAATGGACTGCCTTGGCAGTCCGTTGAGTCCCACCGCGGTTGAGCCGTTCGCGCCCGGGCGGGACGGCGCAGGCACTCCGACGGGGCGAAATCGAGCCAACGATTCAGCTCAGATTTACGCTCCCGGCGAGCTCTGCGCGCTCTCGCGCCCTCGTAGCCGGGACCTCTTTTCTCGAGCTACCCCAAACCTATCGAGTATAGGCGTCCCGAAGAAGCTCGGGCAAGCGCCCAACGGCATTCCAAATGCTTGAGATGCCTCACATAGGACACCCGGCGGCATTCATCTTCAGGGGGAATGCTCTACTCTTTAACTGCTCCAGGCTATGGCCATTTAGTATGAGCAGGAATGCTGGCAGATACCGCCATTTCCCCTTCGCGGGCTGAATTCCTCCGCTTGGCCCAGGCCCACAGCCTGGTCCCGGTCTACCGCACGCTCACGGCGGACCTTGAGACCCCTGTCTCCGCCTTTTTGCGCCTCGCCTCCGATGAACCCCAGTCCTTTCTTCTCGAATCCGTGGAAGGGGGCGAAAAAGTAGGCCGCTATACCTTTATCGGCGTCCGGCCCTATCGCACCATTCTGTCCCGGGGAAAGTCGATCGTCATCGATGAGCGAGGCAAGACCCGGTCGCTGCAGGGAGATGTCTTCGCCTTGTTAAAGGAACTGCTGGCCGGGCAGACCCCGGCGCATATCCCCGGGCTGCCGCCTTTTACCTCTGGCGCCGTTGGTTTCTTCGCCTATGACGTGGTACGGCAGCTTGAGCGCCTGCCGGAGTTGGCCAAGGATGATCTTGGCGTGCCGGATGCCTGCCTGATGTTCTTCGATGAGGTGTTGGCCTTCGACCATGTGCGCAAGCAGATTCAGTTGATGGTGACCGCCGATCTATCCCGGCTGAAGCCTGCCGCCGCATACGCCGACGCGAAGGCACGGTTAGCCCGGCTGGAGAAGCGCCTGGGCCGGCCACTCCCCAGGCCGCGACAGGCTAAGCCACGGGGCAAACTCTCCGTTACCAGCCACACCCTCAAGAAGGATTTCCTGGCCGCGGTCGCTCGGATCAAGGAGTACATCGCCGCCGGCGACATCTTCCAGGCCGTGCTTTCGCAGCGTTTTGAACTGAAGCCAGGAGTCGATCCTTTTTCCATCTACCGCGCTCTGCGCATCGTCAATCCCTCTCCTTACCTGTACTTCCTGCGTTTTGGCCTGGAGGCGCGTAAGGCTGCTCCGCCCGCCTGCCTGGTAGGCTCGTCTCCCGAACTGTTGGTGCGGGTGCAAGGGCGTCATGTCGAGTACCGTCCCATCGCGGGAACGCGGCCTCGGTCAGCCAACGAGGAAGAGGATCTCCGTATCGAGCAGGAACTGCTGGCCAATGAGAAGGAACGGGCCGAACATGTGATGCTGGTCGATCTGGGGCGCAACGATATCGGCAGGGTATGTGAGTTTGGCACCGTGCGGGTGAAGAGCCTGATGCACGTGGAACGCTATTCTCACGTGATGCACCTGGTCAGCTCTCTCGAGGGGCAACTTAAGCAAGGACTCTCTGCGGTCGATGCGTTCTGCGCCTGCTTTCCGGCCGGCACGCTGAGTGGCGCACCCAAGATCCGCGCCATGGAGATCATCGAAGAATTGGAGCCGACCCGCCGGGGCATCTATGGGGGGAGTGTCTTCTACGCCGATTTTTCAGGAAATTTCGATTCCTGCATTGCGATTCGCAGCATGCTGATGAAGGGCGATCAGGGGTACATTCAGGCGGGTGGGGGCATTGTCGCCGATTCCGTGCCCGAGGAGGAATACCAGGAGTCGGTCAACAAGGCTAAAGCGGTAGTTCGGGCCGTCGAAAGAGCGCGCGCCGTAGCCGCAGGTCAACACCGCAAATAGCAAGTATTGTGCCCACTCTCTGCACCCGTAACCAAGGGGTGGGTGGCCCAGGTCTCGCTTTTGAGACCTGGGAGTCATGCGCAGGCGCGGCATGGTCTACACTGAAGACAGTGGCCCGTATGGTCTTCGTTCTCGACAACTACGATTCGTTCACCTACAACCTGGTGCAGTACATGGGTGAGCTGGGCGCCGAGATGATCATCCGGCGCAATGACGAATTGACGGTGGAGCAGATCGAGGATCTCGAGCCGGAGCGCATCGTGCTTTCACCTGGACCGTGTACCCCGCAGGAAGCCGGCATCAGCATTCCACTCATCCGGCATTTTGCCGGCAAGGTGCCCATCTTAGGTGTTTGCCTCGGCCATCAGGCAATTGGAGCCGCTTTCGGCGCAAACGTAGTGCGGGCGCCGCAGTTGATGCACGGCAAAACCAGCCCGGTCGAGCACGACGGCCGCAATCTCTTCGCCGGCCTTCCCAGTCCCATGACTTGTACCCGTTATCACTCATTGATTGTTGCGGACGAGGGTTTGCCCGAGGAGCTCGAGGTCACCGCACGGGTCCAGAACGGCGGCAGCAACGGAACCATCATGGGCCTGCGCCACCGCCGCTTTCCCATCGAGGGCGTCCAGTTTCACCCCGAGAGCGTGCTCACCGTCGACGGCAAGAGCCTGATCCGGAATTTTCTCTCTCTGTGACAATGCGCATTCTCCTCGCCGCCTCTCTTGCTTTTGCAGCGCTGCCGCTGGCCGCCCAGCAGCCTATCGGACGAACCTCGGCCACCGAGGTGCAAGTCTCCGGGGCAGTCGATATTTCCCATGGCGAGACGCTGTTAGGGAATGGCAGCCAGATCACCGCCGGAGACCAGGCGGTGAAGATTTCCCTGCAAAGGGGCGGTGGGCTGCAACTGTGCGCGACCAGCAGTGTTCACCTGGCCAAGGACCGATCCATCGACGACCCCGCGAGCAGTGCGCTGATGATGGCCCTCGATCGCGGCGCGATCGAAGCCAACTACACGGTGGGCAAGTATTCCGATGTGTTGATGACTCCCGATCTGCGCATCCTCATCTCCGGCCCGGGCCAGGCTCAACTGAGCATCCGCGTGAATATCAAGGGCGACACCTGCATTGACAATCACGGCACAGATGCGCCGTATGTCACGGTGAGCAGTCAACTGGAGGGTGGCGCCTACCGCGTGCTGCCGGATCAGCGCGTCAGCTTTCAGCATGGCAGTCTGAAGGAAGTGGTGGATCATGAGCCGGAGCCCTGCGGCTGCCCGGCCATGCCTGTAACCTCGGTGGCCAGTAGCGGGAACTCGGCAACGGCTCCCGCCCCGCCAGGACGGCCCGTGGGTGGCCCTTCTTCCACGCCTGCGGACACGGCTTTCCCCATCGCGGAAAGCGAGGGGCTGGCAGCACCTCCCAAGCCAATCCTCCGTGCCTACGGTTCCTCCGGGGCAAACGCATGCTCAGGTTACTGTGCCTCTCACCTACAACGGAGAGAATCCTCCTGCCGCCCCGGCTGCGTCTGCCAGCTCTGAGCCTGCCCCCGCAGCGGCTCCGCCTGTGCCGGCCAGTACCACAGCGCCGCCTGTCGCCACCGTGCAGCCGCCACCCAGCGTTGCGCCGGCCGCCCAAGCGTCCGCAGCCACCCAGGCACCCCAGACACCTACGTCGTCGCAGCCGGAGATCGCATCCGCGCCGGCAAACCCCAAACCGCCGTCCAAAGGCTTCTTCCATCGCATTGGCCATTTCTTTTCCCGAATCTTCTCCCAATAGCGGTCGCCGCCGTTTCCTCCGGGCAGGGGCTACAATCGATGGTTGGGGTAACCCCATTTCAGCAGTCGATCAAGGAGTTTTTCTTTTATGGCGATTCCCGCCACACAGATGCGTCCGGGCATGATCATCAAGCACAATAACGAGTTGCATACGGTCTTCAGCCGTCGAACATCGGACCCCCGGAAACCTGCGCGCATTTATCCAGGCCAAGCTACGCAACCTGAGGACCGGCGCCATGTTCGAACACCGTTTCCGGTCGCCGGACCCCATCGAGCGGGTCATCGTCGACGAAGTTCCGATGGATTTTCTTTACTCCGACGGTGACGACTACTACTTCATGAACACCGAGAATTACGAGCAGACGAACCTGAAGGGCGCCACTCTGGGCGACGCCATCGAGTACCTCATCCCCAATCTTCAGATCAAGGTCTCGTTTTTCGATGGCGTGCCCGTTGGTATTGAGCTGCCAGGAACGGTGGAAATGACCGTGGTCGAGACCGAGCCTGGCCTAAAATCTGCCACCGCTTCTTCCGTCACCAAACCGGCCAAGCTAGAGACTGGCCTGGTGGTTCAAGTGCCCCCATTCATCAACGAAGGGGAAAAGATCCGGGTTGACACCGCTGAGGGCGCCTATCTCTCCCGGGCATAGGGCCCGATCATTATGGTCCGGCATTACATCGTCAAAGGCCGCGTTCAAGGAGTTGGCTTCCGCTGGCTTGTCCATCGGGAAGCAGGAGCTCGCGGGCTCAAGGGCTGGGTCCGCAATACCGAGGCGGGCGAGGTAGAGATTATGGTCGCCGGAACTTTGGAGCAATTGGCTGAGCTGCGCGCCGTGCTGGAACGCGGATCGCGCGGTAGCCGTGTAGATGCGGTCTATGAGACCGACATGGACGAATCAATGGCCGATGGCCTCGAATCATTTCAGATTGAAGGAGCCTGGTAAGTACGCATGCCCCATCCCCCGAGATTAACTGTGAGCCCCTGAAATCTCTTATTCGAACCATCCCCAATTTCCCTAAACCAGGAATTCTGTTCTACGACATTACAACCCTGCTCAAGGACAAAAAGGGTTACGCGACCCTGGTCGACGCATTGGCCGCGCACTACATCGGCGTAGAAGACGTCGATCTGGTGCTGGGCATTGAGGCTCGGGGATTCATCTTCGGCCCGGCTCTCGCCTACCGCCTGAATGCCGGTTTCGTGCCGGTGCGCAAGCCCGACAAGCTGCCTGCGGAAACCGCGCGCGTGACCTATGACCTGGAGTATGGGACGGACGCGCTCGAAATCCACCTCGACGCCATCGAGCCCGGGCAGAACGTTCTGATCGTGGATGATCTGCTGGCCACCGGTGGCACGATGGAGGCAACCGTGAAACTGGTCCGCCGGCTGGGGGCCAGGATTGTCGGCCTCGCCTTCGCCATAGAACTCGACTTTCTCAATGGGCGCGACCGGTTCAAGGACTACGACGTCTTCAGCCTGTTGCACTACAGCGAGTAGGCCCTTTGGCTAGACGGCTCTGCGGCGGCCACCCAGAAGGTGGATGACCAGGGCCACCGCCGCCACGATGAGCAGGATGTGCAGGGCAAAGGCAGCGATGTGAAACAGCAGAAAGCCGCCCACCCAAAGAAGGATCAGAATAATCGCCAGCGCCAGCCACATTGCCAGTGCACCTCGCGCTGAGTATCTCACCCCGGCCTGTCTGAGGAACATAGAACAATCGGGAGACGTAAGATGTCAGGAGACAAGGAGCAATCGACGAACATGCTTCTGGGCACATCTTGCAATCGGGTTTCTGCGGTGGCGTTGTTGTTCGCGCTCGCGCCCCTATCGCTCGCCGCAGCTCCGGCCCAGTCCGCTGGAGTGACGGCTCTGACCCATGTGCGGGTGATCGACGGCACTGGCCGCACTCCCGCGGAAGATGCAACAATCCTGATCGAAGGCAATCGCATCAAGGCCATTCAATCGGCGGCAGCCGCAGTTCCTGCCGGCGCGCGGGTTCTCGATTTGCATGGCGATACGGTGATGCCGGGTCTGATCAACGCCCACGGCCATCTAGCTCTGGTTGTCAACGGCCAGAACTCGGCCACCGGCTACACCGAGGAAAACGTCCTCGCGGAACTGCGGCAATATGAGAGCTACGGCGTCACCACCATGTTGTCGCTGGGGGTAAACCGCGATCTTCTCTATTCCATCCGTCAGCAGCAGCGCGAGGGCAAACTCGATGGAGCGACCGTCCTGACCGCGGACCGCGGTATCGGTGTTCCGGACGCTGCCCCGGGCTTGCCCGCGGCCCCCGATCAGATCTACCGGCCGGCAAGCGCCGCCGAAGCCCGCGCGGCCGTGGACGCGATGGCCAAGCGGCACGCAGACATCGTCAAGGTGTGGGTCGACAGCGTTGGAGGAACCAAACCCTCCATGCAACCTGAAATCTACCGGGCGGTGATCGAGGAAGCACACAAGCACCATCTGCGCGTGGCCGCGCATGTCTATTACCTGGCTGACGCGAAGTCGCTGGTTGACGATGGCGTGGACGTGCTGGCCCACAGCGTTCGCGACAAGCCCATCGACGCGGAGTTGATTTCAGCCATGAAGCGCAGGGGTATCTGGTACATTCCCACCTTTACTGTCGACGAGTCGTTCTACATCTACGCCGAGCATCCCGGCTTCATGCAGCTTGATTTCTTCAAGGACGCTATCTCCCCCGTGCTGCTCACCACGCTCACCAGTGATGCTTACGCCGAGAAGATAAACCAGGATCCGAAGACCGCGCAGCACAAGGCGGACTTTGCCATGGACCAGCAGAACCTGAAGGCGGTTTACGACGCCGGCGTGCTGGTCGGTTTTGGCACAGACTCCGGCGCGATGCCTACCCGGATACCTGGATTCTCCGAGCATAGAGAACTGGAAGACATGGTGCACGCGGGGCTCACACCCATGCAAGCGATCGTATGTGCGACTAAGAGCAACGCTGCGTTGCTGGGGATCGAATCGCAGCGCGGAACACTGCAGCCAGGTAAACGCGCCGATCTGATCGTCCTGGCCGCCAATCCCCTCGACGACATCACCAATACGCGATCGATCGTGACCATCTTCCACGATGGGCGCACGGTCGCTCCCAAGGTACCCGTGGTGATGGCTCACTAGAGGAATTCCGTAAGCAATAGCTTCACGCAGACTCTTAGGCCCCGCGTGAGAACCGGGATTGGGGTCCCTCTGCATGACCCCCAGCGTCTCAAACGCGAGACCGTGGGCGCGCCTCGCCCGTAAGGTGATGGCGCATTAGAGGCTTGCCAAAGCCACTGAGTTCGCAGGAAGTCCGGCCCCGAAGGGGCGACCTGAAAGTAGCCCAGGACGACAGTCCTGGGTTTCGCCATCCACTCCGGAGAAGTCCCGAAGGGACGGCTGAAAGCAACCTGCTCCACTATGTCGTGGGGAAACCGCAGCGGTCCCTGCGGGACTATTCGTCCCCTCACCGCCCAACCCAGGACTCCGTCCTTCGGACTGCGTCCTGGGCTATTTTCAGGTCGTCCCTTCGGGACTACTCCGTTTGCTTCGGAGCGCTTTCTAACTTTTCGATTTTCTGGCCGTGGGGCCGGCTTCGCGAACAGCGGCGGGCGCGTCAAATTTGGAGAAATTCTTCTCGAACTTCTCCGCCAGCATGACAGCCTGTACATCGTAAGCGCGCGGATCCTTCCACGCATTCCGCGGGTTCAGCAACTCCGCAGGCACGCCAGGGCAGCAGGGGGAATGCTTAAGCCGAAGGCGGGCTCGGTGACAAATTCCGCGTTGTTCAGGCGGCCCCACAATGCGGCAGTAACCATGGCCCGCGTGTGCTTCAGGCTCATGCGCTTACCGGTTCCAAACGCGCCGCCGGTCCAACCGGTGTTCACCAGCCAACACTGCGCGTTGTGCCGCTGCAGCCGTTCGCCCAGCATCTTCGCGTAGACCGCGGGAGCCAGGGGGATAAACGGCGAGGCAAAGCAAGTCGAGAACTCCGGCACCGGCTCGCTGCCCAATCCTGCTTCGGTTCCCGCCAGCTTGGCCGTGTAGCCGGAGAGAAAGTGGTACATGGCCTGCGCCGGATTCAGCCGGGCAATCGGCGGCAATACGCCGAACGCATCCGCAGTAAGAAAGAGCACATGGCTGGGATGACCGCCCACGCCAGGAATAACAGCCTCGGAGATGTACTCGACGGGATAAGCGGCGCGAGTATTTTCCGTGTAGCGGATATCGCTGTAATCCGGGGTTCCGGTTCTACTATCGATCACCACATTCTCCAGCACCGCCCCAAAGCGGATTGCATGGTAAATCTGGGGTTCCTTCTCCGCGGACAAATCGACGCATTTGGCGTAGCAGCCGCCTTCAATGTTGAAGATGCCACTCTCGCTCCAGCCGTGCTCGTCGTCCCCGATCAACCGCCGCGCCGGATCGGCGGACAACGTAGTCTTGCCCGTACCGGAAAGCCCAAAGAAGAGCGCCGTCTCCCCGGCTTGGCCCAGATTGGCCGAGCAGTGCATAGGGAAGACGTCGCGGGCCGGCAAAAGAAAATTCATCACGCCGAAGATCGATTTCTTCATCTCGCCGGCGTATTTCGTGCCCCCGATGAGAATGATGCGGCGGGTGAAATCCGTGATGATGAAGGTGCTGGAGTGGGTGCCGTCGCGCTGCGGCACAGCCTCGAATTCGGGAGCGGCGATCACCGTGAATTCAGGCTTATGGCCTCCGAGTTCCCCTGCCGGTACCCGAACGAACAACTGCTTCACGAACAGAGCGTGCCAGGCATACTCGGCGATGACCTGTACCGGAAGCCGGTATTGGTCGTCAGCTCCGGCGTACAGATCCAGGACATAAAGGTCCCGTTCGCGCATGTGGGCCACGACCCTGGCCAGCAGAGCTTCAAACTTTGCCGGGTCGAAGGGCTGGTTGACTTTGCCCCAATCCACGGTGTCGCTGGTGATACCATCCCGCACGATAAATTTGTCTCGCGGGGAACGTCCCGTTCGGGCGCCGGTGAGAGCGACCAGGGCGCCATTATCGGCCAGACTGGCCTCGCCCCGGGCAATCGCCGCTTCCACCAGTTGCGGGGTGGAGAGGTTCCTGTGGACATGGGAGCCTTCCACCAGCTTCCCTGTCAGTGCGGTTACCTTGACTGAATCCACGCAGGCACCTCCTGGCGACCGCTTTGGGCAACCACGAGTTTACTCAAGTGTAATCACCGGAGCAAACCCTTGCGGCGCTTTGCCCAGGCTTAGGAACCGGGCATCACCGGCAGTTCCGGCAGCAGGGAGGAGTGCTTAGCCTCTTTCATCACTGCGTCCACCTGCTCCAGGACTTCGGCGATGCTCATGGTGTACATTTCGCGCCCGTTGTCGTACCCGCTCTCGGCGGCCTGCTTCAGGTAGCGGCCGGCCACCTGGGCGGCCAGACGGTCGGTGATCACGTGGCCGGAACGCTTTTTCTGTTCCACCCACGCATCCGCAGGCATGGCGATCCAGACTGGCCGGCCATTTACCTCAAACCGGATATCCACCGCGTCCGCGTGGCGGGTTGCGATCGCCACTACGTTCGCTGTCCAGCGGCAGTGCAGGTCCTCGCGGGTCCAATGATCGGTTACATGGAAGTCTTCATACATGGGTACTAGCCTAGAGCATTTCTTACGATTGCTGCGTCTTATCAGGATGCCTTTGTGCTATTTTCTTCTTCATTCTCTCTGGAGACAGATACCCGATTGGGCTGTCTTGGGCTGTCCGGGGCTGGCGCAGGTGAAAGAAAATGGAAATATTTTAAAAAGAAAGAAAATTTCACCGGAAATCCGCGTCCAATTAGGCGACACTAGGAAGCGTTTTCGAAGTTACGATGATGTGGTGAGAGTCGCGAGGCTGCAGTCGTTCTTTAGCGGAACGCCTGCGTAGAGTGTAACTGCTTGCCCAACACCAACGTTGAAAACGCCGTAACGACATTTTGACCGTGTTGAGGAGCAATAAAAATTGGTGCATAATCCCGAAACAATAGAACGATTCGAACAAACCCTCCGCCGCCAGGAGAAGCAGTTGGAGCACTCCATGATCTCGGCGGTGGAGCAGGGCCGCGAAGTGGCAGCCGACAGCGCGCTGGATGCTGCCGACCAGGCTGTGCAGTCTTACCAGAAAGAGATGCTTTTCAGCCAAAGCACCAGCGGGCATGAGCAGCTGGCGCTCGTCCGCCTGGCATTGAAAAGGCTCGATGAGGGTACTTACGGAGAATGCATACACTGCGGTAAGACCATCGGTTTGAAGCGGTTGGAAGCCCTTCCCTGGACCCCCTACTGCATCGACTGCCGGGAGAAGATCGAGAACGGCGAGATCGAAGACCCAGTCGCTGCCGCCTGAGTTCGGGCCGTTCTGTCAATGCGCGCCGAGGTACGTCCGTTTGACCCGCAAACTTCGGCGCTGCTAAACTTTAGAGGCCCACGCAGACGGCAGAAGGCATAGCCCTGCGACCCTTCCCAAAAATGGCTTCTAAAGGAAATTAGTTGGATACCCAGACACGTCACGCGCTCAAGCACGACCGTTTAGTTGATGCCACCAAAACCAGTGTCGACTGGTTTCAAGAAAATCGATCGACGGTTATCCGTGCGGGTGTAGCCGCAGTGGTCTGCCTGGCCATTTTGGTAGCTGGTTCGGTGGTTTACAGCAATCGCTCAGCCGCCGCCGACCTGGCTTTCGGCGAGGCGATGGATACCTACAACGCCCCGCTGACCCAGCCCGGCCAGCCGCCTACTCCCGGGGAAACGACGTTTGCCACCGCCAAGCAGCGGGCGACCTTGGCCAACCAGCAATTCGTGGATCTCGCCAACAAGTATGGGTTCTTTGAGGCGGGCAAGACCGCCCGGTACTTCGCCGGCTTGACTGCGATGGACCTGGGCCAGACGGGGGCAGCGGAGGGCTATCTGACGAAGGTTGCGGACGGGCACGATGCCCCACTGGCGTCGTTGGCCAAGCTGGCGCTCGCCAACTTGTACCAGCAAACCAACCGCAGCAGCCAGGCGGTAGTGCTTTACAACCAGCTGATCGCGAAACCGACCACCACGGTGCCGGCCGATGCGGCGCAGTTGCAATTGGCGGCGCTTTACGAAAAGACCAATCCCGCCGAAGCAAATAAGATATACGCCCAGCTGAAGGCTTCGAAAACCGCCGCCGGTCAAATCGCGACGCAAAAACTACAGCAAAAATAACCAACAACTATTCCACAAGAAATATTCAATGCGTTGCCGTTGCTCCCGGCTGCTGCACGGCGTCGGTCTGGAATTTTTTATATTGGTCGAAGCGAACTTCGACATCGGCCCGGAAGCCCGCCACCAGGAAGGCCCTGGCCTGCAGATGCAACGCAATCGCCGTCGGCAGCCAGGCCTCGTTGCGAATCAGCGCCTGATCGAAGACCATATTGCTCCCCTTGGCGACCGACGCCAGCAGGCCGAAGCCAACATGATAGTTGTCATCGAGGGTCGCACTCATGCGCGAGACCTCATGGTCTGCCTCATCAATCCAGATCGTGCCGCTTACCTTCTTGAGCGCATCTTCGTCCCGGCCATGGGTCTTGGCGTGTTGATCGCCCGCGAAGTCGAAGACAATCGTATCCCGCTCGTTCAGGCGAACACGGCGAGGCCTTGAAAAAGTAACAATTTGCAGCAGGCGTGCCACGGTGATTTCATCCTTGTCAGGATTGACGTAGCCCGGCTGCGAGATCTTGAGGACCTCTTTGTTGACCCGATCCTGTTCCTTGCGCGCCTGGTCCGGGCTCAGGTCCTTGCCATCTTTGCGAACCAGCTTTTGCACCTGATGGCCGTTCACAAAAAAGACCTCGTGCTCTTCCGTTTCGACCTTTTTCGTGTTCCCGCTGCTGTCCAGCTGGCGGACGGTCTGCACCGCGCGGAAGGTATAGTTTTCGCGCACTTTGTCCAGCTGCTTTTGGTGAGCTTCAACCTCCCGCAGCATGGTTGCCGCGTCGGGCAAAGCGGTCTTCTGGCCGGCGGCGGAGACGGGCGGAGACTGCCCAGCCCCGCACCATGCGAACCACAGTAACGACACCAGGAAAAGAGACATCTTGCCCCTTGGAGCAGTTTCGCGATTGGGGTACACCGAAACCGGATCCTTTAGGGATAGGCCTTCTCGTGGTTTTCTCCCAATGAAAACCACACCTCGCGATTTCTACGAGGCCACCGTAATTGCGAAACTGCTTTTACCGGTCATCTTAGCGTAGGCTGTTACCACTGTTTCTCATGCGAAAGGAATCAAGCGATGTTGCATCTGCTGTTGAAATGGATTCTGGGCGCCTTGGCCCTGTTAGCGGTGACGTATCTCGTGCCCGGGTTTCGAGTGGTCAGCTTGCCCTCTGCCCTGGTGGCCGTCCTGGTCATCGGCTTTCTGAATATGACGTTGGGTTTGATCTTGAAAGTGGTGACCTTTCCTTTCGCGATTCTCACCTTGGGACTGCTCTTTTTGGTAATCAACGCGCTCATGCTCATGCTGGCGAGCAAGATCTCTCCCGGATTCCAGATCGCGAGCTTCGGCGCTGCCTTCGTCGGAGCGGTGGTGCTGGCTGTGGTCCACGTCGTGATCGAAGCGGTGCTTTAAAGCATTTCCAAATGCTGAAAGAGCTCCGCCCCTTCTTCATTGAGTCGAGTCAGGAGGCAGAGAGCAGGAGCCGGGGGAGGGGGAGCGTGAGGCGCGGCGACGCCGCGTGGTAAAGGAGCCAGGGTTCCGTTCGGCAGCACCGCCCGGCCCGATCTGGATCGGCCGCGTCCCTGGTTAACCGGCGTGGGCTGTACGGGAACTGGCTGATCGGGTACGTGAACCGCTGAAGCAGCGCCAAACCCGCCCGGCGCAGGTGCGGCCACTCGGGGTGGGTCGATCGTCCGAGTGCTCTGCACATGGGCATGGGTGTGGAACACCAGGCCGCGCCAAACCGGGTTGAGCGCGATGGCGGACAGAGCAACGCACGCTGCCAAAGCGCACGCCGCTTGGACTCTGGTTAAGAAAAAGCGGCTGCGTGGGATCTGCAGACGACGGTTTATGCGCCTCTCCAGGCCGGAGGGGGGCTCGGCACTTCCCAGGCGACGCAGCGTCTCGTCGATTTCCGACTGTATGCTCATTGCAAGCTCCCTTCCTGCTCCAGTAACTCGGCGAGCGCGTGCCGCGCACGGTAGAGCCGGGAGCGAATGGTCGATTCGGTTGTCTTGAGGACCAGAGCAATCTCGACCGTAGACAGCTCTTTCACCGCAGAAAGCAGCAATACTTCGCGCTCCCTTGCCGGCAATGTGTCGATGAGCCGAAGAATGTGGGAATGGCGCTGGGCCGTAATCACCATGTTTTCCGCACTCTGTTGACCGGCAGGCAGAACCCGCGCCAGGTCTTCAAAATCATCGGTCTCGGGGCGCGTCTTGGCGCGCCGCTTGCGGTCGAGGACCAGGTTCCATGCAATGCGAACCAGCCACACACGATAGTCACGCACCTCAGCCAGCTTGTTCCGATGACGGAGAACGCGCAGGAAGGTCTCCTGCACTACATCTTCCGCATCGGCTGCGTTGCGCGTGACCGAATAGGCCACGCGGTAAAGCGTGGTCGAATACTCCTCTACCAGCGCGGTCACCTGGGCGTGCGCATCGTGCTCTGGTTTGGCCACTCGCTCGGCCTCCAGCCATCCGACGAATTGTCCTTCAACGGTTCCCATAGCCTATCTTTATCGGCGCCTTATGCTGAACCAAGAGACTGTCGTCTATAGAGACGCATAATACGCCATTTCCGCTCGGTTTCTTGCTGACTGCGGACGCATACGGTATCTATGATCATTCGTCATGCGCGCCGCCGCTTCGCCACCCGGTTACCTGATAGCGGTCTGCTGGTTCATTACAGCCGCCTGCGTCCCCATGGCCGCCGAAGAGCGGGTGGTCGATCTTTCAGGTACCTATCAGGGGCATGCGCCTGCGGCGCGATCCGGCGAAACGTGTCTATACCCTTACCCTGGCCGCCGATGGCACGGCGATCTTGACCACGCTCTACATCGGCAGAGACGACACCATGCAACATGGCCACTGGACGCAGAAGGGGAGACAAGTTGTTCTCTCTTTTGATGAAATGGGCGCCAACCCCGGTTTTCGCCCGATTGTGTTTCGTCACCACGGCCACCACCTCACGCCTATCGCCTGGGACGCGAGTGAGTGGGGACGAGCTGGGCCACCCGTCCTTCATCGTGCGCGCTCCGCGCAGGGCGGCTTCTGACCATGGGCGCTTTTTACAACATCATGCTGGGGTATTTCTTCGGCTTCGCGCTCGGCGTTGGCTCCGCCCTGGCCGTCTTTTACGCCATCTATTCCGGCGGATACCGGAAGGCGGTTGAGCACTCACTGCTGCAGCAAAAGCCTAAGCGTTACCTCGAGGCCATGGCTGCGGCTGAGCGGCGTAACCGGGACACTAAGAATAGTTGATCCTCAGGTCTTTCAACGACGGCAGAAAGGCAGGGTGTACCTCCACCTTCAGTCGTCCTGCCTGCACCCCAGGGTCGGCTCCCGCAATGGCTAACGCCTCCGAAGAGGTTTTGGCGGCAATGATCAAAATGCCGACAACCGGCCCATCGTCGGTAATCGGCCCCGCCAGCAGATAGCGCCCGGCTTCGCACCTGTTCCCGCATGAATGCCAGATGGCGAGGCATCAGCTCGGCCGCCTCGGCGCCCTGGGTATCGTTCCACCGTTCGCCCTTCATCAGAAAGCCGATGAAATAAGGCTCCAGGTCACGAGGAATATCCTTCATCCGCGGCTTTTCTTTGGGTGACGCTTCCTCGGTCATGCCCAGCTCCCGATTTCCTGTGGAACCTGGTGGTTTAGCGAACCATATGCGCCTTTCTTATTGAAAGGCGCACACGCTGCTCTGTCCGGTGCCGCGTGGCAAAATCGGGTCACCTCGACGCCTCTTGCAATAGCTGATGCGCTGCTTCCGTCTTACCTTCTTTTTGCAGCAGAGCCGCATGCTGGCGCAGAATGGCCCGTCGCTTCTTTGCGGCCGTTGCGTCTGCGGATTCCGATGGCTTACGGAAATTTTCCTCGGCCGCACGATAATCGCGGTCGGCCTTATCGGTTTGACCCATTTGGGCGTAGAGCATGGCCCGATGCCAGTAGGCTACGCTCCATTCCGGCGAGCCCGGCTTCACTGCCTTGGGCACGATCAAAATCTCCTGGTTGAACTCCTCCAGCGCCTCCTGCTTGTGGTCGAAGGCGGCGAGGGCGATCCCGTATTCATCGTGCGCCATCATCTTATCGAGCATACGCAACTGTGGAGGATACTGCTCGGCCAGATCGCGCTGCTGTTTGCAATAGTCTAAGGAGAGCGGATCCTGAGCGGTGAGCAGGTTGACGCACTTCACCATTAACTTGCCTACTTGCTCGCTCAGCTGGTCGGCTTTGTCCTCATCGCTCATGGGAGGGGTGGTTGCGGTATCACCCGGATTGGCGGGAGCTGCGGCCTGTTCCCCCAGCAAGGTTTGCTTTTGCCCGGCCATCAGCAGCAGGGCCACGCAGCAGCAGATGCAAACGCGCATAACACCCCCGTGTTACTTGATTATGCCGGATAGGCAATCGAGTTTGGCGCAGCCATGCCCCGGGGTTAATAACACTATTGTGTAGCTAAGAGCTTTTGCGCTTCGCGGCCATTCGATTCAGCACGGTTGCGCGCTGGGCCCGGACCCGCTGGCGCAATTCGGTAAAGTGCCGCGCCATCGCCTCATCGCCGGCGGCTGCCGCGATGGCCTTGGTTAAGGTATCCTCCGCGGTGCCTAGATCGGCCGCCGCGCGCTCCCACTGCTCCAGCTGCTGATAGGCAGTGGCCCGATGCCAGAATGCCACCGCCCACTGCAGGCTATCCGGCTTTACGGTGCTCGCCGGCAAGAGCGCGATCTCGCGGTCCAGGAACGGCAGTGCCTGCTTCGGCTGATGGGCAACCGCCAGCAGGGCAATGCCATATTCGTCGTCGGCGACGATGCGCGCCATGCGTTCCGTGGCAGGTGCGCTTTCGGCCTCGATCGAGTTGCGCTTTGCACGCCGCTACGGCTCTCGCATCCTGTGCCTGCAATAACTCCGTGCAGGTGGGGCTGGAAGTCGTCACTTGTCCGGCGGCGGTCCCCAGAAGTGTGAGTAAGGCGGCCCCGTTCAAGACGGCTCGGCCTGCGAAAAGTGGCACTCTGAAATCTCCCTTAAAGTGGTTTCGCGATGACACACGGTGAGTGTGCCTATCGAAATGAAGCTGAGCCTACTGCTTATTTCCGGCCGCGCTTTGCATGTCGTGCAACAGGACGACGTCGGACTCGGTATGGGTACGCATCACGCCGAGGCTCTTTCCGTCGGGCGAGTATCGGAAATACTGGATCACGTCCCCCCGGAAATCTGTAAGCTGCCGGCCGGCAGATCCATTGAGGGGTTGCGTCCACAAGTTCCCCGTGCCCTTTTCGAAAATGATGTATGTCAGCGCCTTGCCGTCAGGGGTAAATTTTGGAGCTTCTGCGAAGCGCGGGTCGGCGTCCAGAAAGCTGACGCGCGGTTTGGGCCCAGCATCGAGCGAAACCATGACCAACTTGCCGGCACTCGTTTTGGGGTCTTTGCTGGCGTGGAAAAACGCCAGCAATTTGCCATCAGGCGAAAAGCTCAGTCCCGGCATGGTTAGCAGACCACTGGTCCCGGGTACTTCTTCGGGAGTGCCGCCTTCGATGCGGACGCGCATGACCTGCAATGTATCGACGCTCTGGTAGTAAGCCCACTGCCCGTCCGGCGAGCAGATTGCGCCAACATCCAAGGGGCCAAAGCTGAGTTGCTTTGGATTGGAGCCATCGGCATCCACTCGCCAGATGTTGGTCCTCTTGCTCCCGGCGTGGTTAGTCCAGGTGAGCAGCACATGTTTCCCACCGGCACAGCTGATTGGGTGAATGACCTGAGACGCAGGGTCTCTCAGGAACGTGGCCCGATTGCTGCCGTCCACCGACATATGCAGCAGGCTGCCGCCATCTCCAAAGTAGAGATTGCCATCGTTCCCCCAACCGAACATGGCTGCTTCCTTGCTTTGCGCCCGTGCCGGCTCAGGTGGTTTGCCCGAAAAGCCCTGGGCGGGCATCAGATAGAGAGTCTCCGTGTTTTCCTGTTGGACTGTCGCTAATGTCTTGCCGTCGCTCGAGAGGCTGAGCGTCTGGAAGTTACTGGTGTCATTGGTGATGGCGCGGAACTTTCCTGCTGGGTTGGCAATAAAGCCTACCTGGGGGTGTTCAATATAACCGAGGCGCGTGTCATAAATCGCCATTAGGCCGCGGCGGTCCGGCAACCAGCTCAATTCATTGAGCGGTACGTCATCGAAATGGGCTAGAGTTCGCGACTGCGAAGACACGATGTCGCGCAGTTGTATCAACGCTTGTCCCTGGGTGGGACCCAGGATAGCCAGCGCGATCTGGCGAGCGTCGGGGGACCACGCAACGAGATGGGAAAAAAAGGTGGTAGGACCAGTGGCAACAATTTTTTCGTCTGTTCCATCCAGATTGCTGGTGATCAGTGAAAACCTCCCGCTCTCTGGATAATTCGAACGGGTGAAGGCCATGCGCGTACCGTCGGGGGAAAAGGTCGCTCCGGAGTCGTCCTCCCGAACCACTACCTGCGGTGTGCCGCCGAGCACTGGTGCTCGCAGCAGATCGAAGTGCTCCCGCGCGCCCGTAACCCTCTTTAGGAAGTAAATATAGTTGCCGTCCGAGGAGAAGGTGAGTTCTGCGTAATATGCATCCGCCGGCGCCACCACCCGCGTATCGCTGCTGGTGGCTATGTTGCGCAGCCACAGACTCTGCTTACCATCTTCGTCGATGACACTGAGAAGATACTTGCCATCAGGCGAAATCGCCGTTGCGGTGTAGTTTCGAGTATTTGTGATCTTGGTGATCGTGAAGTTCTGGAAGGGAATGGGGGCAGGTCGATGAATGACGGAATACAGACCGATTCCCGCCGCGCACAGCAAAATAAGGCCGGCAATCGTCCACGGCGAAAGATACCATTTGGAACGTTTTCCACCTCGGCCGGCGGAATTGGTGGCATGGTGCGTAGGTAAGGTCTGACCGGCTGCGACCGATGAATGGTCGGAATCGACCGAAATCCGGCTGCTCGAATCCAGGTCCCGCTTCAGTCGCTGCAGGTCGGTGTGTATCTCAGAAGCGTGTTGGTAGCGCAGATTACGGTCTTTTTCCAGGCACTTCGCTATGATGTGCTCCAGTTCGGCCGGCAATTCCGGGTTCAGACGCACGGGCGCAACCGGCGTCCTGTTCAGGATGGAATCGAAGACCACCCCTATGCTTTCGCCGCCAAACGGCAAACGCCCCGTGACCATCTCGTAGAGCACCACTCCGAACGAGAATAGATCAGTGCGGCTATCCAGCTCCTTTCCCCGGACCTGTTCGGGCGACATATAGTAGCTCGTTCCCAGGACCACACCGGTGCTTGTGTGTTGCCAGCCCTCTAACGAGGGGTCAGTCTCACCTTGGGCAACGCTGGCAGACGGGGTGAATCTCGCCAGACCGAAATCGAGGACCTTGGCGTGCCCCCGCCTGGTGAGAAAGATATTTGCGGGCTTGATGTCGCGGTGAATTATGCCTTCAGCGTGAGCTGCATCGAGCGCGTCGACGATCTCGGTGGCCAGCGACAGCACCAGCCCAACTTCCATGGGTTCGCCTGTGATGCGCTGCTTCAGCGTCATCCCATTCAAGAACTCCATCACGATGAAGTGCTTGTGGTCCTGTTCTCCGTTCTCATAAATCGTGCAAATGCCCGGGTGGTTCAGAGCAGACGCTGCGCGGGCTTCGCGGCGGAAGCGCTCGAGAGACTGCGGATCCTGAGCTACATCGTCGGGAAGAAACTTGACGGCGACAAAGCGGCCAAGGGAAAGGTCTTCGGCCTTATAGACCACACCCATACCGCCATCGCCCAACTTCTCCACAATGCGGTAATGCGAGATGGTCTCACCGATCACGAGATCCTCGGCTGCGGGCACGGGGCCCACGGATAGAATAGCGTCTAGGATGTCTGACCGGCTCTATTACGCTGATCCGTCGCTCGCCTCGTTCGACGCGCAAGTCTCCGATATTCGCGAGGTTTCCCGGAGCCAGGGACGCTCGCTGTGGCAAATCGCCCTCGACCGAAGCGCTTTCTATCCCACCAGCGGCGGCCAGCCGCATGATACCGGCATGCTCACCGCGACCTCCTCGGGGGGTGTGCTCCTCGAGGCTCCTATCCTGGCGGTGGAGGAGGACGAGCAAGGACAGGTGTGGCACACGACACCGAAGCCATTGCTGGCCGGGACTGCAGTGCGTGGGTACGTTGACTGGGGTCGGCGCCGCGATCACATGCAGCAGCACTCGGGGCAGCACCTGCTGTCTGCAGTTGTATATCGCCAGCTCGGCGGGGCGACGGTTTCTTTCCACCTGGGGGAGATGACCTCGACCATCGATGTTGCCCGCGAAAGCATTTCGCCGGAGCAGTTGGAGCGGGTCGAGGACGCGGTGAACGAGATCATCGCAGAGGATCGGGCGATCACGATGCGCACCGTTCCGCGCGAGGAAGCGCAGATGCTGTTCGCCGCCGGCGCTCTGCACAAGCTGCCGGAGAGGGAAGGAGACATCCGGCTGATCGAGATCGACGAGATCGATCTGAACGCTTGTGGAGGCACCCACGTTCAGACCACCGGCCAGATCGGTGGCTTGCTGATCCGGGGCACGGAACGCGTGCGGCAGGCCGTGCGGGTGGAGTTTGTTTGCGGCCTGCGCGCGGCTGTGACTGCCCGGCGGGATCTCGCAACGCTGACCCGTACCGCTGCCGCCCTGTCAGTGGGTCGTCTGGACGTGGCGGAGGCTGTGGAGAGGCTATTGGCCGAGGGCAAGGCCGCGAACAAAGTGCGCCAGAAGCTCACCGAGGACCTGGCCGGCTACCACGCCGAAAGCCTGATACTGGAGCATCCAGCGCAAGCGGGGCGCAGAGTCGTGCGGCGGCTGCTTACTGAGCACGATGCCGGCTATCTGAAGTTGTTGGCGTCCCGGTTGATTGCGACGGCTCCGCAGACTTGCGTGCTGCTGGCCGCTACCCGCGAGGAGCCAGCCCGGGTGGTAGTGGCGGCCAGCGCTGATCTGAAGATCGATTGCGGGACGCCTGCTACGCGAGGCGCTCGCGGTCTACGGTTTACGGGGCGGCGGTTCGGCCACGATGGCGCAGGGTCAGATTCCCAACGCCCATTTGGATTCCCTCTTTGACCACCTCGAAGGTTCTATGAAGGAAGGGTGAGTCGCCACCGCATGCCATTCAAAGCAGGCCAAACTAACCATCCCCGATTCGCATCTATACAGCTGAATGAAGTTAGGCTTTCACCTAAACCCCAGCGTCATTCGGCCAGCTTAGGGGAACAAAAGGAGACAAATTCATTAAGCAGCTTCCGATTTATTCTCTAAAGAGACTTGTTTTAGTCCAAATATGGAATTATATTGGATTGAGCGGGAGAATGAGGCTTTATGGCCAGCTACCCTACCTACACCGCCCCTGGGTACCGGTTTGAGACCGTTCCCGATCTTGAGTTTGCTCCAAGTCCGCGAGCGTTTGAGCCAATCTGCGAGTGGATGGCTTCTTCGCCATCATCGAGAAATGGCAACTCCCGATGGACTCGGCGGGAGAGCTTCTTGGCGGCGTTCCCCGGTCAACCCTATACAAGCTTAAGACGGCCGCAGGGACACTAAAGCAAGATGAGTTGACAAGGATCTCTTACGTCGTCGGTATCTACAAGGCCTTGCACATCCTGCTTCCGGATGAAATGGCCGATCAGTGGATGACCCGGCCTAACGATAACCACTTATTTCGTGGTATGACGCCTCTAAGCTACGCGGTGCGGGAAGGAATACCAGGATTGCAGCAGGTCCGCAGTCTACTTGACGCAGCGCGAGGTGGCCAGTAGTGGCCCACCCGGCCGAAATTGAACTGGCTGCTACCCATAGACTCGTCCCTTCTAAATACGCCGGCGGCAGCGTTTTAGAGACCCTACCGTTGCCGCCGGCCGTGTTGTCGGAACTCAGCGAACTCGATGCTGCGACCAACGGACGGAAGCTCGCGGAGCGGGGCGGGATACTGTCGATAGGCCCTGGCGAGCTCCTCTTAGGGGTACCCGAAGCACAAATCGTCAACGCTGCGTTCTGCCATCCGGGCCCGGACGGCCGCCGCTTCAATGACCATCGGCGAGGAGCCTGGTATGCGGGCTCAGAGATTGAAACCTCTTTCGCCGAGGTTGCTTTTCACAAGCGTCGCTTTCTGGAAGATGCTCGTCTAATGGGGCTGGCGAATTTTCAATATCAGGATTTTTTGGCGGACTTCTCTGGAGAGTACAGCCAATTAGATGACGTTGATCGAGAGAGCTGCCTTCAACCTGAACCGGTTCCGCAATGTTACCGGCCTGGGCAAGCTCTCGCCAACACGCTGCTATATTCCGGGTCGAACGGAATTGTCTACCCGAGTGTGCGAAGTGCTGGAGGTACCTGTATAGCTTGCTTCCGCCCCGCTCTTGTCTTTCATCCCCGCCGGGCGGCCCGCTATAGCCTCTCGGTGGGGGCTGGTGTGCGCGTGGGATCTTGCGCGGGCTCAGCAGGCGGCCAGTTCTTAACGCGGTTTCGCAATCCCTGTGGTCTCATAAGGGAGTCGCGAGGAGTGGTTTTCCCTGGGAGAAAACCACGAAAAATCTTTCGCTACCCGGATTTCCTTTGAGCGCGGTACCAGTTGAGAGAACTGATGCGCGGCTTTCTTCGCGGAAAGCCGCATGCAGTTCGGTGGTCCCACAAAGCTCCACAGGAGATCCGCGTTCGGTCTACACCGATTGCGAAACCGCTGCAGCGTCGAGAACGGGCTGCGATTCCCGGGCGCGCGGGCCCGCTTACCGCATTTCCTCTGTGGACTGCTAAAATAGTGCTCAGTTGTTCCCTTCTTGTGGGGCTATAGCTCAGCTGGGAGAGCGCCTCGTTCGCAACGAGGAGGTCAGCGGTTCGATCCCGCTTAGCTCCACCAACGAATCAACAATTTGGGACATGTCGGGTAGATTGGACGGCACGTTTGTGTCGCAACCCTTCGATCTGCGCTCTGAATCGCTGGGAACGCCTTTCGGGTCGTGGAGCAAGCGATGGAACAGCAGAGGAAACGCAGTCTTTACAATCATCAGACCCATGCACCCGGGCATCGCCACGGAAGACGATGCTCACCTGGGTCAAACTGCCGAACTCAAGGGCCGCAGTGGATCACCGTTTCCCGCGCCCACAGACCATCTTATGCAACTAGATAAAAGTCAACCCTCATAAACTAAACCGCCCTGAATTGTATCTATACAAGTGACAAGGTCTAATCAACCGGCGGCTTCGCGGTGATCAGCCTCAGGGCTAAGCCACCTTGATGTTTGAAAATTCAATAAGAGGTTTCAGCGGCATCCTCCATCCGCCCTGAAACTGCAGGCGGAGGCCGCCAACCGGCCTCCGCCACTCTGCGTGAGTGCAGCGCCACTGAAGCGGTTTCGCAATGGGTGTAGCACGAACCGGATCTCCTGGAGCGTGGTGGGCCACAAAAATGTATGCGGCTTGGCGTGAAGAAAGGCGCACATAACTAGTCTCGGCGAGTTCCCCGCCTGGCAAGTCAAAGGACCTTTTCGTGGTTTTCTCCAAGGAAAGCCACTCCTCGCGATCTTTACTAGGCCACAGTGGTTCCGAAACTGAATTAGTGCGCTTAGTGCGCACCTTTTAGCCATTTCCCGAGAACCCCGGCCTTTGAGACGGCCGTCAGCATTGCCAGGAACTCGCAGGAACGCAGAAAAATCCCTCGGCCCGAGGGCTTATCACGCTTACCACGCATCTTTTAGCCATTTCCCGAGAGCCCCGGCCCCTTGGCAAGGCCTCGGCACCGCCAGGAGCTCGCAGGAACGCAGAAAAATCCGCCTGCCCGAGAACTCAGAGCGCATAGAGCGCACCTTTTAGCCATTTCCCGAGAACCCGGCCCCTTGGCAAGGCCTCAGCACCGCCAGGAGCTCGCAGGAACGCAGAAAAAATCCCCCTGCCCGAGGGCTTATCACGCTTACCACGCTTACCGCGCACCTTTTAACCATTTTCCGAGAATGGCCTATCGCGCCCCTCAAATGACTCTCCACACTTTCACGATCACCAGCTCGGCATATCGCTCAGCATTCCCCAGGAAGATCGACCGCTTGAGCCAGTCGTACTGTCCATCCGGAGGGTCAAAGCGTGGCGTCGTTCTGAAGTAGTACTGGCTGGGGGCAACGGGTTCGCCGGCGGCGATACGATCCAGCACATCCTGTGCGCCATGCCGGATCCCCGGATTGCTCACCTCGATCCGGACCGCGTCCGCTGTCTCGATCACGTAGTGTGCATCCACCAACGTGAGTCCGTCGCGGTCAACAAACTGCCAGTCGGCCCCTCCGGGCAGCACGCGACCGGAAATCCCGGGGCCGCGAAAGGTCCCACCCGTGACGGGGACCATGCGCCTCAGCCCGAAGGAACCCCACCCCAGTTCGAGTACCGGACCGACGTTGACTCGCAGTTCGAGAGCGAACTCGAGCTGCGGCGATAACCTTGCTTCGACCATGTACGTCTCCCAAAGCCGTTGTGCATTCAGCCCCAAACTTCGCGTGCGACGTCAACCACAAGCTGCAGCTTGGCCCACTGCTCTTCCTCGGTTAGTAAGTTTCCCTCCATAGTTGACGCGAACCCACACTGAGGACTGATGGCGAGTTGCTCCAGCGGAAGGAACCGGGCTGCCTCATTGATCCGTCTGAGCAGATCTTCTTTGCTTTCCAGTTCGGGTCGTTTGCTGCTGACCAGTCCCAGCACCACGACTTTCCCTTTTGGTACAAGTCGCAGCGGCTCGAAGGTGCCGGAGCGCTCGTCATCGTATTCGAGCAGAAAACGATCGACGGCCAGTTCGTGGAAGAGACGTTCGGCGATGGCGTCGTAACCTCCTTCCGCATACCAGTGACTGCGGTTGTTGCCGCGGCAGAGATGGATTGCGAGGGTGACGCCGGGATGCCGGCCAGCCGCAAAGCAGGCGTTGTCGGCGTTGAGGGAGGCAGTCAGCATTTGCGCCGGATCGACGCGCAGTTCCTTCTCCATCCACGCAGTCCACTTGGGATCGAGATAGTAGCTGTAGCGCGGCGCATCGATCTGCAGATAGGAGATGCCGCTGGTGGCCAGCGTGCGGATGTCTTCCGCCATGATGGTGGTGATGGCGCTGAGCAATGCATACGGATCGTGGTAGATCGCGTCCGTGATGCCGTATTTGAACGAGATGGCCGGAAATTGCGTCGCGCTGGGCAGGGTGATTTTGATCGGTCCGGGAGCGTGATCTTTGAGGAAGGGAAGCTCCCGCCCGGTAAGCGGCTGGCGCTGCTTCAGCGTCGAGGTGACGACGCCATTGATGCTGCTGACGGTTGCGCTGGAGTGTTGCGCCTTTTCGCTTGTCTTCCCGTCATCGTCTTTCCATCGCCGCGGGACGGCATCGCCGAAGTCAAACCCTTCCACGGCGTCGGTGAAATCGCTCATGAAGTTGGTGCGCCGCAGTTCACCGTCGGTAAAGATGCCGAGCCCAATCTCCTTCTGACGCTCAAGAACCCGCAGAACATGCCGGTTCTCGACGGCCTCGAGTTCCGAGGGAGCGAGGTGCGAGGTGCGGGCGCGGAGCAGGTCCGCCGGGCGGAGCAAGCTGCCGACATGGTCGGCGCGAACGGGAGAAGACATAGGCAAGTTCCTGATAGTTCATCGGTGAATGTGGGGATCAGATGAGTATGCTGCGCAGTGTTCGGGCGCCGTTCTGCAAAGCGGGGAGGCAGCGTTGCATGAGAGTGGCGCGATCCACACGCGAAATATGAGTTCCAACGTTGATGGCCGCAACCACCCGATCGCCGCGCGTGAAAACCGGAACGGCAATGGATCGCAAGCCGGATTCGAGCTCCTCGTCTACGATGGCATAACAGTCCTTTCGTACCTGTAAAATCGCTTTCCTGATTTGCGGGATGCGGGTGAGGGTTTTGGGCGTATAGGCCCGAGGCTTGAGATCGCGCAGGTATGCGGCAAGTTCCTCATCGGGCAGCGCGGCGAGCAGAACGCGCCCCATCGAGGTGCAATAGGCCGGCAGGCGGCTGCCGACGGAGAGTCCGGCGGCGAGAATACGGCTGGCGGCGGATCGAGCGACGTACACGATCTGGCCGCCGTCGAGCATGCTCATCGAGGACGACTCGTGCAGCTCCTCAGAGATCTGCTCGAGGACGGGCCGGGCGGCTTCCACTACCGATGAGGACGAGAGGTAAGAGCAGCCGAGGCGGAGGACCTGAGTCCTGAGCCGGTAAACCTGGCGGCTGCGCTCAACGTAGCCGAGAAGTTCGAGGGTGAGCAGGATGCGGCGGATGGAAGCGCGGGAGAGGCCCGTGGATTGGGAGATTTCGACGATGCTGCGCCCGTCGTGATGGCCCTCGAAGCTTTCGATGACCCGAAGCCCGCGAGCAAGGGAGAGGACGAAGTCGGGGTTTCCCGCCTGGGAGGCGAGCTCATCGGCGGGAGCCGCGGGTACGAGCGGCGGTGCGGACAAAACCGGGCTCATTCGGGAATCGTTACGTGCCTCTAAGGAGGTCCTCTTTTAGTGAGCGATTATCGCACATCTTGTACAAGATCGCATATTTGGGTAATAATGCGGCGGTCGGTCAAAGGGGGGCGGATGGCGGACTGGCTCACGTTATCCGAAGCAATTGCTGCCCATGTACACGACGGCGACAGCGTTGCCCTGGAGGGGTTTACCCACCTCATTCCGTTTGCCGCCGGCCATGAGATCATCCGCCAGGGCCGGCGGAACCTGTCCCTGGTCCGCATGACGCCGGATCTCATCTACGACCAGTTGATCGGGGCCGGATGTGCAGGGAAGCTGACGTTCTCATGGGGCGGAAACCCTGGAGTTGGTTCTCTGCATCGGTTTCGCGATGCCGTGGAGAATGGCTGGCCCGGTCCGCTCGAAATCGAAGAGCGGAGCCATAGCGATCTGGCCAATGCGTATGTTGCGGGCGCCGCAAACCTGCCATTTGCAGTTTTGCGGGGGTACGCGGGATCGGATTTTGCCAGGGTCAATGACCGAATACGCAGCATTACGTGTCCCTTCACCGGCAGAGGTGCTGGCGGCTACGCCCGCGGTGCGGCCGGATGTAACCGTGATCCACGCGCAAAAGGCGGACTGGAAGGGCAATGTGCTGTTGTGGGGAATCCTGGGCGTGCAGAAGGAGGCAGTGCTGGCCGCAAAGCGGGCGATCGTCACGGTGGAAGAGCGCGTGCGCTCGCTGGATGCGCCGCCGAACGCCTGCATTCTGCCCAGTTGGGTGGTGACGGCTGTGTGTGAGGTGCCGCGTGGGGCGACTCCGTCCTACGCGCATGGGTATTACGACCGCGACAACGTGTTCTATCGAGCCTGGGACCAGATCTCCCGCAACCGGGAGCGCTTCACCGCGTGGGTGGAACAAAATATCCGGAACACGCAGAGCTTTGCCGAGTACCTTATGCTGCAGAACGACGCGAACGTGCGGGCGGTGTACCCGTGAACGCTGTGTATTCCGCGGACGAAATGATGACGGTGGCTGCGGCGCGCATGCTGCGCAACGGCGCAGTGTGTTTTGTGGGAATCGGGCTGCCGTCAACCGCGGCAAATCTGGCGCGGCTGACCCATGCGCCGGAAGTGGTGCTGATCTACGAGTCGGGGCCGATCGGCGCGAAGCCCCCGGTGCTGCCGCTGTCAATTGGGGACGGCAACCTGGCCGAGACGGCAGACACGGTGGTGTCTACCCCGGAGATCTTCCGCTACTGGCTGCAGGGCGGCCGGGTTGACGTAGGATTTCTAGGCGCTGCACAACTGGATCGCTTTGCCAACATCAACACGACCGTCATGGGTCCGTACGCGAAGCCGAAGGTGCGGTTGCCGGGAGCGGGCGGGGCGCCGGAGATCAGTTCCTCGGCCAAAGAGGTTCTGATTATCGTGAAACACTCCAAGCGCACGCTGGTGGACAAGCTCGATTTTGTTACCTCGGTCGGGTTTCTCACCGGAGGCGATGCGCGCGAGAAGCTAGGCCTGCCGGGAAACGGACCAGCGGCCGTGATTACCAATCTGTGCATTCTTCGGCCCAATCCCGAATCGCGGGAGTTGGAGGTTGTGAGCATACATCCGGGGGTAGACCGAACGACGATTGCAGAGAGCACAGGTTGGGAGATTCGATTCTCAGAGGAGTGCGGAGAGACAGAAGCTCCGCGAGTCGCTGAGCTTGAACGTGCTTCGCGAACTCAGGGCACGGACTGCAGCGGCTCACGGCGTGCTGGGGGACGAGGCGTGAGGCAAGTCTTCCTGTGCGATGCGGTGCGCACGCCGATTGGCCGTTATGGCGGCGCGCTGGCGCAGGTACGCGCGGATGATCTGGCCGCCATCCCGATTCGCGAGTTGTTGCAGCGCAACCCCGGCATTGACTGGAGTGCGCTGGATGAGGTGATTCTGGGATGTGCCAACCAGGCCGGGGAAGACAACAGGAATGTGGCGCGCATGGCTTCGCTGCTGGCTGGTCTTCCTGAGAGTGTTCCGGGAACGACCATGAACCGGCTTTGCGGATCGGGCATGGATGCAGTGGGCACGGCGGCGCGTGCCATCGCCTGCGGAGAGGCGGAGTTCATCATTGCGGGCGGAGTGGAGTCGATGTCGCGTGCGCCATTCGTAACCGGCAAAGCAGAGTCGGCGTTTCAACGGTCGGCGGAGATCTTCGACACGACGATCGGGTGGCGCTTTGTCAATTCCCGGATGCAAGAGATGTACGGTACGGACTCCATGCCCGAGACGGCGGAGAATGTGGCCCGCGACTGCTCGGTGGAACGGGCAGCGCAGGACGCGTTTGCGTGGCGCAGCCAGATGCGGGCGGCCCGTGCCATGGAGTGCGGATTTTTCGCGGAAGAAATCGTGCCGGTGGAGACGCCCGGCAAAAAGGAAAGAAAAGTCGTGTCGCAGGACGAGCATCCGCGGCCAGATACCACGGTTGAGAAGCTGTCTGCGCTCAAACCGCTGTTTCCCGGCGGCACTGTAACGGCGGGGAATGCTTCGGGTGTGAACGACGGGGCTGCCGCGATGATCGTCGCTTCGGAAGAGGCAGCCGTTCGCCACGGACTGCGCGCCCGTGCACGGATTCTGGGGATGGCAACCGCCGGTGTCCCTCCTCGGGTCATGGGCATTGGGCCCGTGCCCGCCACCCGCAAGCTGCTCACGCGCCTGGGGAAGAAGATCGCTGACTTCGATTGGATTCAGTTGAACGAGGCCTTCGCCAGCCAATCGCTCGCTTGCCTTCGGCAATTGGGTCTGCCCGACGATGCCGAGCATGTCAACGCCACGGGCGGCGCGATTGCCCTGGGGCATCCGCTGGGAATGAGCGGCGCGCGGTTGGTGATGACGGCCGCGCATCAGTTGCAGAAGTCCGGCGGCAAGCTGGCCTTGGCAACCATGTGTATCGGGGTGGGCCAGGGTATTGCGCTGGCCATGGAGCGCGTTTGAGGAGAGATAGGATGAACCCGTCCGTCGTAGAACTGGCGATACCGGGAACGCAGCCTGAGTATCATTTTCCTCCCTACCTGTCGTCGATTCCGCGTTCGCCGCGCATGCCGCTGGTTCTCTTGCCCGAGACGCTGACAGAGAGGACGGGACCGGTGTTTGGGCATGGTTTGCTTCGCGAGCGCGATAACGATCTGACGGCGCAGCACGCAGGCGATCCGATCGGGGAACGGATCGTGGTGCATGGCCGCGTGCTGGATGAAGACGGCAGGCCGGTACGCGGAGCCCTGGTTGAGGTGTGGCAGGCCAATGCGTCGGGGCGCTACCAGCACAAGGTGGATACACACGATGCTCCGCTCGATCCCAACTTCACCGGCGCGGGGCGCACGCTCACCGACGAACACGGGCACTACTGGTTCAAGACGGTGAAGCCGGGCGCCTATCCGTGGGGCAACCACTACAACGCGTGGCGGCCGGCGCACATCCATTTTTCGCTTTTCGGCGCAGGCATTCTCTCGCGGCTGGTAACCCAGATGTATTTTCCGGGAGACCCCTTGCAGCCGCTCGATCCGATCTTCAACAGCATTCCCGATGCGGCGGCGAGACAGCGCCTTGTTTCGCGGCTCGATATGGAGCGGTCGGAGCCCAATTACCTGCTGGCGTACTCCTGGGACGTGGTGCTGCGGGGAAGAGGCGACACGCCGTTTGAGGAGAAGCATCGATGAGCGGCGACTCCGTGCAAATCCCAGCCGGTTCACAGACGGTTGGGCCCTACTTCCGGATCGGGCTTGATTACCTGATCGAGCGAACTCCGGCGCTCACCCTGGAGACGGCCGGAACAATCGAGATACGCGGCCGCGTTTCGGACCGCGATGGTGCGCCGGTGCCGGACGCGATGCTGGAGTTTTGGAGCGCGGCAAAGGTTGGGGATAAATTAGGCGGCGATGGAGAGGCGGGTGTTTTTCCAGCAGGATTCCGGCGCGCGGCGACAGACGGTGACGGAAACTTTTCCGTCGTGATGGCCCGCCCCGCGGTGCGGGCAGGGAATGAGCGCGCACACGCGCCACACATGCTGGTTCTGGTGTTTGCCCGCGGACTGCTGCGACACCTGGTCACGCGTGTGTACTTCGGCGATGAGCACGCCAATCAAGGCGATCCGGTGCTTATGACGATTCCCCAGGAGCGGCGCGCTACTTTGATCGCCCAGCCGGAGGAAAGTCGAGCGAACTTGTACAGGTGGGACGTCATCCTGCAGGGAACAGGTGAGACGGTCTTCTTTGCGTGGTAGAGAGCCGGGTCTGTTCGCATGATCAATGAAGGAATGAACTCGTTTCTTTTCTCGACGCCGGAGATGACCCGCGTGTTTTCGCCGGCGGAGCAGTTGCGCGCCATGACCCGCTTCGAGTGGGCGCTTACTTGCGCGCTCGAAAGCAACGGGCGAGCGGAGGCAGGTTCCGCGGCGGTGCTGGAGCAGTTGCTCAAGGCCGATTTTGTTGACATGGGTGCTCTGCTGCTTGCGGCAAAGGACGCCGGGAACGTCGCCATTCCCTTTGTACGGCAGCTTACTGCGGCGGTGGTGACGCGGAGCGAAGCTGCTGCGCGATCGGTTCACCTGGGGGCGACGAGTCAGGATGTTCTCGACACGGCGTTGGTGTTGCAGATGCGGGAGGCTTTGAATCTGCTGCAGGCAGCGCTGGCGCGGCTGGACGAAGCTTTGCTGGACCAGGTGAGAAGGCACAGAGACACGGTGATGCAAGGCAGAACGTGGCTGCAGCCTGGTCCACCGGTCACGCTCGGGTTGAAGCTGGCAGGGATTCTGGTTGCGTTGCGGCGCGACCGGGAGCGTATCCGCGCAGAAGCGAATCGTGTGCTTGTGATGCAGTTTGGCGGAGCTGTGGGAACCTTGGCTTCCCTGGGAACGGCAGGAGGTGCGATCTCGGCGGAGCTCGCCCGGCTTCTCGATCTGGCTGAGCCCGAACTGCCCTGGCATGCGCAGCGCGACAATCTGGTTGCGATGGTCCAGGTGCTTGCGATTCTGACCGGGACGCTGGCGAAGTTCGGCAGGGATGTTGCGCTTTTAATGCAGGCCGAAGTGAGCGAGGTATCGGAAGGCGCCGGCGAGGGACGAGGCGGCTTCGTCGACTATGCCACACAAGCACAATCCTGTGGCGAGCGCAGCGTTGATTGCGATCCACGCGAAGATGCCGGGCCTGGCGGCTACGATGCTGCATGCGATGCCGCAGGAACATGAGCGCGGGCCAGGCTTGTGGCAGGCGGAATGGGATACCGTGCCGGAGGCCTTCCGCCTGGCATCGGCTTCGCTCGCGTATGCAATCGAGATTGCGGAAGGATTAAAGGTTGATGCGGCACGCATGCAGGCGAACATGGAGGCGACGTTGGGATTGCCGCTTTCGGAGGCAGTGAGTGTGGCGCTTGCGCCCAGGATGGGACGGGTTGCGGCACACGATCTTCTGCGCAGGGCTGCGGATCGGGCGCTGACGGAGAAACGCCGGTTGTCCGGATGTGCTGAAGCAGATGCCCGAGGTGAAAGCGCACCTGAGCGATGCGGAGATCGATGCGTTGCTCGATGCCCGCAACTATCTGGGCAGCGCCCAGCGATTCATTGCACGAGTTTTGGGGGACCAGGATGCACACGACTGAGAGCGGCGGAGCGCGCCTCCGCTACGAGGTGAGCGGGAACCCGCGTGGGACACTCCTCGTGCTTGCCAATTCGCTTGGATCGAATCTGCACATGTGGGACAAGGTGCTGCCGGCTTTAGAGAGCAGGCTACCGGGTGCTGCGCTTCGACATGCGTGGCCACGGAGAAAGCAGCGTTGCGCCCGAACCTTTCACCATCGAGCAATTGGGACGCGATGTGTTGCGGCTGCTGGATGAGGTGGAGGCGGATCGAGCGAGTGTGTGTGGGCTTTCGCTGGGAGGGGTTGTGGCTCTCTGGCTTGGGATTCATGCGCCGGAGCGTTTGCATCGGCTGATCTTTGCCAATACGGCGGCGCGCATCGGAAGCCGGGAGATGTGGGAGCAAAGGATCGCGACGGTGCAGGATACGGGCATGTCTCCGCTGGCTGCTGCGACGCTCGAGAGATGGTTCACGCCAACCTATCGTGCGCGCCATCCGGAGGAGATGGAGCAGATCCGCGAGATGATCGCAGCGACCGATCCCCGCGGCTATGTGGCGTGTTGTGCGGCATTGCGCGATGCCGATCTTCGCGCGCAAATCGGGGCGATCGAAGCAGCAAGCCTGGTGATCACCGGAACGCATGATCCGGCGACGCCTCCCAGCGATGGGCGTGCGCTGCATGCAGCCATTCGAGAGTCTCGCTACGTGGAGTTGGATTCTTCCCACCTGTCGGCGTGGGAGTGTGCGGATGAGTTCGCCGGAGCCGTAGTGCAACATCTTGCCGAAGGGGAGGAAATCGATGGATGAACGAGAACGTCACGAGGCGGGCATGCAGGTGCGGCGGAGCGTGCTGGGAGATGCGCATGTCGATCGTGCTGAGGCAGCAAAGAGCGATCTGGATGCGGAGTTTCAGGATCTGATTACGCGCTATGCATGGGGAGAGATCTGGACGCGTCCAGGCCTGCCGCGGCATACGCGCAGCCTGCTGACCATTGGCCTGATGGTCGCACTGAACCGCGGCGAAGAGCTGCGCCTTCATATGCGTGCTGCCGCGAACAACGGAGTTACCGCGGAAGAGATTCGCGAGGTCCTTCTGCATTGCGCGATCTACTGCGGGGTTCCCGCCGCGAATTCGGCGTTCCACGCGGCCCGGGAGATCCTGAACCAGCAACCGGTGAAGTGACTGGCGAAGCATGGCGCGGTTCGAGACACAAGTCGGCATTGTGGGAGCGGGTCCGGCGGGACTGATGCTCTCGCATCTGCTGCACCTCAAAGGGATCCACTCCATTGTGCTGGAAGTAAAATCACGCGCCTACTGCGAGGAGCGAGTGCGGGCCGGGGTCCTCGAGCACACCAGCGTGCAGATGTTGCGCGAAGCCGGCGTGGGCGAACGACTCGAACGCGAGGGGCTTCGCCATGAGGGAATCGAACTTGGACTGCACGGTGTGCGGCACCGAATTCCGTTTGTGGAGCTCACCGGCAAGTGGGTGACGGTTTATGGCCAGCAGGAGGTCGTCAAGGATCTGATCGAGCGGCGCCTTGCGGATGGCGGCGATGTGCGTTTCGAGTGCGGAGAAGTGTTTCTGGAAGGAATCGCGTCGGAAAGACCACGAATCCGCGTGAACCGGGATGGGCATATGGATGAGATCCGCTGCGAATACATCGCAGGCTGCGACGGGTTCCACGGTATTTGCCGAGGCGTCTTCCCTCAAGGCGCACTGAGCATCTACGAGCGCGCCTATCCCTTTGCCTGGCTGGGCATCCTGGCGGAGGCAGCGCCGTCGCGGGAAGAGCTGGTCTACATGCACCATCCGCGAGGTTTCGCGCTGTACAGCATGCGCTCGCCGCGCATCACGCGGCTCTATCTGCAGTGCGCCCCGGATGAGGATATCGCGCAGTGGAGCGATGACCGGATCTGGAGCGAATTGCAAACTCGCCTGAGTTGCACGGATGGGTGGGGGCCGACCGAGGGCCGGGTTCTGCAAAAGGGCGTGACCGGAATGCGAAGCTTTGTGGCCGAGCCGCTGCAGTTCGGCCGGTTGTTTCTTGCCGGAGATGCGGCGCATATCGTGCCGCCTACCGGCGCGAAGGGCATGAACCTTGCGTTTGCCGACGTGTACCATCTGGCGGAAGCGGTGGGAGCGTTTTATCGCGATGGGGACGGACGAAAGCTCGAAAGCTACTCGGAGACTTGTCTGCGACGGATCTGGAAGGCGCAGCGCTTCTCCTGGTGGATGACGTCACTGCTGCACCGGTTCGAGAACGAACCTGCATTCGACCGCAAGCGTCAGCTTGCGGAGTTGGAGTACGTGATGACCTCGCGGGCGGCAGCTACTTCGCTTGCGGAGAACTATGTGGGGCTTCCGCTCGAGGTGTAGCAGGAGCTGCGGATGTATTTGAAGCCAACCATCGGGATGGTGAACGGATGGTGCTTCGGCGGCGGATTCTCGCCGCTTTCGGGAGCGCTTGGGCAACATCAAATCAGGTTGAACGAAGCATTAACCGCAGGCCCCTCCACTACGCTGCGCTCCGGTCGGGATCACAATTTTGTTGCAAAATGGGAGCTATCTCGAGAAATCATTGATCTCAAAATGAATTGTCATCCGGACCGAAGCGCACCCGGATTTCCCCCGCCGCGTAACAGAGTGGCCGCACCCATGGCACAACTGGTCGAGAGCAAATCTCTACGCGTGAGCATCCTTACTCCTTTGGTGCATATCTTTAAAACGACGCTGCCTCCAAGGACATCTGGACATGCAGCCGAAAATCTCGCGAAGACTCACCGATCTTGAACTTGTAGTTTCCGGCCGATAACTCCCATCTATGGCTGCGGTCATTCCACCAGGCAAACGACTTTACGGGCAATGCGATGGTTACGTGTTTTTGTTCGCCCGCCTGCAGACTGACCTTGGCAAAGCCTTTCAACTGCGAGGGCGGTTCCTCCGCTGCGGCCGGCTCTCCCACGTAGACCTGCACCACGTCGGAGCCTGGCCGGGTCCCAACATTCTTCACTGTAAGCTCGATCTTCACAGTATCCCCATTGCGGCTCACCCTCAGATCGCTGAATCGGAAGGTAGTGTACGAAAGCCCAAACCCAAACGGAAACAGCGGCTCCTGGTGGTGCTCGTCGTACCAGCGATACCCCGCTAGGATCCCCTCATTGTAGTGGGCAACACCATTCACTCCTGGATACTCTTCAGGTTGCCTGGCGGGTCCCTGGTCAGGACTCGCGGCGAACGTCATGGGCAAACGTCCTCCCGGATCGGCATCGCCAAAGATCAGCGAGGCTGTGGCCACCCCCGATTCCTGGCCTGGATACCATGTCTCGAGGACTGCCCCCACTTTTTCAAGCCAGGGCATCGAAACCGGGGTGGACGTATTGAGAACAACCACGGTACGTGGATTCTGCGCGGCGACCGCCTCGATCAATGCGTCCTGATCGCCGGGAAGGTTAAGCACTTGCTTATCCATGCCCTCGCCCAGTTGTTCGCCGGCGAAGACGATGGCAACGTCGGCCGCATGCGCTGCCTGCAGTGCCTGTGCCATTTCCTGCGGATGAGGAGGAAACCATCCGAGATGCACCTGGCTGCCGAGTAACGCATAGTCATTGGAGTGCTCCAGCAGCAACGAGACTGGCTTGCCGGCATCCAGGTGAATAGTTCCCAGCGCCGTCGCATTGAAGTTGACGTGTTGCAGTTGCACCACCGGTTTCCCATCTATCGAGAGTGTGGTGTCGCCCCCGCCTTCAAGGGAGAAGACGTACTCTCCGCTCGACGATGGATCGAGTGTTCCTGTCCATCGGCCAGACCACGAAAGTGTGGGGGGAGCGAAGGAAATAACTTGCTTACCTAGTTCAGGCGCCGGAATATTGTCGAAGTCCACTGCAGCATCGACCCGGGTCGCGGCTGGCGAGCCACTCATATCGCTGGAGCGGAAGTAGGAAGCCGCAAATCCACCTGCGATCACGTCTCCCCTGAGTATGGGCAGGGCACGAATACCTGCTCCAGCCTTGACATAGGTCACCTTCATCGATGAGCCCGCCCGCTGAATGATGGCATCCGCAGGCACGCTCAGCTGCTCCACATAGACCATGGGGCCTTGCTCGCCTGTAATCGCGTCGGGACCCGCAGCTACACCGACCAGAGCAATGGTCTTCACCTTGCCGGGAGTGAGGGGAAGGAGATGATCTTTGTTTTTGAGAAGAACCGAACCCTGTTCGATTAACCGTTCCGAGAGCGCGATATGTTCCGGCGTCGATACCCTGTCCTTGGGAGTGCCGGTGGGCGGATGGTCAAAGACTCCCACCTTGAAGATAGGCACGATCGTGTCGAAGAGCACACGGTCGATGGTCTGCTCATTTACCTGGCCACTGTCGTAGAAAGCTTTAAGGGAGACGCCAAAGCCCAGGTGATCGACGCCGGCATGGATGGCCTTTAGGGGATCATGCAAAGCGAAAACTGCGTCTGGAGTGATATCGCCGGTGAAACCCCAGGATCGCAGTTCCGGTAAAACATCACCGTTGTTGCAGGCGAACGTGCTATTGATCTGGTTGTAGGAGCACATCGCGGCGCCGGCGGACGACTTCTCAATCGCCGCGCGGAAGCCGGGGTAATAGATCTCATGCAGCGCTCGTTCTGAGATGATCTCGTTGATCCCGGTGAAGTCCGGATAGTGGCCGACCCGATCCCAGTCCTGATTGTTGGCCACGAAGTGCTTCATCATCGCAATCACGTGCTGCGACTGGATCGCTGACACCTCGGCAGATGCCATCTCGCCCGTCAGGAAGGGATCTTCACCGTACGTCTCAGCGGACCGGCCCCAATGCCAGGTACGCATCATGTTCAACGTTGGTCCGATGATCTCAGACAGGCCCTTGCCACGCCACTCATCCGCTAATGCGCTCCCGAACTGAGCGGCCATGTCGCGGTCCCAGGTGGCTGCCACAACAATCTCGTTGGGAAAGGCGGTGACGCCGAGTGCCGACGGCGGTGGAGGGCCGGGGAATGGACCCCGCGCAATGCCATTGGGGCCATCGGCGGCTCGGACCTGGAGAAAGCCTGCTCCCTTTTGGGGTTCCGGCCGGCTATCCAGCCTCTGCAGCTTCTCTGGCAAACTCATACTATGGATCACTTCAAGCGTGCGACATTCGGGAATTTGACGAGCATCACGCCACGGCTCCTCACCCGCCGGAACCGAACAGGACGCGAGGTCTGGTATGCCACTGGTGGCGGAAGCCGCGGACTGGCACGGCGCGACGCACACAGTTCCGCAGCCCAGCAAGAGCGTTGAAATCACACGAAACAATAAACGCACTCCGACTCCTTTCAGTCAGTTCATCTGGAACGAACCCGCATGTTCCAGCAGATCCAGCAGTGCCGGACGTGGCTCTGAGATCAGCTGCTCGCCCGAGTTCCCGATATTCAGAATCGTCTCTCCTTCGGGCGAGTATTGCGGCCAGGTCATAGTGCTGGGTGAGGAAGGATAGCTGTTACGGGCGAAGGCGGTCCACCGATCCTGGATTAGCCGTGATACAGCTAAGTCTTCCCGATTCTCCTGCGCATCGCCAGAAAGAGTTCCGAAGACGTAGCGAATCTCGGCGGTGTGAATCGCTCCCGGCAACGCGCCACGTTGCGCAGCCGGTACGTAGCAGAAATAGTAGCGAAAAACGGAAAGCTGATGCCGTGCAGCTTCTGTCGCGATGACGCGTGTATTCATGGTCGCGAAACGGTCGGTACCTATCTGCGCGGCCCGTAATTCGTCATTGCCCGTGCCATAACCATCGGTTAACGTGCGAGCCTGCTGCCAAAGATCCCCCATTTTCTGCGGCACGGTTCCATACCAGGCCGGCCCGAAGAAACCTGCTTCAAAGCTGTTGGTCCCGATAAGCATGGGCACCCTGGCGAAGGCGCCGTTCCGGAAAGCCTCTGTCATCTTCATGGGAACGACGACTCCGTCGATGTAGGGCATCGTCGCCGAGCGAGAGAGTGGAATCTGCAACAGCATTGACGCCGGGACCGACCGCAGCTCCTCCGCGGTCGAGTGAGGAACGGAGAGCACTTCCACCGCTGCTGCCATCTGCTCTTCGACAACATTACGGGAGACCTCGGGTAAGTCCAAAGCGCCGGATTGAATGATGGCCTTCGCAAAAAGACTCTGGGCGGCAGCAGCCCCCATCAGGTAGGCAATCGAAGCGCCGCCTGCGGACTCACCAAAAGCTGTGACGTTGTCAGCATCGCCACCGAAAGCGGCGATATTCCGCTGGACCCAACGGAGCGCAGCCATTTGATCGAGCAGGCCGAAGTTCGCTGAGGGCTCTCCGAGTGCCGGATGCGGAAACACGCCAAAGATGCCCAGGCGGTAGTTCACGGTCACCACGATGACTCCGTGGCCGGCCAGAGAGCTTCCGTCGTACTGCTCGAGCGAAGTGCCGCCAACACGAAATGCGCCGCCATGAAACCAAACCATGACGGGAAGGGGATCACCGTCACGCTCCGTTGGCCGCCAGACATTCAGCGAAAGGCAATCCTCACTCATGGGGCGGTCGACCAGAGATGACTCGGGCGCGCGGGGCGCCCGTAGTTGCAAACACGCCGGCCCGAACTGGGTAGCCTGACGAACGCCGGTCCAATCCGATGCTGGTTGCGGCGCTTTCCAGCGCAGGTCACCGATCGGGGCCGCCGCGTACGGAATGCCCAGAAAGCACTCCGTAAGACCGTTGTGGATTCCGATTACCGTGCCGTGGGTCGTTCTGACAGACGGCTGCGACATGGCTTGGATCTCCCCCTGGAGGATAAGCTAGGCCAACTCCGGATAGGAGCGGCCGAATGCTTCCTGACGTAAAGTCCGGCACCGAGTCGGCGCTTGCCACTGCAATCCACGGCTTTAGGTACTTAAAAGTACCGTTAACCAGGTGACAGCCACAGTATCAAAAGCCAGTGTCAGGTGTAAAGATCAATGGAAAAGTGGCCCCGATCCATCTGCGTGAGAACTCAAGTCCAAAAGTGGGAACCTGAAAGTACGTCCAATGTGATCGCGGGTTAACTCCCGCCCCGAAGGGGCGACCTGAAAATAGCCCAGGACTGCGGAGTGAACTCTAAAATGAGCCACGCTGGAAATGCTCACAATAGAGAACACCGTTCAAGCGTGCTCATTTTAGGGTTCACTCCGCAGTCCTGGGTTTCGTCAATCGCTCCGGAGCAGTCCCGAAGGGACGGCTGAAGCCATCGCGGGGATTTATCCGGCATCGTCGTGGTTTCATCGTGGAGCATGCCCCAACTCGGTCCTCAGACGACTGGAAGAGATTCTCCTAACACCCAGGAAATTGCCAAAGGTGTAATGACGAGTGCGACCAGGGCACCATAAACGGCCTTCAGTACAAATACGTGATCATAGGGCAGGCCACCCCGGAACAACAGAGGCAGGATAGCGGCGTTCACGATAAGACCCAGGACCCCAGCGGCCAAAGCAAGCGTGAGTGCTCGCAGGAGGATTTTGCTGGTTGGTCGATGGGTTGCGCCTGGTTCACTGCGATGCCAGGCATCCAGATGACCGGAGCGCATTCTCTGACGGGTGATCAGCGAAGGCACCAGTGTACTCATGAGCGTGATCATGAAGGTTTGTGGGGCAGCATCACGCACCAGGCTGCTGGCGGGGACGTGATCGTGCCCATGAAAAACCAGCCAGACGAAGCCGATGCTGATCGCGGCGTTGATCGCTATCGAGATCGCAGTTTCGATGCCAAATACTTCGCCCGAAGCGAGTGCATGAGTGCCCCACAACAAAAAACAGAACAAGAGGTATCAGAGCAGCTGCACGGCTGTAAAGCTATTCGATCCCTGGCATGGTGGGAAAACCGGTATTTGCCGCAAGCTCTCCGCGTGGGGATACCATTGGGTCGTAAACACGAACAGGCTTTACAAATGGCCCTTAGGTTTGCTATCAATTGTCTGCGATGTGGTACCAGTAGGTACCAGCAATGGACTGTTCTTCCGGCTCACCTGGACTCTCGCCAGCATAGCTGGCAACCGGAATACCATGAACTCACGCGCCAGAACTCCAACGAGAAGCATTAGAACCGCATCAACGTGCTTGCAAAAGGTAGACGATGAAGCATAATGAACTGCCCGGAAATCAGGCGCCATACAAACTGGATGCGGGAGAAGGCCTGCGGTACACCTTTGGAAGCCATCTCGCCACCGTAATTGCTCGTGAGCAAGACATCGGTATCCCCATGGCCGGAGTAATCCTCAGCGGCGCGAAGGGCGCCACCTTTCCCATACATCGGCATGCACGCACGCATGAAGCGTTCATCGTGGTGGAGGGCGTCGTTTCGCTCATTCTCGACGGACAGACCTTCCAACTCTTTCCCGGCGATTACGTAAACATCCCTCCCGGTACGCCACACGGCTGGTCTTATCTTGACTACCACGGAAAGCTGTATGGTTGGACCTTCGCCGGCAACGCGAATCAAATGTATGAGCGGATAGGCAAACCGTTCGCAGCCAAGGTGTACCCGGAGTCGACGGAAAAACCTGATTGGGACAAGCTGGACGCAGCCGTGGATACGGAATTCATCCACGGCCACAGTTCCGGCGCCGGGTATGCAGAAAAGCTCAATGCGTTGCCTGAGGGTAATGTCCCCTATGTGCTCGCGGCCGGGGAAGGTGACCGATTGCTGGCAGCCGATCAACTGTTCACCTTTCTAGGGGACCGGCGGCATACCGGTGGAGTGTTTATGACCATCATGAACGAGGGCGCCGCGGGGGACGCGATTCCTCCTCACTACCATGAGCACATTACAGAAACCTTCTTCTGCATCACCGGCGCTCTGAAGATGTTCGTCGACGGCGAATTTGTCACTCTATACCCGGGGGACTATCTCCACGTACCTCCTAAGGCGGTTCACTCCTATCAAATCGTTAGGAATGACACCCGGTTCCTTGGGTATCTCAGTCCCGGGTCCTTCGATTCATTCTTTCGTTACCTGGGCGTGCCATACGAGGGCTATATCTACCCTACCGTGCCTCCGCCCTTCGATTTCAGCCGGGTTCTTCAGCATCTTGGCGAACTCGATTTGAAACTTATGGGGAAGCCCGGCGGACCTCCCCAGGGGAGGGGCTAACCCGCTCGCTGCTAAACTGACGCCTACATGGAGAAATAAGTGCCGAAAGCGACAGCCAAGCAGGAATCTCATAGGCAGCGCATCCTCGATGCTGCCTCAGAGGTGTTTCTGGAGTGTGGATTCGAGCAGACAAGCACGGCGGAGATTGCCCGCCGCGCGAAAGTGTCGAAACGGGAGCTCTACTTCTACTTTGCCGACAAGCGTGCTCTTCTCGCAGCCGTCATCACGGAACTACAGAGTTCCATGCGGTCGCGCATGGACGTCCGCTGGTCGTCGAATGAAGACATGGAGACAGTTCTCCGCAAATCAGCGGCAGTGATTCACGACTTTATCCTCTCTGAGCGCTTCGGCAAGCTGGTGCGCATCGTCGCAGCCGAGTCTTATCATGATCCGGCGGTGGCTAAGCAATTCTTCGAATTGGGGCCGCTAGCGGGCAGGAAGGCAACGGCAAAGTTCTTGAAAGCGCAGATGGAGGCAGGCAGGCTGCGTAAAGCTGACCCCATCAAGGCCGCGGATGATTTCCTGGACCTGGTGGTAGGGGCACAACTCATGACCGCTGTTGTCCTTGGACAGGTGGACCCCGCCGGGCGCAAGCGCGATCACATCCACCACTCCGTGGAAGTCTTTTTGATGATCTATGCGACCGCCAGGACACCACCGGCAACGCGGCGACGTGCAAAGATGTGAGCCGGCGCGATCAATTGACAGGTGAGGAGGATATAAGGGGAGACATGAGACTGGCCAGTTTCCAGAACGCGGGTGTAGACACCTGGGGAATCGTTGAAGGCGAGGAAGTCGTCGACGTGGGGTCGGTCCTCCGGGCGCGCTTCCCAGACCTGAAGTCCCTCATCAGAGCTGCGGCGTACGAGATCGCGGTCGATGCCAGGAGATCGGCTTCGCGATTGCCCTTGACCACGCTGAAATGGCTGCCGGTAATTCCCAATCCAGACAAGATCCTGTGTGTGGGTCTTAATTACGAGATGCACCGTAAAGAAACCGGCCGTGCCGAAGTGAGCCATCCCACCATCTTTGCGCGTTTTGCCAACAGCCAGACCGCACATCTGAGAGATATTCTCCGCCCCAGGGTTTCCAGTAAGCTGGATTTCGAGGGCGAATTAGCGCTAGTCGTAGGGAAGGCCGGCCGCTATATACCGCGCGCCGAAGCATTCGATTACGTCGCTGGATACGCCTGCTACAACGACGGCAGCGTACGCGACTGGCAGTCCCATACTCATCAGTTCACGCCGGGGAAGAACTTTCCCGGGACCGGCGCGTTCGGACCCTGGATGATGACCCCGGAGGAGTTAGGTCCGCTGGAGGCTCGCCACATCCGCACCCGCTTGAATGACCAGGTTGTCCAGGACGCGTCGCTGGGAGAAATGATCTTCGACATACCCACTATCCTGGAATACTGCTCCTCCTTCACGCGCCTGGAATGTGGCGATGTCATCGCGACAGGCACTCCGGGCGGTGTTGGTGTTAAGCGCACACCTCCCCTATGGATGAAACCCGGCGATGTGGTGGAAGTGGAGATCGAGGGCTTGGGCACCTTGCGCAACGGCATCGCACAAGAGTCCTGAAAGAACGATCAATCATGAGTCGCTTTCCCGTAGCTGAAATCCGTAGCGTTGATCTGGGCACTCCGGATATAGCCACGTCCGAGCAGTTCTACACCACTGCGTGGGGGCTCGAAGTGGCTGCGCGGCAAGGCTCTTCGGTGTATCTGCGCGCCACTGGCAGGGATCACCACGTGCTCGCGCTTCATCCGCATCCCGCCGCGGAAATATTCTCGGTAACCTTCCGTACGGCTTCCGGCGAGGATCTGGAACGGTTGGTATCGTCCGTTCAGGCTGCCGGAGGTCAAGTCCTGCGCCCCCTCGCACCGAACCACGGCCCGGACGGTGGCCAGGCGGCTACGGTGAAGACTCCGCAGGGCTACGTGTTTCGCTTTATCAGCGGCGACACCATCTACCCTCCGTCCGGCGCGCGCAAGGATTTTCCCTTCCGCCTTTCACACGTCAACCTTAACTGCGTCGATGTGGAAGCGACCCGGATCTTCTTTGAAACTGTGCTCGGCTTCTGCCTGACCGATCGTTCCAAAATGATGGCTTTCCTGCGCTGCAATAACGATCACCACGCTGTCGTGCTGGCGGATTCGGGGATCAACGGGCTCAACCACATTGCATTCATGATGCCCGACTTTGATTCGGTCATGACAGGTGCCGGGCGCATGATCGATCACGGCTACCCCATCGGTTGGGGGGTCGGGCGGCACGGCCCAGGGAACAACATCTTCGCTTACTTCGTCGATCCCGTCGGCTTCGTCATCGAGCACACGGCGGAGGTCCTTCAGGTCGATGACAGCTACGTGCCCCGCGGTCCAGACCAGTGGATCTGGCCCAAGGGAAGGACCGACCATTGGGGCATCGCGCCGCCTAAATCTGACCGTGTGAAGCAGGCCCAGTTGGCCATTCGCTTCGCCAGTTTTCCGGCGAACCCGGTCTAAAGAGATGCAGCCCGCCGGCGCAAAGAACAAGTCGTCAGAATATGACCTGGTCATCGTAGGTCTTGGACCCTCGGGAGCGGTTGCTGCATGTTGGTTCGGCCAGGCCGGCATCCGTACCCTGGTCATCGACAAGAGACGGACGATCTGGGAGACGCCTCGTGCGATCGCGATCGATCATGAAATCCTGCGCGTCTTCCAGAACATTGGTGTCGTGGAGCAGGTTTTGCCCTACACCGCCCCTTTTCCCGCCTCCGAGCACTTCGGCGCAAAGGGCCAACTTATCCGGCGCATCGATGCGGTTCCGCCCCCCTACCCACTGGGATACGTGCCTACCATGGTGTTCACCCAGCCGCCGGTAGAAGCTATCTTGCGCGCGCGGGCGGCCGAGCATCCGAGTGTAACTGTAGAGCTTGGTCTGGAAGCTTTTGCTCTGACGCAAACCGGCCAACAAGTCACCTTGCAACTGAGAGGCAGTGACGGCCAGGTGCGCGCTGTCACAACTTCGTATGTGATCGCGTGTGACGGCGCCTCCAGCCCGATTCGGCAACTCCTCGATCTAAAACTGGATGACCTTGGATTCGACGAACCGTGGATGGTCGTCGATGTCCGGGTGAATGAAGCCAGCTTGTCGAAACTGCCCAGGACGGCTGCGCAATACTGTGATCCCGCGCGGCCTACAACCTTCATCGTCGGCCCCGGCAATCATCGCCGCTGGGAGATTATGATGCTCCCTGACGAGAACCCTCTCGAGATGGAGAGCGAGACCAACGTGTGGCGCTTGCTGTCACCCTGGCTCACACTGCAGGATGGCGAACTATGGCGCGCCAGCAGCTACCGCTTTCATGCTTTGGTTGCAGCAGAATGGCGTAAGGGCCGCGTATTCCTCGCAGGCGATGCCGCGCACCAGCAGCCGCCGTTCATTGGCCAGGGAATGTGCCAGGGCATCCGCGACGTGAGCAACCTGGCATGGAAGCTTGAAGCAGTTCTAGCTGGTGAAGCCGATGATAGCCTCCTGGACACCTATGCCGAGGAGCGCCGTCGCCATGTACACACCCTCACGGCACGCATCAAGGCGATTGGCCACCATATCTGCGAGCGTGACCCCGAAGCGGCCCGACGCCGCGACGAATCGCTGCTGGAGCAGGGCGGCGGAACGGCCCCCACCGTCACCCGCCAGGAGATTGTGCCGCCTCTCGAAACAGGACTGCTCTCCGGCCGGCCCCATCCAGCAAACGGAACCCTCTTTCCTCAGCCGTGGATCGTGTCCACGGCAGAAGTGAAACACATGGACGCTGTGGTTGGACATGGATGGCGCCTGGTAATAGACGGCCGAAAGCTGACCGGGCCGGTGGGGGTTTCCCAATCGCCGGTTACGTCCGTGGTCATTGGTGGCCCAGGCCTGCGGGAGCGGGATGCAATTCTGGCTACCTGGTTCGAACGCCAACATTGCGTAGCCGCCATCGTGCGGCCCGATCATTACGTCTACGGCGTGGTGGAAACAGTAGAAGAGATCGCTCCGCTTCTGGCGATCCTGCAAAATCGCCTGGAAGCGCCGCCCTCCCCTTTGTCATCCCGACCATCTAACTTGCCTCCGGCAAGTTGAGGGAGGAATAAACAACGTCCGTGAGGATGTCATTACTGCCATCACACCAAATGGAAGCGCCGCCCTCCCCTTTGTCATCCTCGAGCGCAGCCGAGGGATCTGCAGTTCTCTTAAGCAGCAGCCGACCTGCTTGTTCATAGGGAGCGTACCGGGATTTCCTATTCGGCTGGGACTGTTTATTGGACTTCTTTTGAAGCAGATGTCGAATACAATCTGACTGGTCCCAAAAGGCCTGAAGCCAACAAGGGCGAGTTCGCCTTGTACGGCTTCATTGGGGTGAAAGTATATTTCACCGTGGTGCCTGGCTGCTCGTCGCCGATCAGCCGGTTGACCCAGGCGTTCGTAACTTTGACTGTCAGTTCATTTGCGCCCGGCTTGAGCACGCCAGTCAGATCGGCGCGATACGGAGCGTGCCACACCACGCCGAGAGACTTTCCATTCACCGTCACCTCGGCCAGGTTCTTTACATCGCCCAGATCGATCCCAATTCGCGCTCCCTTCTTGAACCAGTCCGGCGGAGCCTGAATCGTCCTGCTATAGGTGCCTGTTCCGGAGAAGTACTTCACTCCCTTATCATCGCTATCGTTCCAGGAAATAAGTTTGTCCAGGGTGATGGAGGCCGGTGCGCCGCGATCCGGCTGGAAGGTCACTTTCCATGGGCCGTCCAACGGCGCAAGTTGGGTCTCCACCGGCTTGGGCAGAGTGCGCGATGCGGTCTTTGCCGGTGTGCGAAACACGACAAACACCGTGCCCCATGGCTCAAACTCCAGCGGCACCGTGGTGCGACCCTCCGCAATCTTGTACGAAGCAGGGGCCATCTTGCCGGTCTCCGAGTACCAGAGCTCGGGGGCGTTGCCTGTCACCCGGAAGCTCGCCTCGACAGTGGCGGCCTGGTCGCTGCGGTTATCCAGGAAGTAGATGTCGCCGTCGGCCAGCTTACGGTGCACAAAGAGAATGGGTGAGTCGGCCGCCGGTTTGCTCGAGTCAAAGTCGGGCGCGACTGCCAGCAATTTCAGCGCCGCTTCGGCTCCTTGACCCGCGTAGACTTTGCCTTGGCCGACGGTGTGAACACCGGTTCCATCGCCGAACAATTCGTCGCTTAATGTTTTGAATTCGGCCTGGTCATCCGCCAGGCTAGGCGTTCCCACCGGCTTGTCGCCGGCCACCATCGCTCCCTGTTCCACCAGCTCGTGAATGGCGCGCAGCACCGGCAGCGACATGTGCTTGCTGTACGGATCAAGCACCAGCAGACGGTAACTCATGCCGCTCCTGGTAGCAATCCTTCCGCCTGCAACGTTTAATTCATGGATCAGGCCGTCGGCGTTGATGTAGTCGAAGTTGTACCCTGCGGGCACCTCCGGCGCCTTGTCCGCAAAGATTGCAGTGAGGTTAGAATCTTCCCCGTAGAAGTAGATAACATCGGCATCAAAACGGCCCTGCTGCAGCAGAAACGAGTTGCGAGCCAGGTAGTCAATCCACACGTTCGCTTCGTCGGCCCAGGTCTCATTGCGGTTGAACCATTGGCCGCAGGGCCCCAGAGTCAGTCCGGGCACCTTGCCAATCAACGGCTGGTGCGCCGATTCGTGAATCGCAAAGCGGTTGATTCCGTTCAGAAACTCCTGATCGGCGATCGGCTTGAGCGTTGCCGGCGACCAGGCCCAGGCTGTCGAAATATCGCAGGTAGTCATCGACTCTGCCGCAGCCAGGTTCTGGCCGTAGATGTGGGCTACCGAGGCCGATTCCCGGTCATCCGCGTTATACCCGAAAGTGGGTTTGTTTACGCCCGGCTTCTGCACCCAGATCGCACTCATTGGGATATCGTCCAGCTTCTTCACTTCCATGCCATCGGCAATGAAGGCGCGGCCCTGTTCGTGCGATTCGCCGTAGTGGCCTATGCCCCGCTCTTTCAGCGATGCCTCCACTTGGCCATAGTGCTCCTCCGCAGTCAGGTCGGCTATGGTCTTGCGTAGGTCCCAAAGGAACTGATCGCTGGCTTCGGCGCTTTCTACCACGCGGCCGGTAAGAACCGGCAGCCAAGGACGCGGATCATACCCACGGCGCTCGGTAAACTGGGCGATCATATCGTCGGTCCAGTTCTGTGCACCGGCTTCCCAGCTATCGGTGACCACGTACTTGATGCCGCGCTTGCCCATCATATCCGCGCCCACCGTGTCCTTGTAACTGTCAAGGTAGCCGTTCATGTAGTGCTTCACGTAGCCCGCATTCAGCTTGTCCACTTCAAGTCCGGTAGCCTCAGCCGTGGCCGGGTGATTGGTGATGCCCAGCAGCGAATAGCCGAACCGCAAGACGATCCAGGTTCCCGCAGGAGGCGTCCAGTCCAGAGTGCCATCGGGCTTCATCTTGCCGGTCAAATCAACCACGTCGCTTTTTTTGACTGCAGCCGCCTGCGGCACATCGGGCGTGGCGAACTGATAAAGATCCGGCAAAGGAGTGAACGCCGCTTTCTCCTCAAAGCGGTTCACGCGCGCGCCCGGATGCAGCACCAGTTCCGACAAGGCGATCTCCGTCGCAGGTTTCGGCGGGCTCACGCCCATCGACGCCATCATCTCGGCAAAGGGATTGGGAGGAACCGGCAGCGTCTTGAAGGTCACTCGAAAGTACTTTGCGGTCTCGGGCGCAAACGAGAGCGTTTTTTCGGTCGCGTCGCCTTTCGGGATCTGCACAACTTCACGATAAGTTTGCCCATCGTCGCTTGCTTCCAGTGCCTGCCCGCTCTCGCCTCCCGGCGGCAGGAATGCGTCCAATGGCCCTTTGCCGAACACGACAATTGTGACGGCCCGAATTGTCTGCGGTTGCGGATATTCGTACTGAATCCACGCCCTCTCCCCCTCTGGGGCCTTGGGAAGCGGAACTGTCTTCGCCAGGTCGCCATCGCTCAACAGCGCGGGATCGATCGTCCCGCTGCTCCACGTAATTTTCGCCTGCTGTTTATCGGACGTAACTTCACTTGCCGGAACCTTGAAAGCGACCACCACACTATCCGCATAAAACTGCGGTGGCTTGAAGGTAACGCCCAGGCCTCCGCCAGGGTCGTCTACCGGCAGATTCTGAAACGCACCCGTGTTCGAGGGTGGATGAGCCAACGTGCCGGTGAACGGCTTGCCACCTTCCAGGCGCGTCTCGCTCCACACATACTTCTTCATTGCTTCGGGTCCCGGGACCCAGGGACCCCCGGTCTCGCTCCAGCCCGGCGAACCGGCAATCGCTTCTTCAAAACCAAGCTGATCGGCCAGCATTGTGGCGTACTTGAATGCATCTTTCCACTCCGGGGTCATGTAGGCTAAACGCTTATCCACCACTTGCGGCGTGAACAGGGCTGCATCGAAGTTCTGGAAGCCCCCAAGCCCGGCACGATGCATCCACTCCTCGTCCAGCTTGATGCCGTCCTTGGTGATATTTCCATTCATCCAGTGCCACCACACGCGAGGGCGGGCTGACGGAGGGGGCTGGAGGAAGCCTGCCTTCAGCGGATCGCTGGGCTGTTGCGCAGTAAGAGAGGGCATCGCCGTGAACAGCAACGTCGCACAGCAGAGGGCGTCGCGCAAGCCTACCGTAGACGGTCCATTTCTTTTGAATTTCTTCGTAAACCTCATCTGCATCTCACTTTTCCCTCTTGGAATCTCCAGGGTTAGCCCTTCGAACCGTAAGTCAGAATGGCGCATGGCAAGGCGCCTCCCTTATAAAGGAAATTATTTGCCTATTGATATTTCCGGAACACTATACACGATACACATCTAGCAGGTGAAAGCACTGGTACGGATATAGGTTCAGCCGTTCCGAGAGCGCCCCACCCCACCCACTTGTGCTCAGGAGGGCAACCGTGTCGCATTGCGCCATGGAGCCGGATCTGCACCAGCGACAATATCGTGCCCTAGTTCGAAGCGTCCAGTAACAGAACCCAGTCACCGTCGCCGTCGTGGTTGTTTCCGGGCGGCGTGAATTGCTGGGTTCCCTTGTTGGGGAATGGCTGTCCTGATATTGACGTGTAGGTTCCGTTTGTGGGGTCGAACCACTTGGCAACTGCACTTCCCTTCAAACTCGCCATGTTCACCGTGATCGTTCGAACAGTCGGCATGTAGATGGCCACATAGGAGCCGTCAGGCGTCTTGGAGCCGGTGGCATAATCGCTAATGCTGACCGGGGTTTGCAGGTCGCCGTAATTTCCAAGGCCCGCAGTCAGCACCGAATGGTCCTGGTCCGGAACAAGATCCTGCCATGGCAAGGCAGAAAAGAAGTCTTTCCAAATGGTGACCTGGGCGGCACCGGGTGTGTCGATATAGTACTTCCACCCGGACGAGAACGACCAGGTATAGAAATTACCGTAGAACTGTCCCTTCCCTCCGCTCAGCATGGCCCAATACTCTTCGCGTCGAACGACCGGCGGTGTCCCGTAGTCGGAAACCCCGCCGACTCTTTCTAACTCATAGTGCGCTTCCATCAGAAAGACCGGCATAATAGGGGTCTGATTGTAGTTATGCAACACTTGAATATAGGTCGGTCCGTATATGTAAGCGCCGTTGATAGAGATGATCGCCGCCCATGACACATCGTCGAGAGAGGAGCCAAAGGGCGGATCGAACTCCACGGTTTGAATATGCCCCGGGTCCGCGGACTTAATGCCTTTTGCGACTGCTCTCACCAGCGCGTCATCGCTCTCTTTCTGCCAACCGTGAAAATCGTTGCCGCTCAACCAGGCAACATTCGGATACTTCTTATAGCGGTTGCCGAGGTATTGGCCATAGGCGTTGGCGGCGGCGAGGCCGTTATTGCGCAGCGTCATGAGCCAGCCCGCGGTCTCGATGGGATCGATGAAGATCAATAGGTTGTGCTTTGCCCCGAGCGTGACGATGTGGTCGAGGCGTTGGAAGTAGGCTTCATTGGGCTTGGAGAGATCATAGTAAGTGTGATCTGTCCCCCCAGGGAGGAATCCGGTGAATGGGCGAATACTGTCCGGCGTGGTGGCGTAGATATTGGTGATAAAGTCCCGCCCGCCACAGAGTACGTCTACCCACCCCATGGTGTTGAATCCGTGAGCCTGCCGGTCGGCAAAAAAGTCGTCGATTTCCTTCTCACTCAACCTTGATATCATGCCTTGCGGCGTATCCCCGACGATCAGAAATGGAGTGTTGTTCTGGTCGACCAGATAGCGGCTGTTGGCACTGACTTTCACCGGAAAGGCTGGTGCGCCGGCGCTGCGCGCCTTGGGCGATTCCGTAGCGACGGGTTCAGGCGCCTTCGGGCCGCAAGACATCAGCAATGAAAACGCCATGAGCATCGCGGATAGCTTCAGGACTGGGTCGTAGACGGTAGGTGTTTTCATTTTGCTTTCGTGACTTATCCTTCATGGCGTTACATCCTGCGGGCTGGCTCGGGCTCTCGCCAGATGCAACGTCCGTCGGCTAAATCCATCCCCTGCTGCAACTGGCCCATCGACGGCGGCCTTACCGCGCAGTGAAACTCCCGAGAACTTCGCGGCCACGTTTTAGGAGAGAAGTTATAGGTGGGTCGGGGCGGCTGGGGACAGCGCCGCGGCCACCATCTTGGGACCGGTTGCGCATTAGGCCACCTCGCAGCAGCTCATACACCTCTCCCCGCCACAGCACCTCGTTGCCCAGGTAGCTTGCGCTCCAAAAGAAAAAGCCCAGCAAGTCCCGAAGCGGATAGAGTATCGCATTCCGCCAGAGGTGAGGCTCGCGAACAACCAGGCGACCCACGAACGCAGCCAGCGCCACCCGCGTCGTCACACCCCAGCCGAAGAGAATTACGGCCAGCCATGGCCGGTGCAATGCCAGGGCGACAACTGCCACCAACAACCCATACGGCATGCCGAAGGTCAGCACCGTTCCAAGATGTCCCTTGGGACGATAAAATCGCGTGCCCCTCATCCATCGAACCTGGTGTAGCGCCGACGAGACAAACGACGTGTTTAAAATGTGGTGCTCGATTGCGTGGGTTGACAGCACGACCCCATGCCCGTGCGCCGCCATCAGGCTGCCCAGCATAAAGTCATCACCGTGATATTCACCGATAGCGGTAAAGCCGCCGGCGCGATTCAGCAGGTCGCGGCGCACCACCATCGTCGGCCCGAGAGCAAATCTCATCCCTTCGAGCCTTTCCGCCACCAGTACACCAGAGGACATTTCGACCGACATACCAACCGCTTCGAGACGTGACCATAGGCGGCTACCGCCATCAGACGTGCCGCCAGAAGGTACTCCGCGGTAGAGGCAGGTCACCAGACCTATTCGCTGGTCGGCAAATGGCTCGACGACTGCCTGCAGATAGTCTGGTGTGACTGAAACATCGCTATCGCTGATGACAAAGATCTCATGCTGGGCGGCGTCCTGCATCCGCTCAAGCGACCATACCTTTGCATTGGAGTAGGGAGCTTCGCCGCAGGAAAGGAATTTCGTCGGCACCTGCGGATGGCGTTCTGCCACGCGCCTGGCGACGGCCAACGCCGGATCCCGTTCGCTACGGGCGCAAAACAGAATCTCGAACTCTGGATACTTCTGCAGGAAGAAGCTTTCGAGACAGCGCTCAAGCTCTGGCTCCAACCCGTGTAGCGGCTTGAGCAAGCTGACGGGACGGGTAAACCCGGCAGATCGCGCGAGTTTCCGGCGTTTGGCGAAGCGCAGCGCACAGAATACTACCAGCGCTGCATAGATCGTCGAGGTGGCAACTCCCAGGATGCCCAGGGCTAGAAGAAAATTCATCATAGCTGTCGTTAGTATCGAGACTGATCCTGCTTGCCCCAGCAAGATCTCTTCTGATTTACAAGATATACGTTCCCGACCGATTCACAGGACTTTTAGGTTCATTGGGCCTCCGGAGAATACCGACGTTTATTGCTTGAGTCTGAAGTCCAGGTAAGCGAAGTTCATATTGCCCTTGGTCACCACGTGCAGAGTCAGCACATTGATTCCCTTTGGCAGCGTAACCTCCGCGAGATCATGCATTACATCCCAGTGGTGCCATTGCCTCCAGGCGATTGGGTCAGCGGCGTTGTATGTCGACGTGATATGCAGTGGGCCGGTTAGTTTGTCTCCATTCAGATCAAACGATATCTCTCCACCGGCGTTGGAAGTGTACAAAAGGTCGGCGGTGTAAATACCCGGACGTTCGACGTCGACCGTCATATTGAACCATTCTCCCGCCACCGTCCAGCCAACATAGAGCAGACCCTCGGCGGGTGCAGCTTTCGTAAGGATTGTTGTCGATCTGGTCGTGATATTTGGTATAGGAAGTGTCAACGCCTTCGCCCATACGAAACTGGTTCAAATAAGTCCCATCCGCTGGGTTCAAACCGCCACTCCCGTTGTTCTTCGCATCGGAGTCGTGGTATGCAATCCCTTCCCCACCTAAATCGTAATAAGCGCACTGAACCCGTCCCGGAATATTTTGCGGGGCGCCGTTGATATGCGCTGTCCTGAAACGGTTGGCCCCGGTAGTCGGCGGGTTTGTCGGCGGCGGCCCCGGCATGCACGCACAGGATAACCAGCAGAAGGAGGACGACGGAGATAAAGTCCCACGCGAGATCTTCCAGTGGCCGGTGCGTGGTCATAGATTTCACCATAAGACTACTTGTCAGTCGTGTTGCCCAAGCCGTTGCTGCCATAGACGCTCATTCCGCGCGTTCCGAGTCCGGAGACAATTTCCTTGGTTGCTATTCGAGCGCACATTGGCTGCCTCCGCGTCCAACGACATTCTGCACCGGGCAAAGGGCACTCGGGAACTCCTGAAACGACTTAACAGGCAAAGTGTTTCCTAACTGTGCGTGTTGGTAAACGCGTCTGCGCGGTGGGTGCTCCAAAACGCATTACAGCAATAGCATAAACAATCGAATGTTCAAAGGCGAAACAGCGCCAACTTTCCGCTTGACAGTCATCGTGGAAAAGGGCTAGTCGTCCTCGTCGAGCGTCGAATACCCGCTCAGGCGCACTAGACAATCGAATGTCTAATGCAGTTTGTGCCAGAGCAGCCGAAAAGCGGCAAAGGAGTTTCAGAGATCAAAAAATCGACGATGTGACTCCTCGAGGCCGCGAGTCCTGGGGAGCAGTGCAGAGATCGGCAGTATTTCAGGGAGGCGGGATGAGTCAAGCAGGTCGTTTTGCGTTGTGTGTTTTCTACTGCTGTGCGTGGCAGGGGTTGGTCGCGCGCAAAATACTAACTCCGTTGACATCCGCGGCACAGTAACAGACGCGTCAAAGGCGGTCATACCAGACGTATCCGTAACGGTCACAAACGACGATACGGGCGTGAGCAAGAAGTTCGTCACCAATGGCGAAGGTATCTACGATACCGTTTCGAGCTTGCCGGGAAACTACACTCTTACCTTTTCCAAAGCAGGTTTTGAAAAGCTCGTGCATGGGCCTGTAACCCTGCAAGTCGGCTCCGCCTCGATCGATGCCACGTTGAGCGTGGGCTCCTCTACCCAGCAGGTTGTGGTCTCATCCGATGTGCAGCACGATGCATACTGAAAATCCAGAGGTGGCAAACACGCTAAACACCACAGCCCTGGCTTCTTTGCCGAACGTTACCCCAAATTGGCAGAACTTCATGAAGATCCTCCCCGGCGCCTCGGGACCCCGCGATCCAATGCGGGAGTATCCAATCCGGGAGTGGCGATGTCCATCAACGGCACCCTGCCGTACTACTCCAGTTACCTGATCGACGGAGGCACAATCAGGTTGCCCCATAGCGCCAATATTGACGCTCAGATCACGGAATCAATAGCCGAGGTCAGTGTGGTTGCGACCTCGTTCTCGGCGCAATATGGCAGCGGAGGCAATGTTTTCAACCTGATCAGCAAGACAGGTTCCAGCCAGTGGCACGGCGTCGCTTACGAGTACTTCCAGAACGACGCCTTGAACGCGAGGGATTACTTCAATTCGGGGTCCAAGGCGAGTCTCCGGTTCAACAATTTCGGCGGTTCGTTCAGCGGGCCGATGATCAAGGACAAGGTGTTCTTCTATTTCGATTACGACCAGATCATAAACCCGAACCAATCAACAACAGTTACCACCGTACCAACCGACGCCATGAAACAGGGGTACTTCGACCCTGCGGTCTTCGGGGTCATCAACGATCCCACCACCGGCCTGCCGTTTCCCGGCAACCAGATACCAACCGGCCGTTTTGATCCAGTCGCCGTCAACATTCAAAAGTACTATCCGGAGCCGAACATAACAGGGCTCGTTGCCAACAACTACCGCTACCTGGCAACCGGCAGCAATCCCTCTCACCTTTACTTTGGACGCCTCGACTACAACATGAGCGACAAGAATCGGATCAACTTCACGATCCTAGAGCACACCGTCCCGGTGCATAACAGTCTGGCTGCCGTGCCTCCTATCGATACCCAGGTGAATTCGAGCGATGGGTATTCAGCCCAGGTTTCAGACGTGTACACCTTTAACCCGAAAATAGTAAACGAAGCGCGATATTCCTATGTCCGGCAGGGCAATTGGTTTCTTCCCGGAAGCTTGAACAAGAACTACCCCACGACCATCGGCTTGCAGTATGCCGAAAGCAAATATGTTTCCCAATATCACCATCGATGGAATTGGAGGTAACAACAACACGCTCAATCCGCAAACCAACGCCATCTATATCCAAAATGCATTCGATCTATCGGATGTAGTGACCATGGTTGAAGGTAAGAACATATTGCACTTCGGTGCTGACATCCTGTGGCAACAGGACAACTCTACCCCGTGGGGGAACCTAAACGGGGCGAGCCTCACGTTCACCGGCCAATACACCTCCCCCGGCGCCAACATCGGCTATTCGGACTTTTTGTTGGGCGATGTGCAACAGTGGTCCGCTCTGAACCAGCCTTCAGCCGGAATGCGATCCAAGCTCCCCGCGGTTTTCGCACAGGACGACATCAAGCTTTCGCCGACTCTTACGGTGAATCTTGGCCTGCGGTGGGAGATCCATGGCGGGTTTAGCGAGCAGAATAATAAGGCGGGCAGCTTTGATCCGACGCTCACCAACCCAATCACCAATACTCTGGGTTCCATTTGGTTTGCCGGTGACGACGGACGGACACAGGCTATCAAGACGGTCTACGGCAACGTATTACCTCGTTTTGGCTTTGCCTGGTCGCCGCGGACCGACTGGGCTGTGCGAGGGGGCGTCGGGGAATACGCAACCTTGTGGAGCATGGACGTCGACGGTTCACCGATCGGCTTCGGCAGCGCCAGCACTGGAAGTATTTCCGCTAATCCTGGCGTGCCGCCGGTCGTACAGCTTTCCGGCACCGGTTCAAATCTGCCGTATATTTTGGGCCAAGCAAGGATCCTGGCGCCTACAACGGGCAGGGAGGTGGAAACATACCGTACATGCCCTATCACACTCCGGTCGGCAAAATCTGGCAATGGTCGCTAGCCGTCGAGCGCCGCCTGCCTGGGGATATGACCGCGGAGGTGGCATACGTCGGCAGCCATGGATACGGGTTACAGTTTCAGGCCGACATCAACCAGGTACCTGCAAATAAACTGGGCGGCGGTCAGGCTGCGCGGCCATATCCACAGTATCTCGGCATTGGTCCCTCTGTCCCTGGCGCTTTGACCGGGCTTGTACAACAATATTTCGAATTACAACGCCCTGCAGTTGGGGCTCAGGAAGCAGATGGGTTTCGGGTTGCAAGCCGATATCAATTTCACTTGGAGCAGGATGCTTGACGACCAGGACACGTCGGGTTGGGGCAGCCACTACGGCAATGCGTACTATCAGGATGCCTTTACCCCATCGGCAAACTATGGGCCTTCGAATTTCAATTCGCCGAGAATGTTCAAAGGCTACCTGATATACATGGTTCCCGTTGGATATGGGCACCAGATCCTGAACCACGGAATCGGCGCTGCTGTGCTGGGCGGCTGGAAGGCTTCGTCGATGTTCCTTGCCAACGCGGGTACTCCCTTCACGCCGATCATGTCGTCTGCTGCCAATGCCGGCGCTCTCGACGGGTACTGGTTCCCCAATCGCGTGGGCAACCCAAAAGCGACGAATCAATCGATCAACAATTGGTTCAATCAGCTCGCCTATGCAACCCCAGCGAACAATACATTCGGCAACACCGGACGGAACTCGCTTTATGGACCGGATCTGGTCGACGTTGACTTATCGATCGGCAAAACCTTCAATATTCCCAAGTGGGAAAGTCGGCCCATTTTGAGATTCGCATGGATGCGACAAATTTCCTGAACCATCCAGGCTTTAATCTTCCCAATAATCAACTCAGCTCTTCGGCTCTTGCGTCAGGCGTACCCGATCCTAGCGTAGGCCAGATTACGTCGACGACCAACACCGGTCGCACCATGCAGGCCTATGGCAGATTCTCCTTCTAAAGCGGCATCTGGAAGGAAATTTTCTGCAAACCAGAAGGACGGCGGTCACCGCCGTCCTTCCTTATTGGCGGCAGAGCTGGCAATTTCAGCGATATCATTGGCAACGATGAAGAAAAGTGAAGTCATTCGCTTGGTCCCGGCGATCCTCCTTTTTCTGGGCTCACTTCAGGGCACCGCCCAAGCGGTTGCCGGTCACCAGCAACAAATCGAAGCGCACAACCATCAAGCGCAGCAGTACTTAAAAGAAAATCGACCCGATCTTGCCGCGGCTGAGTTTAAGGCAATCATTGCCCTCGATCCAAAAAATGTCGACGCCCGCGGCAACCTTGGCGTGATGCTATTTTTTCAAGGGGACTACGCCGGCGCGGTTCCCCAGCTACGGGCTGCGCTCAGGCTGCAGCCTAACTTGTGGAAGATCGAAGCACTTCTGGGCATGAGCGAAAAGCGAACCGGCGACCTGAAAGGCGCTCTGGATGATCTGGAAAAGTCTTTTCCCAAGCTACAGGAAGAGAAACTTCGCATAGAAACCGGCATGGAGTTGATCGAGATTTACAACGGAACCGGCGACCTCGAAAAAGCTGCAGCAATCGTCAGCGTCCTCCGCGGGTTGTACCCCACCAACGTGGAGGTCCTTTACACCTCGTACCGGATTTATTCGGATCTTGCCAGTGAATCCATGCTCAGTCTATCGATGGTGGCTCCTGACTCTGCCCGAATGCACCAGGTGATGGCTCATGAGATGGCCCGGCAGGGAGACATCGAGACTGCAATCAAGAATTACCGTGAGGCTCTCCAGCTCGATCCGAAACTTCCCGGGCCTCCATTTTGAACTGGCGGAAGCATTGCATACCTCGTCCGTTCCGGCGGAGAAGGAAGAAGCTGAAGGCGAGTACAAAGCCGCTCTTGCCCTTAACCCCCTGGATGAGGAGTCCGAACGTAGTCTGGGCGAGATCGCTGCGGCACGAAACGATCAGAAAGAAGCATACGAATATTACTCACGAGCCGTTCAGCTTCAGCCCAATGACGCAGACGCCAACATCGACCTGGCAAAAACGTTGATTGCGATGCACCAGCCGGAAAAAGCAGAGGCCCTTTTGCAAAAAGCCATTCAACTGGACCCGACGATCGCCGTGGCCCACTATCGTCTTAGCCTGCTCTATCGAAATGCAGGACGTACCGCGGATGCCCAGCGCGAAATGGAGGCGTTCCTCAAATACAAGCAGATGAAAGAAAAACTCCGGGAGGAGTACCGGCAAATGCGACTGAAGACAACTGAACCAAAATCTGACGAGACCGACGCATCGAATAGCACCGACCAAAAACAAACGTCGCAGTAGCGATCGATTTTAAAAGGATTTGTGGATGCGCTATCCGTTACTGAGTACTATTTCCGCCTTGGGCTTGGCGCTTCTTGTGACCGCAGCTATTTCTCAGAACACGCAAAATACCTCCCCGGCCGGCGCTGGTACCCCTTCGCCCGAACAGCGGGCCGCTGCGACGCGTGTCTTTCTCGGTCTCGGCGCCGAGCCGGACAAGGTGGCCGCTGCGCGTGGCGCGCCGCTGTTTCAGCAGAACTGCGGCTTCTGCCACGGACCTCAGGCTCGTGGCGCTGAAGGTCCCAGCCTGATTACCTCCGACGTCGTGCTCGGCGACGACCATGGCGAGCATCTTGTCCCGTTCCTCAAGAGCGGCCGCCCGGAAAAGGGGATGCCGGCCTTTGCCGGCGTGCCCGACGACCAGCTTAAGGACATCGCCGAATTCCTCCATCTGCAGGTCGAGGATGTTGCCAACCGGGGCGCCTACCATGTGTTGAACATTCTGGTCGGCGACGCCGCCAAAGGGCAGGCGTATTTCGCGGCCAACTGCGTGTCGTGCCATAGCGCAGGCGCCTTCGCCCATATCGCGAGCAAGTACCGCTCGCCCGATCAGCTCCAGCGCGGCTGGGTGTGGCCGGCGCGTCCCGCCGACAATTCTCTTGCCATCACCGCAACGGTGAAGACAGCGGATGGCGCCTCCATCTCTGGCCGCGTCACCCAAGTCAGCGATTTCCGAATCACATTGGTGGATAGCGATGGCCGCACGCATGTGATCGAAAGGGGAACTGGAGTAGATGTCCGAATGAAGGATCCGCTCGCGCCCCATCAAGCGATGATCATGACCCTCAAGAATGAGGACATGCACAACGTCACTGCTTATTTGGAGACGCTGAAATGAGGCTGGCCACAGCGCTTTGCGCCGCCGCACTGGTGGGGCCAGCCCTTGCCGCGCCCAACGTCTCGCTCGACCCGGCTGCGATCGGGAAGCCTCCCATCGACAACTGGCCGACTTTCAATGGTGATTACACCGGCCAACGCTACAGCACCCTGACCCAGATAACACCCGCCAATGTGAACCAAATTACCCAGCGATGGGTTTACAAAATTACTGGCCGGGGCACCCAGCGCGGCTCGACAACGCCCGCGATCAAATGCACGCCGCTGCTGGTGGACGGCGTGCTCTACATCACGATTCCAGATCATTTGTTTGCGGTCGATGCGCGCACCGGCAATGACTTGTGGCATTACGACTGGGTAGATCATGGCGGTCATTTGATCGGCCAACGCGGCGTCGGCATCTGGAAGACCACGGTTTATTTCCTCACACCCGACAATTGGCTGATCGCCCTCAACGCCACCACTGGCAAGGAGCTGTGGCGGAAGAATTTTGCCGACGCGCGCAAGCAATATTTTTCTACCTCAGCCCCGCTGATCGTAAAAAACCACGTGATTGTCGGTGTCGGCGGAGACGCAATGGACATGCCCGGCTTCCTCGATTCCTTTGATCCGGCAACCGGCGATCTGCAATGGACATGGTGGTCTACGCCGCGTGCGGGTGATCCTGCGCTCAAGACCTGGCCCAACGAAGCCACTTCAGAACATGGCGGCGGCATGACCTGGATGCCGGGCACCTATGACCCCGGCCTCAACCTGCTGTTTTGGGGGACGGGCAACACGAATCCTGTGTTCGCGGGCCAGGGGCGCCCTGGGGCGAATCTCTGGACGGAATGGATCGTTGCGCTCGATGCCGACTCCGGCAAGCTGAGATGGTATTTCCAGGTCTCGCCGCACGACACCCACGACTTCGACAATACAAGTACGCCAATCCTGTTCGACAGGGTGGTTGACGGAAAGCCGCGCAAGTTGGTGTCGCAAGCGGCGCGCAACGGCTTCTTCGTTACCCTTGACCGCGTCACCGGAAAATATCTTGTAGTGAAGCCTTTCGTCCCGCTGGATTATTATTCAGGCCTGTCGCCGGAAGGCGAACCTATCCCGATCCCGGACAAGGATCCCACCGTCGGTGGCTCCATCAATATCGTGAACGCCACCAATTGGCAAGCGCCCGCTTATAACCGGGACGCCGGTCTTTTCTATGTGAATTCCGTCGAAGGAAAAGCGATTTATTATCTGACCGACGATAGCGCCCATCCGTCCGGTTACGGCGGCACGGGCACGTATGTTGGCATTGCCAGGCATGTGCTGAAGGCGATCGATCCGCTCACCGGCGACGCTGTCTGGACGCATGAATTTCCGAATCTGAACAATGCGACGACCACGACAGCTCCAAGTATTCTCACCACCGCGGCCAATCTGCTCATCACCGGCGACGATCGAAGAACCTGATCATCTTCAGCGCCGACAAAGGTGAGGTGCTTTGGCATCAGGAAGTGGCTGCGAGCCAGTCCAACGGGCCGATCACCTACATGCTGGACGGCAAGCAGTGGATCCTCATCGGTGCTGGTGATAGCCTCTACGCCTATAGTTTGACTAAATAGACGCAGGCATAGCGCCGGGCCCGTCAGATTCGAATTGCTCCGCGACCTGGCGGCTTTCGTCGAACTTTTCTTGCCCAGTCTCTTTCTCGCCGGGCCGGTAGATTCGCGGACGATCAGTTCCGGCTCTACGGCCATATCCTTGGGCGTCTTGGCTGCCGAAGAAGGCCGGAGCTGCTCGAGCAGTATCTGGACGGCTAACTCGCCCATTTGATGAAGCGGCTGCCGAATCGTGGTGAGCCTCGGTGTCTGGAACGCTGCTTCTTTAATGTCATCGAAGCCAACTACCGACACATCCTCAGGAACCCGTAAATGTGCATCGTGAAGCGCACCGATGGAGCCTAGCGCAGCAATATCATTGAAGGAGAGAAGCGCAGTGAAGCTGCGATGGTGGGCCAGCAATTGCTTGATGACCGGATAACCCAGCTCAGGCGACGTCAATTTTTGTCCAGCTGGATGGTCAATTCGGGACGAATCGATAGCCCAAGATTCCTTGCCACCTTAACAATGGCCTGCCACCTGTCGTCAGAATCTGAGCTATAAGGCTGGCCGCGCATAAATGCAATGGTTCGGTGCCCTAGATCGTAAAGATGACCAAGCGATAGTTCTGCCGCCCGGTGATGGTCCAGGGTCACGTTCGTGACCCCGCTGATAGGCCGGTGGCCTGCCACCGCAACCACTGGGAGAGGGAAGCTTATGCACCAACCGGGTATCGATCGCAATCAGGCCCTCGGCGCCGCGCCCGATTAACATGCGGGGATACTGCTCAATAAGATCAACGCGGTGCCGGTGATGGGCAATGAAGTAAAAATAGCCTTCCTCGAGAAGGCGGACCCCAATTCCCGTCATCACCTCTCCGTGATAGCCGTCGGCGAGTACCGGAACAAGGATGCCAATGGTCATGGTGCGCCGGCTGCGCAGCGACCGGGCAAGAAAACTGGGCTCGTAGTTGAACTTCAGCGCTGCGGCCCGGATGCGTTCCCGTGTTGCTTCCGGGATGGAGCGCCCGGGCACCTTATTCAAGACCACCGAAACTGTGGCCGGATCGAGGTTAAGGTAAGCCGCAAGGGTCTTGAGACTTACAGGCTTGGCGATGCCACCGTCGC
>CAWJAB010000040.1:0-85825 GCA_963840675.1 uncultured Acidobacteriaceae bacterium
CGTGGAGCCGGCGCGAATTTCTTCGCACGGCCACCGGGGCGACGGCCGCGACCGCGTTGTCGGCCTTCTCTCCCTTGCGTGCGATGGCCATGCGCACCGGCCAAAAGGCAGTCGTCGTGACATTCGGCGGAGGCACTCGCGACGAAGAGACATTCATGCCCGATGGCCAGGAAAACATTCCGCATCTGCTCAGGAATTCGTTCCCCAGGCCACGTTCTTCACCCAGGTAGTCAATCGCGGGATCCTCGGGCACTATGTCGCGACCGCCAGCCTGGTGACGGGCGTCTACGAAACCTTCAATAATTTCGCCGCCGTCCCGCCGGACAATCCAACGGTCTTCGAATATTTCCGCAAGGATCTGCAACGTCCCGCATCCGACGCATGGGTTGTCGCTCCCAGCAATGGATTCGGTCTCATCGGTGAGAGCAGCCACTCCCGCACGGACCCGGGTTCGGGGCCGGGGTTATTCTGCCCAAGCGCCTGCTGGCCGCGGCCATTGCTAAGGATTCCGCCGGCCACCACCATCTTTTGCGCGACAACTATGAGAGTCCGGTGTATCCGCCGGCGTTGGGGTCAGGGATAGCAATTGCATCAGATGTCGCAGATGCTGAAACTCTCGGTAACGATTTTGCCGCCCATGCGCGCAGTTGCGAGCCCGGACGAACTCTCCGTCTACATGGCCCGTCAGCTGATGCAGCAGCTCGCGCCGAGCCTGCTCTGGATCACTCTGCACGATATGGATGTTGCGCATTCGGGCACTTATTCGCTGTACGTCGAGGCGATCCAGCGCTCCGATCGGCTCTGCGCGAGATTTGGCAAATGATTCAGAGCGAGCCCGAATATGCCGGCAAGACAACCATGTTCATCCTGCCCGACTTCGGCCGCGACTCGGATATAGCCGCCGGCGGCAACGGCTTTCAGCATCACCGCACCGGCGACGCGTTTTCGAGAACCACGTGGATGATGGTGCGAGGCGCCGGGGTAAGGGAAAACGTGGTTGTCGATCGGCCCGTGGAGTCGACCGACCTCGTGCCCACCCTCGGATCGCTCTTCGGCTTTTCGCCGAACTTCTCCCGTGGCAAGGTCTTGCCGGAGGTGCTGTAGCTCATGACTCTGCAACAGATTCATGGCGAACAGTTCCAAAGCTATCCCCCTCAGGCGAAGCAGATCGCTACCAGCAATATCGCTTTGTTGCAGCAGCTCCCGCTTGCATTCCTGCCGCTGCTGCTGCGCGAGGTCATCGTCTACGACTGGAAGTTTCCCGCGGAACGGGATGAAATCGACCGCCAATTCCGGTATCTCGGAAGTCTGACCCCGGGCAGCTGTCGAACGCCATGAGCTCCTTTGCGAAAGTGAATCTTTCGCCCGAACTCGAAGCGATGGATTGGATAGCGGCTCCCACTCGCTTCTCGGAGAAATTGTCCGCATATCTGTGGGCGACGCACCAGATCGACGACTTCAGCAGGGCGGCGGAGGACTACATACGACTCTTCAATACCGCGATTCCTGAAGCGGCCGCTCCCGCAGCCACGGCTCGCCATCGTCGTGGTTGCAAAAGAGATCACGCGAACCAACTATCCGCTCTTCCGCAAGCTGCGTCCTCACGGTGTCTACTTCAGCCAGGTCGACCCGGGCAGCAGTTATAGGCTCTTGCTCGATACGCTTGCTGCGCGCAGCCAGGCGCATCCCCCTCCTTATGGCCACTGGTGCATTGACGGCGGGCAGCAGGCAACGCCGCTGAGCAGCCAGATCGCATCGGTGGGCTATGGCTCCTTGCAACCTGTCCGCAAAGAACTGATCCGCAAGATGCAGCAAATCTCTGCGTCCCAGGCTGGAGTGGAAGCCATGCGTACACGCCTGGCGGAGACCGATCCCTCCGAGGTGGGACTGAAGCATCGCACAGACGACCCTGTCCTCAGCCGCTTTGCCATCAGCGTACTTTCAGAAGGATCGGGGACACAGATTTACAGCACGACTTTTGTGCAGTGGGCCGCTCGGGAGGCGCTCGCCGGGCACGGCCGCTCACCTGCTGGCGAAGTTTGCACCACGGCAGACGGAGGAATCCGCGGACCAGGAATTCTCGGGTATCCAACAGCAAGTAGTTCTCGACCCGGCAGGATCGCTGGTCGATGCGGATATGGGCGCCTATTACACCTGGATCGATCTGCAGCGGCTCTCCGGCGCCGGCCAATCTCCTTTGTGGCCTGGTTTGAAGGGCATAAGGAAGCAGTCGCGATTGGCCCATCGTTCGCGCCCGGCACCGAATCTCATGACAACCTGAATCTGGCGGAGATTCTCCGCCGAATCCAAAGCACAACTTAAACCGGCCTGCGGATGAAGAAACGCAGTCTCGCTTTGCAATATTTCGTGTACGACAACGGTAAGAGATACGCCGTGACGAAAAATAAGGAGCAGCAATGAATCGACTTCGACACCCGGCCAGGTTTTCCATCCTGGCCTCTATAGCAAGCTTTGTCCTTCTCCCTGTGGTTGGCCTTTCGGGCTGCGCGGCGGGCACAACGATTGCGTTGGATGGCGCGGACAAGGGAGCATCTACGAAGGCATCGGCGCAGCCAGCGCCGGCGCCTCTTCGCGCCTTTTGTACGACTACAAAGAACCGTATCGCAGCCAGGTTCTTGACTACCTGTTCAAGCCTGGCTACGGCGCTGCCCTGCAGCATCTAAAAGTAGAGATCGGGGCCGACGCGAACTCCACCGATGGTTCCGAGCCCAGCTCGATGCGGACGCGCGACGACCACGATTACACCCGCGGGTACGAGTGGTGGCTGATGGAGGAGGCGCGCAAACGGAACCCCCAGATCATCCTGGACACCCTGCCGTGGGGAGCGCCCGGCTGGGTCGGAAACGGGCAATTCTATTCTCCCGACATGGCAAAATACGTCGCCGACTTTTTGCAGGGCGCGGAAAAATATCATCATCTGGATATCGCCTATACCGGCGTCTGGAATGAAAAACAGTTCGACAGCAATTATGTGAAGGAGCTGTATCGGACCCTGACCGCCGAACATATTCCGGCCAAGATTGTCTGTTGTGACGAGTATCCAGGAGAGGGCCTTGGGCAATGGAGCATTGTGGATGCCATGCTCAATGATCCTGAATTGAAAGCGGCGGTCAACGCGGTGGGTGTGCACTATCCGCTGGTGAATGGGAAATACACCACTCCAGCCAATGCGCGCAGCGTGGGTAAGCCTCTGTGGTCGAGCGAAGACCAGCCAAACTCGGGCGGAGGCCCGATCGTCTCGCGTGAATGGCCCATCGGAGGCCGCATCCTGGCCAGGCTTTATAACCGCAACTATCTCGAGGGTGGTTTTACCAAGACCGAGATATGGAGCCCGGTGACTTCGTACTATGACATTCTTGCTGCGCCGAATTCGGGTCTGATGTACGCCAATACTCCCTGGTCCGGTTACTACAACGTGCAGGGCACGATATGGGCGACCGCACATACCACGCAATTCGCGCAACCTGGCTGGCAGTATCTCGATACTGCGTCCGGCCTGCTGCCGCAGCAAGGGAGCTTTGTCAGCCTGAAGTCACCCAACGGCAAGGATTGGAGCGTCGTTGCGGAGACCATCGATGCCAAACAGCCACAACACGTAACGATCACGGTCGCCGGCGGTCTCTCGGGAGAAACGGTCCACGTGTGGGAGACCAATACCCAACGCACTTTCGAGCATGTCGCGGATGCCACCCCGGTTGGCGGCAAAATGAGTTATACGCTCGATCCTGATTCTCTCTACACCTTCACCACCACCACGGGACAGGGTCGAGGCACGGCCAAGCCTCCTGCTGAAGCCGCGTTCCCACTGCCCTATGCGGATAATTTCGAAGACACCGAGGTAGCGCGCGCGCCCCGCTTTCTTTCCGACCAGGACGGGGCATTTGAGGCGCATCCGTGTCTGACCGGTCAGGCCGTTGCCTGGAGCAGGTCATCACCGTAAAACCAACTCCCTGGGGACCGTTGCCCGACCCCTTTACCCTTGCCGGTGATGTGACATGGACCGACTATCGAATCGCTGCCGACATCCTGCTCTCTGGCAACGGACCGGTCACCCTGATGGGCCGGATCGACAGTGCGGATGTCTTCCAAGATCAGAAGGCCCTTTGGCCAAGCGGATATGTGCTCAGCATCGAACCCAGCGGTAAGTGGGTGCTCTCGGCATCTGCTTACAAAGCCGCCACACGCCAACTGGCCTCCGGTTCCGTCCAATTGTCCACAGGCAAATGGCACCACGCTGAGCTTGCTTTCAAAGCAGACCAGATATCGGTGTCTCTCGACGGCAAGACGCTAGCCACTACGACAGACGCCTCGCATCCTCACGGTATGTTTGCCATCGGGACGGGGTGGAACCGGGCGCAATTCGACAATCTCTCTGTTACTCCGAAGTAGGAGCGCATGACAGGTTCTCCGTTCGTCAGCTCAGCGGGTGCCGGAGATTGAACTCAAACCAAACTGAAGCTGCTCAACCAGGTCGGCTGCACGCGCATGGTTTCTATCCAGCTGTAGAACTTCGCCAAGCAGATGTTTCGCTTCTGCCTCTCGATCCAGGCCCAGGAGAGCTTGTGCGCGCAAGAACTTTGCGTCAACCTGATTTTGCGCCGCCAGATCATTCTCAAATAGCAGCATTGCCGGCAGGGAAGTGGCAAAGTAGTCGATCTTTGGAACCTGCTGCTCCAGTTCCAGGGAATAGTCATAGATCTTCTGAAAGATTTCCTTGGCATGCTTCGCACACCCAAGGCGTGCATGGGCCATGCCGGTCCAAAAGGTCATGTCCGAAATAGAGCGCACGCTCATTTGTTGAAAATCCCCACTTTGGCGTGTAGCCAGCTGCCAGGCTTGGGAGGCCTCTAGCGAACGGCCCTGGTCCGCATAGGAGACACCAATCCAAAAAAAGACATCACTCCAGTTAGCAAGCAGATGCTTGGCTTCACCAAGGTTCTGCGGGGGCGAAAGGACTGCCTGGAAGAAATGCCGTGCCCGGGCTGGATCTTTCGCGAAGAGAGCCCGCTGCCCCAGGAGTAGATTGGAGCGCACAAACTGCGCCAGCACGAGGCCCTCTCCCCCTTCCCACGGCTGGAACATCCGCGAGGTGAGCAGGTGCAGCGCCTCCTCCGGCCTTCCTGTTTGGTTCAAGAGCGTCGCAATCTCTACCGTCAGGTCGTGGCGCTGGAACGCCAGCGTGGAATAACTTTGCAGTTCGGCCAGCCTCACTTCCGGGGACTTTCCGACTCTCTTCCAGAGTTGATCGCGCTCATAGAGAATGCGCACATCGCTGGGATCAATTGCGTGGGCCTGGTCGAACGCATTCAAGGCGCGGGCCTGGTCCGCACGAACGTTGAAATAGGCGATGCCGAGATTTCTCCACGCAGTGGCGAAATCCGGATTCCGCTCTACCGATGCTTCCCACTGCGTAATCGCATCTTCGTGTCGCCGCCTGTCATAGAGCAAGTTGCCCAGGTAGTAGGGAGCATGCGCGTCTTCAGCGTTTGCCGCGATCGCGAGCTCGAGAATGACCATCTCTTCCAGCCTGCTGGGGAAGCAGTACACGGGATCGGCTTCCGCTGCCTGGCGATAGGTCTCGGCGCTCCGGGCGACATCGTCCAGCTGTGCGTAAAGGTGTGCCTTCAAGTAAAGAATGATCGGCACGGACCCGTCTTTACGGGCCAGGCCGGCGCCGCCGAGAACAGCCAGCGCTTCGCCGAGGAACCCGCAGCGCACCAGGTCAAAACTTAGATCGAGTAACTGCTGTCCGTCGGCCGGGGTTTGGCCATTTTCCAAATAGCGAGACCAGGTATCCAGCAGATTAAGGGCGCGAGTCTCCTGCAAGAGGGCATTCGCGGCCGCAGCCTGAGAGAGCTTCCGCAACACCATTACTTTCAGATTCCGGGCATTCAGGTTCTCGCTCTCCGCGGACAGTGAGCGCTGCAGGTGGTCGAGCGCTGCCGGCCATTCCCCGCGGCAGGCATCCAGCTCAGCGAGGGCATAATAGGCAGGCCCACGCCACGCCGCGTTCCACGTGGCCTTGTAAAAGGCTGCGTAGGCCTGCTGATCCTGGCCCTGGAAGCGTAGAGCGAGACCGAGGTTGTAGTAAGGCTCTCCGTCGTAGGGATTCGGATTGAGCGCTGTGAGGCGCGCGATGCATGACGCGAAAGTGCCGCTCGGCCGCGCTGAACTCGCCCCGGCGCAAGAGCCAGCGGCCGAGCGCGTTGTTACTTCTGCTGTCGTGCTCGTCTCGCCGCAGGGCTTCCCGCCAATAAGTCTCCGGATTCCTGGTGGCGTGCCGATACTGCTCCAGATGCAGGCCAGTCAAGTAAAGCTCCTCGCTGGTCGCAATCTCTTCGGGAACAGGAGGTTCTGTTGCAACTTCCTGCATTCCGGCAGGAACGATATCGGACGGGCTGAAGTGAATCACCGTGCGGCCTTCCGCTTCCACCGACAACGAGAGTTGCCCCTTTGCCTCAGGGATGGGGTGGGTCATGCACCAGGGATGAACGACGGAGAGATCTTCTACCCACTCGGCGCAAAGGCCGGTCGAGGATCGGAGCAGGATGCGCGCCTGGGGAAAAGGCCTGGTAACGTAAACGTTGAGTTGCACTGTTTCGCCCTCGAGGCGCATGCTGAGCGCGGCATCGAGGTTGGCTGCTTGCGGAGGGCCGATTTTTCCAATGGGATACCAAAACTGGCTGAAGCTCTTGGTTTCGCCAGGCGCCAGGAAGGAGAAATCCGGCTGATTGTCGGTATAGACGCCCGCCATCAATTCGACATACGGGCCATCGTTGTCGGTAAGGTTCCTGTCCCAGGCATAACCGAACTCGTGATTGCCCCAGGTCCATTGCTTCTTCCCCGGCGCGATGTGATGGTTGGCTACGTGGACGAAACCGGCCTGGGCAGCATGATCGTATCCGCCGAAGAAGTCCAGACCGGTGCCGGTCACCATGTAGCTGGTCGGTACCGGGATGTTGGCGTACCAGCTCAGATCGTTGGCTGGATAGGATCCGTCGGGCACGAACAGCCGCGGCTCGTCTTCTGCCGGAACACCGGACTTAGCCCGCTCGGCATAATCAATTCCGTAATAATGACCATGACTTAAGGGAAAGCTGGTTACAGCGCGTTTCGCATGATCGGCAACAAAGCGCACATCTTGAGGAAAGAACGACTGATATTTTTCGTGGACTCGAGCGGCCGTGTTGGCCCACCAGAGAAATGTCTGTACCTGCCCGGTTCGATTGTAGAGTCGCACCTTTAACTCGAGATATGCCTTGCCGGGGTAGAGGCACACACCATGCATGCCATTCATTCTGAGCATGGGGTCGTGGTCGCCACACCACACGATGACCGATCCATCAGCCCTACGCTCAATCTCGACCTCAACCGGCATGAAAGTAGCAGGACGATGATGCTGTGGCCAGTTGAATTCCACCCCGCCTGAGATCCAGGGGCCGGCCAATCCGACTAAGGCGGGCTTGATGACATTCTGGCGGTAAAAGAAGTCATAGCCGTTGGTCTTGTCGTATCCCACGTGGATACGTCCGCCAATTTCCGGCAATATCATCAGCCGCAGATACTCATTCTCCAGATGAACTGCCTGCCACCAACGGTCATGGGCTTCCGTGGCGATGCGATCGATGAAGGGAAGGGGATAGACGCGGCCGCTGCTCCCCTGGTAAACGCGCTTCTCCAGAAACATCGGATTGCGGTCGGCGGATCCGGGCTCGTAGGTGGGGATTGAAATAGCCTGCTTCCAGGCCTTCACTGGACCGGTTTCACACTTTGGCGCCGGGGGTAGCTCCAGTTGACCTGTTGATCCAGCACCATTTGGGGAATGTTTCTCTGCACCCATGGATCAGAACCCCGGTTCGTAAAAAGTCGACGCAACCCCATCACTTCTGCAGAGCCGCCTGTTTAAAAACACCCAGCCGGGGTAAGCGTTTCCCCAGCGTGCCTTGTCATCGCAAATACCACTAAAAATGGGCGAAAACCTGGAGCGTGAACGTTACCGAATCTAGTTGGTCCAGGCGAAAATGTCAAGGATTTGCGGTGGGAGATGCACCGCCGTTTGCTTCTGCCTGCCCTTGCTGTAGGCAATCGGTTAAGATGGGGCTCGCTCATGCATGAAAAGCGGACAAAGTCGGCCGGCATCAAGGAAATCGCTGTGGCGCTCAAGATCTCGATTGGGACGGTAGACCGCGCCTTGCACGCCAGGCCGGGCGTAAGCCCCAAGACACGCGCCCAGGTTTTAAAGATGGCCGAAAAGCTTAACTACCGGCCGAACGTTGCCGCACGTAGTTTGAAACTGAATCGCCGGTTCCACATTGCGGTCTACCTTCCGCAACAAATAGCCTCTTTCTTCGCCCCTCTCCGGGCAGGGATGAGCGCTGCCGCGGCCGCGGCTCATGGCCTGAACCTCGACCTGGAGTTCCGAACCTATCCGAGTTTGGGAGATGGCGACTCGGAGCTGATGCAGATTGATTTGGAACGCAACTACGATGGGGTGGTTATTACTCCTGGCAATCCGTCGCGCATCGACCCCATCATCCGCCGCCTGACGCAGCAGGGGACCGCGGTCGTGTGTGTCGCCAGCGACGCGCCCCGCAGCGAGCGCATGGCCGGAATCACCGTCGATGCCACGGCGAGCGGAGGGATCGCGGCCGAACTCCTGGGAAGAACCCTCAAGGATAAAGGCACAGTCGCCATCCTGACCGGGCACCTGGGAACGCAGGACCACGCAGAGAAGCTACGCGGCTTTGCCGCAACGCTGGCCACATTTGCTCCGCATCTGTCGTTACTGCCGGCGATCGAGAGCCACGAAGACCCTGAGGAGGCCTACGAATCCACACTGGCGCTGTTGCATCGCAAGCCCCACCCTGCGGGGATATACATCAGCACAGCCAACAGTCTGCCCGCGCTGCGCGCACTCGAGGAGCGAAAGCTGCTGGGCAAGATCGAGTTGATTACCACCGACCTTTTTCCCGAGCTGGTTCCCTTTATTGAATCGGGAAAGATCTTCGCGACCCTTTATCAACGTCCGTTTACTCAAGGCAAAGTCGCCATTGAGATGTTAGCCAAATACCTGGCTGAAGGGATCAAACCCGAACCTGTTTCCCGATTGGCTCCGCACCTCATCCTGCGCAGCAATCTTCCTCTTTTTCTCAACCGGCTGGTGCCGGAAACCGAAAGTGAAAGTGACGACCAATAGTTGTTCGGAGGTCGTTCACAAAAGGTGGGGACGCTTGGCAAATTGGGCTTTTAGGGAAGCGAGAAGACTTGGCTTATTCACCGCTACTAAGGTTCTGGATGGGTGCCCCATGTTCGCCTCAGCGTACATGGGCCGAAAACGATGTCTTCGAATGCTTTTACTTTGAGTTCGGACTGCTCTCTCGGGAAGACGTATCCTGCGCGTCTATCGAAAAGCGTTCGAAGGGGCTTCGCCCCACCGTTTCCGGCCCACGTACGCTCAGGCGAACGTTGGAGGCTACGCCGTCCGGAGGCGTGGCCTAGCTTTATTCGTCATCTTCTGTCGCTACTCAACATGGTTTCGTGCGGCGATGCATCTCGCTCTGCGTGAGCAGGTCTGCGCAGCCGCGCAACGTCGCTCATGCGATGGATCGTCCCCCCGCATATCCCTAAAACAGGGCGCTACACGGTCTGCGGTTCGACTGCGACCTCGCGCTTGCTGCTGGCGAAGAGATCACCCATGCGGCGAATCTGTGCGCCGACCCCGCGGAGCTTTTCTTCAATACGCTCGTAACCGCGGTCGATATGGTAGACGCGGTCGAGGATAGACTCGCCATCCGCCACCAGGGCAGCCAGCACCAGCGAGGCCGATGCGCGCAGGTCGGAGCACATCACTACCGCGGAAGAGAGCGGAGTCTTGCCCCGTACCGTCGCGGCTCGCCCATCCACTTTGATGTTCGCGCCCATGCGGACCAACTCGCCTACGTGCATGAAGCGATTCTCAAAGATGTTTTCCACCACCGTGGTGGTGCCTTCCGCCTGGGTGGCCAGCGCCATGTACTGCGCCTGCATATCGGTGGGGAAGCCGGGGTATTCCTCGGTGGAGATATCGTTCGCCGTTAGATTGCCTTCGCTGCGCACGCGCAGCGAATCAGCGCCCATGGCGGAAATGCGCACCCCGCATGCCTCCAGCTTGGTCACCAGGGCGGAGAGATGCGCGGGCTGGCAGTTGGCCACCACCAGGTCGCCGCCGCTGATGGCGCCGGCAACCAGAAAGGTTCCAGCCTCGATGCGGTCAGGATTGATGCGATGCTTCGCGCCGTGCAGCTTGTCCACGCCCTTCACCCGGATGGTCGGGGTGCCCGCGCCCTCAATCTTAGCGCCCATGGCCACCAGCAGCGCGGCCAGGTCGACCACCTCCGGCTCGCGCGCGCAATTCTCCATCAGCGTATCGCCCTCGGCCAGGACAGCCGCCATGAGCAGATCTTCCGTGCCGGTCACCGTGATCTTGTCGAAGACGATATGCGCGCCGTGCAGCCGCTGGGCGCGCGCTTCAAGATAGCCGTGCTCCTGCACAATGGTGGCGCCCATCGCTTCCAGCCCTTTGAGGTGCAGATCGATCGGGCGATCGCCGATGGCGCATCCGCCAGGCTGGGCGACGCGGGCTAGGCCGCAGCGCGCAACCAACGGGCCCAACACCAGTGATGAGGCGCGCATGGTCTTGACGATCTCGTATTTCGCAGTGGGATCGGAGAGCACGCGGCAGCTGATGGTGGTGCGGTGCTGCGCGCGTCCGTAGCCAAGCTCGACCTCGGCGCCCATGGAAGTCAGCAGCTTTCGCTCCGTCTCGATGTCGCGGACCTGGGGAATATTCTCCAGCACCACTTCATCTTCGGTGAGGATTGCGGCGGCCATGCAAGGTAGAGCGGAGTTTTTTGCGCCGCTTACCCGAATCGTTCCCAGCAGCGGGTTACCGCCGCGAATGACAAACTTATCCATGAGAGCCCGGGGGTGCCCCTTGTTTGTTTCTTAGTCTGTTTCTTACCTGCTACAACTCCAGCGTAGTATCTTCAATCGCCAGCCGAACATTGCCATCAGACTTAGCCAGGCGGCGCACCGCCTCGGGCTTGTCGACACTTGCTTTGAGCATCACCAGGGCCACGGGCACGCTGCGGCCGGCAGACTTGATGGTGAGCACAGCCCGCTCGCGATCGATATTGCAGGCCCGCATCAGGATGCTGATGCCACGCTCCACCAGCTTGGTGTTCTGCATGTGCACGTTGACCATCAGGTTGTCGTAGACGTAGCCAAGCCGTGTCATGGCGCCGGTGGTGATCATGTTGAGCACCATCTTCTGCGCGGTGGCGGCCTTCATGCGGGTGGACCCGGAAACCACTTCCGGTCCAACTTCAGCCACGATGCAGATATCGGCAACGGCAGAAAGAGGCGTGTTGTGATTACATGTAACAGCGGCTGTTTTCGCGCCGCGGGCACGCGCATATTCGACCGCGGCCACCACGTAGGGTGTGCGGCCGCTGGACGAAAGGCCGATGACGACATCCTTGCGTGTCGGGCGGCGGCGGGCAATGTCGCGCTGTCCCAGCTCGGTTGAATCCTCGTTCACTTCGACCGCCGATGCCAGGGCCTTGGGGCCACCCGCCATGATGTACTGCACGCTTTGCGGCGGAGTGGAAAAGGTCGGAGGGCACTCCGAGGAATCGAGCCCGGCAATGCGGCCGCTCGATCCGGCGCCCACGTAAATCAGGCGGCCTCCGTCGCGCAGGCTGCGGGCTACCATGTCGATAACTAATGCGATTTCGGGTAGGGACTTCTTAACCGCGGCGGCAATCTTCGAGTCTTCATGGTTAATGATGCGGGCAATTTCAAGGGCGGATTTGGTATCGAAGCCCATCGAGGCTTCGTTGGAACTCTCCGTCGTAAGATCGTGCAGGTCTTGCGGCTGATCGTTATTATTTTCGTCGCCGGCACCTGTCTCCGTGTGAAAAGTACTGGTTGTGGCCATGTTGGTTTACTCAGCTCCCACTCAACTAAATGATTTTATCTCCAAGCGCCAAAGTTTGCTCTTAAATTAGGGCTTCGCGTGCCGTCCCCGCAAACACTTTTGGGTTATGGCAATTTAATATGGGTCCTGCCTCGGCGCTTCCCCCAATGCTTGCATGACAGCGTCGTGAAACGCGGGCCGCACGGTACGGATTGCCTGGCTTTGGCGGTCAGGCCAGGTGCGATTGGTAACCAACACGATGGTGACCTGGCGCTCGAAATCGATCCAAAGGGAAGTTCCCGCGTAGCCGAGATGGCCGGCCGAGTGGCGGCTGAAGAATCTGCCCGACGAGGAAGGCTGGGAGGGTGTGTCCCACCCCAGCGCCCGGGAGCTGCCAGGCGGCAGGCCGGCACGGGCAGTAAATAGTTGGATGCTTTCCGGCGTGAACAGTTGTTTGCCTTGAGGCGTGAGCAGGCATTGCGCGTAAAGCAGGGGATCAAGTGCATTGGAGAAGAGCCCGGCATGGCCGGCGGCTCCTCCCAGAATGAAACAGTTTTCATCCTGCACCTCTCCCTGGATGATCCGGTGGCGGAAGGTTGTGTCCTCTTCGGTTGGCGGGATAGCCGATCGCCAATCAGCAGGCGGACGAAAGCAGGTGCTGGTCATGCCAAGCGGAGCAAACACCTCGCGCGCGCAGAAGGTTTCCAGCCTCTCGCCGGCGATCGCCTCGAGCGCTTGGCCGAGCAGGATGAATCCCGGGTCGGAGTACTCGGCACGGCTTCCGGGCGCGGCTTCGAGCGGCAGGCGGAGGCAGGCGTTCAGCAGCGCGTCCCGATCCGCAGAGCCGGCGAAGAGACGGGCGTAGCCGGGCAAGCCGGAAGCATGCGCCAGCAGCATGCGCAGCGTCACCTGGTGACGTGCGCTGCCGGCGGCCTCGCCCTGTGCAAAAACGGGAAGAATCTGCGCCAGGGGCTGGTCGAGCCTGAGCTTGCCGCTTTGGTAGAGGAGCATGGCCATGGAGGTGGTGGCGAGCACCTTGGTGATGCTGGCCAGGTCGTAGACGGTGGACGCGTTGACCGCTTCCGTGGGCTGATCGTAGGTAAACCCGCCAACGCCATCCAATGCCAGCACTTTGCCGCTTGCGAGCACGCTGAAGGCCGCGCCGGGAAAAGCCCGCTGGGAAACAGCTCGCTCCAGGACAGAGTAAGCCGCGGCAAATTGATGGCGTTGCGCAGAAGCGGAGGCGGGAATGGTGAGCAGGGGAGGAGGCATAGTTTGCGTCGGTTGCTGGTTGAGTGGACCTGCGGTTACTGTCCTTCCCGGGTAATGTTAGCTCAGAGGTATCCCACTTCAGGACAAATCCGGCAACGCGCTCGCCGTTCCGCAGTTCGCGCCCGTCTATACTTGTGAGCGAGGTTGGTGGGATGAGCGTCCGCGGTGATTTACTCGCAATCGGGCTGATGGTAGGCATATCCGCGGCCCAGGGCGTGGCGCAGAATGCAACGCAACCGCCGCTCCCACCCCCGCAAACCGCGCCATCGGCGCCGCAGACCGTCACGGTACCCGCGGGAACCAAGGTGCTCCTCTCGCTCAAGAGCGCGATCAACACCAAAACCGCACAGCAGGGAGATGGCGTTTACCTGATTTCCAATTTCCCGGTGATCGGCGGTTCGCAGGTCATGATCCCCGTCGGGGTTTATGTACAGGGTGTGGTTGACCGCGTGCAGCGGCCCGGCCGGGTGAAGGGACGGGCGCAGATTGATATGCACTTCACCACCATGATCTTCCCCAACGGCCAGGTGGTGGAAGTACCCGGCGTGCTGAACAGTTTGCCCGGATCCGATGGACCCAAAGTGAAAGACAGCGAAGGCACGGTGGAGCAGGCGGGGAACAAAGGCCGGGATGTCGGCAACGTGCTCAAAGGGGCGGCGATCGGCGCCGAAACCGGCGTGCTGGGCGGCGCCGCAAGCGGTGATCTGGGCAAAGGAATTGGCTATGGCTCGGCCGCCGGAGCGGCGGCGGGCGCCATTTACACTCTCTTCACCCGCGGCAACGACATTGTGATTCCTACCGGAACAGTCGGTCGAGATGGTCTTGCAGCGCCCCCTGGTTCTGCAGCAGGCCCAACTCGCCGGCATGGACGGCACACCCGGGCACGCGCAATATGCTCCTGTGTCCCAGCAGCAACCGTTGCCCAAGGGATCGCGCCGGGTTTTGTGCCCCTACGGCAGCCTGGGCTGCAACAACTGAACCAGCGGGATTGATGAATGAGCCTGGAAGAGCAAACGTGTGAGCCGGCGAAGCAGCCAGAGGAGCAGCCGCAGACCCAACCGAGTTGCCCGGCCGCAGTTTCTGGCTATGGGGCCGCGACATGCTGTTTTCGCTCGCCGTCTCTTTTTTCATCATCACTTTTCTTTATCAGCCGGTGAGGGTTGAGGGCACCAGCATGATGCCTCGCCTGGGAGACCAGGACCGGCTCTTCATCAACAAGTTCGTCTACCACTTCGAGGACATTCACCGCGGCGACGTGGTGGTTTTTCACTACCCGCGCGATCCGCAGAAGAGCTACATCAAGCGCGTGATCGCGGTGCCCGGCGACGAGTTGCGCATCGATGACGGCCGCACCTATGTCAACGGCAGGTTGCTGCCGGAACCTTATGTGCCGAGAAAGTTCCACGACAGCCGGTCGCAGGATGCGATCGTCATCCCTCCCGATCAGTATTTCGTCATGGGCGATCATCGCTAGATCTCGAGCGACAGTCGCGACTTTGGGCCGGTCTCGCGGGAGCTAATCTACGGCAAGGCCGCGTTTGTCTACTGGCCGGCGGAGGACATGGGAGTTATCCACTAGAAGCGATTACATCGCGGCCCATACCTGTTAAACTTGACTAAATCCACTCGACGGAGAAGCCATGCAGGCAATCCTCGCGCTCGAAGACGGGCGCATCTTCCGCGGTGAGAGCTATGGCGCCAAACGCGAATGTTTTGGCGAGGTGGTTTTCAATACCGCCTTGACGGGCTACCAGGAAATCTTCACCGATCCCTCCTATGCTGGACAGATTGTTGTTCTGACCAATCCGCAAATCGGAAATTACGGTACCAACGCAGCCGACAACGAAGCCAGCCGTCCGTACATCGAGGGCCTGGTGACGCGCGAGTTCTCGCCCATCAGTTCCAACTGGCGCTCGCAGCAGGTGACGGAAGAGTACCTCGAGCGTTTTGATGTTCCAGTCATCGCCGAGATCGACACCCGCGCTGTGGTTCGTCATCTGCGCACGCATGGCTCGCTGCGCGGGGTGATTTCCTCGCTGGAGACGGATGTCGACAAGCTCATCCTCAAGGCCCGGGGCATTCGCAAGATGGATGGCACGGACCTGGCCAAGGTAGTGAGCACCAAGGCCGCCTACGAATGGGATAACAATGACCGGCGGAACTTCAACGGCGATCCTTTGCTGCAAGGGGACGAGAGCCTGAGGTTGCCGGAGCCGGATCTGCATGTCGTCGCTTATGACTACGGCATCAAGCACAACATCCTGCGCATGCTGGCGCGCGAAGGCTGCCGGGTCACCGTGGTGCCGGCGGAAACCTCGGCGGAGGATGTGCTGGCGCTCAACCCCGACGGGATTTTTCTCTCCAATGGGCCGGGTGATCCAGAGCCGGTCACCTATGCCGTTGAGAATATCCGCAAGCTTGCCGGACGAAAGCCGATGTTCGGCATTTGCCTGGGCCACCAGTTGATCGGCCTGGCTCTGGGCGGCAAGACCTACAAGCTGAAATTTGGACACCACGGCGGCAACCACCCGGTGCAACAGACGCAAACCGGCAAAGTGGAGATAACCGCGCACAACCATAATTTTGCGGTCGATCCGGATTCGATCAACCAGAGCGAAGTCGAGCTGACGCATGTGGATTTGAACGACAACACGCTGGAAGGTTTGCGCCATCGCACGCTGCCCTTGTTCAGCGTGCAGTACCACCCGGAGGCGAGCCCCGGCCCGCACGACTCCAACTACCTCTTCCAGGACTTCCGCAAAATGATGGAAGAGTGGAAGAAGTGAAAAAGCTGCTCTCGCGCCGCTTTAGGGTGGGGTAGCTTTTCCTTTGCTGAAGCCGCCTGTTGGAACGGAGCAGCAGTGTGAGGGATCGAAGGACGGGCTACAGCCCGTCCAGCTAGCACCCGCAAATCTGCGGCTGTACCGCTGAGGAAACCAGTGACTGGGCAGCTATGACCAGGGAGAAAGCGCTTTGTCAGCTCACCGGTGCGCAGTGTCTTGTCACGAGGACGGGCCCTGGGCAAGAAATTTTCCATAGCGAGTGCTCTGTTATCGTACCAGACGGCCGGTTCTCACTTCGAACCGTGAAAGGCGGGCACCATCGGGTGGTTTTTGTGCGGATGGTGGAAGCACGATAGCCAGCGGCCAGGGTTTTCCGAGCCGAAGCAGATGTCCTGGGATCGGTTCGATCGCTTATGCAGGTCAAAGTCAGGCTCGTCGCAACCCCTACAGATTCAAGTGACAGACCTCTGTCCACCACGGTCATAACGAGGAATGCGGGGCTCACCCGCGCCGGAAAAAGAAGGTAATGCCACGCAGGAACGATATAACCAAGATTCTCGTGATCGGCTCGGGGCCGATCGTGATCGGGCAGTCGGCGGAGTTTGATTACTCCGGCACCCAGGCCTGCAAGGCGCTCAAGGCCGAGGGCTACGAGGTGGTGCTGGTGAATTCCAACCCGGCCACCATCATGACCGATCCTGAGCTTGCCGACCGCACCTACATCGAGCCGTTGACCCCGGAGTATGCCGAGGAAATCATCCGCCGGGAATGCGAGCGGATGACCGACGCCAACGGACACCGTACAGGCAAGTTCGCCCTGCTGCCTACCGTGGGAGGGCAGACGGCGCTGAATCTTGCCGTCGATCTCGCGGATGCAGGCATTCTCGAGAAATACGATGTGGAGATGATTGGCGCCCGCCTGGAGGCGATCAAGAAGGCGGAAGACCGGCTGCTGTTCAAAGACGCCATGGCGCGCATCGGCCTCGATGTGCCGCGCTCCGCGCTGGTGAACAATATTCGCGATGGCGCGGAGTTCGCAGCCAAGATCGGCTTTCCCGTGATCATCCGGCCATCGTTTACCCTGGGCGGCTCCGGCGGCGGCCTGGCTTACAACCGCGAAGAGCTGATGGATATCCTCGGGCGCGGCCTCGATCTCTCGCCGGTGCACGAGTGCCTGATCGAAGAGTCGGTGCTCGGTTGGAAGGAATACGAGCTGGAAGTGGTGCGCGACCTCGCGGACAACGTGATCATCATCTGCTCCATCGAGAACATGGACCCCATGGGTGTGCATACCGGCGATTCGATTACCGTGGCGCCGGCGCAGACCCTGACGGATCGCGAGTACCAGTCGATGCGCGATGCGGCGATCCGCGTGATGCGCGAGATCGGCGTGGAAACCGGCGGCTCCAACGTGCAGTTCGCGGTCAACCCGGCAACGGGCGCATGACGGTGATCGAGATGAACCCGCGGGTATCGCGCTCCTCCGCCCTGGCTTCCAAGGCCACCGGATTTCCCATCGCGAAGGTCGCTGCCAAGCTGGCGGTGGGCTACACGCTCGATGAGATCCCCAACGACATCACGCGCAAAACGCCCGCGTGCTTTGAGCCGACCATCGACTACGTGGTGGTGAAAATTCCCAAATGGCAATTTGAAAAGTTTCCCGGCGCGGATGAGAACCTCGGCCCGCAGATGAAGTCCGTGGGCGAAGTAATGGCCTTGGGCCGCACCTTCAAAGAAGCGCTGTTTAAGGCGCTGCGCTCGCTCGACACGGGCAAGCGCATAAGCACGGAGGTGATCGAGCCGCGGCGGCTGACCCAGCGCCTGGTGACCCCGCAACCCGAGCGCCTCAACTACATCCGCTACGCCCTGCGCACCGGCCTCTCGGTGCGCGAAGTCGCCCGCATGACCTCGATGGATCCATGGTTTCTCTACCAGATCAAAGAAGTAACCGAAGCCATCCAGAAACTTGAGCAGTACACCCTGGAGACCATGCCGGCGGATGTCCTGCGCAAGGTCAAGCGGATGGGCATCTCCGACGCCAGGATCGCCGAAGTATGGAACATGGATAGCCTCGAAGGCGCGAGCCAGGTAAGGGAGCTGCGGAAGCGGCACGGCGTGACCCCAGTCTTCAAGAAGGTGGACACCTGCGCGGCAGAGTTCGACAGCGACACCCCTTACCTCTACTCCACCTACGACGAAGAAGATGAAGCGCCGCCGACGGCGAGGCGCAAAGTCATCATCCTGGGCAGCGGGCCGAACCGCATCGGGCAGGGCATCGAGTTCGATTACTGCTGCTGCCATGCAGCCTTCGCTCTCAGAGACGACGATTACGAGACCATTATGGTCAACTGCAACCCGGAGACGGTCTCGACCGATTACGACACCAGCGACCGGTTGTACTTTGAGCCGCTCACCCTGGAAGACGTGCTGGCGGTGTATGAGCACGAGGCATCCTCAGGCGCCGAGATCGGCATGATCGTGCAGTTCGGTGGGCAGACTCCGCTGAACCTCGCTCTGCCTCTGAAGGCGGCGGGGATTACGATCCTGGGCACCTCTCCCGAATCCATCGATCTGGCGGAGGACCGCAAGCGCTTCGGCCGGTTGCTGGAGGATCTGAATATTCCTCAGCCCCCGGGCGCCATGGTGACCACGGTGGAAGAAGCGGTGGAAGGCGCCGACCGGGTCGGCTACCCGGTGCTGGTGCGGCCCTCCTACGTGCTGGGCGGCCGGGCGATGGTAATTGCCTATGACGCCGATGCCGTGCGCCACTACATGAAGGAGGCGGTGGAGTACTCCCAGGAGCGGCCGGTGCTGGTGGACCACTTTCTCGAGGACGCAGTAGAAGTGGATGTGGACGCGCTGTGCGACGGCAGAGACGTGGTGATCGCCGGCATCATGCAGCATATTGAAGAAGCGGGCATCCACTCCGGGGATTCTTCCTGCGTGCTGCCCGCGGCGGATCTGGCTGCTTCGACCCTGGAAACCATTCGCACCTATACGCGCAAGCTGGCCTTGGCTCTGAACGTGGTGGGATTGGTCAACTTGCAGTTTGCCATCCAACGCAGGCCGGGAGAGCAGGATAAGGTGTTCGTCATCGAAGTGAACCCGCGTGCTTCCCGCACCGTTCCTTACGTCTCCAAGGCGACAGGGGTACCTCTGGCCAAGATGGCGGCGCGGTTGATGACTGGACGAACGCTGCGGGAGTTGATGCCGGAGCAGGTAGCCGAGAGGACAGATCTTGCGACGGGATCCCACTTCTTTGTGAAATCGCCGGTCTTTCCCTGGAACAAGTTTCCCGGTGTGGACACTGTGTTGGGACCGGAGATGAAGTCCACCGGCGAAGTGATGGGAGTGGCTGATAATTTTGGGGAAGCCTTCGCCAAAGCGCAACTCTCGGCTGGACAGGTGCTACCGGTGAAGGGAACGGTTTTCTTCAGCGTGAACGATCGCGACAAAGCAGTCCTGGTGGACCTTGCGCGGCAGTATGTAGAGCTGGGCTTCCACCTGGTGGCCACCCAGGGCACGGCGGATGTGCTGGAGAGAGCCGGCATGGTTGTAGAGCGGGTCTACAAGGTAAAGGAAGGCCGTCCGAATGTGGTGGACCTGATCAAAGGCGACCGCATTCAGCTCATCGTGAATACCCCGCACGGCCAGGATACATTCTTCGATGAGAGAGCGATTCGGCGAGCAGCCGTGACGCAGAGGATCTCTACGATCACGACGATTGCGGCGGCAAGGGCCGCGGCGGAGGGAATTGCCGCGACCCAGCGGCGGCAAATCACCGTCAACGCCCTGCAGGAATTGCGCCGGGAACCGGTCGCCGCGCACTAGCAGGTAGAACTGCAGATCCCGTAGGGATCTGCAGTTCCGCGGACCATTCCTGGAAAAGCGCGAACTTTCTCAGTTACGAATATCTTCCGTAAGCTCTTCGACCTTGCGCTGCTCTTCCGCGGTCAGCGGCAGCAATGGCATTCTCGGCCGCCCCCGTAGTATCCATTCAGGTCGAGCGCATACTTTACCCCGGGAATGCCCATCTGACCGCAAACCTCAACGCCAGCGCGGACAATCCGTTGCTGCTTTTCCGCGGCCAGCGGGCCGTCCTTCTCTGCCCACGCCATGTAGATCTCGCAGCACGCCTGAGGAGCAAAGTCGGCAAGTGCCAGCACGCCGCCTGTGGCGCCGGCGTCCAGCGAAGGATGCAGCGTCTGGGCAGAACCGCAGAGCAACTGAAATCCCACTTCCCGCGTGCGCGTCTTCAGCGGAGGCTTAGGGGGAGCCACAGCCGTCGCCGTCTTGCCGGAGCCAAGTTGTCCCGCGGACACGAAGGTCGCGCCACTCTCCTGCTCCTGCGGAGCCAGCATCCTCGACGTCACGGCGGCAAACACCGTGGTCACCGGGACCGTTCGCTTCCTGGCGCCGCGGGTGACCTTCACCAACTCCGCGATCCGCTCGACGTTGCCGCTGGAATCCTTCATGCCCACAATATTGGGGTGCATGGCCAGCTCGGCCACCACCGGCACGGGCAGATCATAGGCCGTGCAGGGCGGCACACTGTAAAGCAGCACAGGCAACGGGGATCGATCGGCGACCGCCTGGTAATAGGTCAGCATCTCCCGGTCGCGCATCTGCCTGCGATAAAAATGCGGGGTGCGCACCAGGACCACGTCGTAGTCGAGCTCGGCGGCATAATCCGCCAGGCGCAGCGTCTCGAAGACACTTTCCCGGCCTACACCCGCGATCAGGACCTTGTCGGGCGCGCTCGCATCCCGGGCCACGCGCAGCGCTTCGCGCGACTCTTCGTCGCTCAGCATCACCGCTTCGCCGGTCGAGCCGAGCAGCACCATTCCACTCATCGGGGTGCGGGAGTAGTGATCGATGTTGTGCTCCAGCTTGCGCCAGTAAGGGCGCCCGTCCGGATAGAAACACGTGGTTACAGCAGCGAAGATGCCTTCGAGCAGCATGCGATGATTGTAAGACTGTTTTCGTCCCACAAAAGTCGCATGCCGCGCATTCGCCGTTGACGCAACACCTCGCGCCAATTAGTGGCTAATTAGAGCCATTGGGCCTGCGCGCATAAGATCGTGGGAACCACTGACCTATAATGTCTGGAGCGGAGATCGGGCTTTTCCTGATCCCAGACTAAGGAGTCTGGCGCCGCGCAAATCATCTGGGGAAGGGAATCCGGCCAAATGGCGACAGGAGACGTTGCCGTGGGCGTACCCGGAACGGGTAGCTCATCGGCACTGCAAACGCCAGCATCCAAGAAAATCGTCAATGACTTCAGCATCCAGGTAGCGACCGTCAACGGGTCGGGGTCTCAATCTGCCAATCTGGTGCTGCTCAAAAGCATATTCGGGATGGGGATTCCGGTCAGCGGAAAGAACCTCTTCCCCTCCAATATTGCCGGATTGCCGACTTGGTATACCATCCGCGCGAGCAAACAAGGGTACGTCGCGCGCAAACGGGAAATAGAACTGCTGGTGGCGATGAATGCCGAGACGGCGCGCGAAGATATTCTCTCGCTGCCCGCAGGCGGCGCCGCTATCTACGATGAGGCGCTCAACCTCAAGCAGTATCGCGACGATGTAATCTGCTATCCAGTTCCTTTCGACAAGTTGACCGCTGCCGTCTGTCCCGAAGCCAAGCTGCGCAAGCTGGTGCGGAACATGATCTACGTCGGCGTGGTGGCGCAGTTGCTCTCCATGGACCTGACGGCGGTAGAGAATGCCGTGCGGCGCCAGTTTGCCCGCAAGCAAAAAGCCGCCGACCTGAACTGGCTCGCAGTGAAAGCAGGCTACGACTTCGCCGCCAAGTCCTTGACCAAGCAGGACCCGCTGGCGCTTGAGGCCATGCACGCCACCGAGGGCAAGATCATCATCGACGGAAACGCGGCGGCCGCGCTGGGCGCCATGTTTGCCGGGGTCACCGTAGTCACCTGGTATCCCATCACGCCCTCCTCTTCGGTGGTCGAAAGCCTCATCGACTACATGAAGAAATACCGCGTGGAAGAAGATGGCAAAGCCAGCTTCGCCATCGTGCAGGCGGAGGATGAACTCGCCGCGATCGGCATGGTGATGGGCGCCGGTTGGGCGGGTGCGCGGTCCATGACCTCCACTTCAGGCCCGGGGATCTCGCTCATGGCGGAGTTTGCCGGCCTGGGCTATTTCGCTGAGATACCCGGAGTCATCTTCGATATTCAGCGGGTCGGGCCATCCACCGGTATGCCGACGCGCACCATGCAGGGAGACCTGCTGTCGATTGCCTACCTTTCGCACGGCGACACCAAGCACATCATGCTGCTGCCCGCCTCGGTCCACGAATGCTACAAGTTCGCGATGGAGGCTTTTGACCTGGCGGAACAGCTGCAGACTCCGGTGTTTATCCTCTCTGACCTCGACCTGGGGATGAACAATTGGATGTCAGAGCCGTTCACCTATCCGGAGAAGCCTTTGAACCGGGGCAAGGTGCTCACCCGCGAGGATCTGGATCGGTTGGGCGGGTTCGAACGCTATAAGGACGTCGACGGCGATGCCATCCCCTACCGTACGCTGCCGGGAACGGACCATCCCAAGGCCGCCTACTTTACCCGCGGCAGCGGCCACAACGAGAAGGCTCTTTATACCGAGAGGCCAGACGACTACCAGAACCTGATGGAGCGGCTGGGCCGGAAATTCGACACCGCGCGCACCCTGGTGCCTGCGCCCGAGGTGGTGCAGACGGGCAAGTCGAAGATCGGCTTGATCGCCTTCGGCAGCTCCGACTTTGCCGTGCGCGAAAGCCGCGATCAGCTCAAGAAGGAATACGGGCTCGAAACCGACTATCTGCGCCTGCGGGCCTTTCCTTTTTCACCGGAAGTGCTTGCCTTCGTGGCCAGCCATGCCCGGGTCTACGTAATCGAACAGAACCGCGATGGACAAATGCTTAGTTTGCTGAAGCTGGATCTTCCTGCTGACCAGGTCACCAAGCTCAGAAGTGTTCGCCACTTCGACGGCTTACCCCTCGACGCGCGAACCGTGACCGACAAGCTGGTCCTTCAGGAGGAGATCTAATGGCAACTGTAACCAATCCACCGGTGGCTCCCGGGCCTAAGAAGAATCGCCTGGGTTTGCAGGTTTTGGACTACCGCGGCGGCAAGACGACCCTCTGCGCCGGATGCGGCCACAACGCCATCTCCGAGCGCATTGTCGATGCCATGTACGAGATGGGGGTTGCGCCGGAGCGGGTGATGAAGCTCTCGGGCATCGGCTGCTCCTCCAAGACGCCGGCCTACTTCATGAGCCGGGCGCACAGCTTCAACAGCGTTCACGGCCGTATGCCTTCCGTAGCCACCGGGGCATTGATGGCCAACCACACCATGATGGGCCTGGGCGTGAGCGGCGACGGAGATACCGCCTCCATCGGGTTTGGCCAGTTCGCGCACCTCATGCGGCGCAATCTGCCCTTGATCTACATCATTGAGGACAATGGGGTTTACGGGCTGACCAAAGGCCAGTTCTCGGCCACCGCCGACCTGGGTTCCACGCTCAAGACCGGGGTCATCAACGACCTGCCGCCCATCGACACCTGCGTGGTGGCGGTGGAACTGGGGGCTACGTTTGTCGGCCGCTCCTTCTCCGGCGATAAGAAGCAGCTCCTGGCGATGCTCAAGGCGGCCATTGCCCATCGCGGCACGGTGATGCTCGACGTCATCTCGCCCTGCGTCACCTTCAACGACCACGAGGGATCGACCAAGAGCTACAAGTACGTGCAGGAGCACGAGGAGGCGGTGAACGAGGTCGGTTTCGTGCCTTCTTTCGAAGAAATCACCGTAGATTACGATCCCGGAACCACCTACGACGTGGAGATGCATGACGGATCCCACATGCGGCTGCGCAAACTGCACCCGGATTATGATCCGACCAACCGCATCGGCGCGGTCACGGCCCTGATGCAGGCTCACGAGCAGGGTGAGGTGCTGACCGGGGTCTTTTACGTCGACACCAAAAAGCCGAGCTTTACCGACATGCTGAACCTGGTGGATGAACCGTTGGCCACGCTGCCGGAGTCGCGGGTTCGCCCCTCGCGCCAGGTCCTGGAACAGATCATGCAGAAGCACCAGTAGTACCTGAGTAAATTCGCGCTGGTAACGTTACCTGAGCGAGTCTTTTGGCACTTTAGTGCTAATGGCACTGCCGCTATTTGTGTTCACCCGTCCCCTAAAAGTTGTATCATCAGCTCGTTTCTCAGATCAGAGCAAGAGGACGAGATGCGTAAAAATTTCCTACGAGGGCTTTATTTCGCGGTTGTTGCAGCCAGCACCCTGGCCCTTGCCAGTGACCATTTGCAGGTGCCCAAGGTTGCTCCCGAGCTCAGCAAGATGAATGTCTGGGTGGGCACCTGGGAGTCCCAAACCCAGGTGATGACCACGCCTTACAGCGAAGCCGCCTCCGTAACCTCTGAGATGACCTGCACCTGGTCGCCTCACCATGGCTTTATCCTCTGCGACCATCTGATGAACGGGGTCAATGGGGTCAGCAATAGTTTGTCGGTATATACCTACGACGAAGCGGCCAAAACCTACAAATTCTTCGGCGTCGACAAAGACGACTCTCCGCGGGAAGTTCCCATGCAGGTCAAGGGCAATGTCTGGAGCTTCGGCACCGAGGTGCGGAACCAGGACAAGACCATCATGTTCCTCACCAACGACGAGTTTTTTCCGACAAGGTGATGCATTTCCAAACCGAGTTCAGTGAAGACAACGGGCGGAACTGGAAGGAACTGAACAAAGGCGAACTGACCAAGATCGGCTAAGCTTGCGGATTGAATAAGAGAGCCCAGGACTCGCGTCCTGGGCTCTCTTATTGTTTCTGTCCGAAGGGTGCGGCTTTACAGGTTGAGGCCGGGGCTTTATCCCCGGCAACAAACATGATCAAATCAATGTGGCTCTAGCCCCTGAGGTATGCTTTTCGCCCGTTTCCGAGGTTTTCTGCAACCTGTGAAACCGGACCTGCCCTAGCCCCGCTCCCCGCTATGCTCCGGGCTCGACCCTGGCTCAGGGAAATCCGTGTCGGCATCCTTGATCATTTCGTCCTCGTCCCGATGGCCTTGCTGGTCAGACAAATTGGGACGGCCAGTCGTGGAGGGCTCGCTGGTTTCTTCTTCTACCGCGCCCTTGTGGGCATCGCTGTCAGGGTGCTCTTGTTTTGCCATCGTGCATAAGGGATGAGGGTTTTGCCTCCGGCGTTGTATGCAGAAGACGACAAGGGGCCGGAGCATCTCCGGCCCCTTCCGGGTTTCGGTCTATAGGGCCGCGGTGACGGCCTTTATCTCGGTGTAGTTGTGAAGCACTTCCTCGCCCATCTCGCGGCCCCAGCCGGATTGTTTATATCCGCCGAAGGGAAGGGAAGCGTCGAAGACGTTGTGGCAATTGATCCAGACAGTGCCGGAGCGGATGCGCCGCGCCATCTTGTGCGCAGTGCTCAGATCCTTTGTCCACACACTGGCGGCGAGTCCATAGATGGTGTCGTTGGCTTCGCGTGCGACCCGATCCAGGTCGGCGTCGGAAAATGATTCCGCGCACACCACGGGTCCAAAGATCTCTTCGCGAACCACTTTCATATCCCGGTTTGGTCTTGGTCAGGACAGTCGGCTGAACAAAATAGCCGCGATCCCCATGGCGTTTGCCGCCGACGACAACGTTGGCGCCTTCTTCGACGCCGGAGTTGATAAAGCCCGTAACCCGATCGAATTGCTCTTCGCTGACCAGCGGTCCCATCTGGGTCTTGGGATCAGTCCCGGCGCCCATTTGGATTCCGCCTGCGATGTCGCTCACGCCCTGCAGAACCTTGTCATAGATGCTTTCGTGCACGAAGAGGCGTGATCCGGCGCAGCAGCATTGTCCCTGGTTGAAGAAGATGGCGCTGGCCGTGCCCGCGATGGCGCGGTCGAGGTCGGCATCGGGAAAGACGATCGCCGGACTCTTGCCGCCGAGTTCGAGGCTTACCTTTTTCAGGTTCCCCGCGGAGGCCTTCACGATGAGCTTGCCTACTTCCGTGGAACCGGTGAAGGCGATCTTGTCGACCAGCGGATGCGCAGCCAGCGGCGCGCCAGCACCTTCACCAAAGCCGGTGAGAATGTTGACCACGCCTGGGGGGAATCCCGCCTGATCGATCAGCTCAGCCAGCCGGAGAGCGGACATCGGCGTTTGCTCGGCAACTTTGAGGACTACGCAACAACCAGCCGCAAGCGCCGGCGCCAGCTTCCACACCGCCATCAGCAGCGGGAAGTTCCAGGGAATGATCTGGCCGACGACGCCGATGGGCTCGCGCACGGTGTAGGAGTGGAAGGCGCCCGGGGTAGAGAAGTTGAGCGTGGAACCGCTGATTTTGGTCGCCCAACCCGCCATATAGCGGAACATGTCGATCGACAGCGGAAGATCGGCGACGCGGGCGACAGAAAACGGCTTGCCATTGTCGAGCGATTCGATCTCTGCGAGTTCCTCCAGGTTCGCTTCGAGCAGATCGGCGAGTTTCCAGATCAGTTGCCCGCGTTGGGAAGTGGACATCTTGCTCCACGGACCTTCGTCGAAGGCCTTGCGCGCGGCCGAGACGGCACGTTCCACATCCTCCGCTTCCGCTTCAGGGACGTGCGCCACGACTTCGCCGGTGGCTGGATTGTAGACGGGGAAGGTTTTGCCGGATGCGGCCAGGACGAAACGTCCGTCAATCAACATGCGATGCTGGCGGGAAAAGAACTCCGCAGTTTTAGCACCAATACGGGAATCTACAGGGATGGTTGCCATCATATCCTCCGGCGTAATCGACAGGAAAATTGTGTTGAGGGTGGGACGCTGTCGACATTGAACGCCGAGGAAAACGATAGCACCGCACGCGGAAGGGCAGTCCAGTGGAGGGGTTGGTGGGTTGCACACTAAGGAGTTCTGCTTGAGGGGAAGAGAACTGCAGGTGTTTGCTGCGTTGCCAAGCAGTAAGCAGGGCGACGGCGGGTGAAGGGGCTGCCGCCTCGATCGCATGTGGAGCCTATGGGGCTTCGCTCGCGGGGCAGAGGCGGCGCGTTGACGCCTTAGGACACGGAGAGCCGGTCCGGAGGGAGGCTGCCACCCTCGGGCAGGGACTGGCCGCGGCGCAGGCTGGTCCAGAGACAGCGGTTGGCGAAGCCATCGTGCTGAGTTCTGCGGTTTTCTCGATCTACACGCGCCTTTCCTTAGCGAAAGGCACATACGCGGCCGTATCCCGTGCTGCGTGGAAGGGAACCCGGCTTCGGGAAATGGCTAAAAAGTGCGTACTATGCGCACTAAGTTGCCTACTGGGGGGATTCTTCGGGTTCGGGGGCCTCTACTTCCATCCGCTCCGCGTATTCGTGGTCGATGGCAGACCAGAGGATGGTGGGGCGACCGCGGCCGGCGACGAAACGAGACGTAACTACTCGAGGATGAGATCGGCGACGGAGTCTCGGACGCAGGCGCCGAAGAGGGAGGCCGCGGAGTCGGAACAGTAGTCCCACAAGGCGAGGGCTGCGTGAAGGTGAGGCAACTGGATGATGGAGCTGCAGTCAAGCGCAGCGTAGAGGGCACTGATGCGCAGCACTTGTGCTTCGGCACGGCCGGGGGCGGCGCCGCGGAGGCCGGAACGGGCCTGGCTCAAGGTCGCGTAGTAGTTGTTCCAGAGTTGGCCGCTGGGTCGCGGCGAAAGAGGATTTCGGTCCGGCCAACGCTTGACAATCGATTGTACGCATAATAACGTTATGCCTATGGTTGATACACCTAAATCAGGAATGCCTGCTGGCGCGCTTCCCATGCTGATTCTGCGCGTCCTTCAATCCGGTTCGTTGCACGGCTATGCGTTGGCGCAGCGGATTCACATACTGTCCAGCGAAGTGCTGGCGGTGGAAGAGGGACTGCTCTACCCCACGTTGCAAAAAATGCTGGTCAAGGGCTGGGTGACGGCCGAGTGGGGCATTTCGGAGACCAACCGCAAGGTGCGGTTCTACCGCCTCACGCCGGAGGGACGCAAGCACCTGAAGGCTGAGCTATCGGAATACGATCGCGTGACGCAAGCGATTCAGAACATATTGCACACTGCATAACAGACACAACCAGCCAGGAGGCCTGCCATGGGTGAAATCTTCCGACGCATTCGCTATCTCATCAACCGCCGCCGCCTTGATGCGGAGTTGGAGAGTGACATGGAGTTTCATCGCGAGATGGCGGCGCGAGCGGGATGCAGCAACTTCGGCAACACGCTGCGCATGCGCGAACAAGCGTGCGAAGCGTGGGGCTGGACCTGGCTCGACCGGCTGGCGCAGGACCTGAGCTATGCGGCGCGTACGCTGGCGCGCTCGCCGGGTTTCACGGTGACGGCGGTACTGGTGCTGGCGATCGGCATTGGTGTGAATGTGGCGGCCTTCAGCCTGTTCAACATGGTGGCGCTGGAGCCTCTGCCGGTGCGCGATCCGGGGTCGCTGGTGCGGCTGGAGCGGCGGTCGCCGCAGAACTATACGAGCGAGATGCCGTATTTGTCGGCGGTGTTTTATGGGGAGCATGCGAAGTCGCTGAAGGCGATGATCGCGGTGCTGGGGGTTCCGCCAATGCAGATGGACGACGATCTGCAAGGGACGAGCGCTTCGTTTGCGACGGCGAATTACTTTTCGGAGCTGGGGACGCCGGCGGCGGTGGGCAGGCTGTTTGATCCGGCAAGGGAAAGCGAAGCGACGGCTCCGCCGGTGGTGGTGCTGAGCTACACGCTGTGGCAGCACCGGTTCAACGGCGACCCGGGTGTAGTGGGGCGGACGGTGAGGCTGAACCGGAAGCCTGCAACGGTGATTGGCGTGACGCCGTATGAGTTTGCGAGCCTGGGCGGGCAGACTCCGGATCTGTGGATGCCGATAGCGCAGCAGCCTTATTTTGTAACCGGAAGTACCTTGCTAACCGACCCGGGAGCGAACAGCGTGCGGATGTGGGGACGGCTGGCCCCTGGGGTGACGGCGAAGATGGCCGCGGAGGAGTTGAAGGCGCTGACGAACGAGCTGCGTCGACAGCATCCGAAGGACATTTGGGATGACGAGTACATCGACATCCACCCGGGCGGGCATTTGCAGGTGATGCAGCCGGAGATGTACCGGGTGGCGGCAATGGTGGCTCTGCTGACGATGCTGATTCTGGCGGTGGCGTGCGCGAACCTGGGCGGGCTGCTGCTGGCGCGGGCGGTGACGCGGGAGCGCGAGATGGGGATCCGGATGGCGATTGGGGCGACGCGGGCACGGATTTTCAGGCAGCTGGCGACGGAGAGCGTGGTGCTGGCGCTGCTGGGCGCGACGGTGGGGCTGGGGCTGAGTTCGCTGGGACTGCGGGTGGTGCTGACGCAGTTCCACGCGCAGGGATGGCTGAGCGCAAAGCCGGACTGGCGGGTGCTGGTGTTTACATTCGGGATGGCGATGGCGGCGGCGGTGTTTTTCGGGTTTGCGCCGGCGCTGCAGATTGCGCGGCAGCGGCAGCGCAAGACGATGGTTCGGCAGGTGTTGATTGCTGCGCAGGTGGCGGCGAGTTGCGTGCTGCTGATTGTGGCCGGGCTGCTGGTGCGGGCAACGCTACATGTGCTCTATACGGACCCGGGATTTGCATATGAGCAGCTGCTGAGCGTGGACGCGCAACTGGCGCAGCATAACTACTCGCCGCCGCGGCGCAAGCCTATCTGGATGCGATGCAGGAGCGGATTCGGGCGCTGCCGGGGGTGAAGTCGGTTTCACTGGTGAAGCTGCCTCCGATGGGACATACGATTTCACGGATGGATGAGGACATCAACGGTCATCCGGTGCCGATTTATCCGAACTGGGTTACGCCGGGGCTTTTCGAGACGATGGGCATTCCGTTGCGTCTGGGGCGAACGTTCTATGCGGGCGAGAAGAATGCGGTGATTGTGAGTGAATCGATGGCGCGGAGGGAGTGGCCGGGACAGAATCCGATTGGACAGCAACTGCCGAACGGCGACGCGAAGGACACCGTGGTGGGCGTGGCAGGCGACGCGCATGTGAACGCAGTCAACGATGACGACGCGGTGGAGCAGTACTGGCCGGCACAGCAGGCGGATATGCCGGAGATGGTGGTCATGGTGCGGACGGCTGGACGAGCCGGACAGTCTGCCGCCGATGATTAAGGGGATCAGCGAGAGCATGGATGCGAAGCTGTTTCCGGAGATCAGACAGATGAAGGTGCTGTATCACGACAATGTCTTGGAGCTGATTGAGAACATCGCCAAGGCGGTAACGCTGACCGGGCTGGTGGCGGTGCTGGTGGCCGCGGTGGGGATCATCGGGCTGGTTTCGTTCTCGGTTTCGCAGCGAATGAAGGAGATTGCGATACGGATGGCGCTGGGAGCCGGGAAAGTGCAGCTGCTGACGGCGGTGCTGCGGCAGTTCGTGTGGCCGGTGGCAATCGGCATGGCGGCAGGGGCGGGGATTGCTGCAGCGGCGTCGAGAGTGCTGCGCATTGCCCTTTACGGAGTGAGCAACCTTGACCCGGCGAGCTACGCCGCGGCGATTCTGGTGTTGATGGCCATCCTAGGCCTTGCGGCGCTGTTGCCGGCGCGGCACGCGTTGCGGCTGGACCTGGCAAAGACATTGCACTACGATTGATTCCCGTCCACCGCAGGCTCTCGCGGCGTCGCATGTTCGCGCTCGCATTCGGGAGAGCGCGGGATTGCCGAGTCGGAAGTAATCGAATCTATAAGAAGTCAGAGCTGCAGAACGAAGTGCCTGCAAAACCAACCCGTTTTGCCTGTGAAACGGGGATCTTCGCAACCTCCCTGACCACCTCAGTCTGAGGTAAGCGATCTGGTCAGGGGGCGCTCCACTTCAGCCGCCAGTTCTGTCTTACACGAAAGTGGCCTTGGATCCTGACCCATTCGCGCCGTACTGTTGCAGGGTACGAAAGAAACTTGACAAAGCAGGGGCGATAGATGGGCGCGTCGGTAGAGGAGCTGAAGGAGCTGGGGGCCTTATTTGAACAGGCCGAACAGACCCCACACCATGAGGCTGGGCACGCCGTTGTCATGGCTTGGCTCAAGTTGCCGTTCGCTGACTTGACCATGGAAGAGGATGAGGAAGGCGAGACGGTAGGTCAAGTGACTCTCTTGCCTGAAACGTATCGCCGCGACTATACCGACAGCGCAATAGGCTGTGCCGCTGGCCAGGCCGCAGACAACTTGCATGAAGAATTCCGCGGTAGCCCTCCTGATTGGGACAACAGCAACGACAACAATCAGATTAGAATTCTCGGAATGCTGGCGGAGTGCTTCACTACCGACGATCAGCGGGGATGGTTCAACTACGTGCGAAGATACGCGGAGTCGATCTTGCGCATTCCGTACGTGTGGGCAGCCGTGGAAGAACTCGCGAGAAGGTCGGCCGAGTTGAACAGCGAGCGTGAAGTTCCTGCACGGGAAGCGCTCAGGATCTTGCGGGCCTGTAAAAGGCGAGCGCAAGCGAAACGGTACAGGGTACGGCCTGAGATCGAGCTAGGGGAGTCCAGGACGATTTAGAGATGCCTATCCCCGTACGAACTGCCAGCCGTCGTTCCTGAGCCTCCTGACTTGGGCTGCTCCCCAACTGGAGCAAAGGGGCGAGCATGGATTCCTCCGAGACTTCCGCTGAGAGTTAGCATTATCAGATCGTCAACGGTTCAAGTTGCCGCATAAGGGTAACCTCATCTTCCACACTTCGCTTGTGCAGGCTGCCATGGATTTTCTTGCGCTCCTCGAACGCGCAAGTTCGTTGGCTTGTAGAATTCGGATGATGTTTGGGTGGGTGGAATGAAGCGGACGATCGCGAGTGTATGGCTTTGGCTGTCGGTGCTGCTGATGCTTCCTGGGACTCTTAGAGCGCAGGAGCTGGTCGGAGATTGGCAGGGAACACTCGTGATCGGGCAAGTCAGGCTGCGGACCATCCTAAAGGTGTCGACGGGGCCGGATAAAAAGCTAACGGCCGAGTTTTACAGCATCGACCAGACATCCGATCCGTTGCCGGTCGACTCGATCTCTGTCGACGGGAGGAGCGTCAAGTTTGCGTTGCCGATGATTCAGGGCAGCTATGCGGGAACGCTAAGCGCGGACTCTAACTCGATCGATGGGGCTTGGACGCAGCGCGGCTCGAATCCATTGAAGTTCGAACGGGCCACCAAGAGCACAGCATGGGTAATAGACCCATCAAAGCACACGGTGCAGTTTGTGACGGTGGAACCTGGCGTGAAGCTAGAGGTACTGGACTGGGGAGGGACGGGGCGCCCAGTTGTACTGTTGACTGGACTTGGGAACGATGCTCATATCTTCGATGGCTTCGCCGAGAAGCTGACGGTAAGTATCACGTCTATGGAATCACACGCCGGGGCTACGGCGCTTCGGATACGCCGCCGGTGACGGGAGATGCCTATTCGTCGAACCGGCTCGGCGACGACGTGGTTGCGGTGCTGGACAAGTTGGCACTGCAAAAGCCGGTGTTGGTGGGTCACTCGATCGCCGGAGAAGAGCTGAGTTCGATTGGTAGCCGGTTTCCCGCACGAGTCGCAGGGCTGGTCTATTTGGATGCAGGATACCCGTATGCTCTCTACGACGCGACGCATGGTGACTTCGGGCTTGACGGTATCGCACTGCGCGAGAAGATGACCGAACTCTCGAATGCACAGGACCCGAGTGCCATTCGTGCTGTCATCGCGGAACTGCTGAAGACCGAGTTGCCGCAATACGAAAAGGATCTCGTGGCCCGGCAGAAGCAGATGGAAGGGCTCCCGGACATTCCGAATCGGCCGGTGCCGGACAAGAAGGATCGCCGCAGGGTGAGCGCCGAGGCGATCATGGCAGGCGAGCAGAAGTATACCGAGATCAAGTGCCCGGTGCTCGCGATCTTTGCCGATCCGCATGACATGGGTGGACCGCCGATGGACGAAAAGCAGAAGGCAGCGGCCGCCGCTCACGACGCCGAGTTCACCGAGGGCCAGGCGAAGGCTTGGGAACGGATGGTGCCGACTGCAAAGGTGATCCGCATCCCGAACGCCAACCATTATGTCTTTAAGTCCAATGAGCCGGAGGTTTTGAAGGATGTGGAGGAATGGGTGGATGGGTTGAAATAGCGTGTTTACCGAAAATCCGACTTCAGGCATTTGTCCGGGTAGACTTAAGTGGTTCTGGCTAAAGAGACGGAATCGCGACCAGGCAGCTCATAAGTGCCCTTTCACCGCCATCCCCATCGAATTCCTTTATACCGTGTACTGCGGTATAGGGTTGACAATGTTTCTATGAGAATCGGTGAGCTTGCCGCCAGGGCGGAAGTCAATATTCAAACATTGCGCTTCTATGAACGGGAAGGATTGCTACTCCCGCCTGTGCGCACTGCCTCCGGATACCGCAGCTATGCGGAATGCGATCTTGAGCGGGTCCGCTTTATTCGCCTCTGTCAGGGGCTTGGCTTTACGTTGCGAGAAATAGAAAAACTCCTGATTCTCCACAAGAGCGTTACCGAATATCGGGGGACGCCGAAGAAAAAGCCTGCCGCGGTTCGAGAGATCGTGATCATGGCGAACGAGCGCCTCGAACTCATCGACGATAAAATCAGAGCCCTGAACTTGATGCGCACTGAACTCATCTCGCTGGTATCGGCACTCAGCGACGAGCCTCCCGTGGCGTGCCCCCTCTCCGCTAGTTCAGAAAAAAAACCTAATAGCGCTTGACCTTATACCGAGGTACAGGCTCCAGACTTGCTCTTAGAGGCAGTTGGCACAGATTGACCCGGTGCCAGGAGAGCAGAGTATGCGGCGTCGAAAACCTCCATTTGATTCGCCAGTCTCCAAGTGGACTATCTTTCTGCTTGTACTGACGATTGTTATGGTCTGGGCGGTGAGAGGTGTTCTACAGCGTGCCCGAAGGATGCAAACGGCGAGCACTTCGGCCGCCATGTTTGCCAGAACGGCGCCGGGCAGTCCGGCAAAGGCGGTAATCCGTCTCGACCAGGTTGTTGGTGACTACCTGAAGGGCACTCTGCTGGAGCAGGAGAGCGACACCGCTTACCGCGTCCCAATCGGAATCGGGCCTACTGTTGCGGCGATCCTCACACCTGAGACATCGTTCGTAATGGGCAGGCCGCAAGACATCGCGGCGGGGTCCGTTGTTCAGCTCGCGGGCACGCTGGACGAGAATCGTATCCTCCGTGCTAAGCAGGTTGTGATCCTTACCGGCTACGTTCACTTGTCAGAAAGCGCCCGGTGACCGCACATGAACAACTACTTACAGACGGCATTGAGCGGATGGGGCGCTGTTACTTTCTTCGCGTCGGGACTTGCCTTGCCCTACCTGCTTCGCAGAACTGGCGGGGCTAAGACTCCGTATCTGCGCCGGATGTGGCCTCACTTCTGGCTTGGGTATCTGACATTCCTCGTCTCGTTTGGACACGCATGGTTCGCGATGCGCAGCGGCAACATGCGCGGTATTAACGCTGCCGGCGTATGGATCGCAAGCGTCGCTCTCCTGATCATGCTGTGGCAGATCGCTGTGGGCCTGATGCTTCGCAACCCAACTCAATCCAATCGCCGCGCATTGCGGCGCACCCATTTCTGGACGATGACGCTCGTGGCCGGCCTCATCGCGCTGCATGTCACGCTCAACAGGCCGTAGCCAAAGGAGACGTTTCAATGAAGAAGACCATGGTGACAATGCTTCTATTCCTTAGCGCTCTTGTCGTTCAGGCAGCTTCAACGCCGACGAACCTCGCTGGCAGCTGGGCGTTTGATTCGGCGCAGAGCAACAACGTTGGAATGATGAGTGAAGCAAACTAGGCGATGGCTACGATGACCATGACGGCTCCTTCGAAGCAGGCAGGCAAGCCTCGCAAGCGACTCGGCGTGTGGCTTCTGCTGCTGCTGGTCGTTGGCGTTCTCGCGGCCGCCGGCTGGTGGAGCGTCCGTCGCAAAACTGCAGCAGAGACTGGTTCGAATCAGTACCAATGGGTCGTGCCGGAGATTCGCAACATCACCACCGACGTCAATGCCACCGGCACGGTCAAGCTCAAGACCGGGGCGGAGGTTCGAGTAGGGGCACAGCTGTCCGGCATAGTGCGACGCTTGAATGTAACTGTAGGCTCCCACCTAAACCAGGGAGACGTGATCGCCGAGATCGATTCCCGGCAGGTGATGGCCAGGATTGAGCAGGCCCGCGCACAACTGGAACAGGTTGAGGTCTCTCAGGCGAAGGCGCAGACGGACTTTTCGCGAACACAAAAGTTGATGGAAGCCGGACTTGTACCGGTGCAACAGTTCGATGACGCGAAAGCCGCGCTGGAGGCCTCGAAGGCATCGGTCGTGGCTGCCCAAAGCGGACTGGCCGCGACTCAGATTGATCTGGCCTACGTGAACATCCGTGCCCCTATCGCCGGAACGATCGCATCCATCTCGACGCAGCAGGGCGAAACTGTTGCCGCCTCCTTTGCGACCCCGACGTTCGTGACGATCATTCAAGAAGCGGCCCTGGAAGTGATCGCAATGATTGACGAGGCGGACATTGGAAACGTTCGCCGGGGAGAGAGGGTCGCCTTCACAACAGAGACTTTCCCGGACCACGAATTCCAGGGCATTGTGACCCGAATCGCTCCTGTGGCAACCATCATTTCGGGGGTAGTCAACTACGAGGTCGCAATCTCCATCGAGCGGGATATTGCGCTGCTGAAACCCGACATGACCACCAATGTAAACATTCACACATCGCAGCACCAGGCAGTGCTGGTTCCTGCCAAGTGCATTCGTAGGGATGGGCCGCAGTCTTTCGTTTATTCGCAGCGTCTTGGTGCCGTCCCGCTGAAACGTGCTGTTTCAACAGGGGCGCGCATCGCGAATCAGACCGAGATCGTTCGCGGCCTCGGGCCCAATGATCGAGTTCAGTTGGAGACCGGAGTCGCCGCACCATGATCAAAATCGAGAATATCTCCATGGTTTACTCCCGAGATGGGGTGCCGGTCATAGCCCTTCGCGAGGCGACCTTCAGCATCGAGGCCGGAGACTTCGTCGTGATTCGAGGGATCTCGGGTTCAGGAAAGTCGACGCTACTGAGTATTCTTGGTTGTCTGGATTCGCCCAGCACCGGCACTTATCTCCTCGATGGCGCTGATGTCTCGCATAAGAACGACGCTGAATTGTCGCGCATCCGTTCTCAGAAAATTGGATTCATCTTTCAGTCTTTCAATCTGCTGCCGCGAACCACTGCGATTGAGAACGTCGAACTGCCGATGATTTACGCCGACCGGCAGATCAGCCGCTCGCGTGCGGCGGAGACGCTGGCGCGGGTCGGACTGGCCCATCGAGAGCGCCATTTTGCCACCGAACTCTCAGGAGGCGAACAACAGCGTGTCGCCATCGCACGAGCGCTCATCAATGATCCCGCTCTCATCCTCGCCGATGAGCCTACGGGTAATCTCGACGAGAGCTCCGGGGCCGGCGTGATGAGCATTCTGCATGAGTTGAATGACGAGGGCCGAACGATTGTGCTGGTAACCCACGACGATGCGGTCGCGGCCCACGCCCGAAGAGTATTGCTGATTCGAGATGGTGTGCTTTCAGAGTCGGAGGTGGCGACGTGAATGTACTTCATTTCTTCCGCTCGATTGTGCGGACGCTCGCCCGCAACAAGCTCCGAGCCATGCTGATGATGGCAGGGGTGACCATCGGAATCGCTTCGCTGACGATCCTCACTTCGATCGGCGAGAGCACGCGTCGTGAAACGATGAAGCGCTTCAAGAACATGCTCGGCACCTTCGATACGGTCATTATCCGGCCAGGGTCGAGCAAGAATCGAGGAATGGTTTCCTTAACCAATGTCGAGCCGAGCCTCAAGTTTGAAGATGCTACCGCTATTGCGACGCAGATCCCCGAGATCCGTCAGTTGGCGCAAGTCCAGAATGCGCTCGATATTGACGTGAAGTACAAGGACCGCGGCGAAACGCCCGCGATTTTTGGGGTTTCGTCCAACTGGCTTGAGCTTCGCGGCGACGAAGTTGCAGAAGGGGAGTTTTTCTCCGAAGCCGATGTCGGCTCGTTGGCAAGGGTCGCCATTCTGGGCGCAGATACGCGGGATCAGCTCTTCCCCGGTGAAGATCCTATTGGAAAGACCATTCGCATTGGGGACGTGCCATTTATCGTAGGTGGAGTGATGGTTGCGCGGGGGGCCGGGCCGGCAGGCGGAAGCCTCGACAACCTGATCTTCATACCGGTGACAACCGCGTCGAAAAGGTTATTTAATCGTGACTTCCTCACGATGCTGATTGCGCAATTGAAGGATCCTGATCAGGGACAGCTAGCGATTGAACACCTACAGGCGCTGCTTCGAGCGAGGCACCATCTGGCCCCAGGCGCACTGGATGATTTCAATGTGACAAATCCGCGGGCTGTGATGGCTCAGGTCACCGCGATGGGCTCGACCATTCACCAGCTTCTGCTGATCGTTGCCGTCCTGGCCAACGGGATCGGCGGAATCGTGATCACGAGTGTTACGCTGATTGGCGTCTCGGAACGGCGGAAAGAGATTGGCGTGCGCCGCGCAGTCGGAGCCAGCAGAAATGCCGTCCTGGTGCAATTCCTGCTTGAATCGGCTTTGTTGTCCTTCGCAGGCGGCATAGTCGGCATTGCCGTCGGCATCGGCGGAACGCAAATCGTGTCGCGGCTTCAACATCTCCCGTTCCTGCTGCAACCGGAAGCGGTGCTTACGGCAACTCTGCTTTCAATCGGGCTGGGATTAGTGTTTGGAGTCTATCCTGCCTGGAAGGCGGCGACCACCAACCCAATCGACGCACTGCGCGACTAGCGGGATGGCGATTCTACGCTTTCAACAGATAGTGCGGATCGCGGCGCGTAACTTTGGGCGCTTCCGCTTGCAGGCAGCGCTCATCGTAGTTGCCACGATGACGGGAACCGCCGGCGTCCTCGTTTCAACCGGGTACGCTGCCGGAGGACGGCAGAAGATCCTCGACCAGTTCGCCCGCCTGGGCACGAATGTCATCATTGTCACGCCGCAGCAGAGCCGAGCCGTCGGAGGACGCGCCCGCACCGGCTCCGTGGTGACGACCTTGGGCCCTTCGGATTACAAAGCAATTGGGCAGTCCGTGGGAGGCATTTCGTCCACCTCGCCGACTGTGGCGGGCGTGCTTCGGATTCGCGCTGGCGATCTCACAAAGAACACCACTGTCGTCGGGTGCACAACGGAGTATTTCGCGATTAAGCACTGGCTTCCGGCCCTCGGCGAGGTGTTCGGCGCCAGGGCCAACCATCAGCAAGCTCGGGTCGCTTTGCTGGGGGCGACAGCCGCCCGAGACCTGTTCGGGGAAGGCGATCCGACTGGAAGCCGCGTCACAATCAACCGTATCCCATTCACCGTAACAGGCGTCATGTCGGAACGCGGGCAGGGCCTGGATGCCTCCGACGAAGACGATCAAGTGTATGTCCCTCTGGATACCGCTATGCATCGGCTGATAAATGTCGACTATTTCAACGCAATTCTCTTCAACCTAGAAGCCCGTTCGCAGATGGATGACGCGACCGAGCAAATCCGTCAGTTGCTCGAAGAACGGCATCGGCATGTTACGTCGGCTGGAGACGACTTCGTCCTACAAAACCGTAAGAGCTTGCTCGACACTCAACTCTCCGCATTTGCGCGCCTGACCTTCCTCGTTCGCTGGATCGCAGGGAGCGCGCTTGTGGTCTCGTCTCTTGGGGTTTTCGCTGTGACATGGATCGGCATACGAAACCGCACTCGCGAAGTCGGCACGCGACGCGCGCTAGGAGCCAAGCGAGTAGATATTCTCCTTCAGTTCTTCTCCGAGGGAACGATGGGAGCAATGATCGGCTGCTACACAGGTCTAGGCATCGGCTACCTTACACTGCGCGTCGTCGCCGCGCGACTAAAGCAACCACTCATGTTCTCAACATCGGCAGCAGGATTTGAGCTTCTTTTATCGTTAACCCTCTATTCCACGTTCACGCTCATCTCCAGCCTCGGGGCCATCCGCATCGAACCATTGGTCGCGTTGCGCGCGGACTAGATCTGCTGGCTTCCGATCAGTTCCGACGAGACTGTTCTTCTGACAAGATCTGCGCCATGATCTTGTCCAAGACTCGAAGATTCTGATTCATCGGGATAGGTCCAATTTTTTGTCCCAGCGACAAGACGTAATCTGAGCCTGGGTCAAACGTAGGCCAGTTCGGAAGGCCTGGAGAATTGGGATCGCCAGTCATGGCAAAATTTGACCAGTAAGTTCGTAGGATTTCCCCAAAAGCCTGGTCGCCGTTGCTCGAACCCCAACCACTCGGATACGCATCGTCGAGGAACGGAAGCTCCTCGCCGTGGTGCGCGCCCAGGCTTGCTCGTTTCCCTGTTTGAATCCAAGTGAGGAGATACAGGTAGGCTGGTTGCTGCGCACGCGTCATGGCGCGCGCCATCGACCAGGCTCCATAGGCAAAGCTCATGTTTTCGAGTTTCAGGTATTGGCCCGGAACGTCGGCGTCTGAGGATGCGGGCCACGCCTGCAACTCCTGGTCGGCATAGATTCCGGTGTCTGCTTGAAGATATTTTCGATACTCCGAGAGGTTCGCTGGGCCGGGGCCAAAAACCGTGGCCTCGTCGGCATTGCTGCCGACCAGAACCGGGATATGGGCCTGTCTGCCTTCAGCAAATATCTTTGCGGGCTGTTCCGGAACGACCCAGCCATCGACAATCGCATCGAATTGAAGGTCGCGGTCGCTGCTCATTGCTTTCAAAATCGTGTCCACGGGAACGCTGCGGAGCTTTTTCAAGATGTCTGGACCGTTCGTAATTCCCAGGTCGGCTGCCAGGCGCTCGCCAGCTTCTTCTCCCGTGCCTGAGATTCCATTCACAGAGATGGGTGTGCGAATGTCCTTATTGAGCGTGCTTTGGCATTCTCCACTCTCAAGAATCGCCTGCTGAAACAACCCGCGAGCCAGCGGAGACGCCATCAAGAGACATATATCGACCGCTCCCGCAGACTGACCCATGACGGTAATGCGCCCAGGATCGCCGCCGAAGCGAGCAATGTTCTCACGCACCCACTTGAGAGCCTGGATCTGATCGAGAAGACCATAGTTTCCCGAAGAGGCATGCGGGGATTCGGCGGTAAGTGCGGGGTGAGCGAGAAACCCGAGCGGTCCAAGGCGATAATTGGCGCTCACCACCACCATGCCCGAACGCGAAAGCGACGGTCCGAGCTGATCGCGCTGGCTGTAACCGGCACGATTAGAGCCGCCATGAAAGAAGACGATTACGGGCTGCTTGTGCGCGGGCCGACATTTGCCTGGTCCAGACATTCAGGAAGAGGCAGTCTTCGCTCCAATGAGGGTAGATCAGCCAGGGCTCGGGAAGCTGCGGACATGCCGCCCCGAACTGCGTAGCGTCTCGCATGCCGGCCCACCGGGCAACAGGCTCTGGCGGCTTCCAGCGCAGCTCGCCCGTTGGTGGCGCGGCATAAGGCACACCGAGGAATGCGACTTCGTTTCGCTCGTTGCCGAATCGCATTCCTCGCAGCCTGCCTGACACCAGCGTCACTGTGGGGGCCGAGGATCATGAGCGTCTTCTGCGTGGCAGGCGCTGACCAGAGCAAGTGCGACGGCCCACGCGGCGTACCATTTGTATCGTCCTGTCATCTCTCTCACCCATTCTTACGATTTCTTTCGCGAGTATTCGCCGCGGAACTCGGTGGTCCAAGTCGCGCCATGGTCAGACGACTTCTCCCATATCTGCTCCACTTTGTCAGGGCCGATGCGAACGATCCGAACTCGATTGACGATCGTCTCGCCGTCCGTTCCCTGGCTGGGCCCGGAAAACTCAGCAGAGCCCGACGCGACCTTGCCATTGACGAAGACGTGCACGCGGCCCTGGTTGTCAGCGAACATTCCGTGCCAACTCTTATCGTCCGCATTGTAGCCAAACCAGTTTTCTCCTGTGTGGCCGCGTCCTCCGTCCCAGGTTTCGACAATGATGCATTTGTCGAGCACGGCCGTAACGGAGCTTTTAGCGGTGGGCGACGATCCGGGACCAGCAATGTTCCAATCGCCAAGCCAGAAATCGAGTGCACGGCTCTCAGGGTTTGTGGAACACGGCCCTGCCGGGGCAGCGCCGTAGACCCGGGGCGCCAGGCTGATGCATGCAGCGACGGCGGCAACAAGAAGTAGACTCGTTGGCCGCTTGATTCGAATTGTTAAGTTCTGCTTCATTTCGTGATACCTCCTGGGGTGTGGGACTTTGGATCGTTTCGAGCGATACGTATCCGTCGCGAAGCGGAGTCCGTTCAGGCACTACGCATTGGGTTTCAGTGCGTAGAAGCGGAATGCGCTGGGGCCTTTCTCAAGTTCAATCACTTCGAATCCGGCATCTTCAAGGCGTGCGCCAAAGGTATCCGGACGAATGGGTACAAACGTGTCTCCCAGATGGAGCACTCGCATGAATACGCTTTGCAGGCTGTCGCAGCCGACGAAGGCCCCTCCCGGTTTGAGAACCCGCCACACTTCGCGAAGAAGTTTGTCCTGCAGCGCAGGTGAAGGCACATGATGCAGCATGGTGAATGCCGCACATCCTGAAAACTCCGCATCCGGAAACGGCATCGAGGTGGCATCGCCATTCACGACCTCAACATTGGTGCCCTGCAGCCGGGCGCGCAACGATTCGGCGAGTTCCTGATCGGCTTCAATTGCGGTCAGGCGCGGCACTGCGGATCGCAGACGGTCCGTCGTAAGGCCAGGGCCCGGACCGGCTTCGAGGACATGCGGCCCAAGCTCGGCGCCGGAGAGCACCCATGGCACCCGCCGTTCAAGCGTCCTTTTCCAACCAGCGGAGCGACAGAGCCAGTGATGCAGTTGATTCAAGAGTCTCTCCTCTGCAGGAACAGTTGCGACATGCTGAGATTAGCCATTGCTTCTCTAGCGCGCTTTCGCTATTGTGACAATGAATGTCGAAAACACGACAAGTCGCGATCTTCGACCGGCTGGCGGATCAAAACTCGCGCATTGTCACACATACTCACAACTACTCCGCCGGGCACAAAATCCCATTGCATTTTCACGATCGCGATCAGTTGGTCTACGCGTCCCGTGGCGTTATGACAGTGCACACCGGCGACGGTACCTGGGTCGTTCCGACCCATCGTGCAGTGTGGATACCTGAAGCCGTTCCGCACACGATTTCGATGTCGGGAACGGTTGCGATGCGAACGCTCTACCTAAAAGCGAGATTGGCAACATCTATGCCCAGGGCATGCTGCGTAGTCAATGTGCCGGCCCTGTTGAGCGAATTGATTTTGCATGCCTGCACATGCGGGTCCCTGAGCGCAAGGGTCGCAGGGCATCGTCACCTGATCGATGTTATTGTCGACCAACTCAAGGCGGTACAGACGGTGCCGCTGCAACTTCCGAACCTGGCCGACCCAAGAGCGCAGCGGCTTGCGGAAATCCTGAATGCCGATCCGGGAAATCGGCAATCCCTCGCTCGTGTTTGCAGGAAGGTGGGTGCGAGCGGAAGAACCGTGGAGAGGCTTTTTCAGGAAGAAACAGGAATGACCCTGGGAAAATGGCGGCAGCAACTCCGCCTGATGCAGGCGATGCGCCTGCTTGGCGAAGGCGCCAAGGTCACTCACGCAGCTCTTGAATCCGGCTATAGTACCCCAAGCGCTTTTATCGCAGCCTTCAGAAAGTCGCTTGGGACAACTCCGGCTGCCTACTTCAAGGTATCCGCAAATGGGAGATGAGGACACCTGAAGGCGACCAGACCGAACAGATGAACTTGGGTGTTCTTTAGCAAATCAAATGCTCATCGAGCCGGCAAAGTAATATGTCGCACCTATAGTCACACGACAAGTTGCATGTTGGGCCGCGTGCAATCGACGGCTAGATCGGGATTGCCACGCCCCGGACTAAACTTGCCTTCCATGAAGTCTCTCTGGATGTACCAACCACCCCCCAACTCAATCAGCGTGAAGACAAACGCACCGCACCTGGGATCGTTATCGGTACTGCGATCGGCAAACCGATCCCAACTCTTGACGAAGAATTCTATGAGTTCAAGGCACACGGCAGGAAGGCCCTGGAAAAGGGCTACTGTTCCTAACGGCTGAATACGTTGTTGGTCTTGCCGTCGCCGTAGTTAACATTCACCATGCACCCGAGGGAGCCGTGCAGGGCGGTGGTCGTGGCCTGGGCGATGCCCGTCTGATTGGCTTGGGGACGAGCCGAACCCGGTGCACCGGGTTGCCGCCGGAAAAAGCGGTTGAAATCTGGTTGAGAAGTGTGGGTGACGCGGTGCCAGAGGACGAAGTGGTGGTGCCGGAAGCCGAGCCGAACAGCAGCGTGGGCGCCGTCAGCAGATAACCACAAGCAAAAGTAATCGGATCATTTTTCACGCACTTTCCTCCGCTCGCTGGTGATCATGGCACGAGAAGTTCAGCGAGTGAGAGGAAGGTAAGCGTGACGGATAGCCTTCTACTAGAGTACGAAGGTGGGAATGACCGCGGGACGGTCGCTGTCGGCTAAAAAGTAAACAGCAGGGAGGCGTGTTCTATGCGCCAACGCAACATCGTCTGGCCGGTTACCTGAGCTCCGGATCAGGCAGTCAGGCACATCCCATCCCGGCACGGAATAATATTCGTAACTATGACTTTATCCCGGCGCTAAAATCGCAAGTGCTCCGCGACTCTATAGATGCAATTCCACCGTAATAAGTTTAGGACCATTTAGTCACATGCATCGCGGGTGACTGCAGCTAGGAAACCTGGGGACGGAAACCCAGACGGAACGTTCACCGTGCTAGATCCAGCTTTAGAAACTCTTCGTAATACGCACCGTAGCGGTTACCTTCCGTCCCCAGGTTTCCCCTCAGGTTTTCCCCGGGGCGATGCGATGCCAACGACCGCTCCATACGAGCTACCGCAGGTCGGGAGCACTTCTACTGCTTTTCGTAGACGAACGTACCTTTGTTACTCGGTTGATCTGGATTCCACCAAGATTCTGTAATGGCCTTTCCATCGCCGCCCAGTTCCAGGGGACGCGGGAAACCTGGGGACGGGAAGGTGTGAAGAAATAAGCAATAGCTTGGGGCTGTTGCGGTTTTGGTAACGCCGATAAACTACAAGCGTGAGCGCATCTTCAGATTCCCCTCGGCCTCGCCTTTCATCGATAGACCGCACACAACTTGTCTTTCGCACCGTGGATGTAGAGAAGCTGATCGAGGATGACCACAGCGCCCGCTCGATCTGGGAGATGATTGGGCGTTTGGATCTGAGTTTGTATCTTGCCAAGATTGCAGCCGTAGAGGGGCACGCTGGCCGTGACCATACATCGCCGCAATTGCTCATCAGTTTATGGCTCTATGCGTACAGCCGGGGGATCAGCTCAGCGCGTGAGATTGCGCGGAGATGTGAGTATGAGCCTGCGTTCCAGTGGCTTTGCGGTTTAGAACCTATCAGTCATCGAACTTTGTCCGGATTCCGTTCTGACAACAAGGATGCGCTCGGCAGCGTGTTTGTGCAGGTGGTGGGGGTGCTGAGCGCTGAGGGGCTGGTTACCATGGAACGGGTCACCCTGGATGGCACCAAGATTAAAGCCGACGCCAGTGGTAACACCTTTCGGCGCAAGGAGAAGATAGAAGCCCATCTGTCAGCAGCGCAGGTACAGCTCCAGAAGATGAACGAGCAGGCCGCAGAGGAGGAGAAGGTGGCCAAACGCCAAGCCTCTGCACAACGGCGGGCGGCGCGGCAACGGGTTAGTCGACTGTGCAGGGAGATGCATTGGAGATGCAGGACAGACGAAATAACCCCCAATTACTCGCATCGATCGCGTCGCATCCGGCTTAAAGCCTTTTAACAATCCGTCGGGCAAGGAATTAATCAATTCAGCTGATCATTAGTATGGGCCACTTGCGGTGAAGAGATCAACGGCTGAAGAGTCGCCTGCAGCCTTTACGCAGGTAGTTCGGAAGTTGAGGTGGATGAATGGTCCGATTCGCTCGTGTGGTTGCTCCAGGCATTCCCCATCACATCACTCAACGCGGAAATGCGCGGCGCTTCATCCTTGAACGGGAGGCTGAGCGTAGCGTCTACCTCGATCTGCTGCAGCAAAGCATGCAACGACACGGTGTGGAACTGATCGGATATTGCCTGATGAGCAATCACATCCATCTGGTTGCCGTCCCCCACCACATGGAAGCCCTGGCGCGCAGCTTGAAGGAAACACATGGCCGGTTCGCCTCCTACTGGAACGGGACCAACCACTCCAGCGGCCATGTGTGGCAAGGACGCTACTATTCTTGCCCGCTCGATGAGCGGCACCTGTGGGAGGCTTTGCGTTACACCGAACTCAACCCAGTCCGTGCCTCTCTGGTGATACGAGCTTCCGATTGGCCATGGTCTTCTGCGGCTGTCCATTGCGGTGCCGCACCGGCAGTCCCTTGGCTGGACACGGATCGTTGGCAGCGCCGATGGTCCACCGCTGATTGGCGCGCTCACCTAGAGACCACTCAGGAGGAAGCGAATCTACAGGCCGTTCGTAATAGCACATACAGCGGCCGGCCACCTGGCGCGGCAGAATTCATACGCGCGTTGGAGAGGGAAGCCCACCGACCGTTAACTCCGCAAAAGCCCGGACCCAAGAAGCGGCCCGAGGCCAGCCGCGAGCAGGCTATTTTCTCCTTCGATTCCTTCTGAGCTTCTGCACCACCCGATATCGAGTCTCGGCCCGCGGCGACAATTTGCTACGTTCGCGGAGTTCGGGCTGATTGGCTGAGCGCTCTTCTCTGCGAGGGGTTACTTCGTCTGTCCCGCATCTCCCGCCCTCCAACATCCGCGTTTACGTAAGGATGACACGGGTTTCCCTGCGGAACCCCGCAAAACGCTATCTGTTGGATGTAACGATAGTTACACGAGATCAGCGCCAGGTTTCCCCACAGTTCCCTCCAAGGGGTGGAGTGTCACAGGTAAATCCCATGCGCAAGCATGGCGGCTTTTTTGGCTGATGGAGGAGACGCGGGCGTCAGGCTGTGGGAACGATGCTTCCGGGCGATGCTGGCACGGCTCGCGGATGCAACAAGGGCGCCAAGAGCAGTTTCTCACACATTTCACAGATGCTATTGCTCATGAGTTGGGAACGGAGCAAGAACGATAAGTTGAAGGGAAGAAGTAGGAGGCATATGTCTTACAGGTGAATTGTCCTCCTTGAAAATTTCCAACTCCGTGGGCCTACCGTCCACAACATGAAGCAGCACATGGATCGTGATTCCATCCTCGTCGGCTGCTTCTGCCTCGACCGGGATTCTTTTTATCACCGGAGCCTTACTTCCAAGATTGCTTTGAAGCTCCAAACTGCCATTCTCATCAAGCAGCCTTACAGAGACATCATTCAGCAACGGAGCTAATTCATTCCGGCCAGGGAAGTGGGTGTCGACCAAGCGCTGGAGAATTGCCTGCTCGGACTGTGTTGGCTTGCGAAATTGCTCTTCTGAGATCACGGCTTCCCCTGCGGCTTACGGCGCCCCGACGGTGTACGTTCCGATGTTGATAGCGCCATTGGCTAGCGTATAGGCTCGGTAGAAGACTTGTTGGCCATTGACCACCACCTTCCCCCAGAAGCTCCCTGTTGAACTTGCTCCGGCTGCTGTTTCCTGGACTTGCGCCTTGATCGCCTGTTCGACTACGGCTCTTTGCAGACCGGTCCCTGCCAAGTGCCGGGCACCGTGCCCGAAAACTACTCGAACTGGAGAAGTGATGTTCGTGACGGTTAACTCGCCCCCCATCGCGGCTTCTGCGGCCCCCATAATGCCGAGGGAAGCGGCAGAGTTGACGGCCATTGTCTTTATAAGAGGCATCGCGGCCTGGTTGTAGGCGTTGGTCTGCTGGATGAAGCTCTGCGAGAATCCGGAGATGCTGGGGTCGGCGTTGACTGTCGCGCTAACGGCTCCTGGACTGGCGTCGAAAAACTGACCGGCAAACGTGCCTTGGCCAGTCGTAATATTGACCCCGCCGTTGGCTCCCGCGCTCGCTCCGTAGGTTCCATTCGCGAGTGCTTGGTCCGTGACAACCGCTCGGCTTCCAAACGAATTTAGTACGTAGCCTTCCTGATCGCAATCTATGTCGTTTTGCCCGCACTGACTCCCACCCTGCAGATAGTAATCGTGTCCGTCAGCGTCGGTGTTTGTCAGAGGATTGTTCCCGCCATAGCTGTACAAATTTAGCGTTTGGGGGTCTGTGTAGTCGGCGTAAGGAACCGTGTCTGGATCGCTGTTCCAGTCCGGACTCATGAATCGGCCCATCATGCAAAGGCGCCAGTCGGCTCCTTGGGGCGCCATGGTCAGTTCGAAAACGACCGAACGATAACCACCAAAAAGGCTATTGCGACACCGAGGCCGCAAAGGCCCACGATTCTGGCGACCCATAAGACTCTATTGTCGTCTTCCTGAAGATCTGGGTGAGCTCGCTTTGCCCAACGCAGAATGGTAACGGGGCGCAAAATGGCTAGCACTGCGACGCAAAGCACCAGTGCCACGAAGATAACGTCAGTAAGATGTCTCAATATACCTCCACATGCCGCACCATCACTCCTAACAATGCTGTACGGCTAGATTGTTCGCGGTGACCAGGAGTCGTGATTGGTAAAACGCGCCGGGGCGTCGGATGACAGAGGTTTGGCAAATCGAGACCAATGCGCTTGCTGGTGAAGGCCTGGAGTTCTTCTGCGGCGAAAGGCACCGCGAGTAAGAAAATCGAACCAGCAGCGCGTTGCGCTTGACGATCCATAGAAGCGCATTTAGTGACGCAATAGGTAGTATTCGCCACATGATCAACTCTCCTTATGCTAGAGGGAACCACAGAGCGCGTATGTTGCGGAGACCGATGCGCCCGCAACACCAACAGTGGGACCATAAGCTACCCCAGAACCATTGGCACTAACCTGGATACCGGGGCCAATCGGTGCCGTCCCCGTAGGAGCGTTAAATCCAAAGTTCAGAGACCACCCGCCGAATATTTGATCAAGCTCGGACGGAGAAGCCTGTTGCCCGTTTAAGGTCCTCCCGGTGACCGGGCCGGCTGCGAGGTTATCGCCGACGGACGCTCCTGCGCCCAAGCTACCGCAGAGGGTTTTGGTTGCCGGATTCCAAGCCACGCTGCCTGCAGGCCCAACCCCTGCTGCAGGTGGCAGAGGCCACACTGGAAGGATCCAACCAACCACCCAAGGACTGTGTGCCAGGCCCGCCCACCAGCTCCCATTGATTAGGCCCAAGCTGCTGCTGTAGCCGGTGGGCGTATCGCAGTTCCCGAAGCAAGCGGTCCCGTTGGTCTGACTGCCAGGAGCGGAAGCGGTCGTGTTGTAGTTGTAAAGGGTGCTAGAGCTTTGAATATTGAAAGCATCGCTGCTCGCGTTGTATCGGATTTGGTTGAAGCTGGTCGTGCCGTTCACCCAGTCGCCACCGTTGGCCCCGCATTCGCCCGAGTTGCTGTTCTGGTCGATCGACTCCGCGGCAGTTCCGGTGTCGTTGAAATACACACAGTCCAGCCCTGTCGGATCGGTGTTCGTCAAAGGATTGTTGAGGGCATAGCTGTACATATTCCAGCTCTGTGGGTTTGCCGGATTTGCCGCCGAAAGTCCTGCCGGATCTGGGGACATAAACCGGCCCATATTGGAGTTGTAGTGTCGCGCCCCGAAGTAGTCGAGTCCGGAATTTGTGTCCCGCACTTTGCTGGTGAAGTGTTCCTCCGACGGATCGGAGCCCGGCCCAGTCTGCGATGGATAATCGCCAAATGGGCCGCTGAAGGTGGAGGTCCAGTTCGCGCCGGTAGAAGTTGTAGTAACCCGCTTGGTGCCTAACCAGTCGTTCAAGGCAAAGTGCCAATTCGTCTGGACCTCGGTTGTTCCGGCGAAGGTTCCCAACAGCTTGCCCTCCCAGAACACATTGTAATGCAGCAAATTGAAGCTGCCGTTCACCTCTATCAGCCGCTCACCCTGCGGCCCCGCCATGTACGCGTTGGTCAACGCCAGCCCATTCGCCGTCAACATCCCGTTTTTGGTCAGGTCGCAGGTGAAACTGGTAAGATTTCCCACCCCCAGCAGCGGACCGTTCGCGGCATAGACATAGCCAAACGTACCTGTGAGCGGAGCGAGTTGCTGCACCGCGCAAATCCGGTTCTCCGCGTCATACAGGTAATTATTGCTTCCGTCGGAAAGCAGGTTCCCTGCATTATCGTAGCTATAGCCGGAGGCCCGATTGCTTATAGAAATTCAGGTACGGCGAAGGCTGCGTCTGGGTCCCGTTGTAGGTGTAGTACTCGACATTGCGGTCGCCGAACGAGTCATAGGTCTCCTGCATGCTGACCGGCACTCCTTTCAGATTGCCCGACAGCCCGGACAATCTGTGCAAAACGTCCATGCTCACCGTCCAGGCGCCGGCTACGCTGTCGTTAAACGACTTCACGCTCCCGCTGCCGTCGTAGCTCACAGTGTAGTTGTAGGCGCTTTGTCCCAGGCTGCTGGTGTCGGTCTCCGAGGTAATCCTGCCGCGATTGTCGTACGTTCGGACAAGAGCAATTCCGGCAACGTTGGTCGTCGGGTCGATGGCAAGATTCGCCGTGTCCATCGCACCTCCCGGATAGTACATCAGCCCGGAGAAGGCAGTGGATGTGAGTGTGGTGATGGGGGGGCCCAGTCGGACCCCGGTGGCGATGGAGCTCAGGCGGCCGGAGGGATCGAATCCGTAGGAAAGATCAAGCTCACCGTTGTAGTTTATGTTGTAGGCGGTTGCTGAAATTCCGGTGAGATCCTCATTGAGATTGTAAGCGTAATTGGCGCCGACCCCGGCGCCAGGACATCCCTGCGCATTCGCTCCCAGGCAATTGACATAGCCGAGAAGACTGCCCCTTTGGTCGTAATCCCCGCTGGTCCAGGTTGTCAGGTTGGTCGTCCCCAGCGTCGCCAGGATCGAGTTCAGGTGGCCCACCGGGTGGTCCTCATTCTGGGGAATCTGCCAGCTGTATTCGGTGTCGTAGCCGTAGCTCAACGCGGGCGTATTCGCCGGATCGTTGGTATAGCTCTTGGCCGTCACCCGGTTCAGCGCGTCGTATGTGTAGTTGGTGGCGATCCCGCGCGCATCCGTCCTCTTGATCACATTCCCATTCGCGTCGTAAGTGTAGGCCGCGCTCCATGGTCCCGCCGTCGGCGTACAGACGCCCCCTTTTGCGATCGTTTCCGGATTGCACGCGTTGGTCAGTCGAGACAGTGAGTCGTACGTGAAGGTTCTATAACGGGGTGTATCTCCAGAGGCTCCTTTCTGGTTCACCGAGAGCAGGTTATCCAGCGGATCGTAGGTGTAGTCGGTTTCCAGCGTCAGAGTTTTAGTCACGGGACCGTTCTCCAGCGTCTTGGTCAACCTGCCCAGGGCATCGTAGGTCCACTGCCAATGGCCGTTGGTTTCATCGTAGAAATCCACGAGGTTGCCAGTATATACCCACTCCCGCTTGCTGAGGTCCGGCTGTGTCTGCCAAGTCTTGCGGCCCAAGGCATCGTAGGAAAAATAGGTGTACCCGTCAGTGGTCGCAGTGGTCTTATTCTGCCCGACCGTGCAGCTCAAAGCCCCGGGGTCGGTGAAAGTCGGATTCGAGACAGCACAGACCCGGCTCAACGGGTCATAGGCAGTTTCTATAACCGATCCGTCTCGAGCCACCGTCTTGATCGCACGGTTAAGAGCATCATAGGAGGTGCTGCTCTTCAGCACGCCATCCGCGGGGGCCGTCTGGTCTTGGGCGACAGTCGTCTCGGTCACGGTCGAGTGGTATGCAGTCTGGCTTTCGGCGGAAAGATTTGTCGCCCAATTCAAGGTTCCGGGCGCGCTATCGACCAGCGTGAGGCGATCAAGAAAATCGTCGTAGGAATAGCTGGTTGTGATCCCGTTGGGGTCAGTAACTGAATTCAACACTTCCCCATCGCAATACCAGGTCATCGATGTGGTAAAATCAGCGGCATTTTTTACGCTCGTTGGGAATGAATTGTTGCAGTCTGCATAGGAGTAACTGGTAACGTTCGCACGCGGATCCGTGGTGGTTGCTAATAGGCCGGTGTTGTAGTAAGTATGCTTCGTTGTTATGAATGTTGAGCCGCTCACCAGCTGGCTGACACCGGTTGCGTGGCCGTAAATGTCACAGGTATACGTGGTCTCCGCAACAATTGAACCGGAGCTGTTTGTGGTGGTGTCGCTCAGGGGGCAGCTGTATGCCTGGTAAGTTATTTTCCGATCCCGGATAAAGTTGGTGCCGGGAGGAAGGGTAGCTCCAAAGTCGTATTCCTTGTCTTCCGTCACCAGGTTGGCGAACTGATAGTGAATCTCAGACAGGGAGGGGGCCGACACTCCAACAAGGTAGGTATAGACATCTTTTTGTGATACTGTCTGCACGGCCCCATTGGCAGCAGCCGTGGGAAATACGGCCGTCGCGCAGTTGGTAAAATTGCCGTTATAGCATGTGACTGTGGTTTTAAGTGGTACTTGCTGTCCTGTGGTCGCGTTGAATTGGTTTTGAACCCGCTGCACTTCGTACTGTGCAGCGTGCCCGCCCAGAATAAGGTACCCGCTGCCATTACCGAATGTAATCACGGTCTGATTGTTTTGTGGATCAGTTACTGTCGTCATCCACAGTCCTGTTGACGAGCTGTATGCCCGGGAATACTGCCAGGTGCCGGCCGGTGTCTGCTTGGTGAAGCCGGAGGTGCCCCCGTCAACGCAGCTGACCCCATTATTTGCGCCGGTATACGTATATGTTATCTGCCCGCCGGTCGGTAGTGTTATCACCGCGGGCCGGCCCAGCACGGGATCATAGGTGAAGGAATAAGAGGTCCCATCCGGAAGTTTTATCATGCTGGCTCGTGAAACCGTGGCCGCACCGGGGTCCTTAATACCTGTACAGCCGATCGTTCCCGTGATATTAAACGGCGCGAAGGTGACAACGATGTTCTTCGTGTCGCCATCGGGACCAACCCAAGAGAAGGTGGTGCTGTCTGCGGTAAAGCTGGTCGTCATTGCCACATTTCCAGAGCTATCCGTCAACGTATTGGCCGAATACGTATTCTGGTTTCCATTCGGGTCTACCGAGTCGTTCTTCACCCCGTTCGATTCGTCGATGACGTACGCTGCGGGAGCGTTGGAGGTGCCGTTGCTGAGATAAAGTACATACGGGCTGCCGTCCATCGCGTAAGCAGCAGCCACATTTTGTCCCGGAGGGTTCGCTGAGTTGTAGTAGGGACATGGCTGTTGTGTGGAGCTAACAACTCCGGCAACCTGAAGGCCGGCTGGACCAGAGGGGAAAAAGTGTGGCGTCCCATGCGTGTCCAGGTAGTAGAAGTTGCTGTAGATCGTGTAATCTCCATAATTCGTTTCGCCCGTCATCGAGCAACTTGTTGTCGCACTCTGGAAGCCTACATACCCTGACGCAAATCCGGCTGCCACGAAATTGGCCGCCGCCGGCGCTCCCACGTAAGCTAGCCCGGTTCCGGGCCAGCCAATCGGAGAACCTGCCCCATACAAGTACCCGGGCAAACCGAGCGTGTCAGAATCGGTCACGAGTCTCGCGTTGAGTGGAATGCCGCGACCTGGCAGAGAACGGAGGGAAATCTCAAAATGGACATTCAGATTCGCCAGGCTAATAGACGAGATTGAGTCCGAATCAAAGCTTCCGAAGGGTGGGAGCCCGGTGGTGGCAACTTGCCCCACTGCGACTAGCGGAACAGCAAAGAGGGTCAGGCCGACAGCCAGGACCAGCGAACAATAGGAACGCTCTTTCATGAGGCCTTTTATTGGCAAACTTTCGGTAATAGATTCGGGCACGAATGCCAGATCGAGCCTTGGATCGACCGCTGCACCGCGTGGTCAGACCTGTTCCCGGGCCGGATTGCGCTTCTGTTCTCGCGCCTGTCGAGGAAAGCCAGGGACTTATCCGCGACAAGCCGTTGGCGGCGGAGGAGAGGCATTTTGATTCGGATCTGGCCTGAAGCGACGGCCGGGCTGCCGGGCACGGCGAGCCCGGCGACGGGCACCATGTACGGGGCGGAACCTGCCGGCTGCGGCACCTCTATCAGGTGCGCGTTCCCACTGTCCAACACGAACAAGTCGCCCGCGGCATCGAAACCGAGACCGGATGGCTTGATGGGCGTGAAACCGCTCGGAGTGACATTCTGAGCCCCGAGAGCAATGGACATTCGCAACATTGGTGATCTCCGCTGCCCACGACGCCGGCGATGCTCGTCGTGAACCGTTGGAATCGAGTCAATGGATGACCGCCCTGGAGCGATGTTCTGCCCCGGGGCCGTAAGAAATGGGTTTCGCGGCCGGCCCTCGCGGGTCGCTTACACGGAATCTTCAGGCCGAGAAGGTGGTGGGGTCATCAGTCCGCACGAGATCAGCGAAGCCAGGCCTGTCGTTAAATCCTCTCCGCATCTCTGCTCTGTGGTCAGATTGCGGTGAATGAGAAGGTAACGGCGATGGTTATGTTTGCACAGAGTACGAAGGTGGGAATGACCGCGGGACGGTCGCTGTGGCTTAAAGGTAAACAGCAGCTAGGCGTGTTCTTTGCGCCAACGCAACATCGAATGGCCGGTTACCTGAACTCCAGATCAGGCCGACAGGGCGCAAGCATCCCAGCGCGCAACAGTATCCGTGACTATGGCGTTATCTGCGCCACCAGGCCGCATGTGCTGCGCACAGTTATAGATGTAATTCCACTCCGAAAAGATTCGGACCATTTAGTAACACCCACGCGGTGACTGCAGCTAAGCAGCCTGATGTTCGTGAACTGCGAGATCTTCTCGCCCGGATGTCGCCGTCCTACAACCCTCCGGGCACATGTTGAAGAGGAAAGAGCCGCCGGCCCGAGCACTTATCCCCCTTATCCCCCTTATTCCCCTTATTCCGCATGTCTCTCGGCCACGACCCCGCGGGCATAAGGCGCACAAGCCGCATAACGGTCACATTTCGCTCCAGCGCGGGGATTTACCGCGCATAACGCGCTTTTCGCGCACCTTCCGCAGAGACAAAGCGGGCAGTTGAGACGCTTCAAAACGTTAAGGCAATCTTCTTTTGCACATGGGAGCAAGGAAACGGAAGAGATAAAAGGAGGAGATACCGCCGCCTACAGATTTCGTGGCCAGACGGATTTCGTGGACACACGGACTCCGCCTCGCCAAATCCCTTTTCGTCCATGTGGTGGTTCCGGTCACGTAACCGAACATTCTCTTCGGGAGTTCCGGTACCGCCCGTCCTGCCGGTATAAACGGCGCCATCAGTGTAGCTTCTTATATGTCTCAAAAGTCTTTCTATAGAGGCCCATGACCGCCGACCCGGACATTCCCTCCGTCGAGACCCCATTCCGGCGAAGGGCCAGATTGTCTCTGCTGGAGTATGTTCAAGACCGGTCACAAACTCTGCTGTGCCGAGCGGTCGCCCACTTCCTTCGGCTAGCCGTAGCTTCCAAAGTCCTGGTCTTGAGTCGTCGATAGCGACTCAGCAAAATGTGGCATGCGATCGAGCGCCGGACGAACGACGAACCTTGGGACGACGAACCTTGGGACAGATAGAACGCTTCCAGCACTACAAGCAGCGCGAACGAGGTAAGACCATCTTTCACGAGTCAAGTGTTCCTTGATTTGTCTCCGTAACTGGCTTGCTCGCATGGCCTCCCTTCAGGTTTGTCGTGGGTTATCATTACGGCATGTCCTTGTACTTGGTTCTTGGCCCCATGATCTTGGCGAATGAGTGGAAGCTGACAGAGGTTACGCCCTTCGCACCGGCATCCCGGTGACATGGCTCCAGGCCGATGGTAATTCTCTGCTGGGCACCCCAAACTCAACGCGAATTATGCAACCGTCGCTGAAGGTGATGTTCTAATGTCTGCCGTCAGGTCGCGAGGCGGAGCATTCGGCAATAGGGCCACGGCCCCATGCCTATTGATTGGACTGCTGAGTGTCGGCGCGCTCGCCGCACCGCAAACCCATCGCATGGTGGTCGTAATCAGCCTGGATGGATTCCCAGCCTATCAGCTTAACGATCCACGTCTCCCTATACCGGCCTTGCGAAAGCTGGCGCGTGAAGGTTCCTCGGCGGCAGCCATGCTACCGGTGAATCCGACGGTGACCTGGCCAAATCATACCGCCATGGTGACTGGAGTCGACGGTGGGACTGGGACTGAGTTCGCTGGGACTGCGGGTGGTGCTGACGCAGTTCCACGCGCAGGGATGGCTGAGCGCAAAGCCGGACTGGCGGGTGCTGGTGTTCACATTCGGGATGGCGATGGCGGCGGCGGTGTTTTTCGGGTTTGCGCCGGCGCTGCAGATTGCGCGGCAGCGGCAGCGCAAGACGATGGTTCGGCAGGTGTTGATTGCTGCGCAGGTGGCGGCGAGTTGCGTGCTGCTGATTGTGGCCGGGCTGCTGGTGCGGGCAACGCTACATGTGCTCTATACGGACCCGGGATTTGCATATGAGCAGCTGCTCAGCGTGGACGCGCAACTGGCGCAGCATAACTACTCGCCGCCGAGGCGCAAGCCTATCTGGATGGGATGCAGGAGCGGATTCGGGCGCTGCCGGGGGTGAAGTCGGTTTCACTGGTGAAGCTGCCTCCGATGGGACATACGATTTCACGGATGGATGAGGACATCAACGGTCATCCGGTGCCGATTTATCCGAACTGGGTTACGCCGGGGCTTTTCGAGACGATGGGCATTCCGTTGCGTCTGGGGCGAACGTTCTATGCAGGCGAGAGGAATGCGGTGATTGTGAGTGAATCGATGGCGTGGAGGGAGTGGCCGGGACAGAATCCGATTGGACAGCAACTGCCGAACGGCGACGCGAAGGACACCGTGGTGGGGGTGGCGGGCGACGCGCATGTGAACGCAGTCAACGATGACGACGCGGTGGAGCAGTACTGGCCGGCACAGCAGGTGGATATGCCGGAGATGGTGGTCATGGTCCGGACGGCTGGACGGCCGGACAGTCTGCCGCCGATGATTAAGGGGATCAGCGAGAGCATGGATGCGAAGCTGTTTCCGGAGATCAGACTGATGAAGGTGCTGTATCACGACAATGTCTTGGAGCTGATTGAGAACATCGCCAAGGCGGTAACGCTGACCGGGTTGGTGGCGGTGCTGGTGGCCGCGGTGGGGATCATCGGGCTGGTTTCGTTCTCGGTTTCGCAGCGAATGAAGGAGATTGCGATAAGGATGGCGATGGGAGCCGGGAAAGTGCAGCTGCTGATGGCGGTGCTGCGGCAGTTCGTGTGGCCGGTGGCAATCGGCATGGCGGCAGGGGCCGGGATTGCAGCAGCGGCGTCGAGAGTGCTGCGCATTGCCCTTTACGGAGTGAGCAACCTTGACCCGGCGAGCTACGCCGCGGCGATTCTGGTGTTGATGGCCATCCTAGGCCTTGCGGCGCTGTTGCCGGCACGGCACGCGTTGCGGCTGGACCTGGCAAAGACATTGCACTGCGATTGATTCCCGTCCACCGCAGGCTCTCGCGGCCTCGCATGTTCGCGCTCGCATTCGGGAGAGCCTTGCCAAAGCCCAGCGACATCGCTCATCGACCGGACTCCTCCCGATCCGCGCATTCCACGCCACAATCTCAATGTTGGTTTCGCGCAACTAGGCGCATGATCATTTTCCATCGGACATTTCCGAATGGAGACTGTCATGCTCGAACACTATTTCGTTCAAACCTTCCACCATCGATAAGATCCGCGGCAACTGGCTTGGCTCCCAAATTGAGAGCTGCGTGGAATGGATGGAAGTCCACGAAACTCCCTCCCCTTATCGCCCCTGACACGGCTACGGCTTTAGTGACTGCTATCCCTGGCTTCATTGCTATTTGTCGTAAAATTTGTTCGATCGGCTATACTTCGACCACCTCCGAAGGGCTCCCCCGTGTACGGCTGTGCGACCTGGTAGGCGCTTCATCGTCCAACCCCGAAATCGAATCTTCCTGACTGCCCATTGCCTCGATACCCGGGGACTAAGAGGAGAACGAGATGAAAGCATTATTGTTGTTCGTCTGTGGATTCTCAATGTTGTGTGAGGCCGCCACAAAGCCAGTGGCTTACGTGTACCTAACGAAGCTCGTAAATCTTACCAGTTCGCAAAACGAGATTGTTGGATACTCTATATCGCCAGCCGGAGAAATTACTAAGATACCAGGCGGCCCTTTCGCTATTGGATACACCGGCGGGAACCCTCTTTATCTGGCTGGAAATGGTAGTTACGTATTTGCATCTGACGCGACCGGACATTACATCACCACTTACAAGATAGAGTCTGATGGTGCTCTTAAGTTGGTGCAAGTGCTCGATGCCGTCGCGTTAGCCGAAAAGCCCAGTTCTACGCTTCTATACGGACCATTAGTACTCGATCGTAGCGGTGAAACGCTGTATGTTACGGCGAACACCGGAGAAGCTGCCCATAACCTCGTGTTTAGGGTCAATGACGCAAACGGTAGCCTGGAATTTATAGGGGAAGGCAAAGGGCAAGTTGGAAATGACAATGGCCAACCCATGGTCTTCAGCGGCAACACTAAATTTGCCTACGTCTCCATAGCAAGCGGTTACGCCGTCGCTACCAATAATGAACTCATACCGCTGCCCCTGCCCAGCGTGATGTACAGGGCCGGGGACGTAACGGCAGACAATCTCAATAACCTGGCTGTTGAGGAGATCGTAGACAAGGACCGCCAGCTAGGCACTTACCAGATAGACGCTCAAGGCAACCTATCCACAAAAGGTACTGAGGAAGATAGGCCTACGAGTCATATCCAGGGCATTAACACCATCAGCATGTCGCCGTCGGGTAAGTTACTCGCTGCGGGAGGGGCATATGGATTGGAGCTTTATCACTTCAACGGAGCCGAACCGATCACGCTGTTCCACACGTTGCTGAGCACTACGGAAGACTCAGCTAATTCAGTCATTTATGGAATTAATTGGGATAATGACAATCACCTGTACGCGTTCGGCGGACCTGGCTATACAAGAGAAATGCGTGTGTACACGGCAACGCCTACCGAAGTAAAAGAGGCGCCGGGTTCACCGTTCTTCCTGGAAGGCGCGATTGACCTTTCCTTAGTACTCGTCCACAGTCTGACCAAGTAAGTGATCAAGAAGAAGCCTCCACACCAGGCGACGCAGTGCCTGGCAGGCTACGGACGTCCCATTCGTGACAGACGGAACTGACACTTTGCAAATTAGAGGGGCAAGGATAAGCCATTTTCCGGAGAAAGGGGTCGGTTCCGTCTGGTCGAGAATTACTGTGAGCGTGGAGTTTTGCTACCGGGAAGACCGCGAATCACATCGTCCATCTCCAGCGGCACCGCTGGTTATACAGATCAATGTCAAGAAGCTCATCGATTATTCTGCATGATGAATCTGTCGGCACTCGAAGGAGTTGGATGCCAGCGGAGAGAACAGCAAAAAAGGCAGGAGCTGCTGCGGTTTCGGAAGACAGGCGCTTCTTTAGGGCGAGGTGGAAGGATACGCGCTTGGTTTGGCGGCGTAGATGCGCACTCCCATTCCGTTCAACTTGCTTCGGCCCTCCTGCGCTTCGGGGGTTTGCGGATATCGCTGCACCAGCGTCCTTAGCTCGCGTATACCCGCATCCTTCTGGCCAAGTTCGATCAACGACAACCCCTTGCGCAGCTCAGCGGAGGGAGCTTTCGGGTTACCCGAGTACTGCTCCAAAACCGCGTTGTAGTTCTTGATCGCCTGCTGGTACTTGCCTTGCTGAATACGCGATCTCCCCCAGGTAGAACTGGGCGTTGCCCGCCAGAGTTGTCCTGCGGATAGTAGTGGATGACATCGCCGAATTCCGAGGCCGCAATCGAGTACTTGGCCGAGTTGTAATCACGGATCGCACTTTGATAGAGCTGGTCGACCGGAGGCGCAGCAGGGACCGGTGGCACCGGCGCTGCCGCCTGCCCTCCAGGACCCTGGCTTGGCGGCGGCCCCGCGGCCGGAGCCATTCCCCCCGCAGGTTGCGCCGGCAGGCCGTTTACGTTCTGCATCTGGCTCTGGATCGCCTGCACCTGCGTGCTCAGGTTGGCAATGCGCGTCTTGAGCTCATCGATAGAGTCGTTGAGCGACTGGATCTGAGTAGAGAGTTGGGTGTTGCCGGAACCCCGCTGATCGTTCTCCGCCTTCAATGTGGTCTGCAGGGCGTTCACCGAGGCCATCATCTTGTTCATGTTGTCGGTGTTTTGCTGCACCAGGTTGACCAGCACGCCCATGCGCTCGTCGTTCGAAGTTTGCAAGTGCTGCAGCATGTCCTGCAGTTGCTGCACCTGCGTTTGCAGTTGGACCATTTCCTTGGAGACCGCAAAAGCGTGAGGTGCTCCAACAGGCAATGCGAAGAGGGCGAAGGCAGCGAGTCGTCTAACGTGTTTGTGCATGGTGCTCCCCGTGGCGGTTTACTAGAGCGAAAGGCTCCATCTCAAGTCTATTCCAGAGCGGAAGAGACAACACCGGCCACGGCAGCGCTTATGCTGCCGCCGTGGTCGCTGTTCCCGTTTCGCAAACGGGCCTATTGGTCGAGCGAGAATCCGGCCCGGCGGTTCTGCTGCCAGCAGGCCTCGTCCGCCTGGGTGCAGAACTGCTTCTCCTTGCCATAGCTCACGGTGCGGATACGATCGGGGCTCACGCCTCCATTGACCAGCGCCTGCTTGGCGGCGTTGGCACGGTTCTCGCCCAACGCAAGGTTGTATTCCGCCGACCCGCGGTCGTCGCAATAGCCGCCGATGACGACTTTGAGCGTGGGATGCATGGACAGGAACGCCGCGTCCTGGGCCAACACACTCTGCGCATCGGGACGGATGTCATAACTGTCGTAGTCGAAGAAGGCCGGCTTCACACTCTGCTCGAACATCTCCTCGCTCATGGTCTCGCTGGTGACCGGCGGTGGTGTAGGTGCATTGACCGTCAGGCGCGCCGTAGCATCCGTCGAGCCGCCCGGACCGCGAACCACCAGGTGGTAGGTGGTCGACTCGGTTGGCGCCACGTTCTGCGTGCCGTAAGTATTGACGGTCCCGATTCCATCGATCGAAGTGTCGGTTGCATCGGTGGTCTTCCAGGCCAGCACCGCGCTTCCCCCTGGGTTAATGGTGCTGGGGGTCACGGTAATCGTAGCTGTGGGCGCCGGCGAGGTAGCCTCCGGCGGAGGGGGCGGTGGGGGCGGCACCGGTTTCTTGTGGCAACCGGCAATCAACGTCAGGGCGGCCACAGCGATGAGCGAAGCGAAATGCCTGTGTTGCGAAATCTTCACGATGTTCTCCTTTGTACGAATCGTTCTCAAAGGTTTGCAGGTTGCATCGGCTTCCGGGTCGGAACACCAGCACCGGAAGTTCATGCAGCCTGCAAATGACCTTTCAAACCTGGGGATGATATGCGACGGTGAGTGCCGTCAGGGCCCGGTACAACAAAAATCCGGTTACTTCCAGCTCCAGTTGGGCATGGAATTTCCGCTGCCCTGGGTAAGACGATGCTGCTCCGTGCCATCGGAAAGCATGGTCCATATCTCGGAGCCGCGCCCCTGCTCGCGCTGGAACACGATGTGCCGGCTATCCGGCGACCACGAGGGAAAATCCTGCCGCCCCTGGTCGTGCGTGAGCTGGGTCCAGCGCTTGCTGGCAATATCCATGATGTAGATGTCCTGCCCGCCGGGCGCGCCCGGACCATACTTGCGGTTCCAGGCAAAGACCAGAAACTGCCCGTCAGGCGACCAGGACGGCGACGTGGCATAGCCGCCATCGGTCATGCGCTGCACGTTGGTGCCATCCGCGTTCATGATGTAGATCTGGGGCAAGCCGGTACGGCCGCTGCACCACGCGATCTGCGAGTTCGTCTTGGGGTTCCAGGTGGGCGAAACATCCGGCCCGCGGAAGGTAGTGATCTGCTTCAGATTGCCGCCGTTGGCGTCGGTGACGTAAATCTCCGGATCCCCGGAGCGCGAGTCGGAGAAGGCCAGCTTGGAGCCGTCACCCGACCATGCGGGAGAAAAAGTATTGCCCACCGGGGAAGGGAAGCTGACCGTGCGGCCCAGCAGCAGCGAATACATCACAATCGACCAGCCACGGCGTCCCAGCGAGGCAAACGCGATGCGGTCGTTGATGGGCGAAACACGCGGGGAGAGGGAGATGGTGTTCAGATGGGTGAGCGGCTTGGCGCCTTGCCCGTCGTAGTCCATCTGCCAGACTTCTTTGTTTCCGCCCCGCGCAGAGATGTAGTAGATGTGGGTCTCCGCGATGCCGGGAATGCCGCCGCCCAGGCGGGTGATGATCTCGTCGGCAAAGCGGTGAGCGATCAGGCGCGCATTATCCTGGCTGGCTGCCTCGTTGTACTGCTTGCCCAGGATCTGCGGTGAGTCGGGGTTCTTGGCGTCGAACAGCCAGCCGTAGACCGCCAGGCGATCCCCGTTAACTGAAAACGATCCAAAAGCCACCATGGCGGCGTTGGCGGGCGGAGCCGCCCATTGCGCCAGATTCATCTGCTGCGGGGAGGCCGGCGTGGCCAGCGGAGCCAGGCTCTTCGAGACCATGTCGAAAATGCCGGCGTTGCTCAGGTCGTTGAAGAGGGTGCTGTCGAAGGTAGATTTCAGCGCCAGCCCTAAGGGGTCGCCGGAAGCGGCGTTGAAGTTGGCAGCGGCCAGGCGAATGCGCGCTGCACCAAGATTGGTGCCCGTGCGCACCCAATCCTGCGCACCCGCGCTCCGGCAGGTGAGGGGCAGGAGCAGGAGAACAAAAAAGAAAACCGGGGAGTAGGGGAACGTAATTCTTCTTCGGGCTCTCATGCCGTGCGCAATCTTGAGTTTATATGAGGATAAGAATGTTGGTTACTCCGGTATATGTGCGCAATCTTGAGTTTATACGAGGATACTTGAATGTTGGTTACTCCGGTAATCTATTTTGCACCAGGATACGTGCAGTGATAAAGCACGTTGAGTGTGCTTTCGTTGTAGCCGGCGGGGAGCGGGCCGAAGGTATCCACCCGCTGCACCGCGTGCAGGCAGGAAGAATTGAGCGACGGAGAGCTGCTGGGCGTAGCCAGTGAAACGCTGCCGGGAGAGCCGTCTTTCGCAACCGTAAACTGGACGAACACGGTGGCGCCTGCGGGTGTACTCGGCTCCACCTCCTGCAGGTACCAGTCCTGAGCCACCTTGCGCTTGATCACATCGACGTACCAGCCGAAGCGCGAACCAAAATCCCCGCCAGTGACGGCTTGGGGAGTGCTGGCATTGTTGCTTCCGGCGGACCGGGGCACATTGGCCGGCGCTGCCTCGCCAAAGGTCGCCTTGTTTTGCTGTTTGACCGGGATGGGGTGCGGCGGAGGAGCCTTAGGGCTTGGCTTGACCTCCGGCTTGACCGGGGTCTGCTTCTCAGGAATGGGAATCGCGTCGGGCAGGGGGAGAGGCTCCGTCTTCTCTTCCGGCAGCTCCGGCGCCAGACTCGGGTTCTCGGTCGCCAGCACGTTGTCGGTGGGCGGGTGATCTTGGGGCAGGGGCAAGGCGGCGTTCGAAACCAGGGTGGCCTGGATGGCTCCCTGCTGCGAGGCGTTCGAGCCCCACTCGCTGCCGTGCAGCAGGTTGTGCACGTATCCGTAGCCAATCAGCCCGCCGACAATCAGCACGTGCAGCAGGGTCGACTTGGCGAAGGGAGAGCCAATGCCATCCGGCTGGTCGAGTATGTCGATCTCGCTGGAAAAAGACCCTGCCATGGCCCGCTACTTCGCTGTCTTCCCGATGGGCTGGGTCACAATGCTGATGTTGGTGATCCCGGCTTGTTTGACCGCGTCCATGACCGAGGCGAACGCGCCGAAGGGAACCCGCTCGTCGGCCCGCAGATAGATAATCTGGTTCGCCGGATCGGTCTTCGGTTGGTGTAACAGGGTGGGCAGTTGGGCCAGGTTGACCGGCTTGTCTCCCAGAAATACATTCTGGTCGCGGTCAATGGTCAGCACCTGCCGCTGCTGGGTGATTTCCTTCACGCTGCGCGTTTTGGGCACCGAGACATCGATGCCGGACTGCAGCACCGGCGCGGTGACCATGAAGATGACAAGCAGGACCAGAACCACATCGACCAGCGGGGTGATGTTGATTTCCGCAAGCGAGGTACGGGTATGGCCGGAACTAGCGGTGAAGGCCACTTGCGGCCTCCCTCTCCACCGGATCCTGGTTGGGGTGCAGACCGATTTCTTCGAAGCTGTTGAGCAGTTCGCGGGAGAAGTCGTCCATGCGGGAAGCAAATTCGCGCAGCGACGAGGTGAACTGGTTGTAGGCGATGACCGCTGGGATGGCGACGACCAGGCCGGCGGCCGTGGTGATGAGGGCCTCGGAGACGCCAGGAGCCACGGCGCGCAGCGTGGCTGCCCCCTCCGTGCCCAGGCCGTGGAAGGCATCCACGATGCCCATCACGGTGCCGAAGAGGCCCACGAACGGCGCCACCGCGCCGATGGTGGCCAGCCAGGTAAGGCGCCGCTCCAGCACGGTGAGCGATTCGCTGGCCGCAGCCTGCGCGGTGCGCTCCAGCGCGGTGATGTTCTTGGGTGGTCCGAAGCCGCCGGTCTGGCGCCGGTAGGTGTCGTAGACCTCGTCGAAGATGGTCACCAGAGGGCTGGGCTTGAACTGCTCGCTGACGGCTGCGATCTCCTGCAAACGGTTGGCCTTATGGAAGGCGCGCATAAAGCGCCGGCTTTGCGTTCGGGCCCGGCGGAAGAGCGAGGACTTGCCCAGAATCACGGCCCAGGAGTAGAGGCTGGCGACCAGCAGCAGCACCAGCACCGCAATCGCCACCGGACCGCTGTTGCGGACCATGTCGATGATGGCGCTGAATCCATAGGTTGTGGGATGAGCTACGGGCGCGGCTCCGTCCTCTGCCTGAAGAATAAGAAAGACCGCGAGATGAACCGGGGACATGATCACTTCCTTTTAAACGTAGCAGACAAGCGCGCGTGAAACCAACTTGCAGAATAAGATGCCGGCGCAAGGTAACCCGGCCTATCAACGGGCGCGGTCGTGCTATGCTGCGCTCGCGATGCTGCTTGAGTTACGCGCTGAGAATTACGCGGTCATTGATCACGCCATTGCGGTCTTCGGGCCCGGTCTCAATCTGCTGACGGGAGAGACGGGTGCGGGCAAATCCATCCTGGTGGATGCGCTGGCGCTGCTGATGGGCGATAAGGCCTCCTCCGACGTGGTGCGCCATGGCGCCGATCGCGCCGTGGTTGCCTGCGTCTTTGAGTGCACGGTCGGGGCGGAAGCCACGTTGGAAGAAAACGGCATCGATGCCGAAGGCACGGAAATCATTTTGCGGCGCGAGATACAAGCCGGGGGCAAGGGCCGCGTCTACGTGAACAATCAGCCGGCTACGGTCAACGTGCTGCGCCAGCTTGCTCCGGAGCTGGCGCTGGTTCATGCCCAGAGCGAAACCATGGGTAGCTTTGACCAGGCGCAGCAGCGGATGCTGCTGGACCGGAGTGCCGGCATTTCCACTGCACCGGTGGCGGAGGCGTTTGCCGCGTGGTCCGACGCCTGTGCCGCCCTGGAGCGCCTGCAAGGCGATGAACAGGCGCGCCTGCGCGAAGCCGACCTGTGGAGCTTTCAGAAGAACGAGATCGAAAGCGCGGCGATCAAGGAGAGAGAAGACGAAGAGCTGGAAATAGAGCGGCGCGTGCTGGCGAACGCAGAGAAGCTTCTGAGCGCCGCCATGAGCGCGCACGAATTGCTTTACGAGAGCGACCGGTCGGCGGAGGCAGCCTTGCGCGCCGCGCTGAAGAATGTGGAGGAACTCGCGCGCTACGATCCGCAGTTTGAGGTAGCCTGTCGAGCAACTGAGGTCTGCGCGTGCCATGGTCGACGATGTCGGCGCCACCGTGCGCGACTATGCGTCCCGGATTCAGGCGTCACCCGATCGGCTGGCGGAGATCGAGGATCGCCTGGAGGCACTCAATCGCCTGAAGCGGAAATATGGAGCGACGCTGGCGGAGGTGTTGGCCCACGGCCGGAGTGTAGCGGCCAAGCTGGCGGAGGTGGAGAACCGTGAGCAGTTGCTGCTGGAGTGCAAGGCCGCCCGGGACAAGGCAGCGGATGCTTATCGAGTAGCTGCAGGGGAGATAACCGCGGAGCGCACTGCCGCTGCCCGCTAAGCTGGAAAAACTTGCGGAAGCGCACATCAATGATCTGGCGATGAAGGTGAGGTTTGCGGTCCAGGTCACGGCGCAGAAAGAGGAAACCCACTGGGCTCGCCACGGGTGGGACCTGATCGATTGCCGCATCGCGACCAACGCGGGGGAGCCGCTGAAGCCGTTGGAGCAGATCGCCTCGGGCGGCGAGTTGTCGCGGGTAATGCTGGCGCTCAAGGTGAGCGTGGAGGAGGGCGCGGCCGGCGGGACTCGGCGCAAGACGCCCATTCCGCGAACGCTGGTCTTCGATGAGATCGACATCGGCATTGGGGGCCGGGCCGCAGAGGCAGTGGGGCAGAAACTGAAGGAGCTCTCCCGCGCGCAGCAAGTCCTGTGCGTCACCCATCTGCCGCAAATTGCCGCGTTTGCCGACCAGCATTTCCTGGTAGAGAAGCTGGAGCGGCAGGGAACAACAAAAACCTCCGTTCGCCTGCTGAACGATGAGGAGCGCACCGAGGAGGTAGCGCGCATGCTCAGCGGAGCCAAGTTAACGGATACGTCCTTGCGGCATGCGGAGCAGATGTTGAAGACGAGCCGCAGGGTACCCAAACCGAAGGTGTAGGTGCGGCACCAAAACTGCGTCGTGCGTTGAAACAAATCCAAAAGAATCTGCGCGGAATTCCGCCCGCCCGAATCTATTGATTGTATGAGCCTGGATTCTCACACGCCGCAATCTGGCGTTTAATGACGTGCCCTGTTAGGTGCCGGCTCAATGATGCTTAGACTCTTTTGTCTCAGACAGATACAGGCTGGCGCGGTATACTGATGACTGTGACGACTCCCCTATTATCCCCTCGGGTGAACGACCCCCGTTCCGTCAAAGCGGCCAAGAAGGTGATGCTTCTCAAGCCGCGTGGATTCTGTGCCGGCGTGGTGCGCGCCATCGATATCGTGAACATCGCACTCGATACCTTTGGCGCTCCCATCTACGTTCGCAAAGAAATTGTGCACAACCGCTTTGTGGTCAACGAACTGGCGGAAAAGGGCGCGATCTTCGTCGATGACATCGACGACGTTCCCGAGGGCATGCGTGTCATCTATAGCGCCCACGGTGTGTCGCCGGCCGTCCGCGAACGCAGCAAATTGCGGAAACTAAAGGTGATCGACGCCACCTGCCCGCTGGTCACAAAAGTCCACGTGGAGGCGGTCAAGTTCGCCAAGCAGGGCTATTCGCTGGTGCTGATCGGGCATCGCGATCACGACGAGATCGAGGGTACCCTGGGCGAGGCTCCGCGAAGTGACCCAGGTGGTCTCCACGGTGGAAGAAGTGGCCGCACTCCAGGTGCCCGATCCTGAGCGGGTGGCTTACCTGACCCAAACTACGCTGAGCCTGGACGAGGCGCGGGACATTATCCACGCGCTCAAGGCCAAGTTCCCCAAGATAGCGGGACCCCATACCCAGGACATCTGCTACGCGACTGAGAACCGCCAGGTCGCGGTCAAAAATGTGGCCCACCAGGCGGACCTGGTACTGGTGGTGGGCTCTACCAACAGCTCCAACTCCAACCGCCTGGTGGAAGTCTCCCGCAACCTGAGCACCAATGCGTTCCTGATTGAAGATTCGGGAGCCATCGATCCCGAATGGCTGCAGAACGCCAGCACGGTCGCCGTCACGGCAGGAGCGTCCGCCCCTGAGGTTCTGGTCGCCGAAGTGGTGGAGTACCTGCGCGGACGCGGCTTCGCAGACGTTGAAGAAGTAGAAGTCATGCCGGAAAATGTTCGATTTGGGCTGCCCCCGGAGATCGTCCAGGCCATAAAGCCTGTGCCGGTAGCAGCCAATTAGATACAGCGTAAGACAGCTGTTTTGAGAGAGAGCGTCTGGGTCCAGAATGAGTAGATCTTTTGAAGGTGGACAGCCCGCTATACCCCGGTTTGGCCGTATTGACGCCGGGTTGGATCAGGTAGAATCCGCCATCGGGCAAGCCCGGGATTTTCTCTTTACCCAGCAGCATCCCGATGGCTATTGGTGCGGGGAGCTGGAAGCGGACACCACCCTTGAGTCCGACTACATCATGGTGCACACGTTGCTGGGTACCGGCGACGAGCGCAGGATGAAGCGGGCGGTGTCGGAGATACTGCGCAAGCAAAATGAGGATGGCGGCTGGAGCATCTACGCCGGCGGCCCCTCGAATATCAGCGCTTCGGTCAAAGCCTATTTCGCCTTCAAGCTGATGGGCTGGCTGCCCGAGCACCCGGTCATGGTCCATGCCCGCCAGTGGATTCTCAAGCACGGCGGCGTGGTGGAATGTAATACCTTCACCAAGATCTACCTCTGTTTCTTCGGCCAATACGAGTACGATGCGGTGCCGGCCATTCCACCCGAGCTGGTGCTCTTTCCCAACTGGTGCTACTTCAATATCTACGAGATCTCTTCCTGGTCGCGCGCCATTCTCGTGCCGCTCTCCATTGCCTACGCCAAGAAGCCTTTCAAGAAGCTGGCTCCTGAAAATGGGATTGATGAGCTGTTCGTCGGCGGCAAGACCAATGCCAAGCTCCACTTGCGCTGGGATCGCGACAAGGTGCTGGGCTGGCGCAACTTCTTCCTGGTAGTGGACCGGCTCTTTCACTGGGCCGAGCGGGTGCATATCCGGCCGCTGCGCAAGATGGCGATCAGGAAAGCGGAGAAGTGGATTCTCGAACGCCTGGAGATGAGCGACGGGCTGGGAGCGATTTATCCGGCGATGCTCAACGCTATTCTCGCTTTGCGATGTCTTGGCTACTCGATCGACGACCCGCAGACCATCCGCGCGATGGATGAGTTCGAGAAGCTGGGCATTGAAGACGAAGGGATTCCCGACTTCCTCGAGCCGACCTTCCGTATGCAGCCCTGCATGTCGCCGGTGTGGGACACCGCCTATGCGGTGTATGCGCTGGGGCAGTGTGGCGTTTCCCGCACCGATCCGCGAATGCTCAAGGCCGCGGACTGGATGCTGGCGAAGGAAGTGCGGCACAAGGGCGACTGGGCGGTGAAGGTGAGAAACGCGCAGCCGGGCGGCTGGTATTTCGAGTTCAACAACGAGTTCTATCCCGACACGGACGATTCCGCCCAGGTGCTGCTGGCCCTGAACAAGGTCGACAACCACGCGCGGGAGCGCTACCAGTACGATGTGTGCCAGCGCGCGATTGCCTGGATCTTCGCCATGCAGTGCAAGAACGGCGGCTGGGCCAGCTTCGATAAAGACAACACCAAGATGGTGTTTGAGAACATTCCCTTTGCCGACCATAACGCCATGCTCGATCCGCCCACGGTAGACATCACCGGGCGCATCCTGGAGATGCTGGCTACCTACGGTTACACGCAAAAAGATCGGCGGGTCGAAAAGGCCATCCGCTTCATCTATAGCGAGCAGGAGCCGGATGGAAGCTGGTTTGGCCGTTGGGGCGTGAATTACCTTTACGGCACTTTCCTGGTGCTGCGCGGCCTGGAAGCGATCGGCGTCTGGAACCACGAGCCGCAGATCCAGCAGGCGGCGGAGTGGATACGCATGGTGCAGAATGCGGACGGCGGCTGGGGCGAGAGCTGTGGCAGCTACGACGATCCGACAACCCGGGGCGTTGGCCCCAGCACCCCGTCGCAGACTGCCTGGGCAATCCTGGGCCTGCTATCGGCTGGGGACAATCGCAGCGATTCGGTGGCCAAAGGAGTTCGCTGGCTGCTGCGAGCGGCAACGGCCCGATGGCTCATGGGATGAGAGCATGGGCGAAGGCGCCACGCGCCAGGCAGTGGTCACCGGCACCGGTTTTCCCCGGGTCTTTTACCTTTCCTACCATCTATACCGGAATTACTTTCCCTTGCTGGCACTTACCGACTACCGCCGCGCGATGGCGAGAGCTTAAGGAGATTTGAATCGATGGCAGTGCCAATCTCACAGATGTGGACCGTGGCCAGCTACGTGCTCAGGAACGCCTGAGCGGGCAAAAGCGTTATCCCCTGGTCCTCATGCTGGAACCGTTGTTTCGCTGCAACCTGGCCTGCGCCGGCTGCGGCAAGATTCAGTATCCTGCGCACATTCTTAAAAGAGACCTCTCGCCCGAGGAGTGCTTCGCGGCCGTAGAGGAGTGCGGGGCTCCCATGGTGTCGATCCCAGGCGGCGAACCGCTGATGCACCCGCAGATCGCCGAGATCGTGGAAGGTCTGGTTGCCCGGAAGAAGTACATCTACCTGTGCACCAACGCCTTGCTGCTCAAAGAAAAAATCGGCCTCTTCAAGCCGAGCAAGTATCTGACCTTTTCCGTTCATCTTGACGGCCAGCGCGAGCACCACGATTTCTCCGTCTGCCGCGAGGGTGGTTATGACAAGGCAGTGGAGGGGATCCACGAGGCGGTCAAGCGCGGATTCCGGGTTACCACCAACGCTACGCTCTTCGATGGCGCCGACCCCAATAGCGTGCGCGCATTCTTCGACGAAGTGATGGCCATGGGTGTCGAGGGCATTGTTATCTCCCCGGGTTATTCCTACGAGAAGGCGCCGGACCAGAAACATTTCCTCGGCCGCGCCCGCACCCGCAGGCTTTTTCGCGCGATCCTGTCCAACCGGGAGAAGCACTGGAAGTTCAATATGTCTCCCCTGTTTCTCGAGTTCCTGATGGGCAAGCGAAACTACCAATGCACGCCCTGGGGCAACCCTGCCTATAACATTTTTGGCTGGCAGAAGCCCTGCTATCTGCTGCAGGACGGCTACGCTTCCACCTTCAAGGAGTTGATTGAGGAGACGGAGTGGGAGAACTACGGCACCGAGTCGGGCAATCCAAAGTGCGCCAATTGCATGGTCAGTTGCGGATATGAGCCTTCCTCGGTAAACGATATGTTCGGCTCCTGGCGCGGTTTCGTGTCTGCGGTGCGCGCGACTCTTTTCGACAAGTATGTGGATCACGGCGCGCGCGACCTGCTGAACTCGCCGCAGTTTTCCCATTCGTCGCCATCGCTGGTGCAGATCAGCGGCGACACCAAGCGCCAGATGGAAGAGACACGGGTATGACCGGGAAAGCCGCAGGCAATCTTGATCCCGACACACTGGAGCTGGCGCCGGGAACCGAAGCACGAAAACCTGGAAGGCTGGGTTCCCGTTCTGGCCAGCGACGCGGAAGTGCTGGACGCGCTGGAGAAGGCCTTCGACTATCGCGGGGACGTCACCATCACCTGCAAGGATGGCTCGGTGATTGAAGGGTACATCTTCGACCGCAAGACGGGAGCCTCGTTGGCCGAGTCCTGGGTCCGGCTCTTCCCTAAGGATTCGCCGGAGAAGCGTTCGCTCGCCTACAGCGAGGTTGCCGGACTTGCCTTCAGCGGCAAGGACCGTGCCGCCGGTGCAAGCTGGGAAGCCTGGGTGAAAAAGTGGAACGAAAAAAAGGCGGCCGGCGAAAAAGGCTTTGGACTCCATCCTGAATCGCTGGAATAGTACGCTACCCGCATTTCATGTCGAGGTTTGTGGCGCTTCATGCGCTACGGAAAGCAGTCCGCAGGACTGCTGAGTGCTGCGCAGCACGCAGTTCTGGTAGGTCAAGAGCACGATCCAGTCCCCGAAGGGGCGACCTGAAAATGGCCCGGGATGCAGACCTGGACCAGTGAGCGATCCAGGACGGCGTAATGCTTCCAGTCGCCCAGGGACGGCTCGAAATAACTGCGCACGCCGACTCTGTCGTGGGCTATACCAGCCGTCCCTGCGGGACTGCTTTTCCGCTGGCCGATCAGCTCGTGAGGGGTATCTACAGCTCCGTCAATGCGGGGCTGCGCCGGACACAGCTTTGGACGAGGTAAGTGAAAGTCTTTCTCACCGGAGCCACAGGATTTGTCGGCAGCCATGTCGCGCAAGAACTCTCCCGCCGCGGGGCTGAGTTACGCATCCTCGTCCGCCCCACCAGCAAACTGGAAAATCTCGCCGGGCTCGCAGCCGAAACCGTTACCGGCGATCTAATGAAGGCGGATGCGCTGCGCAGCGCGGTTGCCGGTTGCGATGCGGTGATGCATGTGGCGGCCGATTACCGGCTTTGGGTGACCGATCCGGAGACCATGCACGCCACCAACGTGACCGGTACCCGTGAGCTGCTGCGCATCGCGCGCGAAGAGGGAGTGCCCCGCGTGGTCTACACTTCGAGCGTTGCGACGATGGGATTTTTCTCCGACGGGCGGCTGGCGGACGAGGCCACCCCGGTTTCGCTGGCCGGCATGATTGGGCACTACAAGCGATCGAAGTACCTGGCAGAGCAGGAGGCAGTAGCGGCGGCGCAGTGCCGGGCAGCAGGTGATCATTCTCAATCCCACGACACCGGTTGGCTCGCGCGACATCAAGCCCACGCCCACCGGCCGCATCATCGTGGATTTTCTCAACCGCAGATTCCCCGCATACATGGATACGGGGCTGAACCTGGTGGATGTGAACGAGGTAGCGAGGACCCACGCGGACGCGCTGGTAGCAGGACGGTCCGGCGAGCGATACATTTTAGGGGGAGAGAATCTGACATTGAAGCAGCTACTGGACAAGATGTCGGCGATTACCGGCCTGCCTTCTCCTACCATGCGCGTTCCGCACAGCGTGGCCATGATCTTCGCGCTGTGGGACCAGACCATCACCGGCAAGCTGCGCGGGCGCGAGCCGCGTGCTACCGTGGAGGCCGTACGCATGGGCAAGAAAATGATGTTTGTCTCCTCTGCCAAAGCCGAGCGCGAGCTGGGGTTCCGCGTGGTTCCCGTGTATCCGGCCTTGCGGGCGGCCATTGAGTGGTTTCGGGCGCATGGGTACGCGCCCTCCGCATGAAACGCGTCGGCATTATCGCCGCGCTGCCCGGCGAATTGAAGCCGCTGGTGCAAGGCTGGCAACCGCTCCCCGTTGCGCGCAAGGGTGAGGCGGCGTGGGTCTCCCGGGCGCAAGACGTGGAGTGCGTCGCTGTCTACGCCGGGGTGGGAAGCGAAGCTGCGGGCCGCGCCTGCGATATCGCTGCCCAGAGCGGAGCACTGGATGCGTTGTTTTCCGTGGGTTGGGCCGGAGCCCTCTCCTGTGGAATCCATCCCGGCTCTGCCTATGCGGTGAACGAAGTAGTCGACGCGCGGACTGAGGAAACCTTCGTCACCAGCTTTCCCGTGCAGCAGGAGATCGGCGTGCCGTTCAAGCTGGTCACCACCGACCACATTGTCCAGTACGCGGAAAAGCGGCAACTCGCCGGGCGTCACAAGGCGGTGCTGGTCGATATGGAGGCCGCAACCGTGGCTCGTTTTGCGCGCAGCCGGCAGATTCCCTTCTACTGCCTGAAGGCGATCTCGGATGAGATCTCCGACATATTGCCGGACTTCGGCCGCTATACCGGGCCAGACGGCCGCCTGCACTTGGCTCCGTTGCTGGCCCACGTCGCCTTCCGGCCGAAGTATTGGCCGGCCATGCTGCGCCTCGGGCCAGAATGCAAAGAGCGGCGCCCGGGCGGTGGCGGGCGCGCTGGCTCCGCTCATGAGCGAGGCTTAGCATGCAGAGCGCGCCGGATATTCAGGAAAAGAGTCAGCCCGCCCTACCCGCGACCATGCAGGCCGCGGTCTACCGGGGCGTGAACGATGTGCGCGTTGAGACCGTTCCGGTGCCCGCGATTGGAGCGGGCGAGGTGCTCATCCGCGTCGACAGCTGCGGTATTTGCGGTACCGACTTGAAGAAGATCCACACCGGATCACACTCCGCGCCGCGCATCTTCGGCCATGAAACGGTAGGCACGATCGCGGCCCTGGGAGCCGGGGTTGAATCCTTCGCCGTGGGCGATCGGGTCGCTGTCTTCCACCATATTCCCTGCGGCAGTTGTTACTACTGCCGCAAGAAGACCTTCGCCCAATGCCCGGTGTACAAACGGGTCGGCTGCACCGCGGGATTTGAACCTTCCGGCGGAGGTTTTGCCGGGTACGTGCGGGTGATGGACTGGATCGTCCAGCGCGGGCTGGTAAAGATCCCCGACGGCATTCCATTTGCCCAGGCTGTCTTTGTCGAGCCGCTGAATACCTGCCTTAAGGGCGTGCGCAGCCTGAACCTCTCGGCGGACGAGACGGTGCTGGTGATCGGCCAAGGTCCGATCGGAATCATGCTGGCTTCATTGGCCAGGCGAATCGCGGGCCAGGTGCTCACTGCGGATCTTTACCCGGAGCGGCACGCCGTGGCGGCGAAGTTCGGGCTCGATTCGCCGATCGATGCCTCACGGGAGGACGTGGTGCAGGTGGCCCGCGCAGCCAGCGAGGGCCGAGGCGCCGACGCCGTCATTCTGGCCACCGCCGGCAATGCGCTGATCCGCACCGCGATGGATGCGGCGCGTCCGGGCGGCCGGGTGTCTGCTGTTTGCCCAGACCCAGCACGGCGAGGCCATCATCGATCCCGCCGCGGTCTGTGTGGACGAAAAGACACTCCTGGGGTCCTATAGTGCCTCGGTCGACATACAGGAAGAGGCTCTGCGCCTGGTCTTCGAGGGGTACGGCCAGGGATACGACCTGACCCGGCTGATCTCCCATCGCTTTCCTTTGGCGGAGGCGTGCGCCGCCATTGCTGTTGCCTCCGAGCCCAGGGCGACTTCGATGAAAATCATGATTGAAGGCACATCGGCCCCGATTGGGTGACAATAGAGAGTGCATGTTAAGTGAGATGAACGCTGCCGTGCTTTACGGCAAAGAAGACGTCAGGATTGAAAGGGTTCCCATCCCCGCCGCTGGTAAGGGGGAGCTTGTCATCCGGATCCACGCCGCTCTCACTTGCGGCACCGACCTGAAAGTCTTCAACCGGGGATACCATGCGCGGATGATCGCTCCGCCGGCCCTCTTCGGCCATGAACTGGCCGGGGTGGTGCACGAGACGGGCGCCGGGCGTGCGCGGCTTCAAACCAGGCATGCGGGTGGTAGCGCTGAATTCGGCGCCCTGCGGCGCCTGCTACTGGTGCGTCCGCAAACAGGAAAACCTGTGTGAAGACCTGCTCTTCAATAACGGCGCGTATGCCGAGTACATCCGCATTCCGGCCCGGATCGTGGCCAAGAATACGCTGATTGTTCCCGAGAGCCTGCCGCTGGAGCACGCGGCGTTGACCGAACCGCTGGCCTGCGTGGTGCGCGGCCTGGAGGAGACAGGCGCCAGGCGCGGTGACAGCGTGGTGGTGATCGGAGCGGGACCGATCGGCCTGATGTTCATGCACGTGGCGCAACTGTCGGGCATGAAAGTGATCGCCGTGGTGAAGCGCGACGAGCAGATCGTCTCGGCCACCACCTTTGGCGCGACCCACGTGGTGCAAACCCTCTCCGTGGTCGATGCGGTCGCGGCCGTGCGTGCCCTGACTCCCGATCATCGGGGCGTGGATATCGCCATCGAAGCGGTGGCTACTCCGCTGACCTGGCAGTGGGCGGTGGACATGGTTCGCCGTGGCGGGACGGTGAATTTTTTTGGCGGCTGCGCCGCCGGCACCAAGGTGGAGATCGACACCAACCGGCTGCACTACAACGACATTACGCTCAAGGCGAGCTTCCACCATACGCCGGCGGCCTGCCGCAAAGCCTTTGACCTGCTGGCCAGCGGGCGGTTCAAGTGCAGCGAATACATCACCGGCAGAGCCCAGCTGTCGGATCTGGAAACAGTGCTGCGCCGCCTGAACGATCGCTCCAACGACATCAAGACGGCTATCATTCCATAAGTGGGCGTACGAGTGTGGCTGGGTGGGGAACGAAGGACTTTATTCAAGGGCACGCTTCAGCCGTGCCGAAGCGTATTGCGCTGGGAAGGGCTTTAGCCGCTGGGGTACGGTTTTTCGCTGATAGTTCCGTGCAGATATCGGCGTGGAAAAGCGTACCTCAGGCTAGCCCTCAGGGGTCACGGCTCGATGGCACGGCTAAAGCCGTGCCCGTCGTACAAAGCGTTCTTCCAGCAAGCTGCAAGGCCGTGTCGTAGATGTACCACAGGCGAGGTACGGTTGTCGTACGGGGACAGAATAAGATGACGGTCGAAAGTGCTCAGGACGATAGGGAACTGGTAGAACGCGGCTGGTCTGCTCTGCCCGCGGAATACCGCATGCCTGAGCAGCGCCCGACCCTGGAGCAAGCCCGTGCCTATTGCCGGCGTCTGGCCACCACGCACTACGAAAATTTCCACGTGGCCTCGTGGTTTCTGCCGCCAAGGCTGCGGCCCCATTTCCACAGCATCTATGCCTACTGCCGCATCGCCGACGACCTGGGCGATGAGGTGGGCAATCGCGAGCAATCGCTGGCGCTGCTGGATTTGTGGGGCAGGGAACTGGACGCCTGCTATCAGGGTGAGGCCCGCCACCCGGTATTCGTCGCGCTGGCCGAGACGATCCACGCCTGCGACATTCCGCAGAAGCCCTTTGCCGACCTGCTGGTGGCTTTTCGCCAGGACCAGACGGTGACCCGTTATCCGGCTATGAGCGATGTGCTGGATTACTGTACGTACTCCGCCAATCCTGTAGGACGGCTGGTTCTTTATGCCTGCGGCTATCGCGACCCGGAGATGTTCCGGCTCTCCGACTTCACCTGCACCGCTTTGCAGCTGGCAAATTTCTGGCAGGACGTGAGCAGCGATTATGAGCGGGGACAGGATCTACCTGCCGCTCGACGATATGCAGCGTTTCGCTGTGGACGAGGGAACGATTGCACGGCGCGAGCCCACCGCGGCCTTTCGCGCACTGCTGCGCCATGAGGTGGACTACGCTCGCCAACTCTTCACCCAGGGCGCCCCTCTGATCGGGATGGTCGATCGGGAGCTGGCGCTGGATCTGGATCTATTCACCCGCGGCGGTCTCGAAATTCTCCATGCGATCGAGCAAAGGCAATACGACACGCTCACCGCGCGTCCTGTCATTTCGAAAGCCAGAAAGCTGGGGCTGCTGGCGCGTGCGCTCGGCGGCAAACTCGCGATTGTGCGGGTAGGGCGGCCGACGTGACCACCGAGGTCCAAGCGGCGTATGCGGCCTGCCGGGCCATCGCGCGCAAGAAGGCCAAGAACTTCTACTACGCATTTGTCGCCCTGCCGGCCAGCAAGCGCGATGCGATCTGTGCGGTGTACGCTTTCATGCGCCAGGCCGACGATCTCTCCGATGACGAATCCCGATCCATCGCCGACCGCCGCGTCGCGCTGGATGCCTGGCTTGGCGCCTGGCATCAGGCGCTGGCCGGCTCGGCTACCAACGATCCTGTCTTTGTAGCGCTGCTCGACGCACAGCAGCGTTTTGCCATACCGCCGCAGCTGCTCGATCAGCTGGTACAAGGCACAGCCACGGATCTCGAACCGGACGGGCGGTTTGCCGCTTATGCAACCTTCGCGGATCTCTATCGCTACTGCTACCTGGTAGCCTCGGTAGTCGGGCTGGTGTGCATCCGCATCTTCGGTTATCTCGATCCGCGCGCGGAAAAGCTGGCGGAAGAGACCGGCATTGCCTTTCAGTTGACGAATATTCTCCGCGATGTGCGCGAGGATGCGCAGCGCGGCCGGCTTTATCTCCCGCTGGAGGATCTGGAACGCTGCGGCGTGGCTGCCAACTCGATGGCCGGGATTTCGAGCGGCCGCCAATTGACGCCGGAGCAGCGCCGGGTGCTCGAGATCCAGGCCGAGCGCGCGGGCGAGTTTTATAAATCCGCGGAGGCGTTGTTGCCCCTGATCTCTCCCGACAGCCGGGCGGCGATGTGGGTCCTGGTCACCATCTACCACCGTTTGTTGCGCCACATCGAACAGCGCAACTTCGATGTGTTTTCCGCGCGGATTGGAGTTCCCGCGTATGAGAAGCTGAGCATATTGGGATGCGGGCTTTTCAAGACGCTGGCGCTGGGTGCGTGGGCCTGACTGCTTTCTCCAATATCCGGTCGGTCATCGTGGTCGGGGGTGGACTGGCGGGGCTCTCGGCCGCCTGTGCCTTGGCCGATGCGGGCTACCAGGTGCGGCTGCTGGAGAAACGGCGCTACCTTGGTGGCCGTGCTTCCTCTTACGAGCACCCGGGCACCGGAGAAGTAATCGACAACTGCCAGCACGTGCTGCTGGGCAACTGCGTCAACCTGATCGATCTTTACCGGCGCCTCGAGGTCAGCGATGCCATCCGCTGGTTCGATCGCCTGACCTTCGTCGAGCCGGGTGGGCGGCAGGAGTATCCTTGCAGCCCTCTTTTCTGCCGGCGCCATTCCATGACATGCCGGCATTTCTGCGAGCCGCCGCGTTTTCTTTTTCCGACAAGCTGGCGATCGGCCGCGGGCTGAGCGCATTTATCGCCGGCATTCCGCAAGGACTCTGAAGAGAACTTTGCCCACTGGCTGGGCCGCCATGGGCAAACCAGGGGCGCGATCGAACGCTTCTGGAAGCCGGTGCTGGTGAGCGCGCTGAATGAGGATCCGGAGCACATGTCGGTGCACTACGCCGGGCAGGTGATTCGTAAGTCGCTGCTGCTTTCGCCCGGCGCAGGGCGGTTTGGTGTCCCAACCATTCCGCTGAGCGAGCTGTACGGACGTGCCATCGAGTACATGCAGAGCCGTGGCGGCGAAGTGCACCTGAGCGCCGCGCCGGAGTCGTTTCAATGGTCAGACGAAACCCGGCAGTGGACGGTGACGGCGCGGGAGCAAAGCTTTACCAGCGATGCGATCGTTCTGGCCTTGGCGTTTGAGGGCTTGAGCAAGTTGATGCCTGCTTTGCCGCAAAATCCTGAGGCGGCCCAGTTGGCGAAGAACCTGGAGCGCTTTGGGCACTCGCCGATCACCGGTATCCACCTCTGGTTCGATCGCGAGATCACCGACCTGGAGCATGCGATCCTGCTGGACGCAACCATACAGTGGCTGTTTCATAAATCGCGGCTGCAGAAGCGTGGTGAGCAGGGCAGCTATGTCGAGCTGGTGGTGAGCGCGTCCAAGTCTCTGGTAGAGATGCAACGCCAGGAGATCATCGATCTGGCCTTGAGGGAATTGGCGGAATTCTTTCCCGCGGTTGCGCAGGCAAAGTTGATCAAGGCCGCGGTGGTCAAAGAGGTTCGCGCCACCTACTCCATTCGCCCGCAACTGGATTTGATTCGTCCCACAGCGGTGAGCCCCTGGCCGCATGTATTTTTGGCGGGCGATTGGATAGCCACGGGATGGCCGGCCACGATGGAGGGCGCGGTGCGCAGCGGTTACCTGGCGGCTGAAGCAGTGAGTAGCGCCGCTGGTAATGCCGGCCCAGTTTATGCAAGCGGATCTGGCTGCCACCGGGCTGATGCGTTGTTGTTAAATTTCGATAAAATTCGATGTTTTTTGGGTCTTTTGAGGGATTCGAACGGAGTTTCTGTTTTTCTTTCAGAAGCTCAGTGGCGTCGATCAAAGGGGTTCCTGTTTATAGAGAAGGGGATCCGAGTGTCTGGAACAAAAGCGGCATGAGGCGCATTGGCGAAGGTGGTCTCGCCGGGATCAAAGGTAGGGTCAGGGCCAGAGTTCGGAGGCGCGTCTTCCGCAGAGCCGGGAGCGGGTTCGGTCTGGGGGATGCCAGGGCCATCTTCTTCCTGGGCAAAGTCAGGGTCTGGCTGGGGGCCGGTGGGTTTCTCCTGCTGTTTGCCAAGCGAAGCGGCGGGATAGATGTTCGCGTGGGTGAGTGGAGGGGCAGGTTTCATCTGGGCGGCGCCGGCGCGACGGTCAGGGATGAGGCCTTCGATGGCCACGATCATGGAGAGAGCTTTGACCTGGCCGGTAATGCTGCCTCGAGTGATATCGGCGCCCATCTTGGCAATTTCCCAAAGGCGATCCAGGACTTGCTCGCGACGCAGGTTCCGTCGGCGCAGTCCCTCGGTTTCCTGCTGGGTGAGTTGTTGCTCGACGGCGGCACGGTGCTCGAGCATATAAGCGCGGACGCGGGGCTTGGACTTGGTGTAGGCGGCCGTATCGGGGTTAAGGCCGGCGGCTTCGGCGGCTTGACGGTCAGTCATGGTTCCAGAAAGGACCAGGCGGGCGAAGACTAATTCCTGATCGGTGATGGGGTCAGTTACGTTATTTTTGGGCATGGGTGCTCCTTTTCCTAGTTCCTAGAAGTTTGGGAAATCGAGATGGGGTGAGAGATTTCCGTTGCGCAGCGAAGCGCAGTGGGATGAATAAGAAATCCCGCCGCGGCGGGATGTCTGTGGTTGGCTGGTTTGTGACAGGGATCGGGTGTGACACCGGACAGGGGTAAAGCTGTCCTTCGCTCGCGAGTAGGCCGAACTACTGGCAACTGCCGACCAGAGAGCGGTGACGCGAGAATCCGCTGCCTGTGCCGAAATCGTCTGCTGACAAGATATATCCGCTCCGGGAGCGGATAAAGGCGCGGCGATGCTATTTTGAACCGGGAGTACCGTTTGGAGGTTACTTTTGGACTGGGCTCGCTCCATGGTACGCGGGCCGAAAATGATGTTTTCGAATGCTTTTGGTAATGACGATTTCGTGGTGAGTTGGAAACGACGGAACAAAAATTTCCATGTTGTCATTCGGCCTTCTGTTACTTACGGATGCGAAAGATTGCTGTTACGACCGCGCTGTCTTTTTTGCCCGGCGCGCTGGCAAATGCCTTGATATCCACTCCTCCACCCTTGACCACGATCGGCGCGCGATACACGGGGGAGTTGGCCGTGGGCTGGGAGGGATTCACCGTAAAGTGGATAACAGCGCCCGGCGTGTCACACTGCAACACGATATTCGTGTCTCCAGCCAATAGGCCTGGCTTGGGGGAGAACGTCGGCTCTGCGGTCAACGCCGGGCGCAGGCGGCCTGTTCACAGCGGATTGGTTGCTGGCCATGCGCTCGGAAGCCATGTGGACTTGCACTGAGGATCACCCGCCGGCTGCGCCACAAGCGATTCCAGATATGCCCATTGAAAGTCATGGATAGGCCAGCCGTTGAAATCGTCATCCCATTGATGCATCAGCTGTTTCATATCGTGGAAGGATTTCTTGAAGCTTGCCTCCTGTGCGGAGCTGATGGCTGCAAGGAAAAGGTGGATTCTGGGTCTATTCAACTCATCTCTGACGGTTACTAGATAAAGGCCGGCAGAAGGAAGCGGAAAGCTGAGGGAGGGCGTGGTCTTGTCAACGACAAGATGGGATTGACCTGGGCGTGCGGGGTCAAGCGGCCGTATGTAAAGGGTAAAACGCCCATTGGGTAGATTTGTTGCCAGACCCCCTACCTGCACTTGATTGCCAGGACCGAGGACGGCAAGAATCTCATCGCGCGGCGTCCCAAATGGAGGATGAAGGTCCGGATACGGCTGAGAAGTCGCGATCTTCACGAATCAGCGCGGCGCCAATGCGGGCCAGCATATCAACGGCAAAGGGTTCGGGATCGCGGTAGAGCGAAGGCACACGAAAGCCGCGCGCGCAGTCATCAATAGTGAAGCACTCGTAAAAAACACGTTGACCATCTGGCAGCAGAACAATGATCGTGTGTTGCGCAGCCACGGGGTCGGGCCGCAGGAGCGATCCCGGTTGAATGCTGTCCCCAGTGCGGATAGGCACATCTTTACCTTCGACCCGCCAGGTTCCCTTCACTGCCCAAGCAATCCCAGCGGGCGATGCCGCGTTTTCCTGCGCCCCAATGAGAGGAACAGCAACAACGGTGATAGATACCAGGCAGAGGAAGCCGGACATGGATTTCGCGAGGTTGAGCAGGTGAGGCATCGGCATATTTAGATTTGTATTGCAACAATGGTATACGTCGGATCGACTTCGAGCTTCGAAACTCCGGTCTTCACCGACCCAAAATAAGAACCCCGCAGCATGGCCGCTGCGGGGTCATTTCCAAACCGGTTCAGTTGCGTTCTTACTGCACCGTGACGGCCACCTTCGCGGTCTGGGTGATCGTGCCGCTCGTCCCGGTAACCGTGACCACATAAGCCCCGGGGGTAGTTCCGGCGTCTCGAAGTGTTAGACGAAACACCGCCGCACCCCGTGGCCCCCATGAAAGCGGCGCACAGCAGAACTAGTCCAAGCATCGTCTGCCATTTCCGCCGGCGGAACGGCACCCCGAAAAGGACCAGCACCGCCATTGTCCCTCCGCCGAAACCAAATATCTTCGGCAGGGGGTTGTGCATCGCCGCAGTTGAACTCCCCGTCGTAGTGACGGTGAGAGTTGCGGTTACCGCCGCCGTGCCGGAAATCGCCGCGGGCTGCGTCACGGTGCACGTCGGCAGGTCGGTTGCACCAGCCGGGTATGACGTCAGGCTGCAGGCCAGAGCCACGCTTCCGGCATAGCCGCCGCTAGGCGTAATCGTGATCGTTGAACTTGCCGGGGTACCGGGATCCGCGATAGTGACGGAAGTTCCCGTCAGCGCGAATCCTGGCGTCGGTGGAGGAGCCACAGCTGCAGCTACTGTCACCGCAACGGTCGCCGTCTGGGTGAGACTTGCGGACGTCCCGGTCACCGTCACCGTATACGATCCCACGGTGGTGGCTGCCTGAGAGCTGACCGTAAGCGCCGCTGTCACCGATGTGCTTCCCGAGATCGCCGCAGGCTGCGCCGCCGAGCAGGTTGGGGGACTGGATGTCCCGGCCGGCCCTGTAACAGCGCAGGTAAGCGTCACGCTCCCCAGAAAGCCGCCCGTCGGCGCAACTGTAATCGTCGATGTCCCGTTCGCTCCGGCGTCAACGCTGATGGGCGTTCCCGTCAGCGCGAATCCTGGCGTCGGTGGAGGCACGGCTGCAATGACTGTCACCGCAACGGTCGCCGTCTGGGTGAGACTTGCGGACTTCCCGGTCACCGTCACCGTATACGATCCGGCCGTGGTGTCTGCCTGAGTGCTGACCGTGAGCGCCGCCGTCACCGATGTACTTCCCGAGATCGCCGCAGGCTGCGCCGCCGAGCAGGTTGGGGGATTGGATGCCCCGGCCGGCCCTGTAACAGCGCAGGTAAGCGTCACGTTCCCCAGAAAGCCGCCCGTCGGCGCAACTGTAATCGTCGATGTCCCGTTCGTTCCGGCGTTAACGCTGATGGGCGTCCCGCTCAGCGTGAAATTCGGCGGGCTCGGGACGACCATCGGCACCGTTGTCGTCTCAATCAGGCTCGTCGAAGTTCCCGTCACCGTCACCGTGTAGGTGCCTGGACTGGTCGTTGCTTGAGTCGTGAAGGTGAGTGTCGCCGTTGCCGATCCCGTGCCGGAAATCGCAGCCGGTTGCGTTACTGAGCAGTTAGGCGTACCTGTCGCACCCGCCGGACTCGAAGTGACGGCGCAACTAAGGGTCACGTTGCCGGTAAAACCGCCGCTCGGCGCCACCGTGATGGTCGAGGTTGCGGTGCCACCCTGCATAATAGCCGCAGGGGGAGTTCCACTCAGCGAGAATGTTCCTGTTTGCGTCGCAAGCTGGATGACGTAGGCTGCACTCTCCAGCATGCTGGTGCCCACCGTGGGGCTGATGGCGACAGCCTGAATCGTCTCCGATGCTCCAACCGCAATGGGTCCGGTATACGCGGTTGATCCCCCGTTGGGAGTCGTCCCGTTTGTCGTGTAGTAGATCGCCGCATCCGCAGTCGCGCTGGTTAAGGTAACGTTCTGCACCGTCGTATAAGTGCCGGCCGCCACAGAGAACACCGGTGGAAGCGCCTGCGTCACATAAGTCCAGCTCATCAGCTTCTGGCTGGCCGACAGCCCACCCGCGCCCCCCGTAAAGCCGACGTACGCCGTGTTTCCCCCACGAACTGCGGAATGTTAATGGGCCACGAATAGGTAAATGTTTTGGTTAACAAGGGGTCGGTCAGGGTCAGGGTCAGCGTCGTCCCGTCGTAGGTAATCTGGGCGTTTATGTTATCCCCGCTGTTCAGTATGACGCCGCTTGAGCTTATGTCGACCGTCGGAGTCACAGGCGCCTCGCCATCCGTGTAAATGCCCGTCGAATCGCTGCCTTCATTCTCGTAGTTATAGAAGTTGAACTTGATGGCAACGCTATTGGGGATGCCCTGATACCCGAGCCCGGCAGAGTCGCCGCCAAGCGCTGTCGGCGCGTCGTTCTGGATAGTGAACGTGAAGCCGTTCGCCATTTGCGTCGGCGTGGGCGACGACAACTGGAATGAAAAGTTCGTGGTAAAGCCTGAACATTGATCGGAGTATTCCAGAACACACTGCCGGCCTCGTTCAATCCGCCGTCCGTCAACTGCAGGCGGGTATCGTCGACTGCGGTAGTGCCGTTAAAGGTCAGTCCCGTCGGCGTAGAGAAGCCGTTAGGGAAGTTGATCTCCGATCCGCCTGCCTGAATCACATAGGCAGCCGTCGCAATGTCGCTGTTAGTCAGCTTGGGATCGATGGCGATCGCATTGATGGTCAGCGATACCCCAACCGTAATCGGGCCCGTGTACACGTTTGAGGCGGCCGTTGGTGTCGATCCATCGGTCGTATAGTAAATCGTCGCCGCGCTATCGGTATCCGAAAGCGTCACCTGCTGCGCCGAATTATAAGTGCCTGCCGGTGGCTGGAAAGTGACGGCCGGCGCCTCATTCGTGAACGTGAAGGTAGCGCTGCTTACGCCGCTCTGGACATATCCGGGTGCGCTCGCGATTGCGTTTACCGTTATGTCGCCACTGATCGAGATCGGACCTGTGTAGAGAGTCGACGCGGGAGTTGGGACGAGAGCCGTCGAGCGTGTAGTAGATGCTCGCCGTTGTGGTCGTGCTGGTCAGCGTAACACTCTGAGTTGCCGAGAATGTCCCGCCGTCCGGAGTGATCACCGGGGCTACGGCGTTCGGCGCTCCATTGAACAGCCCATAGACATCCACCTGTCCGTGAGTCGCAACGTACACCTTGCCGTTGGTGACGATCGGTATGGCATTCTTGTTAGCTGGTCCGGCGCTGTCCCGTTTCGCGTTCGTATCGCTCTCATAGAGAAGATTCGTCAGGTCGGTGGCGTCCCACGCATACAGGACCGCCGGCCCGTCGGTATTCAACTGGTCGTTTCGAAGCGCCCAGGCGATCCCATCCTGCCGCCATTCGCCGATATCGAAAACGAAGGCGTTGGAAAATGGGACGTGACGGTGGTCGCTTGGCTGTGGGTGTAGTGCTCAACACGCCGTTGTTCATCGAAAACATCATGGGCCACTGCTCGTTGCCCCATAAATAGACGTTGTCCATTCCAATAGGCAGGTGTATTCCACAACCCCGGCGGTTTGGTCGTCGGCGCGCCTGCGGGAATTCCAAAACCCCCGAGATGTCCTGCAGGGCATTCGTATTGGACCCGGCATTCGCGCCCGCGAAGCCGCCCAGAGCGTCGCGGTTCAGCACCACGATCCGGCCCTCTTTGCCAACCTGGACCAGTTCGTGCGGATAGGTTCCCTGCTGGTCGGGCACCATCAGCACTCCGCCCGAACCGAGATCGACATCCATGTCCATTTAAAGTCTGAGCGTTGAACGCTACAAAGATGTCGCTTGGGGTAAGGACGCCATTCGCGAGGTTGAATTCCACAATACTCTCGCCCAGTTCCGCGGTGGGTGTATTCGCCGTGCCGAACGTGCCATTGCCCGAGGCAAGGAACATCCGTCCGCTTCCCCCTGCGCCGTCGCTGTCGATGGGAGGCCTGCGCCCGATTCCAGATACCCGCTCCGTAGCCGTTCGGCGATAGACAAAGGGCAGCAGTCTGCTGCAGAGTTGTAGCGTTATACGCGAACAGCCACCCGTGCCAGCTACCGATGTCTCCGTGCGCGGCGTACCCGAAATAGACATAGCCGTTGTAGTAATCGCAACCGCGGTACGCTGATTCTGTATCAGGGGATCGAACGACAGTTCCCCCCCGGCTCGCTGCCCATGGCCGGTGCCCGCAACCGTCGCGGTGATCAGAGCAAGGCCGTCTTCGCCTGCTCCGCGCCGGTGATGAGGTTAATGGCGTGCAGGCGCGAGTAATAGACGCCATTTAAGGTGCTCTATTGCCACTAGAATACATCGTGTTCGTCGCGGGGTTGATCGCCGGTGTACCGGTTACGCCGTCCTCTCCAACGTCCGGAGAGCCGTTGTCCTGCCATGGAACCGTAGTCTCTCCCGCCGCGGCGCCGTACGCCGGAGTCAGCAGATCGATGTGCCAGATCGGGTTAGCATTCGCGCCGCCGTTGGAATCCGCATCGAAGGCATAAACCGAATCGTGCGATGTAGCGACAAACAGCACATTGTGCACCAGGCCGTCGCTCATCGTCAGCCCGGGGACATAAAGGGGCTGGGCATATGTCAATCCATCCACCGGCAGCGAAAACAACTTCCCGAACGTGCTCACGTTCACATTCGCGGGAGTAAGAAGCGTCTCATTGGTATTCGACCCGGAGTGCGTCAGATCGTAGCGCCACGTCGGGCACCAGCTACAGGCGTGGGTGTTTGAGCCCATAGGCGTGCTGCCGGTAAGGCCAAAAGAAGCAAACTGAGCAAAACAAAGAATTGTTAGCGTCTTACCAGTAGTACGAGCGCAGCTGCGCAGACATGAATGACCCCCAGGGGCGGCAAAATGACCACACAATGAGTTAGGGGGGAGCATAAAAACCAACCTTTACGATCGTGCCGCAGCTGGACCTATATGTCTCTTGCATCACTTACCCCGACAGGCGTCCAAGGCAGCCTGCCACTACAACAATCGTGTATCCAAATGTACAACTAAAGTT
>CAWJAB010000041.1:0-146276 GCA_963840675.1 uncultured Acidobacteriaceae bacterium
CTCAGACAGTATCCAGGCAACGATCGGCGGGGTCTACAGCTCAACCTGGGGGCTCACGATCAGCAACCCACCGGTTACGCTTTCCAACATCTCGCTCGCGACCACGGGCGGCGTAACCTCGATAGCCGTGGGTCAAACCAATCAGCTTAGGGCTACCTGTACTTACTCCGACGGCTCGACAACCTCGTGTAATACGGCGGATTCCCACGGCAACTATGCGGCAGGATGGACGAGCTCTAACCCGTCGCTCGCCACGATCAGTGGCTCGGGCTTGGTTGCCGCGGTGGCAACCGGATCCGCCACCTTTAGCGCCGCGGCGGGCGGACACACCAGCGCGGCACTCCCGCTGACTGTAAGCGCGATTCCCCCTGGTACTTACACCATCACTATCACGGGACCGGTGACTATCTCAGGAACGGTGACGTTCTGATGACGCCCAATGCGAAGCCCGGCGGCTCCGCGACTATCCAGACGCAGATTCTGGAGCAGCTGACGGAAGTGAAGAGCAAAGTGGAGGAGAGTCTGCAGCAGGGCCGCGAGAACGGGAACGAGCTGAAGATGCTTCGCCGGGAGCTGGGGCTTGATGGACAGCATGGGCGTTTGCCTATTCTGGAGGCCTTGCTGGTGCGCCACGAGGCGCGCATGGAAAAATGCGACGAGCGGGTAGATAAGCTGGAAGCAGGATACGAACGAAGCGAGAGGCAAGGCTAAGTTGGTTGCTACCTCCCTCGCGCTGCTGGGCGGCGGCGCTGGCGGGGCTTTGATTGCGTTGTTGGCGCATCTGCTTGGAGTTCACTAGAACTACGACCTTTCCTCTCAGCTTCTGCTTATCCCCTCCTTGAACCCAACAACGGGTACCCATGGTGTGGTTGTACTCCGTACTGTGAGAGATGCAGGTCACATGGCAAACGTGGATGCGGCAATCGACTATGTGCTGGGATGGGAAGACGCAACTCTGTCAGGTGTAATTACGACGGCGCCGGATGGGAAGCGCACCAGGTTCGGCATCGATGAGCACTGGCATCCTGAGCTGACGAATTGCTTGTATTTCAGCTCGATGGGCCAGGTGGCGGCCTTGCAGATTGCCCGCGGAATTTACGACATCAGCTATTGCCAGCCGCTCTGTATTACCGAGATCGCAAACCAGGAGATCGCCAACAAGCTGTTGTCTCTGGGAGTCAATGTCGGTGTGGTCAACGCCGCGAAGATGCTTCAGGACGCAGTGACGGTGGTAGGCGACGGCCGCATCGGCCCGCTCACTCTGCACGCCCTTGACCTGGCCGACCCGCAAAGAGTGCTGGAGGATCTGCGGGCAGAGGCCGAGAGATACTACAACGCACTGCTAGCAACCTATCCCAACCTTGCCGTGTATCGGGCAGGCTGGCTGCGAAGAGCAGCGGCGTGACACACAAATCTGAGTAGGGGATTCAAATGAACAGCCTAAAAGTCTGGCTCCATGGCCTCGCGGCCGCGGCGATTTCTGCATTTGCCTCGGCGGCAAGCGGCGCGATCGCGCTGCCCAGCGTTTTTACATTCGACCGCAAGTGGATTTATCAACATGGCCAAGCTGGCCACGGTGCCGGCTCTGCTAGCAGTATTCGCTTATCTCAAAAGTAGTCCGATACCAGCGATAACGGCCACACTGACAACCAGCGAAACCCTCGAAGTAACAAAACTCTAAAACTATGAAATTTATTTTTTCGTTTTTCGTTCTGACGACGATATCACTCTTCGGTCAAACGGTCGGCGGCAATGGCGTGCCTGGCACACACTCTGGGCCGTCGCCTAACACACATATTGGAAACTGGCGCACCTACTGTCGCGGCGGGCACCGGAGCGGGAACAAGCCCAACCTTAGCTGTAGTGTCGGGATCACCGATCTTAGCGGATACGTGACCGCAACAACCGGGACCACGCCAACTGCATCGGCGGCGGTGTTCACGCTGACGTTTAATGTGGCTTACACCCTGGCTCCGAAATGCCTCGCGTGGCCTGCCAACGCCGCGACCCAGGCCCTGGTTGGGGCCGCGGCCGCACAAATATTTCCCGGCAAATACTTCGACTGGCGTATTTGTTCTTACCCAGGGGGCGACCGCGCTCGCCGCCGCGACCGCCTATGAGTGGGGGTACAGATGTACTCAGTAAAGCATCTTGCCGCTGGGCTGGCAATCCTAATAGTCGGCCCATGCCTGGGACAGCAAACCACGACCGGGCCGCTGACTTCCCTTGCCTTTAACCTGCAGTCTGGGTTGACCGGACCGTATAGCGCCTTCTTTGACGATTTCTATTCGGGCGCGAATAATGCCGCCAACAACATAGGCACGCCGACCGGTGCGAGTTGCTCGGTGAATACCACTTATACCGATAGCAACCATCCCGGCAATCTGATGCTGACGTCGGGAACCGGCGGAACGGGCACGGGAATCACCTGCGGATTGCAGAATGAAAGCCCTTCCGTGATTAATCCCAACTCCTCGCTGGGCTGGACATGGGAGACGGCCGTCTATGTTCCTGTGCTGCCAGGTACGACCGCGGGCTCGTTTCAGGCTGGTCTGGTGCATACTCCGAACGCGAATCCCTGGACGTCAGGGATCAACTTCTATCTCTCGTCTGCAAACGGTGTCGTCAACGACTGGTATTGCGCGTACTCCTCGACCTACACGGATACTACGGTTGCCGCAACCGTAGGATGGGTGCGGCTTACTCTGGTCAACGATAGCGCGTTGGTGCATTGGTACATAAACGGCACCCAAGTGTGCGGTACGGGTGTGGCCATCGCAAGCATACCCAGCACGGCCCAGTACCCGGCGTCATGGTCAGCGACCGCACTCAGTGCGACATCGGTGACCATGGCCGTAGATTACGTGGATTGGCAACGGGCTACGGTCAGGTAAGAAGCGAGGATGGGGCTCGCCCATCTCTGTGTCCCACGTTTAATAACAACCGTAACAGCATTAAGGAGATTACTCATGGCATTTACCTGGCAGTCAGCCGGGCACGCATTCGCGTCCCTATTCAAGGATGTAGTCACGGTTTCGAAAAAAGTGGTCACGGTACTTGGTGGCCTGCAGAACGAAGCGACGCTGATCGAGTCGCTTACTTCGCTGGTTAGCCCACAGGCGGCGGCGGTGGAACAAATTGCTTTCGGCGCGCTGGGCGAGCTGGTCGCGGCCGTGCAAGCAACCGAGACAGCGGCCGGCGCCAATGGCGTCAACGTATCGTTCGATGCATCGGTCATCGCGGAGGTGAGGAAGCTGATCGCCGACTTTCCGGACGTGGTCGCCCAGGTTGAGGCAGCATTCGGCAAAAGCAAGTAAGTCATTCCATGCTTAACGGGGTAGACCCAATGGCTCTTCGGATCTCGTGCCTGATCCACGGTGTGTTCCTACTACTGGTTTCGGGGTGTTCCGCACATAGGGCTGTGACCACCGTGATTCTGCCCGATTCAGAGATTTCTGCAGGCAAAGACTTCGTGGCGGCGGTAGCCGACAAGATGCCCCTGTGGGACGCCGACGCTATCTCGAGGTATGAGCGGGTGGAGATCGCAACTGTTAAAGCCGATATTGCCATGGCACAGCAGGAAGACGAGAGGGGCGAATTTCTCGAATACGTGGGTAAGCTGCGCCAGGACTGGGGTGCACTGGTCGCACTCGACGAAATGCTTAAGGAGGAGCAGCTCATATGAGCAGCAAATATTGGATTGAAAGGGCGATCAAGCGACCCGGAACGTTCAAAGCGCAGGCACAACACGCCGGTGAGACCACGGCGGAGTTCGCCAATGAACGCGAGGACGCGACGGGCAAGACAGGCAAGCGCGCGAGGCTAGCCGAGACCCTGCTGAAGATGCGAAAGGAGAAAGGCTAACCCATGGCTCACACACGTTTGATTACCCTGAACGGGAGCGCCGGCGCATTTGTCGCCGTCTCGGCAACCCAGGTTACCCGACGGGTCGAGATTATCGAAGACGGCAGTGCCAATGGCGGCACGGGCCAGGGCCTGGCGTACCAGTTCAACGACGGCTCGACCACGCCCTTCACCATTACCTATACCATTGAGCCACAGTCTGAACCGATTGTGCTGGGGACCCCGGTGCCGCAAGGCGCAGGATTTGGTTTGGTGGTAGGCACGCCACCGGATAACTCGGGCGGGTATACGATTGCCGCGACGTTGCTGATTAACCTGAGGTCGGCCAGCACCAGCACGACGATCGTACGCGTGACGGAATTCGATTAGGCCAGCAAATGATGAAACAGACACTCTTGGTGGTTTTGGCCATCGTTCTCTGCTTCAGCCGCACCCAGGCGCAGAACGCCGGTCAGATCATCGCCGCACAGTACGGTGAATTCCAGGTAGCCGGCTCGACCTCAGGGGGGTTTTACTTTCCCCCTGCAACTTGCCAGGTGAGCGGCGGAGGTAAAAACTTTGCCGCATTTTCTGCCGGCACGCCGATCAAGATCGTCGACGGCAACCCTGCCTTGACCGAAGTGGCCACGCCGAGCTCGGTTTACATTGGGGTGTGCAGCGTGAACATGGCAACGACTTATAGCCATGTGCCACCCTTTTACCTGACTTCAGGAACGGGCGGCCTGCAGGAGGCAATCACCGCGAACCAGACCAACGATGGGCCGAACATCATCCTGCTGAACCCGGAGTGGTACAGGCTCATCGCCCCAGGCAATGCGGCCAGTATTATCGCCTCGGTTCATGGCATCCCCGATCTCGGGCTTGAAGACATTACCACCACCCCTTACACGTTCTACCAATGGAATGGCTCGCAGTACGTTGTGGTGGCGTCTTCTTCCTCTTCAGGCAACTATAACCAGGGATCGACGGGCGCCGTAACGGAGTCGGTGACGGCCAAATTACAGCAGAGCATCAGCGTGAAGGATTTCGGCGCCGTGGGCGATGGCGCTCATCTGGCCGCAGACACGGCCGGCATCGCAGCCGCGGTCGCGGCGGCAGCCAGCACTGGGAAAGCCGTTTACGTGCCGGCAGGTAACTATCTGCTGAATAACAGCACGGCAGCCGTCCTCTCCGGGGCGCAGAACGTGCTGATCTACGGGGATGGTCCGTCGTCTTCCCTGGCGTGCCAGACCATTGGCACCAATGACTGTATCGCATCGACCGGAGCCACAGGATTCGGGCTGAAGAACCTAGCCATCTCCTTTGGCCCGACAGCGACGGCGAGAACGTCGGGCTACGCGGTCGACATCCAGTCCTGCACCAATTGCACGTTTGAAGGTTTGACGCTCAACAATGGCGACCTGAGCGGTATGCGTCTGGCCAGCTCAGTCCACACCCAGATTCACAACCTGAGCATCTCGAATTTCTATGCGAACGGACTGTTCGCCATCAATAATCAAGACCTGCGGGTGGATGGGGAGGCCTGCTACAACAACCAGGATGCCTGCTTTGAGACCTCGTGGTATGACTCCCAGTACGCAAGCTATGGGATTCCGTGTCAGAACATCACCGCTTCGAACATCACATCCAACAGCGACACCGAGACCATCCTCATCAATTCCTGCAACAACGTCACCGTGGATGGATTTACCTCGCTCAACTCCGGGAAAGAGGCAGTCTTTGTCGGCCAAGACCCGACCACTACCACGGCGGTGTGGCCAGACCGGATCTCTATCTCCAATGGAACGATCTATGGGAGCGGGTATGGGTCGAATGCCCAGAACTCGGCAACTGCCCAGGCGCTTTATATCAACGTGGGCACTAGCCCGGGAGCGGGCGTCATCTCGCACATCGCATTCTCAAATATTGTCGCCACGCATATCAGCGGGTGGGGTTTGCAGATGGCGGAGTTGCAGAACGACGATGTGCAGGCGAGCAACCTGCAGTTTTACGACGTGGGCAACGGCAACAGCACCGGGTGCCTGCAGACCGAAGGCAACCAGGTGAACTTTAATGCCGTGTACTGCACGAATGTCGGGACTTATGGGCTTTACGATCAGAACACCCTGCGGCTGACGGGCACGGGCCTTAACTTTTCCGCCGTCTCCCAGGTGTCGGGGACGATGCGATCTACATAGCAGCAACGGCGACCGGCTTGGTGAACCTTACGAATGTATCCGTAAATGACACCAATCCCACGACGTACTCCAGCTCGATCTACGATGCCTCGACGACCGGCCAGCCACGCCATCTGGAATATCTGGTCGACCGGCCTGGCTGACGCCGACCGGACGCCACCGCGGCGAATGGGCAGACCACGTTATACTTATTCCGACCTGGGCCACTCGATGGTGTTCCGCAACGGCGGCATGATCCAGAGCTTTGTGCCGCCGAATTACTACTTTCTGCCCACCGCCGGCGCGACCTCGACGCCAGTACGTCAACGGCGCAGTGCTGTACTACCAGTCGAAATGCTGGTCGGGCGGCGCGCAGCAAACTGAATCGGTCGGCTGGCTGGACCAATACCCCACGCTTTCGACGGAGAGCTTTTCCTTTAACCATTACGGCGGCTGCGGCTTTCCCATCACCATCGACATGACGGCCGCGACCTCGGTGCTGTCGCCACTCATCAATTCCACCGGGCACGGTCAGCGCGCAAGCACTTCAGCGGATATGCGATGGGGCACCTATGCTTCCGTGCCCACCTTCGCCGCCGGAACCGGCGCGGGCACTGGCCCGACGCTCGCGGCCAACTCGAACTCGAATGACCTCAGCGGCTATCTGACGGTGACCACCGGCAGCTCTCCGGCGGCCTCGGCCACCATTGCCACCGGGACCTTCGGCACCGCCTACGCGACATTGGCGAAGTGTTCGCTCTGGCCGGCCAACGCAGCCGCCTCTGCGCTTAGCGGGGCGGACCAGGTGTATGTCCCTGTGGGTTCGAACACTGCCTTCACGATCACTTCGGGCACGACGGCTTTGGCAGCATCGACACTTTATATCTGGGGCTATACGTGCACGCAGTAAGGGTTCAGGGGGATGCCCGATGAAGGTCCCATGGATATCCCGCTCTTCGCACGAGGAGATGATGGGCCTGGTGATATCGCAGCTGGGCGAGCTGAAGGCGGAGAGGCAAATATTGCTCGACCGGCTGGCAACGCTTGGGTTGGGTGGACCCCTCTTCAGCTCACCCTCCTGGCCGGACTCATCCGAGAGCACGGCGGAAGAGCCGATCGACCCGGAAGCAGATGAAATCGAGAAATTGATGAGTTCGTGGCGCCGGCGTCCTTCAAAGCTGGCCGACGCGCTCACCCGCAAGGCTCAGCGTGACTACAACCGCGTGCAGGCTGGTCCCAGCGTTAAGTGGATACCCAAGGTTGAAGCTGTTACCGCAGCGCTCGACGAAGCGGAAGCGTTAGGAAAGAAACAGGCGTAAATGGCCACACACCCCGGCGTTGGACTTATTCAGAGTACACAGATGCAGGTACCCCAGACCCAGCGTGGGATGGAGCATACGCCGTCAGACCCGATGCAGGGCGACGCGGATGAACCGCAGAACAGCGCGCAGCTGAGCGAGGAAGATCAGCAGAGGTTGATTGCGCTGGTTCGCAATTACAAGAGCCAGTGGTCGCAGGACCGCGTGGTGCTCATGCAGCGCTGCCTGCAGAACCTGGAATTCTTCAAGGGCAACCAATTCATCTCGTTCGGCCCGGGCGAATCGGACTTTTTCAACGCGGTCGACTGGATGAACCGGGGCGAACATGCGCAGGACTCCGACGACAAGGACCTATACCAGTATTGCAACAACTTTTACCAGATGCTAGCGACGGGCTTTGTGGCAGCGCTAGCTCCGCAGGTACCCAAATCCAAGTGGATACCAGAAGACGCCGAGCAGCTCTCCGACGTAACGACCGCGAAGGCGGCGCAGATCCTGATCGGCATTATCGAGCAGCAGAACCGGGAGCAGTCGTTGCTCAAGCAACAGTTGCTGTATCTCTATACCACAGGAGCTGTCTTCCGGCATACCCGCTATGTGGTGGATGCGGAACGCGCAGGCACGTCGCGCGAACCGGTCTTTAACGAGACGGAAACGCAGCTGGCGCCCGACCGTTACCATTGCTTCCATTGCGGCGCGACTGCGCCGGCAGACGCGGTGGGAATGGATGCGCGGCGCTGCCAGAATTGCCATCGGCCGCTGGGAGATGACTCCTTCTTCCCTGCCGAGTACGGGCCCGTGATCCAGAAGGTGGGCGAGGAAGTCGTGCCCAACGGCATGGTGGCGCAGAACCTTTACTGCCCGCTGGAGGTGGACTGCGACCCGGCTGCGAACAATCTGCGGCAGACCCCGATTCTCAACCTCGAGGTCGAGGTACACGTAGGCGCGCTGCGCGCCGCATATCCCGACATGTATGACCAGATCGCGGCCAGCGCCACCAGCGAGCTCTCTGCCAACGGAAGCATTGATCGGATTGCCAGGCAGCAGGTGTACTCGCAGACGGGTGCAGGGTCGAGCATTCTCCAGGACCAGCGGCCTACGCTGTCGCGGACCTGGATTCAGCCCTGGGCCTTCGATCTGGAGGACGACCGGGAGTTCGGCGAGCGGATGCGGGCGGCTTATCCTTCAGGATTGCTGCTGGTGAATACCGGCGCCACTTTCCTCTCGGCACGCGAAGCCTCGCTGACCACGGAATGGACATGGGCCGGCACCCACGAGGGATTCGGCCTGTTCCCGCCATCGATCGGCGACATTGTTGTGCCTTTTCAAAAGCGCTACAACGATATGGCCAACATCCTGCATGAATTTATGGACCGTTGCTCTTCGGGAGTGACGCTGGCCAATGCGGATCTGATCGATACCAAGTCGATGCAGGGCAAGCCGATGCTTCCTGGGGTTCTAAACCTGGTGAAGCTGAAACGGACGGGGGCTCCCGGTGCGGTTCGAATGGCCGACGCACTGTATCAGTTCCAGTTCCAGATGCATGAAGAGGCGTTCAGCTACCTGGATAAGCTGGCCTTCAACGCGCAGATGTTCGCCGGCATTCCTCCCCAGGTGTATGGAGGCGCGGGTGACCCTTCCGTCGAGACCTTTGGCGGGCAGCAACAGCAATTGAATGTCGCCCTAGGCAAGCTAAACATTTATTGGGAGAACCTGAAAGAAGAGCACGCCAAGGCCGATGAGCTGGCGGTGAATTGCGCCAAAGACAATCTAACCACGGACATGAGGCAGGTCATCCTGGAACGGGGTTCGGAGTTCCGCAACGATTACATCCGCCTTGACGATCTGCAGGGCAGCGTCCATGCGTACGCGGATACTGATCAGGGTCTGCCCGTGACCGCGGCCGAGCTACGCCAGCGATGGATGGATCTGATGCAGGCGGCAACAAGTAATCCGCTGGCCCAGGCAATCTTTGATGATCCGACGAACCAGGAGCAGGCGGCTACGGCGCTGGGGGTTCCGAACATGGTGGTTCCTGGCGCAGCGATGCGGTCCAAGGTGCTGCAGATCATCGAGCGTCTTCTGCAGGCCGAGGCTATGCCTCTTGTTGACCCGCGGACCGGAGCGCCCACCGGCCAGGTAAAGCCGACGATCATGCCCGATAAAGCCATCGACGACTTTACGGTGCTCAAGCAAGTGGTCCGCCAGTATTGCCAGGAAAATTCGGATCTGCCGGACGACAATCCCGCCGGCTGGCAGAACCTGCTGGCCTACTTCACGGCGGCGGTTGCCCTCGAGACACAGCTGCATGGCGGAGCAGGCTCAGCAGAGGGCTTTTGTCGCGCAGGCAGGCTCCCCCACGCCGGCGCAGATACCGCCGCATGAGATCGATGATGTGGTGAACACCGTGGGTGGGCTGATGCATCTTCCGCCACAGGCCACTGCGGGAAATATTCAGGGCCAGGTGCAGGCGGCCAATGCACTCATCAAGTTGGCGGATAAGCTGCAAGGTTAGCTGAGCGGCTGATATTTTCTGCTCTTGACCTAGAAAGAGAACCTATGACTGAAGCAACGATCACGGCCCCAGCTCCGGGGGCGGCACCTATTTCTGCGCCTTCATCGGCTCCCGCCCCTGCGTCTTCCACTCCTTCCTTGGCAAGCGGTTCTGTGCCAACGTCCCAGGTCGACCCGGGTAAGTTTCCTATTCGCGAAGACTATGCGGCGGCGCTGCTCAAAGAAAAGCTGGCCGCGATCCCTCCACCCGACCAGCGGCCGGCAAGTGACGAGGAAGTAATCGCGGTAGCTGATCCCTCGGAGCCCTTGGTTGAACCTGATGAGCCCCCAGCCGAGGTGACGGTCACCTCACCAGCAGAAGCAACCCCCCGGCGGAAGAGGATTTTCAGCTGGAACTGGAGGCAGTCGTCACGCCCGAGGTTCTGAGCCAGATGGTCATTGACAATCCCGCATTCGGTAAATTGCTGGACGCCGATTCCAGGCTGAAAGGACAGCTTTACAAGACGGCACGCGAGGCAGCGGAGCTTAAGCCCTACCGCGAGATCTTTCCTGACCTGGATTCGGCCAGGGCGGCACTTGACCATTCCTCCACCTGGATTGACGTGCGCGAGACGTTCCTGGGGTCGACCACGCGCGAGGGTACGATGGCCTCGCTCAGCAAGATCGCCGAGCTCTCTTACGAGCGCGATGCGGACGGGAACGTTGCCATGCAGAATGGCAAGCCGGTCATCGGCGAGGACTTTTTTGGATTTGTTGACAACGTGGTGTCGCTCGACCTCGAACACCGCGCACAAGATGTAACCTCACGCCTCAGGGCGAATAGTTATCGCTCTGAAGAAGAACGCAATCGCGACCAACGCGTGAAAGATGCACTCGACGTCCTCAGGGAAGAATCCGCGGCCACTTCCCCCGCGATAGAGGCGCAGCCCGAAGCACTTCGGCGTAAGGCAGATGAACTGGACCGGAGAGAACGCGCACTCAATGTGCGCCAACATGGCGAAAAGGTGGAGGAGAGACGGTCGTTCGAAAGCGGATTGCAGACGGAAGCTCAAACGCGTATCCACGACGGCATAAGCAGGATCATCGCCAACGTGGAGAAGCAGGGTGGAGTCGTCAGTCCTTACTTGAAGAACATTCTTCCCAAAGCCATCGGCGCCAAGCTGATTCGCAAGATTCAGGCGAACCCGGCGCTGCAGGACCAGATGCACTCCCTGCAGCGGCTGCCCATCGGCGATGCTTCACGCCAACGCAGACTCGCGGCCATTGACCGGGCCGTGCAGCAGTATCTCCCCGAAGTAGCGCGAGAGGAACTACGCGAGGCAGGGGTACAGATCGCCAACGCCTCCGCAGCCAGACGCGCCAAGGTAGACGCCCAGATCGACAGCACCAAGAAGACCGAGCCTAAGGGATCCACCGGACCAGCCAGCGGTGGCAGTGCAGCGATGAGCTCAAGCGCTGCCTTCGACCACGCGCAGGCGGAATGGCAACGCGCCAATCCGGGTAAGCCCTTCGACAAGGTGGCGAGGGAACAGATTCTCCCTCGCGTTTTGCAGCTGATGATATCTCGGTGAGGGAATTAGTGAGTCAGCGCGGCTCCCCAGCCGCAGATAAGGAATCTTCATGTCGAATGTAATCGGGACAGCATCAACAACCCAGCAGCTGCAGCTTGAGGCCTTGAACGAGGTCATCAAGCTGCTCATTGAAAAGGAGGCCAAGCTCGATGCTCGTATCTCCGAGCGCGGCTCCATTACCCCAGTCTCGTTGCGCAGCTTTCGTCTGCGCTTCCAGACTGCATTTCCCGGCAACGTCGCGCTCTTCAATCTGGACGGCGGCATTCTGCCGGCCGGCAACTTCAGCGCATGGGACCAGGGTACGCTGACACCGCTTGCTACCGTCATCCCGGTTGAGTACTCGCGACTGGTTGACATTATCGGCGATAGCGGCCCGAAGGTGGTTTCCGAAAATCCGGTCACCAAAACGCTGGCGGACGTCGCGGTCCAGATGGCGAAGAACCGGGACCAGTTCCTGCAACAGGCGGGCGACGGCAAGATCGGCCAGGTGGATCCTAGCTACGCCGGTGGCGGAGCTAACCCGATCGTGCTTGCGTCCTCCCCATGGGGCGCCCGGCTCGTCTCCCAGGGGCAGCAGGTGCAGGTGATGAGTAACACCTACACCCTGCGTGGCACCTGCTATGTGAACAACGTCAACAACAAGCTCGGGTCGGCCCAGTCCATAACCGTGGACGCAGTGCCGGCCGGGACAGTTGCCGGCGACTTCATCATGGTCGCCGGCGTTGCTGCTACCACGCCGGTGTTCCTGTACGGCATTCCTTATTTTCATAACACGGCTACCACGGGTACCTTCCTCGGCATCAACCGGACGCAGAACTATGTAGTGGCGAACGGTGTGGCTGCCGGCGGGGCTCCGTTGTCGCTGCCTATGCTGCGCGCGGCCCTCAGCCGCGTGGAACAGAGCCTGGGCACGGACGCGCTCAAGTCGCAGGTGTGGCATTCGCATCCTTCCCAAATCCAGGCGTATGAGGAGATGGGCTTCGCCAAACAGGAGATCCTGATGACCAATGGCAAGATGCCAGGGTTTGACGGACTTACCGCAAACGTCGGCCAGTTCACCATCGCCGGCCGCGAGGTGGTGCGCAATATCCACGCCGACCAGACACGCATCGACTTCATGGAGTTCGGTTCGTGGCTCAAGGTGGTGTGGGGTAAGGCGCCGTTCTGGTTCAAGAACCGCAGCGGACAGTGGGTGTTTCAGATCTACGATCCGGCTTCGGGTAATCCGACGGCGAATGAGGGCTGCTACTACGTGGATGCTCGGCAGTACGCGGTGGATAATCCTCAGGCTATTAGCTCGGTTACCGGGCTGAAGGTGCCCGTCTACAACTAACCAATAAGTACTATTACCTGGCGAAGGGCTGAGATAACCCGCTCAGCCCTTTGTTTTTCCCTGGTTCATGGAGCGCTCGATGTCCTATAACTGCCCTTGCCCCGGAGGCACGGTGAACGCGCCCGACCCTGACTTCAAGATGGAAGCAGTGTTGGTGTGTGACCGCTACTCTGATTTCTTGCGCTGCACGTTGCCGGCCAATAAACATCTGTTTGACCGCATTGTCGTGGTCACCTCCGCCGAAGATCGTGACACGCAGCGCATCTGCGAATTTCACCACGTGGAATGCATTAAGACCGATGCGCTGAATTCACGTTGGAACCGCTTCTGCAAGGGCGCGGGCATCAATGAGGGGCTCAGCAGGCTCAAGCGGGATGCTTGGGTGGTGCACCTGGATGCAGATATCTGGCTACCGCCGCAGACCCGCTTGCTGTTGCAGAACGCCAACCTCGACCCGGGTATGATCTACGGGATCGACCGCTTCTGCGTGAAGGGTTATGCCGAATGGGACCAATTTCTCGAGCGGCCGGCACTGCAGCATGAATGCGACGCCTACGTTCACCTGAACGCCTTTCCCCTGGGTACGCGCGTCACCAGCAAGGATGGTGGAGGGTATATTCCCATCGGGTTCTTCCAGATGTGGTCTCCGAGGGTTTCGGGTATCGATGAGTATCCTGTCGAGCATACCGACGCAGGACGCGGCGATATGGCGTTCGCCAAGATTTGGCCGCGGGCGAAGCGCGGTCTTATCCCTGAAGTGGTGGGATATCACCTGGAAAGTACAGACGCAACCATGTCTGCCAACTGGTACGGGCGAAAGACCGCGCCCTTCACCCATAGCGGCAAACCTTCATGAGCCATATCGTACCGAGCGCCACTCAGCAGTTTCTTACGAGTTATGGCGGCAAGAATCCTTTCCGTAAACCACATTGGCGACTGCTTGTGGGCGGCGACCGGTTGGTTAAGGAATCAGGTGTCTACCGGGATTGGGCACCTGGGCTCTCTACCGCAGAGAAGGGCGGATTGAATTTTCAGCCCAATCCCAATGCGCCAGGGTGCAACTTCTCTCGCCACGACAACCGGCCAATCCGGGTTGTGACCGAGATGCGCGAGGTAAAGAAGTACCCCCACGCGGAGGGTTGGGTTCTGGAGAAGTGGTTCCCGGCGTCGAGTTATGGCACCCAGACGGAGTGGTATTCGTATAAGGCAATCGACGGATTTACTCCCATGCTCGGGCCCTATCCGGAGTGTGGCGACTACGAGATGATCTATGGTCCGTGGCTGCAGGTGCCTGCGATCGACACGCTGCAAAGCTTGATTGCAAAGTATAGCGCCGGCATTAACAGCCGCCGCGGCAGCCCGGAGTCGAGGGCGCAAGAATACTTACTGCGCTTTCAATACGAAGAAGAACAGGCAGAGACGAAACGAAAGGCCGAGTATGAGGCCATGATGCGTGACCATATCTCGCCCCTGCACAGCAGCAGTCTGGCCGCCAGCCGCTGGAGACAGGACCTGGCCCGCCGCACGGGCAATGCGCATGAACATATTGGAATTCTCTAGGTGGTCAGTGATACTGCAGATCCCTCGGCTACGCTCGGGATGACAAAGGGACGCCTGCATTCTTTATGGGAAGCGTGGTTACTAGTCTAACCAAGACTGCCTCATTCGGTTGTTCCCATGGTTTTTCCCTCTTTCATTTGCAATGAACAATTTGAAGGAACGCCCACGACCCTCTCCTTTGTCATCCCGAGCGAAGCCGAGGGATCTGCAGTTACTGAATTTGCAACAGACCCCATAAGGAGCTTCACCCATGGCAACAGTCGTTATCACACCGGAAATGCAGCGAGCCAACGCGGAGGCATTGCTGGGCAAGGATCCCGGAAAGTTCCGTGATCCCGGCCAACGCTGGACCGCCAAGCGGTATGCCGAGATTCAGCGGCTGCTCAAGCAGGCCGAAGCGGACAGGCCTGTCACCATCCTGAACCTCAACCCTTTTCCCCTCAAGATCAATGGTGGTGTCTTTTTCCCGGAGGAGATTGCCGCTTGCCCTCCGGGTAAACCGTACACCGTTCACGTGATTCGAGAAACCCGCTGGGGACACAAAGACCTGGGCTGCGATGCGCAGAACACGATGCAGATGGAGCCGGTGCCGGCAATTCCGCTGGTGCTCGCCGCTGAATACATTCGCGAGTACGTGCAGCAGGATGGCGGCTTCGGCGGAGTGCTCTGCTATGTCGGCGATCACGACCCCGCCACCATCAAGCTAGGGGCGACCATTCGCGTGCCTGAGGTCGCCTATAGCGACCGGGGTGAGTTTTACGTGGAGGTGCGCGAGCGTGACTTCCACGAAACCCTGACTGCGATCCGGAAAAAGAGGAACACCTCCATCCTGCAGCGGCTGCAATCAGCCAATGCTTGGTATGAGAACGACTCGCAACGCATGAACGTCAACGATAGCCATCGTGACCTGGCCCGCCTGGCGGTGGAAGAGGGGCTTATCCCCGAATTGCCCCGCTGGGTCATGCAAGCCAACACCCTCACTGAAAAGCAACCCGAGCCTTGCCCAAGTTGCGCTGTGACCCCCAAGGCAGGGGCCATTCTCTGTACAAATTGCAACCACATTTTCAACGTGGTCCAGGCATACAAGAACACCCGGATTTCCTACGGCGCAGTGGAAATGGATCGCCTGACTGCGGAGGAGTGGAAGATCGTCAACCAGATCAAGGCCGAGCGCGATAAAGCGAAAGGCAAGGCAGGCGCCGCGTGAGTTGGACGCTGGGTCAGGTCAAGGCGCGGGTACGCAATCTGTTAGATGATCCGCAGGGATCGTATCTGACCGATAGCTTCCTCGTGCCATTGATCTGCGAGGTGTATGACGACGCCAACTCACAACTGGCGTCAACGCAATCCTCGTGGGATATCGCGGTTGTCGAGATACCGGGTATTCCGCCACTCACCCCAAACCTGGCACCCTACCAAACCGCAGGCGGCCCGCTCGCCACCCTAACCGACCAGCCGCTGCGCATTGACTGGAAGCCGGCAGGAGACGACCCCAGTTATTACCGGCTGGTGCCAAGCTACGAGGTGCTTCCTGACTTGCAACCAAGCGACGGCATGGCTGGATGGGAGTTTCGCAGCCAGGTGATCTGGCTCACCAATTGTTCCATCGCCGTTGATCTTCGCGTCCGGGGCGAATTCGCTCCGCCCGCGCTGACCAGCGACGAGAGCGCGCTGCTGTCGCACCCGCGTATCGGCTATGTCGTCGCCTATGGCACGGCCGCGCTGGTGGCCACGGTACGCGGCAACGATGCGTGGACCAGGCAGTACGAGCAAAAGGCAGTCGAAGGCATGGACGAGATCATGGAGCAACTCGTCCGCGCCGAACAGGGTCAGCTGCGAAGGGCTGGGAGACAGACCCGGCGCACACGTTAATTCCATTTCTTACTTAAGGAGAAACCATGGCAGTTTCAGGAGCAATCATCGATTACACGGGTGGGGCCGGGGAGCGCAACTTCACCGTCTTCATCCAGCTTACTTTCAGCGGCAGCTTCACGGCCGGTGGCGATCCACTCAACCTGGCAACACTTAGCAATCCCAACGGGCTTGATGTAGAGGGAGTCTCTGAGCTTCCACTGACGCTTAGCCCCGGCGGTCTACCTGGAAGATATCGGCGGGTACTATGTCCAGCCGAAGGTTACCGGCTCGACCGTGAGTGCATTTCTCATCAACGTGTATGCCCCGGGTGGAGCCATCGTCTCCGGCGCCTATAACTCGGCTGTGACCAGTGGAAACGTTGTCCTCACCGTGCAGAAGCGCCGCGTCTAAAGACAGCAATGAACTTTGACGGTTTTATCCCGCACGAGTTCACGCGTTTTGGTGGGCTGGTCGACAACGACGATCCGACCGTGTTGCCTATGGGCGTTGCCGCTGTCTGCAAGAACTGCAGGTTTCAGCTCACCACAGTGGCTACGCGGTATGGTCTGCAGACCACCTTGCAAGGGCCAAACCAGGCGGCTATCTCAGGATTGGCGTCTTTGATTTACACCCCCGAGAATCCTGGCGAGACCCTCTTTCAGGTTCCGCTGGTCTTCGATACCGACGGCTATCTGTTGGTGGAAAGGCCAGCGGGTAGCGGCATCCTGGTGCGGGTGCAGGGTCCGTTGGTAAACCAGCCGGCGAACTCCCAAGCTACCGTGACCGAAGCGTATAACCGGGCCCTGATCGCCTACTCTGACCTGAAGACGCCTCAGGCCCCGATCAATGTCTACGGGTTGAGCACGCACCAGCTTGATCCGTACGGGCAGAAGCCGCTCGGCGCATCGTGGCTTTCGTCAACGGCATATGTGGCCGGTGAGTATGTACAACCAACCGTGACAGGCGGCAACGGACACCTGTACCGATGCACCGTCGCCGGCACCACTAATGCCAGCGAGCCGTCGTGGCCTCTCACAGAAAACGCTACGGTTACAGATGGTGGCGTAACCTGGCAAGAGCTGACCCCAGTGCTGGTGAACCGGCTGCCTGCGCCCAACAGCCCGCAGCCCGGCAGGCTGGGGGGCGGAGGAGGATTCGCCGCCGGTCGCGACGTCTACCTGCAGATGACCTACGTCAACACGCAGGGAGAGTCGATCGCCTCCGCACCGGGTATCCTGGTCAACACAAATCTGCATGATGCGGCACAATTCACCGTGCCTGCCTTGTCCGGCCTGGCGGGTTGGATTCAGGGCTTAGCTGGAGCGTATCAGCCGTTATCCGTCAATGTATATGAGGCTGACGTGGCTACAGGTGCGGCCGAGCCCTCGCCGGCGAGCTTTGCCAAGGTAGGAAGCTTTGCTCTTGGGTCCACGGTCACGGTAACGGCTACGGCAACCGGGGTCGCGCCGCCATCGGCTAATACCGCTCGGGTAACTCCCGGTGGATTGCAGCCACCGCCAACGCCAACGATCGAACGTGCTTCGGGCTCGGGTAGCTTTCCTGCCGGCCGGGATGTGTATGTGATCGCGACCTTCACCAATGCGTCGGGCGAAACACTGCCTTCGGTCGCGGGAACGCTGATCGACACCATCTTCGACGACGCAGTGCAGGTCCCCATTCCCTCTACGCTGTACCAGATTACCGGCGTGAACCTCTACGAGGCCGATGTTGCTACCGGTTCGGCCGCGCCTGCCACCAGCAACTACGCACTGGTGGGATCGTTTCAGCCGCTTACCACCGCGACCATTACCGCAACTGCCAATGGCCCGGCACCTCCCCTGGCAAACAGCTCAGGGGCTGCCGGCAATATCGCGCCAGACTCAGGCACCGGTCTTCGCTATGCCAGCATTGCCTTCACCAACCGCAACGGAAACCTCGGTCCCACGGTAGCGGCTTTCACTTCCATCAGCGTGGATGTCCCCGGCGATCAACTGTACATGGCCAATATTCCAATCGGACCAGAGAACACCATCAACCGTACCATCGGATTCACAGTTGCGGACGGCACGAACGTGGGGCCGTTCTTCTATATTCCCTCGGCGATTGTAAGCGCCGCGATCCCGATGACGGCCACCGTGATCGGCGACAACATCACCAGCACAGCATTCTTCAATTTCACCGACGAGTTTCTTGAGGGGGAGACGTCGACCGACATGACCGACCGGCTGCGCTGCGTGCTGCCGCCGGCGGCGGTCGACGTGTATTATTCGCCTTCGAATGATCGCGTGGTGCTGAGCGGGGTCGATGGATACGGATCCGGACACTACATTTCGTTGGCCGCGGACTCCGAGTCTTACTACGGTGACACCAGCCCAATCCAGGTAGCGAACGGCAACGGACAGCGCTGCATTTGCGCCCGCGAATTCCAGGGAACTCTTTTTTCGCTCAAAGAGCGCTCTGGCTTTACCATCTCGCCTACCGCCACCGATCCTTCCACCTGGTCGGTGCAGCAGCGCTGGGAAGGCGTAGGGCCATGCGGGCCGCGGGCCGTTTGCGTCACCAACGAGTTTCTGTTCTTTGTCCATCGCAGCGGAGCTTACGCGTATACGCCGAGTGAACCGCAACCCAAGCTCCTGACCAAGGAGATTCCGACCCTGTGGCAGACCATCAACTGGGATTATCAGCATCTGATCTGGTGCTGCGTGGACGAAGAGAACAAGGAGATACGGATTGGCATCCCGGTGGGCAGCGCGACCGTGCCCAACCAGACCCTGACCATGAATTATATGGAGGGCATGTCCGGGCCGATCCACTTTAGCCAGTATGCCGGCCGCGAGGTAGCCATGGGGGCGGCCCGCAAATGGAGTCTCGACGATATAGCCGGATCGGTGGCCGTACGCTGTGAGCGCCAGCTGCTTGGAAAACGCCTCCCCGTTCGGGGCCCTGCGGCAGTCGCAGGTGCTGATCGGATCCTCCGCGCCTGACGGCACGGTGCAGATGATCGCCACCGGTATTTACAACGACAACGGCGCTGGCATCGCCTGTCAGTACGAGACCACCAGCACCCAGGACATGATGGATATTTCCATGCTTGGCGGGGTAAGCATCAATGCGCTGGGCCAGGGTTCCATGACCGTATCCGTGATGGTGGCAAGAAGTTTTGTAGATTCGCAGCAGCAGTCCCCGGCAAGCAGCGCCGGCACAAATGAGATCAAGCTGCCGCCGTTTCCCCTGACGCCGGAGAACTGGAGAGGTTACGATGGCGGCGCGAGGGGGCAGAATGAGCGCTTTCGCATGCGTTTTACCAATGGCACAGTAGCCAATGCCTGGTTTGCATTGAAGTACTGCAGCCTGTTCACTCGCCCTATCTTCACAGGCAGGACCGGTAATGGCGCTCAAGGTTAACCTGGCGCAGATCAATAGCGCGGCAAGGGGCAACAGCGATCTGCGAGAGACCCTCACCGGTATCCATCTCGCGCTGCAGTCCCTCTACGCGCAGACCGGCACTACGCCGCTGAGCAAGGTTGACGCAACAACAGCTGCCTTCACTTCGCCCCCTGCGCCTTCGAAGCTTGCGGTGAGCGGGGCGAATGGAAGCTTTAGCGTCTCTATCACTACGCCCCAGAATGCAGGCAACGCACCCATCTACCAGGAGATCTCGAGCTCGCCGGTGGCCAACTTTGTCTCCGGGGTAACCACCTATCCCGTCAGTACCAGTACGAGCTATGTTTTGCCTAACCCGGGCGTCACTCTCTACTGGCGGTTGCGATCGAGTTATAACCAGCAAAACTGGAGCAGCTATCTAGCGCTGCCGGGGGCGGTCAGCTCTGGCCTGATGAGCTCGGCGGCGACCGCGAGCAACCTCTCGCTCAACCAATCGAACTACGCGACCGTAGACTCGGTCGCCGATGGCAGCATGGCAACCGTTCGGGTCTACGGGTCGGGTGGGGTGGGCACTGCGTGGACCTCGGTTCTGGGCAGCAGCTCCAGGGTGATTCCGTCGGGAACAATGATGAATGTGGCTTACGCGGCCAATGGGTTTGTGGTCTGGGACGGTCAGAAATATCAGCTAAAGCCGCAACTGGCGCAGACCTTTCCTGATGCCTGGGTTCCGGTAGGCAAGGTATCGGTCATTGCGAACGGCGAGTGGACTGGTGCTCCCCGTGATCCACGCCGTAGTCACCGGGGGGGCGATCGTCGCCTACCAAATCGTCAACCCCGGCAACGGCCTCACGTCGGCGCCGCTATTGACCATTACAGATAGTTCCGGCAGCGGCGCGACGGCCACGGCCGTGGTCTCCGCAGGAGCGGTCACCCAGGTTACTCCAGGAAGCGCGGGCAGCGGCTACTCCAGTAGCCCCACCGTGACCGCCTCAGGCGGAGTGAGCGGAGGAGCCGCCGGTGGCGGCGGCGCAACCGGCAACAACGGGGGGAGGCTCTACGCCGATGTATAGCCTGCACGAACAATATCTGGATGTGGCGAGCGGCTTTCATGTGATCGAGCTGCGCGACGAACGAGGCAATCGGCATCTGATCCAGCTTGCGGTTGGCCACGATGGCTGCCCCGCATGCGGCGCAGTTCATCCCAAAGACAGCCTGGGTGCCCTGGACCCGGCCGCCGCCATCGCCCGAGTGAATGAAGCGCTGAATACGTCGCAACAACAGATGCTTAACTATGCCGGCAAGCACGGCCTCATCGTGAGATGAGACCCATCGCCCTTCGCCTGGCGAAGAGGGAAGACTGGCCGGCGATTCAAGCATTGCACCGGGAGCACCAGGCCGCACAGGGCACCAATTATGAGCTGCCCGACCTATTCGGCCCGGCGATTCCCCTTGCCCTGGTGGGCGTGGAAGCACAAGGAACGATCCGCAGCTGTATCTACGTTGAAGCGATTGCCGAGCTGCGCTTTGTGGGATGCGACCCCAAGGCGACCGCCTTCTGCAGCCGGGATGTCGAGGGACTAAGTTACGCAATCAAGCTGCTGGGATTTCGCTGGCTGGAGTGCTTTGTCCCTCGCCAGCTCAAGAAGATGATCCAGAAACCTTTGCGCCGAGCGGGCTTCGTTTGTGTCGATCGCGAGCTCGCGCACTTTACCAAGGACTTGAGGAGGAACTTATGAGCAGAGGCCAATCCACACAAGCATTCAATACTGCTTCCGATGAGAACGCGACCGACTTTGGCAACGCGCAGTCGGCGTTTGGTTCGACCGAAAATGCCATCGGCAACTACAACAACCAACTGGCAAAATTCGTCTCCGGCAATCCTTATACGCAGGGTGGCGAGTACGACCAAACCATCAACACCGGCCTGGCCAATGTGTCCGACGCGGGCGCAAACTCACTCGCCGGCGCACTGCAATCCCAGGCAAGGCGCACTGGCCAAAACAGCGCCGCCGATGCGGCGACCGCGGCCGCCGCATCGCAGCAGAACACGCGCGATTTATCGAGCGACCTGGCCCAGGCGCAGCAAAAGCGCATCGCTGCCGAAGCCGGTTATAACCAGGCGGCGCTGGGCGCTTCGGCCCAGCCGATCGGCGCCAACCAGGCGCTCTACGGTACGTCGTCGAATGCGGCGGATAGCGTCTTGGGTGATGAAACCCAGGCAGCCAAGACACCCAGCTTTTGGGATGAGGTGGGCAACAGTGTTGCCGGCAATCTTGGCAGGACTGCAGGGAAGCTGTAGTCATGGCCGATGATCAGGATTACGGTGCCGCCCAAGAAGATGAAGCCAGCAGGCTGCTCAAGAAGATTCTGTCGCCGGCTGAGGCCCAGAGCCTGGTGCCGCCACCGCCCACCCATGCTCCGCTCAGCGGCCCGGGAGAGTCCACCCCGCTGACAGGCAGCCTGGCAAAGCCGCCATCGCAGTCGACCCCGTCGCGCGCCAATGGCGAGGATGAGGTCAAGCGAACAACACAGCCCGGTACGTCGCCACGTCGCGGACTGGCGGGATACTTCGCCGGCGGTTCCATGCAGTCAAGGGGAGCACCCGACCGCAGCAGCGATCCTCAATACGTCAAGGTTTCCTCGAAGGGGCAAGTCGGATATCTGCCAAAAGCTAATCTTCTATTGGCCAGGGAGATAGACAGCAATCTCAAAGTTTTAAGTGAGGACTGAGCATGATTGCCCCGCTAGGAGACACGGAGGCCCGACCTTGCGATCAGGCCTCTGAGATTGATTCATGGTCGATATTACCGATGTCCCCAGTCGTGGTGGTCGCCATGGTCTTCATGGTCCCAGTGACCTTCATGGAGTGCCCAGCCATTGGGGTAGTGATCATAGTGAGTGATGGCTCCAGTAAGCTCCGGCATACGGGGGCCTGCGCCAGACGCCGGGCCTCCACACATACCTTCCGCCGTACCAGTTCCAGTATCCGTCGACCCACACGTACCCTGGACCGGGCATAGCGAGGCCGAACCTCATAGCGGAGCGGAGGCGGAGCAACGCCGATATATACGCCGACCACCCGCAAAGGCCGGGGTCGCGAGTGCCGAAGCCAGGATCAAACTAGCTATCCATTTCGTTTTCATACGTTCTCTCCTTACAACCTCTCAATCGGTGCTAACCCGGCTTGAAATGGATGGTTTCGGTCCGTATTTTGCCCATAATTGTTTCCTGCTGAGCAACCATTTATGCCCCCACACCCGCTGCATCTGCTGGGCTTCGAGCCCATTGTTTCGCCGCCCCAAGCTGGTTCGCTTGCCGGGCTGGGATTCGAACCCGCGATCCAGGCGGGCTGCGAGCCCTTGATCGCGCGCCCGCAACCAGTGGGCGCAATCGATCCCCGTTCCGGACGCCGGATCGTACAGCCAACAGATAACCCCGCGGTCAACCAGGTGCTGGCCACCAATGCGATGCCGTTTTACAAAACCCGCCTGTTAGCGGCCATCAGGGATATCCCCGGCGCGACGCTGGCGGCCAGCCGTGACGCCAAGAATCCTATCCGCCTGGCGGAGAAAATCACGGGGGAGGGACAGCCGGCTGAGACCGTAAGCGACTACGGCGCGGCACAGATTGCAGTCGATTCACCGCAAGCCAAGGATGCAGTGGTGGCCGCGGTGAAACGGCATTTCCCAGTATTGCGGGAGCAGGATCACTTTGCTTTGGGTGATCCGAAATTCCGTTATCGCAGCTATTCGCTACAGGTGCAGATGCCGAATGGAGCGTCCCAAGAGCTGCAGATCGTCCCCCGCCCGGTGCTGCAAGCAAATCGGCAAGAGCACCACGACTACAAGAAGGCGCGCAACGCGGAGCTGGCCGGCCGCAGCGACAACCCGGCAAAGGCAGCGGCGATCGCAATCAACGATGCGGCCATGGACCGATTCAACTCCAGAAATGGAGCCAGGGTGGTGAAAGGCGCTGTGATGAAGGGTTCGCGGGTACGATTGGCCGACGGCGCGGTGGCGAGAGTGGTCTACGTCGACCCGAACATGCGGATCGCGCGGGTGCGCACCGAAGACGGAAGAAACATCACCGTGCGCCACAAAGACCTGCGGGGTCCCGTCGATCGGTAGCCTGCGCTCAGCTCTTCGGTGGCCCACCGAGGCGGGTGTCTTCCCCGCGCTTGCGTCCGGGCTCAACTTTGGGCTTAGGCTTGGGTGCCTTCTTGGTTTCGCGTTTGCCTTTATCTTTGCTTCCCATGAAGCCAAATATTACACAAACAGCTTGGCAAAGCGAGGTGCTACATATGCTGGAAGAAAATAAATCTCTCCTGGAAGTAAAAACTGCATCCCGATTGGAGTTCGATGCCGATCAGGTGCTTAACCGTTATTGGGAGCTGGCGAGGCTCGGCCCGGATGAGACCAAAGGAAACATCCTGGGGCAACTGAAGGCGCTTGACGCCCTGCGCGAAGAACAGACCTCCGTGCTTACCAGAATACCCACAAAACAATTGCGCCTGAATGGGATCTACCGGGCGGCGTGGATGGCCGAATCGTAACCACCCGTACGAGGAAGGGGTGATGCCGGACCGATGCAGCGGCCGACTATCGCTGGATGCCGGCCACTGCGGCGCAACAGGCTGCGCTCGATTCAAAAGCAGACATCCTGCTCTTCGGTGGCTCCGCCGGTTCCCTCAAGACCGAAACCATGTTGATGGACGCGGTGCAGGAGTACGAGAACCCCAACCTGCGCGCCATCGTCTTCCGCTCCTCCTTCGTGGAGATGACGGATATCATCGACAAGACCCGCCGGCTCTACGCTCCGCTGGGCGGCGTCTTTGTGGGATCTCCTAAATGGACCTGGAGCTTTCCTTCCGGAGCCACGATCCGCTTCGCCTACATGAAGACGGACGACGACGTATGGAAGTACCTGGGGCCGCGCTATTCCTTTATCGGTTTCGATGAATCGACGCTGCACACAGAAAAGCAGGTGCGCAACATTCTCGGCCGGCTGAGCTCGACCGATACCCGTCTTCGGTTGCGCATGCGGCTGACCTCAAACCCCGGCAATGTAGGCGCCGCATGGCATCAGACGCTGTTCCTACGGGGCCACTGCCCGGTGCACAATCGGCTGGCCGCGGCCCAACCGGGCGAACTCTACCGTGATTGCCGCTGGCCCTCCGATGGCGAGGCAATTCCCTTCTCCGTTGCCTTTATTCCGGGCAAACTTTCCGATCACCAACTGTTAGACACCAACTACTCCAAGCGCCTGCACATGATGTCGGGCGGGGCCGCGGCGGCGATGGAGCAGGGATGCTGGTGCACTCTCGAAGGCGCCTATTTCCCTTTTGTGCACGCCGGCATGGTCCGCCCCCTGGCCGAGGCGGGCGTGGAGTGGTGGCACAACCACTTTCTTTCCATTGATTATGGTTATGGCAAATCCTCTTCGTCGGTTGGGCTGTACGTGCGCGGTCCGGCGGAGATTCGACAAAAGCTAGAGATCCAGGGCGTCGAAGCACGCATCCTGGAACAGGAAAATTGTCATGATTTCCCGCACGGCCGCATCCGCAAGATTGGCGAGCTGGTCGTACCCCATGTGCCCGCATATGAGCTGGCAAGCATGGTGGTGGATGCCTTTATCAAGCCCGATAAGAACGGACAGCGGCGGCGCATTGTGGCCGCCTATCTTGACCCTGCCAACTTCAAGGAAATAGGAGACGGACACACCATTGCGGATCAAATCAACGAAGTTTTGGATCCCTGGGATATCGTCTGCGAGCGAGCGTCGAACGACCGCATGGGCGGCTGGCAGCTGTTATACCGAATGCTGCGCACAGGTGAGTTCGAGATCACCGATGTATGCCCGCGGAGCTTCGAAGCCATACGCACGCGCATGCATGATGACGCCAGGCCGGGAGATATTCGCAAGATCGCCGGCGATCCGCTGGACGACGTAGCCGATGAGACCCGCTACGCGTTGTACACTTTCGTTCAGCAGGCAGCGCAGCCGCGAGAATTGGTGCTCCAGCAGGCGGTGCGTGGCCTCGACGTGGGCTCCGCGGCGATTCGCTGGCAACAGAAAGCAGAAGAGTTGGACCGGGAGGAAGCGCCGATCCGAACAACCCTGCGTATGGGACTAGGACGGCGGGGAGGAAGACAGTTTCCGGGCTGAGGCAACCGGATGCCGAGCTCGCCGCTTCAGCATCCAGGGCTAACCTGTGACGCCTGGCTACTGGCCGCCAGTATTTTGTGTGCTGTTCGCCGCCGCAGGGGCAATGGCGAACTGAAGCTTCGACATATCTTGCTGTTGCATATCGTCGGTCGTCACCTTTCCCAGCAACATCGTGCCTTTGGGTAACTCGGTTCGGTTGGTCAACGTGACTTTACTTCAAGCTTGGCTTCAACGGTTTGACCAGACTGGTCTTGTTTGGCATCCACGTTCTTTACCAACAGGGCACGGGCAGGTTTCATCATGTTTGCTTCGTGCCTTCCTGGGTTCGGTGCCTGCGCACTTTGCGACATACACTGCGAACACGGAGCACTTGAATCCCTGAGAGTAAGCAAAGACAGGCAATGCTCGAACTGCGGTGGCAAATACCGGCGCTTGACGATAGCCCCTCATAACGAGTGACTCCTAAGCTAGCGGAAGGTCCTCCATCAAGTTCCGTACAATCAGCAAACTATTTAGCGCCGCACAGACAGCGCTTACTTATCAGCGTCCTACTCTGCACGATAGCCGGCACGGGCGAATGGTTGCACGCCGTCCCTCCTTCCTGCCTGAAGACCTACAGGCGACGATCAATTTCTTATTTGCCCGCAACAGTACCCTCCCGTAGTCCATGACACGCCTGCACTAGCATCTATCTCTCGGTCTGAGCGGTGGGCCGCGGAATAATGCCAGTGCCATGGATCGAGAGCACCGCCAGTCGGCTGTCTCCGGTGCATCAGGGCCCAGGAAGCTGACGATCTCCTTGGTCGCGTTGCTGTAAATAAAGGCCATCTCATCGCCGGAATACTCAAGCACGATCACGGTGCGTGTGTTAGTAACTTTACGGGCATACTTAACATCGCCACTGCTGACCCGCTGGATAAGAGCCTGCCGCACCAGCTTTCCCACCTCCAGGCCGAAACGCGACAGGGCACGGTCCTTCACTTGCTGGCGGCGCGCCGGCAACGAGCGAGGATCTTCACGGTTCATGCACGGGCCGCCGGAACGCGGCTGCGCATGCCCAAGGCCTTCATGCCGCCCGTGTACTTGCCGTGGGCGGGAATTTCACGGCGCTGCGCAGCAGCGAAGCGTTTGCTATCGCACACCAGGATAGCCATTGCGTCATCATTGAGTTTTCGCGCCGCCAAACGACGCGCAGCTTTCTCCGATATACCCCAACGCTCGGCAATGTCCAGGGTAGAATCGGCGGAGCGAGGACGTCCGCCGCCATGTCTCCGAAGTGGACTCATAGCATCTCCAATTTTCCTTGGGGGAGGAACCAACGGCAGAAAGAAGGGTTTAGCCGGGAGGGAGGGGCACCCTTCAACACATAACTACGTCTGTCATAGTTACGACTTAACTAAGAGCAGTATGCCTCAGGTTTTGATAACACGCAATAACCTGAAGCACTATTTTTTCTATGTCCCTAAGTAATGCAGGGGGAATAACATTCGTGCTATTTTATTTGCGTACCCTTTTTTGTTATCTATTATGTAACTTTACCTGATACGCGTTGTGGCATGGTGGCGGTTTGTTGTGAATCGGGAACACCATCTTCAAGAGTGGCCGCGAAATCGCTGCCGGATCAACGTTTGCCTGATGCGGCCTGTAATGATTTCTGAAACCTAGGCTGTTGCGTATCCGCGACAAACTAAGATCATGGCTTATATATCTCCCCACAGATCGCGTCCGGCGCAATCTTCGGGGGCCAGCGGCTCGAGTAACTGCGCGGCATCGTTGCGCACATTTCCCACCGCCTTATCCACTTTCCAGGCTACCATCTGCTCGGCCGGGAAGGGCCGCAGCAGGTCGAGCGGCGGCTGCGCCGTATTACTTCCGCCCAGCCAGCGAGCATAATTCTTGCGCTCAATAATGACCGGCATGCGATTGTGCAACGGGGCGACGACTTGGTTAGGATCGGTGGTGATGATGGAGAAGGTCTCTAGCCATTCCTTGCTCGCCGGATCTTTCCATCGATCCCACACTCCGGCGAAACCATAAGGCTCACCGTTCGAGAGCGCGATGGCAAAGGGCTGCTTGTGTTTGGGATCCAGCTTCTGCCACTCGTAGAATGCATCCGCGGGTACCAGGCAGCGGCGGCGCTTGAAAGCCTCACGAAAGGCCGGAGCGGTGGCCACCGTCTCGGCCTTGGCATTGATAGTGGAATAAGCGATCTTAGCGTCCTTTGACCAGTAAGGAATCAAGCCCCAACGCATGAGGGCTATTTCCCGCATCCCGGTGTCTCGATTCAGGCGTACTACCGGTTGAAAAGTTTGCGGCGCAACATTGTAGCTCGCAGCCCACTCCTCGCCTCCTACATCCTCGGCGTCAAACCAGACAGCGATTTCTCTTCGGGTTGACTTACGAACGTAACGGCCACACACGCTCTCGATGATACCAATCCGTGGATCTTGAGGGAAAAACCACTTAGGAATGCGGTTATTCGCTTCACAGCGTTCAGAGTCGGCCCGAGGTATCTCCAATGAGTCGAATTTGATATTCTATTCGGGACGACTTTTTTGCGTCTGGAGAATCCCCCTTGAATACGAAAGAGATTTTAGAGCACATCAATAGTGAGATTTCACGGCTGCAGCAAGTAAAGACTTTGTTGCAAGGTAGTGCGAATGGTCACGGCCGGAGTGCAGGCTCCCTCAATGGTTCAGCAGCGCCTAAGATCAAGGGCAAGCGCGTACTGAGCGCGGAAGCTCGGAAAAAGATCGCGGCTGCGCAGCGGAAGCGCTGGGCAAAGGTTAGAAAGGCTCAGGTCTAACAATCGGCTGGTACTGCGACCTGCAGTGGATTTCCCTATATAAGAAAGAGCTGATAAGCCGCGGCGGCGCGTGGAGATTCATATATTCCAGCCGCCATCGATGACGTGTGTCTGGCCGGTGGTAAAGCTGGACTCATCCGATGCGAGATACACCGCGAGCGCGGCTACCTCTTCGGGGCGGCCGAGACGGCCCATGGGCTGGCGGGCGATGAATTCACGGCGCACCTGTTCCGTATCGCCCTGGGCGGCGATGCGCCCGTCGAGTGAAGGCGACTGCACTGTACCCGGGCAAATCGCATTGCAGCGGATACCTTGGCGCACAAAGTCGATAGAAATCGCCTTGGTCAATCCCACCACCGCGGCCTTGGAGCTGGTATACACAAAGCGGTTGGGCACGCCTCGGACGCTTGACGCAATCGAAGACATATTGACGATGCTCCCCCTTCCGGCGCGCAGCATGCCGGGAAGGAAGGCGCGACAGGTGCGATACATCGACCGGACGTTGAGATCGAAAGAGAACTCCCAGTCCTCTTCCTTGCAATCGAGAATCGTGCCGTGGTGTACGAATCCGGCACAGTTGAACAAAATATCGGGCTGGGGTAGCTGTTCCGCGAGTAGTTCAATCTCCTTCGGATTGCGCACATTGAGCTCGCGGCAGATCATCTGAGGATATTCCGCAGCGAGAGTGTTGAGTGCTTCCCGGTTGATATCGGTGGCCCACACAGTGGCCCCTTCCTGCGCGAAGGCGATCGCTGTCGCCCGGCCAATTCCCTGTCCCGCGGCCGTGACCACAGCGGTCTTGCCAGCCAGTCTTTCACTCATCCATGCACCTTTATTCTCAGCATTCTCCGACAACTTTCGATTCTATCCTGCGTGCTTTCCTTCGAGGCCGATGGCGACACAGAGTGCGGCCACGTCGCCGATCTTTTCCCCCAAAGCAGCCGGAACAATCTCGCAGGCCCGGTAGGTTTGCGGCAAGGCTTCGCGCTTGATCACCTTGCGCATCGGCGCCAGCAAGTTCTCGCCCAAGCGCCAAGCTAATCCTCCAAGCACGATTCGCTGCGGGTTCAGCACGTCGATCAGCATGGCAAGCGCCTGCCCCAGCCGCTCGCCCGAGCGACGCAGGATGCTCAGCGCGACCGCATCCCCTGATTCCGCTGCGTGGCCCACGTCACGCGCTGTCAACCCGCCGTGAACCGCCCGCGCATGAAGATACTGGAGCGGCCGCGCCGTTCCGCTTGCGCCAACATGCTTACAGCGAGTTGCGCAATACCCCCTCCGCTGGACCATCCTTCGATCGAGCCAGCCTTGTGATAGCCCATTGGCCCCGTCGGACTGAGCCGCACATGGCCTATCTCGCCCGCGTCTCCATTGGCCCCGAGATATAAGCTACCGGCGGCGATGATACCCGCGCCCAGCCCCGTGCCCAGGGTTAGAAACACCATATGCTCGGTGCCCTTGCCGGCACCGAATCGATGTTCCGCCACCGCACCCGCGTTGGCATCGTTTTCCAGCCGGCACGTGGTGTGGAAGCTCTCCGCAGCAAGCGAGCAATGGCACATCACCAACGGAAGGGAGGGGGGATGGGGGAAGAGTCGGCTGTCTCCGGCGCATCAGGGCCCAGGAAGCTGACGATCTCCTTGGTCGCGTTGCTGTAAATAAAGGCCATCTCATCGCCGGAATACTCAAGCACGATCACGGTGCGTGTGTTAGTAACTTTACGGGCATACTTAACATCGCCACTGCTGACCCGCTGGATAAGAGCCTGCCGCACCAGCTTTCCCACCTCCAGGCCGAAACGCGACAGGGCACGGTCCTTCACTTGCTGGCGGCGCGCCGGCAACGAGAGAGGATCTTCACGGTTCATGCACGGGCCGCCGGAACGCGGCTGCGCATGCCCAAGGCCTTCATGCCGCCCGTGTACTTGCCGTGGGCGGGAATTTCACGGCGCTGCGCAGCAGCGAAGCGTTTGCTATCGCACACCAGGATAGCCATTGCGTCATCATTGAGTTTTCGCGCCGCCAAACGACGCGCAGCTTTCTCCGATATACCCCAACGCTCGGCAATGTCCAGGGTAGAATCGGCGGAGCGAGGACGTCCGCCGCCATGTCTCCGAAGTGGACTCATAGCATCTCCAATTTTCCTTGGGGGAGGAACCAACGGCAGAAAGAAGGGTTTAGCCGGGAGGGAGGGGCACCCTTCAACACATAACTATGTCTGTCATAGTTACGACTTAACTAAGAGCAGTATGCCTCAGGTTTTGATAACACGCAATAACCTGAAGCACTATTTTTTCTATGTCCCTAAGTAATGCAGGGAGAATAACATTCGTGCTATTTTATTTGCGTACCCTTTTTTGTTATCTATTCTGTAACTTTACCTGATACGCGTTGTGGCAGGGTGGCGGTTTGTTGTGAATCGGGAACACCATCTTCAGAGAGGCCGCGAAATCGCTGCCGGATCAACGTTTGCCTGATGCGGCCTGTAATGATTTCTGAAACCTAGGCTGTTGCGTATCCGCGACAAACTAAGATCATGGCTTATATATCTCCCCACAGATCGCGTCCGGCGCAATCTTCGGGGGCCAGCGGCTCGAGTAACTGCGCGGCATCGTTGCGCACATTTCCCACCGCCTTATCCACTTTCCAGGCTACCATCTGCTCGGCCGGGAAGGGCCGCAGCAGGTCGAGCGGCGGCTGCGCCGTATTACTTCCGCCTAGCCAGCGAGCATAATTCTTGCGCTCAATAATGACCGGCATGCGATTGTGCAACGGGGCGACGACTTGGTTAGGATCGGTGGTGATGATGGAGAAGGTCTCTAGCCATTCCCTGCTCGCCGGATCTTTCCATCGATCCCACACCCCGGCGAAACCATAAGGCTCACCGCTAGAGAGCGCGATGGCAAAGGGCTGCTTGTGTTTGGGATCCAGCTTCTGCCACTCGTAGAATGCATCCGCGGGTACCAGGCAGCGGCGGCGCTTGAAAGCCTCACGAAAGGCCGGAGCGGTGGCCACCGTCTCGGCCTTGGCATTGATAGTGGAATAAGCGATCTTAGCGTCCTTTGACCAGTAAGGAATCAAGCCCCAACGCATGAGGGCTATTTCCCGCATCCCGGTGTCTCGATTCAGGCGTACTACCGGTTGAAAAGTTTGCGGCGCAACATTGTAGCTCGCAGCCCACTCCTCGCCTCCTACATCCTCGGCGTCAAACCAGACAGCGATTTCTCTTCGGGTTGACTTACGAACGTAACGGCCACACACGCTCTCGATGATACCAATCCATGGATGTTGAGGGAAAAACCACTTAGGAATGCGGCTATTCGCTTAACAGCGTTCAGAGTCGGCCCGAGGTATCTCCAAAGAGTCGAATTTGATATTCTATTCGGGACGACTTTTTTGCGTCTGGAGAATCCCCCTTGAATACGAAAGAGATTTTAGAGCACATCAATAGTGAGATTTCACGGCTGCAGCAAGTAAAGACTTTGTTGCAAGGTAGTGCGAATGGTCACGGCCGGAGTGCAGGCTCCCTCAATGGTTCAGCAGCGCCTAAGGTCAAGGGCAAGCGCGTACTGAGCGCGGAAGCTCGGAAAAAGATCGCGGCTGCGCAGCGGAAGCGCTGGGCAAAGGTTAGAAAGGCTCAGGTCTAACAATCGGCTGGTACTGCGACCTGCAGTAGATTTCCCTACATAAGCAAGAGCTGATAAGCCGCGGCGGCGAGTGGAGATTCATATATTCCAGCCGCCATCGATGACGTGCGTCTGGCCGGTGGTAAAGCTGGACTCATCCGATGCGAGATACACCGCGAGCGCGGCTACCTCTTCGGGGCGGCCGAGACGGCCCATGGGCTGGCGGGCGATGAATTCGCGGCGCACCTGTTCCGTATCGCCCTGGGCGGCGATGCGCCCGTCGAGTGAAGGCGACTGTACTGTACCCGGGCAAATCGCATTGCAGCGGATACCCTGGCGCACAAAGTCGATAGCAATCGCCTTGGTCAATCCCACCACCGCGGCCTTGGAGCTGGTATACACAAAGCGGTTGGGCACGCCTCGGACGCTTGACGCAATCGAAGACATGTTGACGATGCTCCCCCTGCCCGCGCGCAGCATGCCGGGAAGGAAGGCGCGACAGGTGCGATACATCGACCGGACGTTGAGATCGAAAGAGAACTCCCAGTCCTCTTCCTTGCAATCGAGAATCGTGCCGTGGTGGACGAATCCGGCACAGTTGAACAAAATATCGGGCTGGGGTAGCTGTTCCGCGAGTTGTTCAATCTCCTTCGGATTGCGCACATTGAGCTCGCGGCAGATCATCTGAGGATATTCCGCAGCGAGAGTGTTGAGTGCTTCCCGGTTGATATCGGTGGCCCACACAGTGGCCCCTTCCTGCGCGAAGGCGATCGCTGTCGCCCGGCCAATTCCCTGTCCCGCGGCCGTGACCACAGCGGTCTTGCCAGCCAGTCTTTCACTCATCCATGCACCTTTATTCGCAGCAGTTCTCCGACAACTTTCGATTCTATCCTGTGTGCTTTCCTTCGAGGCCGATGGCGACACAGAGTGCGGCCACGTCGCCGATCTTTTCCCCCAAAGCAGCCGGAACAATCTCGCAGGCCCGGTAGGTTTGCGGCAAGGCTTCGCGCTTGATCACCTTGCGCATCGGCGCCAGCAAGTTCTCGCCCAAGCGCCAGGCTAATCCTCCAAGCACGATTCGCTGCGGGTTCAGCACGTCGATCAGCATGGCAAGCGCCTGCCCCAGCCGCTCGCCCGAGCGACGCAGGATGCTCAGCGCGACCGCATCCCCTGATTCCGCTGCGTGGCCCACGTCACGCGCTGTCAACCCGCCGTGCACCGCCTGCGCATGCAAGATACTGGAGCGGCCGCGCCGTTCCGCTTGCGCCAACATGCTTACGGCGAGTTGCGCAATACCCCCTCCGCTGGACCATCCTTCGATCGAGCCAGCCTTGTGATAGCCGATTGGCCCCGTCGGACTGAGCCGCACATGGCCTATCTCGCCCGCGTCTCCATTGGCCCCGAGATATAAGCTGCCGGCGGCGATGATACCCGCGCCCAGCCCGGTGCCCAGGGTCAGAAACACCATATGCTCGGTGCCCTTGCCGGCACCGAATCGATGTTCCGCCACCGCACCCGCGTTGGCATCGTTTTCCAACCGGCACGTGGTGTGGAAGCTCTCCGCAAGCAAGCGAGCAATGGGCACATCCACCCAACTGGATAGGTTGGGGGGCGCCTGGACGATTCCCTTTACCCGGTCGAGCGGGCTGCCGCAGCTTACACCGATGGCGGCGATCGACTCCTCGCCAAAGCCGTGCTCCGCCAGCAGCCTGCGCACTGATTGCACGATCAGATCGAGAGCGCGCTCCGGTCCCTGCTCCGGCAGCGTGGCAAACTCGATTCGTCCCAGGCTGTCAGGCGGCCGTGCGGACAGTACAACCGCAGTCTTGGTGCCACCCACGTCGACTCCGACATAGATTTTCTGCATGGTGTCTCTGGACGCTAGGTCGTTGCCATTGGATCGGCGATGGCCTGCTCGTGGATGACATGCGCTCTCAGCAATGCCGCGGTTACGTGGGCGCAGATATTTTCCTGGCCGACATGCTGCGCGAAAGCAGCCTGCCCCATCAATCGCGACGGCTGCTCGCGGGCGCCGCATAGCAAGAGCGTTCGTCCGGAGGCGCGGACTTCGACGGCGAGCCGCTGCAATGCCTGCAGACCGGTCGAATCAATCGCCGTCATATTGCGCAAGCGCAACACAATAATCGGTGGGAGCAAGGGCAGCTGGCGGCGAATCTCGTCGATCTTCTCTGTCGCGCCGAACAGGAACGGGCCGTGGATGCGAAAGATGGCAACAAACTCCGGTATATCCTTGCCCTGCAGCACATGCATCCGTCCATCTTCCAGATCGTCATCGGTCACCCGGGTCACCGTGGTAGTAAGGGTGACTTTGCGGATGAAGACCAGCGCCGCCAGAATCATCCCTCCCTCCACCGCGACGGTCAGATCGGCAAAGACCGTGAGCAGCAGGGTGGTGAGCCATACCCCAATTTCCAGTTTGGAGTGCCGCAGAATCTGCGGTATCTCGTGCCACTCGCCCATGTTGTAGCAGACCACCATGAGAATCGCGGCCAGGCCGGCCAGCGGGATGAACCTGGCCAACGGGGCGGCAAAAAGCAGCACGGCGAGCACGGTAAGGGCGTGGATCATGCCGGCGACGGGGGTCACCGCTCCGCAGCGAATGCTGGTCGCGGTGCGGGCTATGGCGCCGGTAGCCGGAAGCCCTCCGCAGAGCGGGGACAGGATGTTGGCGATGCCTTGCGCGGTAAGTTCCACGTTCGGGTTGTGCTGATCCCCGCTCATGCGGTCCGCCACCACGGCCGACATCAACGATTCAATCGCGCCCAGCAGCGCGACCGTGATGGCCGGAGAGATCAGCGTCCTGACCATGGCATATTCGAAGACCGGCAAATGAAAGCGAGGGAAGCCGGAAGGTATGCCCCCGAAACGCGTCCCGATGGTCTCGACCGGCAGATGCAGGAAGTAAGCGGTGACGGTGGCCGCGAGCAAGGCCACGATGTACCCAGGAACCCGTGGCACCAACCGGACGGTCAGCACGATCAGCAGCAGTGAGGCGCACGAAAGGAGTGTGGTGGTCAAGGAAACAGTGTGTGCATTCTCGAGCACGACCCGCATACGCCCGACAAAATCCCCGGGAACCGCTCCGGTTTTTAAACCGAAGAAGTCTTTGATCTGGGTGCTGGCGATGAGGATGGCGATGCCGTTGGTAAAGCCCACGATCACCGGCCGGGGAATGAACTTGACCGCCGCACCCAGACCGGTGGCTCCCAATAGAATGAGCAGGCAGCCGGCCATGATGGTGCACACCAGCAGGCCGTTAAAGCCATAGCGCGAAAGAATGCCGGCGATGATCACGACAAAAGCCCCGGTCGGACCACCAATCTGGGTGCGCGAGCCGCCCAGGGCGGAGATGGCGAACCCAGCTACTACGGCGGTGTAGAGACCAGCCTCCGGCGGGGCCCCGGAGGCAATGGCAAACGCCATGGAGAGCGGCAAGGCGACCATGCCCACGGTGACGCCCGCCGCCAGATCCGCGCCGAATTTCCTCCCGTTGTAATCCCGCAGCGCGAGGAATGACTTGGGTGTCCAGGCGGTAAGGTTCAATGCACTTCCCTGAATCTTTCATCACCAGTCTAGCCGTTACCCGAATGACACGGTTCAGTCGTCATCCCTTAAGTAACCTCGGGCGTCTCAAATCCATTCACTTGTGGTGGAGTTCAGAGGAGGAGATCAGTCTTTTAGCAACAGCGGTTAGAGGAATAACGGGCCTGCCGACCACGGCGTTCCTTGGCCTCACTGCGTCTTGATTCGGTCGCTGACCCTTTTGGCCAGCTTCCCAATCTCGTCCACGTCCTTGATGACATCAGGCGACGGCTTGCTTCCCTTATCTACTTCTGCCTTCAAATTGGTCGCCAACTCCAGCAGCTTCGCGGTGTCGTTGAACACCTGCTTCTGATGCTCTTCCCGCAGACGCTTCAGCTGTCGTGCCTGCATCTCCCGCGTCACGTAGGGTTCATCGTCCGTGGAGTGCGAAGGACTCGGCTGTCTCATTTGTGAGTTCACATCCGGGCTGACCGGCCCATTAAACTGCGCCGCCGATCTGCCCAGCCCGGCCGCTACCGCTATGCCCCCAACCAGGACCACCAACACCGCTCGACCTCTACCCGATAAGCCGCTCACTTCGCCCTCACATCTGATATGAAACAAACCGCTCGGTCACGGCTTGTTTTGAAAAGCTTGCCCCGGTTCCTTCATTCTTTCCTTGAGGTTTTTGGCTAGTCTTTGGATCTCGTCAGCCTTGCGCAGGGCGGCCAGCGATAACGTGTTGCTCCCAGCTTTCTCTACTTCGACCTTCAACTCCTGCACCAACTGCAGCAGCGTGGCGCTGTCCTTCTCCAATTGCTGCTGCTCGGCTTGCGTCCGGCGTCGCTGGAGACGGGGTAAGGGCATGCTCGGGAGCTTTCGCCGGGTTCTGACCATCACTGTTCTTATTCGGCTGAGCCTCTTGATCCTGTGCAACCTTGGCCGGCTTTGCGTCCTGATCATCGCCGGCTTTAGCCGGGTTCTGATCATCCGTCTGAGTGTCCCGGTCGTAGGCAGAAATCGCCGGCTTAGCATCCTGGTCATCGCCGGTCTGTGCCGGCATGGCCGGGTGGTCATCGCCGGTTTTAGCCGGGTCCTGATCCTCCGGCGGAGTGTCCCGGTCATAGGCGGAAGTTCCCGGCTTCTCGTCCGGGTCGTTTGATCGTCGTCGGCCTTCGCCGCCTGCGGATCCTGGCATCCGGACCGCTTTTGCCGGGTCCTGGTTGGCCGGGTTTTTGCCGGCTGCGCGGTCTGCGCATCGCCCGTCTGCTGCGGAGCGGATGACCGGGCAGCCGTCGAGACGAGGGGCATGGTTAAGCCCAACACTGTCGCAACCACCCATCGCTCGAGTAGCATCATAGGGGCCAGTGTACGCCTCCATTTTGTCCCTCGCCTCCATGTCTTTAGTCATCCTCAGTTGGCGCGATCCTGCGTCTTCTTTCCTGCGCAACCTCGACCAGGAATGGCTCTCCGACGTGCAGAAGTTTCTCCACGTGGGCCTGCCCAAGCTGCTGTTTATCGCCTTGTACGCCGCGGCGCTGATCCTGGTGGTTAACTTCATCACCGGCCGGGTCATCAAGCTGGCCGACCAACGCGACAGCCTGGGACCGGCCCGCGGCGCCCAGATCCGGACTCTGGCCACGGTTATTCGCGCCACCGGCGTTGTCATCGTTGCCTTCCTGGCCTTTCTCCAGATCATGGAGAACGTCCTCGAGTTCAACCTGTCGCCGTTGCTGGCCAGCGCGGGCGTAGCCGGCGTGGCCATCGGCCTGGCCGCGCAGACCATCGTCAAGGATGTGCTGAACGGCATCCTGATCCTGGTCGAAGACCAGTACAACGTGGGCGACGTCGTCACCCTGGCGGGGATGACCGGCACGGTGGACTCCATGACCCTGCGCAAGACGACGGTGCGGGGCTTTGACGGCACGATCTACATCATTCCCAACAGCCAGATCACGAATGTAGCTAACCAGAGCCGCGACTACTCGGTCTCGACCCTCAACGTCTCGGTCGACTTCTCCGCCAACCCTGACCAGGTCATACCGTTGTTGAAGACGATTGCGCTGGAGGTGCGCAACGAGCCGGCTTTCAAGGATATTTTTATCGCCGATCCGCAGGTTTTCGGCGTGGATTCCATCAAGGGAACTGAGGTCATTTACCCCATCCAGATCAGGACCCTGCCGCGCAAGCAGTTCGACGCCATGCGCGAGATGCAGAGGCGCATCCGTCTGGCGCTGGAGGAGCACAATTTGCTGCCAGGCAGTCCGTATCGCGTGTCCAGCGGTTCAAGTCAAAATCCAACCGCACCGCGTGAAGCCGAAGCGGCGAAGGCCCCCGACCCCACCACCGCCAAGCCCAACGAGACCAACCCTTTCACCGGCGAGTAGCCCGGCCGAACTCTGTTCGATGGGGACCGATTTAGCTCTGCAATAGCTTGAGCAACTGCTCCGGGTCCGCGGTCGGCGGCAAGCAAGACGTTCCCCGGCAAACCACAGCGAAGCTGTGCGATGCCTGGAGGTCCGGGAGCAAAGGCACCGTTTCAGCCAGGAGGGGCGGCAGCGGGCCGGCAACCTGCGCGCGAGTCAATCGAATTACGCTCTTGTTCACTGCATAGACCACGATAGCGGCTGCTTCCAGCTCATCGGCTGCGCTGTCTTCGCCGATCACCACCACCTGCACTGGCGGCAGCAACAGGCGCTCGAGCGCCAGACCATAGGTGCCCGCATAAAGTCCGAAGTGAGTCACCACGCCGGCGAATGCCTCCAGCGTATCCTCGGCTTTTTCTCGGCAGTCGGCTCGTCCGTTAAGCGCCTCCAGGCGCAGCAACGCAGCGGCCGCTGCCGGGTTTCCCGCCGGCGTCGGCGAATCCTGCAACGGCTTACGCCGTGCTGTCAGTGCACCCAGCAATTCTTCTCCCTTGGCAGCAGCGTCGAAAAAACCTCCCCCAGCAGTGTCGTAAAACTTCGCCACCATGTGCTCGGCCAAGTCCAGCGCTGCGTCGTAATACTTGGCCGAGCCGGTCGCCAGCCAACCATCCAGGCATGCGTGCGCGAGAAACGCATAGTCCTCCAGCATGCCCGCCACCCACTTGGTGCCGGTCGACTCGCCGGTGTAGGAGATCACATGGGCCAAGCCGCGCTCCGCATGCATACCCTCGCGCAGCAGACGATCCAGGGTAAGCAGAGCAAAGGTCTTCACTTCGGGTAGGCGGAGCACCTGCGCCGCCTGGAGATAAGCGGAAACGGCAAGGGCATTCCAGCTGGTGTAAATCGTGGTATCGATGAACGGGGTGGAGCGCTCTGCGCGCGCCGCCAGTAAACGCGCATGAGCCGCGGATAACAGCTCGGCAGCCTGGGAGCGTGTCTTGCCGGCGCGCGCGGCCACCACATCGAGCGCCTGCTTCACATGCAGCACGTTCTTGGCAGGATTGTGGTGCATATCGCCCAGGTCGCCAATGTCATAGTAGGCCGCGGCAATTTCCATCTCTTCCGGGGTCAGCACGGCCGCAGCTTCGGCGCGCGTCCAGGTAAAGTAATCGCCATCGTCGTCCAGGTCGATGTCCGCATCCTGCGAGGCATAAAAGCCGCCCCGTTCGCGGTCCGTGAGGCACTCATCCATCCAGCGGATGATGTCTTTGGCCACGCGCGCCGACTCGGGATCGACATAACTCTGAAAGGCGTGCACATAGTTCTTGAGCAGCTCGGCGTTGTCGTACAACATCTTCTCGAAGTGCGGCACTACCCAGGCCTCATCGACGGAGTAACGATGAAAGCCCCCGCCCAGCTGGTCATAGACTCCACCCCGGGCCATCCGCTCCAGGGTTACAGTAGCCGCCTCCCGCGCCGCCTGGTTGCCGGTGCGTGCAGCCACGTCGAGCAGCAGGTCGATGGCCGAGGGATGAGCAAACTTGGGCTGCGAGCCGAAGCCTCCGTGGTGACGATCGAACTTCTCCAGCGCGGAGGTCACCATCTTGTCGACGATGTCCATGCTGAGGCTACCCCCGCGGCCGGCGAAATTCTCGTTGTATTCGATGGCTTCCACTACGCTGCCGGCCGACTCCACTACCTCCTCGCGGCGTGTCTTCCACGCGTCCGCCATGGTGAGCAGGACCCGGGCAAAGCCAGGCCGGCCGTAACGGTCGTCCCGGGGGAAATAGGTCCCACCAAAGAAAGGCTTGCCCTCGGGAGTCAGCACCGCGGTCAATGGCCATCCGTTTTGCCCGCTGATGGCGGCCACCGCGGCCTGGTAGCGCGTATCCACATCCGGGCGTTCGTCGCGGTCGACCTTAACGGCGATAAAGTGGAGGTTGATCACTTCCGCCAGACTGGGATCCTCATAGCTTTCGCGGTCCATCACGTGGCACCAGTGGCACCACACGGCGCCGATATCGAGCAGGATGGGCTTGTCTTCACCAGCCGCGCGGGCAAACGCTGCGGGGCCCCATTCATGCCACTGCACTGGCTGGTGCATCGCGGATCGCAGGTACGAGGACGAAGCCTGGGCAAGGGAGTTGGTCGGATGTGTCATCTGTTGCTAAGTCTACCTAGGGCCGATTCAAAGCGACGGCGCTGTTACACCGCCCGCGCGTCTGGCTTAAAGAGCCGACGCTTGGCCAGCGCCATATAAACCCACACTGCCACCAGGGCGAAGGTAATAACGAAAAAATTGGGCGCGGTGAAGAAGAAGGTACCGACCTCACGCGGATGGCGGTAGTAATAGGCGTGCAGGAACCCCATGCGGTGGTAGAGGGCCAGCAGGGCGACCAGCGGGGCCGCGGGGATGAGGATGCGGCGGAGGCGGACAATCCAAGCTGGTGACACCAGCAAGAGCAGGGGCAGCATCAGGGGCAGGAACCCGGCCATGGCCATGAAGAAGCTGAAGCCACCCCACACCACCAATCCTTTGGCCAGCGTACTCGGCAGCTGGCGGGCGTTTCCGTCAACATACCGCCAGGCGAGCGCAAGCTCAAAGGGAAAACAGACCGCCCAGGCTGCCCACCAACCTGCCAGCGCAGCGATCAGTCCATACTTCAGCCGCGTGGGCCAACCGAATGTCCTCATTGCTTCATCCGGCGAGCCGCTGCGCCACCTCGAAGTACAGGTCAACCGCCTGCAGCAGTTCGCGCTTGGCAATCTTCTCAAACGGGGTATGCGCCACATGAATCGAGCCGGGACCGAGCAAGAGCGGCTCACCCCAGTTGGTCAGCGCGGGAATATCGGTGGTGAAGGCCGCCACCATAGTTTCCAGCCCTTCCACCTCGCGCATGCGGATGAAGGGAATTTCCAGGGTAAACTCCACCTCGGCCAGGCCGGCGACTGCCTGCTCAATCGCCTTGCGGGTCTGCTCCGATGGGCCCACCAGCCGAACCAGCACCTGGGCTCCCGCGGTATCGGCGATCACATTAGGTGCATGTCCACCGTGGATGACGCCGATGTTGAGCGTGCTCGGGCCCACTCCCTCCACGCTGGGCAGCTCCAGTGCCAGAAGCCGCTCAAGCGCATGCACCAGTTTGTGCACCGCGCTATCGCCCAGCTCCGGATAAGCAGAGTGCGCCATGGTGCCGGAGGCCCGTATTTCGGCGCGCAGAGCACCTTTCGAAGCCAGCGCCAGGCGGTTGTCGGTAGGCTCTCCATTGATGAGAAAACGGCTTCCCTTGGGATGTAGATTGGCCATTCGGGCGCCCGCCGAATCGCGCTCCTCGCCCACCACGAACAGCAGCCCGGCCGCCACCCCGGCGTCGCGCAACCGCTCAGCGGCAGCCAGTTGGGCAGCGATGATCCCTTTGGCATCGCAGGAGCCGCGGCCATAGAGAAAGAGATCATCCTCGCTGCTGGGGATGAAGGGGGGCACCGTATCCATGTGCGTGGAAAGCACCACATCCGGGCGCTCTCCGCTGCCGGCATACAGGTTGAAGCGTTCGCCCGGTATAGCGGCTTTGCGGCGGTTGGGGCACCGCGGTCCGTTCCACGGCAAAGCCCCGCGCCTGCAGCAGGTCATCGAGATACGCGCCCACCGCTCCCTCGTTGTAAGTGAGCGATTCAATATCCACCAGGCGGCGGGTCAGGTCCACAGGATCGAGGGGCTTCATCGTTTTTCAGCATACCTGAGCATTAAGATACGGAGCAGCGATGAACCTCCACCCCACTTCAGCCGGGTTGCTGCGCAACGTGGACGATCTGCGAGGGCCGGCCGGCCGCATCGAAGCGCTGCTGAATCTGGGGGAACGGGATGCCCCTTATTCTGCCCTGGTATGCCATCCTCATCCGCTCTTCGGCGGCACCATGCACAACAAGGTGGTCTATCACGCGATGAAGTGCTTCCAGTCCTTCGGGCTGCCAGTGCTGCGCTTCAACTTTCGCGGCGCCGGCCTCAGCGAGGGCACCCACGACAACGGCCGCGGCGAGGTAGACGATGTGCGCGCTGCGCTCGATTGGCTCGAGCGGGAGTATCAACTGCCGATTCTCTTCGCCGGCTTCTCTTTCGGCTCGAGCGTTGGCTTGCGCGCCTGCTGCGGCGACCCGCGGGTCAAAGGGGTCGCAGCGCTCGGGCTTCCTGTCCGTGCCGGCGGCCGCGAGTATCACTATGCTTTTCTCGCCGGCTGCCTAAAACCTAAGCTCTTTATCAGCGGCACCGCCGATGAATACGGTCCGCGCGCTGCGCTGGAGGCCGTGGTCGCCGCCGCGGCGCCCCCGGCCGAGCTCGTTCTGTTAGAGGATGCCGACCATTTCTTCGCCGGTAAGTTGGAGCCGATGCAGCTCGCATTGCGCGCCTGGATCGGGACCCACTTTATGGTGACGGCGCCATGAGCGATGCGGCACGGCGCAAACTGCATGACGAGGCGCGCGCCATTTTTCATCACGCGCTTCGCGCCTCCAGCATTCCGGCAGCTTTCGACCGGCGGCTCGGCGCGAGATCGATTCCGTTGCAGCAGTACGACCGGATCTACGCCGTCGCCCTGGGCAAAGCGGCACTGCCGATGCTGGAGACGCTGCGCTCCCGCCTGCCTTTTGCGTTTGCCGGCGGCGTATGCTGTGCTCCCTTGCTGCCTGCGGAGCGGATACCTGGCATCGACTACTATGCCGGCGGCCATCCGTTGCCCAACCAGGACTCCTTTGCCTCTGCAGCAGCAGCCCTGCGCCTGCTGCACGCCACGAGTGCGCGGGACTTCGTCTTCTTTCTGATTAGCGGCGGCGGTTCCGCCATGTTCGAGCTGCCGATGGACCCGAATATCTCCCTTGAAGACACGCGCGCCCTTTACCAGGCCCTGGTGGGTTCAGGCGCCACCATTGCGGAGATCAACACGGTGCGTAAGCACTTCTCCGCGGTTAAGGGTGGCCGTCTGGCGGCGGCTGCCTCCCGGGCGGCGAGGTTCTCCTGGCTGGTCTCCGACGTGGCGCCCCGCTTTCTTGACGCCCTGGCCTCCGGGCCCACCCTTCCCGATTCGTCGACGGTGGCGGAGTGCCGCGAGATCGTCCACCGCTACCATCTTGAGGAGCGCTTCACCCCGGCGGTGCGGGCCTTCTTCGATGATCCCGCACTCCCCGAGACGCCGGCCCTGGCCCATGCGCCGGTCGAGACCTTGCTGTCCAGCGACGACCTGATCGATGCTGCCCGGGAGAAGGCTGTCGCCCTGGGTTATGAGACGGTGATCGACAACAGCTGTGACGATTGGGACTACGGCGATGCCGCGCGCTATTTGCTGGACCGCTTCCATCAACTGCGGGTTGGTTCCCCAAAACTGTGTCTGCTCTCGGGTGGCGAAGTGACGGTGCGCCTTGGCCACGAGCACGGTTCTGGTGGCCGTAACCAGCAGTTCGCGCTGGCCTGCGCGCTTTCGCTCGCCAGGCTTGACCTGGCAACTCCCATGGTCGTGCTCAGTGCCGGCAGCGACGGGATCGATGGCAACAGCGCCGCGGCCGGCGCCATAGCCGATGAGACAACCGTGGCCCGAGGTCAGGCTTTGGGGATGGATGCTGCGTCCGCGCTCGCCCGCTTCGACGCCTATCCGCTCTTCACCGCGCTGGGCGACACCGCTGGTCACTGGCCCCACCCATAACAACCTGCGCGATCTCCGCATCCTGCTAAGTGCGTAGGGAGTTGCAGATCCCTCGACTCCTCAGCCAGCCTTCAACGTCCAGTCCCGAACCCGGATTTCCTGCCACGCAGCGCTGGACAAGCCCGCGTATGCGCCTTTCAGTAAGGAAAGGCGCATGGAGTTTGCCAAAGCCACCAAGTTCCACAGGAAAACGGGGAAGGGACGACCTGAAAGTAGCCCAGGACGTCAGTCCTGGGTTTGGTGGGGAGAGATGGCTAGTCAAGTTGCGATTTCCTCTCTCAACTCGGTTGATGGTATCCGTTCCCGAAGGGCTCTGTTCCGAATGAACGACGCGAAGGTTACTCCAACGGCTTGCGATCCACGCTTGTTACTTTTGATGGGGCCCTGTATCAGCACGCCCGCAAGCAGGGTTATTCTGTCGTGATGCCGGGCTGAGATCGCTCACTTGGGGTACCACGTAACTCCCACATGACTCCAGAACGGCTTATAATGTAGAAACGTTGCTATCTTCAGTATGAACAGGAAAAGGACTGTGGCCATCACAACGCTTTCCAGCCGGGAATTCAACCAGGACACCAGCAGGGCAAAAAAGGCCGCAAAGCGTGGCCCCGTCTTTATCACAGACCGCGGACGACCTGCCGATGTTCTGCTGACAATCGAGGAGTATCAGAAGATTGTTGACAAGCACGAAAGCATCGTCGATCTGTTGGCGATGCCGAATGCCGATGAGATTGAGTTTGAACCGCCTCCTCTGCCGGGCAGTCTTCACCAAGCGGCGGATTTGTCTTGATGTACCTGCTCGATACGAATGTCGTCTCCGAATTGCGGAAGGCGAAGACCGGCAAGATCAATCGCGGCGTGAAAGCATGGGCGAGAAATATTTCCCCGGTAACTCTGTTCTTGTCATCCATCTCGATTCTGGAACTCGAGATTGGAATCCTCTTGATTGAGCGTCGCGATCCGGTCCAAGGGAGGCTTCTTCGCTCCTGGATGGATGGAAACGTATTGCCGACTTTCCACAATCGCATTCTCGCTGTGGATATAGCAGTCGCGCAGCGATGCGCAGCCCTGCATATACCAAACCCGCGTGCCGACCGGGATGCACTGATCGCCGCGACCGCCATTGTTCACGGGCTGACGATCGTTACGCGAAATGTGCAGGACTTCGAACCCACCGGCGTTGCCATCCTCAACCCGTGGACCTGATGCGGCGACATAGGCATCCTGTTGCAGCAAACTTAATTGCTCGCCATGCGGTCGCTGCGGCCTTCCGCCCTGGAGCCCGGCGGGCAATCGGTCGGCCTCTTGGTATGCTCTGCCCTCTTCGACAAGTCGATCTCGATCTGGACCCGAGACCGGCGTCTGGGAGACGTTGCAGACGAGCTTGGACTTCGGGCATCGCTTCGGTAGACGGCCTTTCGTCCGGGCGGATTTCTCACGTCTGTTTGAAACTCCTTTCCGCAGATCCATCGGGGGTTTCCGTGGCAACCTACTAAACATGGCGCCTGAAGAACATCCCGGTCACGATCCTGGTCAGGACGAAACCGTCTCCGAAGCCTCCGCCGGCCTCCCGTCCAACGCGCCCGATCTGGTCATCGGTCCTTACCACCTTTTGCGCATCATCGGCGAAGGCGGCATGGGCGAAGTCTGGTTGGCGGAGCAGACCCAGCCCGTCCGCCGCCGCGTCGCCATCAAGTTAATCAAGGCCGGCATGGATACCCGCGAGGTAGTCGCGAGGTTCGAGTCGGAACGCCAGGCGCTCGCCCTGATGGACCACCCCGCCATCGCCAAAGTTTTCGACGCCGGCGCCACCCAGGAAGGCCGCCCGTATTTCGCCATGGAATACGTCGACGGTATTCCCATCACGACATACTGCGACCGGCACCGGCTTACCATGCGCGCGCGGCTGCAACTCTTCATCGAAGTCTGCGAAGGCGTACAACACGCTCACCAGAAAGCCATCATCCACCGTGACCTCAAGCCCTCCAACATCCTGGTCACCGAAGTCAACGGCAAGCCCATGCCCCGCATCATCGACTTCGGCGTAGCCAAAGCTGTCTCGCAGGGCCTGAACGCGGAAACGATGTTCACCCGGGTCGGCATGGTGCTGGGAACCCCGGGCTACATGAGCCCGGAGCAAGCCGACTCCGCCGGCCAGGACATCGACACCCGCAGCGATGTCTACTCGCTCGGCGCCATCCTCTACGAACTGCTCGTCGGTCAGCTGCCCCTCGACTTCCGCAAGCTGGCTTTCGACGAAGTACTGCGTCGCCTGCGCGAACAGGATGCGCCGCGACCCAGCACGCGGTTGCGCTCGCTCGGCGCCGACTCCGCCATCACTGCGCAGAACCGCGGCGCCGATCTCCCCTTGCTGGTTCGCCAACTGCGCGGCGACGCCGACGTCATCACCCTGAAAGCCCTGGAGAAGGACCGCGCCCGTCGCTACGCATCGCCCTCCGACCTGGCCGCGGACATCGGCCGCTTGCTGCGCAACGAGCCAGTGAACGCGCACGCCCCGGGCGCCGTCTATCGCGCAGGCAAATATATTCGTCGCCACACGCTGGGCGTCGCCCTGGCTGCTATGGCCGTGTTGCTGCTGATCGCGTTCGCGATTGCCCAGTCGGTTGCGCTTCGCCGCGTGACCCGGGAGCGCGATCGTGCCGACCGCATTACGGAATTCATGACCGGCATTTTCCGCGTCCCGAATCCAAGCATCGCCCGTGGCAACACGGTCACCGCCCGGGAACTCCTCGACAAGGGCGCAACCCAGGTCAATGCCGGCCTTGGCAACGACCCCGAACTGCAGGCCAAGATGATTTACACCATGGCCAACACCTACTACGGCCTCGGCCTCTATCCCAAAACCCAATCGTTGCTCGAGCAGGCGTTGCAGATTCAGCAGCGGGTGCTGGGCCCGCGCCATCGCGATACCCTTCGTTCTGAGAGTTATCTGGCCGCCGTACAAGCGGATCTGGGCCACCCCGCCCAAGCGGAAAAACTGGCGCGCGACACCCTCGACACAGAGCGCAAGGTGCTTGGATCCAGCGACGCCGATACGCTCGTAGCCTCCTTCCGCCTGGCGACGATCCTGCGCATGGACGGTCATACTGCAGAGGCGGAGAAACTCTATCGTGAGCTCCTCCCCAACGAGCAACGCGTCTTCGGCCCCGAGGACAGCCGAACTCTGCGCACGATGGGCAATCTCGCCGGTGCGTTGGTGGACGAAGGCCGTTTGCCCCAAGCAGAAAAATTGACGCGCGACACGCTTGCGATCCAGCGCCGCGTCCTCGGGCCCGATCATCCCAATACCCTGCATTCCATGGCCCTGCTCTCGATCATCGTTCTCAATGAAGGCCACCTTGCCGAGGCAGAGCAACTTTACCGCGACACCTTCGCTGCCTGCACCCGCGTGCTGGGGCCGGAGAATCCGGTCACGCTGAACGCCATGGGCGGCCTGGCGAATGCCTTGACCCAGGAGGGTCACGATAAGGAAGCGGAGGCCTTGCAACGGAAGACGATCGACATCCAACGCCGCGTCCTGGGCCCGGAAGACCCGGAAACCCTGATCTCGCAGGGCCTGCTGGCGCAAACGCTCGACGATGAAGAACGCAGTCGCGAGGCCGAACAGCTCTACCGGGAGACGGCCGCCACGGAGAGCCGCGTTCTCGGGCCTGACAACCAGCGGACCTTGCGGAGCGTGTGTGGTATCGGGACCAGCCTGAGTCATGAAGGCCGCTATCCTGAGGCCGAAAAGGTTTTTCAGCAAGCCCTTGCTGAGGCGCAGAAAGCAAATCAGCCCGGCGTGCTGGCCTCGGTCTGGTACAACTTTGCCGGCGCCGCCGCCTTCACGGGGCACAAGGAAGACGCGCTCCTGTATCTAGGCAAGGCCATCGATCTGGGAGGGACCGGTCCCGATTGGATCGCCGCCGACACCGACTTCGAGAGCCTTCATCCGGACCCGCGCTTCCAGGCTTTGGTAGAAAAAGCCCGCGAAGCAGCCAAGCATCCTTGACACACTCTTCACCGAGCCGCCGACTTGCCCGCTGTTGCCCGCGTTTTGTTGACCAACACGTTTCTTGATCCATCATGACAAATCATGATAGAAATGAAACAAACAAGAGGATATCCTCGTGCCGCCCACCCGTGAGAAATTCGCAACCCAGGTCAATTCCAAAATCCTCTCCGCTGTGCGTAGCCTTGCCGAGAAGGAAGGCCGCCAACTGCAAGTGCTCGTGGAAGAGGCACTCGCGGACCTGATCGAGAAGCGTAAGGCCTCCAGGCCCCGCGCGCGTGTCATGGACGCTTACCTCACCAGCCACGACAGATACGCATCCCTCTACAAAAAGCTCGCTGAATGACGGACTACCTCACCGTGGCCGAGGTTCTGGCCATGCATGTCGACCAGATCGAGCGTTATGGTGGCAGTCACGGCTTTCGCGATCCTGGTCTGCTTGAATCCGCCCTCTTCCGGCCGCAGACCGGCTACTATGCCGATCTCATCGAAGAAGCCGCGGCCCTTTGGGAGAGCCTGTCCCAAAACCGCCCGTTCCTCGACGGCAATAAGCGCACCGCCTTTGCCGCCACCTATACGTTTCTCGCGATCAACGGCGCACAGCTCACGGCCACCGCCCAGGGGACGCAGAATTTCGTGCTTGCGCTCTACGACGGAAGCCAATTCACCTTCGACAAACTCGTGCCTTGGCTGCGTAAACACGTCGTCTTCGAAAAGTAGATCGGCAAGAGTCCAGTTTGCCTGGGGAAATAAGGTGGCGTTTTCCTGTGACCTAGATAGCAGCCACAGGCTCAAATCCCGCGGCTACCAAATCCGGAATTTGAAAAATCCTCTGACCGGCCCTTCCGCCGATCTCTACCTCTTGCGATTGCTGAAGGCTGTTGCGAATCGTTGAAATCTGCGGTTCCGCGAGATGAAGAGCTTTCATCGCTTTCACGATTCCTGACCATCTGACCCGTCGCGTCGATAGAGTTTCCCCTTGGTGGTGAAATGGCCGCGCCTGCAACTGAAATGCGTCGTTCGTTTCTATCCGAACCACGACGACGTACGGCTGATCCTCATAATCCCCGAACCGGTTGATGACGATTGCGCCTCCTTCGGGAAACACCGCTTGTATCTGGAGCACGCCTCCCATCGCCTGAACGTAGTTGCGTAATGTACTCAGATACATATCGGTCCGTTGTTCGATACGCGAGATCGAACTCTGCGGAACATCTAACAGTTCCGCCATATCTGCCTGCGTGAGTTGTTTGGCGTTTCTCAACTCATCGAGCGCCATCCTCTGCAACTCTTCGCGTACACGCTGCCGGTTCTCGGCAACATCCGCAGGATTCATCTTCGCTTGCAGTTCCTTGTAGTTCCTCGCCATAACCGTCTCTCTCCTCGGTGGGATAACCCCAGTACGGAGGACTGGTCCTCTTTCCTTGCTTATTCGTCTTCCAGCTCTTTCAGATGCTGGTCGTAAATTTCATCTCCTTGAGGTACATATTCCTCGTACCATCGGTCGTTGCCTGTTTTATCCCCGCCGATCAGCAGGATTGCCGTGCGGCGCGGATCGAACGCATAAAGAACTCTGTACGGACGCCCCTCATGCTGGATTCGGAGCTCACGCATATGCCTGTGCCGCGATGATTCAACTCCGGAGGAATGGGGCATCTTCAGTGTCGGTCCAGCTTCGGAAAGCAGGGTGACGGAAAAATCGACGCTTTTCTGTTCAGCAGCGTCGAGCCCGTTCCCACCACTCTCCGAATTCATCCGCAAACTCGACTTCCCATGCCATCTACAGTAATATGTCATAGACGGCATTATGCCGTCAACGGCATCGTACTAAGTACAATATAAACAACAACATGATGGTGATGTCCACGGCAGACCTTGCCGCGGGCGGGACAGACGGATTGAAGTAACGGCAACGTTCCGTCTGGTCATAAATTAGGTCATAAATTACCTCCGGAGGGCCGGCCGCCAAACGTCAGCAATGACCGCGGTGCCCACCATTCCTGGGCGGCTGGTCATCCTCCGAAGCTCCCTCTTCCCTGGTCCGTCTGCGAAGCCGCTTGGGGCTTTTCATAAATCTGCATAAAATTCGATGTTTTTAGCACTTTCTGCAGCGTCTAAGGGCGATGTCAGGCGTTCTCCCGGTTTTGCAATGGGGTCAGCGGCGGTTGCGAAAGCGGGTCTTGTCGATGGAGAAGGGGACCCGGGTGTCGGGACCAGACGAGGTGTCGGGAACAAACGATGTAAAACGGCGACGATGCCAGTTCCGCAAAGGTGGGGATGCGGGTGCCGGGGGGTCGGGGTGGGTCAGAGACAGGGCCGGAGGCAGAGGCGGTTTGAGGGCCGTGGTCCAGGATTGAGTCCTGGATTGAGTCCTGGACTGAGTTCAAGACTGAGTTCTGGCCTGTGTCCAAGCCTGAGTTTCGAGCATCTGGCGCTGCGGCGGGAGCGGGTTCGGCCGAGGGAAGGGCCGGCTCCTCTTCCTGCTGGGCAACGGCAGGATTGGATTGCTGGCTGGCTTCTTTTTCCTTCTGCTCCCTGAGCCACTGTGGATTGGTAGATATCCGCCTTGACGGAGGGCTGTTCGGGGTGGGCGGCGGAGGCTTCCGGGATGAGCCCTCCAAAGGAGGCGAACATGGCGGTGGCCTTGAGCTGGCCGTTGATGTTGCCTCGGGTCACTTCCGGAGGGAGGGTGGCCAAGTACCAGAGGTGGGCAAGGAGCTTGTCGCGGCCGATGTTGAGCTTGCGCAGGCCTTCGCTTTCCTCGGCTACGAGTTTTTCGTGCAGGGCGGCGCGGTGCTCGGCCATGTAGGCGCGCACCCTGGGTTTGGCCTTGGTGTAGGCGGCGCTTTCCGGGTTGAGGCCGGCGGCTTCCGCGGCCTGGCGGTCGGTCATGTTTCCGGAGAGGACCAGGTGGGCAAAGGTCATTTCCTGATCGGTGATGAGGTCGTTGACTTTATTCTTCGGCATAGGTGTCTCGCTTTCCAAGGTGGGTTTTTAAAGCAAAAGAAATCCCGCCGCGGCGGGATATTTTTTGTCTAAGGTGCTTTGCTTAATTTGAGACGGTGATCGGGTGTGTTACCGGATAGGGCTTATCCTTACTATCCTTGCTCGCGCTTTGGCCCAGACGACGGGCAACTGCCGGCTCGGAGACTGCCGGCGAGAAGCTGCCCCCGGTCGAAATCTTCTGTTGATACGTATATATAGATTCGCTTTTGGGCGGAAAAGTTCGGGGCGTGGAGATTTTATTCGCTATTTAAGATAGGTTCTCAGACGAGCCGGGAACTTTGCCGTTGGGAAGCAGAACGCCGCAAGCCCGAAACCGTTGATCACAGTCGCATGCCAGGCTCTACTGTCCTGAGCCTTAGTTCGTTACACAAATTTGTCATCCCGACCGGAGCGAAGCAGAGTGGGGGGATTCGGCGAGATTCACCACGTTACCGCATCGGCGCTGACCCGTAAACATGATGAACGTCCCCAGGTTTCCCCACGGACCGCCGAACCCGAAGAACCCCGACGACCAATACTTAACCAGCTCGATCGCCATCGATTCCACCGATCACGTGGTCTTCTCTTTAGAAGATTACAGCAATGACTACGGTGTAATGGTAGGAAACGATGTGCTGGGGACCTTTACCGCCAAGGCCGACGGCGATCTGACCACCCAGAGCACCAACACGAACATGCCCACGACCGCTCTCTCGTGGGTGGGCACGATGAGCATATCCCCATCCGGCAAGCTGCTCGCGGCCGGCGGCCAAGGGTTCCAGGTCTTCCATTTCAACCGCAGCAGTCCGATCACGCATTACACCGGCTTGCTTCAGACGGAAGATTCCTTTGAGGAGTTCGGCTCGGACCGTGACAATCACCTGTTTGCCTTGAGTGGGAATGCGTTGTTCGTCTATACGGCTACCCCCACGAGCATCAAGCAGGCCGCGGGCTCGCCGTACTCGATCCCGCAAGCATCGAGCCTGATCGTTTTCAACGAGTAAGCGCGCCGATAACGTGGACAATGAGGGGGACGAAATAACCCCTATCGATTGGGCGCTCTGCGATCAAGCCTCAGCTGTCGGTTTCCTCGTCGGGAAGCTGTGAAGAAATTGGCCGCAGGATCAAGGTAGCGACTGTTGTGGAAATGGTGCAGCCGCTAGACTGCAAGCGTGAAGCCATCACCCGCTCTTCCACGCCTGGCATCGATCGATCGTTCCCAACTGATTCTGCGCACCGTCGATGTCGAGAGGCTAATTGACGAGGATCATAGTGCGCGTTCGATCTGGGAGTTAGTAGGTCGAATGGATCTAAGTCTGTACCATGCCGAGATCGCGTCAGTAGAAGGCAGTGCAGGCCGAGACCATACATCTCCGCGGTTACTGATCAGCTTGTGGTTGTACGCCTACGGTCGAGGGATCAGTTCGGCGCGGGAGTTGTCACGGCAGTGTGACTTCGAGCCCGGTTCGTTGTGGCTTTGTGGGTGCCAACCGATCAGCTATCGGACCCTATCCGGATTTCGCTCCGACCATCAAGTGGCACTGGATGATCTGTTTGTCCAAGTGCTTGGCATGTTGAGCGCCGAAGGGCTGATCACCATGGAGCGAGTCACCTTGGACGGCACCAAGATAAAGGCCAACGCAAGTGGCAACACTTTTCGTCGTAAAGAGAAGCTAGAGGCTCACCTGGCCCTGGCGCGAGAGCAGGTGGAGAAGATGAACGCGCAGGCAGCGGAAGAAGGTAAGCGAGCCAGCTGTCAGGTGGCTGCACAACGGCGAGCAGCCCGGCAACGAAAAAGCCGTCTGGAGGCTGCGGTGCGCGAGGTAGAGCGGCTGCAGCGAACAAGGAAGCGAGATCCCAAGGAGTTTGTAGCCAGAGCCTCCAGCACCGACCCACAGGCGCACGTGATGAGAAACGGTGAAGGTGGAACGGTGCCGAGCTACAACGTGCAGTTGGTCACGGATACTACCCACGGGCTGGTGGTAAACGTGGAGGCCACGACCGACGCGACGGACTATCGCCAGTTGGAGCCCGCCCTGGATCGCTGCAAGACGACGCTGGGGCGCTTGCCGAAGCAGATTGTGGCCGATGGCGACTTTACCGATCATACTTCCGTAAAGGCGGCGGAGACTGCGGGAGTCAGCTTCTATGGCTCCTGGCAGGAAACCTGGCGGCCAACGGATTACGATGCCTGCGGTCGCGGTCCAGCCTTTATCGCGAGTGCTTTTGCCTACGATGCTGAGCGAGACATTTACCTTTGCCCGGCTGGAGAGAAGCTAACGTATTTCGCCATCTACAACGACACGAACGGTGTGCGTCGACACGCATACAGACCAGCCAAAGCGGTCTGCCGCAGCTGTACGTATCGTGATCAGTGTGCTAGCAAAAAGGCGCCAGCCAGCTGGAGACGAAAGATTACACGCATCGAAGAACCCGCTGCCACGATTGCATTCAAAGCCAGGATGATGACCGAGGAGGCGAAGCAGATCTATAAGCAGCGATCGCAGATTGCGGAATTCCCACACGCCTGGATCAAGCAGCGTTGCGGGCTTCGACAGTTCCGATGCCGTGGCCGATGGAAGGCGTCGATGGAAGCGACATGGGCGTGTCTCAGTTACAACACCACACGCTGGTTTTGCATACGACGCAAGCTCGATGCTGCCGCAGCGGTTGTGTAATGAAGCAATTGTGTCGTCTGCACCTGGTTCACGGCTTACGAAGTCGTTGTACAACGCTCCATTGCCAAGAAACTGCGTTGAAACCGCGCTACGCCTGTTTAGGGTGTCTCGGGAACCATTCCGATAAGCAAGCCACGCAGCCCTTACCTCCCACAGTTTTCGATTCTTTCTCAGCTTCCTGGCGAACAATCTCCGGAACCCGGGCCTCTTGACCCCGAGACGAGTGGGTTTGGCTGATAATTCTGTCCTGGACGGATTGGGAGCGCGATGGCCTGTTCTCGCTATCAATTCTTGATCCAGTTCGTCCAATCGACCAAGGACCAGGATGCCGGTGGAATTAGGCAGCTTCCGGTCTGATTCGGCGTTATTATTAGGCCGAGAGGAACGAAATATGGCAACACTTCGGTTGCCTACGCTCGCCTTGCTGCTCGCGATTGGTTCGCTGAGCCCTGCTTCAGCAGGCGTTCGCCTCGGATCGATTTCGGTAGGCGCAGGGTACGGCTATTATTCTGGTCCCGTTTGGCCCGGATACTACCCGCCGTTCTTTTACGATCCCTGGATCGGCTATTCCTTCTTCGCTGCTCCAGTCTATCTGGTTCCCCAGCCTGACAAGGGGCAAGTCAGCCTGCAAGGCTCCTATAAAGATGCAGAAGTTTACCTTGACAACGCATACGCAGGAACCGCTGCCACGTTGAAGAAGTTCTGGCTGGCTCCGGGCGTCTATGATCTTGAAGTTCGTCCGAAGGATCAAACCCCCAAGAAGAAGCGCATATATGTTCTGACCGGCAAGACTCTGAAGGTCAGCCTGGAGTAAAACGTCATGACTCACTTCGGCAAGAGTGTACTCATCGTTGGTTTGCTAAATTGTGGCGTGGCCGTCGGGCAAAATACCCCTGCGCCACGGGCGTCGGCCGCTGCGTACCCAGCGTCCAATGTTCAGCCGGTATATTCCATCGGCGCAAAGCAGCTCTCAAAGACAGAAGTTCAGAACTCCTTCGCCACGCCTTTGGCAGGCCGGTACATCGTGGTAGAGATTGGCTTCTACCCCGCAGACAGTAAGACCATCAGCCTGAAGCAGTCTGATTTTGGGCTGCGAACCTCCGATGGCAAGGACCTGGTTGGTCCGGCGAGCCCTGAAACAATTGCCTCCATCTACCAGAAGCGGCCGGAGAGTAGCCGTGATGTAACTCTGTATCCGACCGCAAACGTCGGCTATGTGAGCTATCCCGACTATAACGGTCGGCGGGTAACTGGTCCGGTTTACGGGGCAGGCGTGGGGGTTGGAGTCGACCAGAGTACATCAGCGGCAACGACCGACTCTGATCGACAGACCATGAAGACAGAACTGCTCGACAAGGAATTGGAAGACGCAGAAGTCTCCAAGCCGGTCGCTGGTTATCTCTACTTTCCCATCACAACCAAGCAGAAAATTGAGTATCAGTTGGAATACCACGGAACGGGCGCGGTGACCAGTTTACCGCTGAAGGCCCACTGACCCAGCACACAGCGTTCATTCGTGAGGGGAGAATTCGCCGACATGATACCTATTTACCGTAGCGAGTATTCATTCGGTGCAATAGGTATGCTGTCGCCGAATTAACCTGTCGCCGATGAGGCAATATTCCCGATGGCTCAGTGTTTTGGTTTTGCTCTTGGCGTCCGTCCCTGCGTTGACCCAGGATCACACTCCAAAGCTCATCGACGTTCACATACATTATGACGGCGAGCCCGGGATCCTGGAAAAGCTACTCGCTAAATTAGATGCGGCCGATGGGTTAGCTTTCCTTTTGACGACTCCGGCGGGTTTTCCCCAAGCGAGTAAATTAATTCACGAACATCCCGACCGATTTATCGGGTTTGGCGATATCAAGCTGGATGATCCGAATGCGTTACAGGAGATCGATCGCTTCCATTCGGCGGGGTTTCGAGGCTTGGGAGAGATCAGCTCAACGCTGAAAGCCTACGACGATCGGGCCTACTGGCCTATCTACGATCGGGCCAACAAGTATCATATGATTCTGCTTTTTCATACCGGCATCGTGAATCGGTTGCACCCGGAACAACCCACGGATATCAGCTTTGACCGAAGCCGGGTTACGCGGCTTGACTTGATTGCCCGACATTGGCCAAAGCTGACTGTTATCGGCGCGCATTTGGGAAATCCAGACTATGCGGAGGCGGGTGAAATTGGAAGATGGGACCCGAATCTCTATTTCGATATGTCGGGCACTACCCTCATCAAGAAGAAAGATGACTATGGCTTCTTCCGCTCCGTTTTCTGGTGGACAGGCGTGGCAAGTCCTCATACGCCGGCCAGCAGTGCTGACGCCTTCGAGAAACTCGTCTTTGGGTCGGATGTGTTTGGCGGAGATGTGCAGGAATTTGATCTTGCGCTGGCACGTTACCACGCGATGTTGGATGCCTGCCAGGTTCCGCAAAGCGCGCAGACGATGATTTTTTCCGGGACGATGTGGCGCATTCTGCAAGCACAAGAAGCGCAAATGATGACATCCGCCAATGAAACGAGAAACGGAGTCCCATGAACTTCGGTATACGTTTTCGCCCGTCACCAGGTTTTGGCGGATATAGGTATCCTGGACTGCATTAGTGTCCAATCTGGTGCTGCTGCGGTCCGGCTGGCGGGCTACTTCCGTTCCAGGCTGAGGGCATAGATATCCTGAGTTCCCGCATCGCGAAGCAACAGTGGTGTGTCGGTGGGGTCTAGCCCAAACCAAACTCCGAAGGTTCCCGTGTAATGCAAATCCTTCGTAGCGGCAACCAGCTCCGCATTCCCACCCGCGATGGGGATCCTGAAAATACCCGGACCGTAAAAAGATGGCACGAAGAAGATGTAGCGGCTATCGCTTGACCATGTCGGAAACACCGCGACACCCCCCTTGTACAAGACGGACCATTGTTGCGTCTGGAGGTCGAAGAGTTTCAACGTCAGCAGATCGTAGGACTGAGTGACGATGCTGCGGCCGTCCGGTGACCAGCGTGGCGCGGTCATGCCCAATGAGCCAGGCAGCGGCGTAACCTTATTGCTGGCAAGGTCGAGCACACTTACGGTGCTTTTCGGATTCCCCCACTGGTCGGTAGCAAAAACAATCTTCTGTCCATCCGGCGACCAGGTCGGGTCCATCTCTGGCTCACTATCGTTAGGCAGAAGACGACGAGCGTCACCCCCTTGCGAGGAGATAATCCACATTGCGGGGGGGCCTTGGCTCGAAGATGAGTCCACTAAGAGGAGTTGGGTGCCGTCAGGCGACAAATGGAGCAATCTTGGAGTGATAGCGGTACCAGTCACTTGCATGCGTTGGCTTCCGTCCGTGTTGGCCTTCCACACAGTGCCTTCAGGATAGGAGATGTACGCCACAGACTGGCCGTCTTTCGAGAACGAGACGAATTCGGCGGAAATGCCCCCGAGGAAGGGCTGAAACAGCTTAGACTTCGAGTCGAAACGGACCAACTCACCGCGGCTCGTGGCACCGCTCGAAAAGATTTTCTTTCCGTCCTTGCTGAAAACTGGAAGACCCCACTCGATTGGACCTGATGTCAGTTGAACTGGTTCCGGGGAGTGCCGCCGGAATAGCCCGCGTCGCTCATCCATCGCCCATAGCTGGGATATGGGTCCAGGAGGCCCGGTAGCGAAGACGAAATATTCTCCATCGGGAGACCAATTCCCGCAGCATTTGACGTCCGAGGCACGCCAACCCGGGAGCAGCTGGTGAAGATTGGAGCCGCTCGAAGACATCTCCCAAAGTGAGCCATCTCTGAAAAACCGGATGGTTCTGCCGTCTGGCGACCAGCTGAAGTGTCGGTCTAAAACGCCCCCCGCTGACGCCAACCTGTGGGTACCGGTCCCGTCGCTCTGCACCAGGTTGATGTCGCCGTTCGCCGTGGCGTAGACAATGGACTTCCCATCCGGAGCCCAGGTTCCTCCACCGAGGTCTCCGAGATAAGTCTGCGAGCCTCCCAGAATCGGGACACTATAGGTTGGAGCCGCAGACGAAGCAGCTTTCCTCCCGTACGCCGTAATAAGAAAAGTGGAGCCATCCGGCGAAACGTCAGATAGCGCGGGAGTTGGCAACGTAAAGGAGGTCACCGGCTGAATTTCTCCGCCTGAAATCGCAACTTGCCGGATGTGCCCACGATTCATCAGATAGAGCCTGCTGCCATCGGTTCCGATAACTTCTCCTGAGTGGCCGTCGTGAGTGATCTGGGTATATTCTGCGACCCTCAAAACGGGAACCGAACGCATGTTGTAGGCATAGATGACCGCCAGCACAATGAGCAGCGCCGCGGCCCCCAACCAGAGTTTTCGCTTGCGGATGACCGGCGGTGGAGCAGCTCCAAGCGCTGAGATGCGCTGTGATTCCGTGTCCCTCTTCAGCCGCTGCAGGTCCGCCCGCAGCTCGGCGGCGCTCTGGTAGCGCAGATTACGATCTTTTTCCAGTGACTTGTCGATGATCCGTTGCAACTCCACTGGCAAGTCAGGGTTCAGGCGCACCACCGATGTCGGCTTCCCATCCAGAATGGCCTTGAAGATGACCGCAGAACTCTCGCCACGGAAGGGCAGGGTTCCGGTGGCCATCTCATAGAGCACGGCTCCGAAAGAAAAGAGATCGGTTCGGGCATCCAGTTCCTTCCCCATGGCCTGTTCGGGCGACATGTAAGCGACGGTTCCCAGGGCTGCACCTGGGCTGGTCAGGTGTTGCTCATCCATCGTCTCTGCCACGGCAGTGGTCGCCCCAGTCTGGCTTGAGGATGTGCTCGTGGGTGCGACCTTGGCTAGACCGAAATCCAGAATCTTGGCATGCCCGCGTTCGGTTACGAAGATGTTGGCCGGCTTGATATCGCGGTGGACGATGCCTTTCCTGTGAGCGGCATCCAGCGCATCGGCAATCTCAATGGCCAACCCCAGCTGGACATCGGTTTCGACAGGTTTTCCCGCGATGCGGTGCTTAAGGGTTATGCCTTCAAGAAACTCCATGACGATGAAGGCGCGACCATTCTCCTCGCCGATGTCATAGATGGTGCAGATATTGAGGTGGTTGAGCGCGGATGCGGCGCGGGCTTCGCGGCGAAAGCGTTCGAGTGCCTGACGGTCCCGGGCCAGGTCTTCGGGAAGAAACTTGAGCGCAACAAAGCGGCCCAGGCGCGTGTCCTCCGCCCGGTAAACCACGCCCATTCCACCGCCGCCAAGCTTCTCCATGATGCGGTAGTGCGAGAAAGTCGTGTCAATCATGTCGCGACTGTATGGATGCGGATGGTTTGACTGATGGTAAGAGCGAAACTCCCGGCAAGTCAATTCACTTGCTGCTTGCAGTCTGCCAGTTCCCGGATCGTCTGCCGAACGGAAGTTGCCCGAATTCCAGTGAAACGGGAATCTTGGTAAATTGCCTACCAGAGGAGCCGAGTTGTGGAACGGGCTGGTTTGAGACCTGCTCCTGAAAGCCGATCCCGAGGGGCCTACCCTCATCTCCTATGCAGCTTTACAACACGGATTTCATTTCACTTTCGACTCCTTCCGTGCTCCTGCAGCACACATCCTGTCACCGCATTAGTGTCTGACGGCGTTTTAACACCATGCCGAATGCTGGTATAGACTATGGTGCGGGAGAGTTGAGGATGGAAATGATGAGAAAAATCACGGTTGAGGTACGGGCGGACCTTCTGCGAAAGGCACAGGAGGCGAGCGGTTCTGGAATCACAGAGACCGTCCGTGCCGGTCTTGAACTTATGGCTGCTTCCCGCGCCTATGCGCATTTGCTGCGGCTCAGGGGAAAGGTTCACTTTTCACGTCCGCTGGCGGATCTCAAGGCCGATAGATGATCGCATCCGACACCAGCACATGGATCGCGTTCCTTGAAGGCAAAAGCGGTGATGATGTCGAGATGCTCACCAAAGCACTCGGGGACCGCCAGGTTGTGATGGCGCCTGCAGTCCTGACCGAATTGCTGAGTGACCCGGGGCTCCCCTCGTCTGCCGGGCATAGTCTGTCGGACCTGCCGCTGATTGACATCCGGCCGGGCTATTGGCAGCGCGCGGGCAGCCTGAGAGCTCAAGTGCTGGCAAAGAAGCGCAAGGCACGTCTTGGTGACGCGCTCATCGCCCAAAGCTGTATCGATGGCGGAGTACCGCTTATCACCAGAGACCGTGACTTCCAGGCCTTCGCTGAGACTGCTGGGCTTAACCTGATCCTCTAATGAGTGGACGGCGCAGGGTGGAAGAGTGATCCTGGTTGATACCTCGGTCTGGGTTGACCATCTACGGAGCCCTGATGTGAAACTGCAGGAACTCCTCCAGAAGGATGAGGTCATGACTCAACCGTTGGTTCGCTTGGAGTTGGCTCCCCTTATCCCCTCAAGATCAGGGTAGAGCAGTGGCTACCCTGGACGCAGCTGCAACCCGCACAGGCGCGCTCTCGGCTACCATCATCAGTGCGATCTGCCCCACCACCGAGGCGCCGATCAGATACCAGGCCGGGGCCATGGCGCTCCCGGTCCAGTGGATCAGCCAGGTGGCGACCAGTTGTGTGGTACCGCCAAAAGCGGCAATGGCAACGGAGTAGGCAATTCCGAAGCCGCTGCTGCGAATCGATGGAGGCAGGCTTTCCGACAGCGAGGCGTAGTAGGAACCCGCAGGGATGTTCTGGAGACCGCCCAGGAGTGCGACGCCGGCAATGAGCGCGAATGAGGAGCGAGAAGAAGTGATCCAGGCAAAGGCGGGATAAATCACCAACAGAAAGGCGAGATTGCCCCAGATATTGATCGGGCAGCGGCCATACTTATCCGACAGCCAGCCGCCCAACAGAGTGGCCCCCATGCTGAACACGTAACCAGTCGTCGAGGCGATAAAGCCGGCGCGGGCCGGCATATGCAGAGTATTCTGCGTGTAAGTCACTATGTAAACGCCAATATACGTGGCAATAGTGCTGGACCCCAGCACCATGATCGCAAGTAGGAGTACGCGCCGGTGAGCGAACGCCAATTGCCCACGCGACGGGTGTACGACGGGAAGGTCGATCTGCTCCGGCATGGGGAGAGTTTCGGGAAGCCTGCTGCGCAACCAGAAGCCGAACGGCACCACCGCGGCGCCCAGTAAGAAGGCGATACGCCAGCCGTAAGCTTCGAGCGCGGCCGGCGGCAGCACAGTGGTCAAAAGCACGCCCACCAACCCTCCCGCGATCAGTGCAAGATATTGGCTGGCGCCTTGCCAGGAAACGATGAGCCCGCGCTTCTCTGCGGGCGCGGCCTCTGCCAGATATGCCGTATTGGTGCCGATCTCCCCACCGAGCGAAAAGCCCTGGATCATACGCGCGACAATGGCCAGAATGGGCGCGGCCACGCCGATCCGGGCATAGGTAGGGAGCAGCGCCATGCCGACAATCGCGCAGCCAATCAGGACGAAGCAAAGCATCATGGCCGGTTTGCGGCCAACGCGGTCGGCATAGTTGCCGATGACAAAGGCGCCGAGCGGGCGTGTGAGGAAGCCGGCTCCGAAGGTCGCGAGCGACAGCATCAGACTGCCGTAGGCAGTTTGCGAAGGGAAGAATGCATGGCCGATCTGGATGGAAAAGAAGGCGTAGGTTAGAAAATCGTAGAACTCCAGCGCGTTGCCAATCGTGGCGGCAGCGATATACTGCCACTTGATTCCTGGCGGGTCCTCTTGCCCGGCGATGCTTTCCACTTCGCTCCTGAGGTTGCGATTTCAGCCGCACTTTCTGCTGATGGGCCTGGTTTGCGGGTGAACAGGATCGATTGTTGCATACCCTGTCATGCATTTCATACCGGAGTCACGTGGGACCTGAGAAGGGGACGCAGTTTCCTCGTCAGACGAGTTTAGACGAGTTTCCTCGTCTGACGACTAATCTTCGTCTGACGACTAATCTTTGACGACTAATCTTTGCAGATGCCAGGACGAGAGTTGCGCGACATCCATGATAGGTAACAGTCGAGGGAAATCTCCGTTTCCCCTTGACTGTTACCTATCATGGATGTCCCGGAAATGCCTTACGAAATGCCTTACGTGTACGCCTTCTCTCCGCCGACCTGCGAATCCCAATACGTCGTAGGATCGGTGAAGAACTCACCCTGCCTGCAGAGGTTGCGCATCGCTTCTTCATTGACTTTGATGCCCAGGCCCGGCCCCGTCAGGACGGGGATATAACCCTTAACCACGAGGTCCCCTTTGTCGCATAAGTCTTTGTGCCAGGCTGGCTGCGGCTGGTGCCATTCCATGGCGAGGAAGTTTTCGCAAGCGGCTATCGCTTGCGCGCCGGCCGCGTAGCCGATCGGCGTAGCGTTGCTGTGGACCATCATCCCTACCGAATACTTGGCCGCCATGTCGGAGGTCTTCTTCAATTCCAGACAGCCGCCGATCACAAGGTGATCCGGGTGGATGTAGTCGACTGCACGCGCCTGGCAAAGCGGCTCGAGCGATTCCACCAGGTAGGCGTCTTCGCCGGTTAAGGTGGACACCTTGACCGAATCGGTGATGAGTTTCCACTCCTCTACCCGGAACCACGGGACCATGTCTTCCAAAGTCGAGGGATTGACCCTCTCCAGCGCATTCGCCAGCTTGATGCAACTTTTCACGGTGAGGTGCCCGAAATGGTCGTGACCCATGGGAACGTCTCCAGCGTCGCCCATGGCTTCCTTAATCGCAGCGACGTGGTCGGCTACGAGTTCACATCCCTTGTCGCTGATCTCTAATCCCTCATAGTAGTTCTCGGGGGGGACACCCCCCGGCTCCCCGTAATAGCCATTCGGAGCATAGATCGTGCCCGGCTTGCCTCGGAGGATGGGAACTACGGGCAGGTCGTATTTGAGCATGGTAAAACCCGAGGCGACTCTCTCCTTATAATCGGCGGCGATGTCTGCGATGGAGTTCGAGCGCGGGTCACCCTCGCTGTACATGCGGATCTTGTCGCGAAATTTCCCGCCAAGCATCTGGTAGATCGGCACGCCATAAGCCTGGCCGGCCAGATCCCACAACGCGTTCTCAATCGCGTTCACGCCGCTCCCCTGACGGTTATATCCGCCATGCATCTTGATCTTGCGGAAGATTCTGTCGACGTTGCAGGGATTCTCGCCGAGTAGCCGGGCCTTATGCATCAGAATGTAGTTCGGCTGGGGGCCGTCCCCGATCGCCTGGCCGTAACCCGAAATTCCCTGATTGGTATCGATCCGGACGATGATCGTGCCGCCAGAGGCCGCTCCCGCTCCGGGAGTCGCAGGAGGCATCTGTCCCCTGGGGGGGCCGCTGCTGCCGGGGCCGCCCACGCCGCCCGAGCCGCCCGCGCTGCTCGGGCCGCCATTGCCCTCCCGGACTGCCTGGCCTCCCGGCCCTCTCAGAACGGCGATGCGCATGTCCGTGATCTTCAAGTCCGACGCAATTGAATTCCGGTTGACATTCTGGGGATACGCTTCCAGGTCGGCCAAGAGGCCAAGCCCCGCGGCTGCCGCGCCCATGCCCAGAAACCTACGCCGCCCAATTTTTGTAGACATTACTCTCCTCTTCGCCACCAAGATCGACTCGCGTCTAGAACCGGTTCATTGTATTCGAACTTATGTATACGAGCTCAAATTTCGAAGCAGATGCTCGCCCGCCCGCAGGTTCATTCCTAGCACCAGTGCAACTTCGCCGGCTCGATTACGATGGTGTTCGCAAGTGGGGTCGGCCTCTGCCCGGACAACCTCAATTGCGCGGTAAGCAGCGCTTCGAGCGGCCGCGGCGGGGAGGGCAAATACGGCGATAGGATACGTATTGCGGTAATTTCAGATGCAATACATATCTGTCACCGTATTTGCTTCCATCGTTATGCGCCTGAGTCGCAGGTCGTCACATTGGCGTTTCCTCTCAGACGGGAGAGGTACTTTACGGAAAGAACGACTCCCGTCTGGCAAACAATCTTCGGCGAACAATCTTCTCCGTCACAACCAACAGCGCTGTCGAGGCTGCCGGGTCGCCGTATCCTATCGGGGCAGAGGGGCTGGTGGTAGTGTCGAAATAGCGGAGAAAGCGACGCCAAGCGAAGCGAAGTTGGCAGCTGTTCGTCTTTGCCGTTTGGGCAGCGTCTTGGGGTAATTTCGTCTGTCCCGCTTTGTTCTCGTCTTTGCCGTTTGGGCAGCGTCTTGGGGGTAATTTCGTCTGTCCCGCTTTGTTCTTGTCCCGCTTTGTTCTGTCCCGCTTTGTTCCCCGCTTTGTTCCGCTTTGTTCGCTTCGTCTGTCCCGCTTTGTTCGCTTTGTTTCAAATCACACCCCCGCTAACCCGCCTGACTTTAGCCTAAGCGCTGAGCCAAGGTCATTGGACGTAGGTATCGGTCGATACCCAAGTGTGGGCCAATACCATCGTCTAATTGACGCTCTCGGCATAGTTTTGGTGTGATTCCCTAGTACCACGCTGAGTTCGTGGTGGCTCGCATCGGTTACGCGGTATCGCAGGGTCTCTCAGAGATTTGCACTTCACTCGATGGCTGTGGATGGCGGATCAAAACTGTGGATGCTTCGTATGAAATGCAGTCAAACCAGTGGTGACTAATCTTTCGAATGGCTCTCCCGGAGGAGCGAATATGGCGAATTCATCGCAATTAGCGACCGATAAAGAAGCACGCACGGTCTCACTCTCAGGGTTCGATCTGATTAATACTCCGCGGCTCAACAAAGGCACTGCCTTCACGGATCAGGAACGTGATGTCTTTGCATTGCACGGCCTGTTGCCGCCGCACGTAGGCACACTTGAAGAACAACTCGAGCGTCGCATGCAGGCGCTCGACAACGAGGCAACGCCGTTTACCAAATACGCACTCCTGCGTGATCTCCAGGACATCAACGAAACACTTTTCTATGCGCTTGTCGTGGGCAACGTGGAAAAGCTGCTGCCGCTCGTCTACACGCCCACGGTAGGTGAGGGCTGCCAGCGGTTCAGCGAGATCTGGAGAAAGCCGCGCGGCCTGTTCATCAGTTATCCCAACAAAGATCGCATTCAGCAGATTCTGAGCCACTCGCGCTACGATGACATCCGATGCATCGTGGTCAGCGACGGCGAGCGTATTCTTGGTCTCGGCGATCAAGGCGCAGGAGGGATGGGCATTCCCATCGGAAAGATGGCACTGTATACGGCGCTGGGTGGAATTCATCCGGAGCACTGCCTGCCCATCCTTCTCGACGTCGGCACCGATAACGAGGATCGGCTGAAGAACCCGATCTATATCGGCTGGAGGCACAACCGCGTGCGCGGGCAGGAGTACGACGAGTTCGTCGATGCATTCGTGCAGGCCGTCAAAGCGCGCTGGCCGCATGTGCTTTTGCAGTGGGAGGACTTCGCCGGCAACAATGCCGCGCGCCTCCTGGCGCGTTACCGCAATCAGCTTTGCACCTTCAATGACGATATTCAGGGAACCGCTGCCATAGCTACGGCGACGCTGATCTCCGCCATCAACGTTACCGGAGTTCCATTGGAAAAACAGAGAATTGTGGTCTTCGGCTTTGGCAGCGCGGGCCTCGGTATCACCGAGTTGCTGACGCAGTTCATTGAAGACCGTGGCGTCGGAAAAGATGAGGCGCGGGCGCGCTTTTATGGAATCGATCAATACGGGCTCATCACCGCTCGTCGGGCAAACGTGAATGCAGAGCAGCTGCCTTATGCTCGCAACGAAGAGGAAGTGCAGAGTTGGCGGCAGCCCAGCGGCGAGATCACATTGACCGACGTGATTCGCGACGTGCAGCCCACCGTGCTGATCGGCGTCTCAGGACAGGCTGGCGCCTTTACTGAAGAAGCCGTGCGCGAAATGGCAAAGCATGTTGAGCGGCCGGTGATCTTTCCACTCTCCAACCCTACATCGCGCAGTGAGGCCACTCCCCAAGACCTGATGGACTGGACCGAAGGACGGGCGCTGGTCGGTACGGGCAGTCCGTTTGGGCCAGTGAATGTCGGCGGACGGCGAGTGCCTGTCGCGCAAACCAACAACTCCTACATTTTTCCCGGACTTGCCTTGGGAATCGTTGCCTCCCGAGCAAAGCATGTCACCGACAACATGGTGAAAGCCGCAGCCACGGAGCTGGTGCGGCATCTGCCGACGCAGAAGAACAAGGGGGGAAGCCTTTTACCGCCTCTGTCGGAAGCGCGGGCACTCGGCAGGCTCATCGGCGAGGCGGTTGGCAGGCAAGCGATCCTCGACGGCGAGGCGCAGGTAACGAGCGTAGATAAACTGCTGCACGGGATCGAGGACAACATTTGGGAGCCGGTGTACGAACCTTATGTGCCCGCATCTTAATCCGGCAGCAGGAGATCCGACGATATGGCGTTAAACGAAACAGCGGCACGTTCTTTTCGCATTGAAGAAGACGCCGCTTGGCGAAGTCGAGGTTCCTTCCGAGCATCTCTGGGGCGCTCAGACGCAACGCTCGCATTTGAACTTCACCATTGGCGTGGAACGATTCCGGTGGGGACGGCCGGTCATCCGCGCGCTCGGCATCTTGAAGAAGTCCGCGGCGCTGGCCAGCGGTGAACTCGGCGAGTTGCCCGAAGACAAGGTGGGTTGATCGTGCGTGCGGCTCAGGAGGTAATCGATGGCAAGTGGGATGCAGAGTTTCCGCTGGTCGTCTTCCAGACCGGATCTGGCACGCAGACCAACATGAACGCGAACGAGGTCATCGCCAATCGTGCCATCCAACTTGCGGGAGGAGTTGTGGGTTCGAAGATGCCCATTCACCCTAACGATGATGTGAATCACAGTCAATCGTCGAACGATACGTTTCCAACGGCCATGCATGTCGCCGCGGTCGAAGCGGTCGCTAATCTGCTGGTTCCGGCCGTGAGTGAGCTTCGTGACACCCTGCGCGCAAAGGCGCAGGCGTATCACGACATCGTCATGACTGGGCGGACGCATTTGCAGGACGCGACCCCACTGACTGTCGGGCAGATGATGTCGGGCTGGGTTGCGCAACTGGACGAGGCCGTTGAGGGTATCCGCAACTCGCTAGAGTTTATCTATCCGCTTGCAATCGGCGGAACTGCAGTCGGCACGGGACTCAATGCGCATCCTCGATTTGGTGAAGTGACCGCCCGGCATATCGCGGAGGAGACTGGTAAGCCATTTACCTCAGCGCCGAACAAATTCGCCATGCTCTCTGCTCATGACGGTATGGTCGCCGTGAGCGGCGCCTTGAGAACTCTCGCCGGCGCACTGATGAAGATTGCCAACGACGTGCGCTGGTACGCTTCCGGACTGCGCGGAGGAATTGGCGAACTGAACATTCCCGAAAATGAGCCGGGCTCGTCGATCATGCCTGGGAAGGTGAATCCAACGCAGGCGAAGCGATGACTATGGTGGTGGTCCAGGTATTTGGTAACGACCACGCCGTCGCCTTCGCTGGTTCGCAGGGCAACTTTCAACTGAACGTATTTAAGCCCGTGATCCTGCATAACGTGCTGACTTCGGTGGAACTGCTCGCTGACTGCTGCCGATCTTTCAACCAACATTGCGCCAAAGGAATCGAACCGAATGCAAAGCGAATCCGGGAGCACCTCGACCATTCGCTAATGCTGGTGACCGCCCTCAATCCACACACCGGTTACGAGAAGGCAGCCAGGATCTCCCGCACTGCCTACCTGGAAGACATCAGCCTGCGGGAGGCCGCTCTAAAGCTCGGCTTCGTTACTGCCGACCAATTCGACAACTGGGTACGGCCAGAAGACATGACCCACCCACTTCAGGAAAAGCAGGACTGACCACGGATTACCCGGCGATTATGCGTTTTCCCACTCGCCAATCAATTCGGCCGACATGCACCGGCGGTCATTTGTCAGGTTTGAAACCGGGCAAAAGGCGAGACTCCGCCCGGAACACGTGGTAGTCCGAAAAACGCATGTCGTTCATTTTCGAGGAATATGGGCCGTAACTGAGAAAGCTCTGATCCCACTCTTTCAAGGAAATGATCGACCGCCCTCTTGCGAGCGACACACTTCTTGTTGGGCAGAAATACGTCTTTCCCCCGATTTTGATCGGACCGTAGTCGATCAGGACTTCGTCTCGATCCAGAGGTACATATTCCTGCATATCAAACTGCTGTTGAAGGCGAAAAATTGTGCCGTTCTCGGGATCGATAGCAATCTCTTCACGATATCCGGCTTGGATTCGAAAAGGATTCTCTCCGGCGAGATCGGGAAGACAACAGCCACCTTCGAAATACCCCGACTCCGCTGCCGGAACCTCGAACCCGAATACCCCGCGCCGCCCCTCCGGACCACTCTCCCACCGCACCCACTTCATGCGCCCCGGGGTTTCCAAGGCGCGCCGTACCTCGGTCAGGATGGGACCGAACGTACCGTGGGTTTTCAGGCGTCTATCGCTCGACTCGTTGCGCTTAGAGTCCCGCGATTCCACAACTTCGTCTCCATCACGATAGAGGACTCTCGCTTTCGACTGTTCCACGACCCGCAAGGGCTGGCTCCTGACGCTGCTCTTGCCATTGTCGAGTTCCGGCATCTCTTCATAGCGAACCGTCGTCCTCGTAGCATAGAAGTCCGGCAACTTCGAAATGGTCTTTTGGAGATATTCCCTTAGCAGAACCAGCATGTGTTGCTGTGCAGCTGCGTCGGGGGCAGCTTGGTTTGGGATTTCAGCCGGAGGCGGCCCGAGAAACGCCGATAAATCCGCCACCGCAACCAAGGCCTGCTGCAAATTCCTATTTCGAAAATCCGTACTCAAAGCTGAGAGATTGGCAAGACTGAGGCGCTCCGTCAATTCGAGCCTGGAAAGCCTCTCTGGGCGTCCGTCAATATCGCGAATGTTTGTGTCGCTCAGAAGCTGTTCCAACTGTTCCACCGTCACATGTTGAACAGAGGGATTCGGCCGGTCAGCGTAAAAGGGCTGGTCATAGTAACCGGTGTTCGTGCGCACGATTAATCCCGGCCTGTTAACTCGCACTTGCAGACTGTGGTACTCGTGAGGTTGATGAGCGATGAGAGGATCGAAAGAAAGAGTGTAGAAACTCAGAGCTCTTCTTTGGCAACGAATTATCTCCCCTACAAGGTCACTGCTGTCATTCGCGACACTCCCGCCGCTCTGAATCGCCAGAGCCTTCTTATATAGAAATCGGTCGCTTGCGTCGTGTACGGTTCGTGGCCCATTGAGATAGAGCTGATATCCGGGCTCACAAGCGCCCTCTTGATCCACCGATAGCTCATCAATTGACATGCGAGCCTCACGGAAGAGCGTGGTGAACCAGTAAATCGGATCGAATGTTTTCTGACCCTCACTACCGTTCGTCGGAAATATTCCGGATCCCTTGCCGCACCCCGGACCTATCCAAAGCATGACCTTACGGCCGCGCTTTCGCCTCTGTGCAGTGGCAATGATGGCCAGCGCGCGCAGAGCGTCAGATCGGCGATTCAAGACGGTCCTTTTCCCCGAAGAGAGGTCCAAAGCAAGCGAATTTCCGTCCGTCGAATCGTGATGGGTTAGGGTCCACAAACCATCGTCTGATATTCCGAATACGGAAACCGGTTGATTCAGGTGACCGTTATTCTGTCTCAGAAATGTCTCAATTCCAGCTTGCGCGCGCAACGCATCTGCGTTCGACATGCAGGATGAGTAGCCTCTGCATAAGGTGTCAAGAAGCAAGATGACCCGCACCAGCGGCTCGGGCCCGGTGGACTGTTCACTGAACGCGTGAAACGACAGAATCTTTTCGCGGAAACCTTCATCCAGCAACTCAAAGTCCTCGCGATTCAAGCCGGATACTGGCTCTCCATCTGGTGTCGTTGCGGAGACATCGAGGTGAATCAGCCCCTTTCCCTCATCGAGCATGGGAGTGGTTGGCTGTGCGGTCACCTGAGGGGGAATTGCCGGAGCCGAGGGTTTGGCCGCACAGTTGCTTCGTTGCGTGTACAGGAGAAGAGACAGGAGAATTCCGCTAAAAATCCGGTGCCATGAGTACATCCCTTTTCCCTCTGCCTTGGTCTGCTATTCTCCAGGCCCTGAATGAGTTTCGCCTACTGTGCCCATTCCGTCCGCAACACAATCTGTTATACCCGCACCATTGGCACTGCGCTTGTTGAACGGTATTCGCTCGACCTGTGTTCAGCACCTGAGTTAAGGGGACAGACGGAGTAACCCCTAATCCACACTACGGTGGTTATTCCGTCCGTCCCTTTAAGTTCCTTACATTCGACCAAACCTTGATTACAGGGGTATGCGCTCAGGCTGTCGCCTCGTGCGCGACCGTTTCAAGCGGCCGCACCCGGACCTTCACTTCGACCCGTGAGCCGAGCCGGTTAATGATTGCCATAAGACGATCCACGGTGAAGCGCCCGAGGTCCGCATTGCGGATGCGGGAGAAGTCGGCGGCAGCAATGCCGGTGCGTTTGTGCGCGGCGCGCACGGTCAGGCGTTCCCGGTCTATCGCCTTGATGATTTCGGCGGCCAGGATGGCCTTGAACTGCTCCGCGTCCGCGTTCTTGTGTCCCAGGTCGCGGAAAACATTCCCGCTCCCGCGTACCACCTCGAGATTTTCCTTTTTCATCGCAACATCTCCTTCAGTCTCTTCAAACGGTCCTTAATAAGGTCGATCTCGTGTTTTGGCGTCTTGACGCCCTGCGTCGATTTCTTCTGGAAAGCGTGGACGACCCAGATGTCTTCGGCGAGCTGCACCGCGTAGACCACGCGGAACGCGTCGCTCTTGAACGGCAGCGCGATCTCGAACACCCCGGAACCCAACCCGTGCATCGGCTTCGCAATGTCGGCCTTGCCGCCCTCGGCCGCAATCGTCAGCGCGGCCAGGCAGATCGACCTGGCTCCTTCCGGGAAGGCCTCGAATTCCTTCAGCGCCGCCCTGAGCCAGGAAACCGGCCTTGTCTTTAATGTCATCGATTGGCGCCGTCTCTATTCGATGTTGTCATATCTGACAACGGAACGCAAGGAAGACGGTTCGGGCCGGGTTTGACAACTACTTGGCTTGGGAACGAACTCACAAAGGCGCGCCGCATTTTTCTTGAAGAGATCGGAGACGGAACGCGGCTCTTGTCAACGGCTCAAATTCTGAGGATGTGGTCACGAAGGGCTGCCTTGACTGCTGGCGAACTCAAGAGATTACTTCTCGAGGTTTCCCATAGGGGCCGGTTCTCTCCTCCCTCGGGAGACCCGATTTTGTGTGGTGGTCGAAGGGGGTCAGCTAGGGGGAGATGAAGCGAACTCTATCAATACAACTCTGCCCACAGGCACGAATAAATCCTGTAGAGGTGGTGGTGCGATAACGCGCACACAAAAGGAAAACCCGAGACATGATGTTAGCTCCTCGGAGTCCGATACTGTAGAAATCCACCCTTTGTATTCTTCCGTTTCGGAGTACTCCCTAGGCTCAGAGTACGAACAGGTTGTCTCATAGTGGGATAGGTCTAGCGAAAATTGCGTATCACCCCTCACAGACCTAAATAGGAAGCCACCATCGGTTGTCTCGACGACTGAGAAACGTCCTACTACATCCACGGGCTGCTCTGAGGTTGCGACCAGTAGTAAAGCGGATGACTCTACCCACCGTTTAATAATTAGGCGTGCCTCTTCAAGCGTAATCGCTGTCATTTCCACTTCCTTTTTGTGCAAGCTTGGCCCAAGTCTTGTCTCGTGAGTTGCGTCGCGAGGGGCGAGATCAAGCAGGATTTATGCTTTTGGCGGGACGCGCTCCTGCCGGCGCAGGGATTCGCTGCCTGACCCGCGCTTACTTCAGGCGACGAACGCCCGGCATGCGGCCGAAGGCTTTGTCGAAGGTAATCATCTCTCCAGCTCCGGATTCAAAGAAAATCTCGGCAAATAAGGTGATCGGCAAATCCCGTGCCCCTTTTCGGGCTGCCTGCAAAGCTCTCGAAGCGATCGACGGTGATTCGACGGTTACACCGCGCGTCTGGTTTTTTTTTTAAAAAAAAAACTGATTCCGCAATTGTCCCCGAAAACTGCAAAACAGCTCAGCCAGAACGTTAAGTGGAACGAACCTCCTCCAGCGGTGCGAGCCTCCGCGAGGGCAGAACGGGCTTTTTGCGCTTGCGCAGCATCATCGTTGAGATAGGCCCTCGCCCATACGTTGGTATCGGCCGCAAGCATTACCAGTGCCTCCTAGCCTTGGCTTCATTCATCTCTTCAAAAGTCATAACCCTTCCAGGTTCGCTGCCTTGGTCGGTCATCATCCAAAGATCCTCCAGGTCATAGAGCACAGGCTCGACTTTGACGGACCCTTTTACGGGAATACTGAACCGGATCCGGCTTCCGGTTTGAACTCCGAGGTGCTTCCGCAACGCCTTGGGCAACGTTACCTGCCCTTTCGAGGTAACCGTCGCTTCAACGGATGTGACTTTTTTGGGAGTAGGTGAAGCCATACTTTTTCCTCCTTACATGATAGGCGATTTCCCCTTACCGCCTCGGCCGGCAACGCAGCGCGCGCTCGGCCTCCCCTGGCATGCCGCCAATCGGTGTGTTACAAACTGAACCATATGGTTCAGTTTTCCCGGACTGGCTTCGATGCCTCGTTCGCCGCGCTCTCGGACGCCACCCGGCGCGGCGTTCTGGAGCAGCTCGGGCGTGCAGACGCTTCGATCACGGACCTTGCCGGGAAGTTCCACATGACCCTCACGGGCATGAAGAAGCATGTCGGTGTCTTGGAGCAGGCGGGGCTCGTCACCACGGAGAAGGTCGGGCGCGTGCGGACCTGCAGGCTCGGCCTGGGCCGGCTGGAGGAAGAGGCGGCATGGATCGAGAGGTACCGCCAGCTCTGGGACGCACGCTTCGACGAGCTGGACCAGGTTGTTGAAGAACTGAAACGGAAGGAGAAGGTCGATGGACGCAAGAAGAGAGAGTGAACCTACCCCCATGATGAACCGCACGACGGTGGAACGTAAGTCGAGCGTGAGCTGGTCGTTACGCGAACCTTCAACGGCCCGGCGCGCATCGTGTTCGAGGCGTGGACCAAGCCCGAGCGGCTCAAGCGGTGGTGGGCACCGAAGTCTACAGGAGTGTCCCTGCTTTCCTGCGAGGCGGATGTTCGTGCCGGAGGCAGGTACCGTTTTGAGCTCGGCCACGGGGCCTCAAAGCCTATGGCGTTCTTCGGTAGGTACATCGAAGTGACACCGCACTCGCGCCTCGTCTGGACGAATGAAGAAAGTGACGACGGTGCCGTCACCACGGTGACCTTCGAGGAACAAAGGTGGCAAGACGACTGCTGGTCATCCACGAACTCTATCCCTCGAAGGAAGCTCTCGACGCTGCCCTCGCCGGGATGGAGGGTGGGATGCCCGAGACGTTCGAGCAACTGGACGAGCTTCTCGTCACCCTGGGCGCGAGCGTGGGAGGGTCATGAAGTCGTCGACCGGCACCAGCAAGTGGCTGAAACCGGCGAACCCAGCTACAGGCCAAAAACCTGGACCACAGGGAAAATAAGCGGAGTAAGAAGGAATTTTCAGCAGAAAAAACAAGTGCGCCCATACCAGCCGCCAACCGCGTGGCCGATATGGGCGCTAGGGAGAAGCTTAGTAGGTGAGTTCCCAGCCTTCGTTGGTCAGCACCAGCGTGGCGTCATCGACCGGCTCCGGCGCCATGGACTTAGCCACCATGGGAAACGCGTTGCGCACTTCATCCTGTTTCGCCCAGCTGGGCGGGTTCTTGAGCACGAAATGGTATTCGACCTTGGTCAGCGGCATGCCCTGGTAGTCGACCGGTTGAGTGAACTTCTCGATGCTGGTCACCTGGCGGCGCCCATAGCAGAAGCGGCCCTTGCCTTCCGTCCGGCTGCCCGCTGCCGTCAGAACGTAGCGGTTGATGGTATCCGTTCCCGAAGGGCTCTGTTCCCTCTCCAGCAATCCAGCCTCGGCCAGCGCATCCAGGCGCCGGCGGGTCTCCGCCAGCAGCTTATCGCTCACTGCCACTTCATACGGGAAGGGCATCGGCTTGGCGAACAGACAATCCTGGTTGGCTGAATAATCGTGGTTTAGTGCGTAGGCAAGATTCTGCTTGCTTGCCACTCTGGAATCTGCGCAACCGGCCGCCAGCATGGTTCCCGCCGCCGCCAGCATTGCAACTTTAAGTGCCTTCGTATAGCCCTTCATGGTCCCCCTCGCTTCACTGCTGCTTGCTACAAGAGTGAGACTACTGCAGATTCAGCAGAACGCCATCTTACGAAACGGGTAGCACGGCGAACGAGTGGTGTCACTTTAGCGCCATTACTGGAGCGCACAAGGGTAACCATGCCATGGGTGACGATGCGACGATGGCCATATATGGTAACAATAATAGTTTCTTATTGCCCGAAGACGCTCAAGGCGAACCGCTGCGTGTATCTGGATCCTGCTGCCCGCTCCATGAACTTCGCGCAAAAGCCACCGGCGTTGGCTGGTGGAAAATCCCAACCTGTTATTCTTTTTACAGAGAGAGCTCGTGAATGTTCGAGTCCTCTACCCGCGAAAGGAACAAGATTGAACGACCATATATTGAACGCCATCGATGAAGAGCTCGCGAGGCTTCGCCAGGCGCGCGCCATTCTCCTGGAGAGCGGCACCGTGCCCGCCGGAAAAACCGCAACCACGCTTTCCTCCTCAGCTCCACCGAAGACGAAGCCGCGCCGTAAACTGAGCGCCAAAGCGCGTCATGCCATCGCCGAAGCGCAGCGCAAGCGTTGGGCCAAGGTGAAGAGTCAGAAAAAAGCCGCCGCCCCGGTGGCAGCCAACAAGAAAGAACCCGCCGCGAGCTAACCTGATTTCCAGAACCAGGCGAAGCAAACCCGGATTCCCTGCTACGCAAACGTGGGCAACGCAATGCGTTCACCATCGCAAGCCAGCATGCTCAACAGGAAATCCGGGCAAGCCGATCCCCTGCATACCTTCCCCCGGTGGCTTGCCTGCGCTATTCTCATCACAGAGCACAGGCGGGGGTGCGTCCCGCGACGCCGATCCATCGTCTATGGTTTACAGTGCCAGAGAATTTTTGCGGGCCAAAGAATCCCCTGTTCCGGCAAATCTGCCCATGCGTGAACTCGCCTTACATCGCCCTTCCCCGGCTTAGCTTGCCGGGACCCCCCGAACCCGCCGGGAGACCTTAGAGGACACCAGGTTTATTGATGCAAGACGACATTCGTGAGACCCCAGACAAGCAAGACAAACCGGAGCCGCGGATCGGGCCAGATCACCAATTACCCCCTCCCAAGCGCTCCAGTGGGATTCGCATACTGGTCTGGCTGGTTATTCTGCTCGCTTTTGGCCTGCTTTTCTGGTGGGTAATCAGCCGCCACCAGGCTCCGGCAGCGGCCCCCGGCGGCCGGCGAGGCGCCGCAGGCGGCACCGTCGCCCTGACCCCACTACCGCGAAAAAAGGCAGTATCGGGGTCTACCTCGACGCCATCGGCACCGTCACCCCGGTTTATACCGATACCATCGTGAGCCAGGTTACCGGCGTGATCAGCCAGGTCCACTACCGCGAAGGCCAGTTGGTGCGCCGCGGTCAGCCGCTGCTTCAAATTGATCCCCGCCCGTTCCAGGCCAACGTGCTGACCGCCCAGGGAGCTCTGGAGCGCGATACCAACCTGCTGGCCCAGGCGGAAATGGACCTGAAGCGCTATCAGGATGCCTGGGCGCGCAATGCCATACCCCGGCAGACCCTGGACGATCAGGAGAAACTCGTCCTGCAGGACCGGGGAACGGTTAAAGCTGACCAGGGAACCTTGCAGTACGACCAGGTGCAACTGGCGTTCTGCAACATTACTTCGCCCATCAGCGGCCGCGTCGGGCTGCGCCTGGTCGATCCAGGGAACCTCGCCACCGCCTCCAGCTCGACTCCTTTAGCCGTCGTCACTCAACTTCAGCCCATCACCGTGGTCTTCACCATTCCGGAAGACAATGTGGGCCAGCTGGAAAAACAGATGCGCCGGGGCAAGGCGCTCGATGTGGAAGCCCTCGATCGCTCCAACCAGGGCAAGCTGGCGACGGGCAAGCTGCAGGCTACCGACAACCAGATCGACACCACCACTGGAACCTTGAAACTGCGCGCCGTCTTCGACAACAAAGACAATGCGCTTTTCCCCAACCAGTTCGTCAATGCCCGTCTGCTGCTGCAGACGCTGCAAAACGTGGTCCTCATCCCTTCGTCCGCGATCCAGCACAACGGAGATGTGGCCTTCGTCTTCCTGATCCAGAACGGGGTTGCCCATATTCATAACATCAAGCCGGGAGTCAGCGAGGCGGCGATGACCGAGGTGCAGGGGCTCAATCCCGGAGACGTGGTCGCAGACAGCAGCTTTGAGAAGCTGCAGGACGGCTCCAAGATCACCATCTCCAAGCAGAAGATTCTTCCCTCGAATAACGAGAGCAATGCCCCGTGAGTCCGTCACGTCCATTTATTTTGCGGCCGGTCGCGACCTCGTTGCTGATGGCTGCGATCATGCTTGTAGGGATCGTCGCCTACACCCAGTTGCCGGTCTCCGCCCTGCCTGAGGTCGATTACCCGACCATCCAGGTACTTACGTTCTATCCCGGAGCCAGCCCGGACGTGGTGGCCACCACGGTGACGGCCCCGCTGGAACGCCAATTTGGCGAGATGCAAGGTCTCAGCCAGATGACCTCCACCAGCTCCGGCGCCACCTCGGTGGTAGTTCTGCAGTTCAACCTCACACTCAACATCGACATAGCGGAAGAAGAAGTGCAATCGGCGATCAACGCCGCGCAGAGCTTCCTGCCCGCCAACCTGCCCGCGCCCCCGATTTACAGCAAGACCAACCCAGCCGACGCCCCCGTGCTGACCCTGGGCATCACCTCGAAAACCCTGCCCCTCTCCTCGGTAGAGGATCTGGTCGACACTCGCCTGGCGCCGAAGATCTCTCAGCTCAATGGGGTGGGACTCGTCAGCATCAGCGGCGGGCAGAAGCCGGCAGTGCGCATCCAGGTGAACCCGGCTCAGCTGCAGTCCTACGGAATCGACCTGGAGGCGGTTCGAACCGCTCTGGTTTCCGCCAGTGTGAACCAGGCCAAGGGCAACTTCGACGGTCCCCGGCAGAATTACCAGATCGACGCCAACGATCAGCTGATCACCAGCGGGGATTACCTGAATGTAGTCGTCGCCTACCGCAACAATGCTCCGGTTTTTCTGCACGACGTAGCCAAGGTAGTGAACGGGGTGGAGAACACCAAGCAGGCGGCCTGGATGAACCAGACCCCGGCGGTGATTCTCAACGTGCAGCGTCAACCCGGCGCCAACACCATCAGCGTGGTCAAGAGCATCCAGTTGCTGATGCCGCAATTGCAGGCCAACCTGCCTGCGGGCATCGACATCACCACCCTTACCGACCTCACCACCGATATCAAGGCCTCGGTCGCGGACGTTGAGTTCGAGTTGATGCTGACCATCGCCCTGGTGGTGATGGTGATCTTTGTCTTCCTGCGCAATCTGTACGCCACCATCATTCCCAGCGTCGCGGTGCCCCTGTCCATCGTGGGTACCTTCGCCGCCATGTATGGGCTGGGCTATAGCCTGGACAACCTTTCGCTGATGGCGTTGACCATCTCCACCGGGTTCGTGGTGGACGATGCCATCGTGATGATTGAGAACATCTCCCGCTACCTGGAGGAAGGCTATACCCCGATGCAGGCAGCCCTGCAGGGCGCGGAGCAGATCGGCTTCACCATTGTTTCGCTGACTGTCTCTCTGATCGCGGTGCTCATCCCTCTGCTGTTCATGGGCGATGTGGTGGGCCGCCTATTCCGCGAGTTCGCCGTGACCCTGGCGGTCACCATCATCATCTCCGCCGTGGTCTCGCTGACGCTTACCCCGATGATGTGCTCGCGCATTTTGCGCCACAACCCGCAGGAAAAGCAGGGAAGGTTCTACCAGGCATCGGAACGGGTGTTCGAGCGCATGATCGCTTTCTACGGGCGCACGCTCAAGGTGGTCCTGGAATTCCAGGGAATCACCCTGCTGGTCGCGCTGGGCACCCTGGTTCTTACCATTTTTCTCTACATTGTCATTCCCAAGGGCTTCTTCCCGGTACAGGATACCGGCGTGATCCAGGGAATTTCCCAGGCGCCCGCCTCCATTTCCTTTGCCGCCATGGCCAAAGCGCAGCAGGATCTGGCTAAAGTCATTCTTCAGGATCCCGCGGTGGAGAGCATCTCGTCCTTCATCGGGGCCGACGGCACCAACACCACGCTGAACAGCGGACGCATGTCGATCAATTTGAAACCGCTCGACCAGCGCGATCTCAGCGCTTCCGACGTAGTTCGCCGGCTTAACTCCAGCCTCGCCCAGATCAACGGCATTAAGTTGTTCATGCAGCCGGTGCAGAACATCACCGTCGATGACCGGGTGAGCCGCACCCAGTACCAGTACACGCTGGAGGATCCGGACGTAAACGAGTTGGATCTGTGGGCCGGCCGGTTCGTAGAAAAGCTGCAGAAGCTGCCGGAGCTGGAAGACGTAGCCACCGACCAGCAGACCGGGGGGCTGACAGTCTCTCTGGTCATCGACCGGGTCTCCGCGTCACGGCTGGGCATCGCCCCTTCCACCGTGGACCAGACTCTGTACGACGCCTATGGCCAGCGTCAGATCAACACCATGTATACCCAGCTCAACCAGTATCACGTGATCATGGAGGCCCAGCCAAACTTCACCATCGATCCCAATAAGCTAAACAAGATTTACATCCAGGGCAGTGCATCCTCGGGCAGCCATCGGGAGCGGCCGCCAGCACCTCCTACTCCGCCTCGGCCTCGGCCACTGCTGGGAGCAATGCAACCAGCGCGCCCACCCTCTATACACCCTCGTCCGGCATACTTACCCCGCCCACAGAATGCGCTGGCCGCAGGCGAGAGCGGCACCGGATCAAGCTCCGCCAACACCACCACCAGTTCCACCCTCAGCAACGCCGTTCCCTTGACCGCCTTTGCCCAGATACAACCCGGCACGGAAGCCCTGTCCATCAACCACCAGGGCCAATTTCCCTCAGTTACGGTTTCGTTCAACCTGGCCTCCAACGCTGCGCTGGGTGGGGCCATCGAGGCTATCAATAAAACGGCCAAGGATATGAACTTCCCCGCCAGCGTGCAGACCGGCTTCCAGGGCACCGCCGCCGCTTTTGAGAACTCCCTCTCCAACGAAGCCCTGTTGATTCTGGCTGCGCTGGTCACGGTGTACATCGTGCTCGGTGTGCTTTACGAGAGCTTCATTCACCCCATCACCATCCTTTCCACCCTGCCTTCGGCCGGAGTGGGCGCGCTGCTCTCGCTCATCCTGTTTCACCAGAACCTGAGCGTGGTGGCGATTATCGGCATCATCCTGCTGATCGGCATCGTGAAAAAGAACGGCATCATGATGGTCGACTTCGCCCTGGAAGGAGAACGCGCAGCGCGGCCTGAACTCGACCGATGCGATCTACGAGGCCAGCCTGCTGCGCTTTCGCCCCATCATGATGACCACCATGGCCGCGCTGCTGGGCGGAATCCCCCTGGCCGTAGGGACCGGAATTGGATCGGAGCTACGCCGGCCGCTGGGCATCGCCATGGTCGGCGGATTGTTGTTGAGCCAGGTTCTCACCCTCTACACCACGCCGGTGATCTACATTTTCTTCGACAACCTGTCGCAGAGATTCTCCCGCTCGCGGCGGGCTTCTGGCGCAGGGCCCCAGCCGGCGCCCGGCGGGTGAAGCGTGAACATCTCCGCTCCTTTCATTCGCCGGCCGGTGGCCACAACCCTGCTGACGGCGGCGATTGCCATTGCCGGTGGAATCGCCTTCAACGTGTTGCCGGTTTCCCCTTTGCCGCAGGTTGACTTTCCCACCATCTCGGTTTCGGCCGGCCTGCCCGGAGCCAGCGCGCAGATCATGGCCTCCTCGGTGGCCACTCCCCTGGAGCGCCAGTTCGGTCACATCGCGGGGGTCACGGAGATGACCTCGTCGAGTTCGCTGGGAAGCACCAACGTGACCATGCAATTCGACCTGAGCCGCAATATCGACGCCGCCGCGCGCGATGTCGAAGCGGGCATCAACGCGGCCAGAACCTATCTGCCCGCCAACCTCCCGTCCAATCCCAGCTATCGCAAGGTCAACCCGGCCGACTCGCCGATCATGATCATCGGCCTTACCTCCGACAAGTACGACAAAGAAGCCATGTACGACTCCGCCTCCACCATCATGGAGCAAAAGCTCTCGCAGATTCAGGGAGTGGGCCAGGTGAATGTCGGGGGCGCGTCCTATCCCGTCGGTGAGGGTGGATGTCAATCCTCCGCAGTTGAACCATTACGGCATTACCCTGGCCACCATCCAGAGGCTGCTGAGCCTGCAGAATTCCGACCTCGCGCGGGGGCAAATCTCCAACGGCATGGTCACTGCGGATATCGTCACTAACGACCAGATTTCCAAGGCGAATGAATATAAGCCTTTGATCGTCGGCTATCACAATGGACTCGCGGTCCACCTCTCCGATGTGGCCAACGTACAGGACTCGGCGCAGAGCATTCGCACCGCCGGTTACCTGAATGGCATTCCCTCGGTGACGGTGATCATCTTCCGCCAGCCGGGCGCCAACATCATCCAGACCAACAATCGTATCCGTGCCCAGCTTCCCTTCCTGCAGGCGGTGATGCCCCAGGGGATTCATGCCACGATTGTTCTCGACCGCACCACCACCATCAAGGCCTCTCTGCATGACGTGGAGTCGTCGTTGATCATCTCCGTCGTGCTGGTCATCCTGGTAGTCTTTCTCTTCCTGCGCAACGGCCGCGCCACCCTCATTCCGAGCGTTGCCGTGCCTGTATCCCTGATCGGCACCTTCGCCGTGATGTAATGCTGGACTACAGCCTGGACAATCTCTCCCTGATGGCGCTGACCATCTCCACCGGGTTCGTGGTGGATGACGCCATCGTGGTCATGGAGAATATCTCCCGCTATCTGGAAATGGGCATGGAGCCGGCGGAGGCCGCGCTCAAAGGCGCCAAGGAGATCGGCTTTACCGTGCTTACCATGAGCACTTCGTTGATCGCCGTCTTCATTCCGCTGCTGATGATGGGTGGCATCGTAGGCCGGCTCTTCCGTGAGTTCGCCGTGACGTTGTCCACCGCCATCCTGGTGTCCATGGTGATCTCGCTCACCACCACTCCTATGATGTGCGCCCACCTGCTCAAGGCCGCACGCGGGGGAGAAGCATGGCCCTATCTACCGCGCCAGCGAGCGGTTTTTTGACGGGATGCTGAATGTTTACAAGCACTCCTTGTCATGGGTGCTGGACAACTCCGGCTTGATGCTGGTGGTGCTGTTGCTCACCATCGCGCTCAACGTGGTTCTGATCATAAAAATCCCCAAGGGCTTTTTCCCGCAGCAGGACACAGGGGCGCTGGTTGGCGGGGTGCAAGGACCGCAGGACGCCTCGTTCGGGGTGATGAACGCGTCTATCAAAGCTCTGGTCAATGTCATCAAGTCTGACCCTGCGGTGGCCAACGTCAATGCCTATACCGGCGGCGGAGGAGGCGGCAGCAACGGGGGATTTATCTACGCCGCGCTCAAGCCGCTCGATGAGCGCAAAGTGGGCGCCCCGGAGATCATCAACCGTCTGCGGCCCAAGATGAACCGCCTGCCCGTGGCCTCGGCCTTCCTGCAGGCGGCGCAGGATCTGCGTATCGGAGGACGGGGAAGCAACGCCCTCTACCAGTACACCCTGCAGGCGGACAATGTGCAGGATCTGGCCAAGTGGGGTCCTATTCTGTTGCTGCAAATGAGGAGGCTTCCCGGTTTCCAGGATGTGAACAGCGACCAGCAGAACGGTGGACTAGAAGAATATGTGACCTACGACCGGACCTCCGCCGCCCGTCTTGGTCTCACCCCAGCCTCCCTGGACACGGCCCTCTGCAACGCTTTTTGCCAGTCGGAAGTGTCGGTGATCTACACCCAGCTAAACCAGTATTATGTGGTGCTCGAGGTCGCTCCCCAATACTGGCAAAATCCTTCAGGGCTCAACTTCATATACCCGTCGGCATCCGCCAACGGCTTCACGCCGCTCAGGGCGGTCGGCACGGCCAGGGCCAACACCACGCCCTTGCAGGTCAACCATACCGGGGTATTTCCCTCAGTAACGGTGTCGTTCAATCTTGCTCCCGGCCTCTCGCTCAGCGATGCGACACTGTTGATCAGCGAGATGCAGACCAGGCTGGGCATGCCATCCACCATCCGCGGTTTTTTTGCCGGCACTCTACAGGCCTACCAACAGTCTCTGAGTACCGAGCCGATCCTGATCACCACGGCGCTGCTGGCGGTATACATTGTGTTGGGCATCCTGTACGAGAGCCTGGTGCATCCGCTGACCATCATCTCCACCCTGCCGCCGGCCAGCGTCGGAGCCATGCTGGCTCTGCTGGTCTTCAAGAATGACCTCAACGTCATTTCCATCATCGGCATCGTGCTGCTGATCGGCCTGGTGAAGAAGAATGCCATCATGATGATCGACTTTGCGCTGGTGGCCGAGCGGGAGCATGGCAAGAGCACCACGGACGCGATCTTTGAGGCCTGCATGCTGCGCTTCCGGCCCATCATGATGACCACCATGGCGGCGCTGTTTGGGGCCATTCCCCTGGCTTTCGGTACAGGCACCGGTTCCGAACTAAGACGACCTTTGGGCATCACCATTGTCGGCGGCTTGATTGTGAGCCAGATGCTTACGCTTTACACTACCCCTGTAATCTATCTATATATGGATCGCTTCCGGCTGCGCGTCATGGGAAAACATCACGACACCTTCACCGCCAACCCTGAAGGAGCCGTTTGAGAAAGCTGCTATGAAAACGACCGCGACAAATCGGCGGACCCAGCTCGGCTGGCTGTTGTGCGCAATGCTGACCGGCTGTACGGTGGGTCCGAAATATCACCCGCCTGCCATCCAGGCCCCCCCTGCGTACAAGGAAGCGCCCCCTGCCAGCCCGCCCGCAAGCGCTTCTCAGTCGCAGGACAATGGAAATTGGACCGTCGCGCAACCTGCTGACGAAAAAATCCGCGGGGACTGGTGGGCGATCTTCAACGACCCCGAGCTGAACGACCTCGAAGCCCAGCTCAATATCAATAACCAAAACCTCAAAACCTACTTCGAGAACTTTATGGAAGCACGCGCCCTGGTACGCGAGGCGCGCGCGCATTACTTTCCCACGGTATCGTTTGGCCCGTCCTACGACCGCTCGCGTTCATCGGGAAATCTCAATTCTCAATCCAGTTTCAACGCTGGACAGCAGTCACAGATCTACTCTCTGCCTGTGGACATTTCATGGACGCCCGATCTCTTTGGCAGAATTCGCAATCAAGTACGTGCAGCGCAATATTCCGCCCAAGTGAGTGCAGCCGATCTGGAGAACGAGCGGCTGATCGAGCAGGCTGACCTGGCCGAATACTTCTTCGAGATACGTGGACAGGACGCTCTGATCAAGCTTTACACCCAGACCGTCGCCGAATATCAAAAGTCTTTGGATTTGACCCAGGCACAATACGACACCGGCGTGGGCGATCAGATCTCCGTGGTGGAAGCGCGAACCACCCTGCAGTCAGCCCAGGCTTCGCTGACCAACCTGGGCATTTTGCGCGCGCAGTACGAGCACGCGATTGCGGTTCTGATTGGCAAGGCAGCTTCCGATTTCTCTCTTCCTGCCCGTCCCATCACCACCGCTCCTCCGCCCATTCCCATCGGCGTGCCATCGCTATTGCTGCAACGCCGGCCCGATGTTGCCGCAGCGGAGCGAACTATGGCCTCTGCCAACGCGAACTTGGGCGTCGCCTATACCGCTTTCTTCCCTTCCTTGACGCTCTCGGTGAGTGGGGGCTTTGAGAGCTCTTTATTTAAGCATATCGCCGACTGGCCCAGCCGCTTCTGGTCGGTGGGTCCGAGCTTCTCCCAACCGATCTTCAATGCCGCGCTCAGCGCGGAGCTCCATCAATACGTCGCCATTTACAACGCCGATGTATTCAGCTATCGCCAAACCGTCCTCACTGCCTTCCAGCAAGTAGAGGACTATCTGGCGCAGACCCGGATACTCTCGCAGCAGATCCAGCAGCAGCGCGCGGCCGTCGACTCGGCGCAAACTTCCCTGAACCTGGAGATGGGCAGGTACGAGACTGGCATCGATCCATACATCGATGTGGTTACGCTGCAAAACACGGTCTTCAGCAACCAGCAGACCCTGACCAGTTTGCAAATCGAGCAGATGACTGGCGCGATCGAACTGGTGGAGGCCTTAGGCGGCGGTTGGGATACATCACAGCTTCCCACTCCGGCGCAGGTGACGGCCGCACCCAGCAAGGCCGATAGCAAAATCCAGCAATAGCCGAGAAAACTTCTCTAAATAGTCGGATGGGTGCCCCACGTTCGCCCCAGCGTACGTGGGCCGAAAAGACGGGGCGAAGCCCCTCCATTGTTCTTGAATAACTCAACGTTAAGAGCGTCTGCAGGCCCGGATGAGTACCCCAAAAGCATTCGAAGGGCTTCGCCCATCTTTTTCGTCCCACGTACGCTGGGGCGAACGTGGGGCACCCGTCATGTACTAACCTCCTCGGTTATCTGGCTTCCAGTGATCTCTCCAGGAAGACTCGATCTCTACTCGACCTTGGGCCCCGGTTTGGTAATGCCGGCAACTCGACCAAAGCCAATCTTCGGGACTCTCCACCAATCCACGCTTCACCGGATTGCGTGCATGTACTGAGTTTCTCGATAAGTTTGCCATCCGTGAACACGTTGAAGTCATAGTAGCGCGCCTGCCAGAAAGGACGCCGCTTTGTTCGTCTTGTGACCGAAAGCTTTAACGCCTGCAAACCTGAAGCCAGCAGTTCTTTCTCTGGCTCACTTAGCAGGAGATGGACGTGTTCGGGCATAACCACATACCCTACAACATTGAACCGATAGCGCCGGTGTGCCTTCTGCAGCGCATCTTCGAACAGATCGCGCAAGAGAGTGGTACGCAGGTAAGCGAGCCGGTGGTAGCAACTGAACGTTACAAAGTGCAGGTCGCCCGCCTGCTGATACCGCTCCAATCCAGCTACCATGCGGGCATCATTCTACAATCGATAAGAACAGGAGACCCCTATTCCCACCATCTCCCTTGCATCGGTCCTCGAAACCAGCACCCTCAGGCTGGACGACGTGGCGACCCACGCGCCCGGCCCGCGCGGTCTGTTGCCCATCACCCCCGAAATGCTGCTCACCGCCCCATCCGGCAATCTTTTCGGGTTGACCCAAAATGCCGGCATGGGCTGGGAGCCGCAAAAATTGCTGGGCTCGGAAGTGCTCATCCTCAGCACCCACGGCGGCCTGCGCGCCCCCGATGGCACGCCCATTGCTCTCGGCTTTCATACCGGGCACTGGGAACTGGGCGCGCTGGTGGCGGAAGCTGCCATCACTCTGAAATCGCTGGACGCCATTCCCTTCGCCGGCGCCTGCACCGATCCCTGTGACGGACGCACCCAGGGCACCACCGGCATGCTCGACTCCCTGCCCTTTCGCAACGACGCCGCCATCGTGCTGCGCCGGCTGATGCGGTCACTGCCCACCAGGATGGGCGTGATCGGCATCGCCACTTGCGACAAAGGTTTGCCCGCCATGATGATGGCGCTGGCCTCTGCGGGCGAACTACCCACCATCCTCATCCCCGGTGGAGTCACGCTTCTGCCCGAGTCGGGCGAAGATGCAGGCAAAGTACAGACCATTGGCGCACGCTACGCGAACCACCAAATCACCCTGGAGACAGCGGCGGAGATGGGCTGCCGCGCCTGCGCTACACCTGGCGGCGGCTGCCAGTTTCTCGGCACTGCGGCTACCTCGCAGGTCATTGCGGAAGCCCTGGGACTGGCCCTGCCCCACACCGCGCTTTCTCCCTCAGGCGCGCCCATCTGGCTCGATGCCGCTCGCCGTTCCGCCAGCGCTCTCCTGCGCCTGCATCAATTGAAAATCGGGACTCGTGACGTGCTTACGCAGGCATCGCTGGAAAACGCGATGGTGGCCCACGCTGCCTTCGGCGGCTCCACCAACCTGCTGCTGCACCTGCCAGCGATTGCCTATTCCGCGGGCCTCAGGCGGCCGGCGGCCTCCGATTGGGCCGAAGTCAACCGGCAGGTGCCGCGGCTGGTGGATGCACTGCCCAATGGCCCCCGCAACTTTGCGACGGTGCAGGTATTCCTGGCTGGCGGATTGCCCGAGGTGATGCTCCACCTGAGACGAGCCGGGCTGCTCAACACCCGAGCGAAGACAGTCTCGGGAGAGACCCTGGACAGCTGCCTGGATTGGTGGGAGGGCAGCGCGCGACGCCATGAACTGCGTAAGAACCTGGCTGCGCGCGACGGGATCGATCCCGACGACATCATCATGGGCCCGGATCGTGCACGGTCCAGCGGACTCACCCCCACGGTGTGTTTTCCCGTCGGCAACCTGGCTCCCGAGGGCTCCGTGGTCAAGAGCACGGCGATCGATGCCTCCCTCATTGGGCCTGATGGCATCTTTCACCACCTGGGACCGGCCAGGGTCTTTATCTCCGAGGAGTCTGCCATCCACGCCATCAAGAACGGCGAGATTCGCGAGAAGGACGTCGTGGTGCTGGTCTGCGGCGGGCCCGCGGGCGCCGGCATGGAAGAGATTTACCAGATCACGTCCGCGCTCAAGTGGCTGCCCACCGGCAAGCACGTGGCGCTGCTCACCGATGCCCGCTTCAGCGGTGTATCCACCGGCGCATGCATCGGGCATATCTCGCCCGAAGCCCTTGCCGGAGGCGCCATCGGCAAGCTGCAGGATGGCGACCAGATCGAAATCATTATCGACCGCCAGAAACTGACCGGGTCCGTCAACCTGGTGGGCGAGGCAGGCGAGAGCTTTGGCGCGGACGAAGGCGCACGCCGTCTGCAGGTGCGGCCATCGCGTGCGGATCTCAGACCCCATCCCGCGCTTCCCCAGGACACTCGTCTGTGGGCCGCGCTGGTGCAGGCCAGTGGAGGCGTCTGGGGCGGATGCGTCTACGACGTGGACGCCATCGTCTCCCTGCTTCAGCCCTCCGGGGGGCGTGCTTAGAACAGTGTTTCAATACGGGACGATCATGGCTCATCGATTCTGCGCCGATACCTGAGAAGAGACCAAAGCAAATGACCACAGGAAGCAGAATCCCGGCCGCCGAATATATCGCCATCGTAAAACCGAAAATCACTCGCACCAGCCCACGGAAGCAGTCTGGCGTCGTCCTCGTTCTCAGGCCGGTGACGGCCGAAGCCGAGGAGGTCTATACCTTCGGTTCCTGGAACTTTCTTCGTGAGCGTTTGCGGCTCTTTGGCTTTGCCTCCGCCGCGGAGCTGGACACCGTCGACGTACGGCTCTCCACCGGCAGGCAGCCTTACATGTTTTCCGCCCGCCGATGGGAGCTGCCCCTGATAGAAGCTCTCGATCTAAATTGCCGCGGAAACGTTGATGATGGTCTTCATGGTGTGCTGTTGTCCGGGTAGAAGATCAACGGCGAAATCGCGGATGTTGCTGGCCTCGACGCAGGCCATCGCCCGCCATTCGTCGCCACCCAGGTCTTTCAGCGTCTGCGCCCCGGTACTCCACGGATTCCAGACGACCGTGGTGCGGGAGTTCTGCTTGGTTAATCGGATCCGCCTGCGCAGCAGCGGGTCGTAGATTTCGACCGCATGCGTGGTGTCAATATAGGCGCTATCGGTCTGCCTGGTGAAAACCACGTCGCCTTCTTGTTGCTTCTTGCGGTTGCCGTCGGTGTTGTCGAGATAGGCCACACCGTCGAGCCCTTGCACACGAACCGCCCCTGCCCCGCCCACTCGGTAGTAAGTATGCAGTGCCTCTTCAAAGCGCAACGATGCGTTGCCTGTGTTGCTCACCACCAGTTCCTGGGCGAGTTCCTCGCCTATGGTCAAGCGGTGTGTCAGGTGGAAATCATGGGGCCACCAGGCCCGCGTGGTTTCGTCGCTCACGGTCGACAGGCTTACCAATACCACCTCTCCTTGCTTTTCCACGGAGTCGAGTTGCCAGGCCTTGGTGCGCACGAAACCGTGCGCAGGTGCTTTGGCGTCGTCTGCCTTATTGCGAAACCAGGGGAAACAAACAGGGATGCCGCCGCGGATCGCGCGTCCCGCCTCCCACTGCGAATGCTGGCTGAGAAAGATCACTTCCTCTGCGCCGGCCGGCCGCCATGAGGTAAGCTGTGCGCCGTGCAGGTAGATCTCCGCCGCGGCTACCGGGGTATGTATGCTTACCCGCGGCAAGCCCAGATTGCCGGCAGTGATCGAAGCGGCTCCGGCGATAGCGAAACGCCGGTTCAATTCATCGATAGAAGGAGACGGTGGCATAATTCCTCTCAATTATGGTGGCATATAAGGAAAACTGCAGATCCCTCGGCTGCGCTCGGGATGACAAAGGTTAAGGAGGCGTTCTCCTTGCAATAGGCTGCCGCACCGGCAGTGTTTGATGTCCATCGACCCATGCTCATCTGGCCACTGATCTCAATGGACGCTTCACTGTACCCTTTGTCATCCCGAGCGTAGCCGAGGGATCTGCAGTTGCAGCGATTGGTGCAACCAAACCTACCGGCCCACAATCTCCAGCAGCGCGCTATCAGCACCGCTAAGCTTGCCGGCAGCGTCATCCCAATGCAGCGTTCGTGGTGCTGCTAATCCCCTTCTCGTAGGCATACGTCTTGCCGTCATCCTGATACAACGTGAAGTCTCCATTCGCGCCGGGATACACCCGAACCCTGGCAAGTTTTTGCACCTGGCCAGTGTTCTCCACGGCTTCCCCGAGCGGCAAGATCGATCCCGCGCGAACAAACAGTGGAATTGTATCGATCGGCGCATTCACCTTGACCTCCTGCCCCCCGCTCACTCGTTCCCGGGTCCAGTAGTTATACCAATCCGTGCCGGCAGGCAGATAAACCAGGCGGCTGGTCGCGCCCTGTTGCGTAACCGGAGCCACCAGCAATGCCGGACCGAACATATATTCATCGCCTATCTCTGCCACTTTCGCGTCCTGGGGAAAATCCATAAACAGCGCCCGCATATAGGGAGCGCCGGTTTGGTTCGTCCGGTAGCCGAGCGAGTAGATGTAAGGCATAAGCTCATAACGCAGCCTGAGATATTTTTCCAGGATCGGCTCCGCCTGCTTTCCGTAGGACCAGACCTCGTTGTACCGCCGGCTGCCATGGGTACGGAAGTTGGGTTGGAAGGCCCCATATTCGAACCAGCGGGCGTAGAGCTCCGGGTAATCGTCGTAACCACCCACGTTGTCGCGCGCGTCGGAGGGGTCGAGCAGGGGCGGGTGCGCGGGATGATGCTCCGCCGGCAGATATTGCCAACCGCCAATGTCATTTCCCCAGTAAGCAATGCCGGAAGCAGTGACGTCGAGCCCGGTGGGAATCTGCCGCCGCAGAGTGTCCCAATCAGGATAAATATCCGAAGACCAGAAGATGGCGCCGTTGTGCTGCGCTCCGAGGTACGCGTCGCGTGACAGGATCAGCGCACGATGATCCACATCGCGCCGGAAACCCTCATAAAGAGCCGCAGTATGAAAGAGGGGATAAACGTCGAAATACCGGGTGCCCGGTCCGATGGAAAAGTAAGCGCCATTGGGCGGCAGGTCGGGCTCGGTCTCATCGGCCCAAATGGCGTCGAAGCCTTTGCTCAGGATATTGTTGCGGATCACTTCCCAAAACCAGTGCGCTGCCGCCGGGTTGGTGGTGTCGATATCCGAGCCGGCGCGGTCATAAGGCAGCCCATCGACCGGTGTGCCATCCGCAAGATGCTCAAACCAGCCATTCTTCAGCACCAGGTCATAGAAGCGGCTTCCCCGCTCGAAGCGCGGCCACACGCTGATCATGGTCTGAAAGCCCATGTCGTGCAGTTGCTTGTTCATGGCCACCGGATCGGGCCATTTGGAAGGCACCATATCCATCTGCCCCATCTTGCTGTAGTAGAACCAATCCACCACGATAACGTCCGCGGGCAGATGCCGCTCGCGGTAACCTTTGGCCACCGCTAGCACCTCATCCTGCGTACTGTAGCGCTGCTTGCACTGAATAAATCCATACGCCGCCTTGGGCAGCATGGGAGTCGATCCCGTAAGCAGGCGGTAGCCGGCGTAGATCTCGTCCGTGCTACCGCCCGCGATCACGAAGAAGGAGACCCGGTCACCCACCTGAGAGGTCCACTTGGTCTGCTCGTTGAAGCCCGGCTCGATCGTAGTCTGCGAGGGGTTGTCCCAGATCACGCCATAGCCTTTGTTGGTTACCAGGAAAGGCACGCAGAAGGTGGGCCCTCCGGTCGCGGTGTAGTTGTTCCAGCACTCGACGGTGTGCCCGCGGTGATCAAGATAGCCCTCCTGGTTCTGGCCCAGTCCATAGTAGTGCTCGTCATCAGGCGAGGCGAAGGTAGCGCCCACCTGGTAAAAATCCGCGTCAGTGGGCCGTTTGTCGTGGAGCACGCCGGCCGTGCCGTCCTTCTGGTTGGGCACCGCCATCGACCATCCCTGCATGTCGAGCAGTCTGTTTCCCTCCGCCGTGTTGAAGGTGATGTGTGCTCCGGGAGCCGAGCCGACGAAGTATTTGCCAATGTCCACTTGCGTGGCCATTGGGGGCTTGCCTGGCTTGTTGGCGGCGACCGTGACGCTGAGGCGGCTGGAGCGGTAAGTATCTCCGTCATCATTTTGCTGATGGCTCCATCCCGCAGCGGAAGGTGTGGCAGTCACACCGTATCCGGGAGCAGCCAAGGCCGGCTGTTTCAGCTTGCTAAGCGTGACCCGGATGATGTTGGGTGCATACGGCTCGAGAACAATGGTGGCGCCGCCGCGGTCCAGCACCACCCGCGTCTCTTGCGCTGGAGCGCTCGCAGTAAAGGCAAAGACTAAAACCGTGCAATAGAAAACCATCGATGGCCGACGCCATGAGGACACGTGCACCTCCTAAACAGCCGCATCGACCATGCTGCACGATAATGCGGTAGGGGGCAAGTCGAGGGAGCCAGAGGCGGAGCCTGGATCAGGTCAGCTTTAACGGTGAACTGCACCCAACGGCCGCGTCGTGGCCGTTTCCTTCCAAAACCAATCGAATGGCCGCCAGGAGCTTGTCATTCTCCATCGGCTTTTGCAGAAAAGACTTCGCTCCCGCCTTGAGCGCGCGCTCTCGGTTGCCGACGCGGTCGCGCCCGGAAAGGACAATGACCGGGATCGAAGACAGAGCTCCGGTGGCTTTCAATCTCTCCAGAACGCTGAAACCGTCCCCCGCGGGCAAGCCGAGATCCAGCAAAATCAGATCTGGTTTGTATTTGCGCGCTTCAACAATACTGGTCGCTCCATCGACCGCGAAGGCGACATCGTAATGGTATGCGTTAAGCCGTACTTGAAGGCCAAGGCGAAGATGGGGGTCGTCATCGACAATCAGAATTTTCTTTTGCGTCATGGGTTCCTGTCCGCATTTTTTCGTTGATGTGCTTCTGGTATTTCGGCAGCCACTTATTACAGAACATTGAACCAGTTAATCGCCATCACGACAGGAACAGCCTTCGCAGGCACGCTGTTGTAGTTGCCGGCGAAGGGCCCAACCAGCGTCGGCACCTGGGTGCTGGTGAAACTCGCCGCCTCTGTCCAGACCACGCCATCGACGGAGTAATAAGCTACGTAGGCGGTTCCGGTTCGGCTGAGCCGCAGGCAAATGGGATTTTGATATTCACTGAACCTGGACTCATTGAACAACGTCTCCGGGACACCACTGGTGACGCTGCGTACCGCGAGGCTGATATCGGTACCGTCGGTGACCAGCGCAAAAATGATAAAGTCCCTGTCATCGGCGAGCACAACCAGACCCTGACTGGTATCCGCATTCGTCGCCACAACTTCTGAGTCAATCTTGATGGAGATATCGAAGTCCTGGTTGCCGATCGGCTGCACTACCTGGACCGCCTGGTTCGACTGACCGAGCGCGTCATGGTTGCTGCCTCCTGGAACATTGATAAAAAGATGCGCATTCGAAACTGTGGCCGTGCCCCCCGGGGCTGTCAGCACCTGCCAAAGCGCGCCTTCGAAACTGCTGCGCAGGGGCGCCCCCGGTTCAGCCGGCGCCGGGTTGCTTGCGCCAGCGGTCTTGGCGGCCAGCGCGATGGCTAAGCAGCATACAAGAACGCGGAGACACTGTGATCGATTTTCATACATTGCGATTACTCCCTGGCCCTGGCGCGCTGAAGATGATAACAATGGCTCCGCTAAATACACCCACTATCCGGTCGCGGCGCTTCTGACAGCAATTACCATTGATGTGCATTACTTTAGTTCTGACAACGCGTGGCGCACCTACTTACTCGTGTAGGCGCCTTTCTTATAACTTAGCCCTTGACTCTTACTGCTGTCGAACGCCGAACCAACTCACTGACATAAGGACAGGAAAGGCATTCGCAGGTGCGTCGCTGGAGTTGCTGGCGAAGGGACCAACCGCGGTGGAAGCCCCGGAATAACTGAAACTGGCCGCCTCGTTCCAGCCCACACCGTCTATCGAGTAGAAAGCAACATAGTTGCTCTTGCTCCTCGTGAGCCGTAAGTACATTGGATTCTGATATTGGCTGAAGCCCATATCGTTAAGCACATCGCTGCTCGCCCCGTCGGTGACGGTGCGGGCGCGAAGGCCGATCGAGCTTCCGTCCGTCACCAACGCAAAGGTGACGAAGTCCTCGTCATCGGAGAGCACCATGAGACCCTGGCTGGTATCCCCTTCTGTAGCTACCATCGGGAAATCGATCTTGATGGCTACATCAAAATCCTCGTTGCCGATCGTCTGCACCACGCGCACAGCCTGGTTGGCCGGAGCCAATGTGTCGTGATTGCTGCCTCCCGGAACGGCGATGAAAAGATGGGAATTGGAAATGGAGGCCGACCCGCCCGCCGGTGCCACTAATCTCCAAAATGGTCCCAGGAACTTATCCGTTAACGGCGCTCCCGCAGCAGCCGGCATGGGGCCTAACGCAGTCGCAACCGGAGCTGTCTCCATAGCGGCAGCCGGGGGCGCACTGGTTGAGTGCAGCAGCACCAGCAGTATCGCTGGCGGCAGCATTGGCAGCAGAGGCTGCTTGCGTATCCGGACTCGTCGCGGCGCCCACCATGACAGTCCACGGAGACACTGGAACGCTGCCGACCATCGCTTGTACGTTTACCGTTCCCGCCGTCATCGCCGTAACATGGCCCCGGGAACTGACCTTCGCCACCCGATGGTTGGTGGTATTCCAGCTGGTCACTGCGTTACCTTGCGCATCGGGTAAGGTCCCGCTCGAGCCGTCGGAGTAAATTGCATGTGCGGTGAACTGCAGCGTACCCCCAGCCGACATGGTGTTTGCGTTGTTCGGCGCGCTCAGATAGGCGCTCACCAGGGTGCGAGCCGTTCCTGCAACCGCGACACTCACCACGCTGCTGGGAACGTATCCGAAGGAAGGAAATACGATCCCCTGGTTGGCGCCCTGCCCCCATGAGGCAAGCGCACGAACCGTGGTTCCCGGTACTGCGACGAACGCCGCCGTATAGACCTGAGAGGTCCCAGCCGAGCCCCCGGGAGGAAAAATCGCCGGGGTGCTGCCGTCCGTCGTATAGAAGATAGAGGGTCGATGGTTGGTATCGCTGTCGCTCATCGAAATAGTGGTCCCCCCGGATCCGGAGACCTCTGAGATTTCGGGCGCCATGACCGGGATAGGGGCGCTCGTCTCAACCACCGTGTTAGGGCTCAGAATAAGCCCCGCATTCGACGAAGAACCGCCGTCCTCGTAAGTCACCGCGGCACTCACATCGTTCGCTGTACCACTCCATACGTCCGTGCCGGAGAAGTAGTTATTGGTGACCGTCGCGTTGGTGAAAGGCTCTCCTATACAGATTTGCCAGCCCGTGCAACCCCATCCCGCGGCGCATGTATCCGGGCCATTACCCCCTTGCAGTAGGTTGTATTCAGCGATGGTACCGGCGCCCCATAGCTCCATCCCTATGCCATAGTGGCCGCCCGAACCGGTGAGCGTGACGGGCACATTGCCGATAAGTACGTTGTCGTTTGCCGTATGCGTGGGCGAAACAGACGAGGTGTACTGCGGCATCGACAATTCAAAGGTGTTGAAGCCAGGATTGAAGGCTTGATAAAACGCATTGTGGCTATACGTGGCTACGCCGTTTGTCTCCTGTTGCGTTTCGATCAGGATGCGGGAGTTACCCTGCATATTGTTGTTCTCGACATCCGCATTCAGACTCATGATGCCCGGTCCTGACTGCTGCGAGAGCTTCAGACCCTCTTCGGTCAGATTGATCGTGTTATTCGACCAGGTCAACCCGTTGTTGTATCCGTTCACCCAGGTAGCGGCACAGCCGCCCCCCGAGTCAGGGAAAGCTACCGCGCGAATGGCAGCGCAGTTGTCGAAGAACGTGTTCCACAGAATAGAAATGTTCTCCACCCCGGAGGCTGGGGTGAATCCCGTGTTGTAGCCGTTAAGATAAATGTTCGCTTCAGAACTGGCGCCGCCCGCCGGAGGGTTGTTGTTATCGAAAGCGTTCTCCTGGATAGTGATCCCTGACGCCGGGGACCACACCAGAATTCCGCCTTGCGTGCCGCTGAAACGGAGATACTCGATCATGCATCCCTGGCTCCCGGTCAGAGTGGTAACGTTGCTGTCCGTCGATAGGGCATAGCTGGTTGCCACGGTGCTGCTCAAAACCGCCGCCGGCAGGTTGCTCTGGGTGACAGTGCCTACGCTCGGGCCGGTATAGATAGTCCCATTGGAGCATGGAAGAGCCACCGTGGCGGCCAGGCTATAGGCGCCCGCCGCGAATGCTACCGTATTGCCGGCCGCCGCACCGGCCGTATTCACGATGGCCTGAATTTCGGCCGCACTGGAACCGGCCGCAACACTGTAAGTCGCGGCCAGAACCTGCGCACTCATACCCCAGATGAGGAGCGCTACGATAGTTTTCATGACAACCCTCGGCGATCGGGCGCAGGTGTGCAGTCGCCGTTGGACAAAGCAGCGCAAGTACAACGGAGATGTGTGCGAGACGCTAACTGAGCTGGGTCTAACTATCGGTTCCGCTGCGGGCGGGTCACAATGACCAGTGCTGTGTATTACCGGCGTAACAACAGTTGTGAGCGTTTCAGGACGATAACTGCAATGGTCCAGCGTTCCAGCGCCTCACTGGCGCCGGAAGAACGCCTCTGTTATTGTTTCCGCACTGCAAGCCGCATGAGGGCGCCGTGATTCGAGCGATGGCAGAGGTCATAAAAGGATGGCTGTACTTGCTCGCCTTTATCACCGGCGGTCATTACGTGCGCAAGGCAAGGCTGAAGCGGCGGGGAAAGGGAGTAAAAATCTCCCCCACTGTTTTCTTCAAGTACCCCGAGCAAATCGAGATCGGCGACCACTCCTTCATCAATCATCTCTGCTCCGTGTGGGCCTCTCCCGGGGGCCCGATCACCATCGGCAGCAACGTGCTTCTCGGCCCCTGCGCATCCATCTTTTCCTCAAATCACGGAACAGCACGCAGCGGGCTGATTCGCGACCAGCCCGGACAAGATGCGCCCATCGAGATTGGCGATGACGTCTGGCTCGGTGCCAACGTGGTCGTTACCGCGGGGGTTTCGATCGGGAATGGCGCCGTAGTCGGCGCCGGAGCCGTGGTCACAACCGACCTGCCTCCCATGTCGATCAGCGCCGGAGTCCCGGCGAGAGTCATTGGCTATCGGCAGTAAAGCGTGTTCCACAAGAGCGTGTGAGAGAAACTTAATCTCAGGCTTGCGTTCGTTTAATCCCGACCCCCTAGGCTCGTTGATAACGAGCGTGAGCCATGAGAAAAGTGAGTCTGGCATCCGGGGTTGCTTTGACGCTGATCTCGCTGGCCACCGCGGCGCAACGTTTGGCGTCCCCCCAACCTGCGCCTTCGTTCCCTGCAGTGCCTGCCACAATCGGGGGCTCCAATCTGCCCTTTCAGCCAATTGGGGCCTCCGACCTTATTCATCTCACCGTCGATGATTCGCCGGAACTCTCGCAAACCTTCCGCGTGGACAAGGAGGGAAATCTGAACCTGCCGCTGCTGCATCATCCGTTACCAGCGGTGGGTTTGATGCCGGATGTCCTGCGCGACGACATCGCAGCCGCACTCAAAGCCCAGCATCTGCTGGTAAACCCCGTGGTCGACGTCTCTGTAGTCGAATATCGCAGTCGCGAAGTCACCGTTGCCGGCGCTGTGAAAACCCCCATCGTCATTCAGGAATTCGGAAACCTGCGTCTATTGGCCGCGCTCAGCCAGGCAGGAGGCCTGCTTCCCGAGGCCGGCCCGGAGATTATCGTGGAGCACGCCAACGGCAGCTCCCAGCGCATCTCTGTTCGCGAGCTCTTCGATGGATACCACCCGGCGCTGAATATCACACTTGAGGCGGGCGCCCAGATTCGCGTGCCGGAATGCGATCAGGTGTTTGTTGTAGGAGACGTGAAACGGCCGGGAGCCTTTCCCTTCCGCGATATGAACGACACCACCGTGCTCCAGTTGCTGGCGCTCAGCGGCGGCCTCGATTCGTTCAGCCTGAAAAAGGCTTACATCTACCGCGCCCAGCCGGGTAACCCGCAGAAGAGAGAGATAGAGGTGCCGCTGCGCCGCATATTGGACCGGAAGTCCAGCGATGTACAGCTCGCCCCGAATGACATTCTCTACATCCCAACCAACGGCAAGCTCAAGGCCAGCGCGAGCGTGCTGAATCACGTCACCGGCATGGGCAACGCTGCCGTATCGGCCGCCATCTGGAGCCGATAACACGATCCAAACCCTGCACTCGGAACGGAGCGACCTCAATGCCCGGATCGATCACGATACGCAAGCCCCAGCTCCGTCTGAGCGATCCCGCTGAATCCCAGCGGCCACTTACCTTTTACACGCAGATCGTGCGACGGCATTGGGTAACGATCGCGTTAGTCAGCACTGCGCTCACTGCGTTGGTGGTACTCGCGTGCGCCCTCGCGCCTCCTATCCATGTGGGCTCTGCGACCATCGCGGTTGACCGGCAAGCCGCGCCGGAGACCATAGGGGACGACCGGCTGCTGACCACCGGCGACGACCAGTTCATGGCTACGCAGCAAAGCCTGCTGCTGGCCGACACCATCCTCCGCCCGGTAGCGGAGCGCTATGACCTGCTCCAGCGAGAGCACCAATTGCGGCGCTTTTGGTTTTGGCATAACACACCGGAAAAGGAGCGTGCCATCCGCAATGCACCCATACAACTGAAACATCTCAAGATCGAACGCACTCCCAACACCTATCTCATCACCATCTCCTACCGGGATCGAGACCCCCAGGTCGCCGCCGATGTAGCCAACGCCGTCGCTGATTCCTACCTGCGAAATATTTTTGAGACGCGCATCAAAGAAGCCGGACGCCTCACCTCCTCGATGGAGCAGCAACTCATCGACCTGAAGGAAAAGATGCAGTCGACGCACAACGCCCTGATGGCGTACCAGCGAGACCTCGGAACCGCCGATCCGGAGCAGAAGACAAGCGTGCTGGTCGCCAGGCTGCAGGCGCTCAATACTGAGAACAGCGCCGCCGAAGCGGATCGAATCGCCAAGGAAGCAGTCTACCGGGAGGCGAAACAAGGCTCGTTGCCCGAGGTCGAGGTTTCCGCTCAATCGACCGACCTCACCAAGGATGTAGAGAAGCTGCAGGTAGCCAAGGCAAACCTGGCCATAGTGGGCGCGACCTACGGAGACCAGCATCCGGAGTACCAGAAGGCGGCGGCGCAGGTTGACGAAGCCCGCGCGGCGCTCGACGAAAGCCGCAAGAATGTCGCCAGCCGCATCGGCGTGGACTATCGCCAAACACTGATTCGCGAACGCATGCTATCCACCGCGGTCGCGGAAACCAAGCAGGAAGTCGACGACCTGACCGCGCAATCTTTCGACTACCTGCAACTCAAGCACGAAGCGGATACAGCGGAACGCGTGTACGAAGATCTATTCGCCAAGATCAAGCAGTCAGGGATCAATTCCGAACTGCAAAACAACATCATTCGGCTGGCGGATTCCGCCCGCCCCGCCGCCACCCCGATCTTTCCCAACTGGCCGTTTATTGTAGGGCTCTCCCTCGCCTTTTTTACTCTTGCCTGTGCCGTATATGTGGTCTCGGCAGAACTCACAGACGTGACCGCGAGAGAGGCCGAGGCGGTGGAAGACGCGCTGGGCGTCCCCGTGGTCTGTGCCTTGCCCCAGCTGTCCGACCTGCGCCTTCGGCTCGCTCTTGGTTCTGACGCGATGCGACTTGTAGGCGATCGGCCCAGTTTGCAAGACGGCTTCTTCGATGAGGGCGTACGCCACCTGCGGGGCTACCTGATGCTCTCGGTCCAGACCAGTATGCCCCGGAGCGTGCTATTTACCAGCGCCCTGCCCGGCGAAGGAAAATCGACGCTCGCGCTCTCCCTCGCCATGGTGAATGCGGAACAGGGCAGACGCACACTCTTGATCGATGCCGACCTGCGCCAGCCGGCGATTGAACGGCTTGTACGTCTGGACCCCGATGCCGGCTTGGCGGAAGTGCTGGCCCAAAGGACTCATTGGAGAAGCGCCGTACGTCCGGTCTCCGCACGTCCGAACCTGTTCGTTCTTGGCTCCGGGATGCCCTTGCCACTGGCACTGGCGCAGATCGGGCCCCAGATGCGGGGAATTCTTGCCCAGGCCACCAAGGAGTTCGATCTGGTCATTCTGGACTCACCCCCGCTGTTGGGCTGCGCGGAGACTTTGGAACTCGCCGCGGCGGCTGAAGTAACCGTGCTGGCGGTGCGCAGCGGGCATACTCCGATAAAGGTGCTCGGAGCAACCGTTGAAACTCTTCGCCGGGTCAACGCACCGATCGCCGGGATCGTGCTCAATGAGTCGGCTATCGCTACCGACGCGACCTACAAAGCCTATGCCCGCTACTACACCGCGCTGGGCTAGTTCTGCACCCGGACTCGGCGCCTCAACGATCGGCACCTCAACATTGGTTGCACAACTCTGCGACGACGTCGTCTCGCAAGCACCACGGAGGGCAGGATGACACTGCCAATTACGGTTGCATTGCTCACTTTGTGGAGTCTGGCGATGGTCCGCTACGGGCGCTCCGCTCTCTTTCCGCCGGCAACTTTGGCAATCGTCTGGACCATTACGCTCTTTGCCGTCTGGTTATGCGGAGATATTTATTTCCCGCTTACCACCACGGCCGATGCAATCGTCCTCACCGGTGTGCTTGCTTTCTCTCTGGGCGGAATCACCGCGGTCGCAACTCCCCTGTGGCGGGGGCGAACACTCGCGGCGGTTACGGCGACGCGCCGTATCCAGGTCGACCGATGGTTGAACGCAGCTGTCATCGTCTTCGTGCTGAATATCCCCGTTGTCTTATCTCTATTTCAGGCAACTCAGCGAAACCATTGCCCCCCGGGAAAGCGCGTGGAGACAATTGCGCATCGCGGTCAGCAAGGCAAACATATCCGGCCACGGTGCTCTTTCTTTCGAGTCATTTTTCCTGCCGATCCTGAGCATCGGGGCGCTGATCGCGGTTTATGAACATGCCGATACCGGCCGGCGCATGGGGCGCGCCCTCCTGCTCGTTCTGATGGCCGCGGGCTATCAGTTAATCAATGGCGCCCGCTCCGAAGTACTCCTCTTGCTGATCAGCTCGGTCGTGATTCTCTGGCTCAAGCGAGGCGCCGCGCCGACGCGGTTGCTCGGCATGATGATCTTGCTTTTTCTGCTGGTCTTCTCCGTGGGCCAGATATCCATGGGCAAATATGGCGCGAGTTCCCGGGCATCCCTCACCGACAACATTCCCCACGTCGCCCAGGGTTTTGCCACCTACTGGCTGGGCGGAATCATTGCCTTTGACCAGAACCGGCAGAATCCTGAGTTGAGGTACGGGTGGGATCTGGGAAAGTTCGCCAAGCGGATATTGAATCGATTCGGCGCAAACTACTCGGAGCGCGATCGCAATCTTGAATACACCAAGATCTCCCCCACCCAGATAACCAATGTCTACACCGCATTTCTGCCTTACTACATGGATCATGGCGGAATGGCTGGAGTGATCGCGCTGATGTTCCTGGTGGGCTTTCTCAGCGCCTATGTGTACCGTTGCGCCATTCATGGCAATTGCTGGGCCGTGTTCACCCTTGGAGCCTTCGTCTACGCGACGGCCATGACCATTTTTTCCGAAGAGTACTTCGCCCAAATCATGTTTTGGGTCAAGGCGGCTGCGATCTCAACCCTGGTTTACTTCGTCCCCGCCGTCACTCGGCGCACCCGTTCGCGCTGGACACAATTGGGCGAGCCCGAGACCCAACCGTGCGAGTAGCCGCGTACACCGGCGGTGTGATGGTGCCCAGCGCCCGAGCGCGCGTGCGCCAGTACATCGAGCCGTTCCGCAGCCTTGGCATCTCGGTGCGCGAGTACCCTCTGCCCTGGGGCAACATACTGCCGCGGCACCACGGCCTGCGCCCGCTCTGGATGGCCGCCACTGCAGTCGCTCGCATGGCGGCCCTCACCTGCTCCTGGAGAGCCGACGTCACCTGGGTCTCCCGCCAGTTACTGCCCGCTTTCGCACCCCTCCAGGCGATGGCGAAACGCCCCATGGTCCTGGACGTGGATGACGCGGTTTGGCTCAATACCGGTGGCCATCGCGCCGGCGACTTAGCCCGGGCCAGCGACCTGGTGGTGTGCGGCAACAGTTTTCTCGCCGACCAATACTCCCGCTGGAATGCCGAACATCACCATCATCCCAACGGCGGTAAATACCTCCTGGTATCGGCCCAATGGAGCCTTGGCCGACGCCCGCCCGCTGTTCCTGGGCTGGACCGGAACCAGCGGCAACTTTCCTTTCCTGTATGCGATCGAGGAAGCACTGATATCGGTAATGCAGCATTGCCGCTACGCCAAGCTACTCATCGTCGCCGATAAACCACCCCAGTTCAAGCGCATCCCGGGCTCCCGCATCCGCTTCCAACTCTGGGCGCCGGAGACGGAGTTAGCTGCCTTCGACCGGATGTCGATCGGATTGATGCCGCTGGCCGACAACGACTGGTGCCTGGGAAAGTGCAGTTACAAAATGCTGTGCTACATGGCCTCTGGGCTGCCGGTAGTCGTGACCCCGGCGGGAATGAATCGCGAGGTACTTGCGCTGGGCGAGTTCGGCTTCAGTGCCTCTTGCCAACGGCAATGGGTCGACGCCCTCATCGCGCTGCTCGAGGATGTGCAACTGCGCCGTCGCATGGGCGCCGCTGGGCGTGCCGTCGCAGAAGCCCACTTCAGCCTGCACCGTTTGGCGCAACAATATGCGGTCGTCTTCGAGTCCCTGGGCGGAGCGTTGCAGAGAGATGGTTCTATTCCGAGCGCGATTATCTAAAGATGCCAACGCCGATGATCACCGTCGCCATGCCTTTCTTCAACAGCGCCGCTACTCTGGAGCTGTCGATTCGCTCGCTCTTGCACCAGAGCTACACCGACTTTGAACTTTTGCTGTGCGACGACGGTTCGAACGATAAGAGTCTGGCGATTGCGCACAGCTTTCACGACCCGCGGGTGATCTGCTGGAGCGATGGACGGCGGCGGCGGCTCGCGGCCCGCCTGAACGAATGTATCGATCGGGCGCGCGGCCTGTTCCTGGCGAGAATGGACGCCGACGATATCGCCTATCCCGATCGGCTTGCTCACCAGCTCGCTTTCCTTATCACTCACCCGGAGGTGGACCTGTGCAGTGGGGGCGCCATGGTCTTCGGCAAATATGGCCGGCCGCTCTGGCGTTTCAGCCCCGCTCTGGAACACGCGGTCATCACCCAATCTCCCTTTCGCGGCTTCCCCTTATGGCATCCCTTGTGGATGGGGCGCATCGAGTGGTTTCGCCGGTGGCGTTACGAGAAAAGCGCCTGGTTGGCCCAGGATGAGGAATTGCTCCTGCGCAGCTACCGTGATAGTTGCTTTGCCAATCTCCCCCAGGTTCTGCTGGGATACCGGCGGGAGCGGGTCACCCTCAGGAAGCTCTTTCACTACAAGTTACTGCACATCCGATTTCGTCTCCGGCCAGCCCGGAGCCGTTTCCGGCGAGCCTGCAGATATTGCAACTCCTGGCGATAACAGGAGCCCGGCTCGTGGCCAACTGCGTTGCCGTCCTCGGGACTCCGGAGCAGCGCCTCGGTCATCAGGGCGCACAAGTGCCCTCCGCGGAAGAACTCGCGGAGTGGAACAGCTTGTGGATTCTTCTCTCCAGCTGGTATGGCCGGCCGAGCAACGAGATCTTCGTCCCTGATGTCCCGGTCCACGCCGGCAAGAGACAAGGGAAGCCGTCGATGAAGATCGTTCAGGTGCTCACCCGGGGAGATGTTCTCGGCGGAGCGCAGAGCCATGTGCGCGAGCTTTCGGTGGAGCTGCTCCGCCTGGGCCACGAAGTCACCGTGATCACCGGAGCGCCCGGCATTTTCACCCGGAGCCTCTGCCTGGTGGGGGTTCCCTCAATACAGGTCAGGAACCTGGTTCGGCCGCTACGGCCACACCTCGATCTGGCGGCTTTGGTCGAGCTTGGACTCGCCTTCCGCCGCCTGAAACCTGACCTGGTGTGCGCCCATACCGCCAAGGCGGGTTCGCTGGCTCGTGCGGCGGCACGGCTGCACCAGATTCCCAGCGTGTTTACTCCGCACGGTTGGTCCATGTTTGATCGGGCCTCGCTCAAGCCGAAACCGCTTTACTGCTGGACAGAAAATCTGGCCGGCCGGCTGGGCTCGCGCGTCATCAACGTGTGCGAGTTCGAGCGCACGCTCGCCCAGCAATTCCGCGTCTGCCCGGCGAAGAAGCTGGAAGTAGTCCACAACGGCATTGCCGAGATCGGCTTGGCCCGCGAGCGGCCGGTCGATGCCCAACCCCCGTTGATCGTGATGGTGGCGCGCTTCGCCGCACAAAAGGATCATGCCACGCTGCTCAGAGCGCTCTCTGGTTTGCTCTGCATGGAATGGCGCTTGCTGCTGGTGGGGGAAGGCAAACTGGAGCCGCAGGTAGCTTCGCAAATAGCCGCGCTCGGCCTTGGCGGACGTGTTCGCATACTGCCGCTGGAAACCAACGTGGCCCATTTGCTCATGACCGCGCAAATCTTTGTACTATCGACCAACTTCGAGGCGCTCCCCATAAGCATCCTTGAGGCCATGCGCGCAGGTTTGCCGGTAGTGGCCACCAACGTGGGAGGCATCCCTGAGTCTGTGCGTCACGAAGAGACGGGCTTACTGGCGCGCCGGGGAGACGTCACGAGCCTGCGTGAAGCACTCGCGCGCCTGATCGCCGACCCCGGGTTGCGTCTCACCCTGGGAAGCGCGGGCCAACGCCTATGGCGCGCGCAGTTTACTGCCAGCACCATGGCCGCGCGCACCGTCGAGGTCTACCAGCGCGCGTTAGCTGTTAGTTAACTTCCTGGACCTTGATGACGAAGTATTGGAAGGTGTCTCCCTTAGCCAGCGTCAACTGGTGGGGGATATCGGCGGGTATGTGAACAATGTCGCCCTTCTTCAGCTTGGTCTCCTTACCATCCTGGATCGAGTCGCCTCGCACTTCCCCCGGCGCCGTGGTCTTGGCATTCACAATTTGCCCGCCCGAGACCAGCGTCGCGTTGCCGTCGACCACGAAATAAAAGTCGGCGAATTTCTCATGCAACTCGGCCTTGCCGCTCTGGCTGCGAAAGGCAAGCAGGGTGTAATCCGTGGAATATTTCTTGATCGTCTCCGTGGCCAATCCAGAGGCGTCGGCCTTCTGCGCCAGCGTTTTCTCCATGGCCATCAAGGTGTCCGGCGAGTATGTGTCCGGCGTCTTCGCAGCGTCCTGCGCGATTGCCCGGCCAGTCACGATGCCGAGGGTCAACAGGAACGCCGCCGCAATCCTACGATTCATTTTCATGAGCTAATTACCTTCCTTGGATCCTTGGTGAGAAGCAGTCTACGCCTTCGCCGCTGCGCGTGTGCGCGCGACCACATCGAGATACGCACGCGCGGCGTTGGTGATGAGCTCGGGTTTCCCTTCCGCCAGCGCTGCCGCGTTCACCAGGTCGCCGCCCACACCCAGGGCCGAGGCGCCGGCTTCCAGAAAACTGGCGGCAGTCTGCAGATTCACGCCGCCGGTCGGCACCAGCCGCAAAAAAGGAAACGGGGCTTTGAGCGCCTTCAAATAACTTGCCCCTCCCATCGCCGAGCAGGGAAAGACCTTCACGAAATCCGCTCCGGCGCGCCATGCTGTGATGACCTCGGAAGGCGTCAGCGCCCCGGGCAGCGAGACCTTGCCCCGTCCCTTAGTCTGGGCCACGACGTCCGGGTGGAAGCTGGGACTCACCACAAACTCCGCCCCTGCGTCGATGGTGGCCTCACACTCCGCCGCGTCGATGACGGTCCCCGAACCCAGCAGCAACTTGCTGCCGTAGCTGCGTTTCAACTCCCGCAGTACGTCGATCGCCCCGGGTACGGTCATGGTTACTTCCATCACCGTGATACCGCCGGCAACCAGCGCCTCTACCAGTCCCATCGCTTCCTTGAAGGAGCGGGCCCGCAAAACGGGAATGATTCCTGCTGCTTCCAATTGTTGTTGCACTTCGATCGACATTCTTTTTCCTCTGGTGTTTAACGTGCAATACGCGCTGAGCCGCCCTGCATCACGCGCTCCACTTCCGCGCGCGTGGCCATGCTGGTATCTCCGGGCGTGGTCATGGCAAGAGCTCCATGAGCCACTCCGCAAGCCACCGCCCACGCGGCGGGTTTTCCGCTGAGCATTCCATAGATCAGGCCGGAGGCGAATGAGTCTCCACCGCCCACCCGGTCCATGATGTCGATATCCCGTTGCGGCACATACAAGATCTCGCCCTTGTAGATGGCCATGGCGCCCCATGCATTGCGAGAAGCGGTTTGCGCGGTGCGCAAGGTAGTCGCCACCAGCTTCAGGTTGCTATACGAAGCGGCGACCTCGCGCAGCATGGTCTCGTAGCTGGCTACCGGCAACTCATCGAAATCTTCTTTCACTCCTTCGAGCTTGATCCCCAGCATGGCGGAGAAGTCTTCTTCATTGCCGAAGAGCACGTCCAGCTTCTTCACCAGCTCGCGGTTCACCTCTTGCGCCTTCGCCTTGCCTCCGATGGATTTCCAAAGAGAGTCGCGATAGTTCAGATCGAAAGAAGTGATCGTGCCATACTTGCGGGCGGTGTCGATCGCCTCTACCGTAACCCCAGGAGTAGAGGGCGAGAGCGCCGCGAAGATGCCTCCCGTATGCAACCAACGGGCGCCGTTGCGCGGACCCAGAATGGCCTCCCAATCAAAGTCGCCGGGCTTTGCCTGGGAGATCGCCGTGTTGCCCCGGTCGGAGCAGCCGACAGCCGCGCGCACTCCGAAACCGCGTTCCGTAAAGTTGAGGCCATTGCGCACTGTGCGGCCGATGCCGTCGTAAGGAACCCAGCGAATCAGCGAGGTGTCGACACCGCCCTGCAGGATAAAATCCTCTACCAGCCTGCCGATGGGATTGTCCGCAAATGCGGTCGCAATCGTGGTGCGCATGCCGAAGCAGCGGCGCAGCCCGCGCGCCACGTTATATTCTCCGCCGCCCTCCCAGGCTTGAAACTGCCGCGCGGTGTGGATCCTGCCTTCGCCCGGATCGAGACGCAGCATCACTTCTCCCAGACTCACGCAGTCCCAACGTGTCGCCTCCGCGCTCTTGATCGATAACTCTTCCATGGTCGCCTCTATCGTCGTGTATATCCCAGATCCTGCTGAATGCCTTTGACGCAGGTCACCAGCTTGCCGGCGATCGCCGGAATCCTTTGCGTGGTCACACGGAACGAAGGGCCGGAGATGCTTACCGCGGCGATCGCCTGGCCTTGCCCGTCGAGAATGGCCACTCCTGCGCAGCGCACTCCTTCTTCCCGTTCTTCATCGTCCACTGCATAGCCGCGGCGGCTGGTGCGATCGAGTTCTTTCAGCAGCGCCTCCCGGCTGGTCATGGTGCGCGGCGTGAACCTCTCCAGGCGAAGAGCCGGCAACAACTGCTCGACCTGGGATCGCGGCATGGTTGCCAAGATCGCCTTGCCCACGGCTGTGCAGTGGACCGGGCTGCTGGCGCCGACTCGCGAGATCATGCGGATACTACGCTCCGGTTCCTGCTTGTCGATATACACCATGTGCGTCTTCTCCAGGATGCACAGGTGGGCCGTCTCCTCTACTTCGTCGACCAGCCTCTTCAAGTGAACCTGCGCCTGCTCGCGCAAATCATACTGCTCGATGGCGCGGCTGCCGAAGTCGCATAGGCGCAACCCCAAACGAAACTTGCCGGTCTGGTTGCGTTCCACCATCCGATGCCGTTCCAGCACCATGAGGAAGCGATGGGTTGTGCTCTTGTGCAACCCGAGGGCGGCGGCTATCTCCGCCAGGCCTAGCGAGGTGGTGCTGGAGGCGAGAAGATCGAGCACGGCAAAGGCGCGGTCGAGCGCCTGCAGTTTATAAACGCCCGCGTGTACCACATTATGAGATGCCATGCCGTTTGGTGAAAAAGCGATCAGCGGGCATTCTTGCGTTCCTCCGGAGTTTTGTCAAGTTCAGCGGACTTTGATTAGTCCTTCGTCGGCAAGTTGTGAGAGCATCTGCAGCACATCGCGTTCGATCACCCCGGAGGGGCTTCGTACCGCCCGCTGAATTCTTCGACCAGGTCTGCCACCTTGACTGGAGACGCCAGCTTGCTCCAGATCTCACTGCCGATGCCGCCTAATCCGTAACAGCGACTGCGTTCCAGGCTCATGAGCACCGTTTCCCCGGCCACATCCGCGGCCACCGGGTTGGGCGTGTGACAAACGACCGATGGAGATTCAGGTCCATCTTTTAGCAATATATCGCTTCCAGGAGAGAAACAGCAGGTCCCTCCACTACGCTCGGGATGCCGTCATTCGCCCACGCACTAATGGAAGCGCCACCCCAACCTTGATATCCAGTCCCGAAGGGACGACCTGAAAGTATCCCAGGACGCTATGGATACATTGCAAGCAATTCGGCTAGTCCCTCAGGGACCGTCCACCCCTCCCGCTTGAACCGACCCTGCGACTATTCATTCGCTGCCCAAGCCAACTCCGTCCTTCGGACTGCGTCCTGGGCTAAGTTCAGGTCGTCCCTTCGGGACTGGATATCCGGGCCGTCTGAGGAGTCCGCCATCCTTTTTCATTAGTAGCGAAGCCGAGGGATCTGCAGTACCAGTCGGATTCGTTGCAAAGCTCTCTCCAGATAACTCCGCCCTGCCTCTGCTATCGTTTGAGGCATGCCGGTCCCCATCGGGCAGAGGACTCAAGCAACAACATCCGGGGCCTCCTTCTGCAATTTGTTTCCAGCCTGATGCAAATTGTCCGCTGGCAGCTGTTCGCCGCCGTGGTCATCATGACCCTCACCTCGCTGACCGAAGGCCTGGGCGTTGCCCTGCTCTTCCCCATCCTGCAGGTGGCCGGTTTCGACCTGACCAACCAGGGACATGTGGGGCATTACACCGGCGAGGTACGCGCCTTGCTGGTGCACAGCGGACTCGCTCCCTCCTTATGGCTGGCCATCTTGCTGCTCATATTCATGCTGCTCATGGCGCTGCGGTCGCTCTTCAGCCGGGTGCAGTCCGTGCTCACCTTCCGCACCGCGCTCAGCTATGAGCTGGCCCTCAGCAGACGGCTTTACCGGGCCATCATCCAGGCGGACTGGCTCTTCCTGGTGCGTCGCCGCTCTTCCGACTTTACCCACGCGCTTACCGCAGAGTTGGCCCGGGTAACCAATTGCACGTATCTGCTGATCGGCACGCTGGCAAACACCATCCTCGCCCTGGTCTACATCGCCCTCGCGCTGAAGCTGTCCGCCCGCATGACATGGCTGGTGCTGGCCACCGGCGCGGTTCTGCTCTTGCTCTCGCGCCGCTGGATGCGCGCTGTCCGGCAGAGCGGAACCGCGGTCTCGGAAAGCGTGAGCGAGGTCTACGCGGCGGCAACGGAACACCTGCAGAACCTCAAAGCGATGAAGTTCTACGACGCGCAGACCAGCGACTTCGCCATGTTTTCCTCGCTTCAGTCCACCGCCCTGGAGCAGGGTCTGGCCAGCACCAGGAGCCAGGCAGCGGCGGCCTTCTGGTTCGAAGCCGGCTCTCTGATCGTGCTGGGCGCGATCGTCTTCGCTTCGCTGCAAGTGCTCAGGGTAGCGCCCGCCTCTATTCTCTTGCTGCTGGCGGTGTTCACCCGTCTTATCCCCCGGCTGGCCGCAGGACAAAACCAGTTCCAGGCCTTGCTCAGCGAGATTCCCGCCTTTGAAAACCTGACGGCCATCTACCGCGACTGCCTGGCAAACGCCGAGGTTCCCACCACCGCCAGCTCCGGGCATTCCCTGGCCCATGAAATCCATCTGCAGCGCATCTCGTTCCGCTATGAAGCGCAGCGGCCCCTGGTGCTGGACGATCTGTCACTCACCATTGCGGCGGGAAAAGTAACCGCGATCGCGGGCGCATCGGGTGCGGGGAAAAGCACCATCGCCGACCTGGTCACCGGCCTGCTTGTGCCGATGACGGGACAGGTGTTGATCGACGGGGTGGAGCTCACCGCGCAAGCGGCGCGCGCCTGGCGCAGGCACGTCGGCTACGTGGCCCAGGACACCGTGCTGTTTCATGACACGGTGCGGGCCAACCTGCGTTGGGCAAACCCCGCCGCCTCCGAACAGGAGATGAAAGAGGGACTGACCCTGGCCGCAGCGGAGTTCGTCTTCGACTTGCCGCAGGGGCTGGATACAACGGTAGGAGACCGCGGAATGCTTCTTTCCCATGGCCAGCGGCAGCGCATTGCGCTGGCTCGCGCGCTGCTGCGCAGACCCGGGCTGCTCATTCTTGACGAGGCTACCAGTAGTCTTGATTTTGAAAACGAGAGAAGGATCCTGGACGCAATCGAGCGGCTGCAAGGCCGAACTACGGTCCTGTTGATCGCCCACCGGGTCTCCGCTATTCAACGTGCGCAGATGATCTTCGTCATCGAAGACGGCCGGGTTGCGGAATCCGGAGACTGGCAAAGCCTCAGCCGCCGTCCTTCCCATCGCGTTGCCTCACTTTTCCGGCTGCAGGATGCGCTAAAGCATTTTTCGTAAAAACGGTGGTCTGGTGAGAGCGGTTATGTGCGGCCATTCTTCCACCCCATCACGCAAAGAGCGCGCGCCGGGGACCCCGGTTTTCGACGGAATGGCCGCGTCAAGTTCGGCTCACCGGTCTATACCATTACGAAAAATGCGCTGGCCTGAGCTATTTGGGATCCCACCAGGTTCCGACCGGCGAAATGAGCTTGTCCGCTTCCGCCGGCCCCCAGGTGCCCGGCTTGTACGGGTGCACATTCGGCTTGTCCAGGATCGGGTCCACAATGCGCCACGCCTCCTCGACGTAATCCTCGCGGGCAAACCAGGTCTGGTTTCCAGCCATGGCATCGCCTAACAGCTCCTCATAGGGCAGCACGGTGGTGCCTTCTTCGCCGCATTCCTGTTCGGCGAGCAACTCGATCGGGCATCCCTGCAACTGGTCGCCGGCGGTCTTGATGGAAGCTCCAATCCCGATCACCGGGTCGCCGCTGATGCGGAAGCGCACGTAGTTGGATGGCGGGGGCTCCGTCGCAAAGACCGGACACGGCGGGCACAAGATGGCCACGACCTCGGTTTCTGTCTTGGGCAGGGACTTGCCCCCCCGGATGAAAAATGGGACCCCTTTCCAGCGCCAGGAATTGATGGCCAGGCGAAGAGCCACAAAGGTCTCCGTCTTCGAATCCTTCTTGACTCCCGGGGTGTCGAGGTAGCCGGCGTATTGACCGCGTACGATGTTCTCCTCGGTCAATGGGGGGATGCTCTTGAGCACCTTGACCCGCTCGTCGCGCAGGGTCTCTACGCTCGTGTTCGGAGGAGGCTCCATGGCGATGTTGCTGAGCACTTGCAGCAAATGGTTTTGCACCACGTCGCGCACCGTTCCCACCGCGTCGTAGAAGCTTCCCCGATCCAGCACATCGAACTCCTCCGCCATGGTGATCTGAACGCTCTCGACATAATGGTTGTTCCAGATCGGCTCCAGGAAGGTGTTGGCGAAACGAAAGAAGATCACATTCTGCACCGTGTTCTTGCCCAGGTAGTGATCGATGCGATAGACGTCGTCTTCGTCAAAGACCTCGTGCACAACTTTGTTGAGCGCCATGGCCGAAGCCAGGTCGTTGCCGAAGGGCTTTTCAATCACCACCCGCGCGCCCTGCGATGAGCCTGAGGCCTTCAATTGCGTAAGAACTTCGCCGAACAAGAACGGGGGGATGGCGAGATAGTGCAGGGGATGCTTGGCCGCGCCGAGCTCTTTGCGGACTGCCGCAAAGGTCGCCGGATCCTTGTAGTCCCCGTCCACGTAGCGGAGTTTCCCCAGGAGTATGGGAAAACCTACCGGGTCAAGTCCGCCGTGTTTTTCGACGCTGTCCTGGGCTCGTTGCTTGAGCTGATCAAGGTTCCAGCCCGCCTTGGCAACGCCAATCACCGGGCCGGTCAGCTTGCCTCGTTTTGCCAGCTTTTGCAGGGAGGGGAAGATTTGTTTGTAGGCAAGATCGCCGGTAGCGCCAAAAAAGACCACGGCGTCGGAATACGGGAGCTCTGAGCTTGCTTCGACCATGTATTTAATGTAACGCCTTCTCTTGACTGAAAGGACGTCTCCTCGAGAGAGCATCCTTCCGCTGCCATATGGATGCGGAAAGGCGGAGGAAAGTTCGCACCTGGGAGAGAAATATTCGCGGACATTAAAGGATGGTTACTGCTCCACAACGGTGATTTTCGGCAGATTGTCTCTGGTTCCCGGGGATTGGAATCGGACGGCAGTCCTGGAAAATCACCGTTCGCTCGAGCAGTTCACTCTGCTGGCAGCGACCGGTCAAATGACCTTAAGCAGCAGCAGAACGATGACGATCAAAATGATCAGGCTAACACCGCCGCCACCGTAGTAACCAATTCCAGGCCCGAGACTATAGCCACCAAACCCGAAGACGAGAAGCAAGATAATAAGAATGATCAGCATACTTTCTCCTTCGCGGAGATACTCCGCGTCAACCAACAACAGTTAATGAAGATTCACTCTTCGCTCGTTTGGATGTCTCGGAGGCTTCAGGAAATGCCCGGGTTTGCAAAAACCAGCCTTTCCTGCGGGGCAATACTAAAATACCTGCTGATACAGTCAGCAATGCAAAGGCGGCTCCATTGAAACTCACGGTAAGTGCGGTACTCACCCTGGTGACTGCGGTTCTTCCTGCAGCGGCCCAACCCGCGTCCTCGGGGTGCGGTTCCTTTTTGCAGGCAAGCTATCCCAAGGCTTCCATCTCCAACGGAAAAGTGGACGCTGTACTCTACCTGCCCGACGCGAAGAATGGTTACTACCGCGCATCGCGATTCGACTGGTCGGGGGTGATCCCGTGCTTGGCGTTTCAAGGGCACACTTACTTTGGCATCTGGTTTTCCCACTACGATCCAATGGTCGCCGATGCGATTGCCGGCCCGGTCGAGGAGTTTCGCTCGGTTGACGGTGCTCTGGACTATGGCCAGGCGAAGCCGGGCGAATTGTTCGTCAAACTGGGAGTCGGGGTGCTGCGCAAGGCTGACGACTCTCCTTATAAGTTCATGTACACCTATCCGCTGGTGGACGGTGGCAAGTGGACGGTTCACGCCAGCCGGCGCGCAGTATCTTTCAGGCAGCGGCTGCAATCGCCGATCGGCATCGCCTACGACTACGAGAAGACCGTCTCGCTCGACCCCCACGATCCCGTTCTTACCCTGCATCACAGCCTGAAGAACACCGGGACAGAAAACCATCGACACCCAGGTATACGACCACGACTTCTTCATGCTGGATGGCGCTCCCAGCGGGCCGGGAATGGTGATCCGCTTCCCTTTCGCGCCCAAGGCGGAAAAGCCGCTGGAGCCGCTGGCCGGGATCGACGGCAAGCAGATCGTCTATCATGACGAACTGCAGGAGGGGCAGTACGTGGAAAGCTATCTCACGGGCTATTCCGACAAGCCTTCGGATTACGACATCGTGGTCGAGAATACAAAGACGGGAGTGGGCGTGGAGCAAACCGGCGACAACCCCCTGTCGCGTTTCAATTTTTGGTCCCCTCGCACCACGATCTGCCCTGAGGCCTACCATCACCTGGTGATCGCGCCCGGAGAAACGGCTCATTGGGATATCCACTATCGCTTCTTTGCCAAGGGGAAGCAGTGAAACCCGGCCTCCCTGGACACGGCAAGATAGCAATCGTCACCGGAGCGGGCAGTGGCATTGGGCGAGCGACGGCGCTTACGCTGCAGTCCGCCGGATACTCGGTGACGCTGGCCGGCCGGCGCATGGCGGAGCTTGAACAAACAGCGTCCATGGCCGATCCGCTGGGCGGAGCGATGCATCCCATCTCGACGGACGTTCGCCAACCCGATTCGGTCCGAGCCTTATTTGCCGGCACCCGCGAAAAGTTCGGCCGGCTGGACGTTCTGTTTAACAACGCCGGCGTGAATGCCACCGGAATTCCCTTCGAAGATCTGAGTTACGGCCAATGGTCTGAGGTGGTGAGCGTGAACCTGACCGGGGCGTTTCTGTGTGCCCAGGAGGCATTCCGCCTGATGAAGACTCAGCAACCGCAAGGAGGGCGCATTATCAACAACGGCTCGGTTTCCGCGCATGCCCCGCGGCCCCTCTCCGCACCCTACACCGCCACGAAACACGCCATCACCGGGCTCACCAAGTCCATCTCGCTCGATGGGCGCGAGCACAACATTGCCTGCGGCCAGATCGATATCGGCAACGCCGGCCTGGAGATGACCGGGAAACCGGCCGCAGAAGCTCTGCAGGCGAACGGTGACTGTGATCGTAGAACCCAGGATCGATGCCCGGCACATTGCGGAGGCCGTGCTTTACATGGCCAACCTGCCGCTGGACGCGAATGTCCTGTTCATGACGGTGATGGCGACGCAGATGCCTTTTGTCGGGCGCGGATAGCGAGCATGCGATGAGCGTTTTGCCCAATTTTCTTGAAGACGCGATCGATCTTCACGTGCACAGCGCGCCGGACGTGGACCAGCGGCGCTTTAACGATCTGGATCTGGCCCGCGAAGCGGAGCGCGCCGGCATGGGCGCCATCCTCATCAAGTCTCACCAGAACTCTACGGTGGAGCGCGCGTGGCTGGTGTCCAAGGTAGTCACCGGCATCCGGGTCTTCGGCGGGCTGGTTCTGAACGAGACGGTTGGCGGCCTCAACGTGGCCGCGGTGAAGCTCGCCCTGGCCATGGGCGCGAAGGAGATCTGGATGCCCACCCGGTCCGCTCTCAACCACCGCTCCTATCACGGGGAGGACGGAGGTATTTTCGTTCTGGACGCGAGCGGCGGCCTGGTTCCGGCGGCACAGGCGATTGTGGAGGCGGTTGCGCAGACAGATTGCATTCTCAGCACGGGACACTTGAGTCCGCGGGAAGCGGTCGTCCTGATCCACGAGGCGCGGCGATGCGGGGTGCGGAAAGTGCTGGTGACCCACCCGGAGTGGGCGCCGACGTTCTACAGCTTCCAACTACAAAAGGAACTGGCGCAGCTGGGCAACGTGTGGTTCGAGCGGTGCTTTGTTTCGACTACGCATCTTTGCGGCAGCGTGCCGTTCCAGGTGATTGAGCAGGCGATTATCGAGGCTGGTGTGGAGACGACGGTGCTCTCTACGGACCTTGGTCAGCCGCAAACGCCGCCACCGGCGGAGGGCTTGCGGCTCTACGCAGAGCGGCTGCGCAGCTCGGGTTTCTCGGTGGACCAGCTTCGCCAGATGATGTGCACCAACCCGGCTCACCTGCTGTCCGCCAAGGAGTGACCGTTGCATGAATCCCAGGTCTCAAAGGCGAGACCTGGGCCACCCACTTATGTTTTGGATTTAAGCGATGATTCTCACGCAGATTCAGGTTGAACAGCTTGCTTACCATCTCCCCTTCGGCGAGATGAAGCAGTAAGCGGTGTAGCGGATTTCGCTCCAGGCTCGATCACCGATGGGATAGCCGGGAAATAACGGCCGGTTCACCGGCGTGAATTTGACCCGCACGCAGATCGCTGAGCCGCGCGTGAGTTCGCGCGAACGAGAAATTCGTCGTCGCGAAAGCGGCGATTCGATGTGCGGACTTTGTGCTCGCGTGGCCCCCAGTTCCTCCTCGGGGTTGGAATAGACAACGGTGTTCGCCCCGGCCAGATACCAAATGCCCGCCAGCTTCCGCCTGCCGTGCCGGCGTCCGCGACAAAGACTTCCGCCCGCTGGTTCGGAAAACAGTAGTCCAGCTTGCGGCGGAGCAGCACTCCTAGTTGGCCGGGTCGAAGACGGAGACGAAACTCCGACGTGCCCGTCGTCTTGCGGCCCGATCGTTTTGGCCGGCAAGATACCTTCCGTGAGCGTGTCCACCCGACTCGTAACGCGAAGTGATGCTGTATGGCGGCGAGGCTGCGGCGAGACGTACTCGTGACCGTTTCTCGCTGGCCTCGTCGCCCACCTTGAGCGGGTCGGTCTGCACCAGCGAAGGGCGAGGCAGGCCGTACCAGTAGGTGACCGTCCGGTAGTGTTCCGTCGATTCATCCATGCCGCCGTGCTCCAGACTGGATCACGCGCGTTCTGCCCGAAGGGCATCAGGTCGGCCAGCAGGAAGCGGTAGGCCGACTCGATCTGGTCCTCGGCGTCCTTACTTCCTGGCCGTTCTGGCGCCGACGGGATGGCCGGCAAAGGGAAGCGTCATGTTGAGACCGCCCCAATAATCGCCGCCGCCACCCCATTCCTCGGTGCCGGTGCCCTGAGCCTGGGGCGTCAGGCTGTCGTCGAAGAAGAACCGCGGGTCGCCTTCCAGCGTCCTCAAGTCCGCTCGGTGAGAGAAAATGAACGAAGTGCCCACGAAGCTGCCCGACCATTGGCTCTGTTTTCCGCGTCGCGGGTATCCAGCAGCACCAGGTCCTTGCCGGGCGTCGGGTTGAGGATAATCGCGATAGGTGGCATGGAAGTAGCCAAGCCGGTTAGCGGGCCCGGAAAAGGCACGGTGCGCAGTTGCCAGGCCACTCCCGGAACCCGCTGACCCGCGCCGGCCAGCTCGATCCGCGCCGACGCGAAAAAGGCATGGGGAAGTAGCAGGTGAGAGGATCCGATCGCGGTGAAGCGAATGTTCACGGGAAAGGCTTTCACCAGATATTCGTGGTTATCGCGGTTGTAGAGCGTGCCCGCTCCGAAGAAGAGCGCCATCGGCGCGTCGATCGAGGGTTGCGGCCTTCCGTCCCAGGTGACACGCAGGCGAACACTCTCGAAGGCCTTTGCCTGATCGCGCGCGATGGAGAAGCTCAGGCGCGAATCGTCGCTTTGCCCTTCAGGTCAACGGCGGTGACCGCGCCGGATGCGGGAACATCGACTGTGCCGCTAGCCTCTCTGGCTCCGGCTTTCGGGGCCACGTCGGTACCCGATCTGGCGATCAGATCGAGCACATCCTTGGCCGGAACGACGCTCTCGTTCCAGCTTTGAATAGGGTGCGACAACGGGGTGCCGGGACAAACTGATCGTAGATGTAGTATCCGGTTCCATAGTGGGTGCGGGTGTAAGCCATCTGGAAACTGCGTTCGAATGGAATCGGACTCCATACCAGATCGGCTCCCCGGGTTGTGGCCCAGGTTTCATTAAGAGGGCTGGGGAACGGCGCCGCTGGCAGAAAAGTGGAATCGGGAACTGGGTGCAATGGATCGTTGCTGGTGCTTTCCTGAACCAGGTGATCGGTACCGTCAACCACGTAGTGCCATGGGCTTCCGTGCCAATGGTTGTAGCGGCTGAACAGCAGGATTCCCGCGCCTTCTACGTCGAGTGTGACATTGAAGTCGTCGGAGAGCTGATAGAGGAAATGCGATGCATCGGCGCCCTCATTCCCTCCTCTTCGATCGTAGGTGCTGCGCATGTAGGCCCGCATGCCGATCCTCTGGCGGGGCCATTGGTCCCATGCCCGATAGGCATCGAGCCCGATTGGAATGGGGTCCGCCGTTTGCGATTGTGCCATAGACGCCGTCCCCAGCAACACGAGGAAAGGTAAGAAGTGGAGCAAGGATTTGCGCATAACCGACCCCTGGACAGTCTATTGTTGACCGAGGCGGAGTTTCGTGGGCGCCAATTTGCAACGCTGGATGCAGTAGGACATCTCTTTCTCATGTCCCCTGTTCTAAGCACCGCACTGGATGAGGCGGCCGTGACCAATGAGAGCGTGTCAGGATCGGCCTTAACCCTATCGTCAGGTCTTCGCGCCATTTCTGTGCGGCATGTTCGCGTTTATCGACCTGTATTGCACCCAGCCGCTTCTGCCGTTGCTTTCCGGCGCGTTTCAGCGTCGGAGGCCAAAGTCAGCCTGACGATCAGCGCTTCGACCCTGGGCGTCGCCCTGTCGGCAGCACTGCTGGCGATGTTTGCCGAAAGGGTCAACCGGAAGCGGATGATCGTCAGCTGCATGACGATGCTCGCGCTCTGTACGTTGTTGACTTCGACGGCGACCAGCTGCCGGTGTTAGCGATCTGGAGGTTGCTGCAAGGGCTGGTAACGCCGGGAATTTTCATCGTCACCATCGCTTACGTTACCGAAGAGTGGCCGGCATTGCTGGTGCCGCGAGTGATGAGCTTCTACGTCGCGGGACTGTCTTCGGGGGGTTCCTGGGTTCTGTTGGGCGGGGTGATTGCCGCGAGTGGCGGCGGCCGGTATTTTTGGTGCTCGGAGTCATCGGGACTCGTCGGGGCGGCGCTGACCCGCTAACTGCACCGGCCGGCGCCGAACGCGGACTGCGCAGGAAGGGGCCCGCTCCCGGCTCGCGCCCGTGATGGCTAACTTGCGAAATCCTCGGTTGGTGGCGACCTTCGCCATCGGCTTCTGCATGCTGTTCGCGCTGGTGGCGACCTTCAGCTACATCACGTTCTATCTTTCCGCGTCGCCGTTCTATCTCTCGGCGCAAGAGCTCAGTATGTGTTCACGGTCTACCTCTGCGGACTGGGCGCGACCTTAGTCGCGGGCACGGTGCTGGCGCGGGTCGGGCTGCGGGCCGGGATGATGGCGGCCATCACCCCGCGCATGGCGGCGAAGCTTTCACCCTCGTTCCTCACTCGTGGATGGTCGCAGTGGCCTGGCGATTACAGCCTCAGGAGTGTTCGTCGCGCAAACCTGCGCGAACAGTTTTCTTCGCGATGCCGCGCCGGCCGGCGGCCGCATCTCGGCAGCGGGAATGTATATCGGCAGCTTCTATATGGGTGGTACACGGGCGGCATGGTGCCAGGGTTGCTGTGGAAGCTCGGCGGTTCGCCCGCCTGTGTTGCGCTGGTCCTGGGGATTTTGCTGATCGCCGGCGCGGCCGCAGTGTTCGGATGGGGCAGACGGCCGGCTGTGCCGGATCCTATACCGCTCTGAAGAAGATAGGGGCATCGTAGGGCACCGAGGACGGAATTATTGCCTTCGCAAATGTGCAGAGGAGGGTGCCTTAACGTTTTAAGCTCTGTGGTTTTCTCGATCTGAGGTGCGGCTTTCCTTAGCGAAAGGCGCCCAGGCTGCCACATCCCGTGCTGCGTGGAAGGAATGCCGGGGTCGGGAAATGGCTAAATCGATTCGTCACCGTTTCTGTTTTCCCCAAAGTACCCGCTCCGTCCGGCCGAAATTTCGCACCGCCATGTGTGCAGTTGTCCCGCCCAACACTGTTTACTTGTTCGCCGGTAACCAGGCGAATTGCTGGTTATCCCACCTTCGTACTCTGGTCGAAAGATAACTGTCACGCTTACCTTTCATTTCACTCGCCGGGCTGGTTCAGTCGTTCTGGTCACGGTTATCGGCGAGCGGGGGGAAGTGCGTGAGAAGAGCTCCGATTCTTTTTTCCTGCGGTTACCTATTCGCGGCGTCCAGCTTGCTGTTCGGCGCCTCTTCCGGCACAACCACTTCGTCCACCGGCACCACGGCAACCACGCTTCTCAACCAGCTATCAACCGCTTTCTCCAGCGGCAACGTCGTACACCAGGTTCAGCTTACGGGGAGCGCGACCTGGCAGGTGGGCAGCCTGAACGACTCCGGCACGGCCGCGCTCACGGCGGCATCGACCGGGTCGGCACAGCTGCAGCTCTCGCTCTCGGCCTCCGGGCAGAGAACCGAGAGCCAAAGCGGAGAAGGGATCGATCAAAGCTGCACCTGGACGGGCGCAGATGGGACGACGCACGCGATTGATCCAGGTAATTGCTGGCGCCCGATGCTGTGGTTTCTGCCGCCGCTTTCGCTGCAACCGTCACTCGTGTCCAGCTCGCTGGGAGCGGTCGACCTGGGCACGAGCACGGTGGGGTTTGGCACGGCCGGCTATCGCCATCTGCAAAGCCAATTGGTGCTGCCCGACATGTCGAGCGATCTGGCAAGCACCATGATGCAGCGCAGCACGGCCGATCTGGGCCTTGATCCCACGTCGCTGCTGCCGGCGGTGCTGGCTTATACCATCTGGCCTGACAACGGCGCTGCGATCCCGATTTTGATCGAGATTCATTACGCGAACTACCAGCTAATCAACGGCGTGCAGATACCGTTCACTATCCAGCGCTATGTCAACGGGTCGCTGCAGCTGGAAATAGTCGTGACCTCTGCGCAGGCCAACTGAGCAGTTTCTTGATTCAGCTTCACTCTGGAGGCTATCGTGCCCAAAAAGATCGTGTTTTGCCTCTTGCTGGCGTTCGGTGTGTTGCGTTTACCAGCGCAGGTAGCGACAGGAATCTATACTTACGGTTCCTTTGACAACCTGGGCGTCGACTCGATCGATCGTGGCAGCCTCAACGTACATTTTTCTATCCCCGTGGTGAATAAGCAGGGGAGGGGCCTGCCGCTTCAGTATCAGCTGGTCTATGACTCGCTGGTCTGGACGCCGGTTGGTTCGGCAGGTTCCCAGGTCTGGACACCGGCAGTCGGATGGGGCCTTCACGGCCAGTACAACGAGGGCTACGAAGGCTACATTTCCTACGATAGCGCGACTGTCGCTTGCACTTCCAGCGGCACACTGACTTATGTACCGTACTATGTTGGCTACGTTTATCACGAGGCGTCTGGCGTATCGCATCCTTTGCCCTACACGGCTAAGTACTGCTACCCGTATACGTTCACTGGATCGGGGGTTCCAGCGGCGGACGGGTCCGGTTATTCCTACGATGGAAGCAAGTTGACCTCCGCCGATGGCAGACAGATCTACGCCCCATCCAACAGCCAGACGGGCAGCGGCAGCATCACCGACACGAACGGAAATGTCATTAACAACAATGGAGACGGTACGTTCACCGACACCCTCGGAACAACCGCGCTAAAAATCACGGGAAGCGGCACCGCTGCTTCGCCGAAGGTTTTCACTTACAGCACGCCGACCGGGACGGCTAACGTAACGGTCACCTACAAAACCTACACGGTGCGAACCACTTTTAACTGCTCCGCTATGGAATTCAACCAGTCGCGGGACCTCCCGTACAAGATTACCCTTGGCGACGGAACCTTCTATGAGCTCACCTATGAGGCCACACCCGGCTACTCTAGCGACGTGACGGGACGGCTGTACCAGCTCACCCTGCCGCAGGGCGGCGTCATTACTTATGCGTATTCGGGCGCCAACAACGGCATCATCTGTGCGGACGGGACGCCGGCGGGGTTGAGTCGATCAATCTCCAGCGGAATCCGAACTTACGCACGCCCCGCGGCCAAGGTAACCAGCACCACGAGCCACACCGACATCACGGACGGCCTGGGTAACGTTTCCAACTTTGACTTTGTGATGGCGAGTTCGCCGGAAGAATTCTACGAGACAACTCGAACGGTCAACCAGACCTCACCCAGCGGTGTACTACTCACCCGGCAGACGTGCTACAACAATTCCATCCATCCCTGCTTGGCCACAGCAGTCAACCTTCCGATCACCCAGTTCGACACCTACGAATCCCTGAATGGCAGTGGACTGCATGGCTCCAGGATGACCTACAATTCTTACGGACTGGAGACTGTGGGGACCGACTACGACTTTGGCAAGGCGTCGTCTCGGGGAGCCATGCTGCGGCAAGAGACCTGGACCTACCCCACCTCAGGGATCCCAAGCCTGGTGTCGACGGACACCGTGACTGACGGAACGAACAATATCGGCCTGACTGGCTATTTGTACGATGAGACGAGTGGTACCGGGCATGCAGCATTGGTGACTACGTCAGTTCCTCAGCACGGCGAAAGCAGGCCAGCGGGGCAACGTAACGACAATTCAACAATACCCTAATAGCGGAACGAGCAATCTGTACACGGCGGCCACGTACGAAGACACGGGTAACGCGCTCATGGTAACGGCGCCTTCGGGGGTCTCGAGCTACGCGTACGATGCGGCGACCCATGCTTTCACGATCACCGCCACGCCGCCAACGCCTTCCAGCGGCGTCTCGTTGCCCTCCTCGGCGACCTACGACGCGAATTCCGGTCTGCCGCTCACGTCGGTCGATCCCAACAGCCAGACCGTCACCTACAAGAGCTACGACCCGTTGTTGAGGCCGACTGAGATTGATTACCCGGATGGGGGTAAGATGGTGGCCAGCTACACCTACGACCAAACGGGCGTGTACCACTACATGACGGCCAGCACGCACACCAACACGCAGACCAACCTGGACGGCTACGGACGTCTGAACTGGGTCGCGGTGCAGAATGCGTCGGGAGGGTACTACTGGAACAACTACTGCTACGATGGAGACGGCAACGTGCAGTTTGCGGCTTACCGCTTCACATCCGGCACGATCGTCTGCTCGGGAGCAGGGGACGCCTACACATATGACGCGTTAGGCCGGGTGCTGAAAATCACCCATGGGGATTCATCAACGGTTACCTATAAATACACCGGGAGAGCGACGCAGCTGACAGACGAGAACGGGGTCAGCCGGATTGTGCAGGTGGACGGGTTGGGGCGGCCCACTGCGGTCTGCGAGATCAGCGGAACGGCCCTGCAGGGTGTATCTCCTGTCAACTGCAACCTCGACATCACGGGCACCGGCTTTTTGACGACCTATGCGTATTCCACCGACACCGGCGCAAACAACGCTTTGAAGGTGGCTGTAACCCAGGGTCGCAGACACGCACCTTCGAGACCGATTGGCTGGGCCGAACGATCTCGGTGGTCGAACCGGAATCTGGGACCACGACGTACAGCTACGCATACAGCACCACGAGCGGGCTGGGATTGACGGTCAAGCGGGTTCGTCCGCAGGCAAACCAGACGGGCAGCGCCCAGACCACAACCACCACCCAGTACGACTCCGTTGGACGGGTAGTGAGTGTGAACTATACCGACGGCACGGCCAATCGGTTGTTCGGCTACGACACGAACTGCTGCTGGCCCCAGACGCCCACCAACATCAAGGGACGGCTGGCTACAACCGGTGGCGGCAGCGGCGCCACCTGGAACGGCTCGTTGATGAGCTACGATGTCATGGGCCGGGTGATCAACATGTGGGCCTGCGGGCCGGCCACCTGTGGAACGGGTTACCAGAGCAGCCGCCCGCTGTCCTTCGCCTACGACTGGGTGGGCAATCTCACCCAGGAATCCGACGTCGCGAGCGGGACGATCAACTACGGACGCTCGATTGCCGGCGAGGTGACGTCGATCACCAATGCGACCTACCAGAACCTGCCTTATAATCCTCCCAACCTGGTGTCGAATGTGGTCAATGGCCCGGATGGCCCTGTGAGCTATACGTTGGGCAACGGGCTGACGGGGTATCGCTCGTATGATTCATTGGGGCGTCTGTCGGGGCAGTGGGTGTGCAACGGTCCTGCCGCCTCAGGGTGCAGCGGGGGAACGCAGATTTACGGGACGACGAGCGCCTGGGAGGGTGTGCAGATGCAGGAACAGAATGACACGGTTCTGAACCAGCAGGTGACGCTGGGCTATGACGGGTTCAACCGGCTGACTGCGCGCACGGTGACCAGCGGCACGGTGCAAAACTATACTTACGCGTATGACCGGTACGGGAACCGCTCGCAGACTCCGCTCGATGGCGGATATAACTTCAACCCTACGTACTCCGCGACCACCAACCACATCACGAGCAGCGGGTATGGGTACGACGCAGCCGGCAACATGACTAGCGACAACTTCCACACCTACACCTACGATGCGGAGGGAAACATCACCCAAGGTGGATGGCGGCACGCACGGCGAGTTACGTGTACGACGTGTTCAATCGCCGGATTCATGTGCAGACGGCGAGTGCGACCACGGAATTCATCTATGACTACGCGGGGCGGCGTGTTTCGAGCTGGCTGTCGCCCAACAACTATGGCAATGAGGGCAGGATCTACTGGGATGGGCAGCAGGTTGCGTATCGATCGACGGACGGGACGACGTACTTCGATCACCAGGAGTTCTGGGGACAGAGCGTATGCGGACGAACTATGCCGCCTCGGTGGGATCGAGCTACGTCTCACTGCCATGGGGCGATGGCTATACGGCAACGGTGAACAGCAGCGGGGCGGACCAGGACAATGCGCACTTTGCCGACCTGGAGCGGGATGCGGAGAGCGGGACGGAGCATGCGCAGTTCCGCAACTACACTTCGAGACAGGGCCGATGGCTGGCTCCTGACCAATACACGGGAAGCTATGATTGACCAACCCGCAGAGCATGAACCGTATGCCTACGTGCTGAATAATCCGGCAAGTATGATTGACCCGAGCGGCCTCTACACCTGTCCCGCCTGCACCGGCACCGGCCCGGATATCTGTGATCTTATTCCCCTCTTTTGCTATGGCGGCAGTGAAGGCGGAGGTGGATATGGTGGCGGCAGCGGCGGCGGAGGGCGCCGAGGTGGCGGAAGTAATCCCGCCAACCCGGGAAAACCATTCGTTTTCTCAGTCACGGCGTACTCGACTTGGCTGCATACCTTCCAACTGCAACGAACTCTTTTGTTAACCATTCCGTTCGACCTACTCGGGAACATAAGCGGCGGCATTGGAGCTGCCCCAAATAACGGGACACCTTCAAACCCTTGCTCCGGAGCGAGTCCAGGCGCACTTGATTATTCGACGACCAACGCACAGCAGCACATCCTTCAGAATCACACTGCGGGCGGCAAAGGCCCCTCGATCTATTCTGGCGATTGGGTCGCGATTCAGGCGTTGAATGGGTCGACGTTGTCATACGGAAGCCTTGCTCCGCCGGCGTTTCAACGTTCGGGAACATATGCCCTTCAGTGGACTTCGCCGGGGCCAGGATTTCCGTGGAATCTGATTTTCACTAATAACATCGGCTGGGGCGCGAATGGGCAACCGACTCCTACAAACCGGCTCGTTGTGAAGACAAACTGCTCAACCGTCATCACTTCTTATCCGGTCAACTAATAGGTGTTCGCGATGAATAAAAAGGCCGTCATGAGCACAGCGTTGTTGGGGCTGATAGTTGTAGTGCTTGGCTTTGCATTCCTCTGGAGGAGTATGTCGAAGAAATACATCGCCAAGTGGGATATGCCCAGTAGGTCTACTTCTGCGACGAATGCTCATGGGAATGTGTGTATCGTTCAACATCCTCATGGAACATCGCAAACGTTAGCCTGTGCAGACGTTCATCTGTTCCCCGGTGTCTATAGCGCCATCGGCGTGGACGAAGGCAAAGTCATCAAGTGGCAGGACGAACATGGCTTCCATAGTGGCGGAGCTGCTCCTGACGGAGCGCTGTTGGTACCTGAGTATCCGATCTTCTCGCGTCTCGCGTGGACCCACATCGACCCCGTGTACCTGCAAGGGGCGGACCTCTCGGCTCTACTGGAAGAAACTAAGCGAATCTCCGAGGCCTCGAACGATCCTGCTGTTAGAGACAATCTCGGAAAGCTGTCGGCACTCGCAACGGAGGCTCAACAGCGTTCTCAGGTTCTACGTTTTTTTGGTTGAAAGTCCATCCATCAAAACAGCACAGGCCGTCCCGCCGGGGGCGGCCTTGCAGCCGCGATACAGCTATGACGAACGGTGTATTTGTTCACAATACGCAAATTCTTGGGTCGATATGCGTCCCGTTGTTGCCCCAAATAACGATCCACAGACCGGAGTTCCGGCAAACCCTTGCGCCTCGGCTGGGGGTGCCCCAAATCCGAGCGCATATGCGGCGGCGGGAACAATTGCCCAAGTTTCGGAGTTCCTGTCACCCGGTGGTTTGCTAGTGAATGCTGCATACCTCTCTGGTTTCCGTAGAGGCGGAGCGCTAGATGCGCAGCCTCTTGGCGCGTCGCGGGCCTACGGGAACTACGTCTTCGGCGCTTACCTGAGTGCAGCTGGGATTCCACTTTCTGTGGGGTTAGGCGGGGCGAATGGCTATGCAGCCGTTTCCAACGCTCAATATCCAGGTTTTTCTATGGACCCAAACTACCCGGCCGTTCCACAAGCCAACGTAGCGAACATCATCAACGGCTATAACGCCCAACACAATGGGACTCTATGTCACAAGTAGCAATCGAATCTAAATCGAGCGACGGTGAGGTTAACCATGAAGATTGGAACAGGTACCTGCTCTGTATTCCTGACAGTGACGTCGCGCCTCGTACTTCTCGTCTGCGTTTCAACGTTGGGTTGTCGAGAGGCACCGACTACGACCTGGTCGGCGCAATCTCGGTCTCCAGACGGAAGCTGGCTTGCGATTGCTCGAAGTGAACAAGGCGGGGGTCTCGGTGGGGCTTACGATGTCACCACAGTGTCCCTGAAGCGGGTCAATGGTCCACAACCCCCGACGCAAGTCTTGTTGTTCTCTCACGAGTATCCAACTATGAATCTGAAGATGGAATGGCTAGCTCCGACGCACCTGAACGTCACGTATGGGCCGAGCGCACGTCCTGGGGATCACGCAGATCTCAACTTCCAAGCCGTAAAGTGCGCCGGTGTCGATATCTCCATCAGAGCCCTTTCCGGTGGTGCCACGAGTTCTGCCGAGTAGCTTAAGATACCCGTGATACAAGTACGACGTTTTCTGGCCGTTGTTGCCCCAAATAACGGACAAACGTGGAAGCAGTTCGGGCAAGCAGCAAAGTCTTGTGCTAAGAGTTCGTTCGGCGCATCCACAGCTGCTGGAGCGGGAGGAGTTGCGTCTGGCTTGCCAGTCGTTTCGACAGCGGGTAAATTTTTCAACATGACCGCTGGCACTTCGGTGGCCTCTCAATTCTTCCGATCTATCCTGCCGCAGACGATTGAAAGTACATGGGCACCAACGCTGATGAATCCACTTTCGACATCGGGTGTTCTGGGCGGAGTCGTGGGAAGGTGGGTTCCCGTCATCGGAGAAGCCGTCCTGGTTTATCAGGGGGCCAAGTTCACATCTTGCCTCTGGGACAGCGATTCTGATTACTAGAGCTTTGGAGAGGAGGGGCTAGAGAAATGACGACGGAAGAGGAAGTGGTCGCTTTGGTGGCTAAGAAGACCGGCATCTCAGTGAAAAAGATTACGCCAGAAAAGACCTTCTATCAGCTCGGCATAGACGGGGATGATGCTGTCGAGTTGATCGACGAATTGTGCGAGCGGTACAAGGTGCCTGTTGAGGGGGTCGATCTCAGGAGGTATATAGGACCCGAAGCAGGGTTCGGCGTCATCAGCCACATCTTCAGTGCTCTGAGCCGCAAGAGCCATGTAGAACCCGAAGAACGTAAAGAACTGAGGATCAGTGACCTGATCAAAACAGCCGAGGACCATCGCTGGTTTGATTTGCCACTTGTATCGAAGTGATCTTCCTGACCGCAAGGCCGTCCCTTCGGGGACGGCCTTGCGTCTGCGGTGATGCCAGCACTGCCCCTCTGGCATCCCGACCGATTCCGAAGACCCGAACATCTGTGTCCCCGCCAGCATCGTTGAAAAGAGCGCCATGCTGCGCATGGGGACTAAGGAGACACTCCACCCCTGGGAGGGAACTGTGGGGAAACCTGGGGCTGGTCTTGGATAATCATCGTGGCATCCAACAGATAGCGTTTTGCGGGGTTCCCCAGGGAAACCCACGTCTTGATGCGTAAACGCGGGTGTTGGAGGGCGAGGAGCGATGGCGCTGCTTGATGAGAAGAACCTTGCGGGCGAGGCGGCGAGGCGGGCGCGGTTCCGGGTGCATCACGTGGGGACGAAGCTGAACGAGTCGGAGGTGCGGGAGTTGGAGGCGCTGGCCACGAAGCGCAGCCAGACCCAGGCGGAGCTGATCCGGGGGCTGATCCTGCGCGAAATCGAACAAAGCAAAACGCGGCATCGGGCCAGTGCGGAGATGGTGGAGATCACGGCCTGCCGGTTGCTGCTGACCCATCTTCTTCGCCCGGGAGCCACGTGCCAGCCGATGACGGAGCAAGCGTTCGATGGGCTCCTTGAAGAGGTCAAGAAGCACAAGGCGCGGGTAGCCGAGGACCGGCTCAAAGACTACGAAGCGGGGCGCTGAGATCGACAGCAAAGAGGCCGGTGCGGTGGCCCCGTAACCCTTCGCTGCGGTGGCCGTCCTCGCTGCGGATGGTAGGCAATTATGAGAAGAATGTCTTCTTCTCATGTTCCACATGAGGAGCACGACAGCTGCAGATCGGGCGTTCAGCGGTAGGCTTCACGGCGGTGCTTGACGGAGAGGACGAGGATGGAATCGCCGTAGTCGTAGAAGCGCACACGGTAGTCACCGACGCGCAAGCGCAGCTCGGGCGGCGCGAGGTCCTGAAGGCGCTTTACGTCGCCTTGGCCGGAGGCGAGATAGCGGGCGACGGTGTGCAGGATGCGCAGCGCCGTGGGCTGGTCGATGGCGCGCAGGTCGGCCTTGGCCTGGTCGGTCCAGGCAACGCTCTTCTTGCCCATGCTTACTCGCCGGGGTGGTGGGGTTCAGCTTCGAGCGGTGTCTGTCCCATGCGCTCGAAGTCTTCCTCGGTGAGGCCGAACTCGGCCAGGACTTCCTGGTTGGGGATGGGTGGGTGATCCTTGAGCCACTCCTTGGAAGCGGCGACGGCGCGGGTCTCTTCCTGGCTGATCTCTTCGTCCTCGAAGGGCGCGTTGGCGATGGCGCGGTCCACCGGATCGAGCATGGAGGTAATCAGGGCGACGACCGCGGAGGCCTGGGCGGTGGATATGCGCTCGATCAGCTCGTGAGCCTGCTGCTTGGGGTTGGTTGCGGCGGTTGCCATCGGGAAATCCTCTTCTCTAATCCTGAGCCGCAGCCAGGAACTTATCAATCGTGGTCAGCAAAGCCCGCTGCTCATAGAGCGGCAGGGCCTCGATCTGTTCCATACGGCGGACGAGCTTGATGCTGGGCTGTTTCTTCGCTGCCCCCGTTGCCTTGCTTCCCCGCAGCAGCTCATCGGTGGAGACTTCGAGCACTTCGGCGAAGCGCAGGATCATATCGGCGTTGAGACGCAACTTGTCGGTTTCGTAGTTGGAAACCAACTCCTGAATGAGGCCGGTTCTCTGGGCAATCTGCTTCTGCGTCCATCCCCGTTGCTTGCGCAGGCGAGCGAGTCGTTGTCCCAGGGACTCGTCGCCCATATCAACCGGCTTGAGCTTCAACTTGGACTTGGTGGGCATGGCCTGAGTGTAAGGGTGGGTTGTCTGCAAATGGGGGTCTCCCGGCTTCCAGTATAGAGTACTACGCTCTATACTGTCTTACATCGCGCCACCAATTCTTACGTGCATTTGGTGGTTATTCAGTCGCGGGTTGGCTGGAGCAGTGCAGGGCGGCGTAGTCAGTGATCGAACGAAAGCTCGTCAGCGTAATCGTTTCTGGATTGTGCTCGCGGTCATATATGTCGGGATGTTCGGCACGACTATACTTTATCGACTTCATTGATAGTGTTTTTATGATGGCGGCGGGGTGGTGGTGGCATTGCAACTGCCCCAAGTAACGGGACGCCTTGGTACACAGACTTCTGCGTTCAGAAAGCTCTCCTCAAAGGCGCTGCAAGTACGGCTATTGATGCGGTAGGACTGCTACCCGAAGGCGGCGCTGTTGCAGGAGCGTTTAGTCTTTGGCATGGAACGGCAGGGTTTCTAACGGAATAAATATCCTGGCGCGGGTACAATTTGGGGCTGCAATCATCTCCACTGCCAACGCAGGGTCCGATGCCTCGGGGGATGGTGCTTTTTCGCTTGCTGGTACCCAGCTCGCCACCGGCTTCGCATCAATTGGGGTTGGTCTCGCAAAGGCTACGCCGATTCTTGGCCACGCTCTTTCCGCAGCCTCGGTTTTGGAAGATTTGTATGGCACCTATCAGGCGGTGGCCGGATGCTATCCCTAAAAAGTCTTCACCGAAGAAGACAGGAAGATGCGCCTGCCGTGGTGGGGCGTACTTGGCATCATATTGGGCGGTCTCCCTGTGTTGATCTTGTTCGATCACTTCGGCAAGTTCAATCTTGCTCGTCCAACGTTGACCTCGGCAGTGATCGTAGTTATCACAATCGCACTGAGGTGGAAGCTGAAAAGGCATGTGTGGTTTTGGATCACCATGATCGTTCTTGCGGCTCTTCATGTCCCGTTGGTCCTGTTGGTTCCGTGGACGACCAGGTGGGTTCCTGCTTTCGTGATAATCCCAATCGGCATAGCCGATTTATACCTGATGCTCTTGATCCTGTCGGTTGTCGGGAAGTTCATGAGAGGGTCGGAAGCCTCTGAGGGGTGAGCGTCCCCGAGGAGCAGACCTCACCGGCAGGCCGTCCCTCTGCAGACAAATCAGGACATCCATGATAGGGAAGAGGGATGGGTTCTCCGAGCGGGCAGATGGTTGGTGACGGAAACCAGGTGACAGCAGGAAACCAGGTGACATCGTGGACCGCCTTATCGTCTGTCACCGCCTTGTCTTGTCACCGGCGACTGTTGAGAAACCCCACTCAAGCCAAAAGAAGGCTTGAATGGGCCACCCAAACTTTTCTTCCAGGTAAACTTTTGGCGGTGGAATTGGGCTAGATTGCAGCTTACGGCTTGATGCCGGCAGAGGCGCGAACAGGTAATCCAAAACAATAAAGATTTGAGTCATGGTCTACCGCGAACACCTTTCCATTGGCCAGCGCCAATCCGCTGAAGTGTACCCATGACGAAATTGCGGAGCCGCTGTTATACAGTTCTTTGCCGGTCGCGGCGTCCAGAGCCCTCAGTACCGCTGGATGCGTATTCTCAAGCCGCTTCGCTTCTCCCCCTCGCTGTACGGCATTTTCTCCATTCGATAGGGAAAAAAGCACGCCGTTGGCAATCACCGCGGGATCGGGATGATCGAAATTGCCGGAAATCCAGGCAGGCACGAGCGTCGGCCCCTCGGTCTTCGGATCCACCTCCACCTTGAAAGCCATCATGCTGCCCGGAGAAACATCGCCATTGGTCAAGGGAAACTTGGGACCATCCGCCGCCGGCGGTCCGGCCATTGGGACATAGAGCCAGGTCTGACCAAGGGAATCTCTCGCGGTGGATAACGCTCCCCAGATGCCGATGCCTTCACAACAGATTTGCCGATCGTTGCCCAGCCGGGGAGAGACGTAAAGAGGCGTCTGATGGTCTTTGCCTCCCAGCGAGTCTGCGTCCAAAAGATAAACCACACCTTCTTTAGCTCCATGGGCGAGCAGGTTTTTATTTCTCCATCCGAAATAGACCGGGCTGCTCGATCCTAGGTCGAAATCCTTCCTGTTCAGATAGAGCCAGTTGGGCGGAAGGAAATAGTCGAGGACGCTTAGGTGATCCAGGCCCTCCGCGACGACAGCGTTCGAATAGTCGCCCGCCGCGGGATTAAACATCCCGTCGGCAGTGCCCCCATACACGCGGCCGTTCGATCCGATCACGGGGCCTCCCCTGCCCCAGATGCCGGCCGTATTGGTGTTGGATAGGAGACCCTGCTCGATGACGGGATGATGACGGTCGCGAACATCGATGGAGTAAACCCCGGAGACCCCGTTGCCGCATCCCTGCGATAACGTCGTATATACCCTTCCGTTCACCAGGCTCAGGCTCCAGTTCTTGGAGAATGGAGCAACAAACTGAACCGGGCCGTAACGAACACGGCCGCTTCCCAAATCGAGTCCATACAACATGCCATCCGGCCCGATGAAATAGATCGTGTTGGTGTCTTTATCGATCACCGGCGTAGCGGTGATGCCGTTGGGGCAAAGAAAGCCACCCTGATACACGTAAACGTGGCTGCGAGACTCCACGAAGTTATTCACCGTGTAGCGCCAGAGGTCCTCTCCCGTGTCCGCGGCGAGAGCAAACAGCGTGCCCGAAATCCCGGCTACATACACGACAGTTTTATTCCCTAGCCTGGTCGATACGTTCTCCGCGACTACAGGAGAGGTCAGCGACCAAAGGCCTTGCGCCGTGTTATCGATTTTGGTCTTCCACAGCAGGGTCAGATTGGCCGCTGTTTCAGGGCTGATGGAGCGCTCTTCCGAGGCCCAACCCGTCCGCTGAGGATCGTGGCCAAAGGTCAACCAGTCAGCGGCCATTACCCGGGGGGAAGCGGACGGCAGCAGACATAGAAAGCACACGACCCATAGCGGCAGCAGTTTATCCCAGAGTCCGCGGCAACTTGCTTTGCTGCAACGTGGCTGACGCAGTACTGCCGCTCGATCACTCTTCATCCGGTTGGAACCCTCGCGCGCAGATGTTAGCTCACTTTGGAAAAGACTGTAAAGGCGGCAAAAGTACCCCAAGTGAACGGCACACGCTGTCTTTCGTTACGGACCGTCGGCGCGCATAGCTGGATGCAGGCGTAACCGAGCGCCAATTCGGAGAGCTTGGCCAACATCAAAACAGGTTCCTATTTTGGACCCACTGAAAATGAAGCATTAACCGCAGGTCCCTACGCTGCGCTCCGGTCGGGATGACAGTTTATTTTGAAATTGATAATCTCTCGCGGTAACTCCCCATTTGCAAAAAAATTGTCATCCCTACCGGAGCGTACCCGGATTTCCTGCCACGCAGCCCTCTGTAGCCGGCGATTTGGGCGGCACATCCGGAGCGCTACCTGTACCCCCCTCGAAAGAGTCTCCGGTTTGGGACACGATTCTGTCTTTTCGGAATTCTCAGATACGCACTATCTTCGAATCAGAGTTGAACTGCATGAGGCTCGGATGTCTGTGCCTCAACCACGACAACTCGAAGGACTAAGGAGAAGCACGATGACGAGGAATGAGGTGCGAAAACTTTTCACGCCACTCGAGATAGGCCCGGTCACCTTGAAGCATCGCGTGGTGATGGCGCCACTCACACGCAACCGGTCAGAACAACCGGAAGACATACCGGGCGATATGATGCTCGAATACTACGCACAGCGAGCTTCGGATGGGGGCTTTATCATCTCCGAGGCAACTGCCATCTCGATCACCGCCCGTGGGTGGTATGGAGCGCCGGGCCTGTACTCGGATCTACAGGTGGAGGGCTGGAAAAAGATCGTTGACGCCGTCCATGCCAAAGGCGGCCGCATGTTCTCCCAGCTCTGGCATACCGGCCGCTCCTCACATGTTGCATCGACCGGCGGCCCGGTGCCTGTCTCGGCATCCGTTAATCCAGCGTACTGGCAGGACACATCGCACCTCGTTTTAGCGCCGAGTGGCTGGACTCTGCCCTCACCGCATCGTGCCCTCGACATCTCTGAGATTCCGGGCATCGTGGAGGATTATCGCAGGGCAGCTGCGCGCGCCAAGGCCGCAGGCTTCGACGGGGTCGAACTGCATGCCGGCAACGGGTATCTGCCGGATCAGTTTCTTCAGGATGGCAGCAACCAGCGCACCGATGCTTATGGCGAGTCAATCGAAAATCGGTCGCGCTTCCTGCTGGAAGTGGTAGAGGCAATGGTATCTGTGTGGGGAGACAACCGGGTTTCCGTACGGCTGGCACCCAACGGAAGCTGGAACGGCATGTCGGACAGCAATCCGCAGGCGCTGTTTGCGTATGTTACCGAGCAGTTGAACCGCTTCGGCCTGGCGTATCTCCACATCATCGAGCCGCGGGTTAAAGGAAACGTCGTACTGATTGACGGGCTGGCGCCGGTCGCATCGCAGCAACTGCGGAAGATATTCCAGGGAAAAATCATCGCGGCCGGCGGATTTGAACCGGACACGGCAGAGGCAATCGTCGAGAAAGGCGATGCCGATGCGGTTGCATTCGGGCGTTATTTCCTGTCGAATCCCGATCTGCCCAAGCGCATAGAGCAGGGACTGCCGCTCAACGATTACGATCGCGACACCTTCTACACCTACGAAGCTCATGGCTATATCGATTATCCGTTCTACGCGGATCTTGTTACCGCCTAACGCCGGCGGATCACCACTCGTAGGCAAAAAAGTGTTCATGTCCTTTTTTGTCCGATTTTGGTCCGTCGCGTGTCTTTAATCGCCGTCGACGCCTGAGTAGCATCGAAAGCAGAACGACACAAGGATGCACTCAATGTCCATTGCTGAAACCGCACTTCTCGTAATCGACGCCCAGGAATCGTTCCGCCATCGGCCCTATTGGAGCGATAGTGAGGCGCCCTTCTTTGTGGAACGTTGCAGAAGCTTATCGACGGCGCAAAATCCCGGAAAATGCCCGTCGTGCAGATTTTCCATGTCGAAGAGTCTGGGCCTTTCTCTCTCGCCTCCGGCTATGTCGTGCCTCTTGCGGAGCTCTCCTTGACACCGGACGCGGTCTTCTACAAGCGCAGCCACAGTGCGCTTGTCGGCAGCGGCCTCGACGTCTGGCTCGTCCGCAATGGTATCCGTCGCCTGATCGTTTCCGGCATCCGCACCGAACAGTGCTGCGAGACTACGACCCGGCACGCTTCGGACTCTGGCTACCAAGTCGATTACGTCACCGACGCGACGCTCACCTTTGCGATGACGGATCGCCACGGAAGACGGTGGAGTCCGGCGGACATCAAGGCACGAACCGAGCTCGTGCTGGATGGCCGCTTCGCTCGCATTGTTAACGTCGAAGAGCTTGTTTCTTAAGGAGAATTTCTCCGACGTCGAATGAACGCGGGACATCTCAGGGCGTCATGGAAGGCTGCGGTTCTTACAATCGGCATGCGAGAATTCCATCAGGAGGCGGCAGTGATATCATCTTGCCGGCGCGCATAGCCGCTTCTATGATAACGATGACCCGCCTTCGGAGAAATAAACACAGGGCACAACAAATGCGGCAAATCCAAGTCTATGTGGTCATTCCGCCACGCCTCTTGCTGCTGGATGTAGCGGGCCCGCTCGAAGTAGTGCGCTGGGCCAACCAGGTGCAAACAGAGGTGCAATTCGAAGTGCTCTATGTGGGACCATCTTCCTCCTTGCAAACTTCGATCGGCCTGACCCTAACGGCGATTGATCCACTGCCAGATAAGCTACCCCGGGGAGCGTTCGTCGTGCTTGCTGGTAACGTGGAGGAGGTGATGGTGCCCGGCCGTCAGACCAGGCTCGGAGGATCAAAAGCGGATGCCGCGGCTGAGGGAGCAATTGTTGAATGGCTGAGGGCTGTCATCCGGCCTGGCCATAAGCTGATTTCGATTTGCTCGGGAGCGTTGCTGGCGGGGCGCGCCGGTCTTCTGGATGGACGTGCTTGCACGACCCATTATTCCTGCTGCACAGAACTTGCGCTGCTTGCCCCTAACGCCAGAGTTCTGGAAAACCGCCTCTATGTTGAGGATGGCGATTGCTATTCCAGCGCCGGGATCACGGCAGGGGTTGACTTGATGCTACACATTGTCAGTCAACTGACCAATCAGTCGTGCGCCGTGGCAGTCGCGCGTTATCTGGTCGTTTATCTTCGCCGAAGCGGCGCCGATCCTCAGCTATCACCGTGGCTGGAAGGCCGTAACCACATCCACCCAGCGGTGCACCGTGTGCAGGACGCAATCGCCGCGCGACCCTACGAAATCCTGGACTTTGAGCAGGCTGGCGAAGATCGCCGGCGCCGGCAATCGTCACCTCTCGCGGTTGTTTAACGAAAACGTCGGCATGAGTATCAAAGACTACAGTAATCGGCTACGCGTGGCGCTGGCCAAGGAACTGCTCGGTCAGACCAGCCTCGACATGGAATGCGTAGCAGAACGAGTTCGCTATGCCTCTTCACGGCAGCTGCGGCGCGCATGGCGAAGGATATACCCGACAGCCCCTCGGCAAGCACGAAACGGCTCTCCTTCCTGAGGCGCCAAATTCGGATGGATCTATTTCCTTTGGTAAGTGGCCGTCTGAGCGGCTTCACGACGCACTGCAAGCTTCCCTAGGTGTTTGACCTGCCTGACTGCGCACGGTAGGATAGCGGCACCAAAAGGGCCTTTCTTAGGGGCTAGGCCGGAGGGGGTGCGATGCCGCGTAAATTGAACACGTCTGCCTGGGGATTCTTTACGCCGATTTTCTTCACGTTCATGGTCTGCTTTGGTGCTGCCTCCTACCTGGCGGCTCAGCCCTCGAGTCAATATGCGCTTTTGCGCAAACCGACGGTAAGTGCGACGCAGATTGCGTTCAGTTACGGGGGCGACCTCTGGATCGTGGATCGCGGCGGCGGCGATGCGAAGCGCCTCACCAGCGATGTGGGCATCGAAATCGACCCTGTGTTTTCTCCCGATGGCACCATGATCGCCTTCACCGGCGAATATGACGGCAACGAAGATGTTTACGTCATTCCCGCAGCCGGTGGCATGCCGAAACGGCTGACTTCGATTCCCGGCGACCAGGTCGTGGGCTGGACGCGCGATGGCAAGCGTGTACTGTTCCGCTCCGGCCGGCAGAGTTATTCCGGATTCGCACAGTTGTATAGCGTAGGTTTGGCGGGAGGGTTGCCGGAACAACTGCCACTGCCCATGGCGGTGGAGGGTTCTTACTCGCCGGACAGCTCCCAGCTTGCCTACGTGCCGTTCACGAATTTCCAGGAATCGTGGGAGTTTCAACGCGGGCTCAAGCACTATCGCGGCGGCACCGCCTCTCCGGTCTGGATCGCCCGGCTATCCGATTCAAGTGTAGAAAAGGTGCCACGCAAGGATTCCAACGACTCCGCACCGATGTGGATCGGCGACAAGATTTATTTTCTTTCTGACCGGGATGGACCGGTGAACCTGTTTATCTATGACACCAAGTCCAAGCAGGTCAGGGCCGCCCTGTCGAGCAATGGAATGGATATCAAGTCAGCGTCGGCGGGAGCAGACGCGATCGTTTACGAACAGTTTGGCTCGATTCATTTGTTTGATCCGGCCACCGGCAAACAACACGCGGTCAATATTCGAGTAAACGGGGATTTTCCGGCAGTGCGGCCGCACTTCGTGCCTGTTGGCGACAAGATCGAGCAGGCGAACATCTCCCCCACCGGGGCGCGCGCTGTGTTTGAGGCCCACGGTGAAATCTTCACGGTGCCGGTCGAACACGGCGACATCCGCGACCTGACCAACACGGTAGGAGTTGCAGAACGCGATCCCGCGTGGTCTCCGAACGGAAAATGGATCGCCTATTTCTCCGACGAGTCCGGCGAATACTCGCTGCACGTGCGCCAACCGGATGGCATGGGCGAGGTGAAGAAAATAAACCTTGGCGATCATCCAACGTTTTTCTATTCACCCACCTGGTCGCCCGACAGCAAAAAGATCGCTTACAGCGACAAGAGATTGCAACTCTGGTATGTGGACGTGGATGCGGGGAAACCCATTCTCGTAGACACCAATCCTTATGACTCCGATCATGGTGGAGATTTCAATCCAGTCTGGTCACCGGACAGCCGTTGGCTGGCCTACACGCGCCAGCTCGATAGCTCGTTGCACGCAGTGTTTGTCTACAGCGTAGAAGACAAAACGACGCATCAAATCACCGACGGCTTAAGCGATGCTTCTTCGGTAGCCTTCGACAAGAACGGGAAGTACCTCTATTTTCTGGCCAGCACCGACGACGGACCTGCTATCGCCAGCAGCATGGGCGCGTATAAAGTTCCCGTCACCAGCAGCGCCTATCTGGTGGTCCTGCGAAAGGATCTGAAGTCGCCGCTGGCTCCGCAGAGCGATGAGGAGAAGGTCGCAGCCGGCCAATCTGGCGACGCGAAGACGCCGCGCCCGCGGCCGATGCCGATGAGTGCAAACTGGGAGACGAAACCAAGGCTGATGGCGAGAATCAAGCCGCAAGCCAGGAAGACAAAAAAACAGAGGAGAAGAAGGACGAGGGGAAGAGCGCGAAACCAGCCAAGGAACCCCCAAATACAAAGATCGACTTCGAGGAGATCGGCCAGCGCATTCTCGCTCTCCCAGTTCCTTCCCGGAACTACGATAGCTTGTTTGCCGGTAAAACACATGTGCTTTACCTTCTCGAGGGACGCATCGTCGATGGCACCGGGCCGAGTGGACGCATTGTGCACAAATTCGACGTGTGCACGCGAAAGACCGATAAGCTGCTGGACAATATCGGCAGCTTCGTCATTTCCGCAAATAGCGAGAAGGCGCTCTATGAGCAGTTACCGCCATGGGACCCGATGGCGGCCGGCGGAGAAGAACCGCCCCACGGCACCTGGATGATTAAGCCCGTCGATGCTTTGGGTAAACCAGCTGAGCCCGGCAAGCCGGATGGCACGCTGCACCTGGACTCCATGAAGGTGTACACCGATCCCCGTTCCGAATGGCAGCAGATGTTCCGCGAGGTGGGCCGGATCGAGCGCCTCTGGTTCTATGATCCCAATTTGCACGGGGCCGACTTGAAAGCACTCATGGCCGCGTACCAGCCATACGTGGACAACGTGATGAGCCGCGCGGATCTGAATTACATCCTTGCCGACATGCTGGGCGAGATCACGGCGCAGCATGTTTATATCGCCGGCGGCGCACGGCCGGAAGTGAAGCCCGTCGGCGTTGGTTTACTGGGGGCGGACTATGAAATCGATCATGATCGCTACCGCTTTGCCAAGGTCTATTTCGGCGAGAACTGGAACCCAGGTCTACGCGCGCCGTTGACAGAACCCGGCGTAAACGTTCACCAGGGAGAATATTTGCTTGCCGTTGACGGGCGCGAGGTCCACGGAGGCGACGAAATCTACAGCTTCTTCCTGGAGCGCGCCGGCAAAGCCGTGCAATTGAAGGTAGGGCCGAACCCCGACGGTAGCGGCGCGCGCACCGTAACCGTGGTGCCGATCGCCAACGAGCACTCCTTGCGACGGCGCGAGTGGATGGAGGACAACCGGAAAAAGGTGGAGGCGCTCAGCGGCGGCAAACTGGCGTATGTGTATGTGCCGGATACGGCGGTGAACGGCTTTACTTATTTCAATCGCTACTACTTCGCGCAGAACGCAAAGCAGGGCGCGGTGATTGACGAGCGCTTCAATGGCGGGGGATGGATCGCGGATTACATTGTCGATTGGCTGCAGCGCCCGCTGTTGATGGCCGCGATGACCCGCGAAGGTAAAGACGAGCTCATCCCTCGAGTGATCTTCGGCCCGAAGGTGATGCTGATTAACCAATATGCAGGATCGGGCGGCGACGCTCTTCCGTGGATGTTCAGGAAACTTGGGACGGGCCCGCTGATCGGCACACGAACCTGGGGCGGCCTCATCGGTATTGGTGGCTATCCATCATTAATGGATGGGGGCGCTGTTACGGCCCCGCGATTTGGACTTTTTAATCCGGTCACCGGCGAGTTTGACGTGGAGAACAAAGGAGTTTCGCCGGATATCGAGGTGGATTTCGATCCCGCGCTATGGCGACAGGGTCACGACCCGCAATTGGAAAAGGGCGTGGAGGTCGCGCTCACGCTGTTGCGAGAGCATCCGGTTGCGCCGATCCGCCGGCCGAATTATCCCGTATATCACTGGGGCAAGGTCCGCGCCGATGCGGCCGACGGGCAAACATCTTCCGGTGGAGGGTGGCCCTCGCAGTAGGCGCCAACGCCCATGATCCCGTCTCCTTGACTATTTAGGAGAGTGCGCATTAGACTCCTAATTATCTTAGGAGGAGGGGATATGAAGCTCCTGGCTTACCTTCGCTCCCTCGCCGTCGCTCTCTTTCATCGTTCTCGGACTCAGGACGAAATAGAGGATGAGCTTGCCTCGCATGTCCAACACCGGGTAGACGATCTGGAACGGTCCGGGCTGCCCCGCGCCGAAGCCCAACGCCGCGCGCGCATCGAGTTCGGCGGCTATCAACGATTCCGGGAAGAATGCCGCGAAGCGATGGGCGGACATCTGCTCGAAACCGTGGTTCAGGATGTACTCGTCGGCCTGCGTATGTTGCGTAAGTCTCCCGGCTTCACGGCTGTCGCGGTTGTGACGCTGGCGCTCGGCATCGGCGGCAACACCGCTATCTTTTCGATTGTGAATGACGTGCTGCTGAATCCCCTGCCGTTCCCCCAGCCGGACCAGCTTGTGGCGCTGCACGAGAGCAAGCCGAATTTCGAACAGGGCTCGATCTCGTACCCGAATTTTCTCGATTGGCAGAAGGACAATCACGTCTTTTCAGGGATGGCGGTGGCTCGCCGCTATGCCTTTAACCTTACTGGCAGAGGCGACGCCGAGCGGGTGCATGCCGAATTCGTGTCGGGAGACTTTTTCCCCTTGCTGGGGGTTAATCCCATCCTCGGACGTACGTTCACGCCAGCGGAAGAGCAGGCCGGTGCGGGTCCGGTTGCGCTGATCAGCGAAGGACTGTGGCGGCGGAAATTCGATGCCGCCTGCAGACGTGCTGGGCCAGACAGTCATACTGGACGGGAGGGATTACACCATCGTCGGCGTGATTCCGGCAACCTTCCATTTGCGCCTGCCGTTCTTCCATGAACAGGATGTGTACGCTCCCATCCGCCAGTGGAGCAACCCTCTCTTGATGAAGCGAGGGGCCGGTTTGGGCATTCATGGCATTGCACGACTCAAGCCCGGCGTTACCCTGGAGCAGGCCCGCGCCGATATGGACAATGTTACGCGCAACCTCGCGGCGGCCTTTCCCGATGCTGACGGGGGGATCAGCGCGAGCATCGTTCCCTTGAAAGAACAGATGGTGGGCGACGTGCGCCGGACCCTGCTGGTGCTGCTTGCAGCCGTGGGGTTTGTACTGCTGATTGCGTGCGTCAATGTTGCCAGCCTGTCGCTGGCGCGATCGGCCGGGCGGAGCCGCGAATTCGCCGTACGCATCGCGTTGGGCGCCAGCCGCAGAAGAGTAGTCCGTCAATTGCTCACAGAAAGTGTTCTGCTGGGAGTGGCGGCGGGCGCCGCCGGATTGCTCCCGGTGGTCTGGGGCACACGTGCCGCGATCCGGCTCCTGCCCTCCGCGCTGCCGCGCGCAGAGGAAATTGGGATCGACTTTCGTGTTCTTGCTTTCACCATGGCGATTTCTCTGCTGACGGGGATTCTCTTCGGTCTTGCGCCGGCGCTGAAGACCTCGCAAGCCGACCCACATACGACGCTTAAAGAAGGGGGCCGCGGGGTTAGCGGATGGCATCACGGTGCACTGGGCACATTTGTCGTGGTGGAGATGGCGCTGGCCCTGGTGCTGCTGATCGGCGCGGGATTGATGATCCGCAGCCTGGTGCGGCTGTGGGATGTCGATCCCGGTTTCAATCCGCGGAATGTGCTGACCTTTGGGTTGTCGCTGCCACCATCGATGACGGGCGCCTCCCCGGACAGGATTCGGGCCGCGTTCCGCGAGGTGGACGACAAACTCGCATCTACTCCGGGGGTCAAAGCGGTTTCGCAAACGTGGGGCGCGGTTCCCATCAGCACCGACGACGAGCGGTTGTTCTGGATCGAGGGCCAGCCCAAGCCGGCCAACGAAAACGATATGAACTGGGCAGTGGACTACATCGTAGAACCGGACTATCTGAAAGTAATGGAGACTCCACTGAAGCAGGGCCGTTTCCTCACGCCACAGGACGACGAGCATTCTCCATTGGTTGCCGTGATCGACGAGGTCTTTGCCCGCAAGTACTTCCCGGGCGAGAACCCGATCGGCAAGAGGATCACGCTGAATAATACGGGGAAGACGGTGGAGATCGTTGGGGTCGCTGCGCACGTCAAGCAGTGGGGACTCGATCTCGACGACACGAATTCGTTGCGGGCCCAGATCTATCTGCCCTGTATGCAGATGGCAGACGACTTTGTTGCCATGACGCCCTCGGGGTCGGGCGTGATGGTGCGTTACCAGGGAAGCCTGTCTGCAGCGTTCGACTCCATCCGCCGCAGCAGCCAACAAATGAGCAGCCAACAGGCGATCTATGACGACCAGACGATGGAGAGCATCCTCTCCGATTCGATGGCTGCGCGGCGCTTCGCGATGATTTTGCTGGGTGCATTCGCGGCGCTGGCGTTGGGGTTGGCCAGCGTGGGCATCTATGGCGTGGTTGCGTATGTGGTGGGACAGCGTACGCAGGAGATCGGGATTCGCATGGCGCTGGGCGCGCGTCAACAGGACGTGCTACGCCTGGTGCTGTGGCAGGGCACACGGCTGGCTTTGTTGGGCGTCGCCATCGGGCTAGGGGTCGCACTTACTCTTACTCACCTGATAACGCGGCTGCTCTACGGCGTAAGTGCAACCGATCCGGTTACCTTTGCCGGAGTGGCAACCGTCCTGACTGCGATCGCGGTTGCGGCTTGCTGGATCCCCGCACGGAGAGCCATGCGGGTTGATCCGGTTGTGGCTTTGCGTTACGAGTAGCCCGAGAAAAGCAAGGGTGGAATACTATATATCAAGAATATCTCTGTCTCCTTATGCCGCCGATCGCCTATCTTGAATGCTCCCAATGCCACGCTTATCTACCGGCAGACTCGCCGCAGACGGTTTGTACGCAATGTCCCAATCCACCCGCGGGTATGTTGTACGTTCGCTACGATCTGACACATCTCAACGGGCTCGTCTCCCGGCGATGTGATCGGCCAGGATGGTCTCTCTTCACCGTGGAAAGGTATGTGGCGTTATCGGGCTGTTCTACCGGAGGTGAAGCCTGTCACCCTGGGTGAGGGCTGGACCCCGATGTTGCGCAGTACGCGTTATCCCAATGTCTATCTAAAAGAAGAAGGTGCGAATCCAACCGGCACTTTCAAGGCGCGTGGACTCGCTCTTGCTGTTTCGATGGCTCGCCACTATGGACTGCACAAGCTCGCGGTACCCTCCGCCGGCAATGCCGCGGGAGCGCTCGCTGCCTATGCCGCCGCGGCCGGCATGGAAGCGCACATTTTTATGCCCCACGACGTGCCCTTCGCCAATTATCTTGAGGCCTTGGCCTACGGCGCGCAGGTAACACTTGTCGATGGGCTTATCTCGGATTGCGCGCGCATGGTTGCCGCCCTCAAGGAAGAAGGCGGCTGGTTCGACATCTCGTCATTAAAAGAACCCTTCCGAGTGGAGGGAAAGAAGACCATGGGATACGAGCTGGTGGAACAACTCGGCTGGGAATACCCGGACGTAGTTTTCTACCCGACCGGCGGTGGTGTGGGGCTCATTGGCATGTGGAAGGCCTTCGAGGAACTGGAGCAACTCGGCTGGGTTGCGCCCGGCAAGCGGCCACGTATGGTAGCCGTGCAGGCTGCGGGATGCGCCCCGGTAGCTCGTGCGTTTGACCAAGGCGCCGAAGCGAGCGAAGCGTGGAAGAACGCGGCAACATTCGCTTCCGGTCTGCGTGTTCCCAAGCCCTACGGCGACGCCATCATGCTCAAAATCCTTCGCGAGTCACAGGGAACGGCACTTGCTCTCACGGATGATCAGATTCTCGCGTCGATTCTCGATTGGGCGCGCAACGAAGGTGTTTTTCTCTCGCCCGAGGGAGCGGCGGCGACGGCGGCTTACGATTATCTGCTGAAATCAGGCTTTTTGAAGCCTACGGACCGCGTCGTCCTGTTCAACACCGGAGCCGGACTCAAATATACCGACGTAATCGCCGAAGCGATGAAAGTGTCGCGCCCCTCTCTGTCAACGGTCAGATGAGCGGTGACCCGCCCGGGCGGACGCTCTGCCCGGTGGACTCAAACGACCGGCTTGTTGGCGTGAGGGCCGTGCGTATGCTCAGCCCGATTGACTTTAACGACCGGGTCCGAGGCCCGCAGATGCTTGACGTCAATTCCCGTCTGCTGCGTGGAATCCTTCAATCTATCGTCTGCAAGCAGAGAGAGCTCCGGAATCCTCCAGGTTACTCAGTATGATGTGATTGTTAGACTCAGCAAGTGGATCCCTACTTCAACGACATCGCTTTGCACCAAACGCTGCCCGCTGCATCCGTTCAACAGCTCATTGAATCGGGCTTTGTGATCATTCCAGGCCCGGTTTCGTGTCAACGATTCCCCGAACTGTCGGCGGCGTACGACGAAGTGATGAATTCCGGAGCCGGGCCGGATTTTAAGGTTGCAAGTACTACGACTCGCATGTACGACCTGGTCAACCGTGGACCGGCTTTTGATGATGTCTATACTCACCCGGCTCTTCTCGAGGCTTGTCGAGTTGTGATCGACGGGCCGTTCAAGCTCAGCTCACTCCTGGGCAGGACCGTTCGACCAGGATCGCCTGCGCAGGAACTTCACGTCGACCTGGCAAGGAATTCGACGGATGCGCCGATGGTCGGATTCATTCTGATGATCGATCCTTTCACTTCTGAAAATGGGGCAACCCGGTTCGTCCCGTGTTCTCAATACTGGCCTGAGGTTCCATCCGACCGGCTTACCGACACCCGAGCTTCTTTCCCCGGAGAAACTGTTGTTTGTGGAGAGGCTGGTTCAGTGATTATCTTCAACGGAGCGATATGGCACGGTCATTCGGCTAATAACACTCATGAGCAGAGGCGGTCGATACAGGGCTACTTCGTACGACGAACCGCACAGTCCGGCATAGAATTCTCCACCCGCATGCGCCCCGAAACGCTCGGCCGAATAAGCGCCTTCGCTCGATATCTGCTGTCGCTTTAGACCGCCGTCATTTAGCCCGCCGCTGCGGAGCAACTGGTGCTCGGCTGAGCCGGCGGCTCATTCGCCGGCCGGGTCAGGCTTCTATCGCAGGGATCCCATGGATCGCCATAAATATCTTCGAACCGATAAACATTACCCCCCTCTCTATACCGCATACTACATAGTAGCTCATCGGTGCAGGAAGCTCTGGAGGTTGAGGTGATGATGCGCGATCCTATGGAGCCAACCGAAGCAGGGGCGGCCGATTCTGCACCCCATCACCTAAGCTGGGTCCAGCGCCGCGTCTATCGCATCCGACTCGGGCGCTGCCTTGCGGCAACTGCCGCCGTGGTGGTGCTCTTCTACGCGGTCGTCGGCTATGTGGGCAGCGCCGATATGTTTGGGGATCACCCGCGTTGGCGCGGGATGAACCGGGGACCGGCGGACTTTGGACTGCTTAGCGAAACAGTTTCATTCGATTCGACAGACGGCATTCCCTTGAAGGCCTGGTGGCTTCCGGCTTCGGGTACACCGCGAGCAGCCGTCATCATCGCTCACGGGATCGATCACACGCGGCAAGTCATGCTGCCCCGTGCAGCCTTCCTCGTCCACGGCGGTTACGACGTTCTGGCGATTGATCTCCGAGGTCACGGCGAGAGCGGTGGGAGCATCGTCTCGCCGGGGCTTCTGGAGGCACGAGACATCCTCGGCGCACTTCGATATATCCGGTCACGTGGAAATAACGAGCCCGTGGCGTTACTGGGGATCTCATACGGCGCAGCGGCTTCGCTTATCGCCGCCGCTGAATCTCCGGAGATTGCAGCAGTCATTAGCGATAGCTCTTTTCTGACCGGGAAGGACGCTCTCGGAAGATATCGGCCGCCACTATCTTCACGATTCCCGGACGAACTTCTGGGTACGAGCCCTTTTCCTGGCCTGGTTCATTCCAGGCACGGCGCGTGCGATAGCGCTGACATATTATCTCCGCAGCGGAGTATACCTCGGCCCGGAATTGCTATCCGTTATTCCGTATGCCAGCCGGATTAAAATTCCTATCCTGCTAATATCCGGCGGACAAGATTGGATCGTGCCAACAGACAAGGCACGACAGATTCTTTCAGTGATTCCCCGGAAAGAACTCTTAGTAATCCCGAATGCCGTTCACGACACGGCTTACAGCGTCGCGCCAACGCTCTACGCGAATGCGGTCTTAAGCTTTCTGGAAAGATCCATAAAGAGTAATACCTCAGTGTCGAATTAACGCCACTAGTGCGGTGTCTCGCCTTATCGTAGGAAAGAGAACAGGGACTGGGGATTCCCCTTTGCTGGTTCCCCATGGCCGATAACCACTGTGCAGATTGGCTGAGGCCGAAAGGTTTATACTCCTCGCACTGGACATTGTTCCAGGAAGGAGGAGTTTGTTATGGTCAAGCCAATTCCCGACGGATACAGCTCTGTCACCCCGTATCTCATCTTCGAGGATGCCGCGTCCGCGATTGAGTTCTACACCAAGGGATTCGGAGCACAGGAATTATTTCGTATGCCCATGGGGAACCGGATCGTCCACGCCGAGATACAGATCGGAAACTCTCGGATTATGCTGGCCGATGAAGCCCCGCAAATGGATGCGTACAGCCCCAAACATCACAACGGATCGCCCGTCAGCCTGATGCTCTATGTCGACGACGTCGACACTTTCACAAAAGAGGCCGTCGCCGCGGGCGCCAAAGTTCTGCGTCCGCTGAAGAATCAGTTCTATGGCGATCGTTCCGGAACTTTTCTCGATCCGTTCGGCTACAAGTGGACGATCGCCACGCACGTTGAAGACGTTTCGCCGGAAGAAATGGAGACGCGCATGTCGAGCGCGGTTGCGGGCTAGAGTCTAGAAAAATGGACTGGGCCCCGACGCGGTGGTTTCCGCAGTCGGGGCGCCGGCCAGCAGAGCTAGCGAGCTGAGGCATTTTGCCATGGATGCAGTGGGTCGGCTTACCTGCGTACTCGCCGAAGTGCGTTGAGCCGATGTGCGCAATGTAGCCGTCCGGACGGATCAGAATCCGGGGCCCCTCAGGCGTGATGAAGTTCGGTCGCGTGAGGGACCGCGCAAATGATCGAAGAGCCTGCTGCCATCGTCGAGCCGGGCATCAGGCATGCGATCGCCGGGATGCAGGCTTCCGAGCGTGGCGCCCGAGGACAGAGGGCTGGTTCGGTAATGCAAGGCGAGCTGGTTGGTCGCGTCGCCGCGCTTGATCGATCGCGTCTGGTGCAGGCGTTTGCTCAAGCCGAGCACCGCGGCGGCGATCGGGAGACGCTCGGCTTCGTAGGTGTCAAGCAGCGAATCGGGGCCGCCGCGGGCGACATGCGCGAGCTTCCAGCCCAGATTGTAGGCATCCTGCACGCCCGTGTTGAGCCCTTGGCCTCCTGACGGCGGATGCACGTGCGCCGCATCCCCCGCCAGGAACACGCGCCCGACGCGGTAGCGATCGACCATGCGTACCGCCGGCTGGTAGATCGAGCTCCATGCGACGCGCTCGACGCGATGGCCTGTGATTTTGTGCACCACGCTCTCGATGCCCGCTGCTGCGGTCTTCGCTTTGGAGGTGAATTGGAACAGCGACGTATTCGGCAATGGGCAGAGCGCGATCAAGCCGCCTTTGGCGAAAGGCCAGACATGCCAGTCGCGGCGATCAAGCCCTTCGATCTCGACGTCGGCAACGAGCATGGGCTTCCTCATCGAATGCTTCGCCTTCGATCCGCAGGCCGAGCGCTTTTCGCACCGTGCTGTGGCCGCCGTCGCAGCCGACCAGGAAGTCCGCCCGCACCATTTCGCCGGTCGAGAGTGTCGCGTCCACGCCGTGTTCATTCTGCGTGAACGTTGCGAGCGCCTTGCCGAATTCGACCTCGCCGCCGAACGCGCGCAGACGCTCGCGCAAGATCGCTTCCGTGCGCGCTTGCGGCACCATCCAAAGGTTCGGATAAGGCACGCTCTCTGTCGGCTGCTTGGATGGAGCGAGCGAGCCCACCCGCAGCGAGAAAGGGCCGAGGTGGGTCCGGAACTTCGGGTAAAGCGCACCGGCGGCGAGAATCGCGTCGATTACTCCGAGATCGTCGAAGATCTCGAGTGTGCGCGGCTGGATGCCTTTGCCGCGCGACCCCTCGAAGGGCGTCGCGGCGGCCTCGATCAGACGAAACGAGATGCCGCGGCGCGCGAGATCGAGCGCGAGCGTCAACCCGGTGGGTCCGGCTCCGACAATCAAACGGTGGTTTCGTACATCGTACGAAACAAGCTAATGGTACAGTGTACGAATGTCAAGACGAAAATCACGGTTGACCCGCGAGAAGATCGCCGCCGTCGCACTCGCCATCGCCGACAAGGAGGGTTTCGAGGCGGTCTCGATGCGCCGCGTGGCGCAAGAACTCGGAGTCGGAACGATGAGCCTCTATTACTACGTGAAGACCAAGGACGATCTGATCGCAGCGATGGACGACGCGCTCATGGGCGAAGCGCTTCTACCGTCGCTTCCGAAGGATTGGCAGCGCGCGATGATGGAGATCGCCAAGCGAACACACGCGGTGTTCATGCGTCATCCCTGGGCGCTCGTCGCGATGTTGTCGGCTCCGCCCTGGGCTCAACGCGATGCGCCATATGGAGCAATGTCTCGAAGCACTCGCTGAAACATCGATGACGGCGAAGCAGAAGATCACGCTGCTTGCGACGGTCGACGACTTCGTGTTTGGTCACGCGCTGCGCGAAGCAGCCACCGATGCGGCGATCGACATCGAGTTCGCTTCCGCCCAACTCGCTACGGGCGCCTTCCCTCGGCTCGCGGAAGTGTTCGGCGGGCGGCCGCATCGACGCGAGCAAAGATCGCTTCGATCAAGGTCTGCGGGCGCTGCTCAAGGGGACTTAGGATCGTATGGTCTGTACATGAATCGCGAGGCAAGATATGGGAGAAACGCCTCGCCAGCATTCCGACCTGGGTGAGTGAAGGAACACCC
>CAWJAB010000042.1:0-91542 GCA_963840675.1 uncultured Acidobacteriaceae bacterium
GCATGACCGGCGTCGGCTTTCAGGCGCTGGAGAGCGTCCTGGCCGAGCAATTCCGCAAGAAGGAACAGGCCGTCATCGACGAGAACGTGAACCTGGCGCGCACCGGCTACGAATACGCCACGCAAAACTTCAAGGCCTTCCCCAAGCCGCTGCCCATGACGGAGAACCGCATCGCCGTGCTGGGCGGCAACGCCGCCATGGCCATGGGCGGAGCCGCGGCCGGCGTCAAGTTCTACTGCGCCTATCCCATGAGCCCATCGACCGGGGTTTTGCACTGGATGGCCGAGCACGCCCGCAAAGCCAAGATCATGGTCCGCCAGGTGGAAGACGAGATCGGCGTCATTAACATGGCCATCGGTGCGGCCCATGCCGGCGTTCGCGCCATGTGCGCCACCTCCGGCGGCGGCTTTGCTCTCATGAGCGAGGCGCTCGGCCTATCCGCCCAGGCGGAGATCCCAGTGGTGGTGATTGACTGCCAGCGCGCGGGTCCGTCCACCGGAGTGCCCACCAAGACCGAGCAGGGCGACCTTTGGCAGATGCTGGGCGCGGCCTTTGGCGACTACCCCAGGGTGATCGCCGCTCCGCTCGATATTGGCGACTGCTTCACCCTCATCCCTGAGATTTTCAACATCGCCGAACGCTTCCAGTGTCCCGGGATCGTGCTCTGCGATCTGCTGTTGGCGGAAGGCCGCCTGAGCGTCGACCCCAAAATTCTGGACTTTAACCCTGAGGTCGATCGCGGTGAGATGATCACCTCCGCCAACGGTAACGGCAATGGCCACGGATCGTACAAGCGCTACCTGATTACCGAGAGCGGAGTTTCTCCTCGCGCGGTTCCCGGGTTCCCGGCCACACCCACGTCGTCTCCAGCGACGAGCACGATGAAGATGGCGTTCTCATCAGCGACGAATACACCAACACGGTAAAGCGCCGCGCCATGATGGAAAAGCGCATGCGCAAGGTCGCCGGGATTGAAGCGTCGGTTCAGCCGCCCAAGATGCAGGGCCCGGCGGATGCCGACGTGACCCTGATCGGCTGGGGATCGACCCAGGGCGTGATTGAGGAAGCGCGCGAGCTGCTTGCCGAGCAGGGCATTACTGCCAATCAGCTGCAAATCCGCTGGCTGGTTCCGCTGCATGGCGACGCGATCGTCGAGCTGCTCAAAGGTTCGCGCCATACCATCATTATCGAGAACAACTACAGTGGCCAGTTCGCCCGCTACCTGCGCAGCGAAACCAGTTTCGTGGCCAATGGACACATCCGCAAATACGATGGCGAGCCCTTTATGCCGCACCACATTGTGGAGGCGGTAAAAGAGCAGCTGAGTGGAAGCACCACCCTTTCCGTTCCAACCCACGAGATCATGGTCTAAGGAGAAAAACCGATGGCGACAGAGACAGTAGCTCCAAAACTGACCACGATGGCCGACTTCAAGGGCAAGGTCGATCCCGACTGGTGCCCGGGTTGCGGCGATTTCGGCGTGCTCGCCGCGGTGCAAAAGGCGTTGGTGGAATTGCAGATTCCCAACCATGAGGTTGCCACCATCAGCGGTATCGGCTGCTCCTCAAACTTCCCCGGCTTCATCAACACCTACGGCATGCACACCCTGCATGGGCGCTCGCTGGCCGTGGCCACCGGCTTCAAGATGGCGAACCACGGCATGACCGTGCTCGTCACCGGCGGCGATGGGGACGGCTTCGGCATCGGCGGCAATCACTTCATGCACACCATGCGGCGCAACGTCGATCTGCTCTACATCGTCATGGATAACCAGATCTACGGCCTCACCACCGGGCAAACCTCGCCCACCAGCCGGCTGGGCATGAAGACCAAGAGCATGCCCTTTGGCAGCGTGGAAGGGCCCATCAATCCCATTTCGCTCGCGCTCTCTGCGGGCGCCACGTTTATGGCCCGGGGCTTCAGCGCAGAGCAGAAGCACCTTACCGAGCTGATCAAGCAGGGAATCCAGCACAAGGGCTTCTCCTTCATCGATGTCTTCAGCCCGTGCGTCACCTACAACCACGACAACACTTTCCAGTGGTTCCGTCCGCGAGTGAAAAAGCTCGAAGACAATCCTGCTTATGATTCGACCAACTGGATGGCTGCAATGGAGAAATCGCTCTTATGGGGCGACGAAATTCCCATCGGCAAATTTTTCGAGCGCACCGACGTGCCCACCCTGCATGAATCGGAGCCGGTGCTGAGCAGCCGAGCCGCTGGTCAAGCAGAGCTCGCGCATACCTGCAGACGTAGCGCGATCATTTGTAGAGGAGTTGATGTAGAAGACCGGGAGGGGAATGTACTCATGCCTGATACAGCTTTCTTATCTTCACGTCTCGCTGCTGAAGAATTTCTGTAGCATTCCCTCTTGATCTCCCGTCGGAGCTCGTTTAATAATTACCCATCTGGTTGTACCGCCTTCGAAACAGAAATTCCGCTGATTTGTAAGACCTGAAGTGCCTCGCATTCGGGCCTCAGAAAGAGCAAAGGATCCCGCCACATAAAGAGCGGGCGCCAACGGGATAGTTCTATTTCTTTGGAGGTAGTACGCATGCGCCCCTTCCGGCAGTCTCTTGCATACCTGTTTTTGTTCATCGGTTTTTGCGGCCTCGCTTCGCCGCAAGCATCGTTGACCTCGTTGCGGGGAACGGTAACGGACCCCTCCGGGGCCGTGATTCCCGGCGCCACGGTGAGCATCGTCAACAAGGCCACCAGCGTGACGTCGACCCAGATAGCGGGCGAAAGCGGCGAATATCAGTTCCAGCAGATTCCGCCAGGCACTTACGTCATCACCGCCAACGGGTCCGGTTTTAGCCCACAATCCAAGCAGGCTGATCTTCTGGTGAATCAGCCGGCCACGATCAACTTTAAATTGACAATCCAGGCCACAACCGTCATGGTCGACGTGAGCGGCGAAGCGGATACCTTGAACAGGACGGATGCGTCCATCGGAAACTCTGTCAACAACGCCACCATCCAGGCGCTGCCATGGAAGGGCGGAACGTAACCGATCTGCTGAGCCTGCAACCCGGGGTTTTATACCTCGGCCAGCAGACCACCGACCAGCAGGATCAGGACAGCCGCAGCGGTTCGGTCGCCGGTGCACGTTCCGACCAGACAAACGTTACCCTGGATGGTCTGGATGACAATGACCAGCAGAACGGCTATGCCTTCACCGGCGTTCTAAGGTCGACGCTCGATTCCACAGAGGAATTCCGCGTCACCACCACCAGTTCGAATGCGGATGCCGGGCGTAGCTCGGGAGCACAGGTCACCCTGGTGACCAAATCCGGAGCCGACAAATTCCATGGCGCCGCTTACGAGTACAACCGCAATAGCCTCGGATACGCCAACGACTGGTTCAATAAGCAGGGCGAACTGCAATCTGGCTTGCCCAACCGGCCCGGCAAGCTGATCCGCAATACCTTTGGCGGAACGCTCGGCGGCCCCATAAAAAAAGACAAGCTCTTCTTCTTCTTCAACTATGAAGGGCAGCGCACTGCGCAGAACTCACAGCAAACCCGCGTAGTGCCAAGCGCCGCATACCGCCAGGGAAACATTACTTATCAATACTGCGTAAACCCCAACGATCCCACGTGCGCACAAACCGCGACCAACACCCTGACCCCGGCGCAGATTGCGGTCCTCGATGCGGCTTGCGTGGCGCTATGGAGTGTGTACCACGCCTGGCCCGAACGCTGCCGTGATGACGTTCTTCCAGCAATATCCTCTGCCCAACGGAGCCACTGAGGGAGATGGCTATAACCTGCTCTCCTATACCTTCTCTTCGCCTTATCCCGGTTCGCTGAACACCAGCATTCTCAAGCTCGATTACGCGATCAACGACAAGCATCACCTGTTCGTGCGCGGCAACCTGCAGAAGGACACCCAGCTTGGCGTCGAAGATTTTCCCGGCGATCCTCCGTCATCGTCCCTGATAGACAACACCAAGGGAATCGCCGCGGGTGAGACCTGGTCGATCAGCCCTCATATCGTGAATGACGTGCGCTACGGCTATATACGTCAGGGATATAGCAATCGCGGCATCAGCCAGGGAGATTACACCACTTTCCGCTTTATCAACGACGCCGGGACAGACCCGTACTATATCACCAGGACCGTCTGTCATCAGCGTTCCGGTCAACAACATCGTCGATAACCTGACCTGGACGAAAGGCAGACAAACGCTGGGATTCGGCGGCAATTGGCGGCTGATCCACAATAACCGGGGCTCGGATGCTAACTCCTACAACTCGGCATCGACCAATCCCTATTGGTATAACAGCCAGGGCCCTCCCGATCCATCGACGTTGGGCGCACAACCCGTTTCCGGGGGCTTCTTCAACTCCTACGAGATTGCCTATGGAAACCTGATAGGCGGCATCCCCGACAAGACCACAATCTCCAACTACAACGTCTCGAATGGAGGGGCCACGGGGACCTTGCTGGCGGATGGCACCTTCATCAATCGCCATTTCAAAGCAAACGAATATGAGTGGTACCTTCAGGATGGTTGGAGAGTGCAGCCGAACCTGACCATCACCTACGGTATACGGCACACCATTCTGCAGACCCCTTACGAGGAGCACGGGCAGCAGATTGCGCCGACCATTTCCACGGATGCGTGGTACAAGCAGCGAGGCACATCCGCGGCCCTGGGGCAAGTGTACGAACCGCTTCTGCAATTCGCTCCAAGCGGCCCTGCAAACCACGCGCCAGGGCTCTGGGCAAAGCAGAAGACAAACTTCGCGCCCCGGCTGGCCATAGCCTATTCTCCGAACGAGAAGACCTCGATCCGCGCCGGCTTCGGCCTGTATTTCGATCATTACGGCGAGGGCATCGTCAACACCTTCGACCAGTTCGGATCCTTCGGCTTGAACAGCAGTGTCGAAAGCCCGGCGGGCGTTCTCCCTTTTGAGGGTGCACCCCGCTTCACCGGGGTCCACAATGTCCCTTCCAATGGATCCCCGCAGCCGGCAACGGTTACTTATCCCTATACCTACCCAAACACCGCCTTTGCCATTGCATGGGGAGCCGATAACCACCTGAAAACCCCTTACGCAGAAGCCATGGATTTTTCCATTCAACGTGAGCTCCCCGGAGGCCTTACCCTGGAAGTTGCTTACGTCGGGCGGCTGGGCCGGCATCTGCTTCAGGCGCTGGACATGGCGGAGCCGGTTAATTTCGCCGATCCTCAGGGCGGCGGCGACTACTTTACCAATGCAACCAAGCTCTCCAAGCTGGTGGACGCGAATGGCGGTAATGCGCAGGCGTCGGTGCCTGCCATTCCTTACTTTGAGGATGTGTTTCCGCAACTTGCGAACTATGACTATATGGGTGAGAGTGCCACGCAGGCTATCTATACCGATGAATGGGCCCCCAACCGCTACACCGCGGGAGAAACATCCGCTCTTGCCGATCTGGACTACTACTGTTCCTATACCTGCCCTCAAGGAACAAAATTCTGGCAGTCCCAGTTTTCCTCTCTCTATGCCTGGGATTCGATCGGCATGAGCTACTACAATGCCGGCCAGATCACGGTCCGGCATCCCTTCAGCCATGGTCTGCAGGCCGACTTTAGTTACACATTCTCGAGGTCGATCGACATGGGATCGGACACGGAACGCGCCAGCGAAATTTCCTCAAACGATTCGTTCAGCACCATTCTCAACACCTGGAATCCGTCCCTGAACCGCGGCGTCTCCGATTTCGATACAACGCATCTGATCACTTTCGACTGGGTTTATCAGTTGCCCTTCGGTGCCGGAAAGAAATTCGCCAACACCTCCAATCGGCTGGTCAATGAGGCGATCGCAGGTTGGCAGTGGTCAGGGCTAAACCGGTGGACAAGCGGATTGCCCTTCGGCGTCTTTGAGCCGGGCTGGTCTACCAATTGGCAGGAGGAAAGTTACGGGATCCGGACCGCGCCGGTAAAGCTCCGTCTGCACCTGGACCAGAACGGAGCACCGCAGGTCTTTGACAACGTGGCGGCGATCAATAATGGAACGGACAACGGTTCGCCCATCCGTCTGCCTTATCCTGGCGAGGCCGGAGAACGCAATAATTTTCGCGGAGACGGCTACTTCGACATCGACTCAGGTTTGTCCAAGACCTTCAAGATCACCGAGAGCCAGAGCGTAAAATTCGACTGGGAAGTATTTAACATTACCAACTCTGCCCGGTTTGATACCAACCCGAATTTCTCTCTGGGCACCACCTTGACCAGCGGCACCCTGGGCAACTATTCGCGCAACTCTGAGTGTGCCGCGCGTAATGCAGTTCTCCCTGCGCTATGACTTTTAGCCCGGACGGATCTGCCCCGCCAGAAAGAGTCTTAATCAGCCTTGCGCGCGCCCGGTGGCGAGCTCTCCGCCACTCCGATACCGCTGGTCCCCACCCGCCAGACGGCCAAAAACGCAAAAACTCCGCTGTTTTCGTCAATCCTCTCGCGCGCCCCGAGGCGTACCCTGACCTTGGTTTCAAAGGAGTCTCTCATGTTCGTCTTGATCGCACTGTTGCTTGGAATCGTGTCGGGACTGCGAGCGATGATGGCGCCCGCAGCTGCAAGTTGGGCGGCCCGCCTGGGAATGTTCGCCGTGGCCGGGACGCCAATGGCGTTCATGGGCTTCAAATACACGCCCATCATCTTCACCGTTCTCGCCATCGGAGAACTGATCAATGACAAGCTGCCAAAGACTCCCAGCCGTAAGACGCCGCCTCAATTTATAACCCGCATTGTGACCGGGGCTCTCTCAGGTGCGACGGTCGGAGCGGCGTATCATTCGCTCATCGTTGGTCTAATCCTGGGTGCCATAGGAGCCGTCGTGGGCACCTACGGAGGTGCGGCGGTGCGCGGCAGTTTGGCCAAAGCCTTCGGCAAGGATCTGCCGGCAGCCCTGGTCGAAGATGTCGCCGCTATCCTGCTGTCGATTCTCGCCGTCGTGGGGTTCTAAGTGGAACGCGTATTCGATGCGGTGATTGTCGGAGCGGGCCAGGCAGGGCCGTCTCTCGCCGGCCGGCTGACCGCCGCCGGCTGGAGCGTCGCGCTCATCGAGAAGGAACGCCTCGGAGGTACTTGCGTCAATACCGGATGCACGCCGACCAAGGCGATGGTAGCCAGCGCCAAGGCGGCATACACCGCGGCCCACGGCGGCGAGTATGGCCTGGTCGGCGGAGAATCGGTTCGCGTGGACCTGCGCAAAGTGAAGGCGAGAAAGGACGCGATCGTCGCCAACTCCCGTTCAAGGAACGAGGCGTGGGTGGGGAGCATGAAGGGATGCACGCTTATCTACGGTACGGCTCGCTTCGAAAGCCATGATCGGCTCCGGGTTGGGGATGACCTGCTCGCGACCAAACACGTCTTTCTCAACGTGGGGGCTCGCCCCAGGATCCCCGCCTTTCCCGGCGTAGACCGTGTTCCGTTCCTCACAAGTACCACCATCCTCGATCTTGAAGAGCTCCCAGAGCATTTAGTCGTCGTGGGCGGCAGCTACGTGGGGCTGGAATTCGCGCAGATGTTTCGCCGCTTCGGATCTAAGGTAACCGTCGTGGAACGAAACACCACGCTGTTGAGCACAGAAGACCCGGATGCCCGCGATGGTGTTCGCGAAGCATTGGAGGCGGAAGGCATCGACTTCCGCCTCCGCGCCGAGTGCATTCGCCTGCACCCGGGAGCCGGGGGCCTGTGGTGCATGTCAGCTGCACCGAGGGCAGCCCTGAAGTAGAGGGCTCCCATGTACTTCTCGCGGTAGGGCGCCAACCAAACACGGATGATCTGGCACTGGAGCGCGCCGACCTGTCGGCGGATAATCATGGCTACATCGAAGTGGACGATCAGCTGCGCACCATCGTTGAGGGAATCTGGGCCCTGGGTGACTGCAACGGCCGTGGCGGCTTCACCCATACCTCCTACAACGACTTTGAAATCGTCGCGGCAAACCTGCTCGACGGTGATCCTCGCCGTGTCTCGGACCGAATACCGGTTTATGCCCTATACGTCGACCCTCCGCTGGCCCAGGTGGGGATGAACGAACGGGCGGTGCGCGAGAGCGGAAAGGCTGCGCTCATGGGCGTTCGGCCCATGACCAGGGTAGGCCGGGCCGTGGAAAAGGGAGAAACCCGCGGCTTTATGAAAGTGCTGGTTGACGCCGCAAACCCAGCAGATTCTAGGTGCGACCATTCTTGGCGTCGGCGGAGATGAAGCAATTCACTGTGTGCTCACCGCGATGTATGGCCGCCAGCCCGCCTCCCTGCTTCAGCGCTCTGTTCACATCCATCCGACAGTGGCCGAGCTGATCCCGACGGTGTTTCAGGAGCTGAAGCCCCTGGCATAGTCAAAGGCTGTGCGGTACTAAAGTAATTCCCACGGGCCGCACCGGAAAAACCAAGGAGTCATAGGAATCTAACACTAAATGGCCAGCCTTTACGGCCAGGTCGTATAATCCTGTTAAGGAAAGAGCAAACCGCTTGGCCCGCTGGAATTCCAACATGAAACAGGAGACTGCCGTGAAAAAGGTCTGGACCCGCCCTGAATTGAAAGAAGTTAGCCTCGGATGCGAGATTAACTGCTACGCCCCCGCGGAAATCTAAAGGATGTTGAATTTCAGGCTGCTGGGGACAGCTGCCGGTGGCGGCATTCCCCAGTGGAACTGTGCGTGCAAAATCTGCGCGCTTTGCCGCCGGGACCCTCGAATCCTGGCGCCCCGTTTCCAGCTACAGGCGGCAGTGTGGAGTGACCACGGTGAGTGGTTTCTCCTGAACGCCTGCCCCGACCTGCGATTCCAAATCGAAGCCAACCCAGAGCTTCATCCTGAAAGCCAGCTCGGCAACCGAAACACCCCCATCCAAGGCATTATTCTTACCACCGCTGATCTTGATCAGACGCTAGGGCTGCTCCTGCTCAGGGAATTTCAACCGCTGACGGTCTACGCGACGGCCATTGTGCGGCAGGCGCTCGAGTCCAATAGCTTCTTCAGGATGCTCGAGCGGGTTCCCAACCAGCTTACGTTGGGTCGAGATCCAGGCAGGTGTGCCCTTTGCCCTGGGCCGCAGCGGCATTGTGTGCACCCCGATCCCGCTGGCCGGCGAAATGCCATACTACGCCCGTGATTTGGGCCCCTGTGAGCCAGGCCAGGCGAGCCTGGGCTTGCTGCTTGAGTCCGGCGGCCAGCGTTTGGCCTATACGCCTTCTGTCCCGGAGATCACCGAAGACCTACGCTCCGTTTACCGTGCTTGCGACGCTATACTCGTGGACGGTACGTTCTGGAGTGATGCGGAGTTGAGCAACACCCACTGCGGAACGCCGCTGGCGCGTTCCATCGGTCATATACCGATGAGCGGGCAAGGCAGCACCATGGCGCTGCTCTCCGATCTGGACGTTCCTCACAAGATTTTCGTACATCTGAACAACACCAACCCGGTGCTCGATCCGCGCGGCGAAGAGTACCGCGCAGTCATCGATGCGGGGTGGCAGATAGGGCATGACGGATGGCAACTGGCACTGTAACGACGAATGCATCGGAACTTTTAACCCGGGAGGAGCTGCACAATCGGCTTCTGGCGGTGGGTGAGAGCCGCTACCATCACCGGCACCCCTTCCATCTCCGCATGCACGAGGGCCAGTTGACTCGAGGCCAGATCCAGGCCTGGGCCCTGAATCGCTACTATTACCAGAGCCGCATTCCCATCAAGGACGCGTTGGTGCTGGCCAAGAGCGACGATCCGGCCTTCCGCCGCGCCTGGCGAAAGCGAATCCTCGACCACGACGGCGATCAGGATGGCTACGGCGGCATCGAGAAGTGGATTCAGCTCGCTGAAGCCTCAGGGTTATCGCGGGAGCAGGTCTTGCCCTGTACCGGAGTTCTGCCGGGCGTGCGCTATGCGGTGGATGCTTATCTGGCGCTGGTCCGTGACAACTCGTTGCTGGTTGCCGTGGCATCTTCGCTTACCGAGCTCTTTTCCCGCAATCTGATCTCCCTCCGGATGGATAAGATGAAGGTGCATTATCCCTACCTGGTGCCGGGACTGGCCTACTTTGTAGGGCGGCTCACCCAGGCTCCCGAGGACGCCGACTTTGCCCTCGACTTTGTCTCTACCCATGCCGGCACGCGCGCGGAGCAGGAGCAGGTGATCCACGCCCTTGAACAGAAGTGCGCGATCCTGTGGGCCCAACTGGACGCCATCGACTACGCCTACGTTGTCCCCGGTAATATTCCGCCGGGATCTTTTGTTCCAGTTGGTGAGTGATTGGACATCCGCTCCATTCCGTCGTTCGCTCCAGGCTGCCGGCTTCATCCCACGCAGGATGTGCTGCTGGTTCCGGAGGGAACCCTGGAGCTCGGCGGCCCCTCGCGTGATGTTCTCACTCGCGTGGATGGAAAAAACAGCGTAGCGGCGATCGTGGATGAGTTGCTGCTGGAGTACGAAGGAGCCGACGAGCCAGACATACGAGCGGACGTCCTCGCCTTGCTCACCACCCTGGAGCAGCGCGGCGTAGTGCGGGCCCGCACATGACCCCAGCCTCCCCATTCTCGGTGCCATTCTCGGTGATTGCGGAGCTCACCCACCGCTGCCCGTTGCACTGTCTCTATTGTTCCAATCCGCTCGCGTTGCAGGGCGCTGAAAACGAGCTATCCACGGAAGACTGGAAGCGCGTGTTCCAGCAGGCCGGGAAATTGGGTGTGCTGCATCTTCATCTCACGGGAGGCGAGCCCCTGGTTCGCACGGATCTGGTTGAGCTGATTGCTGCGGCGCGCGACGCCGGCCTTTACGTCAACATGATTACCTCGGGCGTCGGGCTGAAAGAAGATCGTCTTGCCGCTTTGGTCGATGCCGGGCTCGAGCATCTCCAGCTCAGTTTTCAGGATCAGGATGCAGCGGCTGCCAACCACATAGCAGGCGCGCGGGCGCATGCCCTCAAGCTGGCCCTGGTTCCCGTGATCAGGAAATTTCCCGTCGCCTTCACCGTCAATCTTGTCGTGCATCGCATGAACCTGGATCGCCTGGAAGAGTTCATCAGCATGGCGGAAGATCTTGCTCCGGACCGGCTGGAAATTGCCCATGTGCAGTACTACGGCTGGGCTTTGAAGAACCGCAGCCTGCTGATGCCGAGTGAAGAGCAGGTGCATCGCTCGCTGGGTATTGTCGAGGCCGCGAAACAACGGTTGAAGGGCAGGATCCATCTGGAAAGCGTAGTTCCTGACTACTTCGGGAGCTTTCCCAAGGCCTGTGTCGGAGGATGGGGAAGACAGACGATGCTGATCGACCCGTTAGGCCAGGCCCTTCCGTGTCACGCGGCAGCCGTCATCCCAAACCTCAAGTTCGACAACGTGCGCGAACATGACCTTGCCTGGATCTGGCAAGAATCGCCGGCATTTCAGCGTTTCCGGGGTGATGCCTGGATGTCTGAGACATGTAAGGCCTGTCCCCGAAAAGAAGTGGATTTTGGCGGCTGCCGCTGCCAGGCATTCCTGTTGACCGGCGATGCCGAAGCGATCGACCCGGTCTGTATCTACAGCCCTCATCATTCGTTGCTCGAACCCCTGCGGACGCAATCCGCAGAGCTCCTCCCCATCTGGAGAGGCTAGTGGTTTGCTGAACCTTTTCGGCGCTCTATAGAATGGCGATTCTCAGGATATTGCGAGGATGGCACCGCATGAACCCGAAGATTGAAACAGCAGGTCTCTCCACTGCGCTGCGCTCCGGGCGGGATGACAATTTTTCTTCCGGTTCGATCCTCCTCACCAAAGCCCTGTTCTGCAACCAAATTGTCATCCCGACCGGAGCGCAGCGCAGTGGAGGGACCTGCTGTTCTCAGCGATTTGTGCGGCGGAGTTCGGTTTAGGAGTGCTCATATGCGGTCATTCGTCGCACGGGATCTCGTACCTCGTACGACTCTCCTGATCGCTGCCCTGCTGGCGACCTCCCCATCAATATTTGCCCAGGCGGGTGACCAGGCCCCGCCACTCACCCGCCAATCAAACCCCGTACCACCTTAAAGTCACCAGCAACCTGGTAGTCGTGCGCGTCGTCGTACGCGATGCGCAGAACAAGCCCGTTGAAAACCTCAAGAAAGAGGACTTCAAGCTTTTCGACCGGGGCAAGCAGCAATCCATCTACCCAGTTCGCGCTGGAGATCCCGGCTGCGCAACCCACGAATCCGGCTCCCGCACGTCACATCAGGGCAGCCGTCCATCACAGTGACGCCGGCCTCAGCCCTGCCACAACGCTTCCTGGCCCTCTATTTCGACGATCTGAATATGTCCGACGCCACCGTGATTCAGGCGCGCGAAGCGGCCGATCGTTACCTGGCAGCAAACCTCCAGCCGGGCGACCGGGTCGGCCTATTTACCTCAGGAAACAGCCTGGTCCGATTTCACCGGCGATCCCAAGCAAATCCATGATGCTCTCCTCAAGCTCCACATTAGCCCTCTGGCTCTAAGGCCCCATGATTGCCCGGAAATATCCGATTATCAGGCGCAGCAGATTATCGAATTCGACGACGAAAAAATCGACGCATGGGTGATTGCGATTGACCAGGCCCAAAATGATCCGAAATGTCCCCACGTGCCGAAGGTCCCGGGGAACCGCAAAGATATATTGCAGTGCTGGCGCGAAGAATCCTGGAGCAGTCTCAGATTCAGGCGCGGGCTAATCTGCAAGAACTGGAAAAAGTGGTGAACTACGTCGCGCGGATGCCCGGTCAGCGCACCGTCGTTCTCGTTTCCCCGGGCTTTTTATCGCGCAGCGAACAGTTTGATTTGGACCAGATCATGGACCGCGCGCTGCGCGCGCAGGTGGTCATCAGTTCTCTCGATCCCAGGGGTATGGCAAACATGATGCGCGAAGGCGACATATCCCGTAGTTACATTCCGTTCGGGACTCCCGGACGAGGGGGGAGTGCGGCCGGAATCACGCAACGCCTGGATGAGGCCAGAGAGTCAGATGCCCGCGACGTGCTGCAAGAGGTTGCGCAAGGTACCGGCGGTCAATTCATTCACAACAACAACGACCTTCAGGCCGGTTTCGGCGTGCTCGCAGGCGCTCCCTCCTACTACCTGGGCTTCGCTCCCACGGACATGAAGTTCGACGGCAAATTCCACGAATTGAAAGTGGAGCTGGCGGAGAAACACGCGGGGTTCAGTATTGAGGCGCGGCGAGGCTATTTTGCGCCGAGGAGTGAGGCTGAGGCCGCAGCCAGCGTCGAACCGGGCGGACCCGTCGATCCAGATGCTCAGGTAAAAGAGCAGATCCGCGAAGCGGTTTATTCCAGGGCCGATGTGCAGCAATTGCCCGTCACCATGGACGTGAAGGTATTCTCCACGAAAACCGAGGACCGCGAGCTTGTACTGTCGGGCCGCCTCGACACCAAGGCACTCCACCTCCGCAAGGACGGCCAGCGCAACCTGAACAACGTCACCTTTGTATCTGCCATCTTCGATCAGAAGGACAATCTTGTTCAGCTGCAGCGCGGCCAGGCTAAGTTGGATGCGCCCGACGCACAGCTGCAGCAGGTTCTGAGTGCCGGCCTGAAGATGGATTCAACCTTCGAGTTGAAGCCCGGCACCTACCGCGTCCGCGAGGTGGTGACCGATTCAGAAGAGCATCAAATCACAGCCCTATCCCGCAATGTGAATGTGTCTGCCGAGTGCTGCGCCGCTCGCGAGGTGGCCGGCAACCAGCCGGTCTCCGCGCCCCAACCCAGCGTGCCTCACGAGCCGGCAGGGCGCATTCAGCCGGCCTACGCAAATGCGCCCACCTATGTTGATTATCCTCTGCAGAAACTCCGGGCAGCGGTTCCCGCCCTGAACGGGATAAAACCCGATTCCAGCCAGGATCAGTTGGCTGCAATCCTCTCCCGGGCAGGTGCGGCCACGCTCAACTCCTTGTCCACGATGCCTAATTTAAGTTCCCTCGAAGATGTGTACTCCTCCGTAGTACCCCGCGTCGCGGGGCCTACCAACAGCGTTCTCGGGATGGAGGAAACCCGGCGTTGACGGATCTGGAAGATCAGCTACGCCAGTCACGGAGCATCGAGTTCAATTACTTGCTGCTGTTTGATCATCACCCTGACGGTGCGACCGCTATTCAAGAGTTGCGGACAGATTTCAAGAATCGGCAGGTCGGCTCACCCCTGGATCGGGTCACCCCGCACGGCTTTGGATTCGCCTATCAGTGGTTGCTGTTGTCGCCTGCGAATCAATCCGAATTACGCTTCCGCTATCTCGGGCAGCAGAGCCTTGACGATCACAAGACATTCGTCCTGGGTTTTGTGCAGATCCCAAATCAGGTCAAGCTGCCCGGAAAGTTCGAGTGGGCCGGAAAAGAAGTTCCATTTTTCTTCCAGGGAATCGTGTGGATCGATCAGTCTACTTTTGATGTCGTTCGGCTGCAAACCGATCTTTTGTCGCCTGTCCCCAGCGTCAACCTGCTGCGGATGACCACTGAGCTCCGTTTTCGTTCCGTGCGCATTCACGGCTATGACGCAGCTTTTTGGCTGCCGTTCGAAGTGCTCATTCGCACAGAACAAACCGACACCGTTGTGGATGAGCTGCACCACTATTCGGGGTACAAGTTCTTCCACGCGGAGAGCAGGCTCCTGCCGTGATGTGCACTCACCTTCGAGCTCTCGGGAAATGGCTAAAAAATACGCACTAACGCACTAATTCATCGAGCAGTGGGATTTTATGCGTTCCCGTGAATTCCCGGTGCTGTTAGGCCGTCCCAAAGGCCGGGGTTCTCCGGTAAATGGCTAAAAGATGCGATGCGCTCCAAGTCGGTCTTCAATGGCGCTGTACCTCACGCAGAGGCGCGGGCTGGGGCCGATGGGCGGCCGCAGCCCCGAGTTCCAGAACGGATGGAGGATACCGCTGAAACCTCCTATTGAGTTTTCAAACATCAAGGTAGCTTAGCCCTGAGGCTCCCATGGAAGCTGATCCGCTTAATCATCGTTAGAGATTGCTTACTTCTATAGATACAATTCAGTGCGGTCTAGTTTATGAGAATTGACTTTATTTAGATTCCCGACGAGCTTCTCCAGCACCTCATGGCCGCCGCCGCTGACTTCTGAGAAAACCCAGATGCCCCTAAACGATCAAATTTGTCGAATTTCACAAAAACCAGGGACATCGTGAACCCTACTTTTCCAGGCCGGTGGGCGTTATGACTTGTGGGCGATCGATTTCAGCTCGCAAATCGTACGGCTGATCTCTTCATCGGATGTGTAGAAGTGGGGAGCGATGCGGATGCCCGCGCCTGGGCGAAAATCCACCAGAATATGCCTGCGGCCTAATTCCGCCGTAACCTCAAACCCATTGGGCACATCGACGGTGATCGTGCCGCCGCGCGCTTGGGGGTCGCGCGGGCTGCGGACGGTGAGCCCGGCCTCCTCCGCAAGATGGATCAGGCGTTGTGTCTGGCGTTGCGACTTGGCGCGTATTGCCGCAACCCCAATCTCATTGACGATTTCATAGCCGGAGCGCGCCGAGTACATCGCCGGCACATTCGGCGTGCCGTTCAGGAATCGGCGGATATCCGGCGCATAGTCGATCGGCCCGTTTTCGAACTGGAAGGGATGCGCATGTGCCGCCCATCCCGTCGCACCAGGAGTCAGCTTTGGGTCGAGATCCGCACGAACATAGAGGTAGCCGGCCCCCGGGCCGCCGAGCAGCCATTTCACCGATCCGCCGGTAGCGAAGTCAAGGTCCAAGGCAGTCACATCAACCGGCACGATCCCCGCGGACTGGTAGAGATCCGCAACGATCAAGGCTCCAACTTCATGAGCGCGCCTGGTAATCGCACCCAGGTCTTGCAGGTACGAACTGCGAAAGGCCACATGCGAGATGCTGACCAGCTGCGTGCGTTCGTCGATCGCTTGCAGAATGCGCTCCAGCGGAATCGTCATTCCATCCTGCGAGGCCACCGATACGATCTGTGCGCCCTGTCGTTCCAGGCCATGGTAGATGTAATCGTTCGAGGGAAAATTCAAGCCATCGGTGACCAGCTTGTTGCGTTTTCCGTTCCAGTCAAAACATGAGGTGACGATGGTTTGGCAGATGGAGACATTCTGGTGCATCACCACGCGGCCTTTAGGCGCGCCAATAATGGATGCAATCAGGTCGCCGCAAGTGACGGGCATTGCCCACCAGCCTTCTTCCCAGGCGCGAATCCCGCGCGTAGCCCAGGTATCCGCAAATTCCTGCAGAGCGGTCTGCGCCCGGCGCGGCATGGCCCCAAGGGAGTGGCTGATCATGTAGGTTGTTTGTTCCAGGATCGGAAATTCCTTGCGCCACCCCAGCAGCGGGTCCACGGAGGATTGAGAGGCGAGGTCTGGGGACGCGAGGCTCATGGCAGTTGTGTTCCCTCTGCTGTAGCGTTCGCGATCACAGCCGGCTTGCTTCGCCGCAGCGTGTAAGCCAGCGTGAGCACCAGCAGAAAGGGAATTCCGTAAACCAGGGTGGGCAGGAAAGCCTTGGTAAAGAGCGTAGTCACCAGTGACGGCCGACATCAATGCCGCTCCCAGAAGGCTGGTATAGGGAAAGCCCCACATGCGAAATGGCAAGTCTGTTTGCAGGGTGCGTCGCCGGAACCTCAGGTGGGTGAAAAAGATCATCTGCCAGGTGAAGAGCGGTCCGAACATCGAGATCGCAAGCATCAGGAGAAAAGATCGATCGTGGTAGAACACGTTGAGCACGGCTGCGAGAACGATGCCGACGCTGGAGGCGAGAAGCGCTCGGACGGGTGTTCCGTGGCGGGTCAGCGCGCCTAGCCCGCTCGGTGCGAGGCCGGCCCGCGAGAGCGAAAAGAGCATCCGGGTACAGATGTAGAGCTGGCTGTTCATCGCGGAAAGGGCAGCCACCAGTATCACGAAGTTGATAACGCCGGCGGCTCCTGCGATATGCGTCCGGGTCATCACCGTGACAAAGGGTGACTGGGTTGCGCCGGAGGCGGTAAGGGTCCAGGGCACGATGGCCAGCACCAGCGCCAGGGTAAGCAGGTAGAAGAGAACCAGCCTGAGGATGGTGGCGCGAAAGGCGCTGGTGATGGCGCGCTGCGGATCCTCAGCTTCGCCGGAGGCGACCGCGATCGACTCCAGCCCGAAGTAGCTGAAGAGCGCCACCAATACGGCAACCCACATGCCCCAGGCTCCTTTAGGGAAGAAGCCGCCGTAGGCCAGGTAATTGCCGAATCCGATGGGGGTATCCTGCGGCGCCAGGCCTTTACCGGCAGCGGAGAGGACCACCCATGTACCCAGGATCAGAAAGGCGATGATGGCCGTGACTTTGAGGGCTGAAAAGCTGTATTCGACCGCCCCGAAAAGCCGCACATTGAAGGCATTCACCAGGATGAGTATCGAGGTAAAGCTGCAAATCCAAAGCCAGCCGGGGACCGAAGGGAACCAGTAGCGCATGTAGACGGCAACGGCGGTAATCTCTGTGCCGAGAGCGAAGACCACGCCGGCCCAATAGGCGAAGCGCACCAGAAAGCCGGCGAGTGGAGAGATATAGAATTCGGCCCAGGCGCCGAATGATCCCGAGGTCGGGTGGGCGACGGTCATCTCCGCCATGCAGCCCATGAGGAGAAGCGCGATGAGTGCGCCGATCAGGTAGCTAAGCAGCACCGCCGGGCCGGCAAAGCCGATGGCAAAGCTGGAGCCAAGGAAAAGGCCGGTGCCGATGGCGCCACCGATGGCAATCATGGAAAGCTGCCGTGACGAAAGCGCCCGGTGTAGGCCCTTCTCCCGCTCGGTAATCGCCTCAAAGCCGGCGGCTTCGCCAGGGATCATGCAGCAACTATAAACGCAGGGGAAGGGCTGGGATGCTTTTTCCTTCTCACTCCGGACGAGATCTACGTCCTCCGCTCGTGGTCTGACACGTCAGCGGAAAACACCTGAGTCAACGCTTCGCGCCCTCCCTGGAGATCGGAGACAGGTACGGCAAAAAGAAGAGTGGTGGTTCAGTCATGCCCGAAGCTTGTCAGGCTGTGTTTCTGCAACCGTGGGAATGCCGTCTGGATCGCGATCCTCGTACGCATTGTCGTCCGCCGGATGGAAGCGCGCGCTTAGTGGCTGTTTCCTGCGAAGGTTTACGTCCAGGGCGCGGATAGTGGCGATCAGCTTCTCTGGTGAGTATTTACCTTTTTGCAGATATGCATCAATCGGCAAGTCCAACTCCCCGGACTCCGCACTGATGACCACAATTCCAATTTGGGGGTAGCAACGCCGAAGGACTGAGATGAATTCGTAACCTGACATGAGAGGCATTCTCAAGTCGGAGACAACGATGTGAGCCTCAGACCTACTTAAATGCAGGAGAGCCTCCAGACCGTTTGTCGCGGTCCGGCACACAAAACCGACCGACTCTAGGATTATACGTAGACCCTCGGCCACAATGGGCTCATCGTCCACCAACAGAATGTGTGTAGCAATATTGTCTTGTGCCATGGACGCTCCAACTCCCCCCCGGCGCTCGCTGAAACGTCTGGATGGATCGGCAAAGCATAGCAGATCGATGCTTGTGGATTATGAGGAATGCAAGCAAGAAGATTGTTTGCTCAAACCGAAGGGCATGTACTGTTGGGTTCTTTTGGGACCAACAAATTTGTTCCCTCTCAAATTGGTTATGACGCTGTCTGCACCAAAAATCGTGCGCATTCGAAACTTCGATTGGCGCATAGTTCGAAGCATGTTTCAGATCGATGCGAAGTAATTGCACCTCCCCCAAAGCCCACTGCGTCGGTGGTGGATCGGCCGGTTTGAATTAGCACCGGCCTGTTTAGGGTTGTCTTGGGGCGTCTATAAAGACGATGTAACCTGTTGATCTTTATGGTGGGCCCACCAGGACTTGAACCTGGAACCAACGGATTATGAGTCCGCTGCTCTAACCATTGAGCTATAGGCCCTTGTCATTCTAAAGTGCAGACTTAACTGGAGTTATGTCCCATACTCCCCAAAGCTTCTCTGGCGTCATTTTTTGAGGTGAAGCAGATTTTGCGGCGGGTTCCAGCCGATGAGCTGCATTGAGGTTCAGCGTCTCCAGTTTCTGAAATGCGCGCTCCATCGTTTCTCCGCTGAGGTGAATGTACCTCTCGCTGGTCGTCACCGAACTGTGTCCAGCGGTCTTCTTGATGGTAAATGAATCCGCGCCTGTCTCGTCGAACCGCGTCAGCATAGTGTGTCGAAGCGAGTGAAGGACGAAATCCTCGCTCGGCGTCTTCATCTGCAATCTGACCTTGGCGTGGTGACCGTCTGCTGCCAACTCGACACTGGCTTGACGCTGATGCGATAATCGTCCCGCTCCTCGGCGGAGGTGCATTATGGCTCGCGCTGCGTTTGTCTTATTGCTAAGCTCGCTGACCTTGATGGCGCAAACATCCGGGGACGCGGCGACAGGTGTCATGGCGAAACAGGTCACGTGTGGTCCGGTCGGTATCCAAGTGCGAATGGTTGATCCTTCTCTAGATCGTCCCCAGCCTGCACAAAAAGTTCAAATCATTCTGAACAACCTCAAATCTACGCCAATTATTCTTGAACGGATCACCCTTCACTACAGCCGCGAGACTCCAACCTCAGGCGCGCCCATCGAGGTAGAGGCGAGAGTGGAAGTAGCACCACGGCAGCATGCTGTTCTGGTGGAAGAAACGACAGTGTCAATCCCTGTAGGATCGGTCGAGCTTAATTACGTGAAATATGCGGATGGTTCAAGCTGGCAGCCAGAAATCGGCGATGCTTGCACAATTGTTCCTGCGCCCATCAAGGCCGGTTGAACCGCTCAGGCATGAAGTATTTCGTGTCGATCTTGTCCTTATATTTCTCGTGCCACTTTAGCCATTCTTCATCGGTAGCACCCGAGTGGTCAGGACGCCAATTCAAAATCATAGTTTCCCGCCATGTCAGTGGCCGGTCATCTGGATTGCGAGCAGGTTGCCCACGCTTCGCAATCGTGTGAACATTCCGACTAATCCACCAGAGTAGAAACACCACGACCACGGCGAATACGACCAACGCTGTAAACATGCCGACCTCAGTTAACTCCACGAACCTCTCAGGCGCAGACTCAGGGCAGCTTCGATCCAGGCTCGGCAAGACAAACTATGGTAGAAGCTGTCATGTGAAGCATGTACGCAACCAGATAAGTCCGGGACGGTTGTGGCCGTTGAGCCTTGTCCGCGCGCCGACAGTTTATTTCGCCCGGGCGGAACGCCAGTTTCCTAAAGAAGCTCCTAAAGACTGGCCAAGCGACCTCACCCGGCTACGGGCTAGACCGTGAGGAAATCCATGGTAAGGGTTCTAGTGGCCCGTATTGTGTCCGCGACGTCGCGTGCTGACCTCTGCCCTGTTTGCTAATCTGTTAAGTAGCGGATTGGCTCACGTACTGTCGGTAGTGACAGTTGTTTCGCCTATGGCACAGTCCTGTCTCTAACAGAACTGACAGCTGCACCCTGTTCTTTCGTGGAGCCAAGTGTCGGATTGGCCCGGCTCAATGTTGTTGGTGGGAGATCGAATTCAAATAATTTGGGTTGATACACGGAACAGGATGTCCTTGGTCTTCCCTCGGTCCTGGCAAGATGGCGAGTAGGAAAGGTGTGCCCGTCATTTGGCAGCTGAAGTTAGTCAAAATCCCGTCTCTTAGGAAGTTCGCCGCCGCGCAGACATTGACCTTACTGTCTTCGGCCCGTGGCATGTTACTACTCCGCTTTGGCGTATCTTGGGATAAGGCAGTCTGTCGCATCGGCCAGGGCGACGCCCACGCGCAGATGCATTTCGCTTCGCACACCCCGCCAAAGGCCGCGGTTGGCACTAGGGTGGAGACGTGTGCAGGCCACGTTGGGCTTGAGCTCTCTGATACGCGGTCTCCCCTCAAGTTCAGGTGCGCCTGAAAAGATCAGGAGCACCGTCAGATAACACCGTGAAGTCGGTGAGTACCTTTAGATGAGCCTCCGCTGTTGTTTACTAATATGGCGAGTAGTAGTAAGGATTCGCGGCCCGGACCATTACCTGAGGCGCGTAGTACACCGGCGGTGGCGATGGATAGTAGTACACCGGCGGAGCCGGCAGATAGACCGGCTGAACATACATCTGCACAACCGGTTGCTGATAGACCGGCTGCGCGTACGTCTGCACGACGGGTTGCTGATATGCCGGCTGCGTATACGTCTGCGCGACTGGTTGAGGCGCTGGTTGCGCCGGCTGACTCTCTGAAGGCCGATATGCCGACGGCCGACGCAGCAGCCCTGGGCTCTCCTCTTGGTAAGGCTCACGTTGATAAGGCTCCCGCTCCGGCACACCCAAGTCGTCCATGATCTTTAATGTCAGCCGGGTCTCTTCCTTCAGCGTCGGTCTTGGACCCCGCCGCGGCAGGTTGATCAAGTCAATCGGCCACAAGAGGGGAATCGACCATTCGACAATATCCCGCACTGCATGCCCTTTGCCGAGAATGCGCCCGTATCGGTCGACGTTATAGCCTGGGACAGCGACCACGCGTGCCTCCACAGGAATAACTGTCCTCCGGCTGGATCACCATGCGATCGAACTTCAGCTCCATCCATCCCTTACCCACCAAATGGCCCGGATCCTTGTAATCCTCGAAGCGACCTACCATGTAGCTTCCGTAAGGCAACGTAGAACGGCCATACAGCTCGACGTGGCTTACCTTGCACATTACCGGGTCACCGATATTCGCGGTCTTCGAGGAAAGCTTTGGCTCAGCCACGGTGCACGATAGTAGAGAGCCGGCTGGAATAAGCTGCTCCGCCGCAAAACTCGTAAGCGGAGCTGCAAGCAGAAGCATGAGAATAGAGAGCTTGCCCTTCATAGAGAAACCTCCAAGAAGCTGCGCCTTGCTGCCGTCCTGTCTGCCTTTCCCACGAGCCGCTTCCTGGGGACGCCTAGAGATCTTTCCCAAGCGTATAGAAGCTGCGCGTCACAGGGCCTCCATAATGAGGCGTCTTTGTAGCTGACGTCAAGAGTAAATCTCCCTGGATGCAAGATTTCGCAACTTCCTGCAAACTCATTATCGGTAAGTTCCCCTGGCTAGGTGCGCTCTTAGTTTGCGATTGCTGTCGATATGGCCGGATGGCGTTCACGGTCTTCTCGCGGGACACTTTGAAAGGGCAATTCGACAAACACCCAGCGTCCGCGTAAATGATCTCTGGTTTGTAGATAATAGCCCTACAATAATTTCCCACTTACTACGTATCAAATAGCCTCACCCTACTCGGTCGCGGCAATAAGAAGTGCAATTTAAACAACTACTTACACAGAAAATATGGGACGAATCAGCTCGACCATGCGGCACGATTGTTGTGGATTTGTGCGTACAACCACCAGTTACACGAAAAGAGGCGGGTTAGGCCGGGCCGGTCAGTGAAATCAGTTGTATCAGCCCCGGAATTATGGCCAGACCCAAAGGAGTCCGACTTCGTGTCCGTTAACCTCTCATGTTCCCCTCTTTAGAACAAGAGCCAGTAGGCGCCCCGTAAAGCAAGCGCTTTGTCAAACTTGACCAACCCCCTGAGCCGCCTGGGCAAGCGCGTGGAGCTATGCATCGGGCGAAACTTTGGAGATGCCGTTCGTTCCGGTCCCTTCTCACGAAACCGCTTCTCCACCTCGGGGGGTCCGCAACAAATGTTGCTCGGTCGTCTTCGGTACAAGCAGTCGTAGACGCGCCATGCTGCGGTGATCGTCAGCGGCTTGCTGTCGAGCTGCCGTTCGCGTGGCGGTCTTTGGCTCTGTTTGCTTTCCCACCTATTTCTGTCGGGGACACTTTGTGCTTTGGCCTGACGGTTCGAGCGCACGCAATGCGTGCACAATGAGCTGGGGGACGTACGCGCTATGAATCGAGTGCTATGCAAAACCGGGCAACCGTGTTCACGAGGAGCAAGGCTGTTTTGCTACCGAACCATCGTTCAGCGACTGGTGATACTCGCATGGGCCGCCTTCGCGGCTTGCGTGTGCCAGGCTCCTGGCTATGGACAACTCGCGCCGGCAGAAGCCTCGCCCAGCCAGCAGAATAGCCAGGCGCTCGAAGAGCGCGTCGCCAACCTCGAGCGAGAGGTTGCGGAGCTGAAAACGATCGTCAAACAACTTCAGCCTGCCGCGGCAACCGCAGCTCCGGCACCCGTCCTCGAGGAGAGACCGGCGCCCAAGCCACTAAGCGAGGCTCAGACTCTGGTACAACCCGCGATACAGCCCGAAGACAGAAGCGCACTCGATTTTCTTCGCGAGACGACGATCAATTTAGCGCTGGATACGTACTATGCCTACAATTTCAACCAACCTGTTGGGCGCGTGAACCTGCTTCGCGCCTATGACGTGCTGAGCAACGAGTTCAGCCTCAGTCAAGCCTCGTTGGTTTTTGAGCACGCACCCGATGTCAACGCCGGCCGCCGGTGGGGAGGCCGCCTCGATCTGCAGTTTGGACAGGCCACGGACACGCTCCAGGGAAATCCCTCGAACGAACCCCGGCCGGAAATCTATCGCAACGTCTTTCAGGCGTACGGGACGTATATCCTTCCAGCCGGTAAAGGAGTCACGCTGGATTTCGGAAAGTGGGCCAGTTCTCTCGGAATCGAGGGAAACTACAACAAAGATCAGATGAACTACTCCCGTTCTTACTGGTTTGACTTTCTGCCTTTCTACCACATGGGTCTGCGGGCAACTGTGCCGTTGTACGACCGGTTCGGCTTGAATTACTGGCTGGTGAACGGAGCAAACCAGGTGGAGGCGACCAATGGATTCAAGGACGAACTGTTCGGGTTCACGGCGCGGCCAAAAACGAGTGTGAACTGGACGATGAACTACTATTTCGGCCAGGAACACCCGGATCGCGCAACAGCCACGAACTGCGGGCCTATCCCGGTGCAACCGGGTCTGTGCTTCACGGCGATCAGCCCGGCTCCGAACGGCCGCACGCATATCGTCGACAGCTATGCCACCTGGAAAGCCACACCCAAGCTGACATTCGCGCTGGAAGGCGACTATTACATCCAGAGACTGTGGCAGAACGCGGCGCCAGGTGAATCGGCCGCGCCCTCGCACACAGATGGAGGCGCAGCTTATCTTCAATACCAGTTCACGCCGAAGGTGGCCTTGGCGGTGCGGGCCGAGTATCTGTCGGACCGGGGAGGTCTGTTCAGCGGGATAACACAAGCGTTGAAAGAGAACACGGTCACCTTTGACTACAAGGTAGCCGACGGAATGCTGATGCGTTATGAGTGGCGGCGAGATTTCTCCAACCAACCCTCATTCCTGACCGACGTACAGGGGGTGTTGAGCAAAGAGCAAAACACTGCGACCCTGGGCCTTCTGTGGTGGTGGGGACGCAAAGAAGGGTCATGGTGAGTGGCGTGGAAGTTGGGCAATACCGGTAATTTGCCGAGTCCTGGTCCGGTGAGTATTAAATCCGCTGGCGAGGCGGACAGATAGCCGCGGATCCAAAACGAACAAACCGGCCTGCTGGTCCGTTCTTCTGCATGTGACCCCCCCGGCGGCGCACGCCACAGAATGCGGAATTCGTAGCATAGCAGGTCAGAAAGTTACGTAACTGCTTTTTCTCCCGTGTGTTAGCTGGTTAGCCATGGTTCAGGAACAGTTTTGTTGCATCTTGCTCAGGGCTCCAGCAGATTGGCGTCTTCTACATGAATCGCGGGGCTTATCCGGTCACCAATGTGAACCGAATGGGTGGTCCCTTGGTTCGCGAAGGTCATAGAGCAGGGAGTTTGTTTCCAAGTATGAAGAACGTTCAGTTCGACTGGAGATAGCGGGTGTCCGTATGCAAGGCGTTTCGCGTTATCGTTGTAGATGATTACGAACCGTTCCGACGGTTCGTATGTTCAACGCTGGGTAAAAGGCGGGATCTGCAAGTCATCGGCGAGGCCTCAGACGGATTAGAAGCGGTTCGCAAAGCTCAAGAACTGAAACCGGACCTGATTGTGCTCGACATCGGGCTTCCCACGCTGAATGGGATTGAGGTTGCTCGGCGAATCCGCAAACTCTGCCCTGAATGCAGGATACTCTTCCTGAGTCAAGAATCGTCTGTCGATGTGGCGCAAGAAGCTTTTAGCTTGGGGGCAATGGGCTACGTTGTTAAAGCATACGTCGGAAGGGAACTGTCAGCCGCGGTGGAAGCAGTTTGTCAGGGCAGGCAGTTTGTCAGTAAGGGACTATCGAGCCACAATTCGAGCAGCACCACCAATGCACAAGTTCTCGGCCACCTCTTCCAACAGGAAGTTCTGCCACCGGGAGGGGCGAAGATCACGCACAGCCACGAGGTCCAGTTCTATTCGGATGAATCAGCTTTTCTCCTTGGCGCCACTTGTTTTATCGAAGCTGCTCTAAAAGCCGGAAGGCCGGTTATCGTGGTCGCGACCGAGTCACACCGAACGAGTCTTCTTGAGGCTTTGCTCGCACGTGGCGTGGATAGTGCAGCTGCCATCGAACAGGGTTTGTATTTCCCTTTAGATGTGGACGAGGCGCTTTCGGCATTCATGGTGAATAATCTGGCTGACTCCGTCCGATACCTGAAGTTCGTGGGCGATCTAGTCTCTTCATCGGCCAGGGCGGCGAAGGCGAAGCATGGCCGAGTTGCAGTTTTTGGTGAAATGGCACCTACGTTGTGGGCGCGAGGCAACGCGGATGCGGCGATTCAGGTCGAACAGGCCACGGACGAGTTAGCCAAGACTCGCAACGTGGATATTCTGTGCGGGTATGTGTTGAACAGCTTTCAACGTGACGGTTGTTCCCAGTGACGGGTTATCGGCGGCTTAAACACCCCCAACTAAATCAAGTCCGGCTGCAGTTCTTTGGCTTTCTGAACGGCTTCTAATCCGTCTGAGGCCTCGCTGACGATCTGCAATTCCGGTCTTTTCCCAAGTGTCGAACAAATGATTTTCCGAAAAGGCTCCGAATCCTCGACTATAAGAACCCGGCTTGATGATTTTTACAATTTGCCATGCTCCCGAATGCTACCTTCTCTTCGGTCTTTAATATCTCCGAGGCGAGCCGGGAAAGCGGGGACAGTCTATCCCTCTGGAACGCTATGCCCATTGGAGCGGCAAAAAAACTTGAGGTTGCCTGCAATCGGTCCTCGAGCCTGACCTGGGGAAGGGCGACGTGCTCGCCCGGCTTCGGCAACGCTACTCAAGATGGCGCGGGCCGCGGCGAGCGTCTCAGCCTGGCATAGAAATTGACCGAATAGTCAGCGAGTACATCGCTGCGGCGGGGCACGTGTAGACTACAGGCCCAGATGGCCCAGATTCTCAAGAAGCAGGAAATGGTACGAGTCAGCCGATCCCAAGCGACCTAGCGCGGTTCACAGGCGAGTTTTCTGCCCATAGAGCATCGCCGACCAGCGGAATTGTCCGTACTCTGGAGCTGCGCAAGCCCGCCGAGCAGGTAGCTCCAAAGATTCACTCCGCACGGCCATTGTCCGCCGTAGCGTGTCTAGCCGCCTCTCAGACGCGCCGCTGGCGAATCCACGTAGAACAGAGTCCTGTCCGATTCTAGGGCCCGTCAGGGCGGACTCCTACCTCAACAGGGGTGCCAAGCGGGAATATTCAACTATGGGGACTGTGGGTGATTTTGTAGGGAGTCTGTTCTGTATCTAAAAACGTAGCTGGTATCTGCATCTAGGGGTTTGTAGGGCTTTGTAGCAAATTCGAGTTAAGCGCTTTATTTTCCTAACGCTACCTAACAGATGCAAACCCAGCCAAAGTCCGCATTATGGGATTATGAGTCCGCTGCTCTAACCATTGAGCTATAGGCCCTTCAACAACTTACGGCGACAGCGCCGCTTGCTGCGGGTGATTTTGTGGGTGCCTTTTACCTCGGAGATGTCTTCAAGGCCAATCGGTTGAGAGCCTCCAGCCGATCGGATGCTCACTCCACAGCTTCGGGCGTTGGGTGATCATAACGCCGCCACGCTCGAATGTCCCGCCAGCCTCATGATTGTAAACGCATTCGCACCGGTCTCGCCGATTTGCGTCAGCCCCGCGTGCGGGCAGGAACGACGTACAAACTCCTTTGGAAACGGATAGCGCCGCCTCTTTTCAGATCTCGGCCCCTCGTAGCGGCTCAGGCCGGGTCTCCCATCACTCCCGTCAACTCGTAGTAACGACGCAATGGAACTGTAGTAAGAGCAGGCGGATGCCTTCCGTGCCCTTTCACTGACTTGGAATTTGAAGGACTATATCCATGGCATCAGCCAGAAGCTATTACTTCCGTAGCCTGGCTGTAGCTGGCGATCCCTTCTGCTTGACTTGCCGCAACCTGCCTTGAGCCACACCATCCAGGTGAGGTCTCAGATGACAGACAAGCGCTACAGCGTCCGAATTAAGGCGCCTCAGCAAAACGTCTATGCGGTGATGGCAGCGACCGCCGAAGTTCACGGCGAACATCTGGTCTTCTTGAACGCTGAGGGTCAACCGCTGTATCTATTCCTGTTGGAAATCGTTGAAAGTTGGTCCGAGTCCGGTCCGTAGAAAATGCACCCTAAGAGGTTCTCGGAGCCGGCTGCAAACGAGGCGCTGCCGTTACGGCGTTCATCGTGACCTCTTCACCTTGCTTCTGATGCCTTTGTTGTCTGCTAGACTTCTGAATTATCTAGCTTACGTGGCGCCGGGTCGCTACGAAGGAGTGTTATGGCTCAAGAAATCAGCCGCCGGTTTTTCGCACTCTGTTTGGCAGTAATGGTGCTCGCAGTTTCCGCCTCCGGACAGGACTACAAGCCCTTGATCGGCAAATGGAACATGACGTCGGAATCCAACGGGGACCCCGTCAAATGGACCTTGATCCTCAAGGAAAGCGAGGGAAAGTTGACCGCCGACCTAGCCACGGAGGAAGGAGAACAGCCCGCGAAGGACCTTACCTTCGCCGACGGCGTTCTGAAATTCAAGGCGCCGTACCAAGACGTTGATTACGACATCGAGCTGAAAGCAACTGCGGACAAGCTAGATGGCACATGGAGCGGCGGCGGAGACTCAGGTACAACGTCGGGCACAAAAAGTGAGTGAGGTGTCGGGCGGATGTCGGCCTGAGATCGCCAGATCCTAATCACAACAATTAGGGAAGCACGCGGCCTGACTTTCCAATTTTGTCCCGGTTCTTCGAGAGGATCTTTATGGAGCAATCTCAGATCATACGTAGCTCGGCCAAAGCAGCACTTGCATTCGGCGCAGTTGCTTTAGGTGCCACTGCAATAGGAGCCTTCGCTATTGGCGGGGCAGCCATCGGTGCGCTCGCGGTCAGCGCGCTATCGATAAGAAAGCTTCGATTGCTGGAAGGCAAACTCAACGAGCTTCAAATCGAGCGACTAACCATTGGGGAGCTTGAGATCAAGTCGAAACGGGAATACTGAATTCCCGGTGGCCAAAGTGCTCTAGCGGGAAAACACGACCATGCCGGTCGCTCCTAGGGGTAACACATACGGCGACCCGGGCGCCTCTTTGGCGCTTGTCGTAGTCACGTCATAGACGTGCAGCTTGCCGCTATGACCGTTAACGGCATAGAGACGATTTGAGGTGTCCCAACTCATTTGGCTAATATAACCAGTGGTTCCCAGGATTCCCGTGAATTCAGTAATTGGCTTGGCCCCATTGAAATGGAAAAACTGCACCCCTGTCCCGGTGGCAACAGCCAGAAGATTGCCTGCAGGTGAGGTTTTCATCAGGCTTACCCAGGCCAACGTTGGCATGTCTTTCCAGGTGTTAGTTGAAACCAGATCGCCCTGGCTACCCACCGTGTAGCTGGCAATTTGGACGCCCGAAAGAGCCTCACCATCGCAAGGTTCGATATCGGCAAATACAGCGGTCGCCAGATGGTTCGTCGGATCGCCAGCTGCGCCGATTCCTGCCTGGAAATACTTATACCCTGACGGTGGCGTAGGATCGGCCTCGCTACAACTGATCCTTTGCAGGACGCCGCCGCTCCCCCGAGCGAAGCCTAGAACGCCATAACTGGCACAGCCGGCATCACTAGGTAATGTGTCGTAGACCGCATAGGCGAACTTGTCGTTACCGGTGATGGTAGGCAACAACTGCGCCTGTTCATCGGAAACAGAACCTTCGAATTTCAACTCACCAGTCTTGCTAAGGGAAAAACTCTGCAAGCCACCGCCGCACAACTCGCCGTCGAGCAAGTAGACATTCTCCCCGGTATGATCGAATTCCGCACCCTCGTCATAACTGCACCACGTATGCAGATTTACCTTCGACACTTCTTTACCGATGGCCCCATCCGGCGCAACGTCGTAGGAGTACAGATACGGATTATCGGAGGGTTCAACATATTCCTCCACACTGATGAAGTGTGTTCCATTGTTCCCCATTGCGATGCCCTTGACCTGGGGGAAAGGGGAACCCTTGATAAGGGTCAGCTTTCCGGCTGAGGATGCGTCGAAGGCGTAGATGCCTTTAGGGGTGGGTACGTAGACGTAGGCAACTTTAGCGAGCACGGGCAACGGCGCAAACGCGATGATCAGACAAATGGAGAACTGGTTATAGCGTGTCATGGGGAGTTTCTCTTGGGTTGTACTGTGCCGAGGCAAGGGGGAAAGCTTGGCCCTGAACTTTCTTTGCGACAGGGCCGCCTTTATTGGCCCACCAGGTCTCGCTTGTTTATCACTATTCCTGATTTGCCTGCAAAGGAATGTGACCGGGATCACACTTCTTGCGTCACCCTGCGGGAAGGTCCGCGGGATCTCGCGCCCCGACTTTTGTTCTGTGACGGCCATCACAGACTAGCAGTGCGGTCCATTCCAGAATAGGAATCGAAGGTGAATCGGAATGGCAAACGCATGTCTTGAGAAGCACTACCCCTGTATCTACCAAAGCATCGAGAAGGGTTGCCTGAATTGCAAGTCGCACCGTCCTTGCCCACCGCTCATTGTGATTGCCATGCGTTACGCGCGAGAGATCGTCGCCACCTGAACCGCATTCAGGTCTGAGTTCCTGACGTGCAAGGGAAAATCTACGCCGGGAGAAAATCGTCCAGGCGCCAGTGATTACACCATCGAACCGGCGTGGCCAGAGAACACGGCGAAAGAGATTCAAATGATGGGCTATTGCTTCAATCCGGAATGCAAGCTGGAGCTCCGCTATCTCAGTCAGGGGTCGGTATACCAATGGGAGACCGGCATCGGACGGGAGTTTCCACTCGGAATTCTTCTGGCTATGCCCCGTTTGCTCTTCAACATTTGAGCTCGCCGCCGACGAAAATGGAAAACCATTACTTGCGCCATGCGGCTCAAGAGGAGAGTGCTACCAGAGGTGTTCCCGCATCAGAAGAGTGCTCAAAGGCGTAGCTCGGTCGCCCGGTGAGGCCGAGATCCAGACCTTGGCGCGCAGCAGGAGAGCGTCATGACTCAAGCAAGTCCAGCTAATTCAAGTAATCCGGGTGAAAAGGTGGCACAAAATACTCCACTTCCCGCTTTTGCGGAATCGACTCACTACGATTTGAAGGACCTGATCGTAGCCTACGATTTCTCTGAAGCGGCAGACTCCGCGCTGAAGTATGCCAAGATGTTGGCTAAGAGGTTTAGCTCCTTCATTCACCTCATAGGCGTGCAAAGTCCTGCTGAATATGCCAGCGCTCTCGAGGCAGGGCCGCTCGCAATGGAGTTGGCACAAACGGATCTTCAATTCGGGCTTAAGCTCCTGCAAGAGCACCTCCGGACTGAGGGCATATGGAGCGACTCTTTTCGGCGGATCGGCAACATCTCAGACACGATTGAAGGAGCCATCCTCGAGCGCCCTCCAGATCTTCTTTTGCTGGGCGCCTTTGGTTATGGCCGAATTGACCGGCCACGGCTCGGCTCGACTGCCGAGCATCTACTCCGGGTCGTTCGCTGTCCGGTGCTGGTTGTGGGACCGCATGCGCTTCTTGGCGCACGCGAGGCTCCTCCTGTCCCGCGCATTCTCTGTGCCATGACCACAGTAGAGCCGCCTGACAACACGCTCTCCTTTGCCGGCCACTTCGCTGCGCAGATGGGAGCGTCCCTCGAGATTGTCCATGTCATAGATCCGACGTATAAGCATGTTCCGCGTAAAGAGAGTGAGCGACGGTGCGAGACATGGGCTGCGAAATTACGCGAGCGGGGCGTTCCGGTGGCGTGGAGCGTGATCCATGGCCGAGCCGACCAGGCGATTGCTGCACATGCGGCTACGTCGAAGTCTTCGCTCATCCTCTTTGGCCTGCACCGCATCGGTAACAAGACCGTCGATTGTGCCGACGGCGTGGTGAGTGCCACTATTCGCGAAGCGCACTGTCCGGTGATGACGGTTCCTTCCAACTTCTCTCTCTGATGCCCGCGTCAACGTTTCGTTTCGCGGCGTTGCCCAGCATCACAGAAGCTCTGCTTCCCTTGGAAAAGCCTGCATTAGGCGGAGGTTCCAAATGACCATCGTCGGAAATCAGATCGCGCTAAGCCTGGATAATATTTTGTTCGCCACAGACTTCTCACCCAGCTCAGAGACCGCAAAGCTTTACGTGCAAACTCTGGCTCTCGATATCAATCGAAGCTTCGCCTGCTGCACGTGGTAGATCAGGGCGCAGCCTTCAAGAGTCCGGACGCCGGCCTCACCATCGACATCTTTCGCCGGTTTGGAGAGGAGTCCCTAGCCAAGCTCCGCAGTGAACTGGCGCCGCCGCAAGTATCTGTCGAGACCGTGCTGTGCGAAGGGACCGACCCGGCAATGGAGATTCTGCAGGCAGCCCAGGACAAATCCACCAACCTGCTGGTGATCGGTACGCGAGGACTCAAGGGTCTGGCCAGGCTGGTCCTTGGATCAACCGCGGAAAAGCTGATTCATCAAGCCCAATGCCCAATCCTGACCATCGGACCCGCGGTGCTGCCGCCGAAGCTCCCACTCAATTTTCAGCGGATCGTCTACGCTACGGATTTTTCTCCGGAGGCAGCCAAGGCCTGCGTGTTTGCCCTGTCATTCGCTCAGGATTTCGGCGCCCATCTCTACCTCTGTCATGTCCTGCCGCACCAGGACGCACTTGATCCAATGAACGACCAGGAGCTGAACGAGAGGTTTGTGAGCGCGCTCCAGCGCTTGATTCCCGACGTTGCCAGGGAATGGTGCGAGCCGGAGTGTGTGTTGGAGCAGGGATTCGCCGCTGATGGCATTCTGCTCCTCGCCCAGCGTGTGAAAGCCGACCTCATTGTGCTGGGGACTCGGAGAACTTCACATTGGTACGACAATTTCAAAACCGGTGTGGCCTTCCAGGTGATCAGCGAGAGCTCTTGCCCGGTCCTCACCATTCGAGAGTGAGCTCGGAGAGCAACTAAGTGTAGTCATCCCGTTCAATGCCCAGCTTTCTAAGCTTGGAATTCAATGTCGTTCGCTTAAGCCCGAGCTTCTCCGCTGCTCCACCGCTTCCTCCGATCATGCCCTTTGTCTCCCTCAGAACACGCAGGATGTGTTCCCGCTCTGCGGCATGGAGACGCTGATCAGAGATCGCCGAAGTTTCTTCCTCCACCTTTTCCAGTTCGGCCAAAGGCGCACGCAGAGTTGATCCAGAAGTAAGAATCACGGCACGCTCAATGAAGTTCTCCAATTCTCGTACATTGCCGGGCCACGACCAGGCAACCAGAGCAGACATGGTTTGCTCCGGAATCTCGCTTATCGGCTTGTTCATACGCCTGGCGTGTTTATTGACAAAATAATTAACCAGCTGTGGAATGTCCGAGGCCCTCGCGCGCAAAGGCGGGATGGTGATAGGAAAGACCCTCAACCGGTAGTAGAGATCGCTGCGAAACTCACCGGTCTTGACCATCCGGGCTAGATCACGATTGGTGGCGGCGATGAGGCGAACATCGACCGGAATTGTTCTTCGTCCGCCAAGCCGTTCGATCTCTTTCTCCTGCAAAGCACGCAGGAGCTTGGGCTGCAGTTCCAAAGGAAGATCCCCAATCTCGTCCAGGAACAGTGTGCCCATGTGAGCCAGTTCCAATCGTCCGATCCTTTGCGAGATAGCGCCGGTGAAGGCGCCCTTTTCATGCCCGAAAAGCTCGCTTTCCAACAGTCCAAAGGGAATTGCCGAGCAGTTCAATTTGACGAAAGTACGATCGCGCCGCGGGCTGATGGTATGAATCGACCTCGCGATCAGTTCCTTTCCGGTCCCCGTCTCGCCAAGAATGAGCACGGTTGCGTCTGTCGGAGCGACCGTTTCCACTTGCTTCAACACCGTCTTTAGGCCTTTGCTTTCTCCGACAATTTCCTCGAAGTTGTACTCTGTTCGCAGTTCCTCCTCGAGGTAGCGTTTTTCCTCCTTCAGCTTGCTGCTGAGCTGCACGATTCGGCGGAAGCCATGGTCGATCTTGATGGTTGCCGCAATCTGGCTGGCCGCCAGCAGAAGCGTCTCGGTCTGGCGTGGATCGAACTGCACATCGCGCCGACTACCCACGAAAAGAGTGCCGATCACTTCACCTCGGCAGTTCAGAGGAACCCAGCAACCCGATTTGATCCCCGCCTTAAGTTGGTAAGCGGGTTGACCCACTCTCCCGCCAACGAGTTGGTTCATCAGAAGTGGTTCATGGTTGAGGAAGACCCAGCCTTCGGGGGTTCCTGCGATGGGGACCATATCTTCCTCGGACGAGGAACGTTCGCTCATGGAAGGCAGTTCCTGTACGTGTAGCTCATCAGCGATGCTGCCGTCATGAAGCGCAATCGCCGCGTAGTCGTGGGGGACCAGCCGCTGGATACTCGCCTCGATGGCGACGAGTATCTGCCGGATGTCGGGGTTTGCCAGTACTGCCTTGCTCAGTTCAAGCACCAGCGACTCTTCGGCGCGCTTGCGATCTGTGAAATCGCGCGTGACTTTCGAAAACCCGATCAGCCGGCCGTCTTGTCCTCGTAGGGCCGTGATGATCACATTGGCCCAGAAGCGCGATCCGTCTTTGCGAATCCTCCAGCCTTCGTCTTCGAATCTGCCTTCGGCGGCGGCGACCTCTAACTCGTGCTGTGGCTTTCCACGCTCCAGGCTTTCCTGCGGGTAGAACTTCGAGAAGTGCTGGCCGAGGATCTCCGTCCGCGCGATACCCCTTGATTCGCTCGGCGCCGGAATTCCAGGTGGCGACTTTCCCTTCCGGATCAAGCACAAAGATCGCGTAGTCCTTGGCGCCTTCCACCAGCAGACGGAATCGCTCCTCGCTTTGCCGAAGAGCCGTCTCCGCCTGCTGGCGCGCGGTGATATCACGTACCACCGTCAGGATCGAACGTTCACCCTGGGTCTCGACAGGGCTGAGCATGATGTCGACGGGAAATTCAGTGCCATCTTTCCGCCGTCCATAAAGCTCGAGCCCGCTGCCCATCGGACGTGGCCTGGGCGCCACGGCATAGTTGGCCCGGAACTGCGGATGATGAGCGCGAAACCTTTCCGGTATCAGAATCTCTACCAGATTCCCAATCAGCTCGGTCTCAGAGTAGCCGAAGAGCTGTTCCGTAGCCGGATTGGCCGCGGTGATCCGGCCGGCGGGCGAGGTTACAACGATGGCATCCGGCGAAGCGAGGAAGAGCTCCTTGAACAGCGCCAGTGCATGCTCCGAAGCATCCTTGTGGGCCACGTTCACACCCATCGATCATTAACAACCTGCTCGTAAGCACAGGGCGTTATAAGAAACATCATTGTAAACACCCGGGCAGATCCTGAAAATGGGCGGAACAGGACGAACCAACACCCGATGGCGACAATTTCAGTATAGGTAGATGGTTCTGCTCGGAGTCTCTGTGGTTGGCTGCGTTGAACGGTTTTCAGGCGCTCATGCCGTGCAACATGGCGAATGCTTGGCTCGCAGCGAGCGACCCTGAATCACTCTCCGCTCATCGCTACCAGGGCCGAGCGGTCGGGAATCATCACGGTCGCTCCTTTCAACGTAATGAGATGTTTATTCTTGAAATCACTGAGTGTGCGAGTGACCGTCTCGCGTGTCGACCCTAAGCATGCGGCAATTTGTTCGTGAGTTAGCGGCACTTTGATCTGATTTGTTTCCGGTGACCGCTTCTCGTTCGAAGACCAATTTAGAAAGAGGCGGGCCAGTTTTTCATGGGCCGTGGTCGATAGGCCGATCGTGCGCAGCTGCGCGCACGCCCGCCCGTATTGCAAATTTAGCTGCTGGGTAACTGCGCCATATGCCTCTGGAAACCGGTGAACGAAGCGCAGAAAATCTTCTCGCGAGATAAAAACGATCTGCGCAGGATGAAGCGTTTCCGCCGTCTCCTCATAGGGAGCGCCCGACATCGAGGCGCTCAGACCAATCACCTCGCCAGGTTGTACGATCTGAAGAATGAGAGTCTTGCCGGCCTTTGAACTTACTGAAAGCTTGACTTTGCCAGAGCAGACGAGAAAGACCCCCCGTGCACGTTCGTTCTCGAGGAATAAGATCGACCCCTCAGGATAACGGGACGACACTTTGATCGATTCAAATTCCTTCGCCGCCATGGGCGAGAGATGGCAGAGGAATCCATTCTCCTTCAGCGTGCAGGTTTCGCAGCTTGAGTTTGGGTTGTGCTGGCTTGCGTTCGTCATTTCGTTTCCTCTTTCTTTCTCGTTTGCCTGACTCGATTTGCGAACTCTCGGGTTAAAGGAGAATTGGTGAAGATTTCCGCGCCGGTTGCCTCGACAATTTCCTTGAGAATGCGGGTTCCGCTGGCATCGACAAAGGTGACCCCCCGCAGGTCCAACCGCAGCCGTCTCTGGCCTAGCGGTGCGCACAGTCCGTGCCAGGTCTTACCTAACTCCATGGCCCAGGGGCCCACAAGCTTGCCTTCAACCGTCAGCGTCGCCATCGGTTTTTGGTCGTCCATTGAGATTCTCAGCACTGTGTTTCCTCTCGCTGTCCTGCTATAGAGCACATGGGTTACCAAAGCGATAGGATGCCGCGAGACCATCAGCGGCACTCAAAACAAAGAAGTTAGTGGCTGACGGTTGGTTTGTACGGTAAGGATCGAAATCCACTGACGAGGGTCAAGACGATATTTCGTCACGCAGACGAGCGGATCGTCTAGAAACGTCTCAAAAAGCAGGATCGTCCAGCTCGATCTCCAGCGAGACCATCACGCATTGCTTCGTGAGTGGGTGTGATCAGAACACGGACTCAAGCCGGCATTTCGTAGGCGCTCACTGCCATTGTGATTGCTGTCACAGCCAAAAGATTTTTGGCCCACTAACTTACCCGTAGAGCCGGCCAAGAGATGCGGGCCGGGTCGACTGTTTCATCGGGAGGAACATTTATGGCTACCACGAATACCGTCGCCGCGACGTTCGAACGAATCCTGGTTCCGACAGATTTCTCTGAAATGTCGGACCATGCGTTGCAGTATGCAAAGGCCATCGCCAGGCAGGATAATTCGCAGTTACTGCTTGTTCACGTAAATCCACCAGTCAACCTGGTCACCCCTCCGGAAGGTGCCTGGATCGATGAAGCAGAAATTCAGGCGGCCCAGGAAGAACGTTTGGAACAGAGTGGCGCCGCCTTGCGCTCCGAAGGGTACCGAGCTCAGGCCATTTCACTCACCGGCCCGCTCTACGATGAACTACTTTCCGCAGTCAGGCATAACGAGGCGGACTTAATCGTCCTGGGAACCCACGGCAGAAAAGGTTACGAACGGCTACTGCTTGGCTCGGATGCAGAAGCGATCCTGAGGCACGCGCATTGCCCCGTGCTGCTGGTGGGACCTCAGGCGCCCGCACTCCAGGACAAGACCTGGCGCCTGCACGAGGTGATCTGTGCCACGACTCTCGATCCGCATTCGGCCCATGTCGCCGCCTTTGCCCATAAACTTGCCGCCCAGCATGGAGCAGAGTTGGTTCTCTTTCATGCGCAGGATCCGGAGAGCTCGGACGACCCGGATTGGGTGTCGTTTGAAGACGCCTTTCATCGCTATGTTTCTGAAGATCTGGGAAGCTGTTCATGGTTGCGCACACGGCTTGCCACCACGGCTCCTGGAACCAGCATCGTTGATCTCGCTAAACAGCGTGGTTCCGACCTTATCGTGATGGGGGCACATCCGGCATCCTCGATGGCGACACATCTGGCGCCTGGAACCGTCGCAAAGGTGCTGATCGAAGCTCCTTGCCCGGTCATGACCCTGCTGGAGTTCTAGAAAGAGCCACGACACTCTCGCCATCGCGGGAGAGCCGTGGTTTCTTTGCGTGCAAAAGTGGAAAGCGCGGAAGGCCGCTGGCAAAGTGCCAGCCTTTATGGGATGCCGATACCTGCCTCGTTGAGCTTGGATGGCAGCTCCGTCGAGCTGGACGATTGCTGCTGCAGGAAGTACATCGTGAGCAACATCTGAAGTCCAATGAACAATGAATAAGTAGCCACAACTGCTAGGCACTTTCGATCGTCCTTGCTGGCAACTGCAAGCAAAGCGCCGGCAAACGAAAGCCCGGCGCCGGCCAGAAGATACATAATTGTTCGCTCCAGCACGGTGCCGTTCCATGACCGGGCCAGCGCGAATTTGCCGATGCTGAGCAAAAGCGCATAGACGGCGATTACGTAGCACAGCATCTGAATGGTTGCGCCGGGGTAGAGAATCAACAGGACACAGCAAACCGCCACGGCCGTGCTCACGAATAGAAAGCCCCGCAATCTGCTTACCTGGCGGCAACCAAGACCGGCAGCGCAGATCCAATCTACGCCCGCGATTAAAAGCAGAGAAGCAGCGACCAGCAACATCGCGAAAGCGCCTCCGAAGACATAAAAGAAGAGGTTGGTCATCGTCGCGCGAATATAGAACAGCGCCAGTCCCAGCGCCAACATCGCCAGGCCGTGAATCGTCATCAGTCTCATGCGTGCATTTTCTGTCAGCCGAATCATAAGGCTCACCTGCGGCTTAAAGCATGACAGCAATCCGGCGGGGAAGCTGTGATATCCGTCACTGTGGATGGTTAGCTTGGCGAACCACGCGCACAGTATTCAGAATCTCAAGAGCAGCTACGAAATACTCTGTACCGCGGCTACCTTCCGGCCATCGTGCTTGTTCTTGGCTCCGTCATGGAGAGTGAAAGTGGGGCACGGAGCCTGGGCAATCACTCTGTAGGCAACGCCGGTGCGGAAGTTTGCCGCTATGGCCGATGCGGGAACCGCACCCAGAACGAGCAACTCGGGCTTAAAGCCGAGCACTCCGCAATAATCTCCTCCGCTGGTTCCCCGTAGCGAATCCGAATCTGGGGAACAAAGTCCATTTGCTGGGCGCTTTTCAGCATCTCATCGATCTTCGACATAACCCGCAGGTCGACCCCATCGTCCCGGTAAGCCTGCTCCATAACGTGGAGTATCGTGAGCTCGCCCGGCACGACGGCTACCAGGTCGGCTGCGAACTGGTAGCTCCTTCCGATGTCATGGCGCAGAGAGGTGGCATAAATAACCTGGCGGCATTTGTTTTGTGACCCAGGCTTGAAATGCGGACCGACCGTGCACACAGGAATATCCAGGCTGCGGATCAACTCCTCCGCCACCGAGCCGACCAGAAGCTTGCCTAACTTCCCTCTGCTGGTGGTCCCAATAATCAGGCGCCTGATCTGGCGTTCGCGAATGAACTCGTGGATCCGGTCAACCGGATACCAGCGGCGAACCTCGTAGGCACAAGGCACACCCTTCGTCTTTAACTCAAACGACACTCTAGCCAACGCCGCTTCCGCATCGCGAAAGGCCTTCTGCTGCAGCAGAGGGAAGGCGCCGGTTTGAGGCGAGTAGTAGGCGTCCGGTGGAATGACATGGAGTAGCCACAGCATCGCCCCAGCCGCTCTGGCCTGGTCAATCGCGACGGGAAGCAGAAAATCGAGGTCGGTCAAGTCCGTTGCTACCAGAATAGACTTTGGCCGGCTAAGCGCGGACAGATGTATCGAATGCATATCGAACTCCTTGTTAGCCTGAGTTTGCCCTGCAACGATCGCCCCGTCTGTGTCTGGGCGCACACCCCTGCTGTGATCGCCGTCACAGTCTTGTTCGAATGCGCTTTCGTTCGCAGAGTTTCTGCAGGCACCTCAAGCAGGCAGATTGGGAACTACGAGCACAGGGCAATGTGCTCCGCGAATGATGGCCGAAAGTTTGGTCCGCGGTGCATGGTCTGCGAGAGGAGGCAGGTGGTGCGCGCCCAGGACAATCAGATCGGCCTTGCTTCGCTGAGCCGACTCCAGAGTGGCCGTCGCGATATCGCCGGTCTTTACCTCGAATTGCAAAGTGCACCATTCTTCCCATTCGCTGGGCACGAGATGTCGCAGTTCTGCCATTGCCGTCAGCTCGGCATCGCCTTGCTCCTCCGCCGTGCTTGCCGGGTAGAGCACATTCATCAACGTTAACCGGCTGTTATAGTCCTGGGCTATGGAGCTGGCGTATTGCGCCGAGCGCAGGGAGTCCCGCAAAAGATCCGTCGCCAGGAGGATGGACCTGATCGGACGGAAGGTTTTTTCGCACAACGGGCCGGCCACCAGGACAGGAAAGGTAAGGCGGCGCATCGCCCACTCGGCCACCGAGCCCAGGGTCAGCTTTGCTAGTCCTTGGCGTCCATGGGAACCGAGCACGAGCAAGTCTATGCCGTGGGCCTGCCCAGCAGATTGAATCGCGTCGCTCGGTGAACCAAGAAAAACTATCTCTTTATGCTTGACCGCCCGCAGTTCAGGTATGCGCTCGTTGTATTCGTGGAGGCGCGTGCGTGCATTCTCCAGATCCTTCAGTGCCAGTTCGGGAACCGGTCCTGTCACCCCAACGCCATAAAGCTCCGGTAAGACGGCATGGAGCACGTAAAGCCGGGCGTGGAATTCTTGAGCGAGTCGTGCAGCCAGCTTAACTGCGGTGTTACTCGCCGGAGAACAGTCTGTTGCGGCCAGAATGGACCGGAATCGAAGACCCAGTGGTCCCAGATGATGACTCTCGTCCTTCTTGTTGAGCGGGCGGTTGGAAGCAGTGATCATGGCATACCTCTTCTCACGTCGAGTGTTCTCAGGATGAGCTTTGTACCGGTTCACGTCTGTGATTCCGGTCACATGCCATGCAGCAAGTTCTGTGACCTGCGTCACGGCGCGTCGTCGCCGTTTGGCGAATACTCAGGCTAGGGAGAAGCATGCGATGCAGACCGATAACGCCAGCAAGCTGAAATTCAAAACCATTGCCGTAGCCACCGACCTGAGCGACTCCTCATCTACGGCGCTCCGTTATGCCCGGGCGATGGCCCGCATGTATCAATCGACGCTCGTGGTGGTGCATGTGATCGACCCCCTCGCCTATGCATTTCCCAAGGGGGCGCCCGCACTTTTGACAGCCAACGCCGCGGCGGCGGCAGAGCTGAAGAAAATAGAAGAAGAGACCAGTGAATTGGGTATTGCGGTTCACTCTGTCATCGAGAGTGGAATCGTCTGCGACCGCATTCTGGAAACCCTAAAAGATCACCATGCAGACCTGCTCGTGTTGGGAACACGAGCGAAGACAGAAGCCGGGCGAGTCGCCTTGGGTACTGTTGCCCGGGAGCTTCTGGCCAAATCACACTGCCCAATCCTGACCGTGTCGCCGGATGCAATTTGCTCTGTACCGTGGGCCGGGTGTTGGCGCCGTGTTCTTGCGGCTACCGACTTCTCCCCCGCTTCGATCAGAGCGCTGCATTGCGCGCATCAGGCTGCATTGCGCCAACTGGTCCTGGTGCACGTTTCGGAGGCTCCAACCACCAGGGAATCTCCGCACTTCCTGGAGAAGCTGCGCTTCCTCGCGCCCTTCAACGAATCGCACACCGTCCCCGTCGAGCACATTGTCGTGATGGGAGTGCCTGGCCCGCTTATCGCCGAGTATGCCGAGAAGTTCGCAACCGACCTGGTCGTCCTCGGTTCCCCCGATAACGAGCTTACCGAGCAGGACTTTGCCACCAGCACAGTGTTGCAAGTGGGCTCGAGGGTAAAGTGCCCCGTCCTTTGCCTGTAATAAAGGCTTCTTCTCCGGCCGAACTGCTCCAGGAGGTTTCTGGGTTTTAACTATCCAGTCCGCCTACAACTTGTTGTAAATATCGCAGGCTGGCGGCGATGCTTTCTACCGGCGGCAAGATGGTCGCGCCGAACTTTACATCCTGTTCGACAACCATCCAGCCGGAATAGCCGTTCTTCTGCAATACTCGGAAGAATTGCGGAAAGTCAATCGACCCCTGGCCGATGATTGTGAAAGCGTTGGCCTCGATCGCCTGCTCGAAATTCATCTCTGTACGGCGCACCTCGGCGATGACTTTCTCATCCACGTCCTTGATGTGAACGAACCTGAGAATATCGCGATACTTCTCTGCTTCCTCCGCGGAATCGTCTCCCGCGTAGGCACAGTGTCCGGTATCCAGGCAAAGTCCTATACCGGTAGCGGACGTGACATCGAAGAACTGTTCCGTCTCCTCCGCCGTTTCGACATAGGTCGATATATGAGGATGGAAAACCAGGTCGAGACCAAAATCCTGTGTTACTTTTGCGGCTTCCGCCACTACGCGTCCCACCTGCTTCCACTGCTCTGCGTTCCAGCCCTTGCTGCCGTCAGCGGGAACGCGTCCCGCAATCCTGTCCCGCTCCTCGGACTGGGCATCGGCCAGGACCAGGAATGGAGCTCCCAGAGCGGCAAGGAGTCCGCCAACTTTGCGGATGTGCTCCACCACCACTTTGGTCGAAGCCGGGTCGCTCAGCACGGCCGGAACAAATGACCCTAACAGCTTCAACTTCCGCTGCAGTGAGTTCAGGTTCGAGCACCTGGGGATCGGTAGGGTAAAAGCCGTAAGGGCCCAGTTCGGTTCCCGTGTAACCGGCCACAACCATCTCATCCAGCATTTTCTGGTAGCTCTGTTCCCAGGAAGGGCCGGGGTAATCCAAAACACCCCAGCTGTCAGGGGCGGAGGCAAACTTGAAACGAGACGGCGGTTGGGTCATCGATGAACCTTTCTCTCAGGAAGTCACACCTATGCTAAGCGCTTATCACGCATTAGGGCAAGATCGCTCGCATCCCGTATCTTTAGGCAAGCGGCAGCTAAAGCGATTTAAGCAGTCCTTCCGCGCAGGAGGCAAAGTGGCATGGCCGGAGTAGTCAACATGGTTCGCTCCTGCGCTCTGAGCGGCATCGTATGCCTTGCCATAAGCGCGGCGAGCCAGCAATTGCCCGCCGCGCCACAGCCGCAACAGAAATTGCAGCAAGATGGCCCCGCCAGGCCGAAGCGGGTTGGAGATCAGGCCTGCGTGCCTTGCCACGAGGCGTACAGCACCTCATATATCCACACATCGCACCATCTCACCTCCCAGCTGGCGAGTGGGAATGCAATCCTCGGTTCGTTCAGCGGTAGCGGGAGTAATCTCAAGATCCTCGATCCCATACCTTCGAAGTCTTCGCCCGGCCTCTCCTTTCGCATGGAGGTAAAAGATGGTGGGTATTATGAGACGGCGATCGTCGGCCTTCCCGGCCACGAGCAATCGCATGGTGAGCGCATCGACGTCGTTACCGGCTCCGGTACCAGGGGACAAAGTTATCTCTATTGGCTCGGCGACCAGCTGTTTGAGCTGCCCTTGAGTTACTGGGTCGACGGGCATCAATGGATCAATAGTCCCGGCTACAAAGACAAGACCGCAAATTTTTCCCGGCCAATCTACCCGCGATGCCTGGAGTGCCACGCCACAGACATTGTGACCAGGTCGTCCGAGCCGCTGACGAATCACTATGACCGGGCATCACTGGTGACCGGGATCTCCTGCGAGACCTGCCATGGCCGGGGCGCAGACCATGTAACCGCTCACACTGCGACCCCGGCGATTGCCCCATCGACAGCGGACAAGACCATTCTCAATCCAGCCAGATTTGCCCGCGACAGGCAGGTGGATTTGTGCGCGCTTTGCCATAGTGGGGGAAAGCGCGTAGAGCTGGCGCCCGCATTCTCCTACCTTCCCGGCCAGCCACTGGACAGCTATCTGCAGCCGGCGCCAGTGGACCCCGCCACCCTACCGGACGTGCATGGGAACCAGGTAGGTTTGCTCAAAAGGAGCCGCTGCTATTTGTCCTCGCCCACGATGAGCTGCTCAACCTGTCACGACGTCCACGCACCCGAACGTCCCGCGGCTGCATATTCTGACCGATGCTTGACCTGCCATCGTGTCCAAAGTTGTAAGAAGTCGCAAACCATAGGCCCGAAGATTGCAGACAACTGCATTGACTGCCACATGCCCAGGCAGCCAACCAATGCCATCATCGTGAAAACAGCGGGGAACGCGGTGCGCACAACCATGCGGACCCATTGGATTCGCATCTACCCTGAAGTCACGCAGCCATAGCAGTCGCGCGATACCACCGCCCGGCTGCGGATGACGCATGCCGGTTCCCGGTATGATGGAGCGTTACCAACGATTCACTCGCATGCGATCTTGTCCGCGGTTCGTCAGTTTCGTTATCGTGCTCGCAGCCCTGACTGGGCCTTCCGCCTTCGTCCAAGCATCAAGCGTAACCGCTAATCCAATGGACACGGTCTCTGATCATCCCGCCACCTTCTCGTTCATTACCGACCATCAGCCCGTCATTTCCATGGACGGACTATGGCGCTTCCACCCCGGCGACGATCCTCGGTGGGCTTCACCCACCCTCGACGATTCTGCCTGGCATCTTCTCCGCTCGGACCAGCCCTGGTCAACGCAGGGCTACAACAACCTGAGCGGCTTCGCCTGGTACCGATTTACCGTCAAAGATCTTCCACCCAAGGTACCTCTGGCCCTCATCCTGCCTTCCATTCTCACCGACTACGAGGTCTTCGAGGATGGCAGGAAAATCGGGGGATCGGGCAATATGCCGCCCCACGGAAGCCTGCGTTTCAACCAAACGCTTCTCTACCACCTTGCTCCCGCACAGGCGGGCACAACGCTTCAATTCGCGATTCGGGTCTGGCATCACCCCATTTTCGCGACCTATCTCGGCGGCGGCCCGCGCTATGGCGGCGCACTGTTAGGAGATGGCGCATTCCTCGAGCACCAGTTCCAGTTATTGGAGGCGGAGCGACTTGCTCGCGTCGTGAGCTTCTATACCGTAGGGATTCTCAACGCAATCGTCAGCGTCACCGTCTTTGGGTTATATCTATTCCGCCGATCGGAACGAGAGTACCTCTGGTTTGCCGTCCTTCTGCTCACCAGCGCCCTGCTGGCAGCGCTTGCCGTCAGCGATTTTATCTTGAACTTTCCCCTGGGTCTGCGCGACTTCCTGGCCGAATCGCTGGGAGCTCTCGGGCTCGCTGCCTCCCTCTTGTTTTTCTCTCGCGTGCTGGAGGCGAAGCGAACCTTGCTTTGGCGCGCGGTGTTGCTCGTGGCGCTCTTCAACCCTCTGAACGTCGTCCTCTACTTGCTCCGTTATACGTCACCGGCAACCTCCACCAGCCTGAGAGTTCTTTTTGATGTGCCAATCGAGATCTATATCGTCGTCCTGCTCTTTCGCCACGCCCTGGCCGGCAGCCGCAATGCGCGATTGCTCTTTGTACCTACGGTGTTACTGTATGGCACGGGAATCCTGGGTGGCCTGCTCCTCTTATCTTTTCAAACGGGCTGGCGGCCTGGAATCCTGCTTTCCATCAATCAGTGGAACGTCGTGCAAACCCCGTACCCGGTGCCACTGCAGGAGTTCGTTCAACTCATTTTCATCGTAGCGTTGCTTGCCTTTCTGATCCGCCGCTTCGCCAAGTCCCGCGCTCAGGAAGAGCGATACACGGCTGACCTTGAGGCCGCCCGCACGCTGCAGCATGTCCTGATTCCCGAAAAGCTGCCCTCCATTCCTAACTTGGAAATCACCACCGCCTATCACCCCGCCCAGGAGGTGGGTGGCGACTTTTACCAGATTCTTCCTCTGCCGGTAACGATCCCCAACGCCCAGCCTGATACTCTGATCGTCCTTGGCGACGTCGCTGGAAAGGGTCTGCCGGCGGCCATGACCGTCTCCATGCTTGTCGGCGCTCTTCGCTCTATTGTGGAAACTACAGGGTCGCCGGCGGAAATCCTCGCCGGTCTCAACCGTCGCCTCGCTCGGTCGAGGGTCCGGTTTTACTACCTGCGTGGCTATCCGCCTCTCATCTTCAGGCGCCCTCATCATGGCCAACGCCGGACACCTCGCGCCCTACCTCAACGGTCAGGAGCTATCGAGCCCACCTGCTCTGCCGCTCGGCCTCGACCCAACCGCGGCCTTTGCCGAACAGACCTTTCAGCTGGTGCAAGGGGACCACCTCACCTTGCTCACCGATGGCGTTCCTGAGGCCACGTGTCATCGCGAGCTCTTCGGCTTCGAACGTACCGCCAGCCTCAGCGTCTCACCTGCGGCCGCCATTGCCGAGGCCGCTATGCGTTTCGGTCAGGCAGATGACATCACCGTTCTTTCTGTCGTCGCCAGGCATCAACTTTCCGCGCTTGCGCAAGAGGAGTCCTACGGTCTCGGGTAAGATCGAGTAGCCGCACCTTGTCAGCGCTTATTCGGGCAGCCTCTGTTCTCCGCGGATGGCGAAGGTGCCTTGAACTCCAGGAGCCCCCGTAGCGGGCTGGCCCCCTCCAATGCTGATGCCGTAATCGCCCGCGGCGATCACGCGATCGCCGGATTCATTCACCATGCTCAAGTCGCGGCTGCTTAGATCCAGGTGTACGTGCTGCTGGGCGCCGGCCGCAAGATGAATCCGCACGAACCCACGCAAAGCACGCAGCGGTGCTCCAGCCACCTTGGGGAAACTTAAATAGAGTTCCACCACTTCATCGCCCTCTCGCGTGCTTCGATTGCTCACATCCACATCCACGCCGAGAGGATCACCCGCGTGCAAACTGGTTTGCGAAAGCTTCAGGTTGCTGTATGCATATTGCGAGTAGCTAAGCCCAAAGCCGAAGGGGTAAAGCGGCTCTCCCGTAAAGTAGCGGTAAGTTCGATTCTTCATCGAGTAGTCTTCGAAGGCAGGTAGTTGCTCGATTCCTTTATAGAAGGTCACCGGTAACCGTCCCGCAGGGTTGTTCCGGCCAGACAGAGTCTCCGCAATGGCGGTCCCGCCTTCTTCACCGCCATACCATGCATCGAGAATCGCGTTCGCGTGGGCGGCGGCCCAGTTCACCGCCAGCGCGCTGCCGTTCATCAGCACAACGACCAGCGGTTTGCCAGTTTTGGACATCGCTTCCACCAGATCCTCTTCCTCTTGCGGCAAGTCGAGGGTAGTCCGGTCGCCCCCCTTGAATCCCGGCTGGTTTACCCGCAGCTCTTCACCTTCCAGCTGCGAGGTGATGCCAACCACGGCAATCACGATATCGGCGTTCTGCGCCGCCTCAATCGCCTCCTTCAACGGATGGTCGAGCAAGCGAGCCCATAACAGGGTCGCGCCCAGGTCATCCTGCACAGCGCATTCCAGCTTGATGGCATAACGGCGCCCCTTCTTGAGCGAGACCGTCGTGATTCGTGGTCCGTCCAGGTTGGACTTCGAGTTGTCGAGCACGACTTTGTCATCCAGCCAAAGCTTATTCGTAAACCCAGTTGCCTCAATCTGGTAGTCGGCCGACTCCTCAGGCGTTAGAAAGCCTGTCCAACGCACAGAGAACTCCTTCAGTCCCGGGGGCTGGATGAGCGAATCCTTGTCGGGTGGAAGGGCTTCTAGATTCGCGCGATTGTCCACGCGCACCAGAACCGGTTGGCCCTGAAATTCCTCGTTGGCAAAATACTCTCCGTTCAGCCCCGGCTTACCCTCGGCAGTGGAGAACACTGCTGCCGGAACCAGCGATTCCTGCTGCATGAAATTCACCCCAGGCGTAAAAGTAACCTTAGCGGAGGCGAAGGCTGTACTGGATTCCCTGGAGAGTACTGGTCGCCCGCGAGGTCTGCCCGTTGTAGTTGCCCTTGAGAACGCGGACAGAATCGGCGAGCGATCCAACCACGGCGATCCTCTTCACATTCGGGCCCAACGGCAACACCCCGTCGTTCTTGAGCAGCACCATAGATTCACGGGCAGTCGTCAATGCGAGCTGCCGGTGGGCCTCGCTGTCTACCTCAGAGTCCGGTGTTTGTGCATATTTCACCATCTCAGGAGGATCGAAAAGACCCAGGCGGAAGCGTGCGGTAAACAATCGCTTGACGGAGGTATCGACATCCTTCTCATTCACCAGGCCAAGCTTGACCGCATCCAGGTATTTGACGTAGTCGGAGTTGTCGGTGGCCTTGGCATAGGAATCGACACATTCATTGTCCACGCCCGCTTTCATCGAAATCGCGGCCGCCTCGGCAATTGTCTTGGTGAAATGGTGTGTGCTCAGGATCTCATCGACCGCATCGCAGTCCGTCACCACGTAGCCATCGAATTTCCATGCGCTCCGCAATTGATTCTGTAGCAGAAAAGTGTTGGCGCATGCCGGTTCGCCGTTGACGCTGTTGTAGGAGCACATCACCGATCCCGCATGTCCTTCGACCACTGCAGCGCGGAACGCCGGCAGGTAGGTATCTTCCATGTCATGTTTCGACACCACTACATTGATCGTGTGCCGAACCGGCTCCGGGCCGCTATGGACTGCGAAGTGTTTGGGGGTAGCGATCACGCGAAGATATTTCGGGTCGTCCCCCTGCATGCCGGTTACGAAGGCCACACCCATGCGGCCAGTCAGGAAAGGATCTTCTCCGTAGGTCTCCTGGTTACGCCCCCACCGCGGGATCGCGCGCGATATTTATATTGGGTGACCAGAAATCCAGCCCTTCCAGGAGATCGCGTCGTCCTGCCCGCACAGCGATGTTATGTTTCGCCCTCCCTTCAGTTCCGATCGCTGCGCCCATCTGGTGGATGAGTGGGGCGTCAAAGGTTGCGGCCAGACCGATCGGCTCCGGGAACACCGTGGCAATTCCCGGTCCCGCGACCCCGTGCAGTGCTTCGCTCCACCAATCGTAGGTGGGCACCTGCAAGCGGGGAATTTCGCGTGATTGGTTTACCAGCTGCGATATTTTCTCCTCCAGCGTCATCCTCGACACCAGGTCGTTGACGCGGACCTCCACTGGCTGCGCAGGATCGAGGTAGAGAGGGCTATCCGGAGCTGGCGAGGTTTGCGCTACACCGGCCGCAGTCATGAGGGCAAGCGTCACCAGCCAGCCTGGCACAGAGAATCGGTTCATCGCAGAAGTGTCCGTGGCTTTCGCCTCTTGACGGTGGAGGACTCCCGCGTATTATATTCACCATAAGCGCTTAGCCAAGTCTTTTCCGCCCGGCCGCGAAATTCATCTTGCTCATCGGGAGCGTGCTCGGAGATGCTCGTCAACCGCACCCCCACAACGCTCCTGCTCGCCCTTTTCGCTCTCGCGTGCCCATGGATGCATGCCCAGGCTGTCGATGCTCAGGGCCATCCGTGGTGGAAGCATGCCGTCTTCTACGAACTCTATCCCCGCAGCTTTGCCGACAGCGACAATAACGGCACCGGCGATCTCCCAGGGATCGCGTCCAAACTCGACTACCTGAAACGGCTCGGCATCGACGCCATCTGGATTACGCCGTTCTACCCCTCACCCCAGGTAGATTTTGGCTACGATGTTTCGGATTTCGAGAACATCGATCCGATGTATGGGACCATGGCCGACTTCGATCATCTGCAAACCCGGGCGAACCAGCAGGGAATTCGCATCATCCTGGATTTGGTTATTAACCACACCTCCAACCAACACGCATGGTTCCTCGATTCTTCATCGTCGCCAACCTCCGCCCATCGAGATTGGTACATATGGCGCGATGGAAGAAGTCCGGGGAACCCGCCTAACAATTGGCGTTCCGATTTCGGCGGCCCGGCATGGACGCTCGATCCCGCGTCGGGGCAATACTATTACCACAACTTCGCCCCCGAGCAGCCAGACCTGAATTGGCGCAACCCGGCCGTTGAAGCTGCCATGTTCGACGTAACCCGCTTCTGGTACAAGCGCGGAGTATCCGGCTTCCGCCTGGATGCAGTCGATTACCTGTTTGAGGATCCCGAGCTGCATGACAACCCCATTCTTCCTGGGAAGAATGAACGGGGCGAGCCCAACATGCAGGACAAATACAACAGCAAGCTCCCCGAAGTCCACGACCTGCTGCGCAGGTTGAGGGGTGTTGCCGATCAATCCAGCGCGGTGCTGGTGGGCGAGACCTACACCGATGACGCCACTGAGCTGAAGAAGTACTATGGAGCCCACGATGATGAGATTCAGCTGCCGATGAATTTCGTCTTCTGTACCATCGACAAGCTCTCTGCCCCTGAGTTTCGCAAACAGATTGCCGCCGCCGAATCCACCGGCGAGTGGCCCGTTTACGTGATCGGCAATCACGACATGCCTCGTTCCTATGTGCGCTACGGCGACGGGCAGCACAACGACCAGATCGCCAAACTGATGGCGGCGCTCTACCTCACCCTTCGAGGCACCGCGGTGATGTATTACGGCGAAGAATTGGGGATGGAAAACAATGACCCCAAGCGCCTGGAAGACGTAAAGGATCCGGCAGGAAAAACCGGCGGTTGGCCGGAGAACAAGGGCCGGGACGGCGAGCGCACTCCGATGCAATGGAACGACTCACCCAACGCCGGCTTTACCCAGGGCACCCCTTGGCTTCCCGTTCCCCCCAGTTACAAAACGCACAATGTGGCCACTGAATCCGCAGACCCGAACTCCATCCTGCAGTTCTATCGGCATCTGCTTGCCCTTCGGCATGAAGACCAGGCGTTGCTCGAGGGAGATTATGTCGACCTGAGTCCGAAGAATGAGGCAGTGCTTTCCTATCTTCGCCGTTCCGGTGACGAGGCCGTTCTGGTACTTCTCAACATGTCGGGCAGCCCGCAAACGTTGAGCCTGGATGTGGCGGCCCAGGGATTTTCTGCTGCGCATATGACCACGCTGCTCTCCACCCCCAACCCGCCGCCGCGCGCCGGGCCGCGGCCATTCACACTGCAGCCGTTTGCGGTCTATATTGCAAGACTTTCAAGGTAGGGGAGGAACGGTGCTCAAGCAGGCAGCAACCAGACGCAATTTCATCAAAGTCGCAGGCGCGGCGCTCACTACCAGCGTTGGCATGGCAGCGGAGAGCGGCGCTTCTGCCGAAACCACGACACCGGGTGCACAAAACTATGACGTGAGGGCGTTCGGCGCCAAAGGCGATGGCCGCACCATCGACACTCCGGCCATCAACCAGGCGATTGATGCCGCGGCGAATGGCGGCGGCGGAACCGTTGTCTTCCCGGCAGGAACCTACCTTTGCTATTCGATTCATCTCAAGAGCCACGTCTCCCTCTTTCTAGGGGACGGTTCCACCATCCTCGCAGCCGATACGCCGGCCGATGGGGCTTCGGCCTTCGATCTGGCCGAGCCCAACAAGCAATGGGAAAAATATCAGGATTATGGCCATGGTCATTGGCATAACAGCCTGATCTGGGGCGAGAACCTCAACAACCTATCGATCTATGGTCCAGGGCTGATTTGGGGCAAGGGCTTGAGCCGGGGGGAAGCCTGGGGTCCGGTTGCCGAAAACCCCGGGGTCGCCAATAAGGCCATCGCGCTCAAGAACTGCCACAACGTCCTTCTCCGCGATTTCTCTATTTTGCATGGCGGCCATTTTGCCATCCTGGCCACCGGGGTCGATAACCTCACTATCGACAATCTCACCATCGATACCCAGCGCGATGGCATCGATGTCGATTGCTGCAGGAATGTCCGCATCTCCAACTGCAGCGTCAATTCTCCCTGGGACGACGCTATCTGCCTGAAGAGCTCGTTTGCCCTTGGCTACGCGCGGTCGACGGAAAGCGTCACCATCAGCGATTGTTACGTTACCGGGATCTACGAGGAAGGCAGCCTGATCGATGCCACCTACAAGCGCTTCCCTGACAGCGCCCAGGTGGACCGGAATGGCCGCATCAAGTTTGGCACCGAATCCAACGGCGGCTTCAAGAATATTGCCATCTCGAACTGCGTCTTCGACGGCTGCTTTGGATTGGCCATCATCTCCGTGGATGGCGCGTTGATCGAGGATGTGACCATCTCTAATATCGCGATGCGCGGTATCATCGGCGCCCCGGTCTTTGTACGTTTAGGCTCACGCATGCGAGCGCCCGATGGCACCCCGGTGGGCATCATCCGGCGGCTCAACATCAGCAACATCGTCTGCTCAGAGACAAGCTCGCAAGCATGCTCGCTGATCGTTGGGGTGCCGGGCCACGCCATCGAAGACATCAAGCTCAGTAACTTTGTGGTCCTCCATCCCGGAGGCGGCACTCCACGGGACGCAGCGATCCAGCTCCCCGAGAAGGAGAAGGACTACCCGGAGCCCACTATGTTTGGCGAGACGCCGGCCCATGGCTTTTTCATTCGCCATGCAGCGGGTGTCGAGATGAACGGCATCAAGGTGAAGCTCGAGAAGCCAGACGCCCGCCCGTGTTTCTTTTTAGAGGATGTGCACGACGCCACCTTCGTTCAGATCAAGCTGCCGAAGGATTCGGCCAAGCCCGTCTTTGTCCTCAAAGATGTCAGCGACATCGCCATCTTGCGCTCGAAGCCGGTGGCGGATATCGAGATCGACCACGCGGACCACAGGGAGCTGTAGTCCGCGCTATTGAGCTTTGGGCGCAACCAGGGTGGCTTTCTGCCCCACTTCTATCTTCGTAGGTGCGGCCACGGCTTCCAGGCGGTCGATATCGAAGTACTTGTAGAGATCGAGACAGAACAGATCGGGTGTAGTGCGGAAGACCAGTGGTCCGTCAAGCAGCTCTCCCAGGCTTCCCAGCACATCATTGCTCGCGATCTCGCTGAACAGCTCAGGCTCGAGCGCCGCCGCCATGAGCCCTACCATCTGGCTGCGTATGCCCTCCGTCTCGAGACGAATCGTTTTCTGGCCGGTGGTCTTTTGCAACCACTTGGCCGTCGCCAGCAATTGCCCAACCTCCAGTCCCAGGGGGCGATTGCCGGTCGTGACCAACATCATCGGCCAGACGGCCCCATTTGACTCCAGTGGCATCGTAGCCCCATTCAAGATGGTGTCTAAGGCCAATACCTGTTCTCCGCGGTTCACGCGCTCGGTGACCATGTTCTCCGATGCCTTGTAACCCTTATCGTTGAGCACGATCGTGGCCGGCGCGTCCGGCTGCGACGAGATCGCTGCAAGCCATATGCCGGTTGCGCTCAGCTCATTGTCGAAATCGAAGCGATAAGACAGGGTATGCAGTCCCAGATGTTTCGTGTTGGCCATCCTCCACGCATTTTCGACAGAGACCGGATGAAATCGGATGACAGATTTCAATTGCGCCCTTTGCGCTTGAGCCCACGAAGCGCGTTCACTCTGGCTGGCCGGAATGGCCGGCCGCACAACCCGGCTGCTGAGTAGTCTCGCCACGCCTGCCACCGTCAGGTTATTGGCTGGCAAGCCAACCGCGAGCTGTTGCGGGCTTCTTATTTCAGCATCGCTCGCGATCTCGTCCGGGGTCACAGGCAAGTGGAAGTGCTGGGTAAAGAACCTGTACGCCTGTTCCCGGTTGTCGAGCTGATAGTTGTGCGTGCCGGGATCGCGATTTTCGTGCCAGGCCAGGGCGGATTCGTCCCCGTAAAGTTTGAAGAACGGTTTTACCTGCTCGTAGATGTACGGCTTAACCAGGTCCGCCCGAAAACAGCAGTCATCTTCTGCGTTGTGGATCAGCAGCGTCGGCCTGGGGGCACGCAAGGCCACCAGAAACGGGTAATCCTCGTTCACCGTAAAGTCTGTCGGACTTTCCTCTACTTCGTTGGTATCCTCCGGGCGGGTGAGATTGGATTGCTGCGATCCAAAGCCTGCCACTTCTACCGCGACTGCGACGCGCTCGTCCAAAGCGCTAAGAAAGACCGTCTGCCAGCCGCCTCCGGATAGGCCTGTGACCCCCAGCCGGGCTGGATCGGCCTGCGGCAACGAGGCCAGGAAATCTAAACCACGCCGCATGGAAAGATAAAACAACCCAACCGCGCTTGAACCCACCAGGTCGAGTCGCGCGGTGTTATCGTGGCCATTTTCGGCTTGGGCCATCTCCCCAAACCCGATCCAGCTCAGGCTCAGCGCCAGAATCCCCCGCTTGGCAAAATTAATGCAACGCTTTTGCTCATATTCCACGGCATTGCCCTGCGGTTCGTGGCCGATCACATTCAAGATCGCAGGGGTTCTTCCATGAATCGTTTCCGGCTCGTACAAGATCGCAGTGGATGCAAAGCCCGGGACGATCTCATAGCGGAACTTTCGCAGCCGGTAACCGTTGCCTGTTTCAATCACATCGATCTGTTCGAAATGAGGTGCGGCCTCAACCCAGTCCTGCGGCCAGCCGTGGTAAACGATGTCTTCAAGAATGTGCTTGCGCAGCCTCTGCTCTTCCCTCGTCCATTCCTCTGGGCGCGAGGGAACCTGCAGAGTGGGGATACGCTTCATCAAAAATCTCTGCAACTGGAAATAGGTCACGTCTGGGGATTGAACGGGCGCTTGCAGAGCGCTTCCCACCGGTGTCTGATCCTGAGCGTTAGCCGAAAACGCGGTGAACAAAATCCCACTCCAGAGCGCAAATCGTGCAGCCGCTCGAATCATCCGGAAGCTCCCTCATTCAACGTGAAGCACAAGCATAGTGTGAAAAAGCGATTTGCCGCTAACCTCGTTTTTCGCAATGCTGCAATCCAAAAAAATCCTCGACGAGTCGAAACGCGTGGAGGGCAGTTAATGCGACTAATCAGCTTAGGCGGGCTGACGCTACTTTGTGGGCTTTTTTGCGGGCGGAAACTGCATCGTGCGAACAATGCCTTCGCCTTCTTTCACATAGACAACCTGGTTCGGCTTGACGTCTTTGAGTTTGTCCACTTGCCCACTGGGCCAGCGGATTTCAAGCAACTCTACTTTCTCCGCTTTGCCGAGGCCAAAGTGAACGCGCAGGTCATTTTGTGAGAAATATCCACCGCCGCTGCGGACCTCGTCGATCTGCTGGTGAGGTTTTGCCTCGCCAGGGACGTGGGTTACGCACTTCAGGCGAGCGCCGATGCCGCTGCGATTTGATTTCACGCCGATGGTGCGAACCTTGATCCAGTTGTTGCCCGTCTGCGAATCGCAGCGCAAAAGCTGGGGATAGTCGTTGACAGTATTGACCACCATGTCGAGATCGCCATCGTTGTCGAAATCGCCGAAGGCGCAGCCGCGCGCGGCAATAGGATCGGAAATGCCCGGTCCGCCTTGCATCGATACATCTTCGAACCGCCCGTTGCGCAGGTTGCGATAGAGAAGTTTGCGCTGGGCGTATCCGGCCTCGGTTTTCAACTGTTCGACCTCGGGATAGACATGGCCGTTGCAGATCAGGATGTCGGGCCAACCGTCGTTGTCGAAATCGAAAAACCCGCAGCCCCAGCCGAGATACTTGGTGTAGAGGCCGAGTCCGGCGGTGAAGGTCGCATCCTCGAAATTGGCGCCACCGAGATTGTGATAGAGCGAAGGCGTGTCGCCCGCGAAGTTTGTCTTCAACAGATCGAGATTGCCGTCGAGATCATAGTCACCGGCGGAGATTCCCATGCCGGCCTGTGGCTTGCCGTCGGCGCTCAGGGCGCAGCTGGATTCGAGCGCGATGTCGACGAACTTACCATTTCTCTTGTTCTGGTAAAGTGCGCTGGCGGTGGAGTCATTGGCGACATAGATGTCGGGCCAGCCATCGTTGTCGAGATCGGCGGTGAGCACGCCGAGACCATAAGTGCCATTGGTGCTGAGAATACCAGCGCTCTCTGAAACGTCGGTGAACGTTCCGTCACCGTTGTTGTGATAGAGCAGGTTTTTGCCGCCATTCAATCCCGGCGGCCCGCACGCCACCATCACGCCTTTGTAGAGACATGGACCCGACTCTGGCACGGGAGCGGTCGCCAAATCCATCTCGATGTAGTTTGCAACGAACAGATCGAGCCGCCCGTCGCAGTCATAGTCAACAAATGCACAGCCCGTGTTCCAGCGCTTTCCGCTGCCCGCTACTCCGGCCTTGGCGCTGACGTCAGTGAAGGTGCCGTTGCCGTTGTTGTGATAGAGCACGTTCTTGCCGAAGTAGGTCACGAACAGATCGTCGTTGCCGTCGTTGTCGTAATCGCCGACGCAGACGCCCTGTCCCCACCCGGAGTGCGCGACGCCCGCTTTGAGTGTCACGTCGGTGAACGTGCCGTCGCGATTATTCTTGAACAGGCGGGAGATGGGCTCTTGTCCGGCGGGAAATCCTTCGAGGCGCGTGCCGTTGACGAGAAAAATGTCGAGCCAGCCGTCGTTGTCGTAGTCGTAGAATGCGACTCCGCAGCCGGTGGTTTCGAGCAAGTATTTGTTCTTGTGTTCACCGCCGAAGATGGTCTTGACGTTGAGGCCTGATGCGCGCCCGACATCGAGGAAACTTACTCCGAGCGGCCCGGTTTCGGCGGTTCAACCGGCAGCTGTGCTGGGGCGGCGGATTGCGACCACAGCGGACGCGCCAGTGCCAGCACACTTTCGAGCGAGAAAACCGCCGCCGATCGGCTGAGTGACTTCAGGACTGCGCGGCGTGAACAAGCAAGAAGTGTCATCTGGCCATAGGGCCCGTGCTAGAATTCACCCCTGAATCCTTATAAGCGGTTCGTGAAGTCTTTGCAAGCCAACGTCACGAACAAATCTGAGCGAGAACAATCAAGGCCGCGTGGGTTAATGTCCAACATGCGTTTTTTGCGCTCTGCTTTCTTCATTTTGTTCGCTGCGGGCGCCGGGCTTGGATTCGCCCAGGAATCTGCTCCGTCGCCGAAATCTCCAGTCGACCAGGCAGAAGCACTGCTGAACGAAGGTAAACCTCGTGAAGCTCTGTCGTTGTTGACTCAAATATCGGAGAAAGATCCCAAAGCACCAGGGCTTGAAGAAGAATTGGGCGACGCATACTTTCAGTTGCGGCAATTTTCCCAGGCCACGCCGCACTTGAAGACCGCTCTGCAGCAAAATGCGGACGATCTGAAGGCTACCCAACTGCTTGCACTCAGTTTCTATTCTGCGGGCAACTACCGCGAGGCTTTACCGCTTCTGGAAAAGCTTGGTCCGCGCCTTCCTAAGAACGTACCCGATGCTCCTTATCTGATCAGTATCTGTTACGTCATGACGCAGCAGTTGGATAGCGCCCGCAAGGTTCTGGCGCAGATGTTTTACGTGCCACCCGGCAGCGCTATGGCTTACCTGACGCTAGGCAAGTTGATGGTGCGCCAGCAGATGGTGGAAGCCGCCGTTCCCCAGATCGAAACCGCGCTGCAACTGGAGCCCCGCCTTACCATGGCGCATTTCCTGCTCGGAGAAATCGACCTCTACCAGTCAAATCCCCAGGGGGCTATCGCTGAATTTCAGAAAGAGTTAGCCGTCAACCCAACGGTATGGCTTGTCTATTGGAGGTTGGGGGAAGCCTACATGCGGTTGGCAAAGTACGATGACGCGGAAGACGGTTCTGAAGAAAGCCATCTGGCTGAATGAGGCCTCCCCCGGCGCTTTTATCCTGCTGGGCGAGATCGCCCTCAAGAAGAATGATCCGTCATTGGCGTCTGGATTCCTCGAACGCGCTCTAGCGCTCGATCCGCAGAGCTTCGATGCTCATTACGCGTTGGCGACGGCCTACAAGGCTCTGGGGCGCGAGACAGAGGCGAATCAACACTTTGAAATATCCAAGAAGCTACGCAACGAAAAGCACGACACCGAGAAAGACAGCCTGCTGCCGGCCCCTTAAGGGCCAATGTTCCCGGCTCGTCATCGACCTTGGAGGTAAGATAGGCGCAATGTTTCTTGGCGATCAAACCACCTCGCGGTCGCCTGGGCGGATGAGTCTGGCCTCCGAATTGTTCACCATCTGTGTATTTTGTGGGATGCTCTGTGCGGGCGCATCCGCGCAAACCAAGCCTTCGGTCGATTCGTGGGAGTCCGACTATCAACACGGGATGGCCGCTCTGCAGCGCGGCGATTTGGGCGCGGCGCGCGCGGGATTCGATAAGGCAGTGCACGCCAATCCCAGGAGCGCCGAGGCGCAAAGCATGCTGGCGCAGGTGCTGCTGCGCCAGGGACAAGTCGACGAGGCGATCGCCCATTTCCGCCAGGTCATCGAGCTTCGTCCTCAACTGGCAGTGGGCCATACCCAACTGGGAGAAGCCTACGAAGCGCAAGGCAACTTCGCGTCGGCGGAGGAAGAGTTCCGCCATTCCATCAAACTGGTTCCCACCGACGCAGAGCCCCATCGCGAGCTAGGGCGGGCACTGTCTCAACAAAAGAAAATCGCCGAGGCCGTTTCTGAGTTCAGTGCGGCGGTGCGCCTGGCGCCCAGCCGGGCGGATTTGCACGACGAATTAGGCTCAGTGCTGGCACAGCAGTCACAATACAGCGATGCCGGCCGGGAATTCCGCGAAGCGATTCGTCTCAACCCGCAATATGAGCCGGCTTATTTGCACCTCGGCGTTACTCTTCTCGCCGGCGGCGATATCAATAACGCGCTGCCGGAACTCGACCATGCCGTGCAACTCGATTCCCGGGACGCCAGAGCATGGTTTTATCGCGGCAGCGCTCAAGAATCTCTCGGCAATCGCGAAGAAGCCCTGCGTTCTTTCGAGCGGGCGGAGGAAATCGCCCCGTCGATGCGGGATTTGCAGCGGCGCATCGGAATTCTCTGCCAGAAACTCGGCGACCTGGACCGGGCAGTGGCAGCATACACCAAGGCTTTGCAGCAGACGCCGGATGATCCGGAAATCCACAACAGCCTTGCCTTGACACTGCTCGACCGGGGCGATGCAGATGCGGCCATCAAAGAGTTTCAGCGCGCCATCCAGCTTCGCCCCAACGATCCTTCGTTCCAGGGAAATCTGGGTATCGCCTATCTGCAGAAAGCAGATTTCGATACCGCCATAACCCAGTTCCGGGCAGCGTTGAAGCTTGCCCCTGACACTGCGAGTTTCCACTACGACCTCGCCCTTGCCCTGAAGCTGAAGGACGATCTTCCGGCAGCGATTGCGGAGTGGAAAGAATCGATTCGACTCGATCCCAATCTCGCCGATGCACACTACAGCTTGGGGGTGACGCTCTGGCAGTCGGGTGATTTCCCGGGCGCCGCGGAACAATTGCAGGCAGTGATAGGGATTCAACCCGACTACGCGGAGGCGTATTACACTCTGGGCACCGTGTACAAGCAGATGAAGAAGTATCAGGAATCCGCCGAGGCCCTGCGCAAAGCGATCGAACTCCAACCCAGCCTCGCCGGAGCCCACGTCACTTTAGCTTCCGTGCTGCGTCAATTAGGCGACGCCGACGGCGCTGAAAGAGAAGCCAAGGCCGGTGCCCAACTCGGCCAGGAGAAGACCAGTCTGCAGGCAGCAACGTTCGCCACCAATTCCGGAAAGAGGCTGCTGGCAAACGGCGATCTGGATGGCGCCATCTCGCAATTCCGCGCTGCCATCCACTCCGTGCCCACCTACGCCATGGCGCATTATCAATTGGCCGTGGCCCTCGCACAAAAAGGCCAGAAAGACGAGTCAGGCAGTGAATTTCAAAAAGCGTCAGAGCTGGATTCTCGCTTGGTGGCGCCACACTAGTCTATGAAGCCGCATTCATGGGAGATGCTGTTGCCTGGTCGCGCGTTTTGTTTGATTTCTCTTGTCGTGCTCACGCTGGGCTTCGCGGAGCAACTACTTGGCCAGGGAATGAGCCAGGGCCCGCCGCCTCCGGCTACGGCGAAAACCGTAAAATGCAAAGGGCGGCCCGTTCCACAACTCGAAGACATCACGCATCAGGCGGGGATCCGCTTCGAGCACGACTTTTCTCCGGAAGCGCATTCCATCCTCGAATCTATGGCTGGGGGCGTGTTGCTGCTGGATTATGACCGCGACGGATGGTTGGATATTTACTTTACGAATGCGCCAACCGTCGAGCAAGCGTTGCAGGGCAAAAAAGCCCGCGGTGCGCTCTACCACAACAATCATGACGGGACGTTTACCGACGTAACAGAGAGGGCCGGCATCGGCAAGCCGTGTTTTGCGATGGGAGGAGCGGCCGGCGATTACAACAACGACGGCTGGCCCGACATTTACGTGACGTGTTACGGCGGCAACGTGCTCTATCGAAACAATGGCGATGGCACCTTCACCGATGTGACCAAGCAGGCCGGAGTGGCGGATGGACGCTGGTCGACGGGCGCGGCCTTTGCCGATTACGACGGCGACGGCTTCCTCGACCTGATGGTCACCAACTATGTAGATCTCGACCTGCAGCACCTTCCCGCGTTTGGCAGCGCCATGACCTGCCGCTTCATGGGAATTAACGTGCAATGCGGCCCGCGCGGCCTCAAGGGCTCGGGTGATTCGTTGTTTCACAATAACGGGGACGGAACCTTCAGCGATGTTTCCAAAAAAGCCGGCGTGGATGATCCCAACGGTTATTTCGGGCTGGGGGTCCTCTGGGCGGACTTCAACAACACCGGCCGGCCGGATATCTACGTGGCCAATGATTCCACCGCCGGCTATTTGTACCGCAACGAAGGAAACGGGAAGTTCACAGAGATTGGCATGGAGTCCGGTACGGCGCTGGGCGAAGATGGCCACGAACAGGCCGGCATGGGAGTCTCGACGGGCGATTACCTGCACACCGGGCGGCCGTCGCTGGTGGTGACCAACTTCGCGCTGGATAACACGCCGTTGTATCGCAATGGCGGCGATTGGAATTTTCAGGAAGTCTCCTACGCCGCCGGTGTTGGGTTGCCTTCCTTGCCTTGGGTAAAGTGGGGTATCGCTTTTGTCGACCTGGACAACGATGGGTGGTTGGACCTGGTGACGGCGAATGGGCACGTGTATCCCCAGGCCGATCAGCTTCCGTCCAGTGCGAAATACCGCGAGCCGAAGTTGGTGCAACTCAATCAAGGGGACGGCACGTTTTGTGACGCCAGCGACCAATCGGGTCCGGCAGTCCTGGAGCCCCGCGTCTCCCGTGGACTCGCGGTCGGCGACTTGTTTAACGACGGGAACATGGACCTGGTCTTCGAAGACCTGGTCGGCAAACCGATGGTGCTGCGCAACCACGGAATTCCGGGGCGTCATTGGGCGGGCTTTGAACTCGCGAGCCAGAAGAGCAACCGCATGGCGATCGGGGCGCGACTCAAGCTGGTCGCTGGCGGAATGACTCAGACGGAGGAAATCCACAGCGGAGGAAGTTACTTGTCTCAGAGCGACACGCGCGTGCATTTCGGACTTGGGAAGGCGACAAGCATTGACAGTCTCGAGATTCGCTGGCCATCGGGGAAAGTGGAAACATTCAAAGCCCTGAGCGCGGACAGGTTTTACAGCGTCCTCGAGGGGCAGGGCATCGTGCCCGTCGAAACCATACGGCCGAAAGGGTTGCCCGCCGCAGTCGTACAACAAAAGCGCTAACGACGAGTCCAGACCAAATGCTTGCATGGTCTCGCGTGTTAGGCTCGATTGATTCGCTGGGAAACAATGATCAACGGAAAAAGCCTGGGCGTGACCCGGCGAAGCCTGCTTCGGCAATCGCTGCTGTGCGGAAGCGCGTGGATGTACGGCTTCAACGACCTCCGATTACCTGGGTCTCTCCTTCATCGAACCTCTGGCGCGCGAGACGGTGGTTCAGTGCTTGGGTTGGTGCCCTTTTCCGGGGAAGGTCACCCGCCGATGGGCGAACTTATCGGGACCGAACTGGATGGACGGCTGTTCACGGACCTTTCCACCTTGACGCCAGAAAATCCCGTGACTCCAGCTGACAAGTTTTTTATCAGAACGCGCGCCTCCAGGCTGTTGGACACATCGAGCCCGTGGACCATTCACGTGGATGGCCTGATTGAGAAACCGATCTCCATTTCCGCTGAGGCGTTGGCCAGGAAGGCGCGTCCCATGGGCATCCATCTGATGGAGTGCTCGGGAAATACGCGGAGTGCGCATTTCGGCATGATGAGCGTCGCCGCGTGGGACGGCGTGCCTTTACAAGAGATTCTCCAAATGGCGAAGCCGCAGAGGTTCGGCGTCCGCGTGCTCGTATCGGGTTTCGATCGCTACCAGGAAGAATCGATGACTTCCGAACCAGGCGCCAGCTGGATATTCAGCCCGGACCAACTGTTTTCGTCCAAAGCATTTCTCGCCACCAAGATGAATGGCCAGCCCCTCCGGTCTGATCATGGAGCACCCGTCCGCTTGGTGGTTCCGGGATGGTACGGTTGCGTTTGCGTTAAATGGGTCAACCAGATCGATTTTGTTTCGGATGATGCCCCAGCCACGTCTCAGATGCAGGAGTACGCCGGCCGTACGATGCAAATGGGTATTCCCTCGCTGGCGCGTGACTACCAGCCCGCGATCGTTGATATCGCGGCCGTGCCCACTCGCATCGAGAAATGGCTGGTGGGCGGGAAGATCCGATACAACGTCACGGGGATTCAATGGGGTGGCTTGGCGCCGGCCCAGGGAATGGAAGTACGATTCGATCCCGGGGAGAAATCTGTGCCTGTGGAAATCATTCCATCGTCCCATGGCAAGAACTGGTGCTTCTGGAGTTACCAATGGAATCCGCCGGAAATCGGAAAGTTCACCATCCGTTTGCGCCTGAATGCGGAAAATATCGCTGCCAGAAAGTTAAATTCAGGCTACTATGATCGCTCCGTGGACATTGCTGAGATCTGAATTATCCTTTCGGCCATAACTCAGCTGTCCCACCCGTAAAAAAATCTTGGGTGGCCCTCAATTCAAGCCTTCTTTTGGCTTGAGCGGGGTTGTTGCGGAAACCCTCCGCTATACGGTCGTGAGCCATTTATGAACTAGTCATGAATCATCGCTGAAATGGCGCATTCGCTCCCCCCTCTAATCAGCGAAATAAGCGCCTAGCAGCGGTATTTTTTGAGATCGATCCGAAAAACATGCTTGACGAAGCGCTTAGAGCGACTGTAGAAAATGCTTGACAAAGCGCTTAGAACGATTGTAGAAAATGAATCACTTCACCGAATAATGTTCAGGGCCAGTCAAGTTGTTGGGGCATTAGATCTACATGGATCTGTGGTTTTGTCGAACCGGGGAACCCACGTGGGAAATCCAACGGAGGTAAGTGGCAATGCCTAGCCTTTCGCGCGCAAGCTGGCAAGAAACTTCACGAGAGATCCGGCAACGCTTTTTAGCTGTCACGCTCAGCGTTCGCTGGACCACTGTTTGGGCAGCGGCCTGCCTGAGCTTCGTGCTTTCGACCATAACTGTTCCCGCGGCCAAAGCCCAAGCGGTGTATGGTGCCATTGCCGGGACCGTGGTTGACTCAGCGGGTAGCATCGTCGCCAACGCCAAAGTGACAATCACCGACACGGCGCGCCAGGTCGTCTTCACCACGCAAACGGACAGCGCCGGGCGCTACGAAGAAAAGCATCTGATCACCGGGAATTACCAGGTGAAGATCGAGGCGGTGGGATTCAAGAGCGAAGTTTCTTCAGTCGATGTCTCGGTCGATTCCGTTACGACGTTCGACGCCGCCCTCCAGCCGGGCGCAGTCTCGGAGACAATCAACGTGGTGGACGAGGCCCCCCTTCTGAAAACCGAACGTACCGACGTGTCCACGGTTCTCAGCACCCAACAAATCAATGAGTTGCCCACGTTTGGCAGGAACTTTTCGCAACTGCTGCTGGTTACTCCTGGAACGGTCCAGTTCTGTTGGGGTGACACTTCCACCGAAAATCCGCAAAGCGGCCTTGCCGTCAACGTAAACGGTCAGATGTTCGTCGGTGTGAATACCATCCTTGATGGCACCGACGATCGCGATTTTCTCTATGGAAACATGCTGATCGTGCCGACCCTGGATTCGATCGCTGAGGCGAAAGTGACCACATCCAGCTATGATGCCGAGTTCGGGGAGATTAGCGCAGCTCTCGTCACGGTTTCCACCAAGTCGGGGACAAACCAGTTCCATGGCAGCGGCTTCTATTACCGTCGCTCCGGCGCGACCTTCGCGCGCGATCCTTTTGCCCAAGCCGTCGCCGACCCTGTCACCGGCAAGTTCATTCCGCCCACTCTTTGGAACCAGTTTGGCGGGTCGATCGGCGGCCCAATCGTCAAAAACAAGCTGTTTATTTTCGGCGACTACCAGGGCACGCGCGCCCACAACGGAGGATCTGCACAGGCTGAGGTTCCGACCCAGGCGGAACGCAACGGCGACTTCAGCCGCTGGTCCAATAACCCGATTTTCGACCCTACCAGCGGGTGCCCGGGCAGTCCGACATGCGTGAACGGCATTCAGGACGATCTGACCCAGCGCACCCAGTATCAATACAACGGTCAGCTCAATGTCATCCCTCCGAGCCTGATCTCCCCGGTAGCTACGGCCCTTCTCAACTATGTTCCGCTACCGCTTTCCCAATACGAGAACAATCCGGTGGGCACGTATAACTATGCGGGCAGCGGGGAGGAGATCTACCATGGGGATGCCTTCGACATAAGGGGGGACTACTTCTACAGCGACAAGCTGCGGTTGTTTGACCGCTATAGTTTCACGCAGTTCCACAAGGAAGCTCCGGGGTTGTTTGGCGGAGCGGTGGGTGGACCGCAGCTCAACCAAATCGGTTATACCGGCGTGGGCAACACGCGGCCGCAAAGCAACTCGTTTGGCGTCTCCTATGCGACCGGGCCAAACCTGCTGTACGATTTCCGCTTTGGCTGGTACAAGCAGCGCATCAATGTGGATCCTCTCGTCAATGGGGATTTTGCTACCCAGGCGGGCGCGCCCGGATTGAATATTCCCAGCGATCCCACGACCAATAACATGCCCCACTTCTCGATTTCGGAGGGGCCGGGGGAATTGGACTTTGGGAATGGGCTTTACAATAACTGCAACTGCCCGCTGATCGAACGGATGCAACAATTCCAGGAAATCGGCGATGTGACCTGGACGGTGGGTAAACATACAATCAAGTTCGGCCCCAACATTTACTACTTGCAGAATTTGCGCGTGCCCAGCGACCAGCACCGCTCCGGCGAAATCTATACCACTGACGCCCTTACCCAAGGTCCAGTTTTACCCGGCGTGGGAATGGCCGGCTTCCTGGTCGGGGAGACTTCACAGTTCGACCGCTACATCTCCAAGGATGAGACCGCTGGAGAACGGCAGTGGCGGTTTTTCTTCTACGGACAAGACACCTGGCACGTCACTCCCAAGCTAACCATTAATTATGGCTTGCGGTGGGAGATCTACCGGCCGCAGTCCGTGACCGGAAAGGATCAAGGCGGGTGGTTCAACCTTAATAACGGTGAGATCGACGTTGCCGGGGAAAATGGCGTCCCGCTGAGTGGCCCCGTGGTCACCAACCTGAAAAATTTTGCTCCGCGCGCCGGCATCGCCTACCAGGTCAATCCCAAGACAGTGGTCCGCCTGGGTTATGGCCGATCTTTTGATGTGGGTATGTTCGGCACCATTTTCGGCCATACCGTGACGCAGAATCTTCCGGTGCTGGGTACACAGCAGATCAACCCCCTCCCCAACCAATGGGATGGGGCCTTCGCCTTGGCGACCGGGCCACCGCTGCTCGATCCGGCCACCGTGCTGGATAGTCAGCCTGTGGGGCCGGATGGGAATCACATCTATCCCGACGGATTCCGTGCCTGGGTCATGCCCTTCCATACGAATATGCCAACGGTGGACTCCTGGAACGCCACGGTACAGCGCCAGATTACGCCCAACTTCTCGGTGCAAGCCGCCTACGTCGGCAACAAGGGCTCGCACATTTTCGTCGGCGAGAATAACTGGATTAACCTCAACGTTCAAACGGAAGCGGGTTTCTGCCAGCCTGGGGTAACCGGCTCAGTCTGCCTCAGTCAGCAGCAGCGGCTGCCTTACTACCAATCGCCGCACCCCTTTAACCTGACGACTGGGTTGCAATGCATGTGCAACCCGGGCGACAACCACTACAACTCGCTCCAGGTTCAGGTAGACAAACGCATGTCGCATGGTCTGAACGTGCTGGGGAACTACACCTATTCGCACGCCAAGAACCATGACACGCCGGACTTTCTCTACCAACCGGCCCTCCTTTACGGCCGGCCATCATGGCAGCGAAACCAGAACATTACCGTGTCAACCATCTACGAACTGCCATTCGGGAAGGGAAAGATGCTGGCTGCCAATGCCAATTCCGCAGAGAACTACATAATCGGCGGATGGCAGCTGGTGAATGTGACCACCATCATGAGCGGCGCTGGCGTCAACCCGTCTTATGGCGAGTGCAGCAATGACAATGATGCCGGCGTTTGCTTCCCCAACGTGGTAGGTGGCTTTCATGTGTCCAATCGAAACAAGAGCCAATGGTTTGCCCAGACTGCGGTCGATCCCTCGACCGGTATTCCCACGGCGTTGGGCATCCAATGGACAAACCAGCGGACCGTGGCAGCGTCCGGCGACGCCCGCTGCCGGCTCCCCCAGCTTTGGCGACGCGCAACGCAACATGATCATCGGGCCCAAGTGGTTTGACAGCGACTTGTCGGCTATTAAGATCGTTCCCGTGCGCGAGATACTCAGGGCTTGAGTTCCGCGCTGAGGCCTTTAACGTGTTTAATCACCCGAACCTGGGCAATCCCGGCGGTTGTGTCGACTGTGGCGGAGGAGCAACCATCCAAAGCCTGGCGAACAACGCGATCATGCGGAGGATGCAGTTTGGCCTGCGGTTCGACTTCTAGGTCGGAGAAATTTGCTGCGACTTTTGTTTGACGGTACACTCACGGCGCGGAGGAAGGATACACTTCCTCCGCGCTTTATGATTTTCGCCCGGTTGCTCTGCCTCTTACCTTTTCTGATCGCTGTCGGGTTTGCTCAGAATCCTCCCGCGCCCTTGCCTGATCCGCGGATGGCGAGTGCTGACGAGCTTCTGCGCACAGGCAAGGCCCAGGATGCGCTGGTTCTTTTGAACGAACTCGCCGCGGCGGCGCCGGCCACACCTCACCTTGAGGCCAAAATCGGCAAAGCATATTTCCAGTCCAACCAATTTCAGAAAGCGGTTCCCCCTCTCAAGCTCGCTTTGCAGCAGAATGATTCCGATGCCGAATCTACACAGCTCCTCGCCCTCAGCTACTTTGCGGTGGCTGAGTACGCTGAGGCAACCCCTCTCTTGGAAAAGCTGGTCCCTCAGCTCCCTAAGAGCAGCATGGATGGCCCGTATCTGCTTGCCAGTTGCTACGTCATGACGCAGCGCTGGGACGACGCTCGCAAGACCTTTGCGAACGTGTTCTCTGTGCCCCCCGAAAGCGCCATCGCCTATTTAATGTTTGGAAAGTTTCTTGTCCGGCAGCGGTTGGAAGACCGCGCCGTACCAGAAATCCAGACTGCTCTGCAGCGGGACCCTCGGCTTGCCATGGCCCACTTCATGCTGGGCGAGATCGATCTCTACAAAGGAGATGCCTCGGCCGCCGTCGAGGAGCTCAACAAAGAGGTCGCAATTAACCCAACGGTCTGGCTGGTCTACTGGCGCTTGGGGGACGCCTACGTGCGGCTTGAGAAGTACGAGGAGGCCGAAAAGGTCCTGAAAGAGGCAATTTGGCTCAACGAAACCTCCTCCGGCGCCTACATCCTGCTGGGTCAGGTCGCCCTGAAGCGCGACGATGCGGGGATGGCTGCCGGATTCCTCGAGCGTGCAGTCAAACTGGATCCGCAAAACGACTACGTCCACTATTTCCTCGCCAAGGCTTATCAGGGTCTGGGCCGCACTGCGGAGGCGAATCAACACTTCGCAATCGCCAAACAGCTGCGTAATAACAAGCGTGCGGACGAGAGGGCCACTTTCCAACAGGGTCCGTGAGACGCGGATTCCAAAGAAGCCATGCAACCCACAAACATCTCCAGACGCGATCACCTTAAGACCATGCTTGCTGCCGCCCTTCTGGCCGGAACAGAAGGAACGCACGCCCTGGCATCTTCGAGCGTTCCCGCCGCTGCTCCGCCTGACCATGAGCGAAGGATCCAATGGTGGAGGGAGGCAAAGTTCGGCATGTTCATCCATTGGGGTCTTTATAGCCTGCTCTGCAGGGACGCTTGGGCCATGGGCGACGAAGATATCCCGTTGAACGAGTACGTAGAGCTCGCCAAGAGGTTTCATCCTCAGCCCGATGCAGCGCGCCAGTGGGCTGCGCTCGCCCGCAAGAGTGGCATGAAGTACATGGTGATGACGGCCAAGCACCATGAGGGATTTTGTCTCTTCAATTCGCAGCTCACCGATTATTGCGCGCCCAAACAAGGGCCCGGACGCGACCTGGTAAAGGAGTATGTCGAGGCTGCCCGCGAAGAAGGCTTGCGCGTCGGTTTGTACTATTCGCTGATGGACTGGCATCATCCCGACTGGCGGCATGTGAAGGACGATGAAGCCGCCCGGAAGCGATTCATTCAGTACACCCACGGCCAGATTCGCGAGCTGCTCACCAACTACGGCAAGATCGACGTGCTTTGGTACGACATGGCTGTGCCCCTGGATGCCAAAGGATGGGAATCCGAAAAGATGAACAGGATGGTTCTGGAGCTGCAGCCCGAGATCATCGTGAACAACCGGAACCTGCTCCCAGGAGACTTCTCGACCCCTGAGCAGAACACCCAGGCCACCAAAGGTGATTGGGAATCCTGCATGACGATGAATGACAGTTGGGGTTACGTTACCGGCGATAACAACTGGAAATCGCCCAATCAGCTGGTCCAGAACCTGGTGGAGTGCGCGCGAGACGGCGGCAACTACTTGCTTAATATCGGACCCAAAGCGGATGGTTCGGTGCCCGAGCCCAGCATCCGTATCCTGGGGGAAATAGGGCAATGGTTAGACAAGAATGGTGCGGCCATTTACAGCACCGACAAGTGCCTCTTTCTGCATGGTGACATCTGCGGGTTTACGCGCAAGAAAAACACCTTGTTCACGCACGTCTATTTTTGGCCAGGAGAAACCGTCACTGTTGGCGGGGTGACAACCAGGGTACGAACTGCAAAATTGTTGGCCACCAACCAGGACGTACTCTTCACCCAGAAGGGGCGTCAACTCATCTTCTCCCGGCTTCCGGCGCAAGCACCAGACACTCCGGTTACGGTGATTATGGCTGAGTGCGAGTCAGAGCCAGTCCAGGATGCGCTCTCATCGCGTGTTGACATAACTTAGCCGCAACCTGTACATGCCCGTCCTCTTTGCCCCGTCGTCTCTGATCAGGTATCATCGCCCCTCGTAGCCGGGTAAATGCAAAGGGGAAATACGAACATGGCGGAAGCGAATTGCGATATCGGATTAATTGGATTGGCAGTGATGGGGCAGAACCTGGTGTTGAACATGAACGACCACGGATACAAGGTCGCCGTCTTCAACCGTACCGTATCCAAGGTGGATGATTTCCTGGCCAATGAGGCGCAGGGCACGCAGGTCGTGGGGGCGCACTCCATCGAGGAAATGTGCGCACACCTGAAGACGCCGCGGCGCGTAATGATCATGGTCAAAGCCGGAGAAGTGGTCGATCAGACCATCGAGCAGGTGCTTCCCTATCTCGAGAAGGGCGACATCCTCATCGACGGCGGCAACTCCTTGTACACCGACTCCAATCGCAGAACCCGGGATCTGGCCGCGAAAGGAATTCTCTTTATCGGCACCGGCGTTTCCGGCGGCGAAGAGGGCGCGCGCTTCGGCCCATCGATTATGCCGGGAGGCAATAAAGAAGCGTGGCCCCACGTAAAAGACATCTTCCAGGCCATCGCGGCGAAGGTCGAGGATGGTACTCCCTGTTGCGACTGGGTTGGAGAAGAGGGCGCGGGGCACTACGTGAAGATGGTGCACAACGGCATTGAGTACGGCGACATGCAATTGATCGGCGAAGCCTACCAGTTGATGAAAGACGGCCTGGGCCTCACCGCTGATGAGCTCGCCGAGGTGTTTGCAGAGTGGAATAAGGGTGAATTGGATAGCTTCCTGATTGATATCTCCGCCACCATCTTCGCCAAAAAAGATGACGACGGACAGCCGATGGTAGACAAGATTCTCGATGCCGCCGGGCAGAAGGGAACTGGCAAGTGGACGGCGATCTCGGCCCTCGACCTGGGCCAGCCGGTGACCTTGATCGGGGAGAGTGTGTTTGCCCGCTGCCTGTCGGCATTGAAGAGTGAGCGCGTGGCGGCAGCGAAAGTATTGAAAGGGCCGCGCAAGCGAAAGGTAGAAAAGAAAAAGGAATTTATCGAGGAAGTGCGGGTGGCTCTGTACTGCTCCAAGATGGTGAGCTATGCGCAGGGATACATGTTGCTGCGAGCGGCAGAGAAGGAGCAGGGCTGGAACCTGAACATGGGTGGCGTAGCGCTCATGTGGCGTGGCGGCTGTATCATTCGCAGCATTTTCCTGGGTGACATCAAGGCGGCGTTCGACCGGGATCCAAAGTTACAGAATCTGCTGCTCGATCGGTTTTTCTCGAGCGCCATGACCAAGTACCACCCATTCTGGCGCAGGGCAATCATCCAGGGCATCCGGCTTGGCGTGCCCATGCCTGCATTTTCAACGGCGCTCGCGTTCTATGACGGCTACCGTACAGCGCGCCTGCCCGCGAATCTGCTGCAGGCGCAGCGAGACTTCTTCGGCGCGCACACCTATGAACGTGTCGACAAGCCGCGCGGCGAATTCTTCCACACTAATTGGACAGGTAGAGGAGGGAGAGTCTCCTCCTCAACTTACAACGCGTAGATGCCAAATTAACCGCAGGTCGCTTGTCCAGCATACGATGCAGAGGAAAGCACTACCTTTCCCTTTGTCATCCCGAGCGTACCCGGATTTCCTGCTCGCGGCGCTAGAAAGGGCAGCGTGTGCGGTTTTCTGTAAGGAAAACCGCATGGAGTTCGCGACGCCACCAACCTTGACAGGAAATCCGGGGCAGCCGAGGGATCTGAAGTTCCGCGGACCCGTCCTGGAAATGTTTTCGACCGAAGCGCAGCGTAGTGGAGGGACCTGCGGTTAAAGCGATTTGCGCGCATGAGTCCGGAGTAATCAAGTTCTCCTGCCAATCACTAGTGTGGCGCCGGCGGGTTCTGCTGAGACTGCTGTCCATTTGCTGGCTGGCCGTTTGCCGGCGGTTGTCCCGTATTGTTGGTGACATCCTGTCCCTGGAAGATCAGCTTGACCGTGGAACGGAATTGCTTGTAGTCCGTATAGCGCACAATCTGCCGGATACGCACATCCTGGCTCATGTACCCGTTGCCACCTGAAAAATGCAGCTCGGCATCGGCCTTGGTATAAACCGGAAACCAATACTTCCCATCCACCTGCTCGCGGTAGGTGGTAAACGGAGGCGACAGATCCTCGTGCCCCTTGCGCATGTCGTCGGGTACATTCTTGGCGCTGGTGATCACAATCTGCAGATCCTTCTGGTCTACCCAGATGCGTCCTTTTAAGTATCGTTTGCCCTTTTCCATCACCTTGGGCGCCACGTCGAATACGTAGCAGTCAACCTCGTCCACTTTCTGCCGTCCCACATAGGTCAGGTCGTATTGCCCGATGTCCTCGGTGGTCAGGACGAAGGGTAGGCGCTGCTCGATATCCGAAACATCGGCCGGGCTCATCTGGATGCGCTCCAGCGTATTCTGCGGCGCGAAGGTCACGTGCTCCGATTTGCGCCCCTGGCTGTCGAAGGTAATTGACACCACCTGCCGGTACTCGCCATCCACTTTGCCGTCGTCATTGATGGTTTGTATGCGCACGTCGCGTTGGTAGGTGTAGTTGTCCAGCGCTCGGCGGAACTCGCTTTCCTTCGCCGCCATCTGCTGGATGATCTGCGCTGGCGGCATGGCGGGAGCGCTGGTGTCGATTGGCCCAAAGCCCTGGTCGGGCTGGTCTGTGCTCTGAGCCAGCAATGCCGGAACCGGCACAACCACCAGCAAAATCAGCCACTTCGCCCAACTCATACTCACGGCATGCCTCCGCTTCTGTCCCCAACGCATGACCTTATTATGCGCCGTCACTCAATAGACTTGCCAGCCGGGCAGGAGGGATGCAATCTGCACCGCCGTTTATCCCTCGCCCAGAGCCGCGCGCAGCCGTCCGTGAGCAGCATCCAGCCGTTGCTGGGCCTGCTCCCGCGTAATTCCCAGCTTCTGCATAACGATCGCTACCCGCACTTCGCCAGTCTCGGCCAGCAGCGCAGCGGCCCTAGCTTCGTCGACTCCGGTTGCGGCGGCGATGATCCGGGTGGCACGGTCCTTCAACTTCTCATTGGTCGGCTGCACGTTGACCATCAGGTTGCCGTAGACCATCCCGGTGCGGATCATCGCCCCTGTGCTCAGCATATTCAGCACCAGCTTGGTGGCTGTTCCCGCGCGCAGGCGGGTAGACCCCGTGATTACCTCGGGCCCGACCGCCGGCGTGATCGCGATCTTCGCCTGGCACTCCACTGCGGAGCCCGGGACGCAGCTCAGCCCCACGGTCAGTGCGCCCAGTTGGTTGGCGTAAGCGATGCCTCCCAACACATACGGGGTACGCCCGCTGGCGGCGATCCCTACCAGCGTGTCCGCGGCTCGAAAACCGTGTTCTTTCAGGTCCTCTGCGCCCTGCCGGGCATCGTCTTCCGCGCCCTCGATCGAATGCCGCAGTGCGTAGTCGCCGCCGGCAATCAACCCCACCACCAGCCCAGGATCTACATTAAAGGTCGGTGGACACTCCGAGGCATCCAGCACGCCCAGCCGCCCTGAGGTGCCGGCGCCCGTGTAGAAAAGCCGGCCGCCCTGCTCCAGCCGCTCCGCGATGCCGTCAACGGCCTGCGCAATCCTGCCCAGCTCCGCGTGGACCGCATCGGCGACCGAGCGATCGGCGGCGTTGATTACCTCCAGCATCTCTCGTGTCGAGAGCTGGTCAATACGGGCCGTGTCAGGATGCCGCGTCTCCGTTAACAACTGGTCAAATCTCATCATTGCCAACCATACCAAAGACGGCGGCTTGCTTCCCTGATAGCCCCGCAAGCTTCCTTTCCATCACAAGATTCATCTTCCGTAGGGAAACGCTCGAGGGATGCTACGCTGTTGCCCTAAGCCATCGTGAATGGGGAGAGCTATTGGATACCGACACGCAAGCCGCGCCAGCATCGCCCCGTCACCCGCGGCTGCCCCAGATCCTGGAAGAGAACTGGCAGGCGGAGATGCGTGGCTACTACACCTATCGAACGCTCGCCGAGCGGGAACCGGAGCCAGGGCGCAGGCAGACGCTCGAGCACATGGCCTCGGCGGAAAAGGAACATGCCGCCCTGTGGGCGGGCCGCTTGCGCGAACTGGGGGAGCAGGAGCCAGTCTACCGGGGCAAGACCAGCGGCGATGCCGACAGCCTGAAGAACCGGGTTGGCGGCGACGACCTGGCTTTGCGGCGTCTCGAAATCGATGAAAGCCGCGATATCGCCAAATACAGCCAGCAACTCAAAGCGCTGGGCGATGAAGCCAGCCTGGCCATCCTGAACCAGGTAATCGAAGATGAACAGGAACACTACCGCGAGTTGAGCGGCCTAATCCGGCGGCAGAAGCCCCTCGGCGGGTCCGGCCGCCCGCCACCGATCCAAAAGCGCTTCTCGAACAAATGCTGAGCAAGCGCAACCAGGGCCGCGCGCACACCGCGGGATGGATCGGGGACGCCATTTACGGGGTCAACGACGGGCTGGGCTCCATCTTCGGCATCGTTTCTGGAGTCTCAGGCGCGACTCTGGGCAACAGCAAGTGGGTCCTGCTTTCGGGCCTCGCCGGCATGATCGCCAGCGCGCTCTCCATGGGCTCCGGCGCCTACCTCGCGGCCAAGAGCGAGCGCGAAATCTACGAGGCGGAGCTGGCCCGCGAGCGCGAAGCCATTGCCATGAACGGCGCCGAGGCCCGTGAGCTGCTGTCGCTTTACTTCCAGGTCAAAGGCCTTCCCGAAGAGGACGCCGACCACATGGTGGAGCACATCGCCAAAGATCCCGAGCAGATGCTGCGCGCGCTCGCTGCCGAGCGGCTCAACTCGACGGAAGAAGCGCTGAGCAATCCCCTTACCTCCGCCGTATCGGGTGCACTCTCCACGGCCGCCGGAGCCTTCATCCCGGTGGTGCCGTTTTTCTTCCTCAGCGGTTACACCGCCGTCATCGTCTCGGCAATAGTTTCGCTGCTGGCGCATTTTGCCGTAGGCGCCGCCAAGTCGCTGGTCACCGTGCGTTCCTGGTGGAGCAGCGGCTTCGAGATGACGCTGGTAGGAGCGGTGGAAGGTGTCGTGACCTATGTCATCGGCCTGGGTCTCGGCCGTCTCGGGACTTAAGCAAACCTCAAACGCGAAAGTAGTCGGGCCGCCATGACTGGATGGAGCTCTTTATCTGCTTCTTGGTCAGTCCCTCGTTGAGCGCGCGCATGGCCAGGGCGGGCAGCTCCGCATCCGAGGCGAAGCGTAGTCCGATCAACTGCGACTCCGTCAACTCCCCGATCCGCGGCCTGGCCGCTTCAGGCAAAAGCATAGCCAGGCGCAGCCGCTCCTCCAGTCGGATCACCCGGTCCTGAACTTTGAGGGCATAAATCCGGGCCCTGGTTGTGACCGTTAGCAATCCCACGGCGAGTATGACCCACAGTATGGAACTCATACGAGGGTGGCGCACCAGGAGAATGACGCTGAGGATGACCGCAGCAAAGCATAACGGCGCCAGAAAAAAGTGAAAGAGTGGGTCGAGCCTGCCGTGGTTGGCATAAGACTGCGGGGTAGTATTTGCCATCGTTAAGCCTCTTTGGAGAACCAATCCATCATGCTTCTTCCGGGGCTTTCGCGCCAGCGCCTGTGAAATGATCAAGAGATGAAGAAAAGCACCCTGGGCCTCCTCTGTATCACCCTTTTTCTCTTGCCCGCCTGCCGTTCGATCGCGCAGGCGCCTGCGCAGCCGCAAGATTCCCCCATCCTGTTGCATGTAGATCTCAGCGATGCACCGCGCCGCCTGCTCCACGCTCATCTGCAGATACCGGTGAACCCCGGCCCGCTTACCCTCGAATATCCGCAATGGATTCCCGGCGACCATCGCCCCACCGGGCCCATCGACAATCTTGCCGGCTTGTTGATTCGTGCCAACGGTCAGGATCTTCCCTGGCGCCGTGACGACGTGGATATGTATGGGATCCACGTCGACGTTCCGCCCGGTGTCAGCCGGCTGGAAGTATCGCTCGACTTCCTCGCCACCCCGGGCGACACCGGGTCCGACATGGATGCCGCCACCAGCGTCAATATGACGGTGCTGGAATGGAACGCCGTCATCCTGTATCCAGCGCACATCCCGGTGGCCCAGATTCCCATCGCCGCTTCTCTCACCATGCCGGCGGACTGGAAGTTTGGCACCGCGCTCAGCGTCGCCTCCCAGGCAGGCGCGGAGGCCTCCTTCGCGCCCGTTTCCGTGGAGCAGCTGGTAGATTCCCCGCTGATCGCGGGCAGATATTTCCGCGAATTTCCCTTGGCCCCGGACGTGACACCGAAGCATTATCTCGACGTCGCCGGCGATGCCGCGCAGGACGTCGATCTAAAGCCGGAGTTTCTTGCCTCGGTGAGCCAGCTGGTGCGGGAGGCGCGAGCGCTCTATGCGTCGCGCCATTACGAGACCTACCATTTTCTTCTCAGCTTGAGTGACATTGTGCGTGAGGAGGGGCTGGAGCACCACCAGTCCAGCGACAACGGCGTCCGCGAGCACGGCTTCTCCGACCCCAGATTGGCTATGCTGAATGCGCAATTGCTGCCCCACGAGTTCACCCACTCCTGGAACGGCAAATACCGCCGTCCGGTAGGATTGGCCACTCCCGATTACGCCACCCCGATGAAGGGCGATCTGCTCTGGGTCTATGAAGGCATGACCCAATACTGGGGAAATATCCTGGCGGCGCGCTCCGCCTTGTGGACCCCTGAGAGCTATCGAGATGCTCTGGCCTGGAGCGCCGCCCTGCCTGGACGAAAAGCCCGGCCGCACCTGGCGCAATCTGGAAGATACCGCCATCTCCTCCCAGAGCCTCCGTGAAAAACATGATTACTGGACCAACTGGAGGCGCTCCCAGGATTACTACCAGGAAGGCGAGTTGTTGTGGCTGGACGCAGACACCACCATTCGCCAGTTAACCCACGACAAGAAATCGTTGAATGACTTTTGCGTCAAGTTTCTGGCCGTGGGCGGCAACACCGGCCCGGAGGTTGTGCCCTACAACTTCGATGACGTTGTCGCCGGTCTGAATGCCGTTGCGCCCTACGACTGGCAGGGCTTTCTGACCGAGCGCCTGCAGTCGCACGCCGGCCACGCCCCACTGGGGGGAATCGAGCACGCAGGTTACCGGCTCGTCTACACCGCCGAACCCACACCGTATGAGCAAGCCTGGCTGGATAACGAAAAAAAGATCGACGCCTGGTTCTCGCTTGGTTTATTGGTCTTCACCACCGGCCAGATTGACGATGTCAGGATGGGTTCCCCCGCCTTCCAGGCCGGCCTCGGGCCGGGCACCAAGCTGGTTGCCGTCGACGGGCACGCCTTTACGGGTGAAGTGCTGAAGCAGGCGATTCGTGAGGCAAAAACCAGCCCGATCGAGCTCATCGTCTCCAACGACAACGAGTTCCGCACCGTCCGGCTGGACTACCACGACGGCGAGAAATACCCGCGGCTGGAGCGTGTGCAGGGGACGCCGGATCTGCTCGACGAGATCCTCAAGCCTCTGGCTCCCGGCAAGGGAAGTGGCCTATAGTGATCTGCATGTTTAAAGCATTCCGCCTTCTGCTTCTCGCCGCCTTCCTCATCCCCTCAGCGCTACCCGCCCAGACATTGGCCGCGACCCCGCCGATGGGCTGGAACAGTTGGAATCTCTTTGCCGGCAAGGTTGAGGATAAGGATGTCCGTGCCGCGGCCGACGCCATGGTCTCTTCGGGCATGAAGGACGCCGGCTATCTCTACATCAACATTGACGACACTTGGCAGGGCGATCGCGACGCCCAGGGCAACATTCAAGCCAACAGTAAATTTCCCGACATGAAGGCGCTGGCCGATTACGTTCACTCCAAGGGTCTCAAGATCGGCATTTACTCTTCGCCCTGGTCCTACGACATGTGCCAAATACAAAGGCAGCTATCAGCACGAGGCGCAGGACGCGAAAACCTATGCGGCCTGGGGCATCGACTATCTCAAGTACGACCTTTGCGGCTTTCGCACGATCATGACGCAGCAGGCGCCGAATGATCCGCAGAAGGCCACGCAGATGATGAAGGATGCCTACGAGAAGATGCACCAGGCATTGCTGGCGACTGGCCGCCCTATCGTCTACAGCTTCTGCCAATACGGTTGGGACGCCGTCTGGGAATGGGGGCCTTCGCTTGGGGCCAACCTGTGGCGGACGACTGGTGATATCAATCCCACCTGGGATCGCATGACGCTGATCGGCTTCTCCCAGGCTGGCCTGTCGAAGTATGCCGGTCCCGGGCACTGGAATGATCCTGACATGTTGGAAGTAGGCAACGGCAAGCTCACGCTGGACGAGAACCGCACGCACATGGCACTGTGGGCTCTGCTGGCCGCGCCATTGTTAGCGGGCAATGATCTTTCCCGCATGCCGCCGGAGACGCTTGCCATTCTTACGAATCGCGATGTGATTGCCATTGATCAGGATCCGCTGGGCAAGCAGGGTGATCGTGTTTCCGCGGTTGGTCCGGTTGAAGTCTGGGCCAAACCGCTGCAGGGGGGAGCGAAAGCGGTAGGCCTATTCAACCGTGACGATACCCCGCTACCGGTCACGGTGAACTTGAGCGAACTGGGTTTTCCCGCTGGCGCGAAGGCGCGCGATCTCTGGCAGGCAAAAGATCTGGGGAAACTCCAGGGCACCTACACCGCAAGCGTGCCCCGTCACGGAGTAGTCCTCCTCCGCCTGACAAAGTGACGAAGGGAATTTCTTCCCTCTGATATGAATTGTCATCCCGACCGGAGCGAAGCGCAGAGGAGGGACCTGTGTTCTCTCATCTAGCAACAAATGCAAAGCGAAGGGCCAGCCTCCCCTTTGTCATCCCGAGCGTACCCGGATTTCCTGTTCGCGACGCTAGAGAGAGCAGAGTGTGCGGTTTTCTGTAAGGAAAACCGCATGAAGATTGCGACGTCACCGACCTCGACAGGAAATCCGGGGCAGCCGAGGGATCTGCAGTTTCACTCGCCCTCAAACCGTTGCTGACGGAACTTAGCTCGTAGCTGCCAGATAAACCGTGAACCACCGATTCGCGTCGCTCCATTGCTGCCGCAACCTGAACCCAGCCCGCGTAAGTAAACTCAGCACCCGCTGGTCGGTGAACTTATAACTGTTCTCGGTGTGGATCGTCTCTCCCCGCGAGAAACGCACCTCCATATCCAGCGCACGAACCGCCACCCGTTGCGGCATCAGGCTCTCCAGGTGCATCTCTATCCGCGAGTGCTCTTCATTCCACCGCGCCTGGTGGCGAAAGAAATGAGGATTGAAATTCCCATCCAGTTCCCGATTGATGCGCACCAGCAAATTCTTATTGAACTTCGCCGTAACCCCTGCCGCATCGTCGTAAGCCGCGAGCAGCATATCTGTGTCCTTCACCATGTCGGCGCCCAGCAACAGGCAATCTCCGGGCGCCAATTGTGCGCGCACACCGCGAAGCACCTCGATCGCGTCCGCGGGCGAAAAGTTGCCAATGCTCGAGCCAATGTACAACACCAGCCGTCTCCCGGCAGCGGAAGCTGCGTTGTTCTGCCGCATTCCTTCGGTGTAGTCCGCGACGATGGGTTCGACCGTCACCTCCGGCAGCTCAGCCTCCAGCCTGGTCCGTGCCTCATTCAGCGCCGTCTCCGACACATCGATCGGGTGGTAAGTGACGCTTCCCTGCAGGCGGACCGCGGCGTCCAGCAGCAGTCCCGTTTTTGTTGCCGTCCCCGCTCCCAGCTCGATCAGCGATAGATCGCGCCCGCCCGCCGCGGCCAGGATAATTTCATCCGCGTGCTCGGCCAGGATCTGTCTCTCCGTGCGGGTGACGTAATACTCGGGCAGCTCGGTAATGGCTTCAAAGAGGCGAGAGCCCGCCTCGTCGTAGAACAGCCACGGTGACAGACTCTTGGGTCGCTCAGAGAGCCCGTTAAAAACTTCAACCGCGATCGGGCTCGACGCAATTGCCGGCAACTTGGGTAGCGATATGGCAGACATGAGATCTCCGCGAGCCCGGTTATAGCAAAGAGTTAGATGTTCGCCAAACGAATGCCGGAAAACTGCCAGCGCGTCGCAGGAGAGAAAAAGTTACGGTAGCTGGCGCGGATATGCGAACGCTGGAGTCACGACCGACCCACCGCGCAGCACCATCTGGTTGCTCATGAACTTCCCGTTGTACTCGCCCAGGGCGCCCGGTACCGGCCGGAAGCCCGGGTAACCGATGTAAGGACTCTGGGTCCACTCCCATACATCCCCGAACATCTGCGCCGGCCCACCCGTAGCAGGTCCGCCCAGCGCCAGTGGATGCATCGTTCCTCCCAGCAGATTTCCCGTTACTGGCAATGCCTGGGCTGCGATCTCCCACTCAGCTTCCGTGGGCAGCCGCTTTCCTGCCCAATTGGCGTACGCATCGGCTTCGAAGTAGCTCACATGGCACACCGGTGTTTGCAGTAATCCCTGCAGCGGCTGTTCGCCGTACATCGTGTACACCTGCCATGCGCCGTCCTGCTGCCGCCAATAGAGCGGGGCCTTCCAGCCCTCGGCCTTGACTGTGTCCCAGCCTGCGGCCAGCCAAAGCTCCGGCCGCCGGTAGCCGCCGTCGTCGATGAACGCAAGATACTCAGCGCAGGAAACCAACCTCGACGCCAGCTCGAAAGGACGCTGATAAACAGGATGGCGAGGCAGCTCGTTATCGAAGGCGAAGCCGTCGCCGGCAAATCCTATATCGAAGAGGCCGCCCTCGTACCCAAACCAATCCGCTTTCCCGGCAGCGGGCGCGTTGAAGTCGACTGCCTCGTCGACGTAGGCCGGACGAAGCGGGTTGGTCCACAACGCGTGCTTGATATCGGTGGCCAGCAACTCCTGATGCTGCTGCTCGTGGTTTACCCCCAGCACGATCCTCCGCGCAGCTTCTTCCGGCGGATTGGAGGCCAGCAATCGCTGGATCCCCTCCTCCACATGCCGGCGATAGCTGAGGATCGTTTCCACCGGCGGCCGCGAAAAGGAGGCGCGCAGCTTCTTCTCTGGCTGGTCGGAGACGGAGTTGTAGTAGCTGTTGAAGAGCCAGCGGAAGTCAGGATTAAATTCGCGGTAGCCGGAAAGGAATTCTTGCAGCAGGAAGGTCTCAAAAAACCAGGTGGTATGGGCCAGGTGCCACTTGGCTGGGCTGGCCTCGGCGCAGGACTGCACCATCATGTCTTCAGGCGAGAGCGGACAACAAAGCTCTTCGCTTTGCCGCCGAACCTGCAAAAAGTCCTCGAGCAGACGGGCAGTGCTTTCCCTCGTTGCGGTCGCTGGCGTCATGAGTTCTCCCTCTACTTAGAGACCGAAAGCGGCTGGATGTTGCCTAATTTTTTTCCATCCTGTTTGCCGGCGCTTCAATGGGCGCTGAGCAGCCGGGCAAGAGTATAAGCCGCGCCGGCGGCCAAACCGCCGATTAATACCGTCTGGCCAGCGCTGCGCGCGGTGCCGGCCCCGGTAAGCTTGCCTTTGACCCCACCAAACAGCAGTAGCGCCACCAGGGTAATAGCCACTGAGGCGCTGAGCGCGGAGCTCAAACTGCGTCCCACCATGTAGGGAACCAGGGGAACCAGGCCCCCCACTACGTAGGATAGCGCGATGGTGATGGCGCTTCGGCTGGCCCGGTTACGCTGCGGCTCCTCCAGCCCCAGCTCAAAGCGCATCATAAAGTCCACCCATGCCTGGGGCCGGCGTTTCAGGGCTTCGAGCACCGGCATGCTTTCGCTTCGATCCACCCCGTACTGCTCGAAGATTTCGTAGATTTCTTCTTCCTCGTCGCGGGTGCGCTCGACGATCTCGCGCTCTTCGCGCTGCCGTTCGCTCGAATAATGCTGGGCGTCGCCCTGAGCGGCCAGAAACCCGCCCAGTCCCATGGCAATCGAGCCGGCGGCGATCTCTGCCAACCCGGCCAGTACCACCACATGCGAGGAGTTCACTGCGCCGGAGAGCCCGGCCGCCAAAGCAAAGGGAACGGTCAAACCGTCCGACATGCCGATGACCACATCGCGGACCAGCGCCGTCGACTCAAAATGCCCTTCCTTGTGGGCCGGGGAAGCGGGCGGTGTAGGGGTCGCGACGGAGTCGGACAGCATCCCGGCAGTTTACCTCAGGGAATGACTAACCCCGTCCCTTTCAACGCTCCTTTGCAGTTTTTCAAGGGAGCCGCTTGGCCCTCCGCCGTCAAATCTCACCGTCCCGCGACCGCGGTATCACGACAACGGATAGGTGCCTGCCTGCGTCCATAACTTTGCCGGTCTCGTCTAAATGTGGGTTGGGCGGGCCTGCTAATGGCTTAGGCTTTAACCATGAAACGCACGGCAAAATGGGTCATTGTGGGCCTGTGGATGATGGTGATGGCGTCACCCCTTTGCCTTCCTCAGGAGGGTGATGACGGGGGCGCCGCCATGGGTCGAGCCTTTGGCAGAGGCAACGGAGTCCGCGGAACGGTCACCGCCGCCGCTCCAGGAAGCTTCACCATCCGCACCGACGAAGGGGACACATACCAGGTGCTATATAGCGCCAATTCTCACTTGATGAAGGATAGGCAGCCGATCACGGCCGCCGATATTCACGTGGGAGACATGTTGATGGCCGGCGGTGTAGTCGATGCCAAGGCCAAAACCGTAGGCGCTGTTTTCGTAGTTGACATCGATGCCAATCAAGTCCGTCAGGCCCGCGCCGACTTCGGCAAAACCTGGGTGATGGGTAAAGTGACCGCGATTCATGAGCTCAAAATCACCATCGAGCGCGCCAACGACAAGCAGGCGCAGACCGTGGCGGTGGACGAAAATACCTCCTTCCGCAAGCGGAGGGAAGATGTGACCCTGGCCGATGTAAAAGTAGGAGACTTTATTAGCGCCCAGGGGGCGTTGCATGCGGACACGTTTCTGGCCACCACGTTGCGCATCATGACTCCTGGGGCGGGGGGACCAGGAGCCGGGGGACCAGGAACAAGGCCTTCACATGGAAACGAGGGTCAGCCCGGTCAATCGGCCCCGACTGGTTCCGCACCGGGACCGCCGCCCGGCCCCTGAATGGTTTCGTCGGCTGAGGAACGGTAATCCTTGCTGACCTGAGGAAGGTCTAAGTTGTGTGGATAGAGATAGGGATCCCTCTGTGATGCGACGTACGTCCCTGCTCCTGTGCCTGCTGTGGGGCTGTCTCATCACGTCTGCGGGAGCCCAATCGAACCCTGCCGCCAACCCCACTCCCTCCCCGGCGGCTGCCAGTGTGGCCGGCGGGCTGGTGCACGGCACGGTAAAAGCAGGGAATGTTCCCCTCCCAGGGGTGAGCGTCGTGGCCACCAATACGCTCACCGGACAGCGTTACGCCACCATCACAGACATCAACGGCAACTATTCGATGACCATCCCCACCAGTGGCCGTTACGTGATCAGGACCGAGCTTGCGGCTTTTGCCCCGGAGACCAAAGTCGCCCTTCTCAAACCTACCCCGGGCTCCCCGATTAGCCAGCAGGCCGATTTCGCCCTGACATTGGCTTCCCGGGTCGCGCCGGAAACTACTACGCAGGAGAACGTAGCTGGCCCCCCGGGCCGTCAGCAGGGAACAGTGCGCCGCAACACGGGAGCTGGAGCTCAGAATCTGGCCTTGCTCGCTGCGCTCGCAGGCACTGCGGACGCAGGCATCAACAGCGGAGCTACCGGAGCGGCCCTACCTTCATTGGCGAACAACTCGGACTTCTCTACTGATTCGGTTGCCGTTACCGGGCAGGCAGGCACCACAAATCCCTTTGCCGGGGTGGACATGGACCAACTTCGCCAGAACGCGGAGCTCGATCAATCGCTTTCCGGTGGCGGCCCTGGTGGCCAGGGAGGCCAGGGTGGAGGCCGGGGACAGGGCGGTGGACCTGGCGGCGGAGGGCCCGGTGGCGGAGGCGGCGGTGGTTTTGGCGGTGGAGGAGGTGGCTTCGGAGGGGGCGGAGGCTTTGGAGGAGGTGGCCGTGGAGGCGGTCGCGGCGGCGGAGGCGGCTTCGGCAACTTCCGCAACTTCAAGCCCAACCAGCCCCACGGCGCCTTCTATTGGACGGGGGGAAACAGCGCACTGAATGCCACCCCTTTCCCCATAAGAGCCCAAACGGAGCCGCAGCCCAGCTACGCGCAAAACCAGTTCGGTCTCACCTTTATGGGCGCGCCCTACATTCCTCACGTGATCGAGCACGACACCAAAGACGTGATCTTCTTCAACCTGACGGGGCAACGCTCTTCCACCCCACTCAGCGAGTATGCCAGCGTACCCACCACGTTAGAGCGTGAAGGTAATTTGGCCGGCCTTACCACCCAGGAAGGCGCCCCCATCACCATCTACGACCCAATCACCCAAGCTCCGTTCCCCAACAACGTCATCCCGCCGGACCGGATCGTGACCCAAGCCACCGCACTGTTGAATTACATTCCACTGCCCAGCCTGCAGGGGCAGTTCCAGAACTACCAGCGCCTTACCTCCTCTGAATCCAACACCACCCGCATCGGTGTCCGCTTCCTGCATAGCTTTGGCGCCAGTTCGGGAGGCTCCCCCATTGGCGGCTTGATCCGCCAATACACCGGGCAGGGCGGCCCTGGCATACGCCAGAGCATGAATGTGAATTTCAACTACAACCACGCGGCGGCCGACGAAGTGAACGTCTTCCCCGACCTTGGCGGCAAGCAACAAACCCACCAGTATTCTCTGGCCCTCGGCTACTCGCTTGGCAAAGGCAGGTTGACCACGAACCCGAGTCTCAACTGGAACCGCAGCGACACCCAGCTCAAGAACGAATTCACCGGCGTCACCGATATCGCCAGCCAGTTGGGTCTCGCTGGGCTACCCGAAGATCCGCTGCTCTACGGTCTGCCCAACCTGACCCTGAACCAGTTCACCAGCTTCAACGAACAGCAGCCGAATTTTCGGATCAACCAGACAATTGCTGTTTCCGACTCCACCTCATGGATTCACAAGAAGCACAACATCCGCTTCGGCGGAGACTTCCGCCGCGTTCATAACGACCTCTTCGGCAATACCGGCAACGTCACCGGCACCTATACTTTCACTGGCTACTTCACTGAAGCGCCCGGCTCCAGTGAACGGCAGCTCTACGTCAGGCTCTTCGCTTGCTGACTTACTGCTCGGCTTGCCGCAGCAAACTGCGCTGCAGGCCCCCTATCAAAAGTCCTATCTGCGGGAGAACGCCTGGGATGCCTATGGCCAGGACAGCTGGAGAGTCTTCGCCAACCTGACCCTGCTCTTCGGCCTGCGTTACGAGTATTACTCTCCCTACTCGGAGAAGTACGACCGGCTGTCGACCCTGGATACGAGCAATGACTTCAATTCCGTGGCCACAGTTCTTTCCGGAGGCATCGGTCCCTACACCGGCAAGTATCCGCGCGACCTGGTCTACCCTGAGCGCAACAACTTTTCTCCGCGCATTGGCATTGCCGTGCGTGCGATGAAGGATACGGTAGTGCGTGCGGGCTTCGGCATTAACTACGCCGTCGGCCAGTACGCGAAATTTATTCAGGAATTCGCCTTTCAGCCGCCCTACGCCGACGTCCAGACCAATGAAACAACGGCCGGAGCGCAGATCAGTCTGGCCAACGGGCTTCCCCTCGCCCCAGGCAACGATGGCAACTACGCGGTCAACAAGTACTACCGGCTGCCCTACGTGCAGGTGTGGAACATCAACCTGCAGCGCACCCTGCCCCTGGGGATTGTGCTCAATCTTGGTTACAACGGCTCGAAGGGAACGCGCCTGGACATTGTCGATGCGCCCGGTCGCACCGCTAACTCATCGGTGAGCGGAGTCTTTTATGACTATGAAGATTCCGTCGCCTTCTCTAACTACAACGCGATGACCTTGAGCGTTCGCAAGCGCCTGCAACAAGGCATCGGCCTGGGAGCGACCTACACCTATAGCCACTCCATCGACAATGCCAGCTCGATTGGCGGCAATGGAGGCACGGCGACCGTGGTGGCGCAAAACTGGCAGAACCTGTTGGCGGAAGAATCGAATTCCAGCTTCGACATACGCAACCAGGTCACCGGGAACTTTCTCTACGAATTGCCCTTTGGCCCCGATGAACACTTCATCACCACCGGCTGGTTAGCGCATTCGCTCAGCGGCATATCCCTTTCCGGCACCTTTGATTTCGCCAGCGGCGAAGCTCTGACCCCCCACTATGAGGCCACCGTAGATGAAGTAGCCCGCGGCACCACTGCATCTCTGCGGCCCGACCGGGTTCCCGGGGTCTCGCTCACTGCTGGAGGCGGCTCGCTCGACAACTGGTTCAACAAGAGCGCCTTTGCCGCGCCGGCGGCCACTTATGGCACCGCCACGCGCTACTCGATTCCCGGGCCGGGCACAGTTTCTGTGAATGCGTCGCTCTCCAAAACGGTTCGCTTCTCTGAAACGCGTACCTTCGAGATGCGCGGCACTGCCAGCAACGTCTTCAACACCGTCCAATACTCAGGCGTGGACTCGACGTTAGGATCGGGAACCTACGGCCAGGTAACTTCGGCCGCCGCCATGCGTCAATTTACTTTCCTCGCCCGTTTCCGGTTCTAGAGAGGACTATGAACGCCACCGTCCATCTACGCAGACTCGCTGCCATCGCCCTCGCGGGCTTAATGCCCGCGATGCAGATTACTGCGCAGGACCAGAACCCATCGCAGCCCGATACCCAGACCTCCTACACCCTTAAGGTCGACAGCGACCTGGTGCTCACCAACATAGTGGTCCGCGACAAAAAGACGGGAGAAGTGGTCCGCGGTCTCACCGCCAACGACTTCCAGATCCAGGAGAACGGCAAGCCGCAAAAGATTATCAGCTTCGACTTCCAGAGCGTCGATCAGGCCGCGCCGCTCAATGAGGCCACGGTGACCGGCAAGTCGGGCAACACCATCATGGGCAGCATGAACCGCAGCGCCACGTCGACCGAGCTGCGCAACCATCGCCTGATCGTGATGTTCTTCGACATCACCTCCATGCAGCCGGAAGACCTGGAGCGGGCGCAGGACGCGGCACGCAATTACATTAACCACCAGATGCAGCCGGCAGACCTGGTCGCCGTCGTCTCCCTTGATTCGTCGTTGTCGCTCGATCGCGACTTCACCGCCAATAAGCAACTGCTGTTGAACGCGGTCAACGCCTACTCCGGAACCCAGGGCGCCGGATTTCAATCGGGAGCCACCAGCACCACCAACCAGGTGGAAGACACCACGTCGTTTACCGCCGATGAGCAGGAGTACAACGACGTCAACACCGACCGCGAGCTCTTCGCCTTTGCCGATATTGCCCACTCGCTGGCGTACATCAACGAGAAAAAATCCCTGCTTTATTTCTCCGGTGGCATCCAGCGTGATGGCATTGAGAACCAGGCCTCGCTGCACGCCGCCATCAATGCCGCGGTGCGCGCGAACCTGTCTATCTATTCCGTGGATGCGCGTGGCCTTGAGGCCATCTCCCCGCTGGGCGACGCCTCAACTGGAAGCCTGCGCGGCACCGGCGCCTACAACGGTGCGGCCCTGCAAAACAACCTCGATTCCAACTTCAATACCCAGGAAGTGATGGCCACGCTTTCCAGCGATACCGGGGGCAAGGCTTTCTTCGATTCGAACGATTTTTCTCCTGCCTTCCAGCGCATCCAGCAGGACACTTCCGCCTACTATGTCATCGGTTTCCGCTCTACCGATACGCAGCGTGACGGCCGTTACCGCCGGCTCACCATCAAGATCAATCGTCCCAACGTAAAGCTTGAATACCGCCCCGGCTACTACGCTCCCGCCGACTTCCGTCATGCCAACAAGGACGAGCGCGAGCGTCAGTTGCAGGAGCAGCTAGCCAGCGACCTGCCCGCCACCGACGTTGAGCTCTACCTGGAGGCTTATTACTTCCGCAACGATACGGGTGGTGGAACCCCGCGCTTTTACGTGCCTGTATCTTTGATTGTGCCCGGTTCGCAGATCCCGTTTGTCAAAGGTGGAGACCGCAGCAAGGCTACGCTCGACATCATTGGAGAGCTGAAGAACACCGCCGGGCAGGACATGGCTGAAATACGCCAGACGGTCAAGCTGGCGATTGATGATTCGCAGCAGGTGTCGCGCAAGAACATCCAATACACGACCGGGTTCAGCCTGCCGTTGGGCAAGTACCATCTCAAGTTCGTGGTCCGCGAAAATCAAACTGGCCGTATGGGCTCTTTTGAAACCGATATCAACCTGCCGGATCTGAAGAAGTTTCCCCTCAAGCTCAGCTCGGTTGTACTTTCCAGCCAGCGTTCCGCGTCAACCAAGGGTGACCAGAATAATCCGCTGACCAACGGCGGCTTCACCTGGGTGCCGAATGTGGCTCATGTCTTCCGCACCGATCAGCATTTGTATTTGCTCTACGAGGTGTATGATCCTGCGTCGGCGCAAGCCAATGCAGCGGCCAAGGCGAAGGCCGGCATGAAAGTGCTTACCAGCATTGAGTTCTTGCAGGGCACTACCAAAGTCTTTGAGACGCCGCTGGTCGAGGCTAACAGCGTGAACGTGCCTGCGCGAGACGCCGTCGCTTTTGCCTTTGACATTCCGCTCGACCGGCTCACCGCCGGTCTGTACATCTGCCAGGTCAACGTGATTGACGACACTGGCGGCAGCTTTAGTTTCCCCCGCCAGGCGTTGCTGGTTCGTGCCGCTGCGGTTGCTCCGCCCCCAACCCCAACTCGCCACCCGCCGCCGCCGCCCACCGGTGGCAGCCAGGCTCCGTCCATGTGAGACGGTGTAGTACAATGCGCCACGTGTCCACCGAAGGTGATGTAAATCGCCAATTTGTCCCGCAACCTCCTCCATGGACAAGCGTCGCCTTCCCCTTTGTCATCCCGAGCACCAACTTGCCTGCGCCAAGATGACAGGAGAACTGCCACATCGCGAAGGTTCGATTATGGGAGACATGTTAAGGTCCAGATTGACACCCACACGAATTGTCATCCCGACCGGAGCGTAGGACCTGGGTTTCCTGCCACGCAGCATTGGACAAGCGTGCGCTGTGCCTTTCCAGAAAGGCGCATGAAGTTCGCCGAAGCCACCAACCTCCACAGGAAATCCGGGGGAGAGTAGTGGGACCTGCGGTTTGCTCATCAGCACCCGCTCACCGGAAGTCTCTTTGTTGTTCATCCGGAGCGAAGCCGAGGGACCTGCGGTTCCGCGGACCATTCGTGGAAATGTTTTTCGACGAGCGTAGCGAAGTGACGAGAGACCTGCAATTCCCCTTCGGATCGAGCGCTATTTCGGGCCTTGTTCGCTATTTTCTTCGCTGGCCGAACTCCGGTATGGGCAATGCCTGCATCCTGAGTTACAGCAGGTCCCGCGCTTCAAGTGGTATTGCGCGGTAAAGACGACATATGGGCCGTCGTAGTAGTAATCCTCTCCCGGCTGCAGCTTGGCCAATTCATCCGGCATACGGCTATTCTCGCAGGGTTCGCCGCCAGGAAATAGCGACGTTTGTTCAGAGAAAGCTTGACCAACATCAAATCAGGTTCCCTATTTGGACCCACTCAAAACGAAGCATTAACCGCAGGCTCCTCCACTTCGCTACGCTTCGGCTGGGATGACAATTTTGCCGCAAAGTGGAGGTTATCGCGAGAAATCATTGATTGCAAAATGAATTGTCATCCCGACCGAAGCGATCGGAATCTCCAGGATGCCGGCGATCTCGCGCTATTTCATCTCTTCGACGTCGCACGGCAGAATCACTTCCAGCAGTGGCGGAGGCAGCCCATCATCATCGGGCTTTTCCAACTGCCGACGGTAATCGGCCACATCGAAATTTCCCAGCGATGACGCAATCAGCCCATTGCCCCCAGACGCCATTTTTACAGCTCGCTACTGTCGTACGCCGTGACCGGTCCCTTGCCCCCCCCCGGCCCCGCTATACGCTCGTGGACTGCACCCTTCAAACCGGAGACGGGGGTACAGTTGGTCCACGCGCAGGTTGATCTGGATCTGGCGAAGTTTACCAAGATGTTTGTGGGTTTGATGACGGGACCGCCGGTAGGGAAGTAAAGGACGGCAGGTTCACTAGGCTCCGCCGGGTTTTCGGTGAGGTTCAGTGGTTTCGGCGATCTCCCGGCCATGTCCCGTGCTCCCTTGCCGGACACTGGGCCTGGTACTCGCTCTAATTTGGCTTTGAGCATTTTTTTTCGTAAACAAGCGTATTTCTGTTGACTTTCATCGAAATCGACCCTTATAGTTGCGGGCAATTACCCGGCCCGCAACATCTGTAAGTCGATCAACCCCCCATCGACAATTTGAACTCTAGGAGGGTCTTCCATGTCCTGTCTGCTTCCCATGCGAAATCTACGTTTCAGTTGGATGACAACCGCTTCGGTTATTGCAGCCGCAGCCGCACTGAGTGCTCCGGCTCTCGCAAGCGCAAACCGCCCTGCCAATGTTCCTGAAGGATATGCAGCTACGCCGGTGGGTTACTTCCACCCCAGCTGCGTCAAGCAAGTCGCAAAGGACGACGTTCTTCGCCCCGATAAACGGGCGATTTATCACGCAGACGGCACCATTGACTCCATGCCGGCTTGCGCTTACCAGCATTACACCTCCGATGGCCAACTGGTGCCCATGGAACCTGGCCACAGTGCCCCCGAAGACTTCGGACAGTAAACTGACTCGGCTGACGCCCGGGGGAGATGAAGAAAGCAAAGAGCCGCCTTATATCAGTCACAGCTGGATGGTCGATGTCGAGGCTTCAATTCTTCCTACGGCAAGATAACATCGAAAGTCATTGTGCCCAAAGCGCCGTCTTCACACGACGGTCAGATCATCTATTTGTTTCCGGGGATGCAGGACAACGGCCACGTCAAGACCATCGTCCAGCCGGTGCTGTCGGGGCACACGCCGTACTATAAGAAAGGCGACGTGTGGAGCATCACCAGTTGGAACTGCTGCACCAAGGGCACGTTGTTTGTAAGCCCCGGAGAGGGAGTGAATCCGGCGACACCATCTACGGCGAAATCTACGACCAGTGCAGTGCAGGAACACTGGAATGCGGCAAATGGACGATTTACACGAAAGATGAGACAAACGGCGCCTGGACTAAGCTCTACAACGAATCCAATTTTGGGCAGACGTTCAACTGGGCCTTCGGAACCGCGCTCGAAGTGTATTACGTAAAGCAATGCAGCGATTACCCTGAAGGCGGCAAGCTCGTATCCTCCGATGTGACCTTGTATAACGACAAATTCCAGGTAGTCAAACCGACCTGGTATACGTCGTTGGGCGACCCGAAGGGGTCCCCGCAGTGCGGATACCACGGCTACCTGGATGGAAATGACTCCACACTCTTGATTACCTACTGAGTGGGCGAAGCGGTGTCTCGAAATTCGCTCTCCATGAAAAGTGCCCCGTGTCTTTGCAAGCGACGCGGGGCATCTTCCTTTGTGTCAGAAAAAGCTGAGGAAGATAAAGGGACGGAAGATAAAGGGACGGAAGATAAAGGGACAGCCTGGAGTGGACCCCTTGGTTGAGACAGCGAAAAAGAGGGACAGTTGCGGTTGGCTGCTGAGGGCTTTACAGCAGCAAGGTTAAGCGAGAAGCTTTGCAGAACCGGCGAAGCGGACATGAGCTCTGCTGGAGAGCAACTCATGAAGGAATAGCCGGTTGAAGACTCATCGGAACGATGGTCTGTGAGGGAGTTGAACGAGCAGTTCAGCTCCCTCTTGAGCCCATCGGACTGATAGATCTTCTCATGCCTTAAAAAACTCAAGCCAGCACCTCCGCAGAATTGGCGTATGTAAGAGCCTCGTATGCTGCCGGAGATAGATAGCCAAGACTGGAGTGTGAACGTTCGCAGTTGTAAATGCGTTCGAGAAAATCTTGAATGTGAAGCGCAGCATCATCGAGATCGCGATAGGTGTTCAGATAGACTTCTTCGCAATTGAGCGTGCGCATGAAGCTTTCCGCGACAGCATTGTCGTATGGGTTGCCGCTCCGACTCATGCTGATGCGGATGCCATAGGACCGTAGTAGATCGACGTAGGCGCCGGCGCAGTACTGGACGCCGCGATCGGAGTGATGGATCAGTGATTCAGGCGCCGGCCGATCCGCCAGGGCGCTACGCAGGGCTGCAAGAGCGAGTTCGGCCTCTAGAGTATTCCCAAGTGCCCAGCCAATCACGCGCCGAGAATAGGCGTCCAGAATAATTGCCAGGTAGATGAACGATTCCCGCAGCCGGATGTAGGTGATATCGGCTACCCATAGCTGGTTGATGCCATTGGGCTTCCAATCGCGGGTGAGGTTGGGGTAAATCGCGTAGGTATGACGCGAATCGGTGGTGCAAACAAAGCGCCGCTTACGCAGGCACAATAGGTTGTCGGCGCGCATCAGCCGCATCACGCGCTTGCGGTTGACCACTAGGCCCAGCTTTTGTAGTTCAATGATGACCCGCCGAGAACCGTAGCATCGGTTATCAAGGCAGATTTGCTGGATCTGCTGGCGCAGTTCCGTGTCTGCTTGCCGGGGCAGGTGCTCATCAAAGTGCCGGTAAAAACCTGCGCGGCTAACACGCGCGGCATCGCATGCTTCCAGAATAGAGAGTCCGGCTTTGCCTTCCAGCTGCATCACTTCTCCGTACAACGCGCTTCGCCAGGCGCGTTGTTCTTCGAGCGTGCTTCCTTTACTCGCTTGAAGGCTCTTCTTAAAAAATCGTTTTCCAGCGCCATCCTTCCCAGTCGACGCTCTAACTCCACGATTCTTTCGTCCGCTGTTGTCGATGGTTTAGCAATGGCGTTCCGTTTCGCGCCCGGCCGGGGCCCTCTGGGCTGGCCGAAACCAGCCTTTCCCTTTTCGCGATACGAGTCTCGCCAACGATAAAGAACGCTGCGCTTGATCTTGTACTGACTACTCAGCGAAGACACACTCTCGCCATTTAAGATCCGTTGCGCTACCGCAATTCGGAACTCCACTTAAAAACACGGGCTGCTGCCATCCGAACCTCCGTTCGCTGCAGTTGTCCCTGTTTCTCAGTGTCTCAAATTTGGGGTCCACACCAGCATACCTATCTGCCACAATTTCTGGGGGATAGGTATGCTGTCCCTCATCTCCTCCAGACTGGACGTGCGCTGTTTCGCGGCCGGTTATTGGTAGGGAGTGGATCGATCGACTGGATTGGTAAACACTAGCCGACTGTCCGGCAGGGACTTCTCCAGACGGTATCAGCCGATTCCGATTTGTTAAACGACCAGTAACTTCTGAGTAGGCGGTGAACCGTTCGGAACAGGTCAATGAGTGAATCGGCGATTATGCAACAGTTGCCGAGTCAGTTTAACTTACTTCAAACTGCCGGCCATCCATCGCTATCTCTAATCCGAGACTACACGCAGTCGAACTCCCCGAGTTTGAGAGGGAACCCGATTTACACAATCAGTGCACGCTCGTCGTTTGAAG